>CAVOLE010000001.1:0-18862 GCA_963696665.1 uncultured Alphaproteobacteria bacterium
CGACCGCCGCGGCCTCGCCGCTCCCGATAGGATGAGGCGCAATACTGATACTTGCGGCACCCGATGATCGTGCAACTGTCCCCGGAGCGGCACTCGATAAGATGGTCGGCCACCACCTCTGAATACTCGATTTCGTTGCAGAGGAACTGCGCAACCCTGGAGAGGAGAAACTTAAGCGACAGCTGGCCCATTCTTTCCGCTCCCGTCCTCTCGCGCCTGAATTGGATACCTTCTCCGGGCGTATTAAATGAATGACAGGATATTTTTGTGAGCAACCCGCCGAGGCGAGATCACGCCCGGCGGTTAGAGCATTTTCCTGTCCAATTGAAATCGTAGGGGATTGGCGAATCAGGCGTCGGTCTTAACCGACGTGTCGTTGGCGCGATTGAGTGCGTATTGTCGTGTCGAGCGGCGGTGGACGACGGCGAGCGGCGGCCCGGTTCGCATCGCGCACCCCAACGGCGTCTCCTAGATGACCAAGCGCCGGGGATCGGCGAAAAGAGTCTCGTAGCGGGTAAGGAATCGCGCCGCCTCTGCGCCAGTGACGACGCGATGGTCCCAGGAAAGGCTCAGCGGCGCCATTGAGATCGGCGACCACGCCCCGTTCTCCCAGATGGGAACGGTCTCGGCTCGGCTGAGACCCATGATCGCCGCCTCAGGCGGATTGACGAGCGGCGTGAATTCGCCGCCGCGGATGCTGCCGAGATTGGAGATCGACATCGAGGCGCCGCCCAGATCTTCTGGCCGCATTTTGTGGTCTTGAGCGCGCTGAGCCAGTTCAGCGATCTCGGCGGCGATGCGCCAAAGCCCTTTTCTGTCGGCGTCTCGGATCACCGGGACGAAGAGACCGTGCGGAGTGTCCACCGCCACGCCGACATGCACGTAGTGTTTGACGACGAGGGTCTCGCCATCGACGCTGAGCGACGCGTTGAAGCGCGGAAATTCGATCAGACACCGCGCCAGCGCCTTCACATGGAAGGCGAGCGTGGTGAGTTTGACCCCACGAGCGGCAGCTTCTTCCTTCAGTGTGGCGCGGAACGCTTCGACGCGGCGCATATCCGCGCGGCCGTGGTTGGTGACCTGCGGGATGACGGCCTGCGCAGCGGACAAATTGGCGGCGGCGACTTGCGCGACACGTGGCATCGGCTCACTGGTGACCGGACCCCATCGCGCGTGATCGACGTCCCAGAAGCGAAGGTGCTCTTGCCGGACCGGCGTTGGCACCGGCCTCCCCGCATTGCGATCCAGATCGTCGCGAGTCAGCGTGCCGCGCCCCGCGGCGCCCGCCACCGCGGCGAGATCAATTCCGCTTCGACGCGCCTGCGCGCGCACGGCAGGGCTGGCGAAGAAGCTCATGGCCCGCCCTCACCAACTCGCCGAGATATATTGAGTCTCCATGAATTCGAGCATCCCTTCGTGTCCGCCCTCGCGGCCCAGGCCCGATTGCTTCATGCCGCCGAACGGCGCCGCCGGATCGGACACCAGGCCGCGGTTAAGCCCGACCATGCCGAAGTCCAGCTGTTCGCAGACCCGCATCCCGCGATTCATGTCGCGAGTGAAGACATACGCAACGACTCCATATTCCGTGTCGTTGGCGCGATCGATCGCTTCCTCCTGATCGCGAAAAGTCTGAATAGCCGCGACCGGACCAAAGATTTCCTCCCGCACGCACGCGGCATTGGCCGGCACCCCGCTCAGAACCGTAGGCGGGTAGAAGAAGCCTCGTCGGTTCGGGATCGCGCCGCCAAGCCGCAACTCGGCGCCTTTGGCGACCGCTTCGTCGACGAGCGCGGCGACTTTGTCGCGCGTTTCCGCGTTGACGAGCGGGCCAACGTCCACACCCTCCTCGAGCCCGTCGCCCATCCGCAGCGCGGCCATCCTCTTCGTCAGCCGCCCCGTGAAGGCCTCGACGACATTCTCATGGACGTAGAAGCGGTTGGCTGCGGTGCAGGCCTCACCCATATTGCGCATCTTCGCGACCATGGACCCCTCCACCGCGGTGTCGAGGTCGGCATCGTCGAACACGATCACTGGCGCGTTTCCGCCAAGCTCCATCGCCGGGTTCACGACGCGATCCGCGGCCGAGCGCAGGAGTTGACGACCCGTTTCAGTCGAGCCGGTGAAACTAATGACCCGCACGCGGGGATCATGCAGCAGATGACCGATCAGCGCGCCAGACTTCTTTGACGGCAATACGTTGACGATACCCTTCGGCAGGCCCGCCTCTTCGAACAGCGGCATCAGCGCCAGCATGGTAAGCGGCGTAGCGGAAGCGGGCTTGATAATGACGGAGCAGCCGGCGGCCAGAGCGGGCGCGATCTTCCGCGTGCCCATGGCGGCCGGGAAGTTCCAAGGCGTCACCAGCGCCGCGATGCCTGCGGGCTTGTGCTGCACAACGATCCGTGCACCGGAGGCGGGCGCGCGGACGACGAGTCCATCGGCGCGAACTGCTTCTTCTGCGAACCAGCGGAAGAACTCAGCCGCGTAGACTGCTTCGCCCATCGCGTCGGCGCGGGCCTTGCCGTTCTCGAGAGTGATCAGGCGGGCGAGCTCGGGCAGCCGCGCTGTCATCAGTTCGAAGATCCTGCGCAGCGTCTCCGAACGCTGGCGCGGCGGACGGCTCGCCCATTCCGGGAAAGCGGCTTGCGCAGCGTCGAGCGCGGCGTCAGCGTCAGCGAGCTCTGCCGAAGCGACGGAGGCAAGCGTTTCCTCGGTGGCGGGATTGACGACGTCGAATCGCTCCTTGGCGGCGCCTTCGCGCCAGCGGCCGTCGATATAGAGCTCAGTGTGCATCGCTGCCTTCCAGGTTCAGAGGAGATGCCGAAGCGGTTCGGCGAGACGGCTGGCGAACTCTGAGATCAGTGCGATCGCCGCCTCCGGCCGCAATTGCGTGGGCGCGCAGTCGAGCGTAACGAAGGTCTCGGCTCCGCGCCGCATCACGCTAAGCACGGGCGCGGCCTCGGCCCCGAGATGCAGATCGGTGACCGCCGCGCCGCGCAGATCCCGCAGCACAAGCGCCGGATGGTCTAGCGTGCCGGCCGCCTCAGCGCCGCCGAGACCGACGCGATCGGGATCGACGAAGCTGCGCGCCCGACCGAACGCCTCGGCAACCACAACCAGCGGCGAGTTCGTCGCGCTCGTCCGAAACGCGGCGGCGGCCATGCCGGCCATCACGGCGATCTCCTCCGCCAAGGCGCCCGTTTCCGCGCGTCGCCAGGTGCAAAATTCTGCGAGGCAGTTCCCGGACAGGGTCGCGGTCAGCCGCAATGCGGGCGCGGGCGACGCGACCGAACGTGTTTCGCCACGAGCGGGTTCGGGGGGAAGGGTCCGCAGCGCAGCGAGATGCCGGACCAGATAAGGTTGCGGCTGGTTGGCTTCGGCAAGCTTCGCGAGGTCAAGTCCCTGCTCCGCGGCGAGACGCCGCGCGCGTGGTGAAGCAAAGATGCGTCCATTCTTGCAAGTCGGCCGAACAGAGGCCACAGCGACGCCTCGGTCGGGAGACGACGGACGTTCGGCGGGTGCCGGCTTCACGCGTGCGCTCTCGGCGGGGGGCCGCGGAATCGGAGTGGCCGCAGCGACGGGGCCGTCGACGATTCTCGCGATCACCTGGCCGACTGCGATCTCCTCGCCTACATTTGCCCTTACGTCGGTCAAAACTCCATCCACGTCGGCCTCGACCTCCATCACGGCCTTGTCGGTTTCGACCTCCATTAGCACGTCGCCGGCTTTCACCGCCTCTCCCGGCTGCTTGCGCCATTGCACGATCGAGCCGGTCTTTTGCGCCATGCCGAGCGCCGGCATGATCACGTCACGCGGCATGGAAAGGCTCCCCTTTCATCGCGAACCTGGCGCGCTCCACAACGACCTTCGGCGTCGGCACTGTCAGATCCTCGAGCGGCGGCGAGAACGGCACCGGCACGTCCATCGCGCCGATCCTCTGCACCGGAGCGTCGAGGTAGTAGAACGCCTTTTCGCTGATGCGGCTGGCGATCTCCGCCGTCACCCCAAAACTCTGACAGCCCTCGTCGATGACGATCGCGCGCCCCGTCTTGCGGACGGAGGCGAGGATCGTCTCTTCGTCCAGCGGGACGATAGTGCGCGGATCGATCAACTCGGCGCTGATCCCCTCCCCGGCTAGCGTCTCCGCGGCCTGGCGGGCGACCTGCACCATCGAGGACGTGGCGATGAGCGTAACGTCGGATCCTTCCCGCACTACGTTGGCGACGCCAAAGGGGATCAGATACTCCTCCTCTGGCACTGGCGCCTGGTCCTGATACATGAGCTTGTCTTCGAAGATAACGACCGGATTATCGTCGCGGATAGCGGTCTTCAACAACCCCTTCGCCTCGTAGGCGGATGAGGGCAGCGCGACTTTAAGGCCGGGAATGTGCGCTACCAGCGCGTGGAGCGACTGCGAATGTTGCGCCGCCGAGCGGCGTGTTGCACCGAGGTTGGTGCGCAGGACCAACGGCGCCTTTAGCTTGCCTCCCGACATGTAGTGGGTTTTCGCCGCCTGATTGCAGAGCTGATCCATCGCCAGGAAAAGGAAGTCGCCAAACATCAGATCTACGATCGGGCGCGACCCCGTCATCGCCGCACCCACCGCAATGCCCATGAACCCGGGTTCGGAGATCGGTGTGTCGATTATTCGATCGCGGCCAAATTCCTGCACAAGCCCGGAGAGGACCTTGAATGGAGTCCCGGCTTCGGCGACGTCCTCGCCGATCAGAAAGACGGTCGGATCGCGCCGCATCTCCTCGGCGATGGCCTCGTTGACCGCTTTGGCTAGTGTGATTTCTCGCACTCCCATCTCAGGCCGCCTTTTCGACGAAGACATGCATCCCGACTTCCTCAAGCAGCGGGTAAGGAGCCGCGAGCGCATAGGCCACAGCCTCCTCAACCTCGGCGCGCACCTCCGCGCCGATCGCTTGTAACTGTTCCTCGCTGATGATCTTCTCACCGACGAGCCAACGGCCGAACATCAGGATCGGATCACGTTCAGCCTTCCAGAACGTCTCCTCCTCTCTTGTTCGATAATAGTCGCGGTTGATGTCGCCGACGTGGTGGCCGTGGAATCGATAGGTGTTGAGCTGGAGAAAGAAAGGGCCATCGCCCTTGCGCGCCCGATCCGCCAGCTCTCGCGCGATTCGATTGACGGCCAGCACGTCCTGCCCGTCGACGACGTGCGTCTCGATCCCGAAAGCGGCCGCGCGGGCGGTGAGGGAGCCAGCGGCCATTTCCTCGACCTTGGTGTACTCGCCATAGAGGTTGTTTTCGCAGGCGTAGATGATAGGCAGCTTCCAAAGCGCGGCCATGTTCATCACTTCGTACACCAGGCCCTGCCCGAGTGCGCCGTCGCCAAAAAAGCAGACCGCCACCGATTTCGCGCCCAGACGTTTGGCCGAGAGCGCAGCCCCAGTCGCGATGCCAGCGCCGGCGCCGACGATCGCGTTGGCGCCTAGATTGCCGTGATCCTGATCGGCGATATGCATCGAGCCGCCTTTGCCGCGACAATAGCCCTCCACCTTGCCGAGAAGCTCGCAGAACATCAGCTTAATCTCGGCCCCTTTAGCGAGACAATGGCCGTGGCCGCGATGCGTGGAGGTGATCTTATCGTCTTCCTCAAGCGCGGAGCAGACACCGACCGCCACCGCCTCCTGTCCGCTGCTCATGTGAGTGAGCCCCGGCATTTTCGCCGACAGGTAGAGCTGATTGGCGCTATCCTCAAACGCGCGGATGCGAGCCATCCGCCGGTACATCTTCAGATACTCGTCCGAATTCGGCATTTTCCGTTCGGACTTCGCGTCGCGCTCAGTATCGATTATCGAGCTCATCGGTGTCTCCTGCGGTCTCCGCGCCGTGCTCAGTGATGGTTGGCGATTGGCAGCTCTTCGGCCGGAAAGAGTGTGATGACCGTGCAACCCTTGTCGGTGACAACCACTTCCTCCTCGATCCGCGCCGCCGAGAAGCCGTCGGTCGCCGGGCAGTATGGCGAACACCATGCCGATCTTGATCTCCATCGCTGATGCCGCGGCTGAGGATCGGCGGCTCGTGCAGCGCTGGTCCGAGCCGTGGCCGAATTGCAGGCCGAAAGCGGAAGTTCGTCTGGAAAGCGGTATTCCGTGGCTGCGGGCCACGTGCTGGCCACCACGTCGACACCCGGCTTGATCAACGCAATTGACGCGTCGAGCCACTCGAGGGCCTTCTTATAGGCGTCATGCCGGGACGGCGTGGCGCGTCCGAGATTGAAGGTCCGGTAGTAACAGGTGCGGTAGCCTTGGTAACCTTGCAGGATGTCGAAGAACGCTTGGTACCCGCTGCGCAGAATCGTTAACACCTCTTCCATCGCCGGCTCGAAGCGCCGCTCGTGGCCGATGCCGAGCACGAGACCCTTCTCTCGGGCCGCGGCGACGATCCGGCGTCCGGCTGCGGCGCTCATCGCAGGCGGCTTCTCGCAGAAGACCGCTTTTCCCACCGCGAGCGTGGCGAGCGCCTGCGGCTCGTGGAGCGCGTGCGGCGTCGCGACGATCACCCCATCGACCGCGGCATCGGCGAGAATCGACTCGAAGGAGGCGGCGAGCGACAAGCCGTGCTGGTTCGCGAAGTCTTTCGACGCTTCCTTTGCGGGATCGAAGGCGCTGACGACGCGCGCGCGGTCGCTCTTCGCGACAGCTTCCGTGATGTGACGGCCCCACCAACCGAGACCAATGACCACCGCTCGCAACATCTTTTACGGGCTCTTTCGGTCAGCCGACCCCGCCGAGCAGGGTCGCGCGGATCGCGTCAGCGGAAGCGTTCGCGTGTTCGCGGTCAAACTCGCGGTCGATCCGCCCGTGGGTGATCACATAGGAGCGGTCCGCGATCGCGATCGTCTGCACGACGCTTTGTTCGGACATCAGCAGAGCGAGCCCGCGCTCCTCCTGCAAGCTCTTGATGTTCGCGAAGACATGATCGACGGCCACCGGCGCGAGTCCAACGGACGGCTCGTCGACCAGCATGATGCGCGGCTCGGACATCAGCGCGCGGGCGATCGCGAGCACCTGCTGCTGGCCGCCGCTCATCGTTCCCGCCCGCTGCCTGCGCCGCTCGGCGAGCAACGGGAACGTCGCGAGTGCGAACTCGAGGTTCGCGTTCAGGCGGGCCCGCGCGCGTCTGCCAGAACCGCCGAGCGTCAGATTCTCTTCCACCGTCAGATGCGGAAACAGGCGCCGTCCTTCCGGTACGAGCGTCACGCCATGGGCGACGATCTGCTCAGCTCGAAGGCCCCGCAATTCGATCGTTTGGCCATCCCATTCGAGGCGAGCCGAGCCCGAAGTCGGCCGGATGAGACCCATAATCGCATTCAAGAGCGTGCTCTTGCCGTTGCCATTGGTGCCAAGCAGGGCGACGAGTTCACCCTGCTCCACCTCGAGCGACAAGTCGCGCAAGACGGACACCGCGCCATAGCCGGCGGACAAACCCTCGACGACCAGCCTATTTGCCAAAATAGAACTCTCCGCACCTCGGGATCCCGTCCCACATCCTGCGGCGCGCCGTCGGCGATAATTCTGCCCGTTTCCATGCAGATCAGCCTCCGGGAGAAGCGCATCATCGCGTGCATGATGTGCTCGATCATGACGACCGTGACGCCCTGATCGTTCAGTGCGAACAGCGCTGCCAGGACCTCGTCGATCTCGCTTTCGGCGAGCCCCGCCATAACCTCGTCCGCGATCAAAAGGCACGGCTCGGCCGCAAGCGCGCGCGCGAGCTCGAGCTTGCGCAGCTCAAGGTGGGTGAGCGACTCCGCAGGATGATCGGCGCGCCTTTCGAGGCCGACGAGCGAGAGCAGTTCACGCGCGCGGGTCGCATCGTGGTGAGGGCGATGGACATAGTCCAGCGGAACCATGACGTTTTCGACCACGCTGATGCCGACGAACGGCCGCGGGATCTGGAAACTGCGTGCGATGCCGAGCCGGGCGCGTCGATAGGCGGGCAACGCCGACACGTCCTGGCCGTTGAATATCACTGCGCCTCGGTCCGGGCGCAGGACGCCGGTAACGCAATTGATCAGCGTGGTCTTGCCCGACCCGTTCGGACCGATTATGCCGAGCTTCTCGCCGCGGGCGACCTCGAGAGTGACGTGATCGACCGCAGCGAGCGCGCCGAACCGCTTGCAAAGGTCGCGAACGGCGAGGATCGTCTCGCTCATCGGCGCCGGCCCCAGGCCATCGCTTGGCTGGCGAGGCCAAGCAAGCCGTCGGGCGCCAGCACAACGAAACCGATGAGCACGAGGCCGACGATCAGCAGGTTGATTTCCGAAGGAATGGTGACGGTGGCAGCCTGCTCGACGGCGCTTAAGAGCAGCGCGCCAATGACCGGCCCGGTCCAGTTACGGGTGCCCCCGATTAGAGGCATAGCGAGCGCGTTGAGCGCGTAGTTGATCGAGAAGGCGGCGTCAGGCTCGACGTAAGACGCATAATAGGGATAGGGCGCGCCGGCCGTCGCTAGCAGCGCTCCGCTGATCGTCGCCGCCAGCAACTTCAGCTTCAGGGTCGGCACGCCCGCGCATTCCGCCGCGTCGCCGTCAGCGCGGATGGCCGCGAGGCCGCGCCCGATCCATGAGCGTTCGATCCAACGCGCGATCGCCACGCTCAGAACGGCCATCGCCAGCATGGCGAAAAAAACGTAGCTGACGACGTCATGGAACCAGATCTTCGGGGGGGCCGCCATCACCGTCGCGCCGCGAGCGGCGCCGACAAAGCTCCAATTGACGATGATCGTGCTGACGACCGTCGTCAGCGCGAGCGTGCCGATCGAGAAATAGACGCCCTGGATGCGCAGCGTCAGGTAACCCATGCCGAGGCCCATAAGACCGCCAGCGAAGGCGGCTCCGAGAAGCTGCCCCCACAATGGAGCGTGCAGGGTCATGAACAGGAAGACCGCAGCGTAAACGCCGACGCCCACGAAGGCGCCGCTGCCGAAATTGACGAAGCCCGCATAGCCGCCGAGAATGTTCCACGCCGTGGCGATGACGACATATTGCAGCGCGATGAAGCCGGCGTAGAACACGTAGCCGTTGCCAACGATATGCGGCGCGACCGCGCCCAGGGCTAGGACCGCGACTGCCGCTGCGACGAAATATCGGGTGCTCATCGCGCAATCCCGAAGATGCCCGAGGGACGGATCGCGAGCGTGCAGAGTAGAGCAGCGAAGGCCACGCCTGGCGCCCAGGTCGCGCCCACGAAGGTGATCACGAGACTTTCCAATACGCCGATGGCGAGAGCCGCGACGAGCGTGCCAGGCACACTGCCCATTCCGGCCAGCACGACAATCGCGAATGTGCGGCCAATGTACTGAATGCCTGAAAAGGGATCGACGGGGCTGACAACGATTAAGGAAGCCCCGGCTAGTGAAGCGGTGGCCATTGCAATTCCGAAGCCGTTGGCTTTCGCCCGGGTCGGACTGAGGCCGCATATCCTCAACGCATTCGCGTCATGCGCGACCGCCCGCAACGCGAGCCCTGCGCGCGTCCGCATCAGGAGCAGCCACATTCCAAGCCCAACTGTCGCGCCCACGAGAAACGGAATGACCAGACGATAGGGCATTGTCGCTAAGCCGATCCGCAGGCTCTTGCCGATGTAGGGGGCACTGACGGACGTCAGATCGACGCCCGCGACGAGGATCAGTGAGACCTGGAGCACCAGCGCTATGCCGAAAAAGAAGGTAAAACTCTGCAGCGTATCGCCTCGACCTCGCCGTTCGAAGGCCTGGAAATAAAGCTGATAGAGTAGCGCGCCGCCAAGGTAGAACAATGGCGCGAACAAGAGACCGCCGACGATAGGATCGAGGCCGAACGAATTGAGAAGCTGTGCGCAGTAGGCGCCGAGCACGATGAAGGTTGGATGTGCGACGTTGGGAATTTGAAGCAGACCGAACGTGATCGTCAGGCCGAGGCTCGCAATGGCGTAGACGCCGGCCAGCAGCACCCCGGAAATGACCGCGTTGAGCGCGAGATCGAGCGTCATACGTATCAATCGGTCGTAAGTTGTTCGCCGGTCGCGCCAGAGCAAGACTGGCGCTGCCGCACATGTTCGGCCTAGCTCAGCTTCGCGCCTTGGTGAAGGGAGCTGCCAGTTCGCCTGTCTCCAAGGCTTGCGGCTGCAAGATGATCTGGCGACCCGGTTTGCGGAACTGATCGATATTCTTGTCTACGACGCCGCGATATTGCGCCCAAACAATTCGACTCTCGGCCCAATTGCCGTCAGGTCCGAATTTGATCGGCCCGACAATCGTATCGATGGCGTTCGCGTGCAGCCACTTGGCCATCTTTTCCTCGTCGATGGCGCCCGTCGCCTTGATCGCTGCGGCGATCAGTTGACCGCCGGCGTAGAAGAACGGCGGCAGAAAATGGCCGAGCGCATCGATCTTCTCGCGTTCGGCTACCTTCTGATAGCGATCGAGAAATTGCGTGATGCCCGGGAAGTTCATCGTCGGCGCCACGACAAAGGTGTCGTAGTTGGTTATGCCGCTCAGCGCCGAACCCAGGCTCTCCAGCTGCTGGGCGTATTGGATGCCGACCATCGCGCCGCCGAACATCTGCACGCTGTCGGCGATGCCGATCTCGGAGATGCCGCGGGTCAGAGACGCCGAATTCGGCGGGATAGGAGGCGACGAACACGAAGTCGGGCGCTGCCGCGTTGACGCCGCGCAATATGCCGGAGAAATCGACAGTGTTCGGCGGATAGTGCTGAATCGACAGCACTTTCATGCCGTATTCCTCGGCGATCTTCGCCCCCGCGTTGGCTGCGTTGGCGGAGAACTCGGCATCGGAGCTGACAATAGCCAGGGTCTTGTAGCCCTGCCGCTTGGCGAGGTCGAAATAGCCCCGGCACCAGTTGGCGCCCGGGTTTGGTCCCCAAGGAGCGATCTCGAAGAATTTATCGAAGTGCAACTTGTCGTTCTGTCCGATCTCGAATTGGCCGAGCACAAAACGATTGCGCTGCACAATCATCGGCATCACGACGGCGGTGAGGTTGGTGCCGTACGGTAGCAGCAGCAGCTCGACCTTGTCGATGTCCATGAGCTTGGCATAGATGGCCGGCACGTTGCTCGCCTGGCTTTGGTCGTCATAGACGACGAACTCGACCTGCCGGCCGACTAGGCCGCCTGCTGCGTTGACGTCGCCACGCCACAACTCGAGCGCCGCTAATCCGGCCTTTCCTCCCGAAGCGATATTACCGGTCTGCGCGATGCTGAAGCCGATACGAATCGGTCCCTCGGCCGATTTCGCAAACCGCATCGGCGCCGCGACCGTGGCCGAGGCGGAAACCGCCAGCTTGCCGAATGTCCTGCGTGTGATCGGACGCATTGTTTCCTCCACTTCTATTAGTGGCGACTGACGAGCGGCGGCAAGGATCCGGCACCCGATGACGCTGATGTCGCAACCGACTGAACCGGATACGTCACTTGTCGAAGTTGTTCTTCTTGCCCTTTCGGACATAGGCCACGGTGTCGCCGATGTGCTGCCTTCCGTGCACCGCCGCCTTCTTTGCGAGATGAGCGAACATCTGGATGCCGAACCCACCGTCGAGGTCGTTGGTGACCCGCTGGCGCCACGGGCGTCGGACGATTTGGGTGGTGAGACGGCGGGTCGTACGCGGCTGGGTCATAATATGATCGGCCAGCGCATATGCGCGCTCGATCAGTTTCTCGCGGGGCACGATTTCGTTCACCATGCCATATTCTAGCGCGGTCTTGGCGTCGATCGCCTGCCCTGTCAGCAGCGCGTAAGCGGCGCGCTTGACGCCGAGCAGCTCCTGAAAACAGCTATGAATACCATCGCCCGGGACCGAGCCGATGTCATAGTGCAGATCGTACAGGATGGCGTCCTCGGCGCAGATCGTCAGATCGCACATGAGACACATTTCGGTGTGAAAGCCAGGTCCGTTGATGACGCCGATGGTCGGGATCTCGAGGTCGTTGACAAGAGAGCTGACGTTGATGCGGCCATCCTTGTAGGCGTACTCATAGGCCCAGTAGGCGAGATCCTTCTGCTCAAGCTCGAAACCGTTGGGATCGGCGTCCATCATGAAATTTTCGCCGCTGCCGGTGAGGATGAAGATCTCGTTCTTCGGATCGGCGCCGATCGTCTTGAACAGCTGTCCGACCGAGCGATGATTTTCCACACTGAGCTGGATCGGACCGCCGAGTGTATGCGCTTGGGCCAGGATCACGCCGTCGGGTCGGCGGTCGAGCTTGTAATGGTTTTTGAAGCGCTCCTTGTATTCCTCGAAGTCCGGAGCGGGGACAAAAGGCTGCAACGACATCGCGTCTCTCTCTATCTGATTAGGTTTTTCGATCCGCCGGTCAGACTGGCGCGTAGGCTCCTGGCGCGGGCTCGAATGACGGCGCGCGTGGCGGCGGCCGGTTGATCGCGAGGCCATTCCAAACGGCGTCAAGAATGTCTTGGGTGCCGAGTCCGTAGCGGCCGAACAGGTATTCGCGGCTGCCGGATTCGGCGAAGACGTCGCGCACCCCGATGCGACGCAGCCGCGAGGGAACGCCGGCCTCCGCGAGCGCCTCAGCGACCGCCGAGCCGAGGCCGCCGATCACCGTGTGGTTCTCCGCGGTCACGACAATCTGGCTGCCGCGCGCCTCGGCCACGATCGTGCCCGCATCGAGAGGCTTGATGACAGGGGCATTGACGACCGTGGCGACGACGCCGTGCTCTTCCAGCGCGCGCCTCGCCGCTAGCGCGGCCGGGATCATCATGCCAGCGGCGATGATCAACGCTTCTCCGCCTCCGCCGCCTTGCAGGATCTGTGCTCTGGCAAGATCGAGGCGATGACCGGCCTCGAAGATCAAGGGCGTCTCGCCGCGCTTAAGGCGCATGTAGACGGGTCCATTATGGTGGGCGATCAAGTCCACCGCCTGAAGTCACCTCAAGTGCGTCCGCGGGCTCCACAATTGTCATCTTCGGCAGCGCGCGCATCAGCGCGACGTCGTCTATCGCCTGATGGCTTGGCCCTCCGGGGCTCGACAATCCGGGCATGAAGCCGATGATCTTGACGTTCAGCTCGGGATAGGCGACCGCCATCGCGATCTGGTCGTAGCAGCGGCGGGTGCAAAAGACGCCGAACGTGTTGACGAAAACGACGTTGCCCGCTCTCGCGAGGCCTGCGGCAATTCCGATCATGTTCGCCTCGGCCACTCCGGCGTTGATGAAGCGTTCGCCGATCGCATCGCGGAACATGTCGGTCTCGGTCTGCCGCGTCAGATCGGCTCCAAGACAAAGGATCCTCGGATTACGACGCGCAAGCGCGATCAGGGCTTGTCCATAGGGCTTCAGGACCGTCTCGTAAGGCGGGTCAAACAAGAGACGCCTCCAGTTCATCCTTCATGGCGCGCGCCAGGCCGGCATCGAGCTTCATGAAATGACCGTCGCTGGTGGATGGGATCGACTTCAGACGTCCGATGATGTCCGTGCGCGCGATCACCACCAGCGGCGCTCCATCCTCATCGCTTTCAAAGGCGGCGCAGAGGGCTCCCAAATCGTGACCGTCGACTTCGACAACTCGCCATCCGAATGCGCGCCACTTGTCGGCAAGCGGCTCCAGCGTCGTGACCGAATTCACTGGGCCATCGACCTGCGAGTTGTTTGCGTCGATCACCGCAACGAGGCGGCCCATCCGGTCACGGTGGTGGGCGGCGAACATCGCCGCCTCCCAGATCTGTCCTTCCTGCAATTCGCCGTCGCTCAGGAACGCGAAGGAGCCCCGGTCTTCCCTGGCTAGACCGGCGGCCAGCGCGTAGCCGACGGCCACGGACAAGCCTTGACCAAGGGAGCCGCAAACCATGTCCACAACGGGCGTCCGCTCGCCGCCGATCGCCTCGAGCGCCGCTCCGTCCTTGCCGTACGAAGCGAGCGCCTGCCTTGGGATTCGACCGACCTGCGCAGCCGCCGCATAAAGGCCAATGACGTAGTGGCCGGGCGAGATGACGAAGCGATCGCGGCCCTCGCGAAGGAAGTCGCCCGCGAATAGGGCGGTGAAGATCTCCGCCGACGAGAGTGCCTGTCCTAGGTAGCCGATGCCTTGGATCGAAACCATCTCGATCGCGTCGAGCCGAACCCGCGCGGCAACCTGCTGCAATTCCAAGACGGAACGCATGGGCATGTTTCCTCCACCGGCCCTTGGGCGCCGGTACGCGCCTTTGTTGAGTTTATGCTAACGTTCGCAGAACGTATACTTGTCACGACGGACCTAAGTCAAGGCCATTATTCGTATTGGCTCGCTTCGGCCCTCGATTTCTCGCCACAATTCGGCTAACGTTCGCACAACGAAGCTCGATCGAACTGGCCCCATTCATGATCACGATCAGGGACATAGCGGACCGGCTGGATCTGTCGGTTTCGACGGTGGGTCGGGCCCTGACAGATCATCCGCACATCAGCCGGGAGACGAAGGAACGGGTGCGCGTCGTTGCGGAGGAACTCGGCTACGTCGCGAATGCGGCGGCGCGGGTGATGCGCGGCGGTTCAAGCCATCTGATCGGATTGCTTGTCCCGGACATCCGTAGCAGCTTCTACTCGATGGTGGCGCATAATTTATCCAAATGCTTCGAGCGTGAAGGCTTTCATCTCGCGTTGTCGATCACCGATGACGATCGAGACATCGAATCGAAACAGGTCCGAGAACTGGTGAGCGCGCGTGCGGTGGGCGTCGTGACAATTCCGACTGCGGTCCCGCGCCGTGAGACCCTCGCGCTCTTGCGGACGGTTCCCCACGTTCAACTGCTGCGCTGCGTTCCCGGACTCGGCGACTGGTTCGGACTGGACGAGGAGCGCGGCATGCTCGACGTCGCAAATCACCTGTTCGCCCTCGGCCATCGACGGGTCGCGTACATCGGAGATCTGATCTTCCCCACTGGGAGGATTCGCTATGACGGCTTTCGTCGCGCGCACGCCGAGGCGCAGATCACGCTGGACGAGTCGCTCGTGGAGTTCGGCCCTCCGGAGCCACAATTCGCGGGCGAGGCGATCACACGGTTACTAGCGAAACGTCCGCCGCCAACTGCTGTCGTACTCACGACCGTCATGGCGACGCTCGGCGTTGCAGAGACGTTGATGGCCATGAAAATTGTGGTTCCCGATGACATCTCTGTTGTCGGGTTTGGGGACGGACCCTGGCAGAAGTGGTGGGGGCCGGGTCTGACGACCTTGCGCCTGCCTGCCGAGGATCTCGCCACCGGCTGTGGTCTCTGGTTTCTGAACCGCCTGCGGTCGAAGTCTGTGGTAGAGCGCAGTGAACCTTACGTGTCGATTAGCCCAGTGACACTCGTCGTTCGGGGCAGCACCGGAAAGGCGCGCAATACTGGAGAGGAAAATGCTAGCCGCCGGCTGGAGCCCCAACCGCTCGTGGATCCGCTGACGGAGAACGTTAAATTAGCCTGGGTAGCAGCGGGTTGTTTAGGAGTTTCGCAGCACGAGGCGCTGTCGTCATGGAGAGCGTCGATGCGATGGAAGATAGTGTTGGAGGGGACAACGAGGTTCGAGGTCGGCCACCATTCGGAACTGACGATCGACAAAGATCTGGAGCGCGTATCAGCTGGCGAGATCGGCCTCCTCGTCGAGGATGGCAAGACCATCATGGCTTATCTCCAGCAGGTGGTCGTCAACGAGCAATGCGAGGCCTACGTTGTGGCGGGCCGTTTTTTGTGAGCCGATCGGCTAGTTCGTCGACAAGGGCAACGGCGCCATCCGCTGATTAAATCCGGACGGCGCGTCTTCGCTCACTCCTGGAAATTCGCCTCGATATCCTGACCCCCGTAAAAGACGCCCTCGACGAGCACGGCGTCGGCCGTCACCATGAACGTGATCGTCGCCCGCCGTTCGAAGCCGATCGTCCGCGGGCCCGGCAGTAGAGCCTCGCAATGGAAACGCGCTCAACCCCCGCAGAAGGCGATGATACGCCCGATATAAACGTCGGCTGTACGGTCGTCGGCGCGGTCTACTATATATCGGTGAAGACTGTTCATCGGGCCCTCGGCGGAAGCGGTTGAAAAGAACCCGCACGTGGGTTACTTCGCCTTCTCCGCTGAACGGCGGGTCTTGATGCGACCGAGCAAGTCCTCTGCTGAGATCGCCTTCGACCGGTCTGCCAAATGTTCGATATGGCCCGGGACGACCTCCTCGCGTAGCCATCGCTCGATTGCGGCGTCCCGCTCTATCAGGGCGCGCACGCCGTCGCGGATGACTTCGCTCACCGAGACATAGTCTCCTGATTGGATTTTTCGTTGGACCACTTCCGCCCTGTCATTGAGGAAGCGTGATGCTGAACTGTTGAGTGGTTGTCAGGCGCCATTTTGGAAGGGTCTGATTCCATTCTTGGTGCAAAGTGACGGCAAGGAAGTCCCATAACCGGCAGAGAGCGCGGGACGATCCGCCCTGCTTGGGCGCCACAGATCAACATCGTGACCGATGCGAATGAAAATATCTGAATTTCTAGCAATTTCAGGAGGTTCGCTTCTCCTTAACGCCCTAGCCTGCACCAAGAGTCAATCAGACCCCGCCAAAACGGCTCCTGACACAGGCCGTTGGGCGTCAGCACCGGCGTTCGTGAACTGGCCGGTTCGATACAGAGCCAACCCGCCCTCGAGGATCGGCGTTCTCTGGCGTGATCGGCTCAACCTTGATCGGCTTTATGCATTCGGCCGCAGATCCCCGGGGCGTCTTTGAACGGACGTTAGCGCGACTTCGTCGGCAACGTCGGAAGCAGGCTGCGTGATTACTTCATGAAAACGTGATAACTGCCGATGGTTTCCGCCAAGTACAATCGCTCTGAACAGTCCGGGGGTCTGTCTCGGCTGCGTCGTTCGCCACGTTGGAGGTCGAAGATCCGCACGACACCATGGAATCGCTATCGAACCATTTCCTCCTCCGGCGAGCAAGTCGCGGAAATATTGGACCCGGACTTACGAGGCCGCCGACTGGCGACGATACAAGGTGGAACCGAACGCCTACCGGACGCTGACATCGGTCGGCCAATCGGGGGCGTCGGCGGTCAGGCTGGGCTCGTTTGCCTATCGACCTAGATCTATCGGGAAGCTTACGGCGAACATCCATCGGAAACGTTGCGCACACGAGCCGCCGCCCGGCGTTAAACGGATCGCGGTCCAGGCCCCAAATATTTGCGCGAAATGTACAGGCTCTGCGTTTTCGGAATAGAGGCGCCGCAAGCCGCCATTGATTCTACCGCTCGATCGCAGCCCGACCGACGAAGCCGCGCATATCTCCCTGAGCCCGCTCGCCGAGGCGGTCTGCGATCAATCTTCGAACAAGGGGGTATTGAGGCATAACCAAATTTCGAGAACCAAGAGCCGGGGCCGTTGCGCTGGGCGCAGCGCTGCTCGTCGGCGCGAGTGCGGCAACCCTCGCCAGCGCAGGCGGCTTTCGCGTAGCGCTCGAACAGGATGGCTCGAACATTGTCGCAACCGGAAGCGGAACGCTCGATCTCACGGATCTCACTTTCATTGTGACGGGACCCGGTCTGCTATGCATATTGCAGCCATCTCTTTCTTACTTTGGCATAGCGCCCAGCACGACCGCTAGCGCGGACCTATATAAACACGTAGAGTGTACCGACGCTTTTTGGGACTGGAGACTTTGCATTTGCCACCAGCGCCACCGGAGACATCGTGAGCCTTGAAAAAAGGTGATCTTGCTGTGCCCGCTGGGTATGCTTCTGGCGGCCTGCTGTCGGACAGCGCGATCTGGGCCGACGCCACTTTCGCGAGCCTCGGGATCACGCGCCTTCATCAACCACGCGGAAGGATTGTCCTTTCCGGTCATCGGAGCCTTTTTGCTTCCAACTCTTCCTGATTCTCTGATCGACCCGCCATTTTTTTCTCAAGACGCGATCGGCATCAGCGGAACTTTTGAAGACGGGGCCTTCGCAATTAGGGCGCCATCGGCTCCGGAACCAGCTACCTGGTCGATGATGCTTTTGGGGCTTGCGGCGCTTCGGGTTCTCGAGCTGGCGCGCCAAACGAAAGAGCTTCCCAGTCGCTCAGCGCAAAAAGAGGGCGGCCGAAGCGCTCTCTCGTACTGCCGATGAGCGTGGCGCTCAGGCGCTCGGCCGCTATCACTTACGTCTTTTTCAGAAGCGCGCGGCACGATAGGCTAAGTTGTTATACCGGCCCGGATTTACGCTAAAAACCAGATGGTCGCTTCTACACAAATTTGGGTCTGATTAACTCTTGGTGCAAATCGCTTCTCGGAACGGCATCATCCGGGCTCGGAGCAGATTGACTTCGGCGCGACCATAAATGCCTCGCTTGAGAATCTTTAGTTTGTTGATCTTCCGCCACGCCCAGTCATCGACGCCAACCAGATGGACGGCAGCCCCGGCGCAGCTTTCGGACTGAGCCCTGGCGTTCCGCCTCAGGCCCGCCAGAATTGTCGTGTCGCTGACCGGCATCCCGAGCCGTCCCATCAGCCGCTCCGAGGACCGTCCGCCCGCGCTATGGCCAAGCAGCCAGACGATTCCCGCCAGCCGGGCAGTCCGGCGGACGAACGGCGTCGCAAGACTTGGCGCGCGCTCGGTGAGGATCGAGGCCGCCTGAACAATGGCCGGTGCCCCTCGGAACGTTCACGAGTAGGTGCTATGGCGAGATTTGGACTGTTCGTTGCACTCCGGGCAAAAGGTCGGCTCCCGGCTATCCACAGTGACTGTCCACGCCTGCTCGCGCCGTTCGACGCTCATGACGCTCGAGCCCGGCCGCGCGTGACATGTAATCAACGTTTTCATCCCCACGCTGCCGCATACCACCGCAAGGCGTGAGACCGCTAGCGCACCATCGGGGAGCGCCGCGCCCGCCTCCCCTG
>CAVOLE010000002.1:0-19947 GCA_963696665.1 uncultured Alphaproteobacteria bacterium
CGCACCTCCAGGTACTTGGGATCAAGCGCGGCCGATTTGAGATAGTAGCCAAATTCCTTCGTCGGTGCGCCGAAGCGTGCGGATCGCATAGCCGCGATAGTCGAGCGCGTGCGGAGTATTTGGATTATCCAACAGGTCGAGCATGTCGATCGCTTCCCGGTAGCGATCGGCCTTGGCGAGTGCATAGGTGAGCTCGGTGAGGTCGGGTCTCTGACAGGACGCCGCTATGCCTCATGAGGCAGTTACGATGCTTCGTGTCCCAAACCATGCCGGGCGCACAAATTGTAAGTTCAGATTGGTTCGATCTATGCATCGTCGCTCAAGGCCGCCGCCCTGCACCCCCACCGCCAGCTCCCCACCGTCAGTTCCTCCACCACCCCGGCGCCGCCGCCAGCGCCAGCGCCACCTCCTCCCCCGCCGCCCCCTCCCCCCTCCCCCTCCACTTCCGCCGCCTGCCGCAAAGGCGGGCGAAACCCGCGCGAGACTAACAACGAGCAATCCAGAGCAGAGTGCCGAAACAAAACCGCGGGTCCTTTGGCGATTAATTTGATTTGGCCGACCCAATTTGAAGAGACGCGTGCATGGTTGGCCTCCTTCCGATTTGAGATCGGGAGTTGATGAAAAACACGCGAGCCAACCTTCACGCTGTAGTTATTCGACGCGCAGCGATCGACTAACAAAAATCGTACAGCTGCTCTACACACATCCGACGTTCATGCTCCAATAGAGCGGCCCGTGAACTCCAGGGCGACCACGAGAAGTGTGGGCTGCCCGTTCCTGGGGATCGGCCAATGACTAAATGCGTGTTCCCGCTGCGCGACCACCAGGCGAGGGACGTTTCGCCACGTTGCTCTGAGTGCGTCGGCGCATCCCGTGCGCGTTGGCGCAGGCACTCGAAAAACGAGTTTAATCTGCTATCCGCTCTAACTGTCCAGCGAGCACCGGCAATTGGCGAGTTCGTAGCTCCAGGCATCGCCATGCTTTTCGCCCGGGCTCGCTCCTCGCAGAGGCGCGCCGTGTGGGAATCCGTGGTTGGCCGCACCGCATGTCTCAGTCGGACGACAAAGCGGCGCCGCTGGCGAAGCCTGAGCCCATCGCGCGCCTCAACCGACCGTTACCGGTCACACGTTTCGGGACTTATCCGAGCCGCAACGCGAAACGGCAGCCCCACGAAATTTGGATCCCGGTCTTGAATTATTCGACGTCCTCGACCGCCACAGTTCGTCCAGAGAGGCGCTGAGCCAACGAAGCCTCCATGAACGAATTGAGTTCACCATCGAGCACTTCGGCAGGCGTACCCGAGACGTGCCCGGTGCGAAGGTCCTTCACCATCTGATACGGCTGCAGCACATAGGAGCGAATTCGATGGCCCCAACCGATGTCGGTCTTGGACGCGGCGTCCGCATTGGCCTTCTCTTCGCGCGCCTCAAGCTCTCGCTCATAAAGTCGAGCGCGCAGCATATTCCAGGCGGTCGCTCGGTTCTTGTGCTGTGAGCGTTCGGACTGGCAGGCGACGACGATACCGGTCGGCAAATGGGTAATGCGTACCGCAGACTCGGTCTTGTTGACGTGCTGTCCGCCGGCGCCAGAGGCGCGATAAGTGTCGATGCGGCAATCGCTTTCGTTGACTTCGATCTTTATCCGGTCGTCGACGACCGGATAGACCCAAACGGAGGCGAAGCTCGTGTGTCGGCGCGCGTTGAAATCAAATGGGGAAATGCGCACCAGCCGATGCACGCCCGACTCGGTCTTGAGCCAGCCATGCGCATTGTGGCCTTTGACGATGATCGTCGCCGACTTGATGCCGGCCTCGTCCCCATCCGTCTCCTCGATCAATTCGACGTCGAACTTTCGCCGCTCCGCCCAGCGCGCGTACATCCGCAACAGCATGCGCGCCCAATCGCAGCTTTCTGTGCCGCCGGCGCCGGAATGCACTTCGACATAGGTGTCATTCGCGTCCGCTTCGCCGGAGAGAAGCGCTTCGAGTTGGCGTCGTTCGCCCTCGGCTTTGAGTGCCTTCAGAGCGCCAATTCCCTCAGCCTCCGTCGCTTCGTCGCCTTGGCCTCGCCAAGCTCAACCAGGGTCGTCGCATCCTCGAGGTCGCGCTCGATCTTCTTGAGGGAAACCAGCCGGTCTTCCAGCATCGTGCGCTCGCGCATCACTTTTCCAGCGATGTCGGGATCGGTCCAGAGATTTGGATCCTCGGATTTCCCGTTTAGTTCACTGAGACGACGCTGGGCAGCGTCGACGTCAAAGATGCCTCCGTAGCAATCCCACGGATTGCTTGATTGATTCGACCAACTGTTCGGCTTCGGCGCGCATAATTCAACCCGCGGATTTAAGGGCAAAACCGTCGCTGAGGGACGTGAGTTGTTTTCCCTGTATGGACGGTCAACCGATCGAGCGCAGAAATGGTCCGAAGTGAAGCAGGAAAGCTTGAGCGCCTCAATAGAGCCCGCCTGTTCCCGACCCGACCGACCGTTCGTTTCGCGACGATGCTCCCAGCCGATTTACCCCACCCGCCGCCGTAGCTGTCAGGCGGTCCAGTGCCGGGTTTGAACGCCTCCATAATCGAACCGGGACCGGTCCCGCGCATACCGGAATGAACGTCGACCGAAATGAGTTTGATCCCAGGTGGAATGCGGAACGGCGTGTCCGGCGTGTCCTTCAGCGCCATTTTCATAAAGTCGCGGAAGATCGGCGCGGTGTAGAGCGCGGCCTGCGCGCTGCCGCCAAGAGATCGCGGCTTGTCGTAGCCCATGAACACACCAAAGGCGAGATTTGGCGAATAGCCGATGAACCAGAGATCTTTGGCGTCGTTGGTGGTGCCAGTCTTGTCCGAAGAGTCCTGCCGAGCCTTGATCGCGATGCCGGTGCCGCGTTGGATAACTCCCTCCAGGATGGAGGTGACCTGATAGGCGGTGAGCGGATCGATCACTTGTTCGCGTTTGTCGATGAGCTTGGGCTCAGGCTGATTGTGCCATGTAGGGGCGTTGCAGCCCTCGCAGATCCGTTCGTCGTGCTTGTAGATCGTATTGCCCGGCGGTCCTGAATCCGATCAATCAGGGTCGCCTTCACCCTTTTGCCGCCGTTGGCGAACATCGAGTAGCCGGTGATCATGCGCAACACGGTCGTCTCGCGGCGCCGATCGACATCGACAGGAATGGCGGCAAGTTGTCGTAGATGCCAAAGCGCTTGGCGTATTCGACGACCAGCGGCATGCCGATGTCGCGCGCGAGCCTGACCGTCATCAGGTTGATCGAATGCTCAACGCCAAATCGCAACGTACGGGGACCGGTTACCTCGCCTTCAAAGTTGGCCGAAGTCCACAATTGACCGCTGCCGTCGTCGATCGTGACCGGCAAGTCCGGAATGATCGAGGATGGCGTGTAGCCGTTGTCGAGCGCGGCTCCGTAGACGAACGGCTTGAACGAGGAGCCCGGTTGCCGCTGCGCCTGCGTCGCCCGGTTGAACTCCAATTCGTCGAACGAAAATCCGCCCACCATCGCCAGCACGCGGCCTGTAAACGGATCCATCGCTATAGCGGCGGAGAACTCAGGGATCTGGCGTAGGCGATATTCGCCTTCGTGGCCGGGGATTGGCTCGACGTAGAAGACGTCGCCAGGTTTGACTAATCCTTTAAGCCTACGGCCCGTCCAGCGCGCCCCTTCAACCGTGACGGCGCCGGTCTGACGATCCGCGACAATTGCGCCAGACTTGTCTCGCTCGGGCTGAAGACCCACCCGGATGGCCGCGTCGGTGACGTCAAGCGCAACCGCCAGAACCCACGGCTTGATGTCGCCGTAAGCTGGAATGTCGGCCAGAGGGACGCCCCAATCCTGACCAATGTCGATCGTCTTGAGGGTGCCATGCCAGCCATACGCCTCGTCGTAGCGCACGAGACCGTCGACCAGCGCTTTACGTGCCATCAGCTGAACTTTCGGGTCCAGGGTCGTCCGAACCGAGAGACCGCCCTCGTAAAGCTTTTGCTCGCCATACCGCTCTTGCAGCTCACGCCGGACTTCCTCGGCGAAGAATCCCGCCGCGATAGAGTTCGGCGTCAGCACGCGCGGATTGACCACGAGCGGCTCGGCACGGGCCTCATCCGCTTGTTTAGCGGTGATATAGCCGTCTTCCTCCATCCGCCCGATGACGTAGTTGCGCCTTTCGACGGCGCGGTCGTGATCGCGAAACGAATTCAGCGAGCTCGGCTCCTTCGGCAACGCCGCCAGATAGGCGGCTTCGGCGATGGTGAGTCGTGTACGGACTTGTTGAAATAATTGAGCGCGGCTGCAGCGACGCCATAGTTGGAAAGACCGAGATAAATCTCGTTGAGATAGAGCTCGAGGATCTTTTCCTTCGAGTAGGCAGACTCTATTCGCAAGCTAAGCGAAATCTCACGGATCTTGCGGTCGAAGGTCCGGTCCGAGTTCAAGAGAAAATTCTTGGCCACCTGCTGGGTAATGGTGACGGCGCCCTGAATATGGCGGGAGCCCTGCATATAGATAATGCCCGCTCGCACAATTCCTTCGGGATCGACGCCCCAATGGTTGTAGAAATTCTTGTCCTCCGCCGAGATAAAGGCGTGCTTGACCAAATCGGGAATTTCGTCCGACGGGAGATAAAGCCGTCGCTCGCGCGAATATTCGGCTAGCAGGCTCCCGTCGGCCGCGTGCACCCGGGTCATGACCGGCGGCTCATAGTTCTTGCCACGGAGTAATCCGGGAGGTCTTGCTCATATTTCCATATGACGCCGGCAAAAACCGCCGCCGCCACAGCGAACACCAACGTACCGGTCGCGAATATGAACCCGACAATACGAGCGATCCCGCGCATCTCTCGATCGAAGCCTTCCATTGCGCCCGTCGGCGAGCGCTCAGGGCGTCGAGACGAACTGAATTGCAGCGCCTCGAAGGCGCGGACTTTACGAGACCGATCTACCGACGTTCTTCACCCGGAACCCGGATCAGCGTCGACCGCGCCAGCCTTGACCCCTGTCGTGCTCAGTAAGGCGAATCTTGATCGGAGCATCTCGCCGCGCAACCCTGACGCCATTAGCCAGCTGCGCGCGCTACGCGCAAGCCCTAATGCGCCGTCGGCCCGGAGGCCTGCACGGCTGATGACGCAACACCCGCTTTCAGCGGGCTGGACAACGTCAGGCTTTCCGGGTCCGGCGAAAAACGCGTCGATTGACTTGACCATGGCGGCCGCCGCCTTCGTCCGCCAATCCGGGGAAGTGAGGGATTGGACATCCTGAGCGTTCGAAAGATAGCCGAGCTTCCACGAGGACGGAGGGAAACTCCGGCGCTTTTAGGCGACGAAGCCCGCGGAGCATTCCGGGTTGTGGTCAGCCTCGCGGTGCCCGCAAGTTGTCGACGAGGCCCCGGGAAAAAATGTGGGCGTACGTCCGAGTCTCGCGACGTTTGAGATCGAACAGAATATCAGCCACATCTGGATTGTCTGGCCGAGCGGCGGGCCCCCTGCCGGCGGCGTTCTCACGGGCCGCGATTCGAGCGGCTTCCGCATGGGAAGCGCGATCAGCAACAGTATACACGGTAGAGCCGCTTACGTTCGCATCCTCGCTCAGCGTGTCAGCGTGGACGGAGATGAATAGAGATGCGTTCGCCTTGCGAGCGATCGCGACCCGCTCATCGAGATCAACATACTGATCGCCATCCCGCGTCATTACAGTGGCGTAGCGCTTGGTCTCGTCGAGCTGTCGCTTCAGTTCGACGCAGAAGTCAAAGACGAGGGTCTTCTCCTGGACGCCGCGGAGGCCCCGGGCGCCGCTGTCGACGCCGCCGTGGCCCGGATCAAGGACGATGACCGGCTGCGAGGGACTGGCGGCCGAAGAGGCGATTGGGGTCGAAACTGCGGACGAGCGGACGAGGGAGGAAAAGGCCGAGAAATCGCAGGGCTTCAGTTCGATCAGGAGCCGGGCCGCTGGTTCGCCTTCAACAACTGGTTTGGCGAAAACCTGGGCGGGACAGGCCGCGCGCGCAAGGTCAATAACGATACGGGACTTGCCGGGAGCCAGCAGGCCGAAGCGGAACCCCTTCACAAGCGAAACATTGGGCACCGCCCAGACTCGGCCGGCCGACGGATCGAGTTGGAAATTCACTTCCGGCATGTCGACGACAATGCGATCGGGTGAGGCCAAGGCGGAAGCGTTCGCGTCGACCTTGCGTGACAGGTCGAACACTAGCTTGGCCGTATTTTCGTCCTGCGAGAGCCGCACGCCAACCGCAACAGGCGCGCCCGCCTCCTCCGCCAAGCCGCCCTGAAGCCGCACCGCCACCAGCGTGAAGACGGCAAGAGCCGCCAGCCGTCTCATTCGCGCCATCCCGCTTCCCCTCGGCGCCACGCCGTCGCGCTATTAAGGCCAATACCGGTACGGCGCAATCGTCCGGTTTTGACAAGGTCGCACGGCGCTGGACCCGAAGGGCGCCGCGGGAAGAAAATGAGCGAACTAAACTCTTTACGATAGTTAATGGATTTATGGGCGGCACTTTCTGGCTCCACCGAAGGCAGCGACGCGCTTGGCGTAATTTACAGGTAGGAAAAGAGCTTGCCAATGCACCCCGAGGTGCCTATTTGTAGTGCGTTGCGAATTCGTGCCGAGTTCGTGCAGTCGGCTCGCTCAATGATTGAGAGGGGCGCTAGGCCGGGACCATCACACGATGGCTCGCGGGCTGCACAGACTGGTCGAGGTGGTTTGTTGACCCGTCACACAGCTTGGGCTTTTAACTCGCGGGCTGGCGTCCGTAGGGAAGTGATGAGCGGATCGCGGGTGAGAGCCTTGCCAAATTGGAGCAGTGGTCCCGCTCGGACCGAACTCGTGACATCGACGCCAAGCGGCGCCGCTTGAAGGGCGGCGTGCTAAATCACGATTTGTTTCAGGTTGACGATGTCCCGATGGCAAATCTACTCCGAGGTGACCGCCACTCGGGCAACGCGGGCTTTTTGCCGGCAGGCGGTGGCGACTGAACCGTTCGCGCTTATGGCGCGTGCCGTCCCATTCCCGTGTTTTTCCATCTCCAGCATAGACGCCCCACGCGGCGCGGTCGGGTGGCGTAGTCGCCCCCCGCAGCGCATTTTCGCGCGCGGCGAGAGAGTTTATCATGGCAAACAAAATGATCATCGACGCTTCACACCCGGAGGAAACCAGGGTGGTCGTCCTGCGCGGCAATCGCGTAGAGGAGTTCGACTTCAAATCAGCAAGCAAGAGACCGCTGCGAGGTAATATCTATCTTGCTAAGGTCACCCGCGTAGAACCATCGCTCCAGGCCGCCTTCGTCGACTACGGCGGGAACCGCCACGGCTTTCTCGCGTTCTCCGAAATCCGTCCGGATTACTACCAAATCCCAGTCGCTGACCGGCAGGCGCTGCTCGAGGAGGAAGCCCAATCTCAACGGGAGGAGGACGAAGAGGCCAGCGGCGAGAAACGCAGCAGGAGCCATCGCCATCCGCGACGGCAGGGAATTGAGACCCGCGCCGCGGATGCCGAGACCATTTCGGAGCGGGCGCTGAGAGGAATTTGGCGCGGAAGAACTCAGTCCGACGACGCCTACCGGGAGTCTGCCAGAGGGTTCCACCGATACTTCGCCGGTTGCGGTTTCGGAAGGGTAAATCAGCCTATCGAGGTTGAAACTGATGAGCCGGTCAAGGACGTGGCCGCTGATCTGCCGCTGGAAGCCACACAGGCTCGGGATTATAGCCCGGCGGACTCTGGGCCGTCCGACGACGCCACGTTGGTTCCCGTACTAGGTGATGAACACGTTGCGTCCTCGGAACTAAGACACGATGGTAAGGAACGCTCGGGTGAGGAAGAGGACGTCCATGAAGTCACGACGCTCGAGGGCGGCTCGGAAGAGCGGGTGACAAACGACAAGCGGCGAACGGAAGACGAAGGCGAACCGGTCGAGCAGATTGGTGGCGACGCGTTGGAAGAGATCCCGCGACGTCCCCAGCGCTTGCGCCGCCAGTACAAGATTCAGGAGGTCATCAAGCGAAGGCAAGTTCTGCTGGTGCAAGTTGTCAAAGAAGAGCGCGGCAACAAGGGGGCCGCGCTCACGACCTACCTTTCGCTGGCTGGGCGCTACTCCGTTTTGATGCCCAATACCGCCCGCGGCGGCGGCATTTCGCGCAAAATTACTAATGCGCAGGACCGCAGCCGAATGAAGGCGATTGCCGAAGAGCTCGACGTTCCGGAGGGCATGGGCGTTATCCTCCGCACGGCGGGCGCTTCCCGCACCAAGGCGGAGATCAAACGCGACTTCGAATATCTGTTGCGGATGTGGGAAACCGTCCGGGAGACGACACTTGCGTCCAGCGCGCCGACGCTCGTCTACGAAGAGGGCTCGCTTATCAAACGGGCGATCCGCGATCTTTACAGCAAAGAGGTTGAAGAGGTCACTGTTGCGGGCGAGGCCGGCTATCGCGAGGCGAGGGAATTTATGCGCCTCCTAATGCCAAGTCACATTAACAGCGTGCAACTCTATCGCGACGCCACGCCGATCTTCGCCAACGCCGGAGTCGAACCGCAGCTCGACGCGATGTTCTCCAACCAGGTGACGCTAAAGTCAGGCGGCTACATCGTTTTCAACCAGACTGAGGCGCTGGTCGCAATCGACGTCAACTCGGGCCGATCCACGCGCGAACACAATATCGAAGATACCGCAGTGCGTACCAATCTTGAGGCGGCCGATGAAATCGCGCGTCAGTTGCGCCTGCGTGACCTGGCCGGGCTTATCGTGGTCGACTTTATCGACATGGAGGAATCGCGCAACAATCGTGCGGTTGAGAGGCGGATCAAGGACGCACTGAAAAACGACCGCGCCCGCATCCAGGTCGGCCGGATTTCGCACTTCGGCCTCCTTGAAATGTCGCGTCAGCGCATCCGGACTGGTGTTCTCGAAGGCTCAACCGTGACCTGTCCGCACTGCCAGGGCGCTGGCATCGTGCGATCGACCGCTTCAATCGCTCTCCATGTTTTGCGTGTGCTTGAGGACGCCCTTATCAAGAACTCGACCTACAATCTTACTGTGCGAACGCGCATGCCCGTGGCACTTTACATACTTAATCAGAAGCGCATTAATCTGCGCGATCTCGAACGGCGGTTCGGCGTCGGGATTGTTGTTGAGGCGGACGACACGCTGACCGGCGCTAACTACCACGCAATCGAGCGCGGCGAGCCTGCGACTGGCGTTAAAGGCGAGGAGGACTCGGTAAATTCGTTCACTGACGGCGCGCCGATCATCGTGGGGACAGGGTCGGTCCAGGCGGAGGAGGATGAGACCCTTGAAGCCCCCAGCGAGGAGAATGTAGAGGTCGGCGGTCTGAGCGACCGCGGGGGCAGCGCCTTGCTGGAGGAAAGTGAGATCGGCCGCCGCCGCCGTCGCCGTCGCCGCCGCCGCGGAGAGCGGCCGTTCGGAGGCAGTCTCTCGGGGGATGTTCCACAGCCGACGGACGACGGCTTGGCAGTCGTCGCCGAATTTGGCGGCGATCTCGTTGTGTCTACCGGCGACGACGGCGCTTTCGACCAAAAAGGTCTGCGCAACGGAGAAGCACGTCATCGTCGATCGAGAGGTTCGCGCGGCGGGCGAAACCGGTTCCGACAAGCCGACGGAGAAGCCACACCCGAGACGTCAGCGCCGGGCTTCGATTCGGCCCCGTCGCTGGCGCTTGAGGAAGAGTTCGCGGGGTCCGAAGCGGACTATTCTACCCCCCCGTCGTCCGGCGCGACCTCTCTTGAAGAGACGACGACCGTGCCATCGCCGGTCGCTGAGGCGAAGAAGCATGAGATCGAGTCGCAAGCGACTAGGGCCGCGGAGCGGAGCCCTGCTTCTTTAGCGACGGCAGAGGCCGGCGCCGCGTCGGGGGCGCTGCCTGCTCCTCCGTCAGCGACCGAACCGCCGCGCCCGCGCCGTAGCGGCTGGTGGCAGCGCGCGCGAGCGAGCGTCATCGGCAAATAGATCATCCGAGGCGCACGCATGCGTCTCGGACGCGTGGTCCCGGCGAAGCCAGAAAGCAGGAAGCCGCCTTTGTCCTGGCGGCCAAACTTCTAGCAAGCGGGGTTCGTGCCGTCTGCACGCGGGTTTGGGAGTTGCAAACCGATTACGAAGGCGCTCAATCATCCCTCGCGGTGCTGCGTTGCCGACGACCCTGCGACCGCCTCCTCGAGGAGGCGCGCCAGCGTCTCCGGCTCCTTCGGAAAGCCCGTCCGGATCCACAGCGACTGGAAGGCGCGCAAAACCCGTCCGACTGGGCGCCCTGCAGACACGCCGCGCGCAATGAGGTCCACGCCGCTGATTGGAAGCCTGGGCTCGGACGCGTCGGCGAGAAACCGGCCGGCGGCTTCGAAGGCCGCGTCCGACGCAGGCACTCCGGACTCGGCCTGCGAGAGCATCAGGGCGTCGCGAGCGGCCTCGCGTCCGGCGCTGAATAGGAGGGTTCTGAGGCCATGGAGCGACGGGGGCGCAGTTATCCCATGCAGGCCGATGAGCGCCGCGGTGGCCGCTCTCAGCCGGTTCGCTTCGGCATTGGCGAGCCGCAACCGCTCGCGCAGCCGGTCCGCATCCTCCGGGATCGCGACGCCGACCGCCGCCAGGCGCAGGACGGCGTCGGCGCCTTCGCCCCGCTCGGCCTCGATCGCGACGAGACGGCTCAAGCGCCTCGTATAGCCGACGCCGCCGAGGATCGGCTCGAGGAATCCGCATTCGCTCATCGTCTGCACGACCTCCCTCGCGCGCGGCGCGACGAGGAGCTTCATGAACTCGGCGCGCACCCGCTCGCGCGAGAGCCTCGCGAGGCCGCCGCGCGAGCGGGTCGTGGCGGACAGGCCCTCGCGATCGAGCCCATTCGCAGCGTACCGAGCAGAGAAGCGGAAGAACCGGAGAATGCGCAGATAATCCTCGCGAATCCGCGCTTCCGCATCGCCGATGAAGCGCACCCGCCTGGCGGCGAGATCCTCGAACCCGCCGACGGTATCGTGGACCATTCCATCGGCGCTCAACGACAGCGCGTTGATGGTGAAATCGCGCCGGCGCGCGTCGGCGGCGAAGTCGCGTCCGAACGCTACCTTGGCCCAGCGCCCATCGGTCTCGACGTCCTCGCGCAGGGTCGTCGTTTCGATCGGCCACCCGTCGACGACGACCGTCACTGTGCCATGCTCAACGCCGGTTAGGGCGACCCTGAACCCCGCTTCTCTTGCACGGCGGATCACTTCGTCGGTGGTCGCGGTGGTCGTGAGGTCGAAATCGACCGCCCGCTCGCCGAGCGCGAGATCGCGCACGGCGCCGCCGACGACCCGGGTCTCCTCGCCGCCTCCGTTGAGCGCCGCGAGCGCCCGCGCCACCGGGCCTTGCCTCAGCAGTGTCAGATCCTTGAGCTTTCCGTCCTTGAGACCCGGAAGTGCGGTCATTCGAAGCGCCCTGGGACGAGGACGCCGTTTTCAACATGCGCCGGGACGTAAACGCCGCGGGCTCGCGGCGCGAAGGCGTTAACGGCGACGAGACCGAGCACCGCTGCCGCGAGGCCGATGAGCGTCATGACCGACACGCGCCCGCGGGTCCAATGCTCAACCTCGAGCGGATAGCGTGCGCGCAGCGCGAGGAAGAGCGCGTAGACCCCGAACGGGCTCAAGAACAGCGTCAGCGATTCGAGGACGTCCCTGGCCATCAGGACAACAGCTTTTCATACAGATTGCGCAGAATTCCGGCGGTTGCGCCCCAAATATACCGCCCTTCATGCGGCATGGCGTAGTATTTTCGCGGCCGTCCCTGCCATTCGCGCTCCTCGAGGCGATGGTTGGCCGCGTCCATCAGAAAGGCGAACGGCGTTTCGAAAACCTCAACTACCTCGAGCTTGTTGACCTTGAGCGCGAATGAGGGTTCGACCAGCGCGACCAGAGGCGCGACGCGAAATCCGGTGCCGGTGAGATAGGGATCGAGCCAGCCGAGGGGCTCAACGAACCGGTCTTCGAGCCCAATCTCTTCGTACGCCTCACGCAGCGCCGCGTCGCGCGGGGCCTCGCCCACGTCAATCTTTCCGCCCGGAAAAGCCACTTGACCCGAGTGCGCACGCAAATGCGAGGCCCGCAGCGTCAAAAGAACACTGAGCCCGCCGGGCCGGTCGACGATCGGCAGAAGCACGGCCGCCGGGCGCGCCTTGGCGAACTCGGCCGGCTCCGGCCGCCGCCCATCGGGAGCGTCGTCGCTTACGCCGGCCGGCGCGACCCGCTCGAGGTCAGCCAAGCTTAGCGATGGCCGGAGCTTCCCATGCGCCAGCGCTCGCAGCGCAGCCGGACTTGGATCCGGCAAGAGGTTGGCGCTCAAAGCCCCTCGATTTCGCGCGCCAGGCGCATGGGGAAGAAGAGGCCGCCCGAACGCACGCCGAACCAATCTTCTCTTCCGACCCGCTCCGTCCGGCTGAGGGCGACAAGGTCATAGAACAGCGACCGCTTGACCAGCGCCCAGAGGTCGCCCCGCACCTTCACATAGGGTTTCAGGCCCTCCTTGGCACCTTGCTCGAAACGAAGCGGGTGCTCGGATCAACCGCCACCAAGTCGTCGACATTGGTGCGGAACACGAGTTGCAGCTCACGCGTTTTGTGCACAACGTTCATCTCGACGGCAAGAAACGGCGCGTCATCGACATTGATCCCGACCTTCTCGACCGGCGTCACCAAGACGTAACGATCGCCTTCCTTGCGCATTATGGACGCGAAGAGCTGGACGAGCGGCGCCCGGCCAATAGGCGAGTCACAATAAAACCATGTTCCATCGGCAGCGATGCGCATGTCGATATCGCCGCAATCTGGCGGATTCCAAGAAGGCACCGGCCCTTGGGCGCGCAATCGTCCAGTCGCCGCCTCGCCGAGTCCCCGCAGGGCGCGCTCCGGTGCGCGCGCCAGCTCTGCGTCATTCTCGTGCTTCTTTGTGGGCGAATCTGACATCTGCGTGCTTTGGGCTTGCGCCGCAACGGCGCACGCTCAATCTAGTGCGCCAGAGGATAAAACAAAACACTTAGCCATCCGAATGGCGCAAAGGACGAACCGATGAACGTGACTAATATCGCCGATCCAGGCCAATTGACACGCGACGCCGACATGGCGCTGGAGCGCATCGCAGCCGCGCGAGCGGAGATCGGTGGAGTCATTTCGGTCAAGAGCGCGTCGTCGACTTGACCCTCGCGACATTGCTAGCGGGTGGACACGGATTGTTGATAGGGGTGCCCGGACTGGCCAAGACCAAGCTCGTCGAGACGTTGGGTATCGTGGTTGGCCTGGACGCCTTGCGCGTGCAGTTCACGCCCGACCTAATGCCGACCGACATCCTCGGCTCCGAGGTGATGGAGGAAGGTCACGACGGTAAGCGCGGGTTCCGGTTCATCAAGGGTCCGATCTTCGCCCAATTGCTGATGGCGGACGAGATCAATCGCGCCAGTCCCCGGACGCAATCAGCGCTCCTCCAGGCAATGCAGGAGCATCACGTCACGGTGGCTGGGGCGCGACACGATCTGCCGCGTCCATTCCACGTTCTGGCGACCCAGAACCCGCTGGAACAGGAAGGGGCCTATCCCCTTCCTGAGGCGCAGCTCGATCGCTTCCTGTTGCAGATTGACGTTGGCTATCCTGACCGGGCGGCCGAGCGCCGGATCCTGATGGAAACGACAGGTGAGCGCGAGACGCGTCCGAAGCCGGTGATGACGGCGGAGGATCTGATGGCGGCGCAGCGGGTCGTGCGCCGCGCTCCGATCGGCGATCGCGTGGTGGAAGCGATACTCGAGCTAGTGCGCGCTGGCCGTCCGGGCGAAGGCGACCCTGAGCTCACCAAAGGAATTGGTTGGGGACCGGGCCCGCGCGCAGCACAGGCGCTGATGCTCGCGGCTCGCGCCCGCGCGTTGGTCGACGGGCGGCTGTCGCCGTCGCTCGACGACATCGCCACCTTGGCCGAGCCGGCGCTCAAGCACCGCATGGCGCTGAGCTTCGCGGCCCGCGCCGAGGGTGAGACCATTTCGGCCGTGATCGGACAACTCGTTGCCAAGACGATCCAATGACCCGGCGGCTCTCGGCGCAATGACGCCACCGCCCTCCATTCGTCGCGACGCGGCAACTTTATCGGCCCGTCTGCCGAGCCTGGTCATCGCAGCCCGCCGCGTGGCCCAGACTGTACGGCACGGCGTTCATGGCCGGAGGAGAGCCGGCTCGGGGGAGACCTTCTGGCAATTTCGACCTTTCCTCTCCGGGGAGCCCTCTTCGCGGGTCGACTGGCGGCGCTCGGCGCGCGAAGAGCGCGCCTTCGTGCGCGAGCGCGAATGGGAGGCCGCCCATACGGTCTGGATTTGGTTCGATCGATCGTCGTCGATGCAATTCGCATCGAATCTTGCGCCGGTGTCGAAGATCGACCGGGCGGCCCTGCTGACGCTGGCGTTCGCGGATCTTTGTGTGCGCGGCGGCGAGCGCGCCGGTTTGCTAGGCCTCACTCGACCGCTGGCGACGCAAGGCGTCGTCGAGCGCTTCGCCGAGGCGATTGCGACCGACGAGCGACTCCAGGGTCCCTCGCAAACCCCGTTGCCGCCCGCGCTGCCCGCAGCGCCACGCTCGATGGTCCTCATGATCGGCGATTTTCTCTCCGAGCCGAAAGAGGTCGCCCGCGCGATCGGGGCCGTGAGCGCGGAGGGCGCGATCGGCGAACTGGTGATGATCGTCGATCCGATCGAGGAGACCTATCCTTTCTCCGGAAACACTGAGTTTCTTCATCCTGCCGGCTCCTTGCGCGTTCTCACGCCGCGGGCGCAAAACCTACGCGACGCCTATCTCGCACGGCTCTCCGCCCATCGGGACGCGATCCGGACGATCTGCACCCGTTCGGGCTGGGGCATGAGCATCCATCGGACCGACGGGTCGCCGGCGGAGATGCTGCTGGCGCTGCGAATGCGTCTTTCCGCGCCGGAACCCGGCGGCGGCATGAGGAGCGTTTGAGCGATGTTCGGACTGCCGCTTGCCTTCGCCGCCCCCGCCGTTCTGGCGGCGCTAATCTGCCTCGTTGGTCTCTACTTCCTGCTCCGCGTCACGCCACCTTCTCCCCGGCAGGCCATATTTCCGCCGCTGCGACTTCTCCTCGGGCTTAACCCCAACGAGACGACGCCAGCGCGTACGCCGTGGCCGATCCTGGCGCTGCGGCTCGCCATCGGGGCGCTCATCATCCTCGCCATGGCCGAGCCGCTGTGGAACAGCTTGGCCGCGCTCTCCGGGTCCGGGCCGCTACTGGTTCTGATCGACGACGGATTTGCCGCGGCGCCGGCTTGGGACAAGCAAATCGACTTTGCCCGCGAACGAGCAGAGGCGGCGGCGCAGGCCGGTCGAACCGTGGCGATCGTGGCCCTGTCTGAGGGCGGACAGGAGATCGCGTCGCTCGACAGATCCGAGGTCGAGGGTCGGTTGCGCTCACTGGCGCCGGTTCCTTTCGCGCCGGACCGCGCGGCGGCGGTGCCAGCGATCGAGCGCTTTCTCTCCCGCGAGCCGAAGTCCGACATCCTATGGATCGCCGATGGAGTCGAACTCGGCGGAGCGAACGCCTTTTCGGCCCGGCTCGCGTCGCTCGCCCACTCGGTTGAGGTCGTGACCGACAGCCGGGGCGCGCTCGCGCTTGCCGGCGCTGACAATGAGGCGGGAGCGCTGACCGCCCGGCTCACGCGATCGGATGCGCGCGCGCCGGCGACGGGCACGGTGCGCGCCCTCGACGCTCAGGGACGGGAAGTTGGCCGAGCGGCTTTCGACTTCGGCGCGAAGTCAGCGGTGGGCGCCCGTTTTGATCTGCCGGTCGAATTGCGTAATGACGTCACGGAAGTCGTCGTCGACGGCGAACGCTCCGCGGGGGCGACTTGGCTCATTGACGAACGCTCGCGCCGGCGTCGGGTCGCCATCGTTTCGGGCGCAAGCGCCGACGTCGCGCAGCCGCTGCTTGCGCCCAGTTACTATCTCAAACGCGCGTTGCAGCCATTCGCCGACATCAGCGAGTGGCATGATTCCTCGACCGATCCGATCGTTTCGCTGCTCGAGCAAAAGCCGTCGGTGCTGGCCCTCGCCGACATGAGCGTGGCGCCGGGGCCGGAGCTCGACGCAATCACCCAGTTCGTCGACAACGGCGGCGTGCTGCTGCGCTTCGCCGGTACCCGCCTCGCGGCCGGCGACGACACTTTAACTCCAACCGCTCTTCGCCGCGGCGGACGCCTGCTGGGCGGCGCATTGTCCTGGGAGACCCCGAAGCACATCGCCCCGTTCGAGGCGGGTAGCCCGTTCTTTGGCCTTACGGCGCCGGACGAAGTGACCGTGACGCGTCAAGTGCTCGCCGAGCCGGAGGCTGGGCTCGCCGAGAAGACGTGGGCGCGCCTCGCCGACGGGACGCCGCTCGTCACCGCAGAGCGGCGCGGCAAAGGTCTCATCGTCTTGTTCCATGTGACCGCCGACACCACCTGGTCGAATCTGCCGTTGTCGGGTCTCTTCGTCGATATGTTGCGCCGGATCGTGGCGAAAGCCAACGCGCCGGGAGAGGGCGCCGCGAAAGCGAAGGTCGGGGAGCATGGAACGGTTCGGACGCCTTTGCGCACGCTGACCGGTTTCGGCGTTTTCGGTCCCCCGCCGGCGAAAGCCGAACCAATCGGCGATGATTTTTCTGGCGTCGGCGATGCTCTTCACCCCCCTGGCTTTTACGGGGCGGGGGACTCGGTGCGAGCCGTCAACGCTCTGGCCCCGGGGGAGACGCTTGCCAGCGCCAACTATGGGCCCCTTGTCGTGCATGAGGGGGCGCTTGCGGTCGCGCCGCCGCTCGATCTACGCCGATGGCTTTTGCCGGCGGCTCTCGTCGGATTGATGATTGACGCGTTGGTCTCGATCTGGCTGATGGGCGGCGCGCCTTTCCGCCGCAAAGGAGCGCTTGCCGCTCTGGCCGTCATCAGCGCGCTTGGCCTCGCCGTCCCCCCACACCAGGCCCGAGCCGGCGAGTCCGCGCCGATCTCCGATCGGGACATGGATGCGGCCCTGTCCACCCGGCTCGCCTATGTCGTGACCGGAGACGCATCGGTCGATAAAACCTCGAAACTCGGGCTGACGGCGCTGACGCGGGTGCTCGCTTCTCGCACCTCGGCAGAGCTTGCCGAGCCGGTCGCGCTCGATCCGGCGCGCGACGAACTCGCTTTCTATCCGCTCATCTATTGGCCGATCGTCGCTGGACTGCCCCAGCCCAAGCCCGAGGCGCGCACGCGCATTGCTGCGTTCATGAAAAACGGCGGCACGATGATTTTCGACACGCGTGACGCGCTGATCGCGCGTCCGGGCGCGCCGCCGACCGCCGAGGCGCTTTGGCTGCGCGCGCTGCTCAAGGGGGTCGACGTGCCGGAGCTCGAGCCGGTTCCCCATGACCATGTGCTGACCAAGACCTTCTACCTGCTCGACCGCATCGTCGGCCGCACCGCGATCGGGCAAACCTGGATCGAGGCGCTCCCGCCGCCCGATCCGAACGACCGCGTTCAGCGACCGGCGCGCGCCGGCGACAGCGTCTCGCCGATCATCATCGCCTCGGACGATCTTGCGGCGGCGTGGGCGGAGGACGCCGACGGACGGCCGCTCTATCCGCTGATCCCCGGAGGGGCGCGGCAGCGCGAGCTCGCCCTGCGCAGCGGCGTCAATCTGGTCATGTACACGCTCACCGGCAATTACAAGGCCGACCAGGTCCACGCGAAGGACATTTTGGAAAGGCTGACTCGTTGAGCGCCTGGTCGATAGCCCTTTCTCCCTTCCTTCCATGGCCCGTGATCTATGGACTGGCCGCGGCGGCGCTCGCGGTTTCGGTCGCGCTCATCTTGCGGGGCGTCCGTGGCGCATGGCTGCGCGCGCTCAGCATGGCGCTCCTGCTGCTTGCCCTGTGCGATCCCAATCTCGTCCAGGAGAACCGGCGTCCGCTCAAGGACATTGTCGCTCTGGTGGTCGACCGTTCCGAGAGCCAGGACATTGGCGTTCGGCCGCAGCAGACAGACAAAGCGCGCGACGAGCTTGAGGCGAGGCTCAAGGCGCTCGGAGACGTCGACCTCCGGGTCGTCGAAACCTCGCGCGACGGATCCGAAACCGAAGGGACCAAGCTCTTCGCCGCTTTGCGCGGCGCGCTCTCCGATGCGCCGCCTGAGCGGATCGGCGGCGCGATCATGATCACCGACGGCGACGTGCACGACATTCCCAAGTCCGCGGCCGCGCTCGGCTTCAACGCGCCGTTGCACGCGTTGATCACTGGCCACGAGGGTGAGCGGCAACGGCGCATCGAGCTGGTTGAGGCGCCGCGTTACGGCATCGTCGGCAAGGATCAGGTTATCGAAGCTCGCGTTCTCGACAGCGCCGACCACGGCGAGCCGGTCAAGCTCACGGTGCGCCGCGACGGCCAGACGATCGCAACGATTGACGCTAAGGTCGGGGAGCGGATCGATGTGAAGGCGCCGATCGACCATCCGGGCCCGAACGTGATCGAGCTTGAAATCGCTCCGGTCGAAGGCGAGCTCGCCGCCGACAGCAATCGCGCCGTGGTCAACATCGACGGCGTGCGCGACAAGCTCAGGGTGTTGCTGGTCTCCGGCAAGCCGCACCCCGGCGAACGAATGTGGCGCAATCTGCTGAAGTCCGACGCCAATGTTGATCTCGTGCATTTCACCATCCTGCGCCCGCCGGAGAAAGGCGCCGACGGCACGCCGATCAACGAGTTGTCGCTGATCGCCTTTCCGGTCGCCGATTTGTTCGGCCGCAGGATCAAGGATTTCGACCTCATCATCTTCGATCGCTATGCGCAGCAGTCGATCCTGCCTTACGTCTATCTGGAGAACATCACCAATTACGTGCGTGACGGCGGCGCGTTGTTGATGGCGGAGGGCCCGGAATTCTCCACCCCCGATGGCCTCTACTATTCGCCGCTCGGCGCCATTTCGCCGGCCGAGCCGAGCGGCGACGACGTGGAGGCGCCGTTTCGCGCGCGGGTGTCTGCGGAAGGCCAGCGCCACCCGGTGACGCGGGGCCTGAGTGGTTTCGACGCCAACAATGGCCAACCGAACTGGGGCCGGTGGTTCCGGCTCGTCGGCGCGAGGCCGACGAGCGGCGAGACCGTGATGACCGGCGCGGACGACAGGCCTCTGCTCGTGCTGTCGCGGGTCGACAAGGGGCGCGTGGGTCTGCTGCTCAGCGACCAGATGTGGCTTTGGGCGCGCGGTTACGATGGCGGGGGGCCGTACCTCGACCTCTTACGCCGTGTGGCCCATTGGCTGATGAAGGAGCCCGACCTGGAGGAGGAAGCCTTGCGCGCCAGCGCCAAGGGACGCGAGGTCACCGTCGAGCGGCAGAGCGTGAGCGGCGCGGTGCGGGACACCTATCTCGTCGCGCCGGATGGCAAGAAGACCAAGCTCGAACTCAAGCCCTATGCGCCCGGCCTCAGCCGCGCGCATCTGACAGTCGACCGGTTTGGCCTCTATCGCGCCGAGGACGGCGAACATGTCGCGCTGGTCAACGTCGGCCAGGAGAATCCGCTCGAAATGCGGGATGTCGTGTCGACTGTCGAAAAGCTCCGCCCGATCGCCGAGGCGACCGGCGGCACGGTGCGTCGCATCGCGGCGAGCGCAGGCGATGGGATTGCCGTGCCGCGGATCGTCGGCTTGAACCCGTCTCCGAGTTACGGCGGCAGCGACTACATCGGGATCAAGCGGACTGGATCGAGCGAATTGATCGGCGCGCGTTCGACTTCGCTGGCCTCCGGATTCTTCGGCCTTGCAGTGCTGTTCGGCATGGTGACCCTTGCTTGGGTAAAGGAAAGCGGCGGTTTGAGGCGCGGCGAACGCCAGGTGGGCTCAAACCCGCACGGTGATTGACCCCAGCCTTGTCCGTCGTCTGTGGTGTCGAGCAAGGGCGGATTATCCG
>CAVOLE010000003.1:0-9701 GCA_963696665.1 uncultured Alphaproteobacteria bacterium
GCGGAAATTGGCCGCCACGAATGCGCGAGCCGGTTCGACTTGAGCTCCCGACCCTAGTTCCACACCGGCGCGGGTGGGACGATCCGCGCAACCAGGGGGAGGGAGTCGCGCCAAAGCAGGCAGTCGCGCTGACGCTGCGGCATGGACGCGGCCAAACGCCTGGTCTGCGCCCGGGAAATCGTGCTTCGCTCGCATCGGAATGGCCGCAGCGGCGCCCGGTTCATATAGTTGAAGAAGATTGCGCAGCGATCCCGCGCGCTCGCGGGTTTGCCGCGATGATACAAGGCCGCAGTGTCCGCGAAGATCAAGGTTCCGGCTTTCCCGGTGCAGGTGACGACATCTCGATCAGGTTCGAAATCGCCCAGAGCCGTTTCCAACTTTTCCTGACTGAGGATTGGGAACTTGCCTCTGACCATCCGGTCATGATCCGGCAACTGACGGCGCAGCACCTGCAGGGGACCGCCGTCTTCGTCCACATCATTGAGATAGAGGGCGATTTTCAGCATGCGCCTGTCTTCGGCGTCCCGATGCCAACGCCTCGGCCCGGCCTCCATTCCATCCGCCTTGGTGAAGAAGACGTTGATCCCGTCGTACCCGACGGGCACGCCGAGATAGTTCTCGGCAATGTCTAGGAGCCGATCGCTTAAGCCCCAGCGGATGATCTTGTCGTGCGCGACAATGTCGGCGCCGCTAGCCTGGAAGGATCGTGTCCATCGAGAATATCGGGCGACCAACGCGTAGGCGTCCGCGAGCAGCGCGTCCACGCCTTCGATTTCCATCGCCTGAAGCGATGTGATCGAAACGCCCGACGTCCTGAGGTCTTCGACAATTCGCGCGTCAGCGTCGCGCAAATGAGGCAAATGCGCTTGGTGCAAGCGCTTCGCTTTTTCGTAAGATTCCTCCATGCGCGACGCGACCGGAGGCCAGGCGACAACTTGTGAGCCCAGATTGGCCGGCGCCTCGAGCATTCTCTTCCAGGCGACGTTGATCAGACGCGAAGTCCGCTTTGGACTTGCGGCGGTCTGCTTCTGTATCTGCACGCAACCTACCCGAATTTGTTATCAGTTTTTGCTGATTACCATCGTTTCGGTGTTGTAGTTAATCCCAATTATGTATTGTGTCACCGCATCTAATCTTATCCGGCATTGCTCTAATGTCAACGGGACGCGAATATTGGACTGCTCGCCGCGTTCAATACTTCGTCGTCCGCTGACCGAGGAATATTGACTTGCAGTTAGTGTCAACTCTAACGGGAAATATTCGGGCGGCCCGGTTGCGTTGGGAACTTGGATCCGACGCTATTAAATCAGCGGACCCCAGGAGGGATCGCTGCCGTAATTGGGAGTCGGCACCAGGAATTCAGCGTGACCAAAAATGTCGGTCATATAGAGCTTCGGGCCGCCAGCGCCTTCGGCGTCGCGGAAGAACATGAGGTAGAGACCGTTCGGGGCGAAGGTCGGCCCCTCATTGTGGAAGCCTTCGACCAGGATCCGCTCGCCCGAGCCGTCCGGCTTCATCACGCCGATGCCGAACGAGCCGCCTTTGATGCGGGTGAAGGCGATGAGGTCGCCGCGCGGCGACCAGACCGGCGTCGAATAATGGCCTTCGCCAAATGAAATGCGCTTGGCCGGACCGCCGCTCGCGCTCATCACATAGATCTGCTGCGAGCCGCCCCGGTCGGATTCGAACGCGAGCTGCGAGCCGTCGGGCGAATAGGTCGGCGAGGTGTCGATCGCCGAACCGTCGGTGAGGCGGGTGGTGGCGCGCGAGCGCAGGTCCATCGAGTAGAGGTTGGTGCTCGCGCCGTCGGAGAGCGACAACACGATCTGTTGACCATCGGGCGAATAGCGCGGCGCGAAGGTCATGCCGGGAAAGTTGCCGACCAACTCGCGTTGTCCGGTCTCGAGATTGAGCAGCGTCACCTTGGGGTCGCCGGAGCCGAACGACATGTAGGCGAGTTGCTGCGCGGAAGGCGAAAAGCTTGGAGTGACGACAAGCTCCTTGCCGCCGTCGAGATATTTGAGGTTTGCCCCGTCCATGTCCATGACTGCGAGCCGCTTGCGCCGCTTGTTCTTCGGCCCCGTCTCGTCGACGAAGACGACGCGAGAATCAAAAAATCCCTTCTCCCCGGTCACGCGCGAGAACACCGCGTCGGCGATCATGTGCGCGACCCGGCGCGCGTTCGCGGCGTCGGTCGAGTATTGTTGACCGGCCACCTGCTCGCCGGTCGCCGTGTCCCACAAACGGAATTGCGCGGTGACATGACCCGCGTCCTGGTGGAGCACCCGTCCGGTCAGCACGAATTGCGCGGCGGCCGCCTTCCAAGCCGCCAGGTTGGGGGCCGCGTCAGGATTGGCGATCGTTTCGGGAAAGCTGGTCGGATTGAGCGGCAGAAGGAAGATCGAGCGGGCAAAATCCGAGGACACGACGCTGCTGATCTTCTCGCCCGCCTCTTCACCCGCGAATGGGGTCACGGCGACGGTCACCGGTTTGAAATTGGCGCCAGCGTGCACATAGATGTCGCCCTCGGCGATCGCGGGCGCGCGGGCGAGCGCAGCCAAGCCGAACGCCAAGCCTGCAAGCGTATGGCGACGAGAAATATAACAAACACTCATCAGGCGGTCTCGCGGAACGACAAACAACGCGTCGCCGCTGGGCTCACCGAGCAGCAACTTGAGGATCGAAGTGGATGGTCTTCGTCTTCCATTGCTCATAAAACGGGCGATATTGCGCCGGCACCTGGAGCGGATTGCAGCTCTGCACCGCGGCCATCACGCTCTTGGCCTGCGGCTTGAGAGCCGGGTCTGATGGCGGGTTGACGAGCTTCGCCGGTTTCATGAGTGAGCCGTCCGGATTGTAAGCGAGGCGCACCTTCGCCACGTATGCGTCGGCGTCGGCCGGCTGCCGCGGCGGCTTCCAGCATTGAAGATAGGTCTTGACCAGCCAAGCGTCGAAGCGGGCCTCCTGCGCCGACGTCATGCGCGCGGGCGGCTCGATCGGCGCCGGCTCGACCGCGGCTTTCGCTGTCGCAATGGCGGCCGGCGGGACGGGGGGCATGGGCGGCTGCGCAGCCGGTTTGGGAGCCTCCGCCACGCGGGACGGATGGCGACGCCACAGGTGCTGGTACCCACCGTAGGCTCCCGCCGCGATCGCGATGAGGACGAGCGCCCCGATAGGCCTCCGTAGAATACGCATTGCGGTTGACTCTCGTTTTCGGTTGTTCGCTGCGCGCGGCGCAGCCCGCCTAGGCAGTCTCGCGGTCGTCATCCCTGGGTCTCTCGCGGATCGAAGTGGATCGTTTCGATCTTCCATTCTTCGAAATACGGCATGTATTGCGCCGGAATCTTGAGCGGGTCGCATTTCTTGACCGCGCGCATTGCGCTTTCTGCATGCGCGCGCCAGGCGCGATCGGCGGGCGGATTGAGGAGGACCGGGCGGCCCGAGAGTGATCCGTCAGGATTGAAGACCACTTTAATTTCCGCGACATACGTGTCGCCCTCAGGCATGCCCGGCGGGGGAGTCCAGCAGTTGAGGTAGCTCTCCGTCAGCCATGCGTCGAGCGCGGACGCCAGCGACATCGACATGCGCGGCGCTTCGTGATGCGGCAGCCCCTGGGGCGTGAGCGAGGCCGTCTGGGTCGGAGCAGGCGTGGATGTCTTGGCCTGGCCTATGAGCTTGGCGATCGAGTTCGGGTCAAAGTTGCGTTGCGGCTTGGGCTTCTCCGGCGCCGGCTCTTTCGGCCTCTCCGGCGGCGGGTCGAGGAATTTTGGCCGCACGGGCGGCTCAACCGTCGCTTGCTGAATGGCTGGCTTTGACTGAGGAGGCTGGGGCCTTTCGGGCGGCATCGGCTCACTACCGGGCGTCGCCTCCGCTTGGGGCGGCGGGGCGGGCTTCGGCGGCGGGGTCTCGGCCTTGGGGGGCGGCGGCGTGGGGGCGGTCGTCGGCGCGGCCTCCGGTTTGGGCGGCGGCGCAGGCGTGGGCTCAGGCGGCGGCGTGGGCTCTGTGGAGGCGCGCAGATTCGGGGGCGGCTCAGGGGGCGCAGGCGCTGGCTGGGGCGCGGGCTTGGCGTCCTTCTCGCCATTGGCGATCTGGTTGAGGTCGCTCAGCGACACCGTCTCGATCGGAATGGCTTCCGGATTGTCATCGAATTGCGGGGCCGAGGCGAGGCCGAACAAGATCATCGCCAGCAGCGCCCCGTGCAGCGCTGCGGAGCCCGCGAAACTCGAATATGACCGCCGTTCTTCCAACGCCGCTCCCGGCTATTGTTTGATCGGCTCGGTGACCAAGGCCACCTTCTTGAACCCGGCGGAGGTGACCGCCGCCATGATTTCCGCCACGCGCCCGTAAGGCACCGTCTTGGACGCGCGAAGATAGATGCGTTGATCGACGTCGCTCTGTGACGCCGCCTGAAGCTTGGACACGAGATCCGCGTCGGCGATGGGCTCGTCCATCACGTAAAGCTGCCCCTGCTCGTTGAGCGAAACCGCGATCGGCTTGCGCTCGACATTAAGCGCAGTGGCGCTGGCCTTCGGGAGGTCGACGGCGACTCCAGTGGTCAAAAGGGGCGCGGCGACCATAAAGATGATCAGGAGGACAAGCATGACGTCGATGAAGGGCGTCATGTTGATGTCCGCCATTGCGCCGTAGCGCGGGACGCCGCGCCGGCCTCGACCGTTTTTGCGCGCACTCGCGACCGGGTTGATGGCCATCGCGCCGCTCTCCGCTCAGGAGACTTTTTCGACCGACAGATGATGGTCGATCTGCCGGGACAGGATTGACGAGAATTCGTCGGCGAAGCTTTCGAGGCGAGCCTGGGCTTTGGCGACGTCGCCCTGAAGCTTGTTGTAGGCGATGAGCGCCGGGATGGCCGCGAAGAGGCCGATCGCTGTCGCGAGCAGCGCTTCCGCGATGCCTGGCGCGACGACCGCAAGCGAAGTGTTCTTCGAGGCCGCGATCGACTGAAACGAGTTCATGATGCCAAACACCGTGCCGAACAGCCCGATGAAGGGGCCGGCCGAGGCGACCGTCGCCAAAACGAGCAGGTTCGAATTCGAGCCTCTCGACTTCGCGCGCGATCGAGACGTCGAGAACCTTGTCGATGCGGGCGTGAAGGCCGCGAAAGGAGCCCCCGGCCTGCTGGAAGGAGCGCTTCCACTCCCGCATGGCGGCAACGAACAGCGCGGCCGCGCCGGTGTTGTTCGGTTGGTTCGAGAGCGACGTGTACAGTTCCTCGAGCGATTGGCCTGACCAGAAGATCTGCTCAAAATTCTCCATCTCATTCTTGAATTTGCGAAAAAGGCGGGTTTTGTCGAAGATAATGGTCCAGCACCAGAGCGAAGCGAGGAAGAGGCCCAGCATCACCGCCTTGACGACGATGTGAGCCGACCAGAACATCGCGAGGATGCTCGTCTCCGGAGGCGCGGCGGCGGCTAGGTCGGCTGGATTCATCGGAATAGGCGACCTCTTGTTGGCGGACTTGACCGCGCGGCCTACGGCGGAGAGACGGAAGCGGCCGGGGTCTGCGCCGCAAATCGGCCGAAACTTGGGCTTTTGTCAGACGCCGGAAAAACCTGAATTTCTTGTTGCGATTTAAGACTCTGATAGGGTTAACGGACCGTTAGCAACCCGCGCTATCTTGAGACCTCATGCCTCAAGGAACGCCGCGAAGGCGGCGTGTCTCGAAGGATGATCCAAAGGGCGCCCGACAGACTGAACGCTTGGCGCCTCCTGGAGCGCCGTTCGACACGCGGGCTGCGCCCCCGGCTCAGGACGAGGTCTCGGGCGAGACCTGCAACGACACTCCGGAGCGGCGGCGTCAAAAGCCCGCTGGCGGCGTTCAACTCCCTACCCAAATTTAGTCGCCGCCTCTATCGTGCTCCGGCCGGGGCGACGGTCTCGCCCTTAAGGAGGCAGGTTAATGGGGGCGCTGGAGACCTTCGGCTGGGAATGGGGCTCGGCGCTTTTGCGCTGGCTCCACGTGACGGCGGCGATCGCCTGGATCGGCGGGTCGTTCTTCTTCATGCATCTCGACGCTTCGCTGCGTAAGAAGGCGGGCGACGATCCGGCGCTCGCGGGAACGTCCTGGCAGGTGCACGGCGGCGGCTTCTATCAGATGAACAAGTACCTGCTTGCGCCGGCCGCGCTGCCCGAGCATCTCATCTGGCACAAGTGGCAGTCCTACTGGACCTGGCTGAGCGGCTTCGCGCTGCTCTGCTGGGTCTATTACGGACAGTCGTCGCTCTTTCTCATCGATCCTGCGGTCATGCCGCTCGAACCGTGGCAGGCGGCGGCGATCGGAATCGTCGCGCTGGCGCTTGGCTGGCTGGTTTACGATTTCCTCTGCCGCTCCCCGCTCGCCGCCAACGAGCCGCTGCTCGCGCTCGTGGGGTTCGGCTATGTCGTGGCGACGAGCTGGGTGTTCACCCTCGTCTTCTCGGGCCGCGGCGCGCTCATTCATACCGGCGCGCTCATGGCGACGATCATGACCGCCAATGTGTTCTTCATCATCATGCCGAACCAGCGCAAAAGCGCGGCCGCGCTGATGGCGGGCAAGAAGCCCGATCCCAAATGGGGCAAAAGCTCGAAGATACGGTCGACCCACAACAACTACATCACCCTACCGGTGCTGTTCCTGATGCTGTCGAACCACACGCCGTCGACCTTCTCCAATCCGCGCGTCATCCCCGCCATTGTCACCTGCATCATCGTCGCGGGCGCGATGGTGCGCTATTTCTACAACGTCTGGCATCTCGATCACGATCGCGCCCCCTGGTGGGCGTGGGCGGCGGCCGCGGTCGCCGTTCTTTGCGCCTTCGGCGTTGCGGCGACCGCCTCGCCCGGCATGCGCTCGCTGATGGGGCTCGCGTCATTGCCGACGGAGACCGCGAGTTTCGATCAGCCGAAGGCGCCGCCGGATGTCGTCGACATCGTGCAGCTGCGCTGCATGATGTGCCACGCGCCGGAGCCGATGGAGGAGATCGGGGAGGCGCCGAAGGGCGTGTTTCTCGACACACCCGAACACATCGCGCGTTTTGCGCCCGCGATCCGCCAGTACGCGGTTCTGACCCACGCGATGCCGCCCAACAATTTCAGCCAAATGACGGATGACGAGCGCAAGACGCTGGCGCGTTGGCTTGGGCTCGAGACGGCGCAGAATTGATCAGCCTTCGAAAACTCTAAACGATCGACACTCGAGGAGACGGACCCATGAGCAAGCGCTTTTTCGGCGATATGGCCCCTGTGCGCTTTGAAGGGCTGAAGAGCGACAACCCTTACGCCTACCGCCACTACGATCCGTCGCGCATCGTCGCGGGCAAGACGATGGCCGAGCATCTCAGGCCCGCCGTCTGCTACTGGCACAACTTCGCCTGGATGGGGACTGACATGTTCGGCGCGCCGACCTTCGAGCGCCCTTGGGATGGCGAGACGATGAAGGGCGCGCGCTTGAAGGCCGACGTCGCGTTCGAGATGTTCACGACGCTGGGCTTTCCGTTCTTCGCCTTCCACGATCGCGATGTCGTTCCGGAGGGGGAGAGCCTCAAGGAGTTCGGCAAGAACCTGGCCGAGATGACCGACGTCTTCGCCAAGAAGATGGAGACGACGGGGGTCAAGCTCCTGTGGGGCACCGCTAATCTCTTCAGCCATCCGCGATATATGGCGGGCGCCGCCACCAATCCCGATCCCGACGTGTTTGCTTACGCCGCGGCGCAGGTGAAAAACGTGCTCGACGCGACGCATAAGCTGGACGGCGCCAATTACGTGCTGTGGGGAGGCAGGGAGGGTTACGAAACGCTGCTCAACACCGATCTCAAGCGTGAGCAGGAGCAGCTCGGGCGCTTTCTGTCTTTGGTCGTCGAGCACAAGCACAAGATCGGCTTCAAAGGTGTGATCCTGGTCGAGCCGAAGCCCCAGGAGCCGACCAAGCATCAATACGACTTCGACGTGGCGACCGTGTTCGGCTTCCTGCAGCGCTTTGGGCTCGAGCGGGAGGTCAAGCTGAATATCGAGGTCGGCCACGCGGTGCTCGCGCACCATTCCTTCGAGCACGAGATCGCGCTCGCGGCTTCGCTTGGGATGCTGGGCTCGATCGACGCCAACCGCAACGATTATCAGTCCGGCTGGGACACCGACCAGTTCCCCAACAACGCAGCCGAGCTCGTGCCGGCGCTCTACTTCATCTTGAAGTCGGGGGGCTTATCGCCGGGCGGCTTCAATTTCGACGCCAAGGTGCGCCGCCAGTCGATCGATCCGGCGGATCTCCTGCTCGGCCATATCGGCGGGATCGACGCCTGCGCGGCGGCGCTGGTCGCGGCGGCGAATATGATCGAGGACGGCAAATTCGACGCGGCCCGCACCGAGCGCTACGCCGGCTGGGAGAAGCCGGAGGCGCAGGCGATGCTGACAAAGGGCGCGACACTCGAGTTGATCGCCGCGCGAGTGGCGAAGGAGAAGATCGAGCCGAAGCCGAAGTCCGGCCGGCAGGAATTCTACGAGAACCTGCTGAACCGGTATCTTTGAGAGCTCGCGCGTTCCAGCCATGCGCCGCGACTCGTCTCGACGGGCAGCGTGCTCGCCGGCGCAGGGGCGCCAGCGGCATTTTTACCGGCGCTCCTTAATTGAATTAGAAGCTTACGACCCCGTTTAGTTCCGCGCTCGATTTTGGGCGCCTCGGGTCTGGCGCGAGTGAACAGAATGCAAATACCACGATACATGTGTTATACGTCTCAAGGCAGCGGCGAGCCCTATCTGTCAGCGAACGACTCCAGTGACTAAGGCGCCATGCAAGCTATGTCAGACGGTTTGGCGCTTGGCCGCGATGGGGATCGTCGCGCTCGCGCTTGGGCTGCAAGCGTCGGCCGTCAAGGCGCAGCCGCCGCTGGTGGCGCGCGTTCACGGCATTGCGACGGGGATCGCGGCATGCTGGCGACCGGCGCATGATGACGATCAAGTCACCGTTCGCCTGAGCTTCACGCGCGAGGGCGCCGTCATCGGCGCGCCAAGAATTGTCTACGTGCGGTCGAGCGGCCGAGCGCACGATTCCGGGCTCGCTCAATCCATGCTGACGGCGATACGCGAATGCACGCCGCTGCATTTCTCGCCCCGGCTTGGCTCGGCGATCGCGGGCCAGGTTTTGGACATACGCTTCATTGGCCGCCGCCGGGCGACCATCGTCGCGCCGCCCTGATGAATTGTAGGCGCGGTCGGCGACCGCGTCGGCCGCGCCCCAAAGGGCGTCCTTAAGGACGCCCGTCTATCGGACGGGCTAGCGAGCGCGGCTACAATTGCTGCGGGCGGCTCGCATGCAATCTGCGCTAATCGATTTACCGGATTTTCGCGTCTCGCCGTCATGCTTTGCCGGCCGGCGAAGCACGCATGGCGCCGGGCGGAGCCGTGATGTTTGGGCGCGTGATTTTCTTTGCGACAGTCGCCGTGGCGCTGGCGCTGCTCGGGTCGTTCTTTCTCCTCAATCGCCTGCCGGGGCCTCAACCTGCTTCCGCCGCTCGTGCGACGGAGAGCGTTGCGGCCGAGGCGCCGGCGCCGGAACCGGAACCGCGGCAAAGCCAATTGTCCGGCTATCGGGAGGCGTCGCTCGAGGCTGACCAGCGCGGACAATATGCGGCGGCGGTCTTGATCGACGGGGTTCCGGTGGAGATGCTTGTCGACACGGGCGCAAGCGAGGTTTGCGTCTCCGCTTCGACGGC
>CAVOLE010000004.1:0-514602 GCA_963696665.1 uncultured Alphaproteobacteria bacterium
TGGGCCCCTGGGAGCGGACAGAGATCAGGCCGCTGATTTGACCCTATGCCGGGCGTGGTGGTCCTCGAACTGTTTGGGGCTCAGATAGCCGAGGGCTGAGTGGAGCCTGCGGCTGTTGTAGACTTGGTCGATGAAGCGCGGAAGGTTTTCGGTGACGTCGGCGAAGGTCTCGTAGGCCATGGGATAGACAGCTTCGACCTTCAGCGTCTTCATGAAGCTCTCCGCTTTGGCGTTGTCGTAGGGTTGCCGCGCCGGCCCATCGAGCCGACGAGGCCATGCCTGTCGAGGGCCAGCCGATAGGCTTGCGCGGCATATTGCGACCCGCGGTCCGAGTGATGAAGGCAGCCGGCCGGCGGCCTGCGGTCCTCGATTGCGGCGTTCAGAGCGGCGAGCGTCAGCCGGACATCGACGGATCGGCTGATGGCGTAGCCGACAACGCGACGCGACCAGGCGTCGAGAATCACGGCGACATAAACGAAGCCCATGGCGACAGCGACGTAAGTGATGTCGGCGACCCAGAGCTGATTGGCGCCGTTGACGACCCTGTCCTTCGCCAGATTGCGGAAGATCGGATGGTCGTGATCGCTGCTCGTCGTCGCCACATATCGCCGACGCATGCGTGGCTGGAGATCGTGTTCGCGCATGAGGCGCTTGACCTTCTTGTGATTGACCACGAGGCCTTGCTGGCGAAGGTGGGCCTGCATGCGTCGCCAACCGTAGCGTTCGAACTCGTCGCGGATCGCGCTCATCGCCTCGACGATGGCTGTGTCATCGGGCGCCCGCGTAGGCGCGTTATAGTAGGCCGAGCGTGAGATCCCCATCAGCCGGCATCCTTCGGCGACGGAGACTGTTTCGGGCCGGCAATTGCGGACGTAGGCCCGCTTCTCGCCGGCGGTGCGTTTCGCAGACCCCCCTTTAGAAACTCCAATTCCAGCGCTTGCTTGCCGACCAGCCGTTCGAGGGCGGCGATCCGCGCTTCGTATTGCTGAAGGAGGTCGGCCGCGGCGGCGTCCTCGTCGAAGGCGCCGGCCTGGTATCGTTCGACCCAGACACGGATCAAATTGCGCGAGAGTCGTGGCGTTTCTCCAAACCGTGGAGCGTTTCGCCAGCCAGAAACTCCTGCGCGATCTGACGCTTAAATTCGATGCTGTGGGATCGATACCTGGCCATGAGCTTTCGTCCTTCGAAAGCCCAGCCTGCCGGTCAAATGTTAAGTCCGCCCCTGTCCGCCCCCAGGGGCCCACTCAAATCGAAAATTGGGGGGTCAATCTTGGACGCCGATCCCCCCGCCTCAGGGGGTCATCTTTCCACGCCGGATCACACCATAGCGCGCGAGGCGGCCGTGGCTTACTTGCGGCCTTGCTGCGCACTTTGAATTGCCTCGAAGGCAGTCTTATTGGGCGGCTCGGTGAGCTTGAGGATGTCTAGGAGCAAGATGCGGGGTCCACCACGGCACTTTCCGACGCCGATGTTGATGGCGCGGAGCTTTCCGGCTTTCCGCAAATTGCGGATTGTTCCGCGGGAGCAGCGCAGCATCGCCATGGCCTCGGCGATGGTGCGGACGGGTTCGGGTTCCATGGAGCGCCCTCATGACCATGAGGGCGCTCATAGGCACGCATACGCGGCTGGCCTACAAATAAAAGACTTTGGCGCGCCCTGGCGTACCCGAGCGTCCGTTCGAGCAGAGGCCAGCCATGGCACAGCGGGCCGGAGGCGCAGTCGGGTGGAAAACAATGACGGCGCCGCTATCGCTGATTTGTTCTATGCCTCGACGCGCAACGCCACGACGTTCGCGCTCGCCTGGCCTTCGCAGTAGTCGCTCCAAGCCTGCATCAGGCGAGCGCGTTTGGCGTAGAAATCGAAGCGGCGATAGGCGGCCTCGATCGGGTCGCTGATGACGTGCGTTAGACATGCCTCGATGACGTCGCGATCGAAAGCCGTTTCGTCGCCGGCCCAGGATTTGAAGGCCGCCCTCATGCCGTGCGTCGTCATCGCGCCCTCGGTGATAAGGCCGTCGTCGATCATGCGGTCGCGGTCGCGAACGCGCAGCATGGCGCCATTGCTCAGCGGCGCGCCCTTTCGGTCGCCGACAAAGACGATTGCGCTTCCGTCGTCGGGATGTTCGCCCCTGACGCGCTCAAGCAGCGCGACGGCCGCGCCGCTGAGCGGCACGCGATGCTCGACGTTGGTTTTCGTTTTTGGGACGGTCCACAGCGGTTTCTCAAGATCGACGTGTTCTTAGCGCATCGGCGGGCGCTCCTCGCGATCGGAGCCGATGAGGTCGCCGGTGCGCGTCGCGGTTAAGACCGCGAGCTCGAGACAGCGCGCGGCGACGCCCTCACGAGTCCGGAGCGCAGCCAAGAACGCGGGAACGGCCTCGTAAGGGAGGGCAGCATGGTGTTTGACTTCGCGCACTTCGCCCTTGGCGGGAAGCGCGTGGCAAGCCGGCCTTTTCTTCTGGCGGAGGGGGCGGGATTCGAACCCGCGATACGGTTTCCCGTATACACACTTTCCAGGCGTGCGCCTTCGACCGCTCGGCCACCCCTCCATGCGCTACGTGGACCAGCGCGAAGCGGGGGCGATAGCACCAGCCGCGGCGCGGGCGCAAGCAGCCTGCGCGCGCCCACAGCAAAAGGCGATCCGCAAATAAGCGCCCATAAACGCGAGTAAACGCTAGTAAGCGTTAGTAAATTTACTAGCGTTTACTAGCGTTTATTTTTCCGAATCGGGACTTTTCAATGGGTTACGGGCGATTCAAATAAAAAAATTTCTCCCTCTGTCTTGGCTCGTCGCGTATTGGTTGTGACGCATTCCACTTTCTCATTCAAACCGGCGCCCGGCAGGATCGATCCTGCGACTGGGAAATATGTAACATGGGATTCCGTTTCACACAAGGAAATGTCGATGCTTTTGAGTCGCTTGTGTTTCGATAGGCAGGTTGGTGACAGGCTCGAGCCTCGCGCGAAGGTCGGGGCGGCTTAGCCGCAAGCGGAACGGAGCCCGCTGCGGCCGTCATCGGCGGAATGACACAGGAGCAGCGATCCGCGCCGCAAGCCGGCCGATTTCTGAAGGCGCCAGCCGTCGGGGGCCCCCTTACGTCCGCCCGGCGCCGAACAGGCCGACCCGGATCGCCTTCTCGAGTTCAAGCACCACGATGAGGCCGATTGCGGCGAGGGCCGCCACGCCCATGTCGGGCCAGTCGATCGGCCGGGTGTCGTAAAGGGTTTCGAGCGGCGGCAGATAGGTGAAAAGGATTTGCAGCGCGACGACGGCGGCGATCCCGATCAGAAGGGCGCGCGTCAAGCGAATGGCGCGGAAATCGAAGGGCGCGCTGCGGCGCAGCCGCACGCTGAACAGGTAGGCAATCTCGAGCCCGACCATCGTGTTCACCGCGAAGGTCTGCGCGTGTTCGATCTCCTCGCCGCGCTTGAGCGCCCAGAAGAAGACGGCGAACACCAGCGCGCAGAACAGGGCCGACACGAGCGCCGTTCGCCACACCAGGAGAGAGGAGAGAATGGGCGCGCGCGGATCGCGCGGCGGCCGCTCCATGATTCCGGGCTCTGCCGGATCAAAGGCGAACACAAGTCCCAGCGTGACGCCGGTGACCATGTTGACCCAAAGGATCTGCGCCGGCGTCATCGGCATGCTGACGCCCAAAAGGACGGCGGCGACGATCGCCATCGCCTGGCCGCCATTGGTCGGCAACGCCCAGCCGACCACCTTGACCAGATTGTCGTAAACGATGCGGCCCTCGCGCACGGCGGCGGCGATGGTGGCGAAATTATCGTCGGCCAGCACCATTTCCGCCGCTTCCTTGGCGGCTTCCGTGCCCTTGCGGCCCATGGCGACGCCAACGTTGGCCCGCTTGAGCGCGGGCGCGTCATTGACGCCGTCGCCGGTCATCGACACGACGGCGCCGTCGGCCTGCAACGCCTCGACCAGCCTAAGCTTATGCTCGGGGCTGGTGCGAGCGAAAACGGACGTCGTCGGCAGCGCGCGGCGGAGCGCAGCGTCGTCCATCGCATCAATCGCGTGACCGGTCAGCGCGTCGACGACGCCCTTGCCCAAGCCCAGCTTGCGCGCAATCGCCGCCCCGGTCGAGGCGTGATCGCCGGTAATCATCTTGACATCGATCCCCGCCGCCTTGCATTCGGCGATCGCCTGAACCGCTTCCGGCCGCGGCGGGTCGATGAGGCCGACAAGGCCGATGAGGGTGAGCCCGCCCTCTTCGACATCGGCGAGTTCGAGGCTGTCCGCGCCGGGCGCCGGCTTCTCGGCGAAGGCGAGGACGCGCTGGCCCTGAGCGGCGAGCTTGTCGATCGCGGCGCGCCACGCCGAGGGGTCGAGCGGCTCGTCGCCGGTCGCTGTACGCTGCCAGACGCAGAGCTCGAGCACGCGCTCGGGCGCGCCCTTGACGGTGATGAGAGTGTTCGCGCCGACGGGATTCAAAGTGGCCATAAATCGATAGCGCGAGTCGAAGGGAATCTCCTTGAGCCGCGGGAACTCGCGCTTCGCAGCCTCGAAGTCCGCGCCCGCCTTGATCGCGAAGGCGATCAGCGCGCCCTCCATCGGATCGCCGTCGACAATCCACTCGGCTTCCGACTGTCTGAGCGAGGCGTCGTTGCAAAGGAGACAAGCGCGGGCGATTGCGCCGAGATCGGGATAAGCGGCTGGGTCGATCGCGGCGCCGTCGCGCAGGAGCTCGCCGCGCAATTCGTAGCCGGTTCCGGTCGTTTCGAATTCCGCCGTTGCGGTTCGAACCGCGCCGACCGTCATTTGGTTCAAGGTGAGCGTGCCGGTCTTGTCCGAGCAGATCGTCGACACCGCGCCCAAGGTCTCGACCGCGGGGAGGCTGCGAATGATGGCGTTGCGATCCGCCATCCGCTTGACGCCGATGGCGAGGGTGATCGTCATCACCGCGGGCAGGCCTTCTGGAATCGCCGAGACGGCGACGCCGACCGCGGCCATGAACGCCTCCTCGAGCGCGTAGCCGCGCGCCATGACGGCAAAGACGCAGACGCAAGCCGCGAGCGCCAGAATGACGATCGTGAGGCGCTGGGCGAAGACGTTCATCTGACGGATGAGCGGCGTGGTCAGCGTTTCGACGCCCCCGACCATGGCGCTGATGCGCCCTAGCTCGGTTGCGGCGCCGGTCGCGACGACCAACCCTGCGCCCTGTCCGCTTGCGACCATCGTGCCGGAATAGGCCATCGAGGCGCGGTCGCCGAGCGCCGCGTCGGGCGAGACGGGATCGATCGACTTGTCGGATGCGGCCGCCTCGCCCGTCAGCACGGCCTCCTCGATCTTGAGGCCTGTCGCGCGCAATAGTCTGAGGTCAGCGGGAATGCGGTCGCCGGCTTCGGCCAGCACGACATCGCCGACTACGAGGCTTTCGGCGGGAACGGTCAGCCGCCGCCCGTCGCGCAGGACGGAGGCTTCGCGGGTCAGCATCGCGCGGATGGCTTCGAGCGCCTTCTCCGCCCGCCCTTCCTGGATGAAGCCGATCGCCGCATTGATGACGACGACGGCGAGAATGACCACGGCGTCGAGCGCGTGGCGCAGCAGGATGGTGACGGCCGCCGAAGCGAGCAGGACATAGATCAGGAGGTTGTTGAACTGAGCGAACACGCGCGCGAACAACGAGCGCGGCTTGGGCGCGGGCAGGCGGTTCGGCCCGTCCGCCTCGAGCCGCCTTGCAGATTCGTCGGCGCTCAATCCTTGGGTTGAGGACTGGAGCTGCTCGAGCGCGGCCACGGCCGGCTCGGAATGCCAGGGGCGGTCAATCTTCAGGGTCAGATCCTGCATCGCTCGATGAAGCCCCTTTGGCGTTTCGCCCTGTGGCTGGCCGCTTGCGAAAGCGAACCTGTCACCCTCGTCGCGCCGCCACGCGGACAAGCTTGCCTTGATCGACCGTCCAAGTCTCGCTGAACACGCGCGCGCCGCGCACGTCGACATAATTCAACGTCAGCTGATCGTCGCGCAAGGTCATTTCTGCGAAGCCGTTATAGCCGACGACGAGATTCTCGTCGTTCGGATAGAGTCGATCGTCGACGAATTCGACGGCGAAGTCATGGAGCGGCGTCTGGGGCGGCAGATCGACCGGCATGCCGCCATGACCGATGCAGCGTCCGAACGCCGTGACGCCGCCCTCCATCGCCGCTTCTTCGTAAATCGCCAAGCGGTGCTCGTGCCCCCACAGCCAAAGGACTGGACGAGAGAAGAATTCCGCCAGTTGCCGCGCCGGCTTCGGATAGCAATGATCGAAGCGCGACACATATTGGTGATGGCTGAGGATCACAATCCCGCGCGGATCGTCGGGTTGCGGCTTAACGATCGTGCGCAGCCATTCGATCAGTTCCGCCGGCAGCGCGCAGTCGGGCTGAAGGAAGTGCTCGAGGACCGGCGCGCCGACGGAATTGTATCCGGAGTCGAGCGCGATGATCCGCCAATGGTCGTTCTCCAGGCAGAAATAGCTCGCCCCTTGTCCCCGCGGACTGCCGCGGATTCCGAGCTTGGGCAGGATGTGATCGAAATAGCCGTAGCCCAGCGCATACATTTCATGGTTGCCGTTGAGCGCAAAGGCGCCCTCCGATCCCAAAGGCCATTTGCAAGGCGCGAAGTGGTAGCGCGGATTGGGGATTCCGAGGAAATTGGCGCCCACTTCGCCCGGGTCGCCGACGTAATAGACGTCGCCCAGATGGATCGAATGATGAGGCCGCCAGGCTTCGATCAGCGCCGCGACCAGAGCCGCCTCGTCGGTGCCGGTTCCCCAATCGCCCGCGAGCGCGATGCGGATCTCGCGGGCGTCGCCGTGAAGCCAGTAGATTCCATTGTCTCCGTCCTCGCCGTCATAAGTCTGGAACGGATGTCGCCGGCCGATTCGAAATCGCCAATATTCAATGAGCCACTTCCAGAACCGGTGGGGAGCGAAGGCGGCGAGGCCTGGATAAGCCAGGCGTCGAGCGGCCTGCGCACGCGAGCGCGGCCTATGCGGCTGGGCGTGCTTCTTCTGGTAGGAGACGAAGGCCGAGCGCGGTAGGTTGCGAAGATCCTGAAGGTCCCTGTGCATGCCGTTCGGCCGCCGCCCGCGAGTCGGGGCGGCGGCTCGCTTCCGCTGGCGCGCATAGGGCTTCAATCCGCCTTCAGCCGATGACCGCGGCGATGTCCTTGGCGCCCAGCCCCTTTGCGTCCGCGCGCGAGAACGCTTGCGCCGCGCTCGCAATCATGTCGGCCGGCGCGCCCAGCGCCTCGGCGAGCGCCGTGGCGTAACGGGCGTCCTTCAGCATCAGATGAAGCGCAAAATCGGTCGGCTCGAAATCCTGCGCGAGCATGCGCGGCAGCTTGAGCTTGACGATCGGACTCGCCGGAGCGCCGCCCAGGATGAGCTCGGAGATCTGCTCATCTCTGAAACCAGCCTTTTTGGCGACCACGAGCGCTTCGGCGAGCGCGGCGACCTGACCCGCCGCGAGCTGGTTGTTGATGAGCTTCCAGGTGGCGCCCGCGCCGACGGGGCCAAGCAGATCCATCTTGCTTCCGACCGCGGCGAGCGCCGGACGCGCCGCTTCGTATGTTTGAGCGTCGCCGCCGACAAAGAACCTGAGTTCGCCATTCGCCGCCGCCGCACGGCTGCCGCCGACCGGCGCATCGAGAAAGCCGACGCCCTTGGCTTGAGCCAGCCGGCCAAGCTCGCGCACCCAGTCGGGAGTCAACGTGCTCGATTCAACTCCGGTCGCGCCGCTCTTTGCTCCGGCGAGCGCGCCATCCGCGCCGAGCCAGACGGAGCGTGAGGCGTCGTCGTCCGCCACCATGGCGAAGATGAAGTCGGCGCCTGTCGCGGCCTCGCGAGGGGTCGCGGCGATCTTGGCGCCCTTGCCGGCCAGCGGCTCAGCTTTGGCGCGCGTGCGGTTCCAGACCGAGACCGCAAAACCTTTGGCCAGCCAATTGGCGGCCATGCCGCCTCCCATAATGCCAAGGCCGAGAATAGCGACGCGTTGCATGAGCATGCCTCCGTGAAGAATTGAACCTATCCGAGCGCGAGGGAACGCGGCCTATTCGGAGAACCGCGAACTACAACACGTGCGAACCGTCGCCGGCGCGCTTCGCGGCCTTCTGGAATTTCTTGATCACCCGGTCGCGCTTGAGCTTGGAGATGTGATCGATGAAGAGAACGCCGTCGAGATGGTCGATCTCATGCTGAAGGACGGTCGCGAGCAGGCCCTCGGCCAGGACTTCGCGCATCCGCCCCTCGCGGTCGAGGGCGCGGGCGCGCACGGACGCCGGCCGCTCGACCTCGGCGTAATATTCCGGAATGGAAAGGCAGCCCTCCTCGTAGGTCGAGCGCTCCTCGGACGACCACACGATTTCGGGATTGATAAGCACCTGGGGGTTGGGCGTTTCTTCCTTTTTCGCGGTGTCGACCACGAGAAGACGGATGGGTTCGGCGACCTGGATGGCTGCGAGCCCTACGCCGGGCGCGTCGTGCATGGTCTCGATCATGTCGTCGATCAGACGGCGCAAATCATCGTCCACGCGCTCGATCTTCTTGCTGACGAGGCGCAGTTTGGGATCGGGCAAAATGATGATCGGTTTGAGGGCCATGCGGGACTTTTCGATGGGGACGCGCGGGGACTGATAATCGGCTGGACAAGCGCGGTCAAACGTGTTCTTAGTTTGTTCCGATCGCTCAATTCGCCTCTGCATGATTCCCACGTCCCCGATCGCCGTCATCGACGGCGTCCCGATCTTTCTCACTGAGGCGCTTGGCGCGGCTCTGTCGCTGCTCGCGGCGCTAAGCGTGATCGCGCTTTGGCGCGCCGGGGCCGCGCGTCGGCGGGAGAGGGAGATCGCCGACGAACGGCAGGAGGCGATCGAGGCGCGCTTCGCCTCGCTTGCGCAATCGAGCGCGGAGCTCAGCGGGCGTATTGGCGGGATGTCGGAATGGCTCGGATCGCGGCAGGCGGACCTCGCGCGCGTGGTCGCTGACCGGCTCGATTCGGTCGGCGCGCGGCTTGGCGCGGGGCTCGACGCCCAAGCGCAGACGACCGGAGACAACTTAAGCAAGCTCAACGAACGTCTCGCCGTCATCGACGCGGCGCAATCGCGCTTGAGCGAAATGACCCGCGAAGTCGTGTCGCTGAAGGACATCCTCGCCAACAAGCAGTCGCGCGGCGCGTTCGGTCAGGGGAGGATGGAGGCCATCGTGCGCGACGGCCTGCCGGCGGGCGCTTACGAGTTCCAGTTCACCCTCTCCAACCGAGCCCGCCCCGATTGCGTCATCCGTCTGCCTGGCGACGCCCGGCTGCTCGCCGTCGACGCCAAGTTCCCGCTCGAAGGGTTCACCGCATTGCGCGGGGCGCGCGATGACGAGGCGCGCAAGACCGCGCTGGCGCGGGTGCGCACCGACGTCGGCAAGCACGTCAAGGACATTGCCGAGCGCTATCTTCTCCCCGGCGAGACGCAGGACGTGGCGCTCATGTTCGTGCCGTCGGAAGCGATCTATTCCGATCTCGTCGACCAGTTCGACGAACTGGTGCAGAAAGCCCATCGCGCGCGCGTCGTCATCGTCTCGCCGACCTTGATGATGATGGCGATCAGCGTGGCGCAAGCGATCCTGCGCGACGCGCGCATGCGCGACGAAGCGCACGCCATCCAGGCCGAAGTCGGCAAGCTCATGAACGACGTCCGGCTGCTCGTCGAACGCGCGGGCAAGCTCGAGATGCATTTCCGCCAGGCGCAGGAGGATGTGCATGGGCTCGGAGCGGCCGGAGCGCGAATCGCTCGGCGCGCGGAGCGGATCGACACTATGGATTTTTCGCGCGAGGACGCGCCTGCTCCGGACATTTTGCGTTTCGCGCGCGGAGCAGAGTAGGGTAGGGCAGGCGCGCCGATCAGCGTCGATTCGGGGCGGCCTTCGGGGGCGGCGACTATCCCATGAGCATCGAGGTGTTTGCACAATGACCACGCGTGTGGACCGGCGCGGCGTGCTTGCGGGAATTGCGGTCCTGCTCGGGGGGTGCGCGACCCAAGGCGGGTTTCCGCTCGGGGGCGGGTTCTATCCGAACGCGGCCGCCTATGGCCCGATCAATGATCACGGGCATGAGATCCCCGGGCTCGACCTGACCCGGATCGATCCCAGCCTGCTTCGCCAACAGGTCGCCTTCGCCGGCCCCTATCGGCCGGGCACGATCGTCGTCAACATCGGTGAGCGACGGCTGTATTTTGTTGAGCCTGGCGGCGTCGCAATGCGCTACGCAGTCGGCGTCGGCCGCGAGGAGGCGCTGAACTTCCGCGGTAACGCCGTCATCGGCAGAAAGGCGGAATGGCCGCACTGGACGCCGACCGCAGACATGATTCGCCGGATGCCGATCTATGCGCATTACGCGGCCGGGCTCCCAGGCGGCATCGGCAATCCGCTGGGCGCGCGGGCGCTCTATCTCTATCGCGGCAATCAGGACACGGACTTCCGGCTGCACGGAACCAGCGAGCCGGAGACGATCGGCACCAAGGTGTCGAGCGGCTGCATTCGCCTGTTCAATCACGACATCATCGATCTTTACAACCGCGCTCCAGTTGGAACGCACGTCGTCGTGCTGCAGGAGGGAGAGGCGATGCGCGCGGAGGCCGGCCCGGAGACGGATCGCGCCTATTACGATCCCTACCAACCGGAGGCGATTGGACCTTATGCCGGGCCGCCAGGCCCCTATGCAAGGCCGCCGGGGCCTTATGCCGGCCCCTATTATGAGCCGCCGCCGTGGGCGTCAGGATATTGACCCCGCGCCGGCGCGACAGTATGGCGCGGCGATCTGGACCTCCAGATTTGCCGCACCGATCGCGGTCGGCGCTTTCGCTTGTCATCGGGAAAACGATTTGTTAGACGACCGCCTTCGCTTTACGCCCGCCTGGCGCAGAGCGAAAAAGTGCGGTCATGGCGGAACTGGTAGACGCGCTAGCTTGAGGTGCTAGTTCTTTAACCGGAGTGGAGGTTCGAGTCCTCTTGACCGCACCAATTCCCAAAAGAAATTGAAATTATTGGGTTCTGCCCACCCTCCCGCATATTGTCATCGCATGCGGGGATAGGGGTTTCAGATCGCTCTCCGCCAGCATGGCCGCCTGCGCCGCGAGGCGCTTCGGGTGACGAGGATTGCCCGTCAGCTTTGTCCTATTCGCCACTGGAAGGGCGGCGGCGTTCCATTCACCACGAAGTCGCCGACAACCCGATCTTTGTAGATGCGCGGGTTGTGTGACGTGATGGTGCGCGCGTTCCGCCAGTGGCGGTCGAGGCTTTTCGACACGCCGGTGGCGGAGGCGCCGAGCGCGTCGAAGAGCGACGCGGCAGCCTCAAGCACCAGCGAGGAGATGGTCGTTTGCGCCTGGGCGATCTCAATCTCCGCGGCAATGTTGGCCGCCTCTCTGAGATTGGGCTCAGCTCTTTGCTCAAAACTTCGCTCAAGGGCCTCCGCCGCCTTTAGCATGACAGCGCCGGCGGCGTAGGTCAGGCTATGCACTCTACCTACGACCTGAAGCACCTGCGGGTCGGCGCTCGATCGAAGCGCCGCGGCGTGCGAATAGGTTCGCCGGCGTTCGGCGACGGCCCGCGCCGCGTCGGCCGACGCCGCGCGAGCGATCCCGACGAGCGTCGCGTGATGCACCTGTTGAACATAGGCGGCCGAGTAGCCGAAGCGCTCCTCGCCGCTTGCGATATGCTCCGGCTCAACTGGAACGTCGGTGAAGGTCGCCGTTCCGCTCGCTGTGAGCTTCTGACCGAAGCCGTCCCAATCGTCGACGATCTTAACCCCGGGCGCTTTCGCCGCGACCACCGCGGATACCGTCTCGCCGGCGTCGTTCACGGCGCCGACGTCAATCCAATCCGCGAAAAGAGAGCCCGTCGTATAGTATTTGGCGCCGGATAAGGTCAGGCGGCGGCTCTTCGCGGTGACGCGGGTCGAGAAATTCGCCATCTTCGCATCGCCGACTTCCGTCCACGCGCCACCGACGAGATCGCCGCGTGCAAAGCGCTTGAACCATCGTTCGCGTCGCGCCTCGTCCCGCGAATTGAGGGCGTCCTCGACGTAAGCGAAATGGACCCGAAGCGCTTGCGTCAGATTGGAATCGGCCTCGGCGAGCTCCGTTAGCAGGGCGAACAGTTCCGGTAGAGTTGCGCCGTGTCCCCCGTACTCCTTCGGCGCGCGGACCGCCCCGAATTCTCGCTTCCCTAAGCCATTGAATTTGGTCAAACGGGAGAGCGCGGTCACGCTCCCTCTGCACCGCGCCCTCCTGGATTTGGCGGAAGACCGGTCGAAAACGAGAGGCGAGCTCTTCGTATCGCCGCGTAGGGCCTGCGCCCCAGACCCCGTTCTGAAAAGTCAGGACGTGTTGGGGTTTGGGGGCTTCCTGGCGCCCCGTCATATCTGTGTCGGACCTCTGCAACACGTTCACGCTGTAACCTCCTGAACGACGTTGACGTCCTGCTCGGCCGCGGCGCTACGTTCGGCTTGCTTGTGCTTGAACGCCTCGATGTCGCGGTACTGCGCGGCCGGATGGTCAGCGGGCAGATAGGGACCGGCCGAGAACAGCTTCTCGCGCAGCGTCGTTCCCGGCCCGTAGACGCTCGGATAAGCGCCGCGCCGTTGCAACTCGGGCACCAGAAGGTTGACGATGTCCTCGAACGTCTCATGCGTCACCGCATAAGCGAGATTGAATCCATCGACGTCAGTCTCGTTGACCCAATCCTGCAGAATGTCGGCGACCGTGGCCGCTGAGCCGACGAAGACCGGCCCCACCCCGCCGATGCCGCCCCATAGCGCGAGTTCCCTGATCGTCCAGGTCCGGTCGCCGCCGGTGAGATGCTCGACCAGCGAATGGACGGCGTTCGTCTCCTCCTTCTTGACGACGTCGGCTGGGTCAAAACGGCCAAAGTCGATGCCGCTCCAGCCCGACATGAAAACCAGCGCGCCGTCGTAGGAGGCGTAGCGCTGATAGTCCTCGAACTTGGCCTTGGCCTTGGCGTCGGTCTCGTCGACGATGACGGTGACGAGATTGTAGATGTAGAGCTTCCGCGGGTCCCGCCCCGCCGCGGCCGCCTTTGCGCGCACATCCTCGACATAGGCCTTCAGGAGCCGCTTCGACTGCGCGCCGACGAACACGCATTCGGCGTTTCGCGCCGCGAACGACTTGCCCGGGCCTGAGGCGCCAGCCTGATAGAGGACGGGCGTGCGCTGCGGCGACGGCTCGCTGAGATGGTAGCCGGGCACCTCGAAATATTTGCCCTTATGCCCGATCTCGTGGACCTTCTCGGGATGAGCAAAAATGCCGCGGTTGCGATCCCGCACGACCGCGCCTTCCTCCCAGCTGCCCTCGAACAGCTTGTAGAGGACTTCGACATATTCCTCGGCGACCTCGTAACGATTGTCGTGGCGGCGCAAGCCGCCTTGTCCAATGTTCTTGGCGCCGCTCTCGAGATAAGACGTGACGATGTTCCACCCGACCCGGCCCTTGGTCAGGTGGTCGGCGGTCGAGAGGCGCCGGGCGAATGTATAGGGATGCTCGAAAGAGGTGGACGCCGTGATGCCGACGCCAAGGTGTTTCGTCGCCATCGAGATCGGCACGGCGAGCTGCAAGGGATCGTTGACGGGGATCTGCGCCGCCTGCTGGATGGCGTGATAGTTGCCGCCTTTGTAGACGTCGTAATAGCCGATAACGTCGGCGATGAAGATCCCGTCGAAGATTCCTCGCTCAAGCGTCGCCGCGAGCTCCGTCCAGTATCCGACGTCCTTGTATTGCCAGGATCGGTCGCGCGGATGGGTCCATAGACCCGGCGATTGGTGAGCGACGCAGTTCATGTCGAATGCGTTGAAGCGGATCTGTCTGGTCATGGCCTCTCTCGGAATTTTACGGGGCTCAGGCGGGCGCGCCCGCGCCGAGGTGTTTGTTTGATACAAATTGCAGTTTGTCTATATACACACTAGACAAAAGCCCCGCAATGCGCTTTCCTCTCCTTGCTGCATCGCAGCGTGGCGCGCGTCGCGAGCCAAGCCAAGATCGGAAACGGGGATGGTCGCAGACATCGGCTTCCGCGCCTGCGGAGTGAGGCGCCACAGGTTTTGCCTTGTCGCCCGCGCGATTCGAACGGCGGCGCCATGAACGGGTCGCTGCTCGACATTCGAGGCGTGTCGCTCTCGTTCAGAGGCGTCAGCGCTCTTTCCGACCTCAGCCTCTCGGTCGCGCGCGGCGAGATCTGCGCGCTCATCGGACCGAACGGGGCGGGCAAGAGTTCGCTGCTCAATATCATCAACGGCGTCTACCGGGCGAGTTCGGGACGGATCGTCTTTGACGGCGAACCGTTCGATCGACCGACGCCCACGGCGGCCGCACGACGCGGCATCGGGCGCACCTTCCAGAACAATGCGCTCTTTCACCGCATGAGCGTGATCGACAATGTGCTCACAGGCCTGACGAGGCTTGGCCGCAGCACGTTCTTGGAAATCGCATTCCGCGTCGGCCGTCATGGCCCTGAGCGGCGCGCCTTCCGGAAGCGCGCCGACGAGATCATCGATTTCCTCGAGATCACGCCTTATCGCGACACTGTCGTCGGCAGCCTGCCTTACGGGCTTCAGAAACGGGTCGAATTCGCCCGCGCGCTCGTCGCTTCTCCAAAGCTCCTGCTCTTGGACGAGCCGATGGCGGGCATGAATGCGGACGAGAAGGTCGAGCTGGGCCGTCTCATAAGAGAAGTCAATCAAACACTGGCGACCACGATCGTGCTGATCGAGCATGACATCGGCATGGTGATGGGGCTCTCCCACCATGTCGTCGTGCTCGACTACGGCAGGAAGGTCGGCGACGGCGCGCCGGAAGAGGCCCGGCGCAATCCGGATGTCATCGCCGCCTACCTTGGCGCGAAGCACTGAAAGGCGACCCATGTTTTTTGCCACCATTCTGGTCTCGGGTCTGCTGGCGGGGCTCATGTATGCGATGGTCGCGATCGGCTTCGTGCTGATCTACAAGGCCTCGGGCGTGTTCAATTTCGCGCAAGGGACAATGGTTCTCTTCGCGGCGCTCACCTTCGTCGTCCTGAACGAGCACGGACTGCCGTTCTGGGCGGCGTTCCCGGTTACGGTCGTTGTCATGATCATCGGCGCCGTGCTGATTGAACGGCTCGTGCTGCGTCCGCTTGTGAACCGAAACCCGAATACGCTGTTCATGGCGACCCTGGGTCTGAGCTTCGTCATCGAGGGACTCGCGCAGGCTTTGTTCGGTTCGGACGTGCATCAGCTCGACCTCGGCATCGACGATACGCCGCTCGACATCTTCGGCTTGCAGGTGAGCGAATTCGACATCTTCGCATCCACTATCGCTATCGTGATGGTCGCGGTGCTTGCCGTGCTGTTCAGCAAGACTTCGAATGGGCATATCGCTTCGGGCGGTGGCCGACGACACGCTGGCCGCGCAATCGGTCGGGATCCGCCTGCCGCACGTCTGGCGCATCGTCTGGAGCGTCTCCGGCCTGGTGGCGCTCGTCGCAGGCCTCCTCTGGGGCGCGCGCCAAGGCGTTCAGTTTTCGCTGTCGCTGGTGGTGCTCAAGGCCATGCCGGTGCTGATCATCGGCGGGTTCTCCTCCATTCCCGGCGCCATCGTTGGCGGCCTTCTGGTGGGCGCCACAGAGAATCTCGCCGACATCTATATCGGCCCGCTCGTCCACGGCAGCGTTTCCAACTGGTTCGCCTACATCCTGGCCGTGGCCTTCCTGCTCATCCGGCCCTCGGGGCTCTTCGGCGAACCGTCGATCGCGAGGGTTTGACACGATGACGACCGTCGCTTCGACGATCTCCGACCGGGCCCCGCCGATCAATCTGCGCCGCCCCGCGATCCTGGCGGGGCTCGCCGCCGCCGCCGCTGTGCCCCTTTTCGCCAGCGAGTACTGGCTCAATTCGCTGATCATACCGACCATCATCATGGGTCTCGCGGGTCTCGGCTTGAATCTCCTAACGGGATACGCAGGGCTCGTGTCCCTAGGCTCCGCGGCATTCATGTCAATCGGCGCCTTCTCGGCCTACAATCTCTTGTTGCGCGTTCCGCTCTTGCCGCTGCCGTTCGCGCTCGCCGGCGCGGGGCTGATCGCAGCCGTCTTCGGCGTTCTGTTTGGCCTTCCGAGCCTGCGCATCAAAGGCTTCTACCTGAGCGCCTCGACTTTGGGCGCACAGTTCTTCTTCGAGTGGCTGTTCACCAACTTCCATTGGTTCTCGAACGACAGCCTCACGCTGACGATCTCGGCGCCGCGGCTTGAGATTTTCGGCCACGACCTGAGCTCGCCGGCCGGCAGTTATCTGTTGGTCCTCGCCACCACCATTCTCTTGTACTGGCTGGCGCACAACATCATCGACAGCCGTATCGGCCGCGACTGGATGGCGATTCGTGACATGGAAACGGCCGCAGCCGTGGCGGGCATCCCAATCGGTCGGCGCAAGCTGCTCGCCTACGCAGTGAGCTCGTTCTTCTGCGGCGTTGCGGGCGCGCTGTGGGCTTTCTGCTATCTCGGGACCACCGACGCGCACGCCTTCGACCTCGATAAGTCGTTCGAGGTGCTCTTCATCGTGATCATCGGCGGATCGGCAAGCCTTGCCGGAAATTTCCTCGGCGCAGCCTTTATCGTGCTGACCCCGATCGCTCTCGATCTCGCAGTGCTCGGGCTCGGCCTCGACGGCCGCATCGACCACGGAACGGTCGCGAACATCCTGCGCGTCATTTTCGGCGTCATCATCATCCTCCTGCTCATCAAAGAGCCGGACGGCCTGGCGAGCCTCGTGGGCAGGCTCGCCCGGCTAATCTCGACAGCGCGACCCAACAGGAGGACGCCATGACGATCCGCGCCTCCTGTTGACGCATCTTGAGGTCAGGCGGCTCGCCTGAACGACTTCTTCTGCATCTCCGTCCAACCCGGTCCGAACGCATCGCGGCCGGTAGAGAAACCTTGCTGTCTCGGCATTGGAAAGCGTCGCGTGGAGCGGCCTCAGGAATCCTTTCCCCAACTCAAGAGGACCCTTCGATGAAAAACTTCCGCAAGACCTTGGCGCTCTTCGGCGCGCTTCTGCTCGGCTCGACCAGCCTCGCCGTTTCTGCGCGCGCCGGCGAACACGACGGCCAGCAGCTCTATCCGCTTCTCTCCTATCGCACCGGCCCCTATGCGTCGTCGGGCATCCCGCAATGGGCGGGAATTCGCGATTACATCACCTATGTGAACGACCACGGCGGCGTCGACGGCGTCAAGATATTCGTCCAGGAATGCGAGACGGCCTACACGCTCGAGCGCGCCTTCGAATGCTATGAGCGCTACAAGAACGGCTATGACGGCGCGAAGGTCGCGTTCATCGTGGGCACGTCGAGCGGCTTCGACGCCGCCGCCTCCGAAAAGATCCGCGCCGACAAGATCCCCCTGACGACGCCCGGGGGCGGCCGCGAAGACGCGGTCGACGGCTCTGTCTTCCCCTACCAGTTCCCGCTCTTGTTCGACTACTGGACGGAAGCGTCGATCGTCATCGACTATATCGCCAAGCAGGTCGGCGGTTTCGATAAGCTCAAGGGTCTGAAGATCGCCACCGTCTATCACGACTCCGGCTACGGCCGCGACACGATCGAACCGCTCGCGATGCTCTCGAAGAAATACGGCTTCCAGGACATCGAAATCCCGGTGCCGCATCCGGGCGAGCAGCAGGAGGCGCAATGGCAGCAGATCAAGCAGCAGGGAGTGAACTGGATCTTCTTCCGCGCCTGGGGCGTGATGACGCCGGTCGGCATCAAGACGGCCGCGCGCGTCGGCTTTCCGGCCGATCACATCATCGGCGACATCTGGAGCGGCTCGGAGGATGACGTGCGGCCCGCGGGCGCGGCGGCCAACGGCTACCTCGCCGTGTCTCTGTTCCCGTCGGGCACGGACTTCAAGATCAGCCAGATCCTCAAGAAGGATGTCCTCGACGCCGGCAAGGGCGATCTCAAGGACCAGTCGAAATTCGGCTCGGTCTACTACAACGCCGGGGTCGTTATCGGGATCATCTATGCCGAGACGCTGCGGATCGGGCACAAGAAGTTCGGCAATCGTCCGCTGACCACGCAGGAAGGCCAGTGGGCGCTCGAGCATCTCGAGATCACGCCCGAACGGATCGAGGAGCTCGGCGCGACCGGCCTCGTCAGCCCATTGAAGGTGACGCCCACGGATCACGAGGGCAGTCCGGCCGCGAAGATCGTCCAGTGGGACGGCAAGGAATGGCATGCGAAGACGAATTGGCTGAGCGGAGAGCGCGCGCTGTTCCACGACGCGATCTACGCCAAGGCGGAGGCCTACGCCAAAGAGAAGAACCTGCCGCCCCGCGATCCGCCGACAAACTGAACGGGAGCCGGACAATGTCGATCCCTGCGCAGGACCTGCTTAGCGTCGCTGACGTCGAGGCGGTCTACGGCGACTCAATTCTGGTCCTGCGCGGGGTGTCGCTCCGCGTTCCGGAAGGATCGATCGTCGCGCTCCTCGGCGCCAACGGCGCCGGAAAGACCACGACGCTCAAGGCAGTGTCAAACTTGCTCGGCGCCTCTCGCGGCGCCGTCGTGAAGGGCGAGATCAGCCTGCGCGGCGAGCCGATCCTTCGGCTCGACCCCGCCGATCTTGTCCGCCGCGGCGTCGTCCAGGTGCTCGAGGGCCGGCACTGTTTTCCTCATCTGACCGTTGAGGAGAACCTGCTGTCCGGCGGCTTTGCCCGCCGGCCGAGCCGTCGCGAGCTCAAGCGCGATCTCGATCGCATATACGACATCTTCCCGCGCCTGAAGCTTCGCCGCCGCGCGAAGGCCGGACTGCTGTCGGGCGGCGAGCAACAGATGACCGCAATCGGGCGGGGGCTGATGAGCCGGCCGAAGCTGATGCTGCTCGACGAGCCTTCCATGGGACTCGCGCCGATGATCGTCGAGGAAGTCTTCGAGATCCTCCGGCGGCTGAACCGGGACGAAGGCGTGAGCTTCCTGCTGGCCGAGCAGAATGCGCATCTCGTTCTTCACTATGCTCATCATGGGGTCGTCTTGGAGAATGGGCGAGTGGCGGCCTCGGGGCCGGCGGCCGAGCTCGTCGCGCGCGACGACGTCAGCGACTTTTATCTCGGCGGCGCGTCCGTTGCGCGCTCTCCAGAACCGGCTGCCCGAGTTCAATGACCGCCTATTCCGCCGTCCTCGAGCGCGGCTTGGACGGGCCGCGCAGGCGCAGGGGTCGTTATCGCTGCGTGCAGGGCCATGCCGGCCGCCATGGCCAGGACGAAGAGGCTTAACGCTCCGCAGGCCGACGCCGCAGCACCCCCGCTCCGTCCGCGAGCGACGGACTCTCGCCTCGACGGGCTGGTCATGACTACCCTAGTTATTATATAGAGATTACCACTTACGCTCAAATCGTAACGTTCGCAAGCGCTAGTGGAAGAGCGTATGACGGGTTTGGCGCGTCAAACGCGCGTGGGCCGAGCATTACGATAGGATAAGAGTTTGCTCACGAAAAAGGGAAAGTATGGCCTGAAGGCCATGGTCCACCTGGCGGGACTCGAACCTGGCGAACTGGCGCAGGTTGCGGACATCGCTCAAACCAATTCGATTTCGAAAAAGTTCCTGGATCATATCCTGACGGCGCTGCGAAACGCGGGTCTTGTCTATTCGAAGAAGGGCAAAGGCGGAGGATATGCATTGGCGCGCCCCGCCCACGAAATCCGCGTGCGGCGCAATCGTGCGCGCCCTCGATGGTCCTCTGGCGCCAATCCCTTGCGCCTCGGTCACCGCGTTTCGGCCCTGCGAGGATTGCGAAGACCTCAAATCCTGCTCCGTTCGCATCATCATGGTTGAAGCGCGCAACGCCATTGCAAGCGTGCTCGATCACACTACGCTTGCCGAGATGCGCGCGCGATCGTCCGCCGACAATCGGATGCTGATGTATCACATCTGAACCGGACTCGGGGTCAGGTTCGGCTTTGCGGGCGATTGCGCTTGCTTAGGTGAGCGGCTCATCGATCATCGCGTAAGAGAAGGCGCCGTTACAGACGAATTCTCGACATGCGCGCCGCGACATGCGCGAGAAACAGGAACGGGGCGGGCGGGCCGCCTTCGTCCCCATCGAAGTGATGTTGCGCGACCCAGGCCTAGTCGAAGCCGTGAGCCTCCGCCGGACGATCTGCTCAGCCGCCAGCCGATACCGCTCTCCGGCCGTCGCCTGATCGAGGAGCCGAGTGAAGAAACCGAGCTGCTTTGGGGCCAGTCCGCGCCATGCGAAACGCGCGTCGCCTCAGGGAGCCACGTCGGCCCCCGCACCCGAACTGAAGAACTGGTTCTCCGGCCGAGGCAATCCGAGATTGTCCCGCAACGTCTTGCCCTCGTATTCGCGCCGGAACAGCCCTCGCCGCTGCAGCTCCGGAACCACCTTGTCGACGAAGTCCTCGAGGCCCTCGGGCACGTAGGGGAACATGATATTGAAGCCGTCGCAACCCTCCTCGACAAGCCATTGCTCCATTTCGTCGGCGATCGTCGCCGGCGTGCCAATGAACGCGAGTCCGCCGAAGCTGCCGGCGATCTGGGCGAGCTGCCGCACCGTAAGGTTGTCGCGCTTGGCGAGCGTGACGAAGCGCTCGCGCCCGCTCTTGCTTGCGTTGGATTCGGGGATATCCGGCAGCGGACCGTCAAGCTCGAAGTCCGTGGCGTCGCAGCCGAGCGCGATGGACAACGATGCGAGGCCGCTGTCGGGATGAACGAGGCTGTCGAGCAGCGCCTTTTTCCTCCTTGCTTCATCGACCGTGTCGCCCACGACCACAAATGCGCCCGGCAAGATCTTCAGATGCTCCGGGGCTCGGCCGAGCTTCTTCATGCGCGACTTCACGTCGGCGTAAAATCGCTTTCCTTCGGCAAGCGAACCACTGGCGGCGAAAATGACTTCCGCGGTCTCGGCGGCAAGCTGACGGCCTGCGTCGGAAGCGCCCGCTTGCACGATCACCGGCCAGCCTTGGGGGGGCCGAGCGATATTGAGCGGGCCGCGCACTTTCAGAAACTGGCCCTTGTGGTCGAGCGTGTGCATGCGGTCGGGATTGAAATAGATGCCCGTTTCGACGTCGCGGACGAATGCGTCCTCGGCGAAACTGTCCCAGAGACCAGTCACGACATCGTAGAACTCGCGCGCGCGGCGATAGCGCTCGTCGTGGTCCAGGTGATCGTCGCGGCCAAAATTGAGCGCGGCGTCCGGGTTGGACGTGGTCACGATGTTCCAGCCGGCGCGGCCTCCGCTGACATGATCGAGCGACGCGAAGCGGCGCGCGATGTGATAGGGCTCGTCGAAGGTGGTGGACGCAGTCGCGATGAGCCCGATGCGTTCGGTCGCGCCCGCGAGCGCGGACAGCAAAGTGAAAGGCTCGAACGACGTCACCGTCGCGCTCCGCCTCAGCGCCTTGATCGGCATGTTGAGCACGGCCAGATGGTCGGCCATGAAAAACGCATCGAACTTTCCGCGCTCGAGCGTCTGGGCGAAGCGCTTCAGATGCTGAAAGTTGAAGTTCGCATCCGGATAGGCGCCGGGATATCGCCACCAACCCGTATGGATCCCCACAGGGCGCATGAAGGCGCCGAGGCGCAGCTGCCGGTCGGCCATTGAATTACCTCGCTCGGTTCGATCGCGATGTCCCGCTTAAGATGCGCGACAACGACGCGCTCACGGTTTCGTTCGTGAGCTTGACAAATGTAGTCAGTCTATCTTTTAAATAGACTAATTTCAACGCCAACAAGGCTGGCGCCTCCGCCGATGCGGCGAGGGAGCTGAGCTATGACCGCGATTGATGCGATCAACTTTAGGAAGGTTCGTGCGCCGTGAATAGACGAGAAATGCTCATCAAGGCGTCGGCCTCGCTGACGGCGGCGCTCGCCGGCCCGGCTTTCGCCGCCGAACCTCTCAAGGAACTGCGTATCGGCTACCAGAAGATCGGCGCTTTGCTTATCGTGAAGGCGCAAAAGGTCCTCGAGAAGCGATTTGAGCCGCAAGGCGTGCGCGTCAGGTGGGTCGAGTTCAACTTCGGACCGCCCTTGCTCGAGGCGCTCGCAGCCGGGGCGGTCGACTACGGCTATACCGGCGACGCGCCGCCGATCTTCGCCGAGGCGGCCCACGCCAGTCTGCTCTACGCGGCGACGATTCCAACCCGCGGCTATGGCCAGGCGATTGTCGTGCCGGCGGACTCGCCGATCCAGGACATCGCCGGTCTAAAAGGCAAGAAAGTCGCGGTCGCCAAGGCGTCCAGCGCCCATAACCTGCTTATCGCCGCGCTCGAAAGCGCCAAGGTTCCCTGGGCCGCGATAACGCCGGTCTATCTCGCGCCTCCTGACGCCGCTTCCGCTTTCGCGCGCGGCGCGGTCGACGCCTGGTCGATCTGGGATCCGTTCTTCGCCATCGCCGAGCTCAAGCAGAAGGCGCGCGCCTTGCCGCTCGACCGAAAAGTCAGCGCGCAGAACTCGTTCTTTCTGGTCAATGCTGGCTTCGCCGCCAAGCATCCCGACGTCGTCGCGACGATCAACGGCGCCATTGCGACGGCGACGACATGGGCGGACCAGCATCGCGATCAGGTCGCCGCCATCCTCGCCGAAGCGAGCGGCGTTGATCTTGCGGCGGAGAACCGATCCGTCGAACGGACGGAATTCACGTTCGGGCCGCTCAATGACGACGTGCTCGCCGAGCAACAGGCGGTCGCCGACCGCTTCCAAAGACTCGGATTGATTCCTGCGCCGATCCATGTTCGCGACATTGTTTGGCCCTGGAAGAGCAACACCTAGAGGCGCGGCGCGAAGCCAGCAAGCGCGAGAGGACGGATTGACCGACATCGCCGAGAGACCGGTCGCCGGTTCCTGGCCGCGGCTCTTCCAAGCCGTGCGGCGACTAAAGGCCCCGCAAGACCGGCCATGGGTCGGGTGGGTCCTGCCTGCGCTCATTCTTGTCGCCTGGCAGGCCGCCTCTTCTTTCGGCTGGATCACCGACGCTGTCCTGCCTTCGCCCTATGCGGTGGCTCAAGCCGCATGGCGGCTGACGCTCTCCGGCGAGCTGCCGCAGAACCTCGGCGTGAGCGCGCTGCGCGCCCTTGCGGGACTCGTGGTCGGCGGCGGGATCGGCCTCGCGCTCGGGCTCCTGAACGGCCTGTCGCGGCTCTCGTTCTCCGCCACGGACACAAGCGTGCAGATGATCCGCAACGTGCCGCATCTCGCGCTCATTCCGCTGGTGATCGTGTGGTTCGGCATCGATGAGGGGGCGAAGCTCTTCATCGTTGCGCTCGGCGTGTTCTTCCCGATCTATGTCAACACGCTGCACGGCGTGCGCAGCGTCGATCCGCAGCTCATCGAGATGGCGGGCAGCTATGGCTTTCGCGGCTGGCCGTTGTTTCGGCGCGTGATCCTGCCGGGCGCGCTTTCGTCGATCTTTGTCGGCCTTCGCTTCGCGCTCGGCGTCATGTGGCTGACGCTCATCTTCGCCGAGACGATCGCGGCGCAGTCCGGAATCGGCTACATGGCGATGCAGGCGCGCGAGTTCATGCAGACCGACGTCATCGTGCTGTCAATTCTGCTCTATGCGCTCTTGGGCAAAGGCGTCGATTCGCTGGTGCAGGTTCTCGAGCGGTGGCGGCTCGCTTGGCGCCCCACCTTCCAAGCGAAACCATGAGCGCCATGTCACTCGCCTTTGACGGCGATGCATCTCAGAAAGGCCACGCCGCCGGCGCGTCGCTCACGCTACGCGGCGTCAAAAAATCGTTCGGCGCGAAGACGGTCCTGAGCGGCGTCAATCTTCATGCGCCCGCCGGGCAGTTCCTGGCCATCGTTGGCCGCAGCGGCTGCGGCAAGAGCACTTTGCTCCGGCTCATGGCCGGTCTCGAAGAGCCGACGGCGGGAACGATCGAAGTTGGAGGCGAGCGGGAGCGGGCCCGTTTGGCGCGCATCATGTTTCAGGAGCCGCGCCTTCTGCCATGGGCGCGGGTCGATGCGAATGTCGCGATTGGCCTCGGGCCCGCCGCAGACCACGCGCGGGCTGTAAGTCGATCGCGCGACGCGCTGGCGATGGTTGGCTTGCTCGATCGCGCGGGCGAATGGCCGTCCGTTCTGTCCGGCGGCCAGAAACAGCGGGTCGCGCTCGCGCGCGCGCTCGTGAGCGCGCCGCGGTTACTTGCGCTCGACGAGCCGCTTGGCGCCCTCGACGCCCTGACGCGCATCGAGATGCAGCGCCTGGTCGAACAGGTGTGGCTCTCGCAGGGGTTGACCTCGATCCTGGTCACGCATGACGTCGCCGAGGCCGTGGCGCTGGCCGATCGCATCGTGCTCATCGAGGGCGGCGCGATCGCGGGCGATTTCCCGGTCGACCTCAAGCGTCCGCGTCAGCGCGGGTCGGCTGAATTCGCTCGCATCGAGGCGGCGATCCTCGAGCGTCTGCTTGCGCCGGCAAATGAGACGCGAACAGGGGTTGGCGGCGCCGCGAAGACGAGCCGCGTGTAAGGGGCGCGCCGCGGTAAGCCATTGGTTCTATGGCAGATAAATAGCTTTTGGAGATCCTGTCAATTATTGTTGACAAAATTAATCAACATTATAGTTTTTCGCGACAACAGGTGAACTGACGGCATGTCCAAACGCGCATCGCTCGCGGCCCCATCAGGCCGCATTGAAGCCGAGAGAAGAAGGGCGCCGCGCGCGCACGCATCTCCGAGCGTGCCGGCGCGCGCTTCGCGAGCGACCGAATGACCGTGACTGTTCGCCACGTTCCGTCGCTCGAGGTTGCGACCTTCAAGCATGCGATGCGCCGCATAATGGGCGGCGTCAGCGTCATCACCGCGGGGACGGGTAAGTCGCGAACAGGGTTGACCGTCACGTCGGCGCACTCGCTCTCCATCGACCCACCGACGATGCTTGTATGCGTCAACCGCGTCGCATCCGCGTGGCCGGTCATCCGGCGCGAGGGACATTTCTGCGTCAATGTTCTCGACGCACGCCATCAACCTGTCGCCGATCGCTTCACCGGACGGGACGGCGTCAAGGGCGCCGATCGCTACGAGGGCGCTCGCTGGCGCCAGTTCGCCACCGGCGCGCTCGAACTCGAGGATGCGCTCGCCGTGATCGACTGCGCGGTCGAGGAGATCATCGAGCGGCACAGCCACGGGATCATCATCGGCGCCGTTCGCGCGATCCACGTCGGCGCCGGCGGCGAGGCTCTCGTGTACGGCCACGGCCGCTATCGGACCTTAACCTTGGACTGACAAGCTGCCCAGGATTCTCGATGAACACTAACGTTTCCGCGCCGATCGCCGTCTCGAACGAGATTCCGAGCTTCGATCTTTCCCCGAATGCGCGCCGCATTGCTTCTGACGAGGAGGCCCTCACTGTCGCAAGCCAGCTCGCCGACGAATTCCGGGTCGAAGCCGCTGAGCGAGATCGTGAGAGACGTCTTCCGGCCGAGGAGCTTGATCGCTTTTCTGGATCGGGCCTTTGGGCGATCACCGTGCCCAAGGCCTATGGCGGAGCGGGCGTGTCCTTCGCCACCCTCGCCGAGGTCATCGCTGTCATTTCCGCCGCCGACCCCAACCTCGGACAATTGCCGCAGAACCATTTCGCGGCGTTGGACGCAATCAGAGTGACGGCCAGAGAAGAGCAGAAGCGCCTCTGGTTCGGCCGGGTGCTGCAGGGCTATCGCCTGGGCAACGCCTTCTCCGAGGCTAGAAGCAAACATGTGGGGGCCTTCGAGACGACGCTAAGGCCCGACGGCAATTCCTTCGTCGCCAACGGCGAGAAATTCTATGCGACCGGCGCCCTCTTCGCCCATTTCATCCACATCGGCGCCGTCGGCGAAGACGGCAACGTCTATCTGGCGATCGCGCCGCGCGACGCTCCTGGGCTCACGATCATCGACAGCTGGTCGAGCTTCGGCCAACGCACCACGGCTAGCGGCAATGTTCTCATCGACAATGTTCGTGTCGGACCCGAGGCGGTCATCCCCGCCTATCTCGGCGCCGAGCGCCCGACCTCGAACGGCTCCGTGTCGCAGATCATTCAGGCGGCCGTCGACGCCGGCATCGCGCGCGGCGCGATCGAGGAGACGATCCGCTTCGTGCGCAACCATGTGAGGCCCTGGCTCGACGCCCGCCAGGGCCATGGCTACGAAGACGTCTTCACCATCGCGCAGATCGGCGATCTTGAAGTCAAGCTGCACGCCGCCGAGGCTTTGCTCGAGCGCGCTGGACGGGCGGTCGACGAGATCCTCGACGATCCGAGCGAGGAGGCGGTCGCCGAAACCGCGGTCAAGGTGGCCGAGGCCAAAGTCCTGACCACCGAGATTGCAATTCTCGCTGCCAACAAACTGCATGAGCTCGGGGGCACGCGCTCGACGCTTGGCCAATACAATTTCGACCGGCACTGGCGCAACGCGCGCACCCATACGCTGCACGACCCGGTGCGCTGGAAATATTTCCACGTCGGCAACCACCTGTTGAATGGCGTCGGGCCTCCGCGCCACGCCTGGAGCTGACGCTTTCGCCTCACGGAGAGACCTTTGATGCCGTCCGCGCTCGCGACGCTTGATGTCGACGCCAACGAGTTCCGCGCGCCCCCTTTGCGGAGCCCGCCCGCCCGCCGGATTCGAGACGATTCCGAGGCGCTTGCAGTCGCCGAGGAGATATCGGCCGAGCTCGCGAAGCGCGCTGTCGAGCGGGACCGCGACCGCATCCTTCCTTACGAGGAGATGGAGCTCGTCTCCGACGCCGGTCTGCTCGCGATCACCGTGCCGAAGGCCTATGGCGGGGCCGGCGTGCGCGCGGAAACGGTCGCGCGCGTCATTGCGGCGCTTTCGCGCTCCGACGGTTCGATCGGCCAAATTCCGCAAAACCATTTCTTCATGCTGGAGGGCCTTCGCCTTGACGGCTCCGAAGAGCAGAAGCGCTTCTTCTATGAGCGGGTTTTGGCAGGCGAGCGGCTCGGCAACGCTTTGTCCGAGACGGGCACGAAAACGGCGCATGACCACTCCACGCGGCTCAGCCGTGACGGGTCGATCTATCGGCTCAACGGGCGCAAGTTCTATTCGACCGGCGTGCTGTTCGCCCATTGGGTCGCGGTTGTGGCCAATGACGACGAGAACGTCAGCAGGATCGCCTTCGTGCCGCGCGACACGGATGGGATCACGATCCTCGATGATTGGTCTGGATTCGGACAGCGCACCACCGGCTCCGGCACGACGATCCTGAAGGACGTTCCGGTACATCCCTTCTCGGTCCTGTCTTTCTCTGCGCTGTTCGATCGTCCGACGTCCATGGGCCCATTCGCCCAAATCATGCATGCGGCGGTTGAGCAGGGAATCGCCGAGGCGGCGCTTGCGGACACGGTCCAGTTCGTTCGTACATCCGCTCGTCCGTACAAGGACGCTCGCGTCGAGCGCGCCAGCGACGATCCCTATACGGTCGCGACGGCGGGCGAACTGAAGATCCGCGTGGATGCGTCGAGCGCGCTGCTCGCGCGCGCCGGGACGTTCGTTGACCGCGCTCAGGCTGAGCCTTCGGTCGAGACGGTCGCGGCGGCGTCGGTCGCCGTGGCGGAGTCCAAGATCGCCTCGACCGAAGCAGCGCTCCTCGTCGCCTCCAAGCTGATCGAGCTTGCTGGCTCGAGCGCGACCCTCATTAAGCACGGGCTCGACCGTCACTGGCGCAACGCCCGCACACACACCGTGCACGATCCGGTTCGATGGAAATATCGCGCGGTCGGCGATTACTGGCTGAACCGCGTCAATCCGCCGCGTCACGGCGCGATCTGAGGCGCAACATGGCGCGCGCTGCCGCGACTTTGCGAACGCCCGTTGCGCGGTTCACGCCCCGGAGCAGCACAGAAGGATCAAAAGCATGACCGAAGCGCTCGACCTTCCGCCCCCTGCGGAGCAGATCGACGTTCTCTGGTTTTTGCCGACCCATGGGGACGGCCGGTATCTCGGCAGCGAGATCGGCGCGCGGCACGTTTCGCTCGGCTATCTCTCGCAGATCGCGAGCGCCGCCGACGAACTCGGCTATTTCGGCGTCCTGATTCCCACCGGCCGCTCGTGCGAAGACTCCTGGGTCATCGCCTCGGCCATGGTTCCGCTCACCCGGCGCCTGCGCTATCTCGTGGCGGTGCGCCCTGGCCTGACCGAGCCCGCCTTCGCCGCTCGCATGAGCGCGACGCTAGACAGGCTTTCGAACGGCCGGGTGCTCATCAATGTTGTCACCGGCGGCGATCCGCTTGAGTTGAAGGGCGACGGGGTCTTCCTCGATCACGACGAACGTTACGAGGTCACCGACGAATTCCTGTCCATCTGGCGGAAATTGATGCTGGGCGAGGAAGTCACCGAGACGCACAAGCATCTCAGGATCGAGAAAGGCAGGCTTCTCTACCCGCCTCAACAAAAGCCTTACCCTCCGCTTTATTTCGGAGGCTCCTCGGACGCCGGGGGCGTTGTCGCCGCGAAGCATGTGGACGTCTACCTCACTTGGGGCGAGCCGCCGCATGAAGTGGCGAAGAAAATCGCGCGCGCCAAACAGCTTGCGGCCCGCGAGGGGCGCACGTTCTCCTATGGCATCCGCCTGCACGTGATCGTGCGCGAAACCTCCGCCGAAGCCTGGCGAGCGGCTGATGAATTGATTTCCAAGCTCGACGACGCGACGATCGCGACGGCCCAGAGCACCTTCGCCCGTTTCGATTCCGTCGGTCAGCAGCGCATGGCGCGCCTCCACGGCGGGCGGCGCGACAAGCTCGAAGTCTCGCCAAACTTGTGGGCGGGTGTTGGGCTTGTGCGGGGCGGGGCCGGGACCGCGCTCGTCGGCAATTCTGACGAAGTGGCCGAGAGGATGAAGGAATATATGGACCTCGGCATCGACCGGTTCATCCTGTCCGGCTATCCTCATCTCGAGGAATGCTATCGCTTCGCGGAACTCGTGTTCCCGAAGCTGCCGCTCAAGAAGACGACCGGCTCCGATCTCGGGCCAGCGAAGAACGCTGGCCCCTTCGGCGAGGTCATCGCCAACGTCGTCGCGCCTTCGGAAAGGAAGGCGGCCGCCGGCTAAGAGAGGCGCGCCGCGACCGCTGCTGATCGGCGATACAATGGCTAAGGAAATACGCCTCAACGCATTCGAGATGAACTGCGTCGCGCATCAGTCGCCGGGAATGTGGCGTCATCCGCGCGACCGCTCGCGCGATTATCGCCGCCTCGACGGCTGGATCGAACTCGCAAGAACATTGGAGCGCGGACTTTTTGACGGATTGTTTCTCGCCGATGTTCTAGGCGTCTACGACGTGTTTGGCGGCAGCCCCGAGGCGGCGCTGCGTCATGCGACGCAAACGCCAGTCAACGATCCGCTGCTCCTCGTTCCGGCCATGGCGGCGGCGACAAAGCATCTCGGCTTCGGCGTGACCGTCACGCTGTCTTACGAGCCGCCGTTTCCGTTCGCGCGCCGGATGTCGACCCTCGATCACCTGACCGATGGCCGCATCGGCTGGAACGTGGTGACCGGCTATCTCGACAGCGCCGCCAAGGGCATGGGTGAAACCGGTCAGCGAGGGCACGACGAACGTTACGCGGTCGCGGAAGACTACATGCAGGTGGTCTACAAGTTGTGGGAAGGGAGCTGGGCCGACGATGCGGTCGTCGCCGACGTCAAAAAGGGCGTGTTCACCCGTCCGGATCGCGTGCGCAAAGTTCGTCACGACGGGCCGCATTACAAGCTTGACGCGCTGCATCTCTCCGAGCCGTCGCCACAACGGACGCCCGTGCTGTATCAGGCCGGAACCTCGCCGGCGGGACGAGCTTTCGCCGCCCGTCATGCGGAATGCGTCTTCATGTCCGGACCGTCAAAGAAGGTGATCGCGCCTCGGGTTGCTGCAATTCGTGAGCTTGCAGCAGCCGCAGGACGCGACCCGAAGGGCATTCTCATGTTCGCGATGATGACCGTGATCGTCGCGCCAACCGACGCGGAAGCCCAAGCCAAGCTCGCTGACTACCGTCATTACGTCGATCCCGAAGGCGCGCTGACGCTTATGTCGGGTTGGACCGGTGTCGATTTTTCCGAGTACGACCCCGACCAGATCGTCGAACATGTGGAGCGTGAGGCGGGTCGGACGGCGCTTGAGAACATCACGCGCGCCGACCCGAGCCGCCGCTGGACCGTTCGAGAGGTGGCGGAGCACGTCTCAATCGGCGGCATTGGTCCGGTGATCGCTGGTTCGCCGGCGACGGTGGCTGACCAGCTTGAAGGCTGGATCGATGACACCGATCTCGACGGATTCAATCTCACCTTCGTCGTGCGCCCCGAGACGTTCGTTGATGTCGCGGACCTCTTGGCGCCGGAGTTGCAACGCCGCGGCCGCTACAAGAAGGCGTATGAGCCCGGGACTCTGCGGGAGAAGCTGTTCGGCCGCGCGCGTCTGGGCAAGGAGCATCCCGCAGCCGAGCATCGATGGCCGTGACGGCGGGGAACGTCTGACGCTGCTCGACGTCGAGGCTCACGCCGCTTCCAGCGCCTTGTCGAGATCGCCTATCAGGTCCTGAGCGTCCTCGATTCCTATCGAGAGTCGGACGAGCTGCGGGGTGATCCCGGCTGCACGCCGCTGAGCTTCGGGAATCGAGGCATGGCTCATCGTCCAGGGGTGGCCGGCGAGACTTTCGACGCCGCCGAGCGATTTGGCGAGAGCAAAATATCGCGTCCGTTCGAGCACCCTGACCGCAGCGTCTTGAGCGCCATTGACGAAAAACGACACCATGCCCCCGCCGCTGTTCATTTGCCGCGCTGCGAGATTGTGCTGCGGATGGCTCGCGAGACCTGGATATTGCACGCGCGCGACCTTGGGGTGGCCTTCGAGAAAGCGAGCGACCGCGAGCGCGTTCGCCGAGTGACGCTCCATGCGAAGCGGCAGCGTTTTGACGCCGCGCAGGCCGAGGAAGCTGCTGAAGGGATCGAGCACGCCGCCGGTCGCGTTCTGCAGGAAGCGCACCCGGTCGATGAGGTCGCGATCATCGCGGACGATTGCCGCGCCGCCGACAATATCGGAATGGCCGCTGATGTATTTCGTTACCGAATGAACGACGATGTCGAAGCCGAACTCGAGAGGCCTTTGCACCGCCGGAGATGCGAAAGTGTTGTCCACGACGGTCAAGAGGCCGCGCTCCCGGCCGATTTTGGCGATTGCCGCGAGGTCGGCGATGTGAAGCAGCGGATTGCCTGGCGTTTCGATCCAGATCATCCGGGTCGCCGAGGTGATCGCCGCGGCGACCGCCGCTCCATCGCTCGCGTCGACATGCGTTACGGTCAATCCGGCGGAGCGCTCGCGCACCCGATGGAAAAGACGCCACGTGCCGCCATAGAGGTCATCGGAGGCGACGACATGCGCGCCGTGGTCGAGGAGTTCGAGCACCGCGGCCTCCGCCGCGAGCCCCGAAGCGAAGGCGAAGCCCGCAGCTCCGCCTTCGAGCTCCGCCAGCGCCGCCTCGAACGCGGCGCGGGTCGGATTGCCTGAGCGCGAATATTCCCAGCCTGTGTTCACGCCCGGCGAGGATTGGACATAAGTTGCGGTGGCGAAGATCGGCGTGATGACCGCGCCAGTCGCCGCATCCGGCTTCTGCCGCCCATGGATCGCGCGGGTCGAGAGGCCCGCGGCGCGTGCGCTGTCGTCGTTGTCCGGCATGATCAGTCCACTTGCCGTCTGAGATGGTTGAGGAGATCGATGCGCGTGATCAGGCCGAGAAACCGATCGCCATCCACAACGACCGCGACATAGCCCTTGTCGAAAACCGGCAGCAAAGCGCCGAGGGGCGAGCTGACCGGAATGGTCTCAATCGCGCCGGACATGGCCGACCGGACTTCGACGCGAAACCGCTCCGGGTTCGAGAAGACCGCGAGCAGCAAGTCGGATTCGTCAATGATGCCGATGACCTTGTCGCCTTGCAGGACTGGGAGCTGGGAGACGTCATAAAGCTTCATCCGCGCGTAGGCGGTCTGAAGCTTGTCATCCGGGGCGATCGTCACCGCCACGCCCTCGTCGTAGCGCCGGCTAATGAGGTCACGCAGATCGCCGTGGCGAGGCTTCCGCAGGAAGCCCTGATCGGCCATCCAAAAATCGTTGTACATTTTCGAGAGATATTTGTTGCCGCTGTCGGCGGAGATCACCACGACCCGCTTTGGGCGGGTCTGTTCACGGCAGTATTTCAGGGCGGCTGCCAGCGCCGTCCCAGTCGACGACCCGCCAAGCACGCCCTCCGCCTTGAGCAGCGTCCGCGCCGCATCGAACGATTCCGCATCTTCGATTGAGTAGGCCCTGCTGACGCGACTGAGATCGGCGATCTCCGGAACGAAGTCCTCGCCAATCCCTTCGACAAGCCACGTCCCCGCCTCGCGTAGGGGTCGCCCTTCGACCGCCTCCGCAAGGATTGAGCCGACAGGATCGGCGAGCACGAGTTCAGTCTTTGGCGAGGTCTTGGCGAAAAACCGGCTCAAGCCCGTCAACGTTCCGCCAGACCCGACGCCGCAGACGATTGCGTCGACATCGCCGTCGAGCTGCTCGAGGATTTCCGGGCCGGTCGTAAGTTCGTGGGCGAGCGGATTTGCCGGGTTGGCAAACTGGTTGATGAAGATCGCGCCGGGCGTCTCGGCGGCGATGCGCTCCGCCTTGTCCTGATAATATTCCGGATGGCCTTTGCCGACGTCCGATCGCGTCAGCACGATCTCTGCGCCCATCGCTCTTAAGTGGAAAATCTTCTCCCGGCTCATCTTGTCGGGAATGACGAGGATGAGGCGGTAACCTTTGGCCGCGGCGACGAGCGCAAGACCGAGGCCGGTGTTGCCGGCGGTGGCCTCGACGATCGCGCCGCCAGGCTTTAGGCGGCGATCGCGTTCGGCGGCTTCGATCATCGCGAGCGCCGGCCGATCCTTGATCGAACCGCCGGGGTTGGCGCCTTCGAGCTTGAGGAAGAGACGGCAACGTCCGGCGGCCAATCTGGTCAGTTCGACCATTGGCGTCGCGCCAATCAGCGGCAGGAGACCCTTCGTCGGCTCGGGGGCCGGCGCTTGGAAGGATCTCACGCCTTCATCAAGCTCGCCTTTCGTTCGGATGTGAGAAGTCCTCCGCCGAACACGAGTAGCGACGCTGGTCATCACGCTTGCCGGCTGCGAGAGGGCATGAGCAGACTGAACGAGAGGACGCCAACGCCAAGCCAGAAACGCGCTCGTCCAATACGCGAATAAGGTCCTGGGGTGCGAGCCGAGGCACAAAGCCTTAGCCAATTTGCAAATGTCGGAGTTTTTTATAAGGCAGCGCGTCGCCTCGCCCGAGGACAGATAGCCGTAGCGGATGACTTCGCCAAACGTCACCCACCACCAAAGCAGCGCCCCGAGACGATCCCGGCGCAAGCTGTAGCCGATGCAGATGAGAAGACGCCGCCACTCGGTCACACAGACGTTTAAGAGGTCCTCGAGGCTGAGGCGCGGCGGCTTAAGCGTGTCGAAATACCACTTGGCGATTTCGTCGGGATGGTTCACGGCATATTCGAGCACCTCGATATTGGCTTCCGCCAGAGGGCGCAACGCGTCCTTGTTGGCGGCGAGGAACTGTCCGTTCGCGCCGAGGACGCAGACGTGACCCGCGTACTCGCCGGTCTGCGTGTCCGCGATCTTCAGGAAGCCGTATTTCTTCTCAATCGAATAGGCCCACGGATCGATCTGCGCCGCGAGGTCCGCATCCCGGGCGACCGACTTGCCGACCAGATCGAACGGCGCCGCCTTCCATGTGACGTCGGCGTTCGGATCGATGCCTGTGTGACGCCGCGCGCCTCCGCCTCAAGATGCGGGGGCGGGCTGAGCAGCGGGACTTCGCTTTGATGTCCTGCTGGATCATTGACTTTGCCTCGTTGTCTCGCGAGGGGCCGGCCATGTCCTCCGGTGGGTCCGTTGCCTGAAGTCAGAGTTCGCTTTGACTCACTGGGGCGGCAGTCGGGCCAGCACCTCGGCCACGAGCCCGAATGCGAGCGCGATCACCAATAAGAGCCCGAGGCGGGTGAACATCTGCAGCGGCCCGGGTGGATCGATTTTATACGGATCGTATCGATCGAGACCTCGCTCTGGCGGATGGTGTTGTTCCTCCGCGCTCAATCGGTCCCATAACAAGTTGGCCATAAACGCGTCTCCACGTCTTCACATGGCGCAAACATGGGCTGTGAGCCGTAAGCGTTCGAGATGGAATTAGGGCCTCGAGCATAAGGAAGGCATAAGGCCCCAAGCGCGACGGCGGCGCGCGGGCGCCGGCGATCGACGCCGCCGGAGCAGCGACGCAAGGCTTACGCGCGAAGCGCGATGCCGCCCGTCTCTCTATCGGCTTCGTTGAGCAGGCGCTGCGCTCGCCATTCAAGCTTTGGCAGGCCGTCGTTTCTGCTGGACCGTGAAATCCTAGCTGTCGGAGCACTTTGACAGCGCCTGATTTGCCGCCTTCGAAGTCGCCGGAAGCGAGACGCTGTCCTGTTGCGAATTCGTAAGCCACGCCCAAGATGGCTTTGGGCGGGTAGCGACGGTTTTCCCAAGCGAGCTCATAGGTCGTGGTCGGCGCGAAGCCATGCTCCGAGAAGAACCGCTCCGGCCCCAGCCGGTCATATTCCTTGACCGCCTGCAGCACGTGATCGTGACCGACGCGGTCCCAGGCTGCCATCGATTCAATCTCCCGAATCGCTATCGCTCGCGTTTTCCGCCTCTCGGCGATGCGGGCCACGAGACGGGCTACTTGTCAGTCTACGGCGAAATCTGTTCTCCTGCCACTTTGGGAGCGTCGTAATGATGACTGAAGACAAGCTGGTCGGTGACGTCCGCGCCTATCTCGCCAGCATGGGAGCAATCACAGAGGTCAAGATGTTCGGCGGCGATAGCTTCCTCATGAACGGCAACATCGTCGCCGCCGTGTCGAAGCGCGGCTTGCTGCTCCGTGTCGGCAAGGAGCGCCACCGTGATGCGCTCGCGCGGCCGGGAGCGCGTCCCATGGAAATGCGGGGGCGCGTGATGGAGGGCTACGTCTATGTCGACCCGGTGACGCTGGACATGAGCGCGCTCAAGACTTGGCTCGATGACGCATTCGCCTTTGTGAGGGCCTTGCCGCCAAAGCCGGCGAGCAAAACCGCGCGGAAGGGGAAACGGACATGACGCATATCGCGCTTGTCCGCGCTAGATCGGCCGCACGCGTCCGGGAACGCCAAGGGGGCATTCCAGAGCGGCGCGGTCCCAGCCCGCCGCATCGGCCGCCGCCGCGTAAGTCGTCGACAGGAAGTCGAGCAGCAAGCCGTCCGGGTCCCGTGATCGCGCGACCATCTCGTAGGGCAGGATGAACTCCCCAAGGGTCGCATCGAAAGCGGCGCCTAACGGAATTGGCCGGTCGCGGAAGCCTGGGGGCTCAGGATAGGCGTAGGAATAAAAGGCCGCACGCGGGAAGGCCTCATTGCCCGGCCAGAATCCGGCGCTGCTCACTTCATGCGAATAGGCTTCGCGCGCCACGTCATCGGGCAGTCCGGGCACGCCGCCCGGATGGAGCGGCGCGCGGCGGCCGGAGAAACGCGTCACCGCGAGGTCGAAGCTGCCCCAGAAAAAATGGACCGGGCTCGCCTTGCCAATAAAGCCGGTGCGAAAGAGTTTGAAGACGCGATCCGCCTGCACGAGCGCGCGCCAGAAACGATGGACGGCGGCCGCGTCATACGCGGCGTGGGTTCGGTCCTCTGAGAATCGGATCGGACCCGGAACTTCGTTCGGCGTCTCCTTGATCGCGACCGAAATGCCCATGCTGTCGAGGAGATCGATGGCCGCGCGGTAGAAATCGGCGACCGACTGGGGTCTCAGCGGCAGGAACCCCTCTGCGCCCCAGCTGGTTCGCACGTTGAGCCGGTGGGCGATAAAGTCGAACTCGATCTCGAATATCTCGGCCCCGGTCGGGATCGGCGAGGAGCCAAGCCCGCGCGCACTGACATAAAGCGGGGTCCGCCAGCTGTGATTGAGCCAGGGGGTCAGGGTCAGTCGGATCTTGCCGACGATCTGGGTCCACAGGTGCAAGGTCGCGAGCGTGTCGGCCCAGGTCGAATAGGTGAGATCGGGCCAGATCGGGTCAGCGTCGTCCATGGCGTTCCTCTTGCGGGGATGGGCTCGCCAGCGCAATAACAGTTTCGCTCCGATCGACGCGCTAGGGCGAAGCCGGAAAGCTCGCGCAGGGTGACTTGCGTCATTCAAAATTTCGTTTGTCGCTTCTAAATTGTGACGGCGCCGCTGCGCGACGGGGATCAGGAACTACGCAATGTTGCAGAAAACGATCATTGTCGGCGCCCTGGTTGGGGGGCTTTCATGCCTGGCGCCGCAAGCGATGGCCCAGGAGTCCCGGCCGGTCCACGGGAACTCCTGGCCGATTCAGGGCGGGGTCAAACACCAGCCGACCCGGGGCGCGGTGGGAGGGGAATTCACGCCGGGCCAGAAGGATGAAACCGATAAATTGTACGATGAGCTTATGAATGGCTACTTCGCGACGCACCACACAGGAAACGCCCGTTCGCGCTAGATTGACCCCGACCGAAAGCTTCCTCAACTCCGCGGCAGGTCGATCGTCGAAATTTCCCTGCAAATATCGATAAGCCTGTCTTGCAGCGCGATGTCCCGCGCCTCGGGGTTCGGCTCGCGCGGGTTCAGGTGATAGAAATAGCCGCCGGTGGTGCGCGCGGCGGCTTCGTCGCTGGTGGCGAGCCAGGCTTGCGTCAGATGCGCTTGGGCAATGTCGTCGGGCGCGCCCGCGCCGCCCATCTTGGTCGGAACCCAGCCGGGCGTCAGCGCATTCGACAGCACATCGGGCCAGAGGCGCGCGACGGCGAGGGCCAGCATGACGTCGTGCAGCTTGCTCTCGGCGTAAGCCGACGATCCGTCCCATCGCCGCTTCCGCCACAGGATATCGTCCAGATTCGCGTGCGCGCGATCGTGCATGCCCGAGCTCAGATAGACGAGGCGTTTCGGCCTTTCGATCAGCGCGGTGAGGATATAGGGCGCGAGCGCGTTGATGGCGAAGACATGCGGCAAATTGTCGCTCGTTACGCGAAGCCCTTCGCGATAGCCGACGGCGGCGTTGTGAATGATGGCGTCGAATGAGTTAAGCGCGTTGACCTGGCGAGCCAGATCTTTCGTGGCGGCGAGGCTCGCCAGGTCGCCGATCACGACAGCTTCGGCCTTGGGCAGGGCCTTCTTGGCGTCCGCGGCGCGGGCGTCGTTGCGCGCATGCAGGACGACCTTGTGCCCCTGATCGGCGAGAAGCTGGCCGGCCATAAGGCCGAGACCGTCGGACGAACCGGTGATGAAGACGCGCGCCATGCCACTCTCCCGACGTTGCGCTTGCCTGATGCATATAGGTCGCCGCGCCTTCTCGGCGCCTTCGTGACGACCTATAGTCGTTCGCAGATCGTTTAAAGACAACATTTCCCCGGAGCACGCACATGACCACCCATCAGCGCAATTTTCCATCGATCGATCCCCAGAAGCTCGAGCGGCTGGCCGAGACGGCGGTCAAGGTGGGCTTGCGACTTCAACCGGGCCAGGACCTGTTCTTGACCGCGCCGGTTTCGGCGCTGCCCCTGGCGCGGAAGATCGTCGCCGAGGCCTACAAGGCGGGGGCTGGGCTGGTGACGCCGATCCTCTCCGACGAGGAGATCACGCTCGCGCGCTATCGCTCCGCTCCGGACGCGAGCTTCGACCGCGCGCCGGGCTGGCTCTACGAAGGCGTCGCCAAAGCCTTCGCGGCCAACACCGCCCGGCTCGCCATTGTCGGGAACGATCCGATGCTGCTGTCGCAGGAGGACCCGGCGAAAGTCGCACGCGCCAACAAGGCGAATTCCATCGCCTACCAGCCCGCGCTCGAGAAGATCGCCGGCTTCGACATCAACTGGAACATCGTCGCTTATCCGACCGTCTCGTGGGCGAAGCGCGTCTTTCCGGGAGACGAGGATGAGGTCGCGGTCGGCAGGCTGGCGGAGGCGATCTTCTCGGCTTCGCGGGTCGACAATGGCGATCCGGTCCAAGCGTGGGCCACGCACAACGCGGCGCTCAGCCGCCGGACGGAATGGCTGAACGCGAGGAAATTTCATGCGCTCCACTATTCCGGTCCGGGGACGGATCTCACCATCGGCCTCGCCGACGGCCACGACTGGCAGGGCGGCGCAGCGACCGCGAAGAACGGAATCACCTGCAACCCGAACATTCCGACGGAAGAAGTCTTCACCACGCCGCACGCGCGCCGGGTCGACGGTCATGTCGTCAGCACCAAGCCGCTCTCGTATCAGGGCACGCTGATCGATGGCATTTCGGTCCGCTTTGAAGGCGGACGCATCGTCGAAGCGAAGGCCGAGCGGGGTGAAGACGTGCTGAGAACGGTGCTCGACACCGACGACGGCGCGCGCCGTCTCGGCGAGGTCGCGCTGGTTCCCCACTCGTCGCCGATCTCGAAGAGCGGTCTTTTGTTCTTCAATACGCTGTTCGACGAGAACGCCGCCTGCCACATCGCGCTTGGCCAATGCTATGCGAAGTGCTTCGTCGATGGCGCCAAGCTGAGCCCGGAGCAGATCGCGGGGCAGGGCGGCAACAAGAGCATGATCCATATCGATTGGATGATCGGCTCGGACAAAATCGACATCGACGGCCTCGACGCGACTGGCGACCGCACGCCGGTGTTCCGCAAAGGCGAGTGGGCGTGACTGTCGGGTAACGCGCTTCCCGTTCGTGCGGTCGCGGCGTGCAAGGCGGCCTGGGTCGCCGCCCGCTGTTCAAGTTCGTCAAACCCCGCTACGACTGCGGCGTGTCAGGAGGAAACGTCCCATGAAGCGACTCGCATTCGCCGCGGCCGCCGCGCTCGCGCTGGTTGGGCAGCCGGCGCGGGCTGATGAAGCCGCCGCGAACTTCGTGAAGCTGTTCAGCGATGTGTGCATGGCCAAGTTCGGCCATCTCACGACGGTCTGGGACTGGGCGGACAGCCAAAATCTGCTGCCGATCACCAATCCGGAAGCGCTCGCCGTGTTCGCAGGCAGGCCGAATCGTGACGGCAAGATGCTTTCGTTCGCGGGCGGCGGGGTGCCCGGCTCCGGCAAGGCCTGGGCGGTGCAAGACCCGGCGGGGCGGTTCGTCCTGGCGACGCGGCTCGATCCGGAATCCTGCGTCGTGTGGGCGCAGAAGGCGGACCCGGGCGCGGTCGATGCAGCCTATGCAAAGATGGTGGCGCAGGCGGTCGCGCCCGGCGTCGAAGTGAAGCTGGCCGATGACAAGACCGTCAACATACCTGATGGCTCGGTGCACATTCGCGTCTACCGCGTGTGGTCGGGATCGGCGCTCAACAGCTATGCGCTGGCGGTGGCGACGGTAAGCCGATCGGGCGGTCCATTTCAGGCAATGCTGGAGACGCAGCGGCTCGTCGAGCGCGACGATGCGATCAATCCGATGGTGCCGTTGGCGCCGCCGGGCTAGCCCGACGCTTCATTTTTTTCGCGAGCCCCCGGCAACGGCGTTGTCAAAGTTGTTGGGCCACCCTATGGTTCGGTTGCTCTGCCATGCCGACTCGCCGATGCGCGAGGCTGAAGGAGGGCGTGGCGGTCATCCGTCAGTATAAGTAGAGAATATCGGAGGAGGAAACTATGCGACTTGGAAGGCTGAGATTATTGCCTGCGCTGGTTGGCGTGGCGGGGCTGCTGGCGCTGGGAATGGCGTCAACTGTCCCGGCGCGCGCCGACGAACCGCTGATCAAGTACAACGGCAACAGCCGCGATTACTGGGAGCACCCGCCCGCGGACTGGTTCATGGGCGACGAGACGGCGCAGCAACACGGCACCCATCCCTATCCGGGCCAGCCGCTGCCGACGCCGCATGATGAGCTGGTCAACCTCGTCAAAGAGAACATCAAACTGCAGCCGGGCTTCCATATCGAAGTGCTGGCCGATCAGCTCGACTGCGCTCGCCAGATGGTGTTCGGCGCCGACAACACGCTCTATGTCGGCTGCTGGACCGACCACGTGTTCGCGCTCAAGAAGCAGGGCGACCAGTGGGTGGCGAAGACAATCATCAAGGGGCTGCGGCAACCGACTGGCGTCGGCTATTACAACGGCAATCTCTACGTTACCGACATCGACAAGATCTACCGCTATAAGGATATCGCCAACAACCTCGACAACCCGAAGGGCGAGGTCGTCTACAGCGACTTCCCGCCGTACACTTCGCATGGCTGGAAGTACATGGTGGCGGATCCGCAGGCGCCGGGCTGGTTCTACATTCCGGTCGGGCCGCCCTGCAATGTCTGCATGATCCCGTCTGGCACGGCGCAGTACCGTCACATCAACCCGGACGAGGGCCTGTCGGAGGTGGCTGCGCTCGGCCAGCGTAACAGCGTCGGCGGCGACGTCGATCCGCGCTCCGGCCAGCTCTGGTTCTCCGAGAATGCGCGCGACTGGATGGGCGACAATATCCCGTCCGATAAGCTCAATCACCTGGTCAAATATGGTACGCACTTCGGCTACCCATATTGCCACCAGGGTGATATTCCGGACCCGAAATACGCCATGGGCCACAAGTGCGACGAGTTCACCCCGCCGGCTTTGAACGTCGGGCCGCACATGGCGCCGCTCGGGATGAAGTTCTACACCGGGAACAACTTCCCGGCTGAGTACAGGAACAACATCTTCCTCTCCGAGCATGGCGGCTGGAACCAGTTCAACCACACCGGGGCCCGGATCGTCCGCATCCAGACCGACCCGGATGGCAAGAACATCTCGCAGGAGCCGTTCGCCTGGGGTTGGATCAAGGACAACAAGTACTGGGGTCGCCCGGCCGACGTGGTTGTCAACCCGATGGATGGCTCGCTCCTCGTCTCGGATGACCAGGCCGGCGCGATCTATCGCATCTGGTACGATGGCAAGTCGTAAGCAATCGACTCGTCAGGATTGATCCTCGCCCTGGCGCCGCAAGACGCCAGGGCGAGGCGTTTTTTCCATCGATACGATGAGAACCTGAGATCGTGCGCATACCTGCCTGGATCATCGCGGCGTTCAGCCTGGCCGTTCCCGTCGCCGCAATTGCGGCGGAAGGAAAGCCGGACATCGGCAAGGCCAGGGCGGAGGCCGCAGGGTGCTTCGCGTGCCATGGCGTCGACGGCGTCGCGACTGCGGACGGGCTCGCGGCCGACAAGAACATCCCGAACCTGGCTGGGGAGCCTGACCTCTATCTGCAGTTCCAGCTCGTGTTCTTCCGCAAAGGCGTGCGCAAGAACGAGACGATGAACGCGATGGCGCAACAGCTCAGCGACGACGACCTGCGCAACGTGTCGGCGTATTTTGCTTCGCTGCCGCCGCCCCACGCGCCAGCGGCGCCGGACAGTGCGCCCCAAGACACCGAGCTTGGCGGCAAGATCGCGCAGGCGATCCATTGCACGAACTGTCACGGCGATCATTTGGAGGGGGTGGACAATATCGCGCGCCTAGCCGGCCAGCGTGAGGACTATGTTTATCAGGCGCTACGCGACTTCAAATCGGGCGCTCGAACGGCCACAGGCGCCGCGGGCATGGCGGAAGTGGTGTACCCGCTCGGCGACTTGGAGATGAAAGCGCTCGCCCATTACGTGTCGCGGCTGCACTGACGCGAGCCGAGGCCGACGCGAGCCAACCACGCAAGGACACTGAGCGCGCGCCGTACTCGTGGCCGCTCATGAAACCAAATTGCGCCTGATCCGTATCCTATCGAGGCCGGAGACCTGTCACATTGAGGTCAGGCCCGGCGCGTATCCTGTCAAGCAAACGAAAATCCTTTGGAGACATGTCCATGCTCGGCTCGCCGAACCCCCACCGAGGGAACGCGCCGCTGGCGATGCGGCTTAGGATTCACGACCTTCACGCTCAGCTTGCGCGCTCGAGCTTTATGGCGTTGGGGCTATGAGCTTTGCCATTGCGGGCGGGGTTCGCGCGCTCCTATGCGGCTTCGGCAGCGTGCTGCGCCGCGCGTTTTGCTCCGGCGCGGAAACTAAGGCCGTGTGAGCGGGTGGTGACCTCGTCCATATCAGATTAAGGCGGTCCGCCGTCATTTTGTCGGTCGCGTTCGTGTGCGCCATCCCATAACGTCCACCCGACTGGAAGGCTTCGTCCAGTTTAGCGCCGGGAGACGACTTATGCCGACGGTCACCACCAAGGATGGGCTCGAGATTTTCTACAAGGATTGGGGCCAAGGCCAACCGATCGTGTTCAGCCATGGCTGGCCATTGTCGGCGGACGACTGGGACGCCCAGATGCTTTTCTTCTTAGGTCACGGCTTTCGCGTGATCGCCCATGACAGGCGCGGCCATGGCCGGTCGACCCAGATCGGCAGCGGCCACGACATGGATCACTACGCCGACGATTTGACCGCGGTGACGGACCATCTCGATCTCAAAGACGCGATCCATGTCGGCCATTCGACCGGCGGGGGCGAAGTGGTGCGCTATCTGGCGCGGCGTGGCGAAAAGGGGGTGGTGAAGGCGGCGATCATCAGCGCCGTGCCGCCGCTGATGGTGAAGACCGAAGCGAACCCCAACGGCCTGCCCAAGGGCGTTTTCGACGATCTGCAAAAGCAGCTCGCGGCCAACCGGTCCAAGTTCTATTACGACCTTCCGGCTGGCCCCTTCTATGGCTTCAACCGGCCGGGCGTGAAAACGATCGAGCCCGTGGTTTGGAACTGGTGGCGTCAGGGCATGATGGGCGGCGCCAAGGCGCATTACGACGGCATCGTCGCCTTCTCCCAGACCGATTTCACCGAGGACTTGAAGAAGATCAATGTGCCCGTGCTGGTCATGCACAGCGAGGACGATCAGATCGTTCCTTACGTCGCCGCCGGTCCCCTTTCGGCGAAGCTCCTGAAGCACAGCACCTTCAAGAGCTACAAGGATTTTCCGCACGGCATGCCGACCACCCATGCCGACACGATCAACGCGGACCTGCTGGCGTTCATCAAGAGTTAAAGCAATTTGCGTTCAGGCGGATCCGTCATTGCGAGGAGCGATAGGGCGTTCATTGGAACGCCCGTCTTTCGACGGGCTATGGCGACGAAGCAATCCAGAGAACGTCGGGCGCCCTACGTGGATTGCTTCGCCGTAGCCCCGTCCGGAAGGACGGGCGTCTCTCGACGCCCTATGGCTCGCAATGACGATCGTGGTTCGGCCCGTCAGCTGACTCGCTCGATCAGCGCCATCGCGGCGGCCGGGTTCCGCTGCTTGTAACCGCTGATGACATAGAGAAAAATCTCGCGCGCGGCGCCGTCGGATTTCGGCGCCGGCGCGACGGTCGCGAGATCCTCCGGAGAGCCGCCGGCGGCCCAAGTTTTCGCCCGGCGAGCCCATTGATCGAGCGCGGCGGCGGAATAGCCGCCCTCTTCGGTCTCCGTCGTTCCCATGATGCGCGCATAGACGAATGGCGCGGTCACGTCGGCGATCTGCGGGTAGTCCGAATCGCCAGCCATAACCACCGCGACCTCATGCTCGCGCGCAAGCGCGATGAAGTCCGGGTTCTTGAAACTCTCGTGGCGGACCTCGACCACGTGGCGAATGGCGAGGCCATCGACCGATTTGGGCAAAAGCTTCAGGAACGCGGCGAAATCCTCAGTGTCGAAACGCTTGGTGGTGGCAAACTGCCAGTTGATCGGCCCAAGTTTCGCCTTGAGCTCCGTCACGCCGGTCTTGAAGAAGCGCTCGATCGACTCGCCTGCCTCGGCGAGAACGCGGCGGTTGGTGGCGAAGCGCGGTCCTTTGACCGAGAAGATGAAATCGTCCGGCGTCTCGTCACGCCACTTGATGAAGCTCGTCGGCTTCTGCGACCCATAGTAGGTGCCGTTGATCTCGATCGAGGTCAGTTTCGAGCCCGCATATTCGAGCTCTTTCGCGTGGGGCAGCCCCTTGGGGAAGAACACGCCGCGCCACGGTTCATAGGTCCAGCCGCCGACGCCGATCCTGATCTTGCCCTGAGGCGTCCCCTTAGCAGCCACGTCGAGCCCCCTACTTGCGCGCTACCGCGACCGCGCGCCCGCCGGTCAGTTCGACGAGATCGGAAGGCGTCAGACGGAAGACCGCGTTGGGCGTGCCGGCGGCGGCCCAGATCTCATCGAAATTGAGCAGCGATTCCTCGATGAGAACGATCGGCTTCACCTTGTGGCCGACCGGCGGCACGCCGCCGATGGCGAAGCCCGTCGCCTCGCGCACGAAATCGGCGTCGGCGCGGGCGACCGGCTCGCCGACCGCCGCCGCCGCCTTCTTCTCATCGACGCGGTCGACGCCCGAGGCGATGATCAAAACCGCGCGCCCGCTCGTGCCGCCGCGGAAGATCAGCGACTTCGCGATCTGCGCGACCTCGCAGCCGATCGCCGCTGCGGCTTCGGCGGCGGTGCGTGTGCTCAAGTCGAACTCGAGAACCTCGAACCGGTCGCCGAGCGCCGCCTGGACCTTGAGCGCGGACGGGCTTTCGGCGGGCTTCATGCGCGCAATCCAACCGGCCGCCACGCGTGTCTACCGGTCATTTGCCCCATCGCGACGGAATTTGAAACCTCGCGGGAGTCGCCAATTCCGGCGGCCTTTGCTCGCGCGCGACAACGAACACGCGCTCGCCGGAGACGCGGACGTCAACCTGATCGCCCTCCTTGAGCGCCAATTCCTTCACCACGGCGAGGGGAAGGCGGATGGCGAGGCTGTTGCCCCATTTCGAGACCCGCATCAGGCGCTCCTACAGAAAGGCGCCCGATCAGCATCATCCGGCGCGGTGGTCAAGCGGGGTTGACGCAATTCAGCCGCTTCAAGCAGGCGTGTCATCGGCCGCTCGCGCGAAACGGATTGACGATCCGCAATCGCTTATCGATCGCCATCCCATCCTGCATGTCCTCAGACCACAGCTTGTCGCACTCGGCGAGAAGGGCGGAAGCCGCGATCAGAGCATCATAAATGCCGAGCTGATGTCGTTCGGCCAATACAAGCCCAAGCTCGTGCGCGTCTACCGTGATCGGGTGCACTGTTAAGAGCTCGCGTAAGGAGGACAAGAAGCCGCGCGTCTCTTGCCAGCTCAGTTGCATTTTCCGTCGAGCGACATTCGCGACTTCATTCAGCACTTGAACGCTGATCGTTCCCCCTTCGCGAACGATTGCTTCGGCGCGATCTGCCTTCGTCGCGTCGTCGGATGCGAGGTAAATCAGGATATTCGCGTCGAAGAAACTACCGGGCATTCGCCTCTTCCCGGTCGAACTTGAAGTCTCGCGGCAGGCGGCCGCGAAAGGCCCGTAGCCGGTTCAGAAAATCCTGTTGGCTAGGCTTTCGCGCGACGGCGAACTCACGTTCGCTAGCGACGTGAATTTCAACCTCGTCGCCTTCCTTAAGGCGCAACGCCTCCACTACGGCCGCAGGAAGGCGGACAGCGAGACTGTTTCCCCATTTCGCGACCTGCATGATTCTCTCCCTGGATACACGGCGTGCCAAATGTATATCCATCGCTAGTGGCGGTCAAGGATCGGCGCTACGCGCGGGCGAAATCGCTTTGGAGTGGCGTCCCTTCTGGCAGTCAAGCCTCGGCATGCGCGCGCGCTTCATACTCCCGCAAGTCCTTCTTTGATATCTTGCCGACCGGAGTTTTCGGCAATGCGTCGCGGATTTCCATGGCGCCGATCATCTCGTGCTTTCCGACGCGATCCTTCAGGAAGGCCTTCATTTCCTCGAGCGTGAGCGGCGCCGCGCCGGCCTTCAACGTGACGAAGGCCTTCGGGGTCTCGCCGCGATAGTCGTCCGGAATTCCGATGACGCTCACTTCCTCGACCGACGGGTGCTGATAGATGGCTTCCTCGATGTTGCGGGGATAGACGTTGAACCCGCCGCACAAGAGCATGTCCTTGGTCCGGTCGACGATGTAGACGAAGCCGTCGTCGTCCATATAGCCGACGTCGCCGGTGCGGAAGAACCCGTCCGCCGTCATCGAATTCGCGGTCGCTTCCGGCTTCTTCCAGTAACCCTTTGTGACGTTCGGGCCTTTGACGCAGATCTCGCCGCGCTCGCCGAGCTTCACCTCGCGCTCGGGATTGGCGACGTCGATGAACTTCATCTCCGTGCCCGGATAGGGAACACCGCACGACCCTGGTTTTCTCTGTTCCAGCCGCGGCGTGAACGTGCCGAGAGGCGCGGTCTCGGTCATGCCCCAGCCTTCGGTCAACCTGCAGCCGATAACGCTCTCGAACCGCTCCTGCACCGCGATGGGAAGCGGCGCGCCGCCGGACGAGCACAAGCGCAACGACGAGAGATCCATGGTCTCGACGCCGGGCTGGCTGAGAAGCGCGACATGCATCGTCGGCACGCCCATATAGACTGTGATCTTCTTTTCGACGATGTCCTTGAGCGCGGCGGCCGGATCGAAGCGCGGGTGAAGCACGATCTCCGAGCCCAGCCGAAATCCGAGCAGCATGACCACGGTCAGCGAATAGATATGAAACAGCGGAAGGATGCATAAGAACCGCTCCTCGCCCACGCGCACGCCATCGTCGCTCCGGATCAGCACTTCACGGTAGAGCGAGCAGGCCGCGGTCAGATTGGCGTGCGACAGCATGGCGCCCTTGGGCGAACCGGTCGTGCCGCCGGTATATTGAATGACGGCCAGTTCGTCGGCGAGCGCGCCGAGCGGGTGGACCTGATGATGGCCGTCGTTGCCGATGAGATCGCGGAACGCGACATGGGCGTTGCCGCGCTTGACGTCGGCGAGCATTCCGCCCGCCTTTATCTGCGCCTTGACCAGGTCGGGCGCGGGCGTCATCTCTGCGAACTCGCCAACCACAAGCGTTTTGAGGCGGGTCGAAGCGAGCAGCTTCTCCGCTTGCGGATAGAGCGAAGCGAGATCGAGCGTCACGAGGATATCGGTCTCGCTGTCATTGAGCTTCAATTGCAGCGTCGGCAGCGCATCGAGCGGCGAGTAGTTGACGACCACTCCGCCCGCCTTCAAGACGCCAAAAAAGGCGATGACGTAGTGCGGCGTGTTGGGCAGGTAGAGCCCGACATGAACGCCGGGCTTGACGCCGAGCTTCTGGAAGCCCGCCGCCGCGCGGTTCGCGAGCGCGTCGAGCTCCGCGTAACTCAAGCGCTTGTTCATGAAATCGAGCGCTGGCTTTGAACCAAACCGTTCGGCTGCCGTCTCGAGCACGCTCTGCACGGAGGAGAGCTCGAGCGGCGCGTCCCAGCGCACGTTGGGCGGATAGGACTTCACCCACGGTCGAATTGTCATGCTAGTCCTCGCGCTTCCTCTTCACTCGCTGGTCCGGCGGGTCGCCGGCGGCGGATTTAAAGCTCAGTTGGCGCGTTCTCGGGCGCCCGTCAAGCGAATAGGGGAACGAGCCTTGCGAGCCCGGGCTGAGGGGCGCAGGATAGGCTAAATCGGAGCGTGCGCGCTTAACTCGCGCCGCCGGCGTGGAGGTCGTGTGCGATGGCGAATGGCGGCAAGCGTCCAGTCTGCGCGGTGGTCGGCGTCGGTCCTGGCAATGGCGAGGCGATCGCGCGGCGTTTCGCCGCGGACGGCTACGCGATTGCGCTGATGGCCCGACGCACGGAGCTCACAGCCAAGCTCGCCGCCGAGCTGCCAAGCGCCAAGTGTTACGCCTGCGATGTCACTGAGGCGGCCTCGGTCGAGGCGGCGTTCGCCGCGACGCGCTCCGACGTCGGGGAAATGGACGCGCTCATCTATAACGCCGGCTCGGGCGTCTGGGGCAATGTCGAGGAGGTCAAGGCCGAAGATCTGGAGCGCTCATGGCGCGTCAACACGCTCGGCCTCTTCCTTAGCGCTCAGCAGGCGATTCCCGCCATGCGCCGAAAAGGGCAGGGGGCAATCATTGTCGTCGGCGCGACCGCCTCGCGCCGCGGCGCGGCCGGGGCGGCGGCCTTCGCGCAAGGCAAGATGGCGCAGCGCGCGCTCGCCGAATTGATGGGCCGCCATCTCTGGCCGACTGGCATTCATGTCGCGCTGATCGTCGTTGACGGCGTGGTCGGCGGGCCAGTCACGCGCTCGCGGTTTACCGATCGGCCCGACGACTTCTTCATCGATCCCGTCGGAGTCGCCGCGATCGCCGCCGACCTCGTCAAACAGGATCGGTCGGCCTGGAGCTTCGAAGTCGAAGCCCGGCCGTTCAAAGAGAAGTGGTGAGGAGAGGCATGGGGTGAAGCCGCCAGGAAGCGCAGCTCCCTACATTCATCACATTTTGTTTACAGCGAATTTGTCAAAACGGTGGAACAGTCACTCCACATCCTTGTTGGTAGCGAACCAATCGGGCATGGGGGAGGAGATGCGAAACCAGGATGATAGCGCTGGTTTTCGAGGCCTATGGCGCGCTCTGTTTGTTCGCGCTGGTCGTGTTCCTGGTCTGGGCGTCAGTGGCCAAACTGAGACCGGATTTGGACGAGGAAGAGCTTGATCTCGCCGAGCTTGAGAAGCTTAAGAAGCTCGTGAGCCCTGAGCGATCTGGCGACGTTGTCTCAATTGAGCCTCCGATCATCGAAGAGCGATCCTGGCCGCCGCCGGCCTGTCCGGTAAAGCGGAGGAGGCATCCGATCCGAAGGGGTGGGCGCCTGTTCGATACCCGGAAGCCTCGCGCGATCTAATCTTCGAGTTTGGCGCCGAAGCGCGGTCGTTTAAGGAAAAGTGATGAGGCGGGCTTAGGCCCATCGCCGAAGCTTGCGCAGCTAACATGCAAGTCGCCATCCTAGATCGTTCTAGGTGGCAGCGTTAACATCGGCGACCGGTAAGCAAAGCTGGGAAGAGACCCGACTGGTATATTGAGAACAGTGTTAATCAGAGGAAACCCCCACCTCCAGAACTTTGCGGACGCCCAAACCAACTCCGAATCTGGTAAATGTAGTGTCGGGCTTAGGGAGGAGACGTGAACCAGGTGGCGGAATGTTGGCGCTCGTTTTAGAGGTCTATGGCGCGTTCTGTTTTTTCTCATTGATCGCGTTCCTCGTGCTGGCCGCGGTGGCCAAGTTGAGACCGGACTTGGAGGAGGAAGAGCTTGATCTGGCCGAGCTTGAGAAGCTTAAGAAGCTCGTGAGCTCTGAGCCGTCTCGTGACGCTCTCTCGATCGAGCCGCCGATGATCGAAGAGCCATTCTGGTCGCCGCCGGTCCGCCCGGTAAAGCAGAGGCAGCGCTCGATCCGAGCGCGCCTGCACCTGTTCAACACCCGCAAGCCTCGCTTGACTTAAGTCTTGCGTTTCGAGCCGAAGCGCAGTCTCTCCGACCCGGAACTCATACCGACGACCGCGCGCCTTAGGCTCACTCTTCCGCGCTGAGACCGAAGACCGCGAAAAGCTGAGCGGGGTCGCTCCAGAGCTTGTCCACTCGCCAGCCGGATCGTTGGGCGGCTTGGGCGAAGCCGGCGATGTCGAACTTGCGGCAGGTCTCCGTGTGGATGGTTTCGCCTTGCGCAAACGCGAAGCTGGACTCAGCCACGGAGACAGTCTGAGGCTTCGAGACTCACGAGATGCATCTCGATTGCCGACTCGCGCTCGTTCCATCTTGCCTCGTGCGAGAAGCTTTGAAGCGCGAAATCGCCTTTCAGCTCGCGATTGATGCGGCGAAGAAGATTGAGATTGAATTCCGCCGTGACGCCTCGCTTGTCATCGTAAGCCGCGATCAGGGTCTCGACGTCCTTGCGCAGGTCGACTCCGATAATCGCTTTGCCGCTGCGCCCGACATGCTCGCGCATGCGGCGCAGCAGAGCGGCGGCGTCGGTCGGCCCAAGATTGCCGAGCGTCGAGCCGGGAAAAAAGGCCGCGCGAGGTCGGGCCGAAATGTCCGCCGGAATGTCGAAGTCGACCGTGAAATCCGCGATGATCGGCCGGACCGGCAGCTCCGGGAACCGATCCTGAAAGCGCTCGATCGTTTCAGCGAGAAAATCCGCCGCGATATCGATCGGCGCATACAGTCGTGGCGCATGAAGCGCGTTGATGAGGATTTCGGACTTGATCGCAGCTCCTGCGCCGTATTCGAGCAACACGACGCCGTCGCCGCAGAGAGCCGCCATCTCTTCGGCATGGGCGCGAAGAATCGCCGTCTCGGTCCGGGTCAAATAATATTCGTCGAGGCGGGTGATCTCCTCGAACAGCTCCGATCCGCGCTGATCGTAGAGCCATCGGCTGGGCAGCGTCTTTTGCCGCTGCGATAGACCCGCGAGCACATCGGCCCGGAACGCTTCATGCTGGCTGAGTTTCGATTCGACAAGGTCGAGCATGTCAAAGGTCCCCCGCGAGTCTCAGCCCCGAGAATTGCCATCGTGCGTCGGGTGGGAAGAAATTGCGGTAAGTCGCGCGCATGTGGCTCAGCGGCGTCGCGCAGGAGCCTCCGCGCAAGACGAACTGCCCGCACATGAACTTGCCGTTGTATTCGCCGACCGCGCCTTCCGCCGGCTTGAAGCGCGGGTAGGGCGCGAAGGCGCTCCGGGTCCATTCCCATACGTCGCCGTAGATCTGACGCAAGCCCGCTTGGCCCACCGGTGCGGGGGCAGGGCGGAGCCGTCCCAACTCGACAAAGTTTCCGCGCAACGGATCGCCAAGCGCGGCGTGCTCCCACTCGAACTCCGTCGGCAATCTGCGCCCGGCCCAGGTCGCGAACGCATCCGCCTCGAAGTAACTCACATGCGTGACCGGCGCGGCCGGATCGACCGGCTGCGCGCCGCGCAGCGTCATCGCCCAATAGCCCTCGTCGCGCGCTTCCCAATAGAGCGGCGCGCTCCAGGCTTCCGACTGCACCGTCGCCCAGCCGGCCGAGAGCCAGATGAGGGGCGTGCGATAGCCGCCGTCAGCGATGAACTCCATCCATTCCGCATTGGTTACGAGCCGGTCCGCGAGTTCGAAAGGCTCGATCAGCGCGCGATGCCGCGGCCCCTCGCAATCGAAGGCGAAGCCCTCGCCATCGTGTCCCACCTCAACGACGCCGCCGTCGAACTTGCGATAGGAAGGCGGCGAGCTGTCGGTCTTGCCGACCGCGATCGGGCCTGGATCCTTGTAAGCCGGACGCAGAGGGTTCTGCGCGAACAGATGCAAAATGTCGGTCAGCAGCAGTTCCTGATGCTGCTGTTCATGATTGCAGCCGAGCTCGATCAACGCTGCGACGGCGGGCGAAAGATCGTCCTGCATGAGCGACGCCATCGCGCGGTCGACATGGTCGCGATACGCGATGACTGTCTTAAGCGTCGGGCGCGTGATCATGCCGCGTCTGGGACGCGGCTGACGCGCGCCAACGCTCTCGTAATAGGAGTTGAACAGGAAATTGAACTCAGGATCGAAGACGCGGTAGCCGGGCAGAGTCTGTTCGAGAATCATTGTCTCGAAAAACCATGTCGTATGCGCGAGATGCCATTTCGCCGGGCTTGCGTCGGGCATCGACTGCACGGTCGCGTCCGCGTCGGACAGAGGCGCGCCGAGCCGCGCGCTCGCTTCGCGAACCGATTGATAAAGCGTGCTTAGGTCAGCGTTTTTCTGCGGCGAACCATGAGGCCTCGGGACACGCATGCGATCCTCGTCCTTTAGGGGCGCCGGCGCGCCGGAGCGCCGCATATGGGTAGCGCTTCGACGTTGGCGAGGGGTGGGCACATGAATATTTTTTATTCCCCTCGCGAATGAACGCGGGTTGAGCGGCCGCTTTTCAACGCTCGGTTGTCAACCGCCACATCAGCGCTACGCACTAAACCATCGTTTCCAGTGGCAATTTTACGCATCGTTCCAGCCGCTGCTTTCGCGCATCCCATTTCGAATGAGCGGTAACGAGCGACCGCCGACAAAGTTCCGTCTTGGGTAGAGGTGGCGGAGTGGGACGCTTGAGCGACGTCGTAAGAGACGATTGCGCTGTGTGATCCCCCCCGTGGCGGAAACCGACTTTGTCCATCAGAAGACTCACGGCGCTCGGCCGCCCGAAAAGAGGCTTCAGTACGGCGCGGCGCTCACGCGCCTCTGCGGAAGACCCGGAGGCGCATCGGATCGTCATCGAGGTGAGGCGCCTCATCGGGCCGCAGAGCGCGTTGCGCGAGCCGGATCTCGCGAGCCGCGTCGTCGCGCTCATGCAGCCGGTCGCGTAACGCGCGCGAAGGGTCGTTACCGTTCGTCGATGCGCTCGCAGAAACGGATGAGATTTCCGAACGGGTCGATCGCGCCCGTCTCCAGCGTGCCCCATGGCGTCTTTTCGAGGCCAGGGCGCATATAGCGATAAGTCTTGGCGCTGATCTCGCGATGGAATTCCTCGACGCCGCGCATCATCACGCGCAGCCGCGCGCCGGGACTGCCGTCGCCATGATGCTCGCTCAAATGCAGGATCAAGTCGCCGCGCGACACCTGGCGATAGAGCGGCGCGTTGTCGTCGTAGCGGTGATCCCAATCCACCTTGAAGCCGAGATAGCCCTGATAGAACTCGTCGGCCTTGGCGACGTCGAAGATGCGCAGGATCGGGACGATGCTGGTGAACTGAATGGCCATGGGGTCGCTCCTGTTCGTGCTCTGCCGCGATTGGCGACGATTATGCCGCCGCGATCGCCTCGATTTCGATCAGAAAATCGGGACCATAGAGCTTCGACACCTCGACCAAGGTGATCGCAGGCGCTGCCAGCGGATTGACGGTCGCGAAGAAATGGTTGCGAGCCTCGCGATAGGCTGCGAGGTTGTCCATGCTGCGTAAGAAGACCGTCATTTTCACCAGATTGGCGGCGGTGCAGCCGACCGCTTCAAGCGCGGCGCCGAGATTGCGAAAGACCTGATCGGCCTGAGCGGCGAAGTTGTCTCGACCAATTAGAGCGCCATGCTTGTCGAGCGCGGTTTGGCCAGCAATGAAGAGGATGCGCGCGGCGCGGACTTCGACCACTTGAGAATATCCGGGCGGCGGACCGAGTTCTGTGGGATTCACACGCCGAATAGCTTCTGTGCTCATGAGGTCTCCTCCAGGTAGAGCGTCAAGAGCACGGTCTGTAGGGTTCGACGATACCCACCTCTCCGGCTCCCGCCGTTAAACCAACGACGCGCTCCCAAGGCACATCACGATCCTTAGTCGACGTGGCGCGCGAGTGACACGCCCATAGCGACACGACTTCGTGAGCCGCCCCCGGAACGCTTTGCCGCTAACCGCTCAAGGCCCCCTGCAAATCGGCGGCGGCTGCGGGGGCGGAGCGGGATGCTCCGCTCGCCATCGCGCAATAACCGGCTCGAGCGTTTCCTTCCGCCAGAATCGCGGAGCGCCGATTTCTCTCAGGCAGGCCGCGTTCCAGTAGAGCCCCGCGCGCGACGGCGCCTCTCCGGCTTGAACCGCTCGCGCGACGGCCTCGATGTCGCGGAACTCCGGATAGATGTAGAGCGTGGTCGGGTCGTTCCTCACCATCGCCATGATGGCCGCCGCGTCCGAGGCCGACCAGCTGGTGCAGCCGTCGCTGCGCCCGGCGACGTAATCCACGAGCTTGCCGAACGGAACATAGCCGTCCGGGTCGGCGTGCGGGCTCGCCGGATCTCTTCGGCGGCATATTCCCCTGAGCAGGACCGCCGGATGACCGCCGATGGCGCGCTCTCTGGCGTTGGCTGCCTCGCCTTCGCCGTCGAACTTCAGAAACGCGCGCATGAAAACCGCGTCTCCTCCCGCCGCGCGATAGTACCCCTTGAAGGACGCGGTCGTCTCGCCCGTCACATAGGCGCCGCCCGCCGTCAGATCGGAATCCAACGCGTTGCCGAAGTTCTTCACGCATCGCCGTCCGTTGGCGAAATCGGCGACCCCGTCCAGATCCCGCCCGCCTCCATGGCCCGCGGAGATCGCTCGGAACGACTGTTGGGCTTCGCAGATGATGTAAAATCTTCGGCCCAAGCCCCCGCCGAGGTCATGGGGGCGCGTCGCGTCCATGGCGAAGTAGCAGGGATTGCGGACGCCCTTGCGCTGATAGAGGGCGCGGGCTCTCTCCAGCACGACCGGCGCGATCTGTCCCTCGCCCTCGCCCACATGGGCCTGAAGCCAGGCCGGAACGCCAGGCTGTCCCGCTGCAAAAGAGAAGCTCGCGCCCGCGAGCGCGATCAGGACGGCGAGACCGAGGCGCTCAAGAAGGCGTAAACCCAGCGGCAATGACCCTGTCTCCTCGATGCGTACGGCGCTCGCCAAGTGTCGCCGCGCCGCCGGAACAATTCGCTCCATTTGCGGCGGCAGCGACGTCCTTACTCTAGACCGGACCGATGATCAGCGCATGTCGGGATGAAGCAAGCGGCGCGGAGGCGCTTGCTCCGCATTCCGCCGTCTGGTTGGAACAGCGTTATTCTTGATCACGAACTCGTGATGACGCCATCAAACCGATCCCAAATGGAACAAACTTGAACGAGCCGAGTCCTAGGCTAGCGCGGGGCCGGGACGCGGACCGCGCCTTGGGCTTTGGTCTCACCCGCGGAAGGCTCCGATGGGGAAACGTTCGCGTGCAGCGATCTGGCTGCTGGCCGCCGTCTCGACGCTTGGCCTCGCGGTGTCCGTGTTCAACTATTTCTGGACCGGGAACGGCATTCACGGCTCGCTTGGCGCCTTGATCGTCATCGGCTCGACGCTGCTCATGGCCATTGCCTCGGCGGCCATTGCGGTCGGCTTTGCGCGGGGGTGGGTCCGATCCGTGCTTGCCGTCCTCATCGTCCTCGACATCCTCGGGACCGGCTTTGCAGCCTACATGCTGGAGGCGCAGATCCTGTTCGGCCTCATGATCCTCGCGCTCATAGCCTGGCTCTTTAGCGCTTTTTCCGATCGAAGGCCGTCCGGAAGGGCCGCGATCCTGGAGGCGGCGACATGATGCGCCGCGCCGCGCCCCTCTTCATCGCGCTCCTGGCCGCGCCGTTCATCGCCGCGGAGAGCACCCCGAACACCGCGCCCTCGAGCGGCGCGGCAGCGCCGAGCGCCACTCCGGCGCCCGCTGCGACCGCGTCAAACAGTGCGGACGCGGAGGCGCCCTATCGCTATCTCGCTCCGGCCAGCACCACTGGGGACACGCAGACCTGGTACACGTTCAATGGCGATCTCGAGGCGCAGAAATATGCGACCTCGACGCAGATCACGCCGGAGAACGTGGACAAGCTGACGGTCGCCTGGCAATTGCACACCGGCGACGTCTCGCAAGGCAATGGCGCCAGCGAATATCGCACCGGTCATTTGGAGAGCGGCGTCCAGGCGACGGTCTGGTCTGCTACGCCGCTCTTCGTCAACGACACGCTTTATGTGAGCACGCCGTTCTACCGGATCTTTGCGGTCGACCCGGGCTCAGGCCAGGTGAAATGGACCTTCGATCCCCATGCGGAGCTGAAGGCGCCGACCCAGCCTGACCTGAAGAACCGCGGCGCCGCTTATTGGCAGGCGGCCAATCCCATCCCGGGCCAGACGTGCCAGAAGATCGTTTATGTCGGAACGATGGAAGGCAAGCTTTGGGCGGTGGACGCCGACACTGGCAAAGCCTGCGCGGGCTTCGGCAAGAATGGGTCTGTCGACATCAACCAGTGGAACACCGTCAACGCCGTCTTTCCTCTGTCCGTCCTGCAGCCTCCGACCGTCTACAAGAACCTTCTGTTCGTCGGCTGGGCCGGGAGGGACTGGGCCTTCAAGACGACGCCGCCGGGCATCGTGTTCGCGCTGGACGCTCAGACCGGCGCGCTGAAATGGCAGTTCGATCCCCTCACTCCGGATCTTGAGAAACGCACCGGCAAGATCAATGTCTGGCAAAGCATGTCGGTCGATCCCGAGCATGGTCTGCTCTACTTGTCGACAAGCCCGCCGAGTCCCGATGACTACGGCGGAGACCGCAAGGACAAGATCCCGTATGCCAACGCCGTCGTCGCACTCGACGCCGAGACCGGCGCCGTCGCGTGGAGCCGGCAGCTCGCCCACCATGAGCTTTGGGATTACGATCTCTCTTCCGCCGCCACGCTGATCGACATCAACAAAGACGGGAAGACCATCCCGGCCCTGGTGCAAACGAGCAAACAGGGCTTCATCTTCGTGCTCAACCGGCTGACCGGACAGCCGGTCTTTCCGATCACCGAGACCCCGGTTCCGCAAAGCGACGTTCCGGGAGAACAATCCGCCCGCACGCAGCCCGAAGAAAGCGTTCCGCCGCCGACTGTGCCGGATCGATGGCCGGGCGTGTATTGGCTCGCGGACGCCGTCGGCGGCGGCTCCTGTAGCGCGGAAGCGAAGAAGCTGCGGGACGAAGGCCGCTACACGCCGCCGAGCCTCCAGGGTTCGATCGTCTATCCGCCTTCGACCGGCGGCGTCGAATGGGGCGGCGGGGCGGTCGATCCGAAGACGAACACCTATGTGGTCAACAGTTCCAGCGTGGCTTTCATCTACCGCCTTATCCCCCGGAAACAGTACGACGAGGAAACGAAGAACGGCGCGCCCACTGACCTCAGCCCCCAAGCTGGCTCCCCGTACGGCGTCGAACTCAAGATGTTCGTTAACTGGCTCGGGATGCCCTGCTGGAACCCGCCCTACGGAACGCTTTCCGCTTACGACCTCAACACCGGCAAGCTCCTGTGGAGGAACCCTTTCGGCGAAATCCAGGAATACGGTTTCTACATGCCCCTTTCCTGGGGTTCGGTCACGATCGGCGGCCCCGTCATCACCAAGTCCGGACTCATCTTCATCGGCGCGTCAATGGATTCGCGCGTCCGCGCCATCGACCTGAAAAGCGGCCAGGAGCTTTGGCGATGGCTTGTGGACGCGCCGACCGTGTCGATGCCGGCGGTTTACACCTACAAGGGCCGCGAGTACGTGACCTTCGCCGTCGGAGGCAACTCCATCCTTTCGCCAAAAGTCAGCGACCAACTGATCGCCTTCGCGCTGCCGCGGTGAATGGGTTCGCCAGGGATCGCTCCATCGCCCATCGATGGGCGAGGAGACGAGCCGCGCCGGGGCGGCAAGGGCGCGGTCAGGACGCGCCGACGCCCAAAAGCGGCGGCAGTTCGGCCAGCGTCCGGATCTCGAAGTCGGGGCGCCCAGGCAAGCGCTCGCGGCGCTGTCCATAACGGTTGCACCAGACAACCCGCATACCGAAATTGGACGCCCCATGCGCATCCCAGGCGTTGGAGGATTGGAACGCAATCGCGCCGGCCTCGAGGTCGAGCGAGTCGAGCGCATATTGATAGACGTCGGGGTGGGTCTTGAAGGCGCGGACCGCGTCGGCCGACAGGACCGCGTCGAATAGCGCTTCGAGGTTCGAGCGCTTGACCAGCGCGTCGAGCATCATCGGCGAGCCGTTGGAGAGGATGGCGGTTCTGAACCCTGCCTGGCGCAAGGCCGCGAGCATGGGCCGAACCTCAGGAAACGGCTCGAGGCCCAGATAGAGATCCATCAGGCGCTCGCGCAACGAGGGACTCTTCGAGATCGAGGCTCTCGAGCGCGAAATCGAGCGCGTTGCCGGTGACCTGCCAGAAGTCGGCGTAGCGGTTCTCGAGCGTGCGCAGCCAGGCGTACTGGAGCTGCTTGTCGCGCCAGAGCGTCGTCAGCGCCGCGCGACGATCCTCCGGCACGTCGGGGCAGCGCGCCGCGGCGGAGGCGAAGTCGAACAGGGTGCCGTAGGCGTCGAAGACGCAGGCTTGGACGCCATCGAGGGATCGCTGCATTTGGCCATGGGCTCCAGGGTTGGAACGAGATTAACGAGGCTCCAATGTCTTCGCGAGCTCATTCTCAAGTACGGCGATGCGCTGCCGCAGCGTGTCGCTTTCGACTTGCGCATAAGCGATTTCGGCGTCGCGCGCGAGCTCGCCGAGCAGGCGCCGCTCGCCCGCGTCAAGATCGGTTCCGATATCATGCCCGCCATAGAGGACAAGCGCATAGCAGCGACGCGCATTGCCGACCGGCACGACGAGAACCGGCCGCTCGAGGTCGTTCGGAAGCTCGGCTAGGGAGATGTGGGCGGCGTCCACCGAACCGGGAGTGTAGGGCGTTCTTTCGAACCGTGCGGAGAGCAGGGGATGGTTGCTGGTGAGCGTGTCGGTGTGGTCCATGTCCCATCCGGCGCTGAGGCTTCGGCAAAATATGCCGCTCTCCTCGCGAAACAGCGCCGCCGACGCCAGGCGCAGCGTATTCATCGGCTCGTTCACGAGCAGCCGATCGATCTCATCGAGGCTGGGGGAATTCTGAATGGTTTCGCCCACCTCGCCGAGATGGCGCTCGGCGCGGATGAATTTCCGGTCGAACAGGCGGTTCATGAGCTCGGTCGCAAAGTCATGGCCGCGCGCAATCAAATAGACCAGGGCGGAAGCGACCACGACCCAGGCCCAATAGGGCATGTGGATGTACTCGTCGATCGCTTCGATCTGCTTGTGGAGGAACAGGACCGGCACGCTGAGCAGAAGGCCGAATGCGGTCGCCCGGCGAAGGGGAATCCAGACATTGACGACCGTCTGCCGCCGCACCGCTTCGACGACGAACAGACACAGGATGCCGTTGATGAGGAACAGTGCGCCGGCCGCTTCCTCCGCCGATTGACCGCTTCCGATGAACTCGCCGAACAGCGAGGTTTCCTGGGAGAGCTGGGCAAGCAGATAGGCCGGAAGGCCGATCAGGCAGCCCCAGATCACCCAACGGATGCGCTGATAGTCGCGGGGCGAGAGATCGCGCCGGCGTCCGATAAGGATTACGAGCGCGGCGGCGCTGACGGCAAAGCCGATCAACAGCATGCCCCGCGTCCAGATTTCGGCCGGGTAGCCGAAGATGGTTCCCATGCTCAAGAGCGCTACGCCCAAGAATACAATCCCCAGAGCCGGCAGCGCGCGTTCAATGATCCGCCATCCTCCTTCGGTCCGGTCGACCGGCGCCCTCAGCGCAAACAAGAGGAGTCCGGTATAGGCGGCGGCCTGCATCATGAGAAAAATGACGTTCTGCGCGAGAAGCGCTCGCGGCCAAAGCTGGAGCCAGGCCCAGAACTGAAACGCCTGGCCGGGATTGAACTGGATCACATAGATGAAGAAGCCCCAGGTCATGGGGCCTGGGCGCGTCCACACCAGCCAGGCCGCGCCAAGCACAACCAAAACCCCGGCAATCGTGGCGAGCACAATGACGATGTCGAGCAGGCGATTGGTGGGCCGCGGCTCGGCTTTGAGCTTGACTTCGCGGCCCGAGCGTTGCGCCGTCGAGGCGACAAGCGTCGCCTCGCGTCCTGGCATGACGTAGGTGACGCCGCCCCATTGCGACAGCAGACTCGCGCACCCGATGCTATCGACGGACGCGCACGACATCGCGGCAAGATCGAGCCGATCTCCGGCGCGCAAGCCTGCTCGCCAGGCCGGCAAATCTTCTTCGCTTTCGAACGGACCCTGGACGTCGTAGATGAGTCCGTCGCCGTCCATCGCGAGGCCGAACGAGCCCAGTGGATGAACGACCCGGAGCAAGTCCGGGGCGATCATCGCGATCGCATAAAGGGTCAAAAGCAAAAGAGCGACGCGGCCGAAAAGGCTTGCGCCATTTCGGTCAGTCATCAGCCGATGCTCCGCGGGGCAAGACGAGGGACCTCCTCAGCGCTTGAGGAATGGAGGCTACCCGCCGCGCAGGTCTTTGTACATAAGCCGCGTCGCCTCGTAGCTGTCTTCGAAGGCGTTGCGCGCGTAACTCGGAATCGCGCCGGCGAGCCGATAACCCAGCGAGCGGTAGAGCGCTTCGGCCGCGTCGCCGGCCGTGTCGAGCGTCAGGAGCCATCGGCCTTCTTGAGCAGCGCGATGTTCGATCTCCTGCATGAGCGCCCGTCCGACTCCGGCGCGGCGAAAGGCCGGATCGACCAGGACCTTGGAAACCTCGGCGTGATGACGCTTGCTCGGCATCGAATCGAGTTCGAGCTGCGCCGTTCCGGCGACATGGCCGCCAAGCGTCGCGACGAGGACGAGCTTGCCGCCGGCCGCGTGAGGCGCGGCGACCCTGTCGAGCCAGTAGGCGCGCGCTTCGCTTCGTTCGAACGGCGCAATGAAGCCGACGCTCGCGCCCTCGTGCACGCATGCATGCAGGATTTGGGCGAGGCGTTCGATGGCTTGGCTGAGCGCGGCGGGTTCGAGCGCGGCGACTTTTATCGGTTGAGCTTTCACTCTCTCACCGGAGAACGAGAATGTAGCGGGCTGCGCGGCGCCCAGTCGCCAGGAAGCTGGTCGGGCCCATCAGCTTGTAGCGAAGACAGTCGCCAGCGTGCAGACGATGGACGATCCCCTCGATGACCAGCTCCAGAGCCCCGTCCATGAGATAGAGATGATGTTCGAGACCAGGACGCGGCGGAAGCGGATAGTCGATGCGCGCGCCGGCCGGCAATTCGCAAGAGAGAAGCTCGCAGTCGAAGCTGAGCGAGGGCGGCGAGACCGACCGGCGGCGGAAGCCGGTCGCCGGATCGACCCATTCCGGCTGCTCGCCCTGTCTGACAAGCGCAGGCCCATCGCCCTCGATGTCGGCGAGCAGGCGCGTGATGGTCGTGCGATGCGCTCCAGCAAGCCGCCCGAGCACGGACGCCGTCGGGCTCACTTCGCCGTTCTCGATGCGCGACAAGGAAGCGCGAACTCACTCCGCTCAGCGCGGACAGTTCATCGAGCGACCAGCTCCGGGCGCGCCGCAGCTCCCGCAGGCGTTCGGCGAGACGCATATCGGCGCTATTGTTGGATTCGGCGCTGATTTCCATATTCGGGACAATATTCTCGATAATGAGAGTGTCAAGACGCGCCGGCGCGCGCCGGATTGCCCGTGTCGACCTTCTCCGGCACATTGGAGGTCTTCGCAACGGAATGGATCGATGTCGTCGCCGAGCCCCACCTCCATTCCGGCCTGGGCCTGGGCTGCGCCATTGCTCGCGAGCGCACTTGTGGGGCTGAAGCTGGCCCATATCGTGCCCTCCGACGATACGTACGTGCTTATTCTGGCAGGTCTCTTCCTCGGCGCGACGGTGTTCGCCGCCGTCCATCATGCCGAGGTGCTCGCGCTCAAGCTTGGCGAGCCTTTCGGCTCGATCCTTCTCGCGGTCGCGGTGACGGTGATCGAAGCCGGGCTCATTGTCTCGATCATGCTCGCCGGGGCCGAGGGCAGCGAGCGCGTCGCCCGCGACACGGTGTTTGCGGCGGTGATGATCGTTCTCAACGGCGTTGTAGGGCTCTGCCTTGTCCTTGGCGCGGGCCGGCACTTCGAGCAGACTTTCCAACTTCAGGGCGCGGTCTCCGCGCTCGCCGTGCTCGGCACCTTGGCCACGCTGGCGCTCATCCTGCCCAATTTCGCCGAGGCGGCTTCCGGCCCGTCCTATTCCATTCTGCAACTCGAGGGGGTCGGCCTTATGTCGCTGGTCCTCTGGTGCGTGTTTGTCTTCGTGCAAACCGTCAAGCATCGCGTTTATTTCCTCGACGTCCCAAGCGACGACGACACGGGCGACGAGATGCACGATGCTCCGGGCGCGCTGACCACGCTCCTGAGCCTTGGCCTTTTGATCGTCTCGCTCGCGGCAGTCGTCCTCTTGGCCAAGACGCTGTCCTATCCGGTAGACGCGGCCATCGCCGCAGCGGGGCTGCCGAAGGCCTTCGTCGGCGTTGTCATCGCGCTCATCGTGCTCATGCCCGAAGGGCTCGCCGCGATTAAGTCCGCCCTTCGCAATCGGCTCCAGAACAGCATAAACCTTGCGCTAGGATCAGCCATCGCCAGCATCGGCCTGACCATTCCGACGGTCGCGCTCGTCTCGATTGTGCTCAACCGCCAAATCGCGCTCGGCGTTTCGCAAACCGACATGACGATGCTCATTCTCACTCTCTATATCGCTGCTCTCACGCTCGGCACCGGCCGAACGACCGTGCTGCAGGGCGCCGTGCATCTCGTAATCTTCGCCGCGTTCATGCTGGTCTCGGCCGTGCCCTAAGGCGCATCCGGGACCGCCCGTTCGGCGGCGTCTCTCATTGAAGGATAGGATCGGGTGACATGAGAATTCTGGTTGTTGGAGCGGGCGCAGTCGGCGGCTATTTCGGCGGGCGTCTGCTTGAGGCAGGTCGCGACGTGACCTTTCTCGTCCGTGCGCGTCGCGCCGCAGAGCTCGCAAAGCACGGATTGACAATTCGCAGCCCAGTCGGTGACTTCCACCGTCCCTCGCCGCCGACTGTGTTGCAGGAAGATCTCACGCAACCGTTCGACCTTATCCTTTTGAGCTGCAAAGCCTACGACCTCGAGGGCGCGATAACCTCATTGGCCAATGCCGTCGGCCCCGCGACGGCGATCCTCCCGCTCTTAAACGGCATGCGGCACATTGACCGGCTGACCGAACGCTTCGGGCCTGAGCGCGTGCTCGGCGGGCAGTGCGCCATCTCGGCGACCCTCGGCCCTGAGGGGGAGGTCGTCCACTTCAATGATTGGCATGCGCTGAGCTTCGGCGAACTGGACGGCGCCCGTTCGCAGCGGATCGAGGCCATCGCCTCCGCGCTGCTCAACGCCGGCTTCGATGCGCGGCTCGCCGACAACATCCGGCAGGAAATGTGGGAAAAGTGGGTGTTCATCGCCACGGCCGCAGGCATCACCTGCCTGATGCGGTCCGCCGTTGGCGACTACGTCGCCGCCGGCGCCGCTGACCTCGCGCTCCGGCTTCTAGACGAGTGCGCATCGATCGCGGCCGCTCAAGGCTTCCCACTTCGCGCCCCTGCGCTTGAGCGGGCGCGGGCGGCAATGACTGCCGCGGGTTCGCCGATCAAGGCGTCGATGCTGCGCGATATCGAAGGCGGCAAGCCGGTCGAAGGCGACCAGATCCTCGGCGATCTGCTTCGCCGCGCTGCGAAGCCGGACGAGTTTTCGCTGCTGCGCATCGCGACCCTCCACGTGAAAGCCTACGAGATCGCGCGGCAGGGCAGGGAGACCGCCGCTAGCCCATGACGCTTGCGCCCCAGGGCGCGTTGGTATATCCGCGACCGCTTCGCGAAGATTGAAGGAGAATGCGCCTTGGCGGACGCCACGCCGATCAACTGGACCAATGCGACGACGCTGCTCAGCGTCGCTATTCTGGTGGGCACGGAGCTTGTAGGCGCCGGCGCCGCGGCGGGCTGGGCGATCGGCGGATTGTTTCAGCTTGGCGAGACCGTAACCCGCGCGTTGGAAGGGCTGCTCGTTCTCACCGCTCTGACTGGCCTCTTCTATTTCCTGCGCGCGGCGGTCGCGCACGAGCCGATTCGCGGCTAGCCGGTTGCGCTTTTGCCGCCAAGATCGCCTTCCCTGACGACTGAGCCCTATCGACGAAGCGCGCTCCTGGTCGATCTGGACGGAACGCTGACCGACCCGGCGGAGGGCATCGTCGGTTGCTTTCGTCTGGCGCTCGAGGCGTTGGGCCGAAGCGCGCCGCCCGCCGCCGAACTGACCTGGATCATTGGCCCGCCTTTACGCGCATGTTTCGCCGAGGCGCTGAATGGCGAAGGCGATCCCGAGGAGGCGCTCAAGATCTATCGCGGCCGCTATTCGACCGAAGGGTTGTTCGAGGCTCTCGTCTACGAGGGCGTGAACGAAGCGCTGACCGAGCTCGGCGCCGCGGGAGCGCGGCTCTTCCTCTGCACCGCGAAGCCCCTCGTCTATGCCGAGCGGATCCTCAGCCATTTCGACCTCGAGCGCCACTTCGAGGGGGCTTACGGCGACGAACTCGGCGGCCGCTTTCAGGACAAGGCGGACCTCATCGCTCACATTCTCGAAAGCGAGGGGCTTGAGGCCGACGATTGCTGCATGTGGGGCGACCGCAAGCATGACGTCCTGGCCGCGAGCCGGCATGGGATTCCCACAATCGGCGCGCTCTGGGGCTACGGCGGGGCCGATGAGCTTCGCACAGCGGGCGCGGCGACTCTCTGCCAATCGCCCGCGGAAGTGCCTGCGGCCTTCTCGGCGCTTTCGCGTGGGCCAAGCAGGCGAGCGTCATGACCACACGGCGATCGGCGCACGGATCGGGCTCGCGGGCCTTGGTCCTGGCGCCGCCGCGAGCCGAAGTTCGGCCGGCGACGCTCTCCGCGCATGGCCTCTCCTGGGTGGATGACTATGCCTGGATCCGGGCGGAGAACTGGCGCGAGGTGCTGCGCGATCCGAGCCAGCTGCCTCCCGACATCCGCGCGCTGCTGGAGGCCGAGAACGCCTACGCCGACGCGGTCCTGGCGCCGACACTTCCCTTGCAGAGAGAGCTCAAGCGAGAGATGCGCGCGCGCCTCAAGGAGGATGACAGCGAGCCGCCGCAAGTCGACGGGCCGTGGGCCTATTACTCGCGCTTCCGTCCCGGCGGCCAGCGCCGCATCTTTTGCCGCAAGCCGCGCGGAGGCGGCGCGGAGACGGTGCTGATCGACGGCGACGCGCGCGCCGAGGGAAGAGCGTTTTTTCATCTCTCCGCCGCCCGTCATTCGCCCGACCATTCGAAATTCGCGTGGTCCTCCGACGATCTCGGCTCCGAGATGCTGACGATCGCAATCCGCGACCTCGAGCATGAGACGGACCTTGCGGACCGCGTCGTCGGGGCGACCGGAGACGTCGTATGGACGCGCGATTTTAAGGCGTTTCTTTACGTCGAGCAGGACGAGGATCACCGCCCGTGCCGAGTCATGCTGCATCGCCTCAGGACCGCGCAGGCCGACGATGTCGAGATCTTCGTCGAGGCCGACCCTGCCTGGTTCATCAACATCGAACCCACGCGTCTCGGCCGCACGGCCATTATCTCGGTGCATGGCCACGACGCCTCGGAAGCAAGGATCGTGGATCTCGATCACCCGACCGCGCCGCCCCGGCTCGTCGCGCCACGTCGCTCGGGACTGCACTATGATGTGATGGATCACGGCGATCGGCTCTTTATTCGCGCCAACGCGGGCGCGCCCGACTTCAAGATCGTCGTTGCGCCGCGCGATGCGCCGCAGGAGGCGAATTGGCGCGATTTCGCGCCCCAGCGCGACGGGCGCTTCATCGCCGATGCAACGCTGTTCAAGAATCATCTGGTTCTGCTCGTTCGCGAGATGAGCCGGCCGCATCTCGTCGTCTTCGATTTGGAAAGCGGAGAGTCGCACGAGATCGCATTTGACGAGGAGACCTATTTTCTCCGGCGCGAGCCGGTCTACGAATTCGACACGTCGCTCATTCGCTTCAGCTACTCGTCGCCAGCGACGCCGCAGGAGACCTACGACTACGACGTCGTCACGAGGCGGCGCACCCTCGTCAAGCGGCAGGCGATGCCGCGCGGTTTCGACCGACATGCTTACGTCGTGCGTCTCGTCTTCGCGCCAGCCGAGGACAGCGAGAGCGTGCCGGTGTCGCTCCTCTACAAGCGCGGCGTGAAGCTCGACGGATCGGCGCCGCTGTTCATCACCGGCTACGGCGCCTACGGCTATCCGTCAGAGGCGAGTTTTTCGACCAACCGCTTCTCGCTTGTCGACCGAGGCTTCGTGTTCGCGATCGCCCATGTGCGCGGCGGCACGGACAAAGGCTGGCGCTGGTACGAGGACGGCAAGCTTGGCAAGAAGCCGAACACTTTTCACGATTTCCTCGCCGCCATCCGTTTCCTTATCGCCGAGGGCTTTACCAGCAAGGGCCGAGTCGTGGCGCAGGGCGGGAGCGCCGGCGGGTTGCTGATGGGGGCTATCGCCAATCTCGCCCCGGACCTGTTCGCCGGAATCATCGCCGATGTGCCATTCGTCGACGTGCTGGCGACGATGCTTGACGCAAGCCTGCCGCTCACCCCGCCGGAATGGCTGGAATGGGGCGATCCGATCCATAATAGGGCGGCGTTCGAGACCATCCGCGCCTATAGTCCGATCGACAATGTGCGGGCTCAAGCCTATCCGGCGATCCTGGCGCTCGCCGGACTCACCGATCCGCGCGTGACCTATTGGGAGCCGGCGAAATGGGTCGCCCGCCTGCGCGCGACAATGACCGGCGGCGGCCCGATCCTGCTGCGCACTGCTATGGACGCGGGCCATGCTGGCGCGTCGGGACGCTACGACCGCCTCGACGACGTCGCCCGCCAATACGCCTTCGCTCTTCGCTGCGTCGAGGGCTGGGTTTAGGGTCGAAGCTCCAGCCGCTGGACCGCTTTCGACCCGAAACGCGCGCTGCCGAGCCCGGGCGCCGGACGGCTTAGGATGATCGCTGAGGAATGGACGGTCGCGACAGTGAAGCAGGGTTCAGGTTCGGGGGACACAAAAAAAATCGGGCTGATCGGCGGCCTCGCCCCGCGAGCCGGCGTCTTTTATTACGATCAGATACTGAAGCGTTATGCGGCAGAAAAGCGCGCCCTGAAATTGGTCCTGAGCCACGCCGACGTGGCCACCGTTTTGGCCTGCGTGAGCAGCGGCGACAAGGCGAGACTGGGCCAATATCTGGGAACGATCGCTAACGAATTGTTTGATGGCGGCGTGGATTTGGTCGCCGTGACCGCCGTCGCGCCGCATTTGGCGATCGACGAGATCGCCCGAGTGGCGCGCGGCCCCGTGGTGAACGTACTCCACGCCATTCCCGCGGGTCTTGCCGCAGCGCGGATCGAACGGGTCGCAATCTTCGGCAATCGCGCCGTGATGGAATCCAACGCGTTCGGAAGCGTTCCAGAGCGGATGGCAGTCAGGCCAGAGCCGTCCGTCATTGACGCCGTGCACACCATGTACAACGATATCGCACTGACAGGGAAGCGCGGTACGCCGGCCGAGACGGCGTTTCTTGAGGGTGTCGCCCGCGATCTGATAGAACGGCGCGGGGCGCAAGCCATCCTCCTCGCCGGCACGGACTTATCATCCTTCTATTCCGAGCGGCCACCATCTTTTCAATTCTTGGACGTCGCTGAGCTGCATATCAACGAGATCGTGCGGCGTGCCGGGCTCTCGTCAGAGAAAGCCGGATAAGCGACGTTGGCGGCCCCTGATCTCCAATCAACGCCTCGATAAAGCCAACTATAGGCGCCGACGAGGCCTTAGCCATCACACCTTGCCTAGTCTCTAGCGCCAAGATCGGTTTAGCCTCTCGGGCAGGGCAAGTTCGTATTCGAGATTTCGCGCATGGGCGAGCATATGAACTGCATGCGGTGGTTGGCGCGAGCGGCGTGTCTCCCGCTTTTGCCATTCCTTGTCGTCAACTTCCCGACGTTCGCGTATTCCCAGGAACGCCCCTCGGTCTTCCTCGAGGATCTCACCTGGACCGAGCTCAGGGACGAAATCGGCGCGGGCAAGACCACCATCATCGTGCCCATCGGCGGAACCGAGCAGAACGGTCCGGCTATGGCGCTCGGAAAACACAACCGGCGCGTCAAGTTGCTTTCCGAGCGGATCGCCATCGCGCTGGGCAACGCGCTTGTCGCTCCCGTGATCGCCTACGTCCCTGAAGGCAATATAAGTCCGCCGTCTGGCCACATGCGTTTCCCTGGGACGATAAGCGTGCCGGACGCCGCGTTCGAACGATTCTCGAATACGCGGCGCGCAGCTTCAAACAGCACGGATTTAAAGATATCGTCTTCCTGGGCGATCACGGCGGTTATCAGGCCGATGAGAAGAATGTGGCGAACAAACTCAACCTTGAATGGGCCTCATCGAACGTGCGCGCGCATGCGATCACGCAATATTACGACGCGGCGCAAAACGATTTCGCCCGGATTTTTAAGGCGCAGGGATTCACGCTCTCGGAGATCGGAACCCATGCGGGTCTCAATGATACGTCGCTGATGCTCGCTCTTGACCCGAGCCTCGTCCGCGAGGATCGGCTTTCCAAAGGATCCAAATTTGGCAGCGCCGACGGCGTTTACGGGGATCCGTCCAAGGCAAGCGCGAGCCTCGGAATGATGGGCGTCGACGCCATTGTCTCTCAAACGGTAGCCGCCATAAAGTCGGCCGTATCCCAACGTTGACACGAGGCCGCCGCTGTCGAGCTGGCTTAAGGCAAGAGGGAACGATTGCGGAGGGCCACGCGCCGCATAAGCCTGGGGCGACAAGAGTTGACGATCTCTTGCAGGAAATCAAGAACGAGCTTAAGCTTGCCCCATGACAATCCTGCCCTTCCACATGCCGAGGCTGAAAGCTCCAAGTTCCGCGCCCCGAACGCTACCTACGGAAAGGCCGTGAGAAATGTTGTGCCCGCTTAAAAGCCGCGTAACCAATTGATAAGTCTAGATTCGGACGAGAGAATCCAAGGAAATCCAAGAAAATCCAATAGCCAAAAGCTGGGGTTTTCGCGGCAAAACGGCCAGGGCCCAGAAAACCCAAACAGACCTCGTTAACGGCTACTCCTCCTCGTCGCCGGGCTCAGGCTTGGCGCTGCCGCCGGGAATGACATAGCTCCCCTTCAGCCAGCGATGCAGGTCGACGTCGGCGCAGCGCTTCGAACAGAACGGGTCATAACGCTCGCTGCGCGGCTTGCCGCAGATCGGACAGGTCCGGGTGGTCTTGTCCCGATCCGATCGCTTGGCGGCGGGTTTGTTGTCGTCGGCGGTCACTGAACGGGCCTCGCGCTCCAATGCCGGTGCACATGATAGCCCTGCCCGCCGAGCAGCGCAGCCGTCTCGTTGAGCGGCAGGCCGACGACGTTGGAGTAGGAGCCGACCAGCCGCTCGACGAAGGCGCCGGCGAGCCCCTGAATTGCATAGCCGCCGGCCTTGCCGCGCCACTCGCCGCTCTTAAGATAGGCCTCGACCTCGCTGCGTGACAGGCGCTTGAACCTGAGACGCGTCTCGACCAGCCGGCGCCGAACGGCGCCGCTCGCGGTGATGAGCGCAAGACCCGTAAAGACCCGATGGCCGCGGCCCGACAAGAGATTGAGGCAGGCCTCGGCCTCATCGCGCGTTTCGCATTTCGGCAAGATGCGCCGGCCGACGCCGACCACCGTGTCGGCCGCAAGCGTCAGGCAGGGGGCGAGATCCACCCGCGATCCCGCGAGCGCCGCCGAGGCGAAGGCCTTTTCGCCGGCCAGCCGTTCGGCGAGCGCGCGCGGCTCTTCGCGCGGGCGTGGCGTCTCGTCGATCTCCGCCGGCAGAACCGCATCGGGCTTGACGCCGATTTGCGCGAGCAGCGCGAGCCTGCGCGGCGAAGCGGACCCCAGCACGAGACGGAGGCCCGAGTGCGAGGCGGAGCAATCGTCGCGCCGCCCGAGAGTCAGGGTCATTTGAAGCGGTAGGTAATGCGTCCCTTGGTCAGATCGTAGGGCGTCATCTCCACGAGCACCTTGTCGCCGGCCAGGACGCGAATGCGGTTCTTGCGCATCTTGCCCGCGGTGTGCGCAATGATTTCGTGGTCGTTCTCAAGTTTGACGCGAAAGGTCGCATTGGGCAGCAATTCGACGACGAATCCGGGGAACTCAAGCAATTCTTCTTTCGACATAAGGCTCCTTGTTGTGCGGCGCGCCGCCCAAGGCGAAGGGAGGCGGCGGCCTGACGGCCCCTAGCACGCCGGCGGCGGGCTGTCATACCACCGCCCAATTGTAAGATCGACTGCGCCGCCGCTCGAAATCGCCCCAGTCCGCTTTGCGAGACGTGTTCCGGTGGACGAAGCGTCAAACCAAGCTACTTCAGAGCCATGGCGTCCGATTCCGTGAGAAACCCGAGGATCTCGTGGAAGAACTGCATGCGGTTCTTCTCCAGCATGACGGTATGGGTGCCCTCGCCGAGCTGTACGAAGCGCTTGTAGGGCGCGCTTGTCAGCTTGGCGAAATAAGCCTCTGTCATATAGGTCGGAAGATCGGCGTCCCATTCGGCATGGATGAGGAGCGTGGGGACCGTGATCTTTCCTGGATCGTAGAACGGCTTCCCGGCGCCCCAATAATTGGCGAACTCCGCCCTGACGCCATTGCCGGCCCGAAGTTTCGGAGGGTTCATTTTGCTGCCGACGGGATCGGTGGCGAGGGTGGCGCTCCACCACTGATCGAAGACGCCCGGCGGGATCAAGGACGCCTGCTTGTCCTCAGGAACGCCCCTGAGCCAACGCGCTTTCGCTTCGTCCTTCGCGACCACGCGATAGGCCGGGAGAACGCTTGTCGACGGCGCGACTGGAGGCTGAGAGATCCAGGCCGGCGCATAAAGCACGAGCCGATTGATCTTGTCATTGTGGCTCGCCGTGTAGGCGCCGGCGATCGACGTTCCCCAAGACCAGCCCATGAGGTCGAGTTTCGGGATGCCACGGAGCGTCAGAATATAGTCGACCGCGGCCCCCAGATCGGCGCCGGCCTCCTCCGAAGTCGCGATAGGCTTGTTCGCCTCGGGCGGCTGATCCATCTCCGGCGGGCGGGTCGACCGCCCGTACGACCGCACATCGACCAGATAGACGTCGAAGCCGTTCTGAGCGAACAGGTCCATCATCGACACGCCCTCGACCGGCAGGTCGAAACTCGTTTCCGCCGGATATGTGGCGCCATGGATGAAGAGCAGAGTCTTGTCCGGCGAAAAGGACGTCATGCCCTCTGCGCGCTTGTTGCGGACATACAGTTTGATGCCCGGATCGGACGACGGGATCATCGCTTCGGTCATCGTCAATCGCGGCGATTGTGCGAAAACGGTTCCCGACAACGCCAAGCTCATCACCATGGCTGAGCAAAAGACTCGAAGGCTCATACCGATTCCTCCTTGCCGCGCATCTTTAGCGCGGCTCGAAACATCAGGTCTGTATAACGCGCGCGAGCGCGTCAAGGCTCGCCTTGTTCCAAGCGATCGCGAGTGGGTCACGCTGCCGACGAACGGGCGGTGTCCGCCTTGGAAGGGGACGCCGCCTCAGGCGCGCGCTTTCCCATTCTGCGCTCCTCCAGCCACTGCATGACCACATAAAACGACGGAACGAAAACCACGACGAGACAGGTCGAAGCGATCATACCGAAGAAAACCGCCATGCCGATTGATTTGCGCGCCGAAGCGCCCGCGCCCGTCGCCAGCACAAGCGGAAGAACGCCCAGGATGAAGGCAAACGAGGTCATGAGAATGGGCCGGAATTTTAAGCGCGCCCCTTCCACCGCCGCTTCGACGATCGCCTTTCCTTCGGCGCGCTGCTGGCGGGCGTATTCGACGATCAGGATCGCGTTCTTGGCGCCAAGCGCGATCAAGAGAATGAGGCCAATCTGCGTGTAGAGGTTGTTGGCGGCGACGCCGGATTGGCTCGCGGCGACGCTGATCGCGCCGAGCGTGGTCAGCGCAGCGACCGTCCCCAGCAGAGCCATCGGCACGCATAGGATCACCGCGAGCGGCAGAATCCAGCTCTCGTACTGGCCCGCGAGAACGAAATAGACGAGGAGGAGCGCGAAGCCGAAGACGTAATACGTCTGGTTGCCGAGCTGCCTCTCCTGATAAGACATGGCGGTCCATTCGAAGCCCGTTCCGGTCGGCAGCGTGCTGTTGGCGATCTGCTCCATGATGTCGAGGGATTGTCCCGAGCTGAAACCGGGCGCCGGACTGCCCACGATCGTCGACGACGGATAGAGATTGTAGAGGCTGATGAGGGCCGGGCCCTGCACCTCCGTGATATCGACCACCGTTCCGACCGGCGTCATCGTTCCGTCGCCCGCCTTGACCTTGAGATTGCGAATGTCGTCGACATTGGCGCGAGACTTGGGCTCCGCTTGCGCATAGATCTGGAAAACATGGCCGAACTTGGTGATCTGGCCGACATAGTTCGAACCGACGTAGTCGGAGAGGGCGGCGAACAGCTGTCCAACAGTGATGCCGAGCGTCTCCGCCTTGACGCGGTTTACGTTGACAAAAATTTGCGGCGCGCCCGAGCGAAACGTTGTGGCGACCCGCTGAAGCGAGGATTGCGCGTTGGCGTTGGCGACGACGGCGTTGGTCAGGGTCTGAAGCAGCGCGTAGTCGAAATTCCCGTTCCTGAGTTCGACCTGCATGGAGAAGCCGCCGACGTTGCCGATGCCCTGGATCGGCGGCGGCGGGAGCGCAAAGGCGATAGCCTGGGGCACGCCCTGCAGCCCGCGGTTGAGGCGTTCAAGAATTGTACGGACGTCCTGCCCTGGTTCTTTCAGGCGCTCGTCCCAATCCTTCAGGACCACGAAGGCGACGCCCGCGTTGGCGAGACTCGCCCTGTTGTCGAGAATGGATATGCCGCTCACAGTGACCACATGCTCGACCCCGGGAACCTTGCTCGCGAGGCCTTGGATCTGCTCCAGAACTCGATCCGTCCGTTCCTTTGACGCGCCGTCCGGCAATTGCGCGGCGACGATCACGTAGCCCTGATCCTCGGTCGGCAGGAACGCGGTCGGCACGCGCGCCAGTCCCCAGACCGCGACTCCAACCAGAATGAGCGCCAGAGCGACCATGAGGCCGCTGCGGTGGACCATGGCGCCGATCAGCCGGGTGTAGCCGCGTTCGAGCCCGCCATAGACGGCGTTGAAGCCGCGGTAGAAAAAGTTGCGCCGCTCGGGAGGCTTCGGCGGCCTGAGCCACAAGGCCGATTGCGTGGGCTTGAGCGTGAGCGCGTTGATGGCGCTGATGAAGGCGGTCGAGGCGATGACGAGCGCGAATTGCCGATAGAGCTGCCCGGTCAGCCCGGGCAGAAAGGCGGCGGGAATGAACACCGACATGAGCACAAGCGTGATGCCGAGGACCGGCCCTGTCAGGTCGTTCATCGCCCGAGCCGCCGCCTCGCGGCCGGGGAGTCCCTCCTCAACATATCGCGCCACGCCTTCAACGATGACGATCGCGTCGTCGACGACGATGCCGATCGCGAGCACAATGGCGAACAGAGTTCGGAAGATTGATCGAGAAGCCGAGCGCCGCCATCGCCGCGAACGCGCCGATGATCGTCACCGGCACAGTCGTCGCCGGCACCAGCATCGCCCGCCAATCCTGCAGGAAGACGAGGATGACGATGAGCACCAGAATCGCTGCTTCGATGAGGGTGCGGTAGACCTCGGAGATCGCTGCCTTCACAAACTTCGTCGTGTCGTAGGGCACGACATACGCGAGGCCTTGCGGAAAGGCCTTGGCGAGCTCATCCATTTTCGCCTTGACTTCGTTCGAAACCGCAATCGCGTTCGCCTCCGGCAGCAACGATACGGCGATGCCGGCGGCGGGCCGGCCGTCGAGATTGAACAATTCGCTGTAGGTTTGCGCGCCAAGCTCGGCGTGCCCCACGTCGCGCACCCTGGTGATGCGGCCGCCGTTGGCCGAATCGACCTTGACGATGATGTTTTCGAACTCCCTCGGGTCGTCGAGCCGGCCCTTGAGATCGAGCGTATATTGGAAGTCCTGGCCCTTCGGCGCCGGCGGCGCGCCGATCTGACCGGCCGCGACCTCCTGGCTCTGCTGCTGGATGACGTTGATGACGTCTTGGGGCGTCAGTCCGCGTGCTTGCAGAAGGTTGGGGTCAAGCCAAATGCGCATGGCGTATTGGCCGGCGCCGAGAACAGATACATCGCCCACGCCGGGAAGACGGCGAAGCTCGTCCTGCACGTTGATGACGGCGTAGTTCGACAGGAACAGGCTGTCGAAGCGACTATCCGGAGAGACAAGCCCGACGAACTCGAGGATCGACGTCGACTGCTTCTTTGTCGTGACCCCTTGGAGTTGCACTTCGGCTGGCAGAGACGAAATCGCCGCCGACACGCGGTTCTGCACCAGGATCTCGTCTTCGTCGGGATTCGTGCCGATCGCGAAGGTGACGATCAAGCTATAGGTGCCGTCGCTCGCGTTCGTCGACTGCATGTAGATCATGTTCTCGACGCCGTTGACGTTCTGCTCGATTGGCAGAGCGACCGTATTGACGAGCGTCATGGCGCTTGCGCCGGGATAGCGAGTCGTCACCTGGACGGTCGGCGGGACAACGTTCGGATATTGGGAGCTGGGCAGGTTAACGAGGGCGACCAGGCCGATCACGACGAAGACGAGCGCCAGCACATTGGCGAGCACTGGCCTCTCGATGAAAAAGCGCGAGATTGCTCCCGCTCGGCCTTCAGAGCTCATTGCTGATCCGAGGCGGCCTTCTCAGGGCTCGACGACGGCGCCGGCTCGGCTGAAGCCAGTTGGCCGCGCTGCGGATCGACCTTCGCGCCTGGAAAGGCGCGCTGAACGCCCTCAGTCACCACCCAGTCGTTCGGGCTCAAGCCCGATTCGATCACGCGCAGCTGTCCATCGCGCACCCCAGTCGTGACGACCTGCCTCTTCACGACGTTGTCGGGACCGACGACCAGTACGTAGCTTCCTTCCTGGCTCGTTCCGATCGCGTCGTTTCGTGTCAGCAGCGCCTTGTCCTCCTGCGCAATCGGCGTGCGCACCCGCACGAACAGGCCCGGCAGGATGGCGCCGTCCTTGTTGTCGAACAGGGCGCGCGCGGTCAGCGTGCCGGTCGCGAAATCGACCTGCGGGGAGGCGTAATCCATATGGCCCTTGTGCGGATAGCCTTCCTCGCCCTGCAGCCCAATCTCCACTGGGACGTCCGACAGTTTCGAGGTGCGCAATGCGATGCCGTGCTTGGCGAGGTTTCTCTGGATCGACAGGATTTGCGGCTCGCTCAAGGTGAAATAGACATAGAGCGGATCGGTCTGGATGATCGTCGAGAGCTTGGTTGGCCCGGAGACGCCGACCAGCGCGCCGACATCCACGAGGTGGTTCGTGACCACGCCGTCAAACGGAGCAAGCACCTGGGTGTAGCCGAGGTTGATCTTGGCGAGCCAGATGGCCGCCTGGGCGTTCAGGATGTCGGCTGCTGACTGGTCCCACTTGGACTTCCACTCCTGCGCCGTCGCCTGGCTGGCGAAATCCTGCCGGGCGAGCGTTGCCTGGCGGTTGTATTCGGCCTTGTTGTACTCCTCGGTCGCCTGGTCGGAGGCGAGCGTCGCCTCCTGCTGGTTAACCTGCGCCTGGTAGATGTCGCGCTCGATACCGAACAACTGCGCGCCTTTTTTAACTGTCGCTCCGTCGACGTAGTTGATCGAGGTCAGAAAGCCCTGCACGCGCGCCACGAGATCTACAGAGGCGAACGCCTGGGTATTCCCGGTGAGCTCGAGATATTCGGTCACCGGCCGCTGCAGCGGTTGCGCGACCTGCACCTTGGGCGGCGGCGGCGCGACGTATGCGTTCTTGCTGTTGCAGGCCGCGAGGGTGATCGCCGCAATTGCAAAGACCGCCGCCCGAGCGGCTCGGCCGAGTGAAAAATGAGGCGGTCGGGTCGACATGAAGACGCGAATCCTGGAAGCGAGCGAACAATATCCGTAGGCGAGCCCGATGGCCATGGCGTCCCTATGATGCCTGACCGGCGGTTGAGCGCAAGAGCGGGGTTTGGCCTCTATGTCGTCATGCGGTCGAGCGCGCGATAACGCCTGACCGCGAAGGGGATCGAGGCGAGATAGGCCAAAGTGACGGCGACCAGCGCCTGCATGGGAAAGTTGAACAGGAGGAGGAGCGCCGCAGCGACGCCGACCAAGACCACCGAGACATATTCGCGTGGCACGCGGCCGATCGTTTTGCCGGAGAAATGCGGCACGCGGCTCGCCATCAACAGAGCCACCGCCAGCACGTACAGGCTCTCGACCACGGCGAATTGCAAGGTCGGCTGGCCGAGATCGAGGGCGGAGTGAATGTAGATCGGAAGTAAGCCGACGATCGCGCCCGCAGGCGCGGGCATGCCGACGAAGAAGATCTTGCGCCACGCCGGGTGATCCTCGTCGCTCATGACATTGAAGCGGGCGAGGCGCAGGGCGCAGGCCATAGCGAAAAGAAGCGCCGCGACCCAGCCGAAGCTCTTGGCCGCATGCAGGTCGGCGACGTAGAGCACAAGCGCCGGCGCGACGCCGAAGTCAACGAAGTCGGCGAGCGAATCGAGCTCTGCCCCGAATTGAGACGTGCCCTTCAAAGCGCGCGCGATTCTCCCGTCGAGGCCGTCGAGCACGGCGGCGCCGGCGATCGCGCTCACCGCCCATTCGATCGACCCCTCCATCGCCAAACGGATCGCGGTCAGGCCGAGGCCGAGGGCGAACAGGGTGATAAGGTTGGGGATCAAGAGCCTGAGCGGCACCGCCCGGAGACCACGACGCCGCGCCGACGCCGGGTCGGCAATTGGCGCCCGGGGCGGGGGGCCGACCTCGTTCACCCCTCAGCTCCGCGAAAAGGGCGGCGCCTCGAGCTCCGCCGCAACCTGCGCGATCACGGTCTCGCCGGCGATGGCGCGCGAATCGACGCCGACCACGATGTGCGCGCCCGGCGGCAGGTAAACATCCACGCGCGAGCCGAAACGAATCAACCCAATTCGTTCGCCGGCGCCGAGCAGCGCGCCTTGATGGGTGAAACACACAATGCGTCGGGCGACCAGGCCCGCGATCTGCACCACGCCAAATCGACCTGACGGCGCATCGATGAGGATGCTGTTGCGCTCGTTGTCCTCGCTCGCCTTGTCAAGATCGGCGTTCAGAAAGAGGCCGGGATGATAAACAATCTGCGCCACCCTGCCTTGGACCGGGGCGCGGTTCACGTGGCAATCGAAAACCGACATGAAGATCGACACCCGCTGCAACGGCGCCATCCCGAGGCCGAGCTCGGGCGGAGGCGCGGCGAAGCCGGCGAAGCTGACGACGCCGTCAGCGGGCGCAATGACCAGGTCGCTCCGGACCGGCGTGACTCTTGCGGGATCACGAAAGAAATAGGCGCACCAAAGCGTGGCGATGAGGCCGAGCCAGCCGAGCGGCGCCCATATCCACCACAAGATCAGCGTCGCGAGGGCGAAGCCGAACACGAACTTATAGCCTTCAGGATGAACCGGCGCGAGCTGGCCGCGCAGCGATTTGACGATGCTCATTGACCAGCGCTCGAAATGAAGTCGCGCGCACTCATGGCGCCATTCGCTTCCGATGTCACGACGCGGGCTGGGACGCCATGGGGTCGGCGTCGAGGTCGTCTTCGCGGCCGGCCTGCCGCAACAATTCCTGCGCCGCGTCGACCTGCCTCTGGCGGCTCCAGAGCGCGGAATAGAATTCCACCGTGGCTGAGAAGCTCCTGATGCGAGCCGCGCTCGGCGATGACGCCCTTGTCGAGCACGAGAATTTGGTCGGCGTTGACCACGGTCGACAGGCGATGGGCGATCACAATCGTCGTGCGCCCGCGCGAGACGCGCTCCAGCGCCGACTGGATCTCGCGCTCGGTGAAACTGTCCAGCGCCGACGTTGCTTCGTCGAGCACCAGAATCGGCGGCGCCTTGAGCATCGTGCGCGCAATCGCCACCCGCTGCTTCTCGCCGCCCGAAAGCTTGAGGCCGCGCTCGCCGACCGGCGCCTCATAGCCTTGCGGCAGCGAGCGGATGAACCGGTCGATCTGCGCATTCTCGGCGGCGGCGACCACCTCGCGCTCGCTCGCGCCCTCGCGCCCATAGCGGATGTTGTAAAGGATCGTGTCGTTGAACAGCACCGTGTCCTGCGGCACCATTCCAATCGCTGCGCGCAGCGAGCTCTGGGTGACCGCGCCGATATTTTGGCCATCGATCGTTATGCGCCCCGTGTTCGGCTCGTAGAAGCGGAAGAGGAGCCGCGATATCGTGGATTTGCCGGCGCCCGACGGCCCGACGATGGCGATCGTGTGCCCCGCAGGCGCCTCGAACGAAACGCCGCGCAGAATGGGCCGGCCCGGATCGTAAGCGAAGTCGACATTCTCGAACCGGACCACGCCGGCTGTCACCTTTAGCGGCTGAGCGCCGGGGATGTCCTCGATTTCCGGATTCTGCCCCAGGATGGCGAACATCGCCTCGACGTCGATGATCGCCTGCCTGATATCCCGGTAAACCATCCCCATGAAATTGAGCGGCTGATAGAGCTGCAACATGATCAGGTTGACGAGCACGAAGGCGCCAACGGTCTTGGTTCCGTTTCTCACCTCGGCGACGCACATCAGAAGGACGACAATCATGCCGAGCGTGAAAATGAACGCTTGACCCGCGTTCAGAGCGGCGAGCGACACATAGGTGCGCACGCTCGCGCGCTCGTACCGGACCATCGCCTTATCGTATCGCGCCGCTTCGCGGCCTTCCGCGCCGAAATATTTCACCGTCTCGAAATTGAGCAGGCTGTCGATCGCCTTGGTGTTGGCGTCGGTGTCGCTCTCATTCATCGAGCGCCGGATGCCAATGCGCCAATTGGTGGCCACGGTCGTAAAGGCCAAATACACGACCACCGTGGCGCTGATCGCGATGACATAGCGCCAGTCGAACGAGATCAGCATGGCGGCGACGACGAGCGCGAATTCGACGACGGTCGGGACCGCGGTCAGCATCGAGGTGCGGATGAGCGTCTCGATCGCGTTGCGCCCGCGCTCGAGGACGCGGGTGAGGCCGCCTGTCTTGCGCTCCAAGTGAAACCGCAGCGACAAGCGATGCAGGTGCTCAAAGACCTCGATCGCCAAACGGCGCACCGCGTTCATGGCGACGGCCGCGAACAGGGCGTCGCGCCCTTGCTGGGTGAGCGCCATCAAGATCCGCAACACCCCGTAAAGAGCCGTCAGCGCCGCCGCTCCGATCAGAACGCTCGGCAGCGGGACCGCGTCCAGCGCAAGCTTGTTCGCGACCGCATCGGTCGCCCATTTGTAGGAATAGGGAATTGCGATTGTGAATACTTTCGAGAGCAGCATCAGCGCGAAGGCGAGAAACACGCGCAGCTTGAGATCAGAGCGGTCCGTGGGCCAGATGTAAGGCCATAGAAGCGCTACGGTTCCCGTCAGCGTGGACCGTCGCGCGGCATTGTTGCGCGCGGCGATGAACGTTGACGTTTTTTGATGCTGCATTGGAACTCACGAGGGCGCCGATCAATAGGATCGGCAGGCGGCATATAATCGCTTTTCTGGCCGATGACATCCTCATGGCCGCCATATTCTTGCCGTCGATCAACATTCGCGAAGCAGCGGCTCAGGTGAAATGGCCCGCCTGCCATAGCGAACCAGGCGCCTGATCGTTCCTGGCTTGCAGTTCTGGGAAAAGCGTAAGTTTTCGCGGGAGCTTTCGGCGGCCCCGACAACGGCTCGCGATGATTCGGTCGAAGCGTTCGCTGCACGTTAATCGCCGCCTGTCAAGTGAAGACAGTTGTTTTTTACATAAATTCAGCATCCCTCAGACAGCTGACTGCGAGTATTCAGCCGATTCCTGCGATACCCTAGTTGAAATCATCGTATCTTGTCTTGTGCTATGTTTTCTTTTGCGCTATGCGGGTGTTCCCTCAAGTCGCGACCCGGCGATTAAGGAAGAGGATGCTCGTCGTGATCAGGCGAGAAGAAAATGGCCTGAAGCTGATCGCCAGCAGGGCGTTCTATCCGCAGGCAACTTACTGGAGTAACGTCAACAATGAGCGATACCACGAACCACATTGAACTCGCCGCGGAGATCGTGTCGGCCTATGTGTCGAACAATTCCGTGCCGTCGAGCGAGTTGCCGTCGCTTCTCAGCGACGTTCACGCGGCGCTCGTGCGTGTAGCCACCGGCGCGCAACCGGTCGTAGTCGAAGCAGCCAAGCCCGCCGTCCCGCCGAAGAAGTCGATTACCAGCGATTACATCATCTGCTTGGAGGATGGTCGTAAATTCAAGTCGTTGAAGCGGCATTTGCGGACGCAATACAACCTGTCTCCGGAAGAGTATCGGGAGAAATGGGGCCTGCCGTCTGACTATCCTATGGTCGCGCCCGCCTACGCCAAGGCGCGCTCGGCGCTGGCGAAGCAAATGGGCCTTGGCCAGCAGCGCCGGCGCCGCAAGTAAGACGCGCGGTAAGTCCCGGCCCCGCATCCCCAGCGCCTCAAGGCCGAGCGGCGCGGGTTCCGAGCGCGGCGTTGTAAGCGCGGCGCTTCTACTTCGTGCCGAACATGCGGTCGCCCGCATCGCCTAGGCCAGGGATGATGTAGCCGTGCTCGTTGAGCCGTTCATCGATCGCCGCGGTCCAGATCTGCACCTCGGGATGCGCTTTGGTCAGCCGTTCGATCCCTTCAGGGGCGGCGAGAAGGCAGACGAAGCGAATGTCCTTCACCCCGCGCCGCTTGAGGCGGTCGATCGCCGCGACCGCTGAATTTGCGGTCGCGAGCATCGGATCCATCACGATGACCAACCGGTCGGCCACGTCGGCCGGGGCTTTGAAATAGTACTCGACCGCCTCCAGCGTCTGCGGGTCGCGATAGAGCCCGATATGGGCGACGCGCGCGCTCGGCACGAGATTGAGCATTCCATCCAGAAATCCAACGCCCGCGCGCAAAATCGGCGCAAACACCAGCTTCTTGCCGGAAATCGTGGGCGCCATCATCTTGGCGAGGGGCGTCTCCACCTCGACCATCTCGAGCGGCAAATCGCGCGTCACCTCATAGGCGAGAAGCATGCCGATCTCGTTCATGAGCTGCCGGAAGCCCTTGGTCGAAACGGTCTTGTCCCGCATCAGCGTCAGCTTATGCTGCACCAGGGGATGGGCGACGACGTGAACATTCGGCATGAGCGAGGTCCTGGCCACGGGGAACACTTTGAAGAGCTTGACATTAAACGAAGTCGCCCCTGTGGAGGCCAGAGCGGGCGGCATCGTCCCCAGCTTTGTCGGCGCCGCTCGGCCGACGCCCGCGTCGCGCCGACGCCTGCGAGCGGCTATTGACGCGCGGACAGGCGCGATGTCTGCTGCACCGCAAATGGTTTCCTCGACCGCTCCTCGGCTCGGCCGCAACTGGTCTTTGCCCAATATACTGACCTACGCGCGGGTCGCGGCGGTTCCGATTGTCGCCGGATTCTTGTTCTGGCCGCAGGCGCCGTGGGCGCGATGGACGGCGCTCGCAATCTTTGTCGCCGCCGGAATCAGCGACTTTTTCGACGGCTATCTGGCGCGCGCCTGGTCGCAACAGTCCTCGCTCGGGAGAATGCTGGACCCGATCGCCGACAAGCTTCTTGTTTCAGCGGTGATCCTGGTGCTCGCCGCCAACCAGACCATTTCCGGCGTGACGCTCTGGGCGGCGATCGTCATTCTTTGCCGGGAAATCCTGGTCTCTGGCCTGCGCGAATATCTGGCCGAGCTCAGAGTTCCGTTGCCGGTTACGACCCTCGCCAAGTGGAAGACCTCGGTCCAATTCATCGCCCTCGCTTTTCTAATCGCGGGCCCCGCCGGGGAAGCTGTGCTGCCGGGCGCGGTCACGACCGGCATTGTGCTCCTCTGGATCGCCGCCCTCGTTACGCTCTACACTGGCTGGGACTATATGAAGGCGAGCTACGACAACGTTGGGAACGACTGAGACGAGACATGAAGGCGCATTATTTCGCCTGGGTGCGTGAACGCGTCGGCCGAGCCGAGGAAGAGCTCGATCCTCCCCCGACGGTGAAGACGGTCGGCGACCTTATCGCCTGGCTCCGCGAGCGCGGCGAGGGCTACGCGCACGCATTCGACAAGCCGACAGCTGTTCGCGCCGCGCTCGATCGGGTTCACGCCCGCAACGACGTTTCGATCAAGGGTGTGAAGGAAGTGGCGTTCTTTCCGCCGATGACCGGCGGCTGAATGCGATGGCGACAGTCCGCGTCCAGCGAGAGGATTTCGACCCAGGCGCTGAAGCCGAAGCCCTCGCGCGCGGGCGAACCGACGTCGGCGCGGTGGTGAGCTTTATCGGCTGCTGCCGCGATGAGGGCGGATGGCTCGCCGCGCTCGAACTCGAACATTACCCCGGCATGGCCGAGGAGGAGATCGGACGCGCGGCGGGCGAGGCCGAAGCGCGCTGGCCGCTCATCGGCGCAACCATAATCCATCGCTATGGCCGTATTGCGCCGGGCGAGCGGATCGTTCTCGTCGCGGTCGCCGCGGAGCATCGTGGCGCGGCGTTCGCGGCGGCCGAGATGCTGATGGACTATCTCAAGACCCGCGCGCCGTTCTGGAAGCGCGCCATACGCACCGATGGCTCTGTCGAAGGATGGATCGAATCCAAGAAGGACGACGACCTGTCGACGGCGCGGTGGAGCGCCGCGGGTTGACGGTTTGCGTCAGGCCCGCGAGGCGACCGCGCGGTAAATCAGCAGCACGATCACGGCGCCGATGACCGCGATGATAATGCTGCCGATGTTTACCCCGGTGACCCCGCCGATGCCGAGGAAGCTCGCTAGGAACCCGCCGACGATCGCGCCGACCACGCCAAGCGCTATATCCATCGTCATGCCGGACCCGGTCTTGTTGACGATCTTGCTGGCGATGAAACCGGCGATCAGACCCAAAATGATCCAGCTGATAATGCCCATATCGAAGCCTCCCATGCGCCCGCGCCGGCCAAGGGAATGTGCGGTATGGACGAGGAAAACGCAAGCCTGTAGTCTTGGGCGTCATATCTTCGAAATACGGCGCCATGCTGTTGTCGAAGGGAAGGCCTTTCGACTTGAATGGATGTGGAGGAGGCAACGATGGCCGGGTTTGACGACGCAATGAGAAATGCAGTTCCGGGCGGCAATCTGGCGACGCCGATCGCTGTCGCTGTGGGCGCGCTGATTCTCGGCAAGATGTTTGGCGGCAGCTCAGCGCCAGCGTCCGCGCCTTCTGTGCCTATCCCCCCGCCTGGCCAACCTGTGCCAACGAATGCGCCACCAGGCAGCATTCTCGGCGGCCTCAGCGACCTTATTGGCAAGCTCACCGCTGGGGGAGTGGCGCCGCAAGTCAATTCCTGGGTCGGCCACGGGACGAACGAGCCGGTTCAGCCCGGACAACTCGGTTCGGCGCTCGGCCAGGACGTGCTTGCTCAGCTTTCGCAGCGCACCGGCATGAGCCAGCAAGAATTGCTGAACCAGCTCTCAGCGGCGCTGCCGCAGATCATCAATCATCTGACGCCAAACGGCCGCATGCCGACCTTGGCCGAACTCGAGAAGTAAAGCGACCGGCGCTGAAAGAGGTTGAGCGCAAGCGCTCAACCTCAATGCCTATCGAGATGGCCAAGTCGCGCAAGCAGGCGGCTGGCGCGCGTTCGACCGCCAGTGGAAGATGTCGAACCGGTCAGTCGAACCCATTCAAGCGCCAGCCGTCAATGCGCGGCCGCAGCTCATCTATGACGGCGATTGCGGGTTCTGCGCCTATTGGGCGCGCTATTGGGAGCAGTTGACGGGCGAGCGCGTCGACTATCGTCCTTATCAGCAAGTTCTGCCGCAATACCCGACGATCCCGGAAGCCGAATTCCAGCGCGCGGTGCAATTCATCGCGGCCAACGGCCGGCGCGCAAGCGGCGCCGAGGCCAGTTTCCTCACGCTTGCCCATGCGCATGGGCGAGGATTCTGGCTCGCCCTCTACCGATACCTGCCTGGGTTCGCCCCCGTCTCCGAGCTTGCTTATGCGTATATCGCGAAGCGCCGCCCCGCCTTCTTCCGCTTGAGTCTCATGCTGTGGGGCAGGAGCCACGAGCCGCCGCGTTACGAGCTCGTCTCGTTCCTGTTCCTTCGCCTGTTCGGGCTCGTGACCCTTTCCGCCTTCGTCTCCTTCGCCGTGCAGGCGCAAGGACTGATCGGCAGCCGCGGCATCTTGCCGCTCCATGAACTCGTCGAGGCTCTCGCCCGTTTCAGGGCGGAGCGTTTTTTACTCGCGCCGATGGTGTTCTGGTTGAACGACAGCGATCTCGCCATTCAGGCCGTGTGCTGGGGCGGGGCCGGCTTCTCGCTGATGCTGGCTCTCAATCTCCTGCCGCGTCTCAGCCTCGTTCTGATCTATGCGCTCTATCTCTCGCTCATCTACGCCGGGCAGACTTTCATGAACTTCCAGTGGGACACGTTCCTTCTGGAGACCGCGGTCGTTGCTCTCATCATGAGCTTGAGACCGATCACCGGCGTCTGGCTCGCGCGCTGGCTCCTGTTCCGCTTCATGTTCATGTCCGGTGTCGTCAAGCTGATCAGCGGCGATCCCAACTGGCGGAATCTCACGGCGCTCAACTACCATTTCCTGACGCAGCCGCTGCCGACGCCGCTCGCCTGGTACGTCGCAAAGCTGCCAGCCGGTCTGTTGGAGGCCGCGACCGCTTCCATGTTTGTCGTCGAGCTCGTTCTGCCGTTCCTGATTCTCTGTCCGCGGCGCTTGAGGTTTGTCTCCGCGTTCGGGATCCTGCTGTTCGAAGGCTGCATTCTCCTCACCGGCAATTACAATTGGTTCAACCTGCAGACGATGCTCTTGTGCCTCACGCTGTTCGACGACGCGGCGCTACGGCAAATCTTGCCGTCTCGCCTGATCGGGCTTGCGCGGACGGGCGCGAAGACTCAGACCCCGCGACGGATCGCGACAATCGCGGTCAACGCCGTCGCGCTCCTGATGGTGTTTCTGAGCCTGGTGCAGATGGACGAGCGGTTCGGCGGCAGCCCGCCCGGGCTGGCGCTGGCGATCGACGAGATGTTCGAGCCGTTCCATATCGTGAGCCCGTACGGGTTGTTTTCGGTCATGACCACGGAACGCGACGAGATCATCGTCGAGGGGTCCGACGACGGCCAGCATTGGCGCGAGTACGAATTCCGCTACAAGCCGGGCGATATCAAGCGCGCTCCGCCATGGAACATCCCTCACCAGCCGCGGTTGGACTGGCAGATGTGGTTCGCCGCGCTTGACGACCCGCAACGGATCCCCTGGTTTTCGCGCTTTCTCGAGCGCCTGTTGGAAAACGAACCGTCGGTGACTGGCCTCCTGGAAAAGAATCCTTTTCCGGACAAGCCGCCGACTTATGTGCGGGCGGAGCTTTACGAGTACACTTATAGCGGAAATGACCATGCGCCCGGCCAATGGTGGGAGCGACGCTTGGCTGGGCTCTATTTCCCCAAGGCGCGCTTGAAAACAACCAGCGAGTGAAGCGGGCGGGCGCTCGGCCATTAAGTCGTCCCGGCGCAACGGCAAAACATGCGCCGGCGCGCAACTACCCGCTTGCGCGGGCGACTTCGCCGGCATAGCGAAGGACCCAAGACTTTTGCTTTTCGAAAGCGTGCGATCATGAAGCTAATTCTGGCGGTCATCAAGCCGTTCAAACTGGACGAGGTGCGGACGACGCTCGATCGGCTCGGCGTCAAGGGCATGACGGTCAGCGAGGCCAATGGCTATGGCCGGCAGAAGGGGCATACGGAAATCTACCGCGGCTCTGAGTATAACGTCGCCTTCATGCCGAAAGTCCGTCTCGAGATCGCAGTCAGCGACCACGAGGTCGAACCGACGATCGAGGCGATCCGGGCTTCCGCGCGCACAGGCCAGATCGGCGACGGGAAGATTTTCGTGCTCCCGATCGAGCGGGCAATGCGCATCCGCACCGCCGAGACCGGCGACGAGGCGTTGTGACAGGAAAGGGGGGCGCTGGTCGCTTCAGGGCGGCGGATATGGCCGGAGCTTGTCACCCCCGCGTTTCGCGGGGGTGACAGGGGGAACCGGCCTGGCCTCAATCGGGTCTGACGGGCGAGCCTTGGGCGCCCTGGCGCACGCCGGTGTTCGCTGGCATAACGAGACGATGATTCGCAGCGTGATCGTGGCAGCCGCGAGCGCCGACCGCAGCCCTCCCGATGAGCCGGGGTTTGGGGTCTACGTCCATTGGCCCTTCTGCCTGTCGAAATGTCCCTATTGCGACTTCAATAGCCATGTGCGGGGCGGGGGAATCGACGAGGCGCGCTACCTCGCCGCGTTCAAGGCGGAAATCGCCCATCGCGCGGGACTTGCGCCGCGCCGGACGGTGCGTTCGGTCTTCTTTGGCGGGGGCACCCCCTCGCTCATGCGCCCGGAAACGGTGCAGGGGATCATCGACGCGATCGCCGCCGCCTGGCGCCTCGACAAGGACGCGGAAATCACGCTCGAAGCCAATCCGACCAGCGTCGAAGCCGAACGCTTTCGCGGCTATCGCTCAGCCGGCGTCAACCGGCTGTCGATCGGCGTCCAGGCGCTGAACGATTTCGACCTCAAGGCTCTCGGCCGCAAGCACACGGTCGTCGAGGCGCTGGCTGCGGTGCGGCTCGCCGCATCGCTCTTTCCCCGCTTCAGCTTCGATCTCATTTACGGCCGGCCTGGACAGAGCGCCGCCGCCTGGCGACGCGAGCTCGCCGAGGCGCTGAATTACGTCGGCGATCATATCTCGCTCTATCAATTGACAATCGAACCGGACACGATGTTCGAGCGCCTGCGCGATGCGGGCAAGCTCGAGCTGCCGGACGAGGATCTGAGCCTCGCTTTGTTTCAGGCGACGCGGGAATTGACCTATGCGCGCGGGCTTCCGGCCTATGAGGTGTCGAACCATGCGCGCCCCGGCGGCGAGAGCCGGCACAACCTCGTCTACTGGCGCTACGGCGAATATGCGGGCGTCGGCCCCGGCGCGCATGGGCGCCTGGTCACGGCGAAAGGGCGCCTCGCGCAAGAGACGGAGCGGCACCCGGAAATGTGGCTGACTCAGGTCGAGACCGAGGGCCACGGCCTCGTGGAGAGCATGGCGCTCAGTCGCGAGGAGCAGGGCGACGAATTCCTCCTCATGGGCCTGCGCCTGAGCGAAGGCGTCGATCCGCGGGCGTTTGAAAAAGTGAGCGGCCGCCTCATCGATCCCGACCGGATTCGCAGCCTGATCGAGGACGGTTTTCTCGAGCGCGACGAGCACGGGCGCATCCGCGTGACCGCAATGGGCGCGCCGCTGCTTGATACGGTCGTCGCCGACGTGGCGGCGTGAGATTGGCGTTTGGGTTGACGCGGCGGCCGACTGTAGCCGCGCTCGCTGAGCGCGGCTACACGCGGTCAGCGACCGCGTCTACACGTCCGGTTCATCCGAATGGCAATTTGCGCTCGGATCTGCCTTGCGTGCGCTGGGGCTCTGTTTAGAAGAAATCTGAGATAAATATTGACATTTTCAGAAATCATGCGTAGACTCCTGCAACGTCTTGGATTGCACGCGGGTAGCGTAAGGAGATCAGGAGCGCTTCGCAGCCCGTTGGCAGCGCGATTTTGGGGCCGGTAGGAGACTTTTTGAAAAAACGGCGAAACGAAATGGCGGCTAAATCCTTGAAAACAAACGAAACGGCGAAATGACTGATTCGGTATCCATAATGATTTCAATGGCTTACGATCGGCGATGCGAAACGTTTCATTTCGCATCGCGAAATATTTCCTTTCGCTGTTTTGGGCGGCATCGGCGGACGAGACGCTGAGACGCTTCCGCCGGCCGGAGTCCGAAGATCGCTGCGAAGGAAAGAGAGGAGCTACCTGCGGAGTTGCGTAACTCCCAAGCACCCTCAGCCCTCGTTCTGACGAGCGCCGAGGGCGCGTCTCGAAGAACGTTCCAACGCGCACGACCGGCGCCGCCATCTGATCACCCTTCGATACGCTCGCTTCGCGAGCGGCTCAGGATGCGGCGGGACCCACCTAGGCAGTTACGGAGTTGCGCCAAAGCGCACTTAAACCTTTGGAATCATTCATGCGCGTAAACTTGTGCGCGGGCCAAAGCGCCGTCGAAAGCGCCCCAAATCTTCTCTGATTCGAAGTTCGTTTACGTCCCCCTCCGACCTAGCTTACTGAGATAGCTCAGTGGATTGGCCTTGCACTTTTCAAATTCGGCGTCGCGGGTGGAAGCTTGGAGGCCTTGCGTCCGAACTGCGTGATGGCACATCTTGAGCGTTTGCCTAGCCTCGCAATATCCGACGCATTCTGCGGAAGATTGCGCCACGCTCGAGAGCACAAACGCCAATGCAATCGAAGCAACCATGACTATATTGGGCTCTCGTCTTCTGAGGACTGGCTTCGTCACCTCGACTTCCTCTTCAATTGACGCAAATTCAATTGCATAAGCGGCGGAAGCTGCGGGAGAATTCCGGCGCTTTTTAGGACATGGGGTCAGGACGAAAAGCCGCGCAGTCGCGGGCGCTTATTCGGCGGCTTGGCGGGCGAGCGACGCCTTGTCGAGCGCCTGGCATAAGTCCTCGATGAGATCGGCGGGATCCTCGAGGCCGACCGACAACCGGAGCAGGCCCGGCGCAATGCCAAGCGCGGCCCGCTGCTCAGGCTTCAGCCGCTGATGGGTCGTCGTCTCGGGATGAGTGATGAGGCTCTTGGCGTCGCCGAGATTGTTGGAGATGCCGATGATGGTGAGCGCGTTGGCGACCCGGAACGCCGCCGCCTTCCCGCCCGCGACCTCGAAGGCCGCGATCGTGCCGCCGCCTTCCATCTGCCGCTTGGCGAGCGCGGCCTGCGGATGATCGGCGCGGCCCGGATAGAGCGTGCGCACGACCGCGGGATGATGGCTGAGGAAGTCTGCGATCTTTGCCGCGCTCTGCGTTTGCGCCGCGACCCGGACGGGCAAGGTCTCCAGCGACTTGAGCAGCGTCCAGGCGTTGAAGGGCGATAAGCACGGTCCGGTCTGGCGGAGGAAATTGTGGATGTGGTCGGCGATGAACTTCTCGCTTGCGAGGATCACCCCGCCGAGCACCCGCCCCTGGCCGTCGATATGTTTGGTGGCGGAGTAGACGACGCAATCGGCCCCGAGCTTCATCGGATGCTGAAGCAGCGGCGTGGCGAACACATTGTCGACCACCAGGGTCGCGCCCGCCCCATGCATGATCTCGGCGACGCCGGCGATGTCGACGAGTTCGAGCGTCGGATTGGTCGGCGATTCGAGGAACGCCGTCTTCGTGTTCGGGCGCAGAGCCGCGCGCCAGGCGTTGAGATCCGCGCCGTCGACGAGGGTCGAGGCGACGCCGAAGCGCGGCAAGAGCTCCTCGACCACATAGAGGCACGAGCCGAACAAAGCCCGCGCGGCGACGATGTGGTCGCCCGCCCTGAGTTGGCCCATGAGCGAGGCGGTGACCGCAGCCATCCCGCTCGCTGTCGCGCGCGCGGCCTCGGCGCCCTCGAGCAGAGCCATCCGGCGCTCGAACATCGAGACCGTCGGATTGGCGAAGCGCGAATAGATGAAGCCTGGATCGTCGCCCTTGAAGCGCGCCTCGGCGAGCTCCATCGTGTCGTAGAGATAGCCCTGGGTGAGGAAAAGGGCCTCCGACGTCTCGCCGAAGCTCGAGCGCAGCGACCCGCCATGAATCAATTGCGTCGCGGGCCTGAGAGTCTCTGGGATCTCGGGATTTGCGTGGGCTCGTCATCGTTCCAGTCCTCTTACGCCGACGGCGCCTGACGGACTTCAAGATGAGGCGGCGATCTGGAATGCGCCCCGATCTTTTAGCCCGTTGTTTAACGTGGCGGCAAGCCGATCGGCTCAAATGACCACGAACAAAGCCTGCATAGCGCCTGCGAAGTCTTGGCGTCAAGGCCAAGTCTTTCCTTACAAGTCTTGGCTTAGAGGCAAGGGGGCGTTAACAACGCGAAACCGCCCTTGAGGCCTTAACGCTTGACGCCCCCCCGAACGCCGCTTCCCGTGATTCTCGATCCTCATGAACCGGGCGTGGCGGAAGCCTTGTTCTCCGCGCCGTTCGGCCTGTTCGGGCGGCAGAAGATCAAGGCCATGATCGGCCGGAAACTGATCCGGGCCGAGACCGAGATCGAGCCATCGCAGCTTCAGCCCGCGAGTCTCGATCTCAGGCTCAGCAAGGAAGCCTATCGCGTTCGCTCGAGCTTCCTGCCCGGACGCGAGAGCACTGTTCGCGGGCGGCTCAAGAGCCTGAACGCGGAGCCCGTTTCGCTCGCGGGCAAGGGCGCCGTGCTGGAGAAGGGCATCGTCTACGTCGCCCGGCTCATGGAGCGGCTGGAGCTGAGGCCAAATTTGTCCGGCGCCGCAAATCCGAAGAGTTCGACTGGGAGGATCGACATCTTCACCCGCCTCATCGTCGACGGAGGGGAGGCGTTCGACGATGTGCCGCTCGACTACAAGGGCGAGCTCTGGCTCGAGATTTCGCCGCGCAGCTTCAGCGTCCGCGTCAAGGCGGGGACCAAGCTGAACCAGGTTCGGTTCCGCAGCCGCCACCCCCAGCAGCGGGATCGGCACACTTTCACTCTCGACGATGCGGAGCTTCGCAAGCGTCACCTTGCAGCGTCCCTAGTCGACAGCCCCCTCGATATGCGCGAGGGCGTGGTGCTCAGGGTCGACCTTGGCGGTCTGGGCGAGTTCGTGGTCGGCTACCGGGCGATCAAGAACAGCGACGTCCTCGACGTCAACCGCCTGCGCGGCTACCGAATTGAGGATTTCTGGGAGCCCATTCCCGCCCGCGAGGATCGGCGGCTGATCCTTGATCCCGACCAGTTCTACATCCTGGCTTCGCGCGAGAAAGTGCAGATTCCTTCGGATCTCGCGGCGGAGATGGCGCCAATCGACCCGGCGTTCGGGGAGTTTCGCGTTCACTACGCCGGTTTCTTTGATCCAGGCTTCGGGCAGGGCGCGGACGGGCGCCCGTCCGCGCGGGCGGTGTTGGAAGTGCGCAGCCGCGACGTGCCGTTCCTCCTCGAGGACGGCCAGCCGGTTGGGAGGCTCGTGTACGAAAAGCTCGCCGGCCTGCCGGATGCGCTCTATGGCGCCGACGCGACCTCCAATTACCAACATCAGGGTCTCAAACTGTCCAAGCACTTCCGGGCTTAAGCGGGCAGGGAGGCGAGGCGCCCCGACTTATTGTGACGGTTTGACCGTGAGAACGTCACATTTCGCTTGGCGAGAGGCCAGCTTTTCTTATATGAGGTCGGGGTGGCGCGGCGCCGGGAGGCTCCGCGCCGCGAGTTTTTCTGGCTGAAGGTCGTCGCCCGCCACGCCGGAAGCCCTAACTTGCATTGAAACAATGGCCAACCCGTTCGAATTCATTCAGCAGGTGCGCGCTGAGGCCGCCAAGGTCATCTGGCCGACGCGGCGCGAGACCCTCATCACGACCGGACTCGTGCTTCTGCTGGTCGTGTTCACGAGCCTGTTCTTCCTCGTCGTCGACGAGGTGCTGCGCACCATTGTTTCACTGGTGCTCGGCTTCGGGCGCAGCGGCTAGCGTTGGCCATGATCCGGAACGCTTAAAACATGAGCATGCGCTGGTATATCGTTCACGCCTATTCCAACTTCGAGAAGAAGGTGGCGGAATCCATTCGCGAGCAGGCAGGCCAACGGGGCCTCTCCGACAAGTTCGAGGAGATCCTGGTGCCGACCGAGCAGGTCGTCGAGATGCGCCGCGGGCGCAAAATCAACTCGGAGCGGAAGTTCTTCCCGGGCTACGTCCTGGTCAAATGCGACCTCACCGACGAGGTCTACCATCTGATCAAGAACACGCCCAAAGTGACGGGTTTCCTCGGCGCAGACAAAAAGCCGATGCCGATCCCTGACATCGAGGCCGACCGCATCAAGGGACAGGTGGCCGACGGGGTCGAACGGCCGAAAGCGGCGATCCGGTTCGAGATCGGCGAAAACGTGCGGGTGGCGGACGGGCCTTTCGCCTCCTTCAACGGCGTCGTCGAGGAAGTCGACGAATCTCGATCACGGGTGAAAGTTGCTGTGTCGATCTTCGGCCGCGCCACGCCAGTCGACCTGGAATTCGGGCAGGTCGAGAAGCAATAGCAATATGACGCCAAGCGCCGGGTGCGGTTCGGACTGATATCCGTCACCTTGCGTCAAGATCGGCCTGAATCGAACGGCTGTCGAGGTGCGCGTCGCCCGCTTTGCGGGGGAAGCATCGCGGCGCGGGCCCGTTAACGCCCGGGCCTGGGTCGAATTGGGATTGCCATCGCCGCGCCCGACCGATATAGAATGTCGGTACATAACAGCGGCGCCAAGAAAAGACCATTTGGTTTTCTCGTGAGCGCCGCTTCCCTCGTTTCAGGGTCAAGATTTCATGCAGTATACAAAAGTACCGAAGCCAATTCGGGCTACTGTACGGGCTCTCAAATATGCTCGCAAATCCGGCCTAAGGTTATTCGGCGCTCAGTATCCTAGAGTTTGTACGATTTGTGGTCACTCCGGTCGATTTTTCTCTTACGGATTTCCGTTGGCCGCCGATACGATCTGCCCAGGGTGTCTTTCTCTTGAACGTCATCGGGCCCTCGCCATCTGCGCCAGCCAGGAACCGCTGTTCGAGGGCAAGGACGTTCTCCATTTCGCGCCGGAGCCGAGTCTCACTGCAATGGTCCGCAGCAAAGGGGCAAAGAGCCACAAGACGTGCGATCTGTTTAAGCCGGATGTCGATCTCAAGATCGACATCTGCAACATCGATCTTCCGGATCAGTCGTTCGATGTCGTCCTGTGTCTTCACGTTCTGGAGCATGTGCCCGACGATCGGAAGGCGATGTCGGAGCTGAGGCGGATTTTGCGCCCGTCCGGCATGGCGATCATCATGGTTCCGTTGGAAGAAGGACTTGATGAAACGTACGAGAATCCATCGATTGTGTCCGAGGCCGACCGATTAATACATTTTGGGCAGGAGGATCACGTTCGCTATTATGGCCGCGACCTCCGCGATCGGCTGCGCGGGGCTGGGTTTTCGATCCGCGAGTGGGTGTCGAAAGAGCCTTACGTTCTCAAGCACGGCTTGAAGCGCGGGGAACGGGTTTTTCTCTGCACCCGAGTGGGGTGATTGGCATTGGCTGGAATAGGTTCGGGGAAGCGGATCTCGCGTTCCGGGGCTAAAACCTTATAATTGCGGAGGCGATGTCAATGACGGTAAGGGAGCGGGTATTTGGCGCGTTTAAAGAGAGCTTTGACCTCGACGATGGGACTGACACGTCAAAGCTCGTCTATCAAGACTACCCAGCTTGGACGTCGATTGGCCATATGATCCTTGTCGCCGCGCTTGAATCGGAATTCGATACGATGCTGGAGACGGACGATATTCTCGAAATGAGCAATTTTGAAAAAACTGTATCAATCATGAGTAAATACGCCCAATGAGGTTTAAAGGCAGGCTATGACGGTCGGCGAGACCGAACAAGCCGCGCCGCTCGAGGCGGCCCGCGGGCCGCTTGGCATCGGTCTCGTATCGGTGATTGTGCCGCACCTCGACGATTACGACAATTTGGACGCCTGTTTGAAATTGTTGGAAGCGCAGAGCTTCCCAGGCGACCGGACGGAAATCATCATCGCCGATAATGGCAGCTCGCAGGGGTTCGACGCGGTGTGCCGCATCGTCGGGTCGCGCGGTCGAGTGATCGAGGTCGCTGAACGTGGAGCCGGGCCCGCCCGCAATGCGGCGGTGCGCGTTTCCCGGGGCGAGGCGCTCGCTTTCATCGACAGCGACTGTCGGCCGGATAAGCGCTGGCTTGAGGAAGGCCTCGCCGAACTGCGTCACGCGGATATTGCCGGCGGGCACGTCGACGTTCTGGTTGAAGATCCGCAGCGGATGACGGCGGCCGAGGCCTTCGAGAGCGTGTTCGCCTTCCGCAACGAGCGCTACGTCAAGGACCTCAAGTTCACGGTCACCGCGTCGATGTTCGTGTGGCGCTCGGTCTTCGACGCGGTGGGGGACTTCATTAACAGCGTCCCGGAGGACAAGGATTGGTGTGAAAGGGCGTGGCGGCAGGGCTATCGCATTCGGTTTGCGCCAAAGTCGATCGTCGGCCACCCCGCTCGGCGGACAATGCTGGAATTGAAGCGCAAATGGCGGCGGCTGACGCTCGAATCCTCGGAAGGCGCCCGTCGCGGAGGCCAGGCGCCGGCGCTGGTTCTGCTGCGCCAGTGGGCGGCTCTGCTCGCTGTTTTGCCGCACGCGTTTCTGCCCCTTGGCTCGAGACGCCTGCATGGGGTGCGAAACCGTCTCATGGCGATCGTCGGACTGGCGCAAATTCGCGCATACCGGTTTTCCGTGGCCTATCGAGCCTTCGTGCGGGGGGATGAAAAGTGAATCACGCCGGGGACCCCTTCAAAGTCGATCAAGGGCGCCGGCCCTGCCGATTGACACTGCTTTATGCGTCGGATACCTCTGAACCTCTCCGTCGCCTCTGCAATTCTGGCCAAGGCTGGGAGGCGGCGCGCGCATTTGGCGCCCATAGCGCATCAAGGGTCGCTACCCGCGCGGCCAGCTCAACCGAAAACACAAGGGGAGGCTTTGCAAGGAGCGGCGTCTCGGCCGCGCGTGCTAGCGCCGACGCGAGAGCCGGTCGGAATTGCGAATAGCGTTTCGCCAGTCCATGCGAGATTGACCAATTGTTTGGGGGTGTCGAGTGTCGGAAGTCGCGAGCGCAATCAGCGCCGTTCCCCGCGTCGTCATTGCGATTGTCGCGACGGACGAAGCCAAGAACCTTGTGGGCTGCCTGGGATCGCTCAGGAGCTCGATGTACCGGGAGTTCAGCGTCGTCATCTGTGAGAATGGCGGCCATGACGCATTCGAGCGCGACGTCCAGGAATTGTCCAAAGTCCCAGGGATGGCTGAGGCCGAGGCCGAAGCGGACGACCGGCTAGGCGTTGCGGAAGGCCGACGTTTTCATCTCGGCGATGACAGGCGGGTGTTGAGGCTCCTGAGATCGCGGGAGAACCGCGGATACAGCGGCGGCGTCAATTTCTGTATTGCCGCCGCCGGGACTGACTGGGATTTCATTTGGGTGCTCAATCCTGACACGTTTCCGGAACCGGACGCCATTGGCGCTTTGGTGCGCCGTCAAGCCGAAGGAGGCTACGGAATTGTCGGAAGCAAGATCGTTTTCGTGGTCAATGGGCGTGTTCAACTCTGGGGCGGGCTTAAATACATTCCGTTGCTCGGCCGGGCTCGGTCGCTGGGCCATGGACAGCCCGTAGAAGTTACACCTGACCTGCGGGAAGTTGAGAAGAGCCTCGACATTGTCGCGGGCACCGCCATGTTTGTGTCAAAGGATTACATCAAGACGATCGGCGTGATGGACGAGGACTTTTTCGTCTATCACGAGGACACTGAATGGTCTCTTCGTCGCGGAAAGTTCCGGCTGGGGTATGCGCACGATTCCGTCGTCCACCATGTGGCGGGCGCTACCTCAGGTTCTGGAGGGCCGCGCCCAAAGCGGTCGAGGTTCAGTCTCTACCTTTCCGAGAGAAATCGGGTGATCCTTTTCAAAAAGCGATATCCGTCGGTTTGGCCGCTGCTCGCCGCCGTCGCGCTATTGCAGACCTTGGAGCTTCTGCTGCGCTTTCGCTCGTGGCGCTCTTTCAATATCGGCCTGAGCGGGTGGTGGGCCGGGGTGAGCGGGGAAACCGGGATGCCCGGATTTATGCGAACCATCCAGGGACCAGCTACCAAAGTCTTTTTGCGGCGCGCCGATTAGGAAGCGTGCGCCCTCTCAGCCGGGGAGCTGTCGGAAGCCCCGAATTGGCGGATTTTTTCTCGGCATCAGCACGAAAAATGAAGCATGCCTGTAGCAAAGTCACGTGTTCGGATTGAGCGTAGATCGATGCGAACGCTGAAACCGGAAAAGGGTCAACGATGAAGGTATTCATTACGGGGGTCGCAGGGTTTCTCGGCAGCCATTTGGCTGATGCGATGATTGCCGATGGACATCACGTTGTGGGCGTCGATAACCTGATCGGCGGGGAACTCGACAATGTCCCGTCAAAGGTTGATTTCCACCAGTTCGACTGCAACGACTTCAATCACATTCAAAAAGTGTCGGAAGGCTCCGACATTTATTATCATTGCGCCGCCACGGCCTACGAGGGCCTGTCGGTTTTCTCACCCCATTTCGTGACGCAGAACATTGTTGGGGCTTCAGTCGCGATTTTCTCCGCCGCGGTCGCCAATCGCGCAAAGCGAATCGTCTTCTGCTCGTCAATGGCGCGCTACGGCGCGCTCAAGCCGCCGTTCACCGAGGACCAGAAGCCGAAGCCCCAGGACCCCTATGGAATTGGTAAGCTCGCCGCCGAGGACATTCTGCGCAATCTGTGCACCGTACATGGGGTCGAATATGTGATCGCGGTGCCCCACAACATTATCGGGCCCCGACAGAAATGGGACGATCCCTTCCGCAACGTGGCGTCGATCATGATCAATCTGATGCTGCAAGGACGCCAGCCCATCATTTATGGGAACGGCAAGCAGAAGCGGTGCTTCTCCTTCATCGACGACTGTCTCTACTGCTTGAAGGAGATGGCGTTCCGCGACAACGTCGTTGGCGAGACGATCAATATCGGCCCGGACGAAGAGACGATCACGATCATCGAGCTCGCCGAGAGGATCGCCAATCAGCTCCAGTTCAATCTCGATCCCATCTTCATGACCGGCCGGCCGCAGGAAGTCGAGCACGCCTCGTGCTCGTCCAACAAGGCGAGGAAGCTCTTGAACTATAAAACGTCGGTCGATCTCGACACGGGTTTGGCGCACATGGTCGATGCGATCAAGAAGCGCGGCACCCGCGACTTCAAGTATCACATCGATCTCGAGATCATCAACGAGAAGACGCCTAAGACTTGGAAGGACCGGCTGTTCTAGAGCGGAGTCGGGTTTACCTCCTACTTGGCGGCAGGCCGCGATATCGGCTCGGTCGATCCGTTTGGGTTTTCTTGGCCGGTGGCGGTTTCGCTGCGAAATTGCCCGCCAGGAGCTCTTGAATTCTCTTGGATTTCCTTGGATTCTCTCGTCCGAAACGAGACTTTTCAATGGGTTACGCGGGGATTTTCGCGGCAGAGAATTTCGCGCGCCCTTTCCGCGGGCTGAGAGGCGCGGCGGGACGGAAGCTTACGGCCGAAGCCATTCGGAAGCGCAGGATTGTTCATAAGGCAAGCTTAATCCGGTTTCTGGTTTTCTGCAACAGATTGTTATCCGCGCCGTCCCCTTCGGCAGCCTCTATCCGCGAGCAAATTGCCATAAGGACGGCGAGCGACAATTTCGATCAGTACCGCCAGCGCTGCGCCGTGGTGATGAGAAAGTCGCGAAAGGCCTGGACTCGCGCAACGTTCTTAAGCTCCTCGGTGTAGACCAGGAAGCAATCCATCTCCGGCATGTCCGCCTGCGGCAGCAGGCGCACGAGCCCCAATTCCGGTTGCACGCAATAGTCGGGGAGCACGGCGATGCCGACTCCGTGTTCGACGGCGTGCGTCATCGCCGCCAGATTGTTGACTGTAATCTGCGGGGTGCGCGGATTCTTGGGGTCGCGCCCAACGCTCAGAAGCGAGTTGAGATCGTAAAGCAGGTGCGTCGCCGTCGGCGCGCCGAAAGCGACGAGATGATGCTGGTCTAGATCCTCCACCTTGCGCGGCTGGGGGTGCTTTCTCAGATAGTCTGCGGAAGCGTAGGCATGAAAATGCACGGTGAACAGCCGGCGCCGAATGAGGTCCGGCTGGCTCGGCTCCCGCAATCTGAGCGCCACGTCGGCTTCGCGCATCCCGAGGTCGAGGTCGTCGTCCGACAACAGGAGCTGCAGCTTGATCTCGGGGTAGAGATCGACGAACTCGCCGAGCCGCGGCGCCAGCCAATTCGCGCCAAGGCCGAGCGTCGTCGTAACCCGCAATTCGCCGTGCGGCTTCTCGCGGCTGTCGATGAGGCGCGAGCGCACCGCGTCGAGCTTGAGAACGACATCGCGCACGGCGCCGAGCAGCATTTCGCCCTGCTCGGTAAGAATGAGGCCGCGGGCGTGCCGATGGAACAACGGCGCGCCGAGGTCGGCCTCCAGCGCTCCGACCTGCCGGCTGACCGCCGACTGGCTGAGGCCCAGCGTCTCGCCCGCATGGGTAAACGACCCAGCGTCAGCGGCCGCCTGAAAGACGCGCAGCTTATCCCAATCCATGAACGTTTCCTCGGCCCCGCGGAGCCTTTGTAATATTGCGCGTGTTCCCTCGCGCCGGTGTGGGCGTCCCCTATTCGGCCGCCGCTCGGTTCGGCTCCTGGGCGGCGAGCCAGCGCTCGGCCTCGAGCGCGGCCATACAGCCGAGACCGGCGGCCGTAACCGCTTGACGGAACACATCGTCCGCAACGTCGCCCGCGGCGAACACGCCCTCGACGCTGGTCGCCGTCGAGCCAGGCGCCGTCTGGACGTAGCCGTTGGTCTTGAGCGCTACCTGGCCGCGTACGAGTTCCGTCGCCGGCTCATGCCCGATGGCGACGAACACGCCATCGACCGTGAGATCGTCAAGCGCGCCGGTCACCACGTTCTCCAGCCTGATGGCGGTCACGCCGCTCGGCGGCGCTTCCCCCAGAACGGACTCGACGACAGTGTTCCAGCGGATCGAGACGTTGTGACGGGAGGCCAGACGTTCGCGAAGGATTTTCTCCGCGCGGAACGAGTCGCGGCGATGGATCACGGTGACGTGAGCGGCGATGTTGGAGAGATGCAGCGCCTCCTCGACTGCGGTATTGCCGCCGCCGATCACGGCCACCCTCTTGCCGCGGAAGAAAAATCCGTCGCAGGTCGCGCAGGCCGAGACGCCAAAGCCTTTGAACGAATGTTCGCTCTCGAGGCCGAGCCATTTGGCCTTCGCCCCGGTCGCGAGAATGATCGCCTCGACCGCGATCGTGCGCCCGCTGTCGCAGCGGACAATGAACGGCCGCTGTCCGAGCTCGAGGCCGACCACGTACTCGCCCTCGATGCGCGCGCCGACGTTTTCCGCCTGCGCCCGCATCTGCTCCATCAGCCACGGGCCCTGGATCGGCTCGGCGAATCCGGGATAATTTTCCACGTCGGTCGTGGTCATTAGTTGGCCGCCTTGCTCGAAGCCGGCCAGGACGAGCGGTTTCAGGAGCGCGCGCGCGGCGTAAATCGCGGCCGTATAGGCGGCCGGCCCGGCGCCGATTATGACGAGGCGCTCGTGCTCAATTCTTGACGCAGACAACTCCAACCCCCGAAATCTTAGGCGCTACCGCGCGGACCCTCTCGGCCCAGCCGCGGCAGCTTCGCCCTTATATGGGGATGGAAGTTCAGCGACAACGGCGTCTGCGCCTAAATCCAGCCCCCGCTTGGGCAAGGCGGACGGATTCGCTCAGCTCAATCGGCCGACGGCAACCGGCGCATGACGAACTCGATCCGATCGCCGGCCAACTCGCGCCAGGATTCGATCTCGGTCATGTAGGCGGCCTTGGGGAAGCGCTCGAACCATTCGCGGGCCTTGGCCCGCGCTTCGTCGCGCGGCAGACAGAAGGTCTCCCGCCGCCAGCCGCCCTCCGCCGCCGCCGCGGTCGAACGCTTTCCGCGTCGGCTGGCGACGCGCTCAGCAAGATCGATCGGCTTCCTCGTCCCGGTCGCCATCAAAGCCCTCTCGGGCCAGCAGGCTAGCGCGATTTCTGGCCGGTGGGGAGTCGGGGATTATGCCGTCCGAGATTAGAGTTACCGGCAAGCAGCGCGCGGGGGAGGCGTCCGTCGATGAAGGCAAGGCCGATCGCGATGATCGCGAAGCCGACAAACTGCCGCGCGAGCAGCCGTTCATGCAGAATGAGCGCGCCGAGGATCACCGAGGTCGCGGGCGCGACAAGGGTCACGAGCAGCACATTCGTCGCCCCCGCGCCCGATAGGATGCGGAAGTAGACGACATAGGCGAGCGCCGTGCAGAGCGCGGCGATCGCCAACACCGACGCGATGACCGCGGCGCTCGGAACCGGCAGCGACCACGGCCGGTCGAAGAGGAGCGCGACCGGAACAAGATAGATCGCGCCCGCTGTCGTCTGGCCTGTGGCGATATCGAGAGGCTTGAGGCCAAGACTGCTGACGCGCCTCGCGAACACGGCCGTCACGGCGTAGCTTAGCGCCGCCAACAGCATCGCGCCTTCCGCCCAGGCATCGGTCCCGCCGCGGCCCGAGAGCACGTCCGGCCCGATGACCCAGGCGACGCCAGCCATTCCGGCGACGGCGCCAGTGATCTTGAAACGGCTCAGCTTCTCTTCGGCCGTGAAGACATGCGCGACAAGCACGGCGAAGAGCGGCGTGGCCGCGTTGAGGATCGAGGCGAGGCCCGCCGCCAGATGGGTTTGCCCCCAGGCGATCAAAGCGAAGGGCAGGGCGTTGTTGCCGAGGCCGAGCAGCGCGAGCGCGGCGAAAGCCTTGCCGCTCCTTGGCGGGCGCGCGCCGGTCAGCGTGGCGCTCGCCCATAGGATGAGAGCCGCGAGCCCGACCCTTAAGCCGGCCAGGGTCAAGGGCGGCAGCTCCTTCACCGCGACGCCGATGAAGAAGAACGATCCGCCCCACAGCAGGGACAAAAGGGCCAAAAGGCCCCATTCGCGCGCCGTCATCGCGCGCTGCGCGACCGCCATCGCCGCCTCTTAAAGCTGGTTTGGACTGCCGCCTAGCACTGGGCGTACGAAGTGTCCGCCCGTTTCCTGCTGTCCAATTTCAGGGGCGCGCGACCGGCGGAAAGCGGGCCATCGCCTCGAGGTCGTCGAGGTCCATCGAATTGCGGATGTACTCCCTCGATGCCTTGCGGAACGGTTGGAAATCCCAGGCGTGGAGCTTGCCCTTGCTCAGCGCGGCGTCAACGACACGGCGCCGGCGCTGGCTCAAGCGCACGCGCGCGTCCAGTTCGGCCAGGTTCCAACGCTTGCCCACTTCGGCGCGAAAGTCGGCGACGAGCGTCGCGTAAGCCGGGTCGTCCACGAGATTGTCGCGCTCGCCGGGATCATCCTCAAGATTGAATAGTTGGTTGGGATCGGCAGGCGAGTGAATGAATTTGTATCGGCCGCGGCGGATCATCACGATGGGCGCGATCGCCCCTTCGGCCAGATATTCGCCGATCGCCTCGTCGTGCCCGCCTGCGCCGCGGAGATGGGGCGTGAGGCTCTGTCCGTCGACGCCGATTCCGAGCGATTGCATGTTCCAGCCCGCAAGCTCGATCAGCGTCGGCATGAGATCGACGAGCGAAACGCTCGCCGGGACGCGGCGCGGCTCGAAGCGGCCGGGATTGGCGATGACTAGCGGAACCCGGCAAGCGCCCTCGAAGAAGCTCATCTTGTACCAGAGGCCGCGTTCGCCCAGCATCTCGCCGTGATCGCTGGTGAGGATGACGATCGTATCGTCCGCGAGCGCGGCCGAGCGCAAAGCCTGCATGAGCCGGCCGAGCTGGTCGTCGATATAGGCGATCGCGCCGTAATACGCGTGACGCGCGTTGCGCACCTGCGCCTCGGTCACCGGCTCGGAATCCATCGCACAAACGTGGCGAAGGCGGCGCGAATGCGGATCGAGCGCGTTTCCCGCCGCCGGCATGTCGACGTCCTCGTCGCGATAAAGGTCCCAATAGCGCTGGGGCACGGCGAACGGATCATGCGGATGCGAGAACGAAGCGACCAGCAGAAAGGGCCGCGGATCCCTCGATCGGGCGAGATCGAAGATCGCGCGCTTGGCCATGAAGGCTGTCTCGTCGTCGAAATCGAGCTGGTTCGAGCGCACGCATAGACCCGCGTCGCGAACCGAGCTCATGTTGTGGTACCAGCTCGGCCGGTGCTCGGGGCGGTCCCAGTCCGGCGTCCAGTTGAAGTCGGCGGGATAGATGTCGGTGGTGAGCCTTTGCTCGAATCCATGCAGCTGATCGGGTCCGCAGAAGTGCATCTTGCCGGAGAGAAGGGTGCGATAGCCCCGGGCGCGTAAGCCATGCGCGAAGGTCGGAATGTCGGCTGTGAACTCGGCTGCGTTGTCATAAGCCCCCGTGCGCGACGGCAAGAGGCCCGACATGAACGAGGCCCGTGATGGCGCGCATAAAGGGCTCGCGCAATAGGCGCTGTCGAACACGACGCCGTCTCGCGCGAGCGCCTGCATGTTCGGCGCGCGGACGAGCGAATGGCCGTAGATCGGCAGAAACGCCGGCGCCATCTGATCGGCCATGACGATGAGAATGTTGGGCGCTTTGGCGGTCATCGGTGGGATCCCCTCTCCGCCCTCTGTATCGCGGCGCAGTCTCAGGCTCCCAACCTTTTTTCGGCTCTCGCGCCAATGTGCAGTTATTGCGGGACGACAGCCGCACCGCTTCTCTTGAGCGGCGGCGATTGTCGTGAGCGCGCCAACAGCTGGTAACGCTTCCGCCGCTGCGGCAGCGCGCCGTTTGGTCGTCGGGCGCCCTCAGTTCAACCGGAATTCCGCCCCGACCGCCTTGAATTCCGCGGGCTTGATGAGGCGGGCGTGCGCCACCGTCACCGAATGAAGCAGGCCGTCCAGCTCGCGCGTCCAGAAGTCGAGGAACTTCTTAAGCTCGGGGAAGTGGGGATGCAGATCATGCTGCTGCCAGATGAAGTTCTGTAGGATGTCGGGATGATCGGGCATGCGGTAGAGGATGTTGGCGGTCGTCAGTCCAAACCCCTCGAGCTGACGGCGGAAGTCGACGGTGGCCATGCGGGCTCTCCTGATTCCCAGAGTGCGATGGTGTCGCTTCCAACGCGCTTTGGCAATCGTCGGTTCCGCAAAAATCGTGCCAAATCAATCTGTTAGCAGCAAAGTTGTTGAGTGCTAGCGGACCGCGGGACGGCTTCCGGCCGACCCGCGCCTCCATCAGGGCGGTTGCGCCTTAAGCCGCCTTCTGCCTCTCGCCGTGAACGCGATAGAACGTCTCGCCGCGCTCCGCCATCTGCGCCAGTCTCTCGCCGGGCTCGAATTGGGGCCCGTATTTCGCCGCCAGCTCTTTGGCCCGCGCGACGAAGGCTTTGAGCCCCATGCCGTCGATGAACGACAGCGCGCCGCCTGAATAAGGCGCAAAGCCGAACCCGAGGATCGAGCCGACGTCGGCCTCGCGCGGATCGGTGACGATGCCCTCTTCCATGCAGCGGGCGGCTTCGAGCGCCACGGTAAAGAGGAAGCGATCCTTGAGGTCCTTGACGCTCACGCTGTCTGGATCGAGCCGCTTGCCGACGATCTTGGCAAGCCCGGGCCACAGGCTCTTCGGCCCATTGGCCGGATAGTCATAGAACCCCTTGCCGTTCTTGCGCCCGTAGCGGCCCTCTTTGACCGCCATGGCCTCGATGAGCTTCTCTTGGGCAGGATTGATGGCGTTCGCGTCGAGGTCAGCCTTGGCCGCCCGAAGGATTCGCAAGCTCAGATCGATGCCGACCTCGTCGTTGAGCGCGAGCGGCCCCACCGGCATGCCGCCCATTTTGGCGGCGTTCTCGATCATCGCCGGCGGGACGCCTTCCATCACCATGGCGTGGGCTTCGACCATGTAGTTGCCGACGCAGCGGTTGACATAAAAACCGCGGCAGTCGTTGACCACGATCGGTGTCTTCTTGATCGCGCGGACGAAGTCCATCGCTGTGGCCAGCGCCGTGGCGCCGGTCTTCTCGCCCATGATGATCTCGGTCAGCATCATCTTCTCCACCGGCGAGAAGAAATGCACCCCGATGAAATGCTCAGGGTTCAGTGATGTCCCGGCGAGCGAAGTGATCGGCAGCGTCGAGGTGTTGCTGGCGAAGACGACATCGGGGCCGACGACGGCTTGCGCTTGTCTCGTCGCCTCCTCCTTCACCGCGCGATCCTCGAACACCGCCTCAACGATGAGATCGCAGCCCTTGAGCTCAGCATAGTCCGCGGTCGGCATAATGCGCTTGAGCAGCGCATCCTTGTCAGCGGTCTTGGCGCGGCCTTTGGCGATCTGGGAGCTGATGAGCTTGTCTGAATAGGCCTTGCCCTTGTTGGCCGCTTCCTGATCGCGGTCGATCAGCACGACATCGAGCCCGGCCAAGGCCGAGACATAGGCGATGCCGCCGCCCATCAGCCCGGCGCCAAGCACCCCGACCTTGCGCAAGCTTGTCGGCGCAACATTGGCTGGCCGGCGCGCGCCCTTGTTCAGTTCGCCCATCGACAGGAAGAGCGAGCGGATCATCGCCGCGGCCTCCTTGGAGAGAAGGATGTTGGCGAAATACTTGGCCTCGACAGCGAGCGCGAGATCGATCGGCAGTTGCAGGCCCTCGAACACGCTCTGCAGAACGGCCTTGGCTGCAGGATAATTGTCGTAAGTCTCGCGGCGATAGATGGCGTTGGCCGGAGGCCAGATCATCATGCCTTGAGCCGAATAGACCTTGCCGGAAGGAAGCTTGAACTTCGGGTCGTCCCAAGGCGCCTTGGCGTTCGGATTGGCCTTAACCCAGGCCTTGGCGAGCGCGACAATCTGATCGACGGGCGCCACCTCGTGGACGAGGCCCATCTTCTTCGCCGCAGCAGGGCGAATCTGGTCGCCCTTGAGCAGCATCTGCAGCGCGTCCGGCGTTGGCATGAGCCGCGCCACGCGCTGCGTTCCGCCGGCGCCGGGGAAGAGCCCGACCTTGATCTCCGGCAGTCCGACGCGCGCTTTGTCGCTGTCCGCGACGATGCGGTAATGACAGGCCAGCGCCAGTTCGAAACCGCCGCCCATGCACACCCCGTTGATCGCCGCGGCCACGGGCTTGCCGCAGGTCTCCAGCCGGCGATAGACGAGCGAGAGTTGCTTCGTCCCGTCGACGAAGGCGCGCATCGCCGCCTCCTTGCCTTCGGCCTTGGCGCGGCGCGCGTATTCCTTGCCCGCGGTCTCGAGCATCGTCAGGTCCGCGCCTGCAGCGAAGCCCTCCTTGCCGGAGGTGAAAACGGCGCCTTTGATCGCCGCGTCAGTCGTAATCTTATCGACGATCTGGCCGAGTTCGCCGATGACCTCGGCGTTGATCACGTTCATCGACCGGCCCGGCATGTCCCAGGTCACGAGCGCGATTCCCTCCGCGTCGGTCTCGAAACGAAAGTTGGTCAGGTTCATGAGAAATCTCCGTCTCGCGATCAAATGCGCTCGATGATCGTGGCGGTGCCCATGCCGCCGCCGATGCAGAGCGTAATAAGCGCCGTGCTCTTGCCGGTGCGCTCGAGCTCGTCGAGCGCGGTGCCGAGAATCATCGCGCCGGTCGCGCCGAGCGGATGGCCCATCGCAATCGCGCCGCCGTTGACGTTGACCTTGTTCTCGTCGAGGTCGAACGCCTGGCGAAAGCGCAGCACGACCGAGGCGAAAGCCTCGTTGATCTCGAACAGGTCGATGTCGCTGAGACTTCATGCCTGAACGCGCCAGAACCTTCTTGGTCACGTCGATCGGCCCAGTCAGCATGATCGCGGGCTCCGAGCCGATGTTGGCGAAGGCGCGCACCCGCGCCCGGGGTTTCAGGCCCGCTTTTTCGCCCGCCTCGCGCGAGCCCAGGAGCACCGCGGCGGCGCCGTCGACGATGCCGGACGAATTGCCGGCGTGGTGGACATGGATGATGCGCTCGACATCCGGATGCGCCTGAACGGCGACCGCGTCGAACCCGCCTTGCTCGCCCGGAATGACGAAGGATGGCTTGAGCGAAGCGAGCGACTGCATGTCCGTGCTCGGCCGCATGTGTTCGTCACGCTCCAGCATGGGCAAGCCGTTGACGTCGAGGACCGGCGCGATGGAGTTCTTGAACCGACCCTCTTTCCAGGCCGCCGCGGCGCGCTTCTGCGACTCGACCGCGTAAGCATCGACATCGTCGCGCGAGAAACCGTATTTGGTCGCGATCAAATCCGCCGACACGCCCTGCGGCAGAAAATAAGCGGGAATCGCCAGCGACGGATCGGCCGGCCATGCGCCTCCCGAGGCGCCGATGCCAACGCGGCTCATCGATTCGACGCCGCCGCCGATCGTGAGTTCGTGCTGTCCGCTCATGACCTGCGCCGCGGCGAAATTGACCGAGTCGAGTCCCGACGCGCAGAAGCGGTTGATCTGCACGCCCGGCACCGTGTCGCCGAAGCCCGCGGCGAGCGCCCCCATGCGCGCGATGTCGCCGCCTGCTTCGCCGACCGGATCGACACAGCCCATCACCACGTCGTCGACTTGCGCGGGGTCGAGATGGTTGCGTTGCTTGATCGCCTTCAAGGCCGTCGCCGCCAGATGGAGCGTGGAGGCGGTATGCAGCGAGCCGTCCGGTTTGCCGCGCCCGCGCGGCGTTCGCACATGATCATAAATGAAGGCGTCCGTCATTGAATGTCTCCCTGCGGCTCGGCCGCGGCTTTTAGTCGTTTCTCGGTCTCTCCGACGGGAGAGCGCGTGTCAGTCGGCGTCGGGATGCTGGCGGCTTCCAGCGTCCGTTACGCCGACGGTCTTCAACCAATCCTCGGTCCGCGACGCCGGAAGGCCCATAAGGTCGGCGAACCAGGGCAGCGCGGATTCGACGCCGATTTGCTGGGCCGGCGCAACGTCGGCCGGCCTGTCGAGACTGCCGATCGTCACCGAGACGCGGTCGCGGCCGATCAGGCGATAGGTCAGCGGCGTGCCGCAGACGGCGCAGAAGCCCCGTTCGGCAATCTCTGAACTGCGGTAGCTCGCCGGCGCGCCGCAAGTGAAAACGATGCGCTCTTGGCGCACGGCCCCAGTGAAAGCCATGAACAGGGCGCCGCCGGCCTTCTGACACATCCGGCAATGGCAGATGCTGCCGGCCCGGGGACGCTCGGTCAGCTCATAGCGCACCGCGCCGCACTGGCAGCCGCCTGTCAGCCGTGTCGGCGCCTCAGCCGAGCCCATGGAGCCTTCCGATTCCTTTTCTTCCGCGTTCAGAACGCCTCCGCCGGAAGCGCCATCAGCGTCCCGGCGCCGGCGCTGAGCCGCGCGAGATGCGCTGAGGTTTCCGGCAGCATACGCTCGTTGAAGAACTTGGCGAGGGTCAATTTCGCATCCAATTCGGGAGTGCTCTCGCCGCGCGCCTGACGAGCCAGCACCGCCTTGACGATCCGCGCCCACATATAGCCAAGCGCAGTCAGGCCCATGAGGTGCATATAGTCATAAGAGCCGGCCCCTGCGTCTTCGGGGTTCTTGAGGCCATTGGCCGAGAGCCACATCGTCGCCTGCTGCAGATGGCCGAGCGAGGACTTGAGGCCGCCAAGGTAGGGCGCGAGCGCCGCCTCGTCTTTGTTGGCGGCGAGGAAGCCGTTGATCTCGCCGAAGAACGCCATCACGGCGCGGCCGCCGTCTTTCGCCAGCTTGCGCCCCACGAGATCGAGCGCCTGCACGCCGTTCGCGCCTTCGTAGATCATGGCGATGCGCGCGTCGCGCACGAACTGCTCCATGCCCCATTCGGCGATATAGCCGTGGCCGCCCAGGACCTGCTGCGCCTTGACCGCGTTGGCGAATCCATAATCGGTGAACACGCCCTTGAGCACCGGCGTGATCAAGCCTAGCCGATCGTCCGCCGTCTGCCTTGTCTTCGCATCCGGGGCGTGGCGCGCCTCGTCCTCGGCAAGCGCGGTCCAGACCAGAAGCGCGCGCGCGGCCTCGTTGAAGGCGCGGATTTCAAGCAGCATGCGCCGCACGTCCGGGTGGACCAAAAGAAGGTCGGCGGCTTTGTCGGGCTCAGCCGCGCCCTTCAGAGAACGACCCTGACGGCGCTCTTTGGCGTAAGCTGCGGCGTTTTGATAGGCGACCTCGGAGAGCCCAAGACCCTGGACGGCGACGCCGAGCCTCGCGCCATTCATCATCACGAACATCGCGGGCAAGCCGCGATGCTCCTCGCCGATCAGCCAGCCCTTGGCGCCGTCATAATTGAGGACCGCGGTCGAATTGCCGTGGATGCCCATCTTGTGCTCGATCGAGCCGCACATGACGCCGTTGCGTTCGCCGACGCCGCCATCGGCGTCGGCCAAGAACTTCGGCACGAGGAAGAGCGAGATGCCCTTCGTGCCCGCCGGCGCCCCTTCGATGCGCGCAAGCACGAGATGCACGATGTTGTCGGTCAGGTCGTGCTCGCCGGCCGAGATGAAAATCTTTTGGCCGGTGATGGCGTAGGAGCCGTCCGCTTGGGGGACCGCCTTCGTCTTGATGAGCCCTAGATCGGTGCCGCAATGCGGTTCTGTCAGGTTCATCGTGCCGGCCCACTCGCCGATTGTCAGCTTGGGAAGATAACGCGCTTTCAAATCATCATTGCCGTGCGCCATCAGCGCCGCGACGGCGCCGCGGGTGAGCCCCGGATACATCGAGAAGGCGATATTGGCGGAGCACTCGTATTCGCCGAACAGCGCGCCGACGAAGAGCGGGAGGCCTTGGCCGCCGTATGCGGGATCGCCAGCGAGCCCCACCCAGCCGCCCTCGACGAGCGCCTTATAAGCCTGCTTGAAACCCTTGGGGGTGGTCACGCTGCCGTCATCGTTGCGCTTGCAACCTTCGATGTCGCCGACGCGATTGAGCGGCTGGATAACCTCCTCGACGAATTTGGCGCCCTCGCTCAAGACCGCCTCGACAACATCGATCGGCGCCTCCGAAAAGCCGGGGCTGTTCGCATACTTGGCGTAGTCGAAAACGTCGCTCAGCAGGAAGACGGTGTCGCTCACCGGCGCCTTGTAAGTCGGCATTCCATACCCCGATTTTCGCGCAAGAAAGCCGCGCGCAACGGCGAGCGCGGCTCCATTCAGTCGCAATAAGGTTCACATATGAACTAATTTCGGGAGCAATGCAAGCGGAATCGTGCGGCGACTCTGCGAAGGGCGGATCGCCGCGCGCCACGGACAGCCAAAAAATTCTTCGGCCGCCGATGAGTTCGAGCCGCCGCGCCGGTCTTGCACATCAGCGCATCGGGCGCAGCAGCCAACCAAGCGAAGAGGGCGACATGTCCGCATTGACAGGCAAGACGATGGTTGTGATCGGCGGCAGCCGAGGGGTAGGGCGGCGAATTGTCGAAGCCGCTGCGCGCAATGGCGCGCATGTTCTCGCGGTGGCGAGACAAGAGGCTCCCCTTCGGCAATTGGCCCAGGAGGTCCCCGGCGCCAAAGTTCTGGGGCTCGACGCCGCAGACGAAGGCGCTCCTGCAAAGGTGTTTGACGTGCTCCAACCGGATATCCTGGTCGTCAGCGCTGGCGCGTTTCCCCCAGCCGCGCCGCTTCATGAGCAGAGCTGGCGGGAATTCGCGGTCAACTGGGAGGCCGACGTCAAAATCGCATTTAATTTCTGCAAGGCTGCGCTGGCTTGGCCTTTGCCGATGGGCGCCTCGATCATTCTCATCTCGAGCGGCGCCGCTCTTGCCGGCTCGCCGATCTCGGGAGGATACGCCGGCGCCAAACGCACGCAGCTGTTCATCGCAAACTACAGCCAGAAGGAATCGGATCGTCTTAAGCTCGGCTTGCGGTTCATGGCGCTCGCGCCGCGGATCATGCCGGACACCGAGCTCGGAAAGCATGCAGTCGCAGGATATTCCGGCTATCTTGGCGTATCCGCAGCCGACTTCGTTCAAGGCATGGCTTCGCCCCCGACCGCGTCGGACACCGCCGCCGCGGTCATCGAGTTGGCTCAGCGTCCAGATGAGTTCAAAGGGAAAGCGTTCATCGTCTCCGGGAAGGGTCTTGAAGCCGCGCCCTTATGATGAAGCCATGGCAGCGGGTCGCGGGAGGCCCAACATGATTGCGATGACAAAAGCGGAGCCGCCGCGTCAGGGGCGAGCTCCGGAGCGTGCGAGCCGGGCGTTTGAACGGGCCGCCGAACCGTTCCGCCGCGAACTCAAAGCGCATTGTTACCGCATGGTCGGCTCCGTGAATGAATCCGAGGATCTCGTCCAGGAGACTTATCTGCGCGCGTGGCGCAGCTTCGACAGCTTCGATGGACGCGGATCGTTTCGCGCTTGGCTCTATCGGATCGCCACCAACGTCTGCCTGGATACAATCGCAAGCCGCCGGTGGGCGCGGCGCGTGCTGCCAGACCAGCAGGGGCCCGCTAGTCTTGCTGTGCGGATGCCGGAGGGGGCCCCTCCGACTGAGCTTGCGTGGCTCGAGCCTTATCCGGATTTCGAACTTGGACCAGATTTTGGACGAAGCGCCAAACCCGGAGGCCCGTTACGCGTCTCGAGAGGCCGTTCGGCTCGCTTTTGTCGCCGCCCTTCAGAAACTGCCGCCGCGCCAGCGCGCCGTGCTGTTGCTGCGGGATGTTCTGGGCTGGTCGGCGGCCGAAGCGTCCCACCTCATGGGTGGATCGACCGCCTCGCTCAACAGCGCTTTGCAGCGGGCGCGCGAGACGCTTGCCAAGTGCTATCCAAGCGGGCGACCGGCGGCGGCGCCCCAACCTGATCCCGCGCAGCAGAAGCTGCTCGGTCGCTATTTGCGCGCCTGGGAAGACCACGATCTCGACGGCTTCGTGGCCCTCCTCAAGGAAGACGCGACATTGACCATGCCGCCGTGGCGACAATGGTATGCGGGACGCTCTGCGATCCGCGAGTTCTTCGCACTGGCCTGGAACACCGTCGGCGGGCTTCGCTTGGCGCCGACGGCGGCCAATGGGCAACCCGCATTCGCCGTCTATGCTCGCGCGAGCGCGGACTTGCAATGGGCCGCTCACGCCCTTCAGGTCCTCGAACTCGACCATGACTTGATTTCGGGGCTCACCGTGTTTGTGGGACCTCTCGGCCCGCGCCTGTTTCCCGCCTTCGGACTTCCACTCACTCTTCTCGACGCGGCTAGCGCCGAATAGCCGTTCGCGCAAACGTTGAACTGCCGTGGAGGCGCCGAAGCCGCGCACGGACGGGTTCGAATGGCGCTCTGTTCCCGGCTGCCGCGGGCCGACGGTTCTCTCCGGTCTCCTCGTCAGTTAATGTGACCGGAAGCGCCAATGGTGAGCGTCCGAATGGATCGACTGCGCCGACTTGATGGACTGGGACGGGCGACGCTGCGATGGGCCATCGCAGCGTATTTCGTGGCGTTGGCCGGCTTCGCCTACGCCGCCGGGCCGTCGCCGACCTTGGCGGCGGTGAAGGCGCGCGGATCGCTGGTCTGCGGGGTCAATGAAGGGCTGCCGGGGTTCTCCAACGTCGACGAGCGTGGGATCTGGACTGGATTTGACGTCGATTTCTGTCGAGCGGTCGCCGCCGCCATCTTTGGCGATCCGAAGAAGGTCAAGCTCGTGCCGCTGTCCGCGGACGCGCGCTTTCAGGCGCTTGAGGATGGAAAGATCGACCTCCTCGCGCGCAACTCCACCTGGACGATGGGGCGCGAAACCGAGTTCCACCTCACCTTCGTCGGCGCCACCTATTACGACGGACAGGGATTTATGGTTCCGCGCGCGCTGCGCATCAATTCGGCGCTTCAACTCGACGGCGCCAAAGTGTGTGTGCAGAGCGGCACCACGACCATTGACAATCTCACCGACTTCTTCAGCAGCAACAGCATGGCGCTCCAGGAGGTCATCTCCTCATCGACCGACGAGTTGATCAAGAATTACGACGCCGGTCTTTGCTCGGCGCTGACCAGCGATCTCTCCCAGCTCTATGCGTTGCGCCTCCGCCTCGCCAAGCCGAGGGATCAGGTGATTCTGCCGGACGTCATCTCCAAGGAGCCCCTCGGCCCGGTGGTGCGCGACAATGACCTGCAATGGATCAGTGTCGTGAGATGGGTCTATTTCGCCATGCTCAACGCCGAGGAGCTTGGGGTCAGTTCACGGACCATCGATCAGGCGCTGAGGTCGCAGAAGCCCGAGGTCAAGCGGCTGGTCGGGACAACTGGGGACTTCGGAGAGCAGATCGGGCTCTCGAACGCCTGGGCGGCCAACATCATCCGATACGTCGGCAATTACGGCGAAGTGTTTGAGCGCAACCTCGGCGCGAGAACCCCGCTCGCCATTCCACGGGGCCTCAATCAATTGTGGAGCGAAGGCGGCATTCAATACGCCCCGCCGATCCGATGACGTCGCGAGCGCAGGCAGGCCGCACAGGCAAACAAGCGCCTGGCCGCGGCCGTGGCGCTTCGGAGCCGCCACTGGTCTCATTGGGACCCCACCAAACATCCGCGAACTTGGAACGCCGCCCAACGCTGGCTGTTCGCTCCGAAGGACGACGAGGCCGGGCCTCAGCCTAAGGCTACGTTCACAGTGCCGTCCTAACCGTTCACATATTGCCGGATGCGGGAGATTCCCCCAGCAACGCTGCCGTGCCCGCACAGTTTAAGGTGACGCCGCAAGGATTTGGCGTTCAGCAGCTGCCGGGACCAAATCCGCTGGACCCCACGGGGTTGAATGGGCCGATATCAGCAGCAGAGCAGCAACAGATAGCTGACGCGCTGAATACGATAGGAAGTGGGAACGCCAGCAAATTGAACCCGCACACGTATAACAATTACCCTCCGTATCAAACTGGGACTTAAACGTCCAATAAGCTCGGAGGGTTACACTACCTTCTACGTCCCAGGCCCAGGTCCTGGCGCAGGAACGTTTATTAGGCTCCAATTGCCCTGTGCGGCCGTCCTCGCTAGAGGAGAGCCGACGCTCCACGCCCACACAGGAAGCTTCCGGTACGAGATCGATGAGCGAGTTTTCCTTCCGCTTCCCGCGCGCCTACCGGCTACGGGCTGTCGCTGAGAGGGAGGAGGATGCGCTTTCCCTGCTTACGGTTGGCGCAAGCAATCGACACGTAATCGTCCCCTATTCGGCCGGTCTGGATTATATTCTCGTCCCAAATGGCGGCGTGGCGCTCTCCACCAAAAGCAGCGACTTTCGGGTCGAAACGTTGAGCCCATTGTCATCCTTGTGGGCGCGGCTGCGCCTGGCGTTCTTGTTCAGAAAAAGGAAATATCTGAAGTATAAAGAATTTTCCCTGTTCTCCGTTGGCGCAAGAGCCGAGCGCAGGCGCTTTACGAGGTATAACCGCGATACAATGAACCTTGGCGTCGCGGCCGATACCGATGTCATCGCCAAGCATCCGGAACTCCTCTACGGGTGGCCGGCGGAGATCAGTCCGGCGCATCAAGCAACGGATCGTCCCGCCAATGCGCCGGCAGCGGTTGTCGCCCATATCTACTACGAGGACACCTGGCCCGACATCGCGGGCGCGCTCCGCAGCCTTACGGTCCCCTTCGATCTGATCGTTACGACAGTTGCCGGTCGGGAGGGGCTGATCGAATTGATTCGGCGCAGCTATCCTCGGGCCGAAATTGAGATCATGGAGAATCGCGGCCGCGACATTGGCCCGTTCCTGACCCTGCTTGAACGCGGCCGGCTCGATGGCTACCGCTACATTTGCAAGATCCACGGCAAGAAATCGGTCGACGGCGGCCGCAAGACGTACATGGGCGAGATGTGGCGACGCCGGCTGCTATTCGATCTCCTCGGCGCGCCGGGCGCTGCAAGCGCCGCCGTCGACATGTTCGAGCGCGACCCGTCGATTGGGATGATCGGCCCGAGAGCGTTCCGACTGCCAAACGCCAGCTATTCCGAGGACCTGTCCTGGTCGGCCAATCGCTCGATGACGTTAAAGCTTGCCGAGCGTATGGGCGTCCCGGCCGCCAAGTTCCGGCTCGATTTCTTCGGCGGAACAATGTTCTGGGTTCGCCCGGAGGCGTTGAAGCCGTTGAGAGACCTGCGACTTGGCGCCGACATGCCTTGCGAGAGCGGACTGGTCGACGGGGACCTGCCGCATGCGCTTGAACGTGTCTTGCCGACTTCGGTTTTAGTCGCGGGCTACAAGCTCGCTGACTGCGACGGCCGTGAGGTGGCCCAAGGGAAGGGGAAACGCACTCTCACGAGCGCCCCATAGGCCGCGCTGGTCAGCCGTGGCCGGGCGTTGAATTGGGTTCGTTTCGCCAAAATCACACATAACATGTGTTGTTACTCTATCGCCTAGGAATGCCCGCCAAGCACCCAAATCTTTCTTGGCGCCGGCGGTTGGTCAGGTCTCTGGATCTCTCAGCGATTAAGTATTTATCCGCCGTAATTTTGTCGTCATAACTTATCTATACGCAAGATTTAGGAGTTTACTACGATGTTCCTTTGCGACCAGCCATCAGCATCCTCGCGGCGCTGTCGTTAAGACGATTCGCCTGCGGGACAAAGAGCACTGCAAATATGTGGGAAGGCCTGCCTCACTTCCGGCCGGACGCCGAGCGAAGCGCACCACATTCGCTTTGTCCAACCTCGTGCGCTCGGTCGAAAAGTCAGCGACGAGAACTGCACCGCTATGGTGATGAGGCCTCATGGTGGGCCGGCGTCAGCGTCGATCCGCTGCCCATTGCGCTCGAATTGTGGACGCGATCGCGGTCAGTCGAAAGCATGTACGCACCCATTAGCCATAATCCACCACGTGTCAGACGTAGATTCTCGCTGAGATCATCTGGTTGTACGCTGGAACCTGCAAGTTTACCGTACACTCACGTCTGACCCGTGCCCATCAACGCCGCGGTCGCAGCGAGGGTTGCCTCCCACGGCGGTCTTAGTTCAAAGGACGCCGGCTTTGGGACTAACGATACCAGGGATCATGACCAAGATTTTGCCGGTGATCATGTGCGGCGGAGCTGGCGCCCGCATGTGGCCTGAATTGCGGGAGAGCTTGCCCAAGCAGTTCATTCCCCTGATCGGGCAACGTTCGACCTTTCAGACGATCGTCAGCGTGGTCAGCGATCCCGCTGTGTTCGATCCGGCGGTCGTCATCACCAATTTCGACTATCGTTTTCGGGTCGCCGAGCAATTGCGAGAGATCGGCGCCGAGGCGACCATCCTGCTCGAGCCGGACCGGCGCGACAGCGCAGCCGCCGTCGGCGCCGCGGCCGCCTGGGCGGCCGCGCGGGATCCGAAGGCGGTCGTCGCCGTGCTCGCCGCCGACCATGTGTTTGAGGACGGAAAGCAATTCGCGAGGCTCTGCGCGCAGGCCTGCGCGGCGGCCAATGCGGGCGAAATCGTCACCTTCGGCGTCACCCCCGACCATCCCGCCACGGGCTATGGCTATATCCATCCGGGCGCGCCGCTGGCGCTCGATCCCCATCTGCGGCGGATCGAGCGATTCGTGGAGAAGCCCGACGAAGCGCGCGCGCGCGCCTTCATCGAAGACAATTATCTGTGGAACTCGGGCAATTTCGTCTTCCGCGCCGACGTCATGCTGGCGGAGCTTGAGCGGTTCGAGCCTGAGATTGCGGCGGCGACCGCGGCGGCGGTCAAGGCTGCGAAAAAGGACCTCGGCTTCGTCGTCCTCGACCATGAGTCCTTCGCAAGAGCGCCGAAGACCTCGATCGATTATGCGGTGATGGAGCGAACCGACAGGGCGGTGGTGTTGACGGCCGACGTCGGATGGTCGGACGTCGGCGAATGGTCGGCGGTCTGGCGCTTAAGCCCGCGCGACGCCGACGGCAACAGCCTGCGCGGTCGGGCGGTGGTCATCGATTCATCGAACGTGCTCGTGCGTTCGGAAGGGCAATTGGCCGCTGTCATCGGCCTTAAAGACGTGATTGTCGTCGCCACCGGCGACGCGGTCCTGGTCGCCGACCGGTCCCAGACCGCCAAGGTGAAGAAGCTCGTCGAAAGCCTCAAGGCTGAGGGCCATCCGGAAGCGACCGAGCATCGGCGCAACTACCGGCCCTGGGGCTATTATCAGAGCATCGACCAGGGCTCGCGCTACCAGGTCAAACGCATTGTCGTGCGCCCGGGCGGCAGGCTTTCCCTGCAAAAGCATCACCATCGTGCGGAGCACTGGGTGGTCGTGCGGGGCGCGGCGGAGGTCACGCTCAACGACAAAGTGACGCTCGTGCACGAGAACGAGTTGATCTATCTGCCGATCGGCTCGACGCATCGACTCGGCAACCCGGGCAAGATCGACGTTGAGCTGATCGAGGTGCAGACCGGCAGCTATTTCGGCGAGGATGACATCGTCCGCATCGACGACGTCTACAATCGGAAATGAGGCGATGGCGGCGCCATGAACGGCGCCGCTGAGGATTACTTCTGAAGTGGCACACGACTCTTGACAATCGTAGGACCCGCGGGGCACTCCCGTGCAGAACCTTGGCGGAGCTGTCGCGTGATTTACGCGGACTATTATGATGCACTCCGGCCGGGAGAGGTCCGGCGCCGGACCTCGGAAGAGAATGCAACCCCAGGGCCTTGCATTTCCGAGCGAACCTTGTATTCATCTCAATTCTTCAGTGAAAACTTCACCTTGAGGAACCGTTTATGTCTGGTGCATCCGTTGTGACCATTGCCTCATTCCCCACCTCGGCCTTCGACGGCGCTGACCCCGATGGTCTGCTGTTCATGGATTCCAATGGCGACCTTCTCGGCGCAACTATCCTTGGGGGCGAGGCGAACAGCGGCATTGGGACGACATACGAAATCGCCAGGATTGCGGGGGGCTTCGCCACCACCCCGACCTATCTGGCCGATATCCCCATCGGCCTCAACTCGATCGCGAGCGTGCCCACCCTAAGCGCTGATGCGAATGGCGACCTTTTTGGCCTGATGCTCACAGGCGGCGCGAATTCTCTCGGCACGGTCGTCGAATTTCCGGCCGGGGGCGGCGCCCGGTTACCGTGGCGACCTTCACCGGCGGCGCCGGCGGCTCCCTACCGGAAGGCGCGCTGCTTGTCGACGCCAGCGGCAATCTGTTCGGAACGACGGTGGCGGGCGGCGCCAATAACACCGGAACCGTGTTTGAGCTCCCAAAGACGGGCAATAGCTACTCGAGCACGCCGACCGTCCTTGCCAGCTTCGGTTCAGGCGTCACTGGCGTGGGCCAGGGCAACCTGGTCGAAGACGCGGCGGGCGACCTGTTCGGCACGACCACCAGCTCGGTGTTTGAAGTTCAGAAGACTGGAACCGGCACCGGCTATGCGGATCCGGTAAGCCTCGTCGCTTTCCCGGCCGGAACCCTCGGCAGCAGTCTAACCATAGACGCCGCGGGCGACATCTTCGGGGAAACGATTTCGGGCGGCGCGAACAACGACGGCACCGTGTTTGAAATCGTGAACGGCGCCAGCACCGCGATCACCTTGGCAAGCTTCAGCCTCGCGGATGGACAACTAAATCTTAACGACCCCAAAACCCTGATCGTGGACGCCAATGGCGACCTTTTCGGCACCACGGATCCGAGCTCCCAGAATTCCGGGGGCGTGGTGTTCGAGATTGTCAAAACAGCGGGCGTCTACCAGAGCACGCCGACCATCGTCTATAATTTCGACGGACAAGGGCAGGGCCGACTGGGCGCCAACTTGGTCGCGGACGCAAGCGGCGACCTTTTTGGGACGACGCTGACGGGCGGAGCCAACAACGAAGGCTCCGCGTTCGAGATTACCGACAGCGGCTATGTGACGCCGAGGAACTCTTTCAATAACAACGATAGCGCCAACGTCGTTTTGCAGAATACGAACGGCCAGGCGGCGATCTGGGAACTGAGTGGGACGAACGTGATCGGCAGTGGATTGGTGGGCCCCAATCCTGGACCTGGCTGGAACGTGGTCGGAACTGGCGACTTCTACGGCAACGGCCTTTCCGACCTCTTGTGGCAAAACACCGGCGGTCAGGCGGCGATCTGGGAAATGAGTGGGACGAACGTGATCGGCAGTGGGTTGGTGGGCCCCAATCCTGGGCCTGGCTGGAATGTGGTTGGAACCGGCGACTTCAACGACGATGGCCATTCCGACATCCTTTTTCAGAACACCAGCGGTCAGGTTGCGATCTGGGAATTGAACGGGACGAACGTCATCGGCAGCGCAGTGGTGGGCCCCAATCCCGGAGCCGGTTGGAGCGCGGTCGGAACCGGCGACTTCAACGACGACGGCCATTCCGACATCCTCTTCCAGAACACCAGCGGTCAGGTTGCGATCTGGGAAATGGACGGGACGAACGTCATCGGCAGCGCAGTGGTGGGCCCCAATCCCGGAGCCGGTTGGAGCGCGGTCGGGACCGGCGACTTCAACGGCGACGGCCATTCCGACATCCTCTTCCAGAACACCAGCGGTCAGGTTGCGATCTGGGAAATGAACGGGACCAACGTCATCGGCAGCGGAGTGGTGGGCCCCAATCCTGGGCCGAGTTGGAGCGCGGTCGGAACCGGCGACTACAACAATGACGGCCATTCCGACATCCTCTTCCAGAACACCAGCGGTCAGGTCGCGACCTGGGAAATGAATGGGACCAACGTCATCGGAGGTGGAGTGGTGGGCCCCAATCCTGGGACGAGCTGGCGCGCTTGAGGGCCCCGGGGCGGCGTCGGCAGGTTGGCTGCATTTGGTCTGACGGCGATTTGAACTTCCCGCTGTAAGACACGGTATTCAAGCGTGGTATGCAGACTGCTCCATAGGGGTGCAGGGTGAGCATTGCCGTGCTTGGCGAACCTCGCCCAGTTTCACACATTTGCTTAGCGTTCGATCAGTTCGAGCAACACCGGGCCCTGTACAGCGCGGCAGGCTAGAAGTCTCCCGTTGGGTCGTTCGCAGAAACCGGCAATACCTGCGCTTCGGCTCGCCCGAACGACCTCCAAAACAAGCATCTACTCCTCACGCACTGAACGGGTTGCTCACCCGTCCAAGGCGCGCATCAGGAAGCGCGCTCCCCACCAAGAACGCCGCCACACTACAGCCAACTCAGATTAAACCGGCGAATGGCGCGGCGAATCAGAACTTGGCAAGAAGTAGCAAGCGACGCGCCCAACACTGCAATGAGACTGTCTAGGCCATCGATTGATAGAACTCTAACCGTCGCCCTCAGGGCTTCCGAGATAGTCGTCGTTGTGGTGGGTGCTCGCTGACGCATAGAAAAGTGGAACATTGACTTTATTTTGCTCTGACTTGGCAAGCACCCGTTAACTTATAACATAAGATACCTGCGGAACTCGGCGCGGGAGCCTCGCGCTTAAGCAGTCATTCCGTTAACACGCCTAAGTTGTGCATCCGATCGCGGGCGAAAGATCGCCCATTGGCAAGCGGTTTTTAGCGACCGCCGTCAATATGAGGGTGCGCTGTGCTTCCAAATGTCGTTCTTTTTCAAGCCCAGGATGCACTGAATCAAAGCAGTCTGTGGGAGACGAACGGCACGGCAAGCGGGACGTTTGAATTGGCGCCGGCCGGGGCCAATTCTTTGGGGCTTTCGCCCACCGACATAACGGTGCTCGGCGTCCAGGTTCTGTTCGCAGGGGTCAACTCGAGCGGCGACGTGGGGTTGTGGACGTCGGATGGCACGGCGGCCGGCACAGTGGAGTTGACGTCGATCGCTGGAGCGGGTTCGGCCGGAGTCGCTCCGGCCGATCTCACCGTCTTTGGCAGCGATGCGCTGTTCAGCGGCATCAACGCGAGCGGCCAAACTGGACTCTGGATAACGAACGGGACGGCCAGCGGCACGTACGAGCTGAGCGGCATCGCAGGAGCGGCGTCGGTGGGGATCCAGCCGAGTGATTTGACTGTCTTCAACGGCAAGGCGCTGTTCGCCGGCTCGGACGCGGCGGGCCATCTTGGCCTGTGGGTGACCAACGGCGCCGTCGCGGGAACACAGGAGCTGACCGAAATCACCGGGGCGTCGACGACCGAACTCGACCCGTCCGACATGGTCGTCTTCAACAATGAGGTGCTGTTCAACGGCGTCGACGCCAACGGCCTCTCCGGTTTGTGGGTGACGGATGGCTCCGTCAGCGGCACGCACGAGCTCGTCCCGGGCGCGGGCGGCGCCTCGGACCCTGCCGGATTAAATCCGACCGACATCACGGTCCTCAACGGCGAAATTCTCTTCAGCGGCCTCGACGCCAGCGGCGATATGGGCTTGTGGGTGTCGAACGGGACCGCCGCCGGCACGCATGAGCTGACTGGCATAACCGGCGCCGATTCCTCGGGGCTCGCTCCGAGCGATCTTACGGTCTTGAACGGCGAGATTCTGTTCCGCGGCCTCGATCAGGCGGGTCAGGCCGAGCTATGGATAACGGACGGAACCGTAGCCGGCACGCACGAGTTGACCGGCATAGCCGGAGCGTCGACGACCGGCATCGGGCTGGACCCGTCGGGGTTCGCGGTTTACGGCGGCGTCGCGCTGTTTAGCGGCTACGATACCAGCGGCAACCTGGAATTGTGGCAGACGAACGGCTCCGTTGCGGGCACAACGGAAATCGGTCCCGTCTCCGGCAGCGAGTCGATGGGATTATCTCCGACTGATCTGACCGCGATCGGAATGGTGGGACCGGTGCTGACGGCCGGGGCCAACGTCAGCTACGTCACCGGAGCGGCGCCCGTCACGCTCGACGCTGCGCTTTCCGTAGCCGATGCGACGGCGGTCAGCCTTTCTGCGGCCACGGTCAGCATCAGCGCGGGCTTCGTTTTGGGCGACACGCTGAGCGTAGGCTCGCCCCAGACTGGCATTGTGAGCCAGTACAACGCTGCCACCGGCGTCTTGACTTTATCCGGCTCGGCGAGCCTTGCCGCCTATCAGACCGAACTCAACTCCATAAGCTACGCCTCCGCCAACGCCACGACTTCGAGCCGAACGATCACCTGGTCCCTCAACGACGGCGTCAACGCGTCCTCTCCAACAACCAGCCATGTGTCGGTCAGCCGCCTTCCTCCCGTGGTGACCGCGGGAGCGAGCGTCAGCTACGTCGCCGGAGCGACCCCTGTCGCGCTCGACGCCGGGCTCGCCCTTGCCGATGCAGCGGCGGTCAGCCTCTCCGCGGCCACGGTCAGCATCAGCGCCGGCTTCGTTCAGGGTGATACGCTGAGCGTCGGCTCGCCCCAGACCGGCATCGTGAGCCAGTACAACGCCGCCACGGGCGTCCTGACTTTATCCGGCTCGGCCAGCCTCGCCGTCTATCAGACCGAACTCGACTCCATAACCTACGCCTCCGCCAACGCCACGACTTCGGGCCGAACGATCCTCTGGTCCGTCAACGACGGCGTCAACGCGTCCGCTCCGGTGACCAGCAGCGTCTCGGTCAGCAGGATCGTCCCTGTGGTGACCGCGGGCGCAAGCGTGAGCTACGTCGCTGGAGGCGCGCCCGTCGCGCTCGACGCCGGGCTCGCCCTCGCGGACGCGGCGGCGGCCAGCCTCTCCGCGGCCACGGTCAGCATCAGCGCCGGCTTCGTTCAGGGCGATATATTGAGCGCCGGCTCGCCCCAGGCCGGCGTCACCAGCAGCTACAACGCCGCCACGGGCGTGCTGACGCTGTCCGGCGCGGCTAGCCTCGCCGTCTATCAGGCCGAGCTCAACTCCGTCACCTACGCGTCTCCCAACGCCACGCCTTCGAGCCGCACGATCACCTGGTCCGTCAACGACGGCGTCAACGCGTCCAATCCGGTGACCAGCAGCGTCTCGGTCAGCAGGATCGTCCCTGTCGTGACCGGGGCCGCGAGCGTCAGCTATGTCGCGGGAGGCGCGCCCGTCGCGCTCGACGCTGCGCTTGTTGTCTCCGACGCGGCGGCGGTCAGCCTCTCCGCCGCCACGGTCAGCATCAGCGCCGGCTTCGTTCAGGGCGATGCATTGAGTGTCGGCTCGCCCCAGACCGGCATCGCCAGCCAGTACAACGCCACCACGGGGGTGTTGAGTTTGTCCGGCGCGGCGAGCCTCGCCGCCTATCAGACCGAACTCAACTCCATAACCTATGCCTCCGCCAACGCCACGCCTTCGAGCCGCACGATCACCTGGTCCGTCAATGACGGCGTCAACGCGTCCTCTCCGGTGACCAGCAGCGTGTCCGTCAGCTCCGTTCCTAGTCCCGGTTCGAGCCCTAGCGATCCCGCCTGGAATATTATGTGGCAAAACACGAGCGGTCAGGTTGCGATCTGGGAATTGAACGGGACGAACGTCATCGGCAGTGGAGTGGTGGGCCCCAATCCTGGGCCGAGTTGGAACGTGGTCGGAACTGGCGACTTCTACGGCAACGGCCTTTCCGACGCCCTCTTCCAGAACACCAGCGGACAGGTTGCGATCTGGGAATTGAACGGGACGAACGTGATCGGCAGTGGAGTGGTGGGTCTCAATCCTGCGCCGAGTTGGAAAGCGATCGGAACCGGCGACTTCAACGACGATGGCCATTCCGACATCCTTTTTCAGAACACGAATGGTCAGCCGGCGATCTGGGAAATGAACGGCACCAACGTAATCAGCGATGCTGCGGTGGGCCCCAATCCTGGGCCTGGCTGGAATGTGGTTGGAACCGGCGACTTCAACGACGACGGCCATTCCGACATCCTCTTCCAGAACACCAGCGGTCAGGTCGCGATCTGGGAAATGAACGGGACGAACGTCATCGGCAGCGCAGTGGTGGGCCCCAATCCCGGAGCCGGTTGGAGCGCGGTCGGAACCGGCGACTTCAACGGCGACGGCCATTCCGACATCCTCTTCCAGAACACCAGCGGTCAGGTTGCGATCTGGGAAATGAACGGGACCAACGTCATCGGCAGCGGAGTGGTGGGCCCCAATCCTGGGCCGAGTTGGAGCGCGGTCGGAACCGGCGACTACAACAATGACGGCCATTCCGACATCCTCTTCCAGAACACCAGCGGTCAGGTCGCGATCTGGGAAATGAACGGGACGAACGTCATCGCCAGTGGAGTGGTGGGCCCCAATCCTGGGACGAGCTGGCTCGCTATTAAGACGTAAAAACGCCGTGTCCAAGCGTAGTATGCTGCCCAGACCGTCCGAATAAGCGGGCGGCAGTTCGAGGGCGGTTTCGCGTGGCGTTGCGACAAGGCCCGCAGCCTTCGCTGGCGATTGCGGTGGATCCGCGCCGCGCGCCGCCTATCACGCCGAAATCTCTCTTATCGCGAGCCGCCTAAAGGCTCGACCGACGCGCCAATCTGCGATCGCGCCTCGGCGAAGCCTTATTGTGGCGCAAAGGCATCGCGCGGCAAGTGGATTTGACTACGCTGACTTGCAAATTTCCGGACCGCTTTGCTCATCTGGACATTGTAGTCGTCGCTGAGACGAGATGGGTCATTTGTGGTTTCCGGCGCCTTGACCAGTCTATTCCGAATATTGGGGTCTACAAAAATGTACCTTGACTTGTACCATGACCGTAATGCAATCTTAGGTTGTCGAGCAACTCTGCCTCAAAACTGACGGCCGACGGTTAGCATCGCGCGGAGGCTAAAACTTGGATATCTCGCTGTCTGCCGCGCTGGCATATTGGCATTTAATTCCATGGTCTTAGAAGCGCCCGATCATGTGGAACATCTTGACGCACCATAAATGCGCCAGCACGTGGATATGGACGTATTTGAAAGAGTTTTGTGCTTTGAATTCAATGAGCTTTTCTTCTATTCCCTATAGTGATAGAGTAGATGAATCTTCTAAAGAGATTAATTTATTTTTGAACGCGTCGTATAGTTTCATTTCTAGTAGAATACCGGGCGGCCTCCATATAATTAGGAACCCGTTAGATATTGTCGTCTCAGCGTATCACTCTCACAAATCGACGCATCCGCTTGATGGTTGGCCGGAGTTGGCCGCGCAGCGGCGGATATTGTGCTCGTCAGACGAGCATGATGGAATGTTTCTTACGCTTACATTTTTAGAGCGAGACGATTTTTACAATGGGGCGGTCGGACCCCTGCACGCTTTGCGTCATTGGAAATTCGACGATGACCGTTTTTATGAGTTGAGGATGGAAGATTTGGTTCGCGATCCCACGAACGAATTGGGTTCGGTGTTGCAATCCAGATTTATGGACAGCCATTTGCCCAATGGCGATCGGTACAGCTTTGAGGCAGTCGCGGGCCGTCGGGTGGGCGAGATTGACAATAGTTCTCACTACCGATCAGGCAAACCGGACCAATGGAGAGAATCGTTGCCCGCCGGACTTATAAAGTACATAAGGTCGCACTATGCGTCTCTTCTTGAAAAGTTCTATCCACACTCGCTTGCATGATGAACTGCGTTGTCCCCCAACGAGCCACCCTTAAGGTCGCTTACTCTGATCGCTCCTTCATCATTGTCGGATCGCCGAACGACCATAGCGTTTTCAACCAGATCCGAATTAAGGGCGGCCTATGGGAGCCGCAGATCGTGGACCTGATGGCCTCTCTCATCAAGCCCACAGACGTGTGCCTAGATATTGGCGCCAATCTTGGGACCCATACTATGGTGCTTGCAGATCTAGCTTCCCGAGGCAGTGTCTATGCATTCGAACCATCGTCGATCAACGCCGGTTTTCTGTCCGAGAATATTCGTGCAAACTGTCTTGCAAACGCGAGGTGCGAGCAGATCGGCCTAGGACATCAAAGTAGGATTCAAGAATTGACAAATCTGATCGGATTGGAGGGTTGCTCATTCGTTAGCCCGCAAGAGAATGTGGACGACGTGCTTATGAAAGCATGGGGGCAGACGCTCGAAAGGACAACAGAGAAAGTCGTTATAGAAACACTCGACAACTGGATTTCCAAAAACCGGATAGACCGTGTCGACTTCGTGAAGATGGATGCAGAGGGCAGCGAACTTGGCGTCCTGGAGGGCGGCCAGGCGACTTTCGCGCGTCATAGGCCTAAACTCATTATTGAACTTAACAAGAATGCCCTATCGCTATACTACGATTTAAGGCCTAGCGATCTATTTGATAGAACTCTCTTCATTGTACAATTTCACTTATATCATTCACGATGAACCTGGCTTACAACCTACGCGCGTCACTTCCTTCGATCAAATTGCGCCCTTCCTAGATATTCCAAATCATTGGTGGGTCGATCTCCTGTGCCTTCCCCAACCCGTATAGGAGCTGTGATCCTCCCGCGCCTTCCGATTGGCAAGCCGACTAGCTGATAGGATCGGCAAACAGAAGCTAGCCGCGCGAGTGGCCTGCCACATCTAAAATTAGCTAAATTCCCGTTGGTCCTCGCAGCCAGCGTCGCTTTGCCGCTGGCGCAGCAGGTAGACTAATGGCTCGCTTCAACGATTTCGCAAGGATTTAACGATTCATTGTCCATCGCGATTGAAGCGATGGAGGAGATGATGGCGACGCGGACGCCTTCAGTAAAGCGGTATGTGGTGCAGCTGAGCCTGGGGGGAGCGCGGCGGGCTTGAAGCGATGATTCGCAAGGGCAAGAGCGTGGCGTCGCGGCTTCTGAAGGCTCGCATCCCGTTGAAGGTTGACGTTTCAGAAGCCGGCGAAGGTCGGAGCGACAGCCGGATTGTCGCGGAGTGTCTCGATCGCCGCATCCCCGACAAGCCGACGATCGCCGACGAGGTCACCGCCTGGGTCGACAAACGAAACGCCCATCACGCCGCCGCTGATTGGCGCTTCACAACCGGAGGACGCTCGCCTCAAACTGAAAAGCCTCTACCCTTCACTTTGAATAAATCGAGCCGCTAGCTTTGAGCGCGCGTAAAGGTACTTCGCGCCGCGAACTCTAGGCTGCAGGGGTGCGCCATATTTTTTACAACCTTATCCGGAGTACGCCTTTGCGAATAAGGGGTTGGCAAGTGAGCCTATAAGCCGATTCCAAGCGGCCTGCTGACGCGACAACCGATCGTTGAGCTCCAGTTGTAACTTTTTGCTGATCGCTTCCCCTCCGCCGGCATCGAGATGAAAACGGATAGTTTGTGCAGATCGATCCGGATCATCTAACCTCATCAAAGGAACCCCGCTAAGTTGCGACAGTCCCGACAATGCTTGCCTGGTTGCCGCGAATGGCGTGCCCCTCGCTAGACAATCCAGAAGCTTGATCTTGCTTCCGAACGGATTGGAAATCGGAGCGAGAAACAAGCCTGTTTCGCAAAGTTCGCGATCGACAAGGGTTGCGTCCCCCATACCGAGGAAACCGACGTTCGGGCGGCGCCATCCCGCAGGCACGTTTCCGGCCTCGGCGCCGATAACCCGGATAAATATTCCAGGATCAATTGCCAATAGTGAGGCGGACAGCTTTGTGCAGATCCATTCAACGGCATCACGATTAGGGTAATGCCCAATATTGCCAACAAAGAGAATGTCTCGCCTATTTTTGTTAGTCCACTTCTTGTTTGCGCTGTCGAATATGGGTTGAATAATATGAGCTTTCGGTAGGAGATTTAGAAGTCCAAGGTCCGCTTTCGTCAGTGCTACAATTGCGGCGCTGCGGGAGAAGAACCATTGCTGATGGATGGCAAGCCGCAGCCTAGCGATTGACGAACCGGAGAAATCTGCGCCGTTGGCGCTATTCTGCTGGAGGTCTCGAAAAAAGCGGACCTCCGGATTGAGGGTTATCGTTATTCGGCTGATGCCGCGGGCCTTGTAGGCCGAGGGAATGAACACCGCCGAAGGAATGTAGTCGACTACCAGGACCCGTGGCTGCTCCGCCTTGATGAGGCGAAGTAGCTCCTCATCGACTCCACTGTGACTAACGGCATGAACTTCGTGGAAATAGGGCCAGCGAGAGACTGAAGCAGGAGGACTAGGGCGAAACGGAATGAACTTCAAAGTCGCGCCAACTTCGTTGGCGAACGCCTGAATCCCAGCGAATTGTGTTTCCGTTCCGGCCGCGCAGATGGTCAGTTCGACGCCTGGAACGGACGCCAGTCGCTTAGCATGATTCCGACAAACGAGCCCCCCACCGTTGTCTTGACGCCCAATGTCAACGATTGTGAAGTAAAAAACCCGCGTCATGCGCGATCGCTTAACTGCATGGCGAATGGCCTGCCATAGGCACGGCTAGCGCCCCCGAGAGCGTGGCCATCGTATCGGCCCGCTCTAGAAAATGCTGGGATTGAACATCTAGTCAACCCTTGCTAGGCGAGGCGAAGATCAGAAGTGCTAATCGGCTGGGTATCCGCGACGCGTTAGGCCGCCCGGCGCCGATTCGATCGCCAGCTCGCCGCGGCCCTCTCCCGATCACTTTGGCTGCGCGCCAGGTCGGATTCAACAAACTGATCTCCTATGGTAGGTAGTCGCTAACCGGGCTGAATCATATGCCAATCGTCTCTTACGCTCAGAACTTCGAGGATGTCCTGTTGTGGCGGGCCCTTGGCCATGTTGATCGCGGCTTCTACGTTGATATTGGCGCCCAAGACCCCGTTTTCGACTCGGTAAGCAAGGCGTTTTATGATCGGGGATGGCGGGGTGTTAACGTCGATGCGAGCACCCATTACGCGGAGATTCTGCGGCAAGCCCGTCCGGACGAGATCGTAGTCCAAGCTGCGGTTTCCGATCAGCCTGGAATGCTGAAATTTTATGAGGTTCACGCTACAGGATTGTCCACGGCCTCAGAGGGGATTGCCAAGAACCTTCGCGACGCGGGGTGGAATGTTGTGGAAACGCTGGTCCCTGCTGTCATTCTCGATCAGCTCTTCGCAAAACTCGATACGGACGAAATTCATTGGCTGAAGATCGATGTTGAAGGGCTCGAGCAGGCAGCTCTGGAGGGATGGCGCACGTCGTCCTATCGCCCCTGGGTCATCGTTGTCGAAGCTACCTCCCCAGCGACGCAAATCACGACCCACAAAGAATGGGAACACTTAATCCTCGCCAAGGACTACCGGTTCGTTCATTTTGACGGTCTCAATCGCTATTACCTGTCCGCTGCTCATAGCGAGCTCGAGGATTTCTTTGGCTACGGCCCAAGTCTGTGGGACGAGTTCCAGCTTCCTGAGAGCAGCCGGCAAGTAAGTTCACTGGTCGAACGCCAAAACGAGGTCCTCAGTCGGGCTGACGCCGAGGTAGCTCGGCAGGCCGAGACAATTGCCCAAGCGCAGACAAGCATAGCTCTGTTGCAGACCGAACTCGCTACCAGCCGCGGGCTTGGCGACCGGCTGCAAGCCGAACTCATTGCCAGCTGCGAGCATGGTAACCGGCTGCAAGCTGAACTCACTGCCAGTTGCGAGCGTGGTGACGCACTCGACATCGATGCAAAGCGTGCGCGTGCGGAGGCCGCTGCGGCGCTGCGCCGTGAGGAGGCCGCCGAGGGGCGCATGGCGTCACTTGAGATGGACCTTATCCGCCGGGAGGCGGACGACCGGGCGCTGCGTGCGCGTAACCTAGTTGGGAGGTTATTTTTTCGTCTGGACGGTCGACCAGTCAAACCGTTGCGTCGGCTGCTGTTTCATACCTCCGGCGCACCTCGACACTTTCTACGCACCCTGGTGCTTCATAAGAACGGAACTCCGAGAAACGCATTCGCACATTGGATGGGAAGTGGGGAATATCTAGGATTGCCGAACGCCGTCAAGCGGCCGGGACACCAGGTCACAAAACGAGACGATGCCGCAACAGCGTCTCGATCCGGGTGATGAACTTGCGATTACAACCGAAGTTAAGACTCCCGAACCGAATCGGTGTCACCGGCCGTTGCAAGTCGGTAAGCTCAGATGGGGACGCTACGGACCAACCCCCGATCGCGCAATTGCGAGCGCGGTGAAATGGCGCGCTCAGCGTTCCCGATCCGCTCATCTCATCGAAAGTGTTTAGCTTACTCCCTCTTCTCTAGGCAACTCCCGATAAGGATCAAGTAATATGGCCGCTAAACGCGCTCTGATTACAGGCATAACGGGCCAGGACGGAGCCTATTTGTCGAAGTTGCTGTTGGAAAAGGGCTATTCTGTCACGGGAATCGTCCGCAGGTCTTCCCACGCGGGCGTCGACGACCACCGCCTTCGTTGGATTGGGATCAGCGGTTCGGTCGAACTCCGCGACGGTGATCTTTCCGACATATCCAGCATAATGCGCATCGTTCGAGACGTTCAACCGGATGAATTTTATAACCTTGGTGCGCAATCCTTCGTTCAATCCTCCTGGCAGCAGCCAATTCTGACGGCCAATGTCACGGGTGTGGCGGTGACAAACGTCCTAGAGGCATTGCGCATCACTAAGCCGGATACCCGTTTTTATCAGGCTTCTTCATCGGAGATGTTCGGAAAAGCTCAGCAGCCGAAGCAGACGGAGAAGACGCCGTTTTATCCGCGCTCACCTTATGCTGTCGCCAAACTCTATGGTCACTGGATCACGGTTAATTATCGCGAGAGCTTCGGTCTTCACGCCTCCTCGGGCATCCTGTTCAACCATGAAAGCCCACTGCGCGGCACGGAATTCGTCACCCGCAAAGTCACGGATGGCGTTGCGCGAATCAAACTCGGGCTGGCCAGGGAATTGCGGCTCGGCAATATCGACGCCAAGCGCGACTGGGGCCATGCCAAGGACTATGTACGCGCAATGTGGGCGATGCTGCAGCAAGAGGTCCCTGACGATTATGTGGTTGCCACTGGTCACAGTACGTCTGTCCGTGACATGTGCCGCATCGCGTTTGAACATGTCGGTCTGCCCATGGAGGATTATCTGATCACAGACCCCGCCTTCTATCGCCCCGCTGAAGTCGACTTTCTTCTCGGGGACGCCGCCAAGGCGAGGGCCCGGCTTAATTGGGCTCCTGAAATCGGATTGTCGGAAATGATCCGCGAGATGGTCGAAGCTGATCTTACCCGCCAACGAGCCGGCTAGGCACAATGCCGAGCTATGCTCGTATTTTGATGACGGGAGCGTCGGGTTTTGTTGGCCGCCGGTTGGCGCCCGCCTTGCAGGCCGCCTACCCCGCGGCTGCCCTCGCAGCCATCGCACACGGCCCATCGGAAGCATGTCCCGGTTGGACAACGTTCTGCGTCGACCTTGCGGATGCGAATGGAGTCAACGAAGCGGTTCGCTCCTGGCGGCCTAGTCTTGTTGTCCATTTGGCAGCCCAATCCTCCGTAAGCCAAGAGGCCGAGCTTGCAGAGGCAACATGGAGAATAAATAGTGTTGGAGCGTTGAATCTCGCCTGCGCTATCGCTCGGACGGCGCCGGAATCAATGGTCTTTAATGTCAGCACTGGCGAAGTTTACGGTTCGAGTTTTTTGAACGGCCCTGCCTCGGAGACGACGCCCCTCTCTCCTCGAAGCATCTACGCGCGCTCCAAGGCCGCCGCTGAAGCCATCTTCGAGGATGTGCTTCCCGTCGAATTGCGTCTCGTAACCGTTCGGCCTCTGAACCATACGGGCGCCGGCCAGGACGAACGTTTCGTGCTGCCAAGCTTCGCGGCGCAGATTGCGCGGATCGAGGCTGGGCTTGTGCTGCCGAAACTTCAGGTTGGGAACCTTGGCATCGAACGGGATTTTCTCGACGTCCGCGACGTCGTCGACGCCTACCTACTAATTCTGGCCGGAGCTGAAGCCCTGCCCAGACGCGCCGTGCTCAATGTCGCCTCGGAGCAGCCCCGCCGTATTGGCGACCTGCTCGATGTGATGGTCAGCGCCAGCACTCGTCCGTTCGGCGTGGAGATTGATCCGGCCCGGCTCCGGTCCGCCGAAATACCTCGAATAGTCGGCGACGCCTCAGCGATCCGCCGACATTTCGGCTGGATACCCAAACACTCTCTTGACGCGCTTGTCGTGGAATTGTTGACCTATTGGCGTGCGAAGATATTAGCGGAACCGGTTGCGACACTGCCAGAGGCGTCCAAGAGTGTTTGACACCGGTTGTGTTGAAACACCTTTCGTAGTTCCACTCCGTCTAGGTCAACACAGACTACAATTGGTAAACATTGCCTTTGGCTGGATGCGCGACTTGCCCCGGCTGTCGCAGCGAGCGCGCTTATATTATCCTGTGATTGCGCGTAGATGCCTATCGCCAAAGTAGTCCGAAACGTGGTCCATGTTCCGCCGTCTCCTAAAGGACTGGAGACGCATTACGGCTCGCGAGAACCGGTTCACCGCAAGTTTTCGCCCATGCTGTCAATGAACCGAAGCGCGAGACCGACTCACACGGATACCCAAAGTCCGGCCGAGCCTGGCTCAAAGCGGTTAGAATAGAGTTTCGAAAAATGCTCCGCCTGATCGATCGTCGGTTCAACAAGCTCAAGAAGAGCTACGAGAAACTACGACAGAGAATCACTAAAGGTCGCTCCGCTGCTGGTTTCCTTCGAAGCCATGAAGTGACCGCGCGGAGAAATTCCGTGCTCTTCATCGGATATGCTGAAGCGGCGCTTGGGCTTGGAGAGGTTTTTCGGAATATGCTTACGGCGCTCGACTCGGCTGGCATGCCGTTCGCAATCTATCCGTTCAGTAAGGATGTTGAAACTCGTCGCATTGGTCCTTTCCTGGAGACCCGATACGACCGCGACGGTGTCTACGACATAAATGTCGCACTTATGGCAACGAATCAACTACCCCATTATTTCTCGGAATTACGAAAGCAAGTTGAAGGTTGCCAGTACAATATTTTACAAACTTATTGGGAACTTGCAGAGGCTCCGCTGGTCTGGCTTCCTTTACTGGAACGGATCGACGAGTTATGGGTGCCGAATTCTTACATTGCAAACGCGTTCCAGCCAATATTTCATCGCAAAATCACTGTGATCCCCGCCAATGTCAATATCAATCGTAAACAAAACTACGCGCGAGAGTATTTCGGTCTGGAAGACGATCGTTTCTATTTCATATTTTCCTTTGATTATTATTCATCAACCGCCCGGAAAAACCCCCTGGGAGTGGCGCTAGCATTTGGATGCGCGTTTCCTGATCCAAAAATGAAAGTTGGACTTCTAATCAAATCAACGGGCCCAGGAGAGTTGGATCCGACAGTTTCACAGCAACTCAAAAACATATCGACAATTGACAAGAGGGTAACGGTCCTGGATTGTTCGATAGATAGAGACGAGATGCTATCGCTTATTGACGACTGCGATTGCTACGTTTCATTGCACAGGTCGGAGGGATTCGGCCTCGGGATGGCTGAGGCTTTGGCGCTCGGAAAACCGGTCATTGCGACTGACTATTCCGGAAATCGAGACTTTCTAACTGAGACAACTGGTTTTCCTGTTCCGTTTTCATTGCGCAAATTGATGCCGGGCGAATACCCGCTGGGCGAAGGGCAAAGCTGGGCCGAACCCGATCTTGAGGTCGCGATTCGGTATATGCGAATTGTTTTTGCCAATCGCGAGGAGCGGGAAAGACGATCCTTGTGCGGCAAACAATTTATTGAAGAGCATTATTCGGGACGAATCGCAGCCCGAGCAATCATGGATCGGCTCCACGAAATCCGCACAAGCCTTTGACAAGAAAGAGGTGCGCGCGCTTCCTGAGCTTAGCCGCGACGAGGCGCGAGACGCGGCAGGGCCCCGATGAACTGACGTTGGCTCTGGATAATCCGCGATCCGCCACGGCAGCGGCCCATCGTCTTCGACCGCGCGGCTTCTCGGCGCCGCATCTGGTCCTCGCTCGCGGCAGGCTGCTCCAGGGATCACGCCGGGGACGCGGCATTGGATATGCAGTCAAAGCAGGCTGATGCCCTGTGTGGATAGCGCTTGGCTCAGCAACGCCTCTCGCCGGCCCTGACGCCGGTGCGGGGGAGAAACGGTTCGCTTTAGACCTGGGCGTGCGTTCCGTCCTTCGTCATATGAGATGCACTTGACAGGCCACGCGCGCCGTTGGCAAGGGAGCGCACGGGATCATGGCGCGGCGCCCTGGCGCGAGCCGAGAGGTGTCCCACGGTCAAAGCTCTTAGAGCGCATTGATAGAAAAACCTAGCGTTGGGAATAGAGCCCGAAACGAACGCGTCATTCCAGGGTCCTGTTTGTATCGTTGCAGTCATCTTACGTTAGTATTCCTCGGGCCCGGGCAAGGATATCAGATGTCCAACTATTCAATGATTGACCATTGCCGCGTCGGTGGCGGCAGCACGTTAATCAATGTACTAGATCTCGGCGAGCAGGCGTTGACAGGCGTTTTTCCGAAAACGCCTGACGCCGAGATTACAAGCGGGCCGCTCAGACTTTTATGGTGCCCGAATTCCGGCCTTCTGCAGCTCTCGCACTCCTATGATCTGGGCGAGATGTATGGCGATAATTACGGTTACCGCTCCGGTCTTAACCGTAGCATGGTTGACCATCTGACGCAGAAAATCCGCGAGCTTGAACGCACCGCAGCGCTCTCGCCCGGAGATACGGTTCTCGACATCGGCTCAAATGATGCGACCTCGCTCAAAGCCTACGGGACGCCCTCGCTCAAGCGCATCGGCATCGACCCGACTGGCGGCAAGTTCAAACAGTATTATCCGGCCGAAGTCACACTGGTGCCGGATTTTTTCTCCGCGGCCGCCTATCGAGCTAGGGCGTCCGCACCGGCGAAGATTGTCACCTCGATCGCCATGTTCTACGATCTAGAGGACCCGATTGGCTTCGCGCGCGAGGTCGAGTCCGTGCTCGCGCCGCAGGGCATCTGGCATTTCGAGCAAAGCTATATGCCCTCGATGTTGCGGCTGACCTCCTATGACACCGTCTGCCACGAGCATCTCGAGTATTATTCGTTCGGCGTGGTGAACCGCATTCTCGCAGAAGCTGGGATGCGTCCGATTGACGTGAAGATGAATAATGTCAATGGCGGCAGCTTCGCTGTCACCGCGGTGCGACGGGACGATCAGGCGCACGCGCAGCCGGCAGTGGCGTGGCTGCTGGAGCAGGAAGACAGGATGGGGCTGGGGACACCGCGGCCCTACCGCGAATTCGAGGACCGGGTCTATCGCCACCGCGCCGATCTAAGGCGGCTACTGGAGGCTCTCGCTGCGGCCGGTAAGAAAGTCGTCGGCTATGGTGCTTCGACGAAGGGCAACGTGCTGCTGCAGTTCTGCGGCATTGGGCCCTCCCTGATGTGTTGTATTGCTGAGGTCAACCAGGAAAAATTTGGCGCGTTCACGCCGGGCACCGGCATCCCAATTGTCTCGGAGGCCGAGGCGCGGGCGATGCAGCCGGACTATTTCCTGGTTCTGCCCTGGCACTTCCGCGAGGGGATCGTGCGGCGCGAAGCCGAGTTTCTTGCCCGCGGCGGGCGTATGATCTTTCCATTCCCGGAAATAGAGATTGTTTGAGGCGCGCCCCCAGCAGATGTCAGACGAGCAGATAAACAACACCGCTCGGCGGATTTACTATTGGGTGCATCACACCGGCCGTTACGACGGCAACACAGGAGTCCAGCGTGTCGTACGCGCTTTGGGCGTAGCGCTCGCCAAGATGCCAGAAGTCGAGCTTGTGCCTGTTCGTTGGTGCTCTGAGCGAGAGGCGATCATTCGCGCTGAAGCTGCGTGGGTTGACGGTTTTGCCCGACACGGAGGTCCACAGCTGATGGAGCCCGCTGAGGCGGGCGAGCCCCTGCACCTGACTGGCGCGGAGGCCAGCCGCCAATCAGGCGAATGGCTGATAATTCCCGAGGTCACTCACCTGGGGAACGGCGCAGGAGCGCCCGTCGCCCTGCCGGTTGCTTTGGATTATGCGCGCTATCACGGTCTGCGCAGCGCTGTGATCTTTTACGATCTGATCCCACTGCGCGAGCCCGGCTATGAGGACCTCAAGACCGGCCACGCCGCCTATGCGCTGGCGCTGGCCGCGGCAGATCTAATCCTGTCCGTTTCCCATGCGGCCGGCGAGGACCTGGCGGCGTGGTGGCGGGAGCAGGGCCATGGTCCGGATCGGCTTCCGGTTGTGCGCCCGGCGGCCTTGGCGGGCGAGATGATTGGGGTTCCGCGTGTCACAGCGTCGGATCCTTTGAAGGAGACCGGGGACGAGCTCGCGGTTGGGCCAGGCGATCCGGACGCCATCGAAGGCGGCCTGGAGCGCCTCGCCGAGGACGTTGGGTTGGGCGCACAGCTCGATCGCACGGCGTGCGGCCGAGACTTGGCGCGCTGGAGCGAGTACGCGCAGACAATCCTGGGTGAACTCGACGCCGCGTCGCCCGTGCCGCTGCTCGCGGTCATAGAGGGCTCGGCCGGCGGTGGCGAGCCGATCGCCGTGGCCTTGGAGGCGGCGTCCGCGCGCGTATGGCGACATCACTGGCGATCGGATTCGCAAGCGATTCTGCCCGGCAACCGACATTCCGGCGAGCCAACTCCTCGCATCGGCCGAGGCGACGTGCGTGGTCTGTGGGCGCTCCTGCCGCTTTCCACCGTGCGCACACCGGCCGAGGCAATGCGGATCCAGGAAGAGGCGCAAGGGCTCGGCCTGAAGCTGGCGGTCATGGTTGAGGCGGCCCGACCGATCGGCGACGCGGATCTTATGCTCCTCACAGCCGCCGATCTCGTTCTGTTCGCTACCGCATCGGACCGTGATGCAGCCCTCGATCTTGCGCTACGGACCATGCGGCGCACGGCGACGTTGCGGCGCCGTTTTCGCGTCGGAGGCCATATTCGCGAGACCCTCACGGCGATTGCGGACCAGCGCTTGCGCATATCTGCCGCGGGCGCTCCGCAGAGGCCAAAGCGAGTGTTCTACTGGACCGGATTAACTGCTCAGCAGCCCTTCAACACCGGCATACAGCGGGTCACCCGTTCGCTGGGACGGAAGCTCGTCGAACTGGGCGTCGAGCTCGTCCCGGTGAAATGGGACGAGGCAGCCGCTTGCTTGGCGCCGTTGAGCACCGCGGAAGCAGCACATCTTGCGCAATGGGGTGGCCCGCCGTTGCGGCGGCCGCAGCCGCTGCCGACGGATCTTGCCGGCGAGTGGCTGCTGCTGCCGGAGGTCACTGTGCCCATCACGCCGCCCGGCTCGAATGTCGGCAGGCTTGCGCGCAGCCTCGGGATGCGCGTGGCGGCGATCTTCTACGATCTGATCCCATTAAAGATGACTCACAACTACCCATCGGAAGCTGTGCGGATGTTCCGCGAGTATTGGGATCTCTTCTCCGAGAGCGATATCGCTCTCCCGATCTCCTGGTCGGTTGCGGCCGACCTTCGCCGCTATCTCAGCGAACGCGGGTTGCGTGTGCCCGCGATCGCCGTTTGCCCGCTGGCCGGCGATCTCCCGGGCACCCCGCGACAGCGCGTCCCGCGCGAGGCCAATCCTAATGAGGCCCCATTTCGCCTGCTCGCCATCGGTACGTGGGAGCCGCGCAAAAACTACCCGCGATTGCTCCGCGCGCTGGTTGAGGCGCGCCGTTTGGTTCCAGCACGGCCAATCTACCTCACGGTCGTCGGCCGACAGGCCGGCTTTGCCGACCTTGACGCTGAGATCAGCAGGCTCGCGGTCGAGGCCGGGGACATCGAATTGAACGACCACGTTTCCGACGAAGCGCTCCTTGAGTTGTTCGATCGGAGCGATGCGACCGCCTTTTGTTCCTGGGAAGAGGGTTTCGGGCTACCGGTCCTGGAGAGCCTCTGGCGCGGTTTGCCCTGCCTGTGCCACGACGGATCGGCGATGGCTGAGGTGGCGCCTGGCGGCGGTGTCGTGGCCGTCGACATGCTCGAAGAGGTCGCCATTGCCCGGGCCATTGCGCAGCTGGCAGGCGACGCCGGTCTGGTGGAGCGGCTGCGCCGCGAAGCGGTCGCACGGCCGATCCGCATCTGGGAGGATTACGGCCGCGACATCCTCTCGGCCATGGCCCGAGCGGGAACTGCGCCGGGCTGGCCGCTGCCCGCTATCCTGTCCGGGTCCAAACGCCCCCTGCTAAGCTGCGCGATTACGACGTACAACCGTGCCCCTTGGCTCAAGCATAGCCTGCCCCGGCTGATTGAGGCGGCGCGACCGTTTCGGGATCAGGTCGAGGTTGTGGTGTGCGACAATACTTCCACCGACGCGACGCCGGACGTGGTGGCCCGCTTCGCCGGCGTCCCCGGCTTCTCAAGCTACCGCAATCCCGCCAACTTGGGCATGCTCGGCAATCTGGGCGCCACCACGCGGGCGTCGAGCGGGGCATACGTATGGCTCATGGGCGACGACGACCTCATCATGGACGGCGCGATCGAGGCAGTGTTGAGCGGCCTGGAGCGGCATCCCGATGTCGAGATGGCGTATATGAATTATGCCTACACGAATTTCGACACGCCCGAGCTGCTCTCCGACGCTGACGACATCCTGCGCACCGCCAAGTCAATCGGCTATGGCGGCCCGAACCGGCGGGTGACGGCGCTTCGGGAGGTGGCGGCGCTGAACGAGAACCTGTTCACCGCGATCTACGCGTGTGCGTTCCGCCGCGACCACGCGCTGCGCGCCTATCAGCAGAACGTCGCCGGCCCGCCATTCTCCTCCCTCCTCACCTGCATCCCCTCATCGGTCTACGCCCTGTCAGCTCTCCAGGATCGCCCAGCGTGGTGGGTTGGACGGCCGGCGGTGGTGGTCAATATGAACGTGTCCTGGCTGCGCTGGGCGCTGCTGTGGCATCTTGAGCGAATGCCCGATTTGTTCGATGCGGCTGAACTGGCCGGAATTGACCCGGTACGGGTGGACCGGCACCGCTTCAAACATTGCTGGAACGCTGCGGATTGGGCCCGGATGGCGCTGATGGAGGCTGAGGACGCCATCAGAGAGGGGTTTTCCGTTGCGCGGCTCATCGAACGATGCAAGCACATTGAGGCGTTCGGCGCGCAAGTGCCGGGGTTACGCGATGTTTATGCCCAAGCATGGGCAGCCGGCCGCGTAGTTGGCGATGGACTTGACCCGGACGCGCTGTTCGCTCGATATGGGCTGGGATGACTGGGCGGCGACATCGGCCAACCGAGAATCCGAAGCCAGAGCAGTTCAACACAGGAATAAGTGGCACGCTCGGCACGCAATGACTAACTTAAGTCGTTTGGGAAGGTGGCCTGTCGTCTTCGTCAAACATTTGTAGCAGTGCCGCACAGCAAGGCCCCGAAGCGAGACCTCAAACGGACGCGTTAACGACAGACTTTTGTCTTGAAAATTCCATGGAGTTGGAAGAATTCAACGCGACCCTGAGCGTATTTGCCGGCAGGGTCCCCGACTCGGTCGAATATCAGCGCCTTTGCGGGCTTTCCCTCCGGCATCCGTTGGCGCCTCGGCTTCTCGAACTCGATCCGTTTTCAGAAACATACAAGGCTACGGTTCTGCAACTCTATCGCGATCTTCGGGGAGATGATCGCGAGTACGATCCGCAGCGGGACGAGCAGTCCGGGATATTGCTGCCGCAAAATCTTTGGTCGGGAATGGGACCATGGAATTTACGCGACAGCACCTTTGTGGCCGAGTTCCTGCTTTCGTGGGGCCAGATCATGCGCTCGCTCGCTTTGCCCCCCGGCAGCGATGCGAAGATACTCGAATACGGCAGCGGCAGCGGCCAGCTCGTATTGCTCCTTGCCCGTCTAGGATTGCGAACGAGCGCCGTCGACATCGACGCCGCATCGCTGGAGCTGGTGCGGGCGCAGGCCACGGCGATGAACCTCGATGTCCGCACTGAGCGAGCGACCTTTGGCGAAGGCTTCGGCGACGAGACTTTCGATCGGATCATCTTTTTCGAGTCGTTTCATCACGCGATCGACTTCGGTCGGCTGCTAGGTCGCCTTCGACAGCGTTTGAATCCAGATGGGCTACTCATTCTTTGCGGCGAACCTGTCGTTGGCGCGTTTGTTCCAAGTGTGCCTTACCCGTGGGGGCCGCGGCTTGACGGCTTATCGATATTTTGCATGCGCCGCTATGGCTGGATGGAACTTGGATTTACCGAGCCCTGGCTGATTGAGGCCATGCACCGGCGCGGTTGGCTCGTCGACGTCTCGACGCTACCGAGTTGCGGGCGGGCCACGACATATGTGGCCAAGCCTTACGTCGGCAACATGATCGAAGTCGGCCGGCATCACGTCCGCCTTGGGCCGCATGACGCCGGATGGGAGGGCCACGAAGGAACGCATCGCTGGACGAGCGGTGGGGCGATGGCGACGTTTCCCTTGCCCGATCAGGATGGTCCGTCGCGTGTGAAAATTCTCGCCAGCAACCTCTTTCCGGAAGACGTCCCGGTGGCGCTGTTTGACGGCGATCGGTGTGTCAAAGAAGTCTCTGTCGCGGCCGGCAGCAACCGCATCGAGATAATCTTTGGCCCATGCTTGCGCGCGTATTTCGGGATCAAGACCATTGGGCATCGTCCAAGCGAAATATGGCCTAGCTCCGGCGACACCCGGAATCTTGGCCTGATGATTTATAGCGTCAAAGTCGATCCGATCTAACCGCGCCCAAATGCTCAGCGAGATCAGCCTCAGATATCTTTAGCTGGATGGCACACGCCGACTCTCTCCCACTTTGGAAAAGTAAGCACTTCTGAGCGCACCGCCGAGCCGACTTGGCTCAGAAATGCACGCAATTGCTTGACCGAACGACAGCGCGATGTGAAAGGAGCGACCCTGAAGGGGAAAGATATGTTTCCAGCGATGATCAGCGCCAGCGACGCTTTTCGTTTGGCGTATGGCCGAGAACCCTCGAATGACGACCTAGAGCGCATCTCGCAGATCGCGGCGACGGGCGAAGCAAAGCCTGCAATCGAGCAGCTACGCAATGTGATTGCTGGCTTCGACCGGCAAACCCACCCGACGCCGGTCAGCGTTCGGTTCACACAGGATGATATACGCACCGTCGACATGGAATCGTTCAAGCTAGTGACGGATCGCCGTGACTTTGCCGTTGGCCTCGCCATTGGTCCGGGCGCTCCCTGGGAGCCCCATCTTTCCGAATTCTTCACCGGCCATGTGAAGCCCGGCATGACTGCAGTTGATATCGGCGCGAACGTCGGATTCCATTCCATGCTCCTCGCTTCTCTGGTTGGCGCCGATGGCCATGTGCTCTCCTTTGAGCCAAACAGCGAAAACTGCCGTCTAATCACCCTCAGCGCCGCCGAGAATGGCTTCCAGCACATCGAACTATTCCCGATCGCCCTCACCGATGCCCCTGGTGCCCTGCCTTTCACTCCAGCAGTCGGCAGCAACGGTGTTCTCTTGCCAAGCGGACGAGAGACCCTTCTCCATCCAAACTGCATCATGGTGCCTGCGATGCGATTGGACGATGTGGTGGGACATCGCAGGATCGACTTCATCAAAGCGGATATCGAGGGAGCAGAATATCGCGCTCTGTCGGGAGCCATACGCATAATCGAGCGCAACCGCCCGATTATCACATCGGAATTGAGCCTTGAAATGTTAGGCCGCGTCTCCGGAATCAAGGGCGCCGACTACCTGCAGTGGATTTCAAGTCTCGGCTATCACATTTCACTTGTGAAGACTGATTGTTCTGGGCTGCAACGGGTCAACGACATTGGCGCCTTCCTAGCCGATTGGGGCAGCCTCACGCGTATCGAAGACTTGGCGTTTATTCCGTCGTCTGATTCTGGATCGCTTCGTCTCGACAAAATAAGTTCGCAATGCATCTCACCGAGCAGACGCAAAGGTCAAAGCGGCGTCGACTGTCTATCCTTGGAAGATGCGACGCCACGCCAGGCGATATTGACGAAGCGGTTATTTTAGACGACATCAACGGGCCGGGCTAATCTTCGGCGGTCTTTTTTCGGGCTGGAGCCGCGCCAAACGCAGCGCGAACCGCGCGAACTACCGGGCGCAATAGGTGACGTTCTATTTTTTTCAATAAGCCATGCCTGCGCTCACCTTTTGGATCGCTGCTACGCTCGAACGTTGAACCGTGCTCCCCCCGCTCTCTGAATCATCTCCACGGTTGGTATCCGATTGGGAGAATAATTTCGAAGAATGCGCAGCATAAGCCAGCAAGATTCCTTGATCATCGTCGGACCCGTCAGAATAAAGCTTGTCGATCAGAGAGTCCAATAACGCTTTACTTTCAATCTCCGGCTTGTCCTTACAGAGATTAAGACCTCTGATGAACAAATCAAGAGGGTGTTCGTACTTCAAAACTCGCCTAATGTGGAACGCCTCAACGCTATCGTGACCGAAAAAGACGTCGGCAATCCGATTATATCCCTCGATACCGATGCGGTGGCGATTGATCACCCCTTTGTCAGAGAACGAGTTCATTCGCGCTGCGCCGATTCAAGTACGCTGTGGCCATATATTTTACCGTCAGCCCATTGGGCATGATCTCAAACAGCCTCGCGGCATGCGCCCAGCAACTGCCGACAAAGGCTTGATTCAAGGGCACCGAATCCCATTTCGATTTTTTGACAATAAGACCACCCATGAAGCTGAAAAATGCCTCGGACGTCGTTGCCAAGCTGACGTACTCCGCGCGCTCCTTGGGATTCGCGAGATCGAATACCCTTTCTGAATTTAGACTAAGAATCGGCCACTCGGTAATGACCTGCATATCAAAAGTGCATTCCGTGTGTTTACATAAATATAGGTCATTGCCTTGCTCGATCTCGTTGAGCACCGTTCTAAGCGCGCCCGGGATCATTGTGTCATCGCTGCTGAACAGCCAGCAATACTCCCCAGTCGCCAGCTCAACTGATTTAGCCATATCTGTATCGATGCCGCCCTTGGCCGGAAGTTTAAAATATTTAATTTGAGAATATTGATTTCCGAGACCGGTGACGACGTCGGTGGTATTATCGGTCGACGCGCCGTCCACCACTATAACTTCGATTTCGTCAGCACCGTCTTGTCCCAAAATGGAGTCCAACGTCTCTCCAATAAACCTTCCAAAATTGTACGTCGGAATGCATAGCGAGAGTTTGGGCGGATCCATATTTCGAAACCTCGCGGCGGAGTCCGTAGATGAGCTCAATCTCGGAAAACGGAAGATGATTCGGCCATCTTTAGCCAGACCCCGGCGGGATGGGGTGGCGTTGCGTGCTCGACGTCCTGATTCAGGAACCCCGGAGACAGAAAAGCGGCCAAGCGTTTCTCCAGATCCGGCTGCAGGATCCGCAGTGTATGCCGCACGGGATCGCGCGCGACAAGCCGATGAGATGCGGCATGGCGAAACATGAGCTGTTTCGCGATGTCGAGCGCTGGCAAAGCCAATATCTCAACAACCGCTTGGAGAACTATCCTCGCGCGATACGGCGCCTGCAGCGCCTCCAATGTTCCCTCTGCGAAAGTTTGCCTCCAGCAAGAGAGGCGTCGCCATTTCACAAAACGGCCCAACCACTCGTACTTCATATTCAGACCAAAACGCGACCGCCACTCGATCGCGGCCGCGCTGTCCCGCCCTTCGGGCTAGAGCAGGATCGTCGCTTTCGTGGCTATGTCTTGAGCTCCTCGGCGACGCGAAAACGATGGTCGAAATTGGTGACTGACTACCGACGGTGCGAAGATCACACTTTCGTCGAACGGGCTGACGACAGAGTGAAAAGTCGACGGGCCCCCGGCGGGAGGATGAACTGCTTATATGAGAGAGGCTTCACGCGATTTCGACCTGACACGGGTTCCGGAGCCGCCGCACATGATCACCGGTAGATGTTCGGACAAGATCCGAGGAATCGCACGACCATGTCGGTGATGACCGTGTCTCCCTGCCAAAGCTTCCTGGCAACTCTTTGTTTCCGCGAAATCGCCTAAGCACGGAGTTGTGGCTTTGTTCCCCGGGGCGATGAGCGGCTTATATTTTGCCCCGCGCGATTAGCCGCGCCGCGCCAGCCAGTCCGCAATCGCCAGGCTCGCCGTCAGGCCTGGCAACTCGATCCCAAAGAGGTTGATCAATCCGGCGACGCCGTGATCCTTTTCGGTCTGGATGAGGAAATCCGTGGTCGAGCCGCCTGGCCGCGCAATCTTTGGCCTGACGCCGGCGTAGCCCGGCTGCAATGCGCCGTCGGGCAGGCCTGGCCAATAAATGCGGATCGCGGCGTAGAAGGACTCCGCTCGCTCAGGATCGACGGCATAGTCGATCGCGTCCACCCATTCGACGTCGGGGCCAAACTTGGCCTGTCCGGCGAGATCGAGGGTGAGATGGACGCCGAGGCCGCCCGGCGTCGGCATCGGATAGATGAGGCGCGAGAAGGGGGAGCGTCCGCTCAGGACAAAGTAATTGCCCTTGGCGAGATGCAACGGTGGAATCTTGTCGGCGGGCATTCCAGCAATCGAGCGCGCGAGCGCCTGCGCGCCGAGACCCGCGGCGTTGACGACAAGCGCCGCCGCGATGCGCATGGGCGCATGGCCTCCTGTTTCGACGATAAGACCTCGCTCCGCCGCGCGCGCTGCGAGGACAGGCGTTTCGAGCGCGATCATCGCGCCATGGGCCTCGGCATCGCCGCTGAGCGCCAGCATAAAGGCGTGGCTGCCAATGATTCCCGTCGAGGGCGACAGCAGCGCACGCTCTGCTACCAGCGCGGGTTCGAGCGCGCGCGCCTCCTTACCGCTCAGCCAGATGAGATCGGTGACGCCGTTGGCCTCGGCTTGGGCTTTGAGCGCAGCGAGTTTGTCGACCTCGCCTTCGTTCACCGCCACCAGAAGCTTGCCGCATCGCTTGTGCGGGACGCCGAACTCTTCGCAAAATGCGTACAGCATCGCTTTGCCGTCGACGCAGAGCCGCGTTTTGTTAAGCCCCGTCGGATAATAGATGCCGGCATGGATGACTTCGCTGTTGCGCGAACTGACGCCCTCGCCAATCCCGCTTTCGCGCTCGACGACGATCACTTCCCGCCCGGCCCGGGCGAGCGCTCGCGCGACGGCAAGCCCGATGACGCCCGCGCCGACGACGAGACACTCGATCAATTCCATGTTTTTAAACTTGCTCCAACGAGGACCCGCTTTTCGTCACCCATACCGTCAAGCGGGAGCAAGCAAGTCTTGCCAGGACATTAGAACGAGGCTCGGCTCAAGAAGTCTCCGCGACCTAAAGTCTGCAGCGACCCGTCTCGGTTCGACGGAATTCCGCGCCGACCGCCTTATGGATGGTACCGCCACCCCGGCTCGAACGGGGGACCTCTAGATCCACAATCTAGCGCTCTAACCAACTGAGCTATGGCGGCCGACTGGCTTGGCCGGGAAACTAGTGACAAAGGCCAACCCGCGCAAGGTTTGCGTTCAGATAAACGGATCGCCTGCACAAGCCGAAACAAAGGAACGCCGCCCGCAAAAAGCGGACGGCGCTTATTTGTCGGGCGTAGGAGGAGACGCGCCGCCAAAAAACGAGTGAGGTCAAACAGCGACCTTGAACGACCTCGCCGCCTGTTCCTTGAGCGGCTCTACGGCGTCGGCAACCGCCTTCTGGGCCAGCGCGCCGAAATCCTTGCTCTGGCTCGTTATCGTTTCGACCTGCTTGCGGGCGAACTCGCTCTGGAGCGTGACGAGATCGGGGAGCGACTTCACGGCGAACACGGCCTTCAAGAAATCAAAACTGGCGTCCGCGTTGGCGCGCATCGCTTCGAAGGCCTTGGCGTTCATGGCGAGGGCGCCGTCCTTGGCGGCCGCGAAGCTGACCTCGAATGCGCTTGCGGTTTCATCCGCCGCGATCTTGGCTTTGATGAACACCGCGCGCGAATTCGATCACGCCCTTTTCGAGCGCGATGCGCAAGCTCTGTTGAATCTCCGCGGCCGGCGCTGCGGCGAGTTGCGCTTCGCTTGGCAGAACCGCGTTGACCGTCTCAATGGCGGCCTCCATGGGAGCCGTGGCGGCGACCTTGAGCGGCGCGACGGGGGAAACCGCCTTGAGGACAGCACTCTTCTTGGGTGCGTTGGCCATGAACTAACCTCGATGTTGGCGTTGACGATTGTGAGTTGACAATGGGACGCGGAGAAACAGCGCCGACGCTCAGCTTGAACCGGGCGGCGTCATGCTCTTTTGCAGGACGGAGCCGAACTCCTTGGCCTGCTCCTGCAACACCGCGAGCTGGGTCTTCAGATACTCGCTTTGAAGCGCCAGAGCCTCCTGCGGGTCTTTCGCCTTGACCAGCTTTTGCGCCAGGTCGAACGCCGCGTTCACGTTGCGCTCGGTATAGGACAGCACGTGAGCGCCGACCGATTTTGCGCCGCCCTCTGATGTCTTGGACAGTTCGCCGGCGACGCCGCTCGCGCGCTGCGCAACCGCGAGAAAGCCCTCAAACGCCTTGCGCGCCTGCTCGACGCTGCGCTCGGCGAAGTCACGCATTTCGTTTGGAACCTCAAACGGCGAATTGGCCATGCTATTTCCTCTCGGTGGCCGCCACGAATCGCGGCCTGTTTGAGGCCCCTATATCCCTGTTTTTGCTGCAGTGCAACATATTTGGCGGCGTCTGAGATTTTAACCTTGAAAACAATGAAGGCCGTCGACGCCGTGGCGAAAATTCCACGACCGCGTTAAGCTTTCGCTAACGATAAAGTCCGAAATCGTCGGCCGTGTGACTGCGCCGGTCCGATGTCCACTCACGAGCGCCGACTTTGACCCATTCGCCGCCATCGTCCGTCGCCGACCCCCCCGCGCTGTCGCGTGAACAAGCCGGTGCGGCGTTGGGGCATGACGCGCCAAAAGAGTGGCTGAACGACAAGGCGAGGCTCGCGATCCTGTCCCCGCCGGGCCTTCTCGTGAGCGCGAGCCCGGACATGCTCGCTCTGTTCGGCGCCAAGGATTGCGAGGCGCTCGAAGCTCGGCTGGTGCGGGGCGAGGGACCATTGGCGCGGCGCCTGCGGCGTCTGGCGGCGAGGCTTCCCATCGGCGAGCCGCGTCTCGAGCCGATGCGCGTTGTCATCGATCGGCGCCCGGCCAACGTCAACTTGCGCTGCGTCCGCATTTCCGGGCCGGAAGGCGCGACCTGGCTTCTGGCGTCGGTTCCGGCCCTGGGCCTCGCAAGCGACGACCCGCCCACACGCCGCGCGGACCACAAAGCCTCGCAGCCGGAAGAAATGTCGCCTACAGATACAGGCGAAAAACTGTCGCCGCAATTGACGAGCGCGGCGCCGCCGAACTCGCGCTTTCTATGGACCCTTGACGAGGAGGGCCGCTTTGGCGCCTCGCATCCTGTGCTGGTCGCTGCGGTTGGGGCCAATGCGCCTGAGCGCGGCGAGTCCGTCGAGGCTCTCTTCAGCCGCGTCGGATTGGATCGCGGCGAGGAACTCATCCGCGTGCTCGGCGAGCGCCAAACCTTTTCCCGCCTCGTCCTCGAGTGGCCCCTCTCGGAGCGCGATCGGCGCCGGCTGATCGCGCTATCCGCCGCGCCGATGTTCGGCCGTCATCGCGAATTTTTGGGCTACCGGGGTTTCGGCGTGCTGGGAGAGGAGATTGAGACTGCGGCTGTGTCCGAGGTCGATGTGTGGCCGGAGCTTGACGACCATGATCGATCGACGTCGCCTGAGACGTTCGAACCCAAAACCTCGTCACAGACGAACGAACTTGAAGCCAAGGTCCAGGCGCGCGACGGCGCGACGGCGCCCGTCGAACCGAATCCCGGTTTCGCGTCAACAGACGGCGCGCATGCGCCTCAGTCTTTGCTTGAGGCGGACGGAGTAGGGATCGCCCCAGCCCCGACCAAGCCCCTCGAACCGACGTCCTCATGGCCGATCGGCGAGCTTGAGGCCAATGTTCATGCGCACGAAAGCCCCGAAAGGCCGGTCGAACCAAATCTTGAGCCTCCGCCAATGGAGGCTTGGGACCTCCCGCCGCTCGACGCTTCCCCCAAAACGGACACAGCCGAGTCCGCTCCTGGCCTCGCCGAGGCGAGCAACTCGATCGCGCCTGTAGCGGAGGCCGCGCAACCGGATCTCATCGAGCGGTCAGCGGCGAACGAGCCTCCGCCGCCGCTGCCTGAGCGCACCGCTGCGATTTACGTCCTTCGCCATCCGGCGCCCATCGTCTCGTCCAACATCGTTCCGATCCGCCCGGGCGCGCTTGACGCGCTGGCCCGGGAACCGGCGCCTAGCTTTTCTGCCGAGAGCGTGGAGCTCAGCCGCAGCGAGCGCGACGCATTCCGCGAAATCGCGCGCGCTCTGGTCGGTCGCGCGCCGGCTTCGCGCGACGAGCCCTCCGACGAACGGGCGGGCGCCGACAGCCGGCGGGACCTCGCGGCGGACGCCCGCGCCGAGCAGCCGGCGGGCGCCCAGGGCGACGCCGCGACGTCCCGCGGCGCCGACGACGATGAGGTCCGGCGCAACGCGAGCGCGGTCCTGGACCGTCTTCCGGTCGGCGCCTTGGTCGCCCGCGACGGCCGCGCGCTCTACGCCAATCGGACGCTGCTCGAGCTCATCGGCTATCGTGATTTCGCGGAATTTCAGGCGGCGAATGCGCTCACCAAAATGTTCCGCGACCGCGATCCGCAAGCGATGGCGACGGAAGACGTCGGCGCGGTCGCGGTGGTCAGAGGAGACGGCCAAATCTTATCCGTCGACGGCCACGCGCAGGTGATCGGCTGGGACGGCGCGCCCGCGACCCTGATCACGCTGCGCCGCTCGCTGGAAGCGGAGCTGAGAGCGAGAATGCGCGTCGCCGAGAGCGAGGCGGCGACGCCTGGCGGCTTGGCGAACGGCGACCTTCAGGCGATGCTCGACCGGGCGAGCGACGGCGCCGTCACGCTCGACCTGGCCGGCCGCATCCTGTCCTTGAACGCGCCCGCGGAGCGCCTGTTCGGCTACCACCAGAACGAGATCGCTGGCGAGAGCCTCCTCATGCTGCTCGCTCCGCAGAGCCACCCCGAGGCCACCGCAAGGCTCGAAAGCTTGAGCCGCGGGGGCAGCGAAGCCGAAGCCTTTCGGCCCCTGCAGGTCGTCGGGCGCGATCGTGACGGCGCCTCGATCCCCCTGGCGCTGACGCTGGCGCGCATCGGCCCCAGCGACGCCCCGCAGTTTTGCGCGCTTCTGCGCGACCTTCGCCGCGAGCGCGAGACGGAGCGGCGCCTCATCGCCGCGCGCGAGGCCGCCGAGGCCGCGAGCGCCGCGAAGACTGATTTTCTAGCCCAAGTCAGCCACGAGATCCGCACGCCCTTGCATGCCATTCTAGGCTTTGCGGAAGTGATGATGGAGGAGCGGTTCGGCCCGGTCGGCAACGAGCGCTATAAGGACTACATCAAGGACATCCACGCTTCCGGCAGCCATGTGATGAGCCTCGCCGACGACCTGCTCGACTTGAGCAAGATCGAAGCGGGCAAGCTGGAGCTCGCTTTCGCCTCCGTCGACGCCAACAGCGTCATTCGCGAATGCGTGTCGCTGATGCAGCCGCAGGCCGCGCGCGAGCGGGTCATCATGCGCGTCTCGCTGCATGACCGCCTGCCCCGCGTGATGGTCGACGAGCGCTCGCTCAAGCAGATCATGCTGAACCTGATGTCGAACGCGGTGAAGTTCAACGAGCCGGGCGGACAGGTGATCGTCTCGACCGCCGTCGACGCAGCGGGACAGGCGGTGATCCGCGTGCGCGACACGGGCGTCGGCATGAACGAGAATGAGGTCGGGCTCGCGCTTACGCCGTTCAGCCAGGTCGCCAAGACCGGAGCCAAGGGCGGGGCGGGTCTCGGCCTGCCGCTGACCAAGGCGCTGGTCGAAGCCAACAAGGCCGAGTTTTCGATCAAGAGCCGTCGCGAGCAGGGCACGCTGATCGAGATCGCCTTCCCCAACATCCAGGCGGCGCAGTAGGGTGGCCCGCCCAGAAGATGAAAAGGCCATTCGCGCGGTCAAGAAGGGCGTCGGGGCGCATGGCCGCAGCGCGGAAGGCAAAGATCGCGTGATCCTGACGCAGGCAGGTCCTGGTCGGCGGACCCTCGCCGAGGTTCTGGCGTCAATGCCTGACGTCGGCGTCGACGCGGATTTCCAGCGGCTCGATTCGGTCGCTCGCTCGCGGCCTGCGTTTGATTGACGCCGACGTCGCGGCAATCAAACGCCCCGCCATCCGGGCGGGGCGCGGGGCGCCTCACGCCTTCTGCAAGACCTTTCGGTGCTTATGGCTCTGCGCCGCAGGATGCTTGGCGGCCGCGCCACCCGTCTTGGGGCTGTGCACCGTAGGAGCCGGATGTTTGGCGGCTGAGCCATTCGTGTTGGTAGTGTGGGCCGCGCCGACGTGGCTCTTCTTCCTGATGAGCGCCGCGTTGGCGTTGCTGATGTCGTCCACGTCGAAGTAGATTTGTGTCCCGATCAATCCGCTGAGCGAGATGGTGATCGACATATCCAGTATGAATAGCCCGGTTCCGGCAGGATCGGGCGTCGAGCCAGGCAGGTTCTGCCGATAGTAGAAATGCCCGGTCGTGGTCACGGACTGCGCCATGGGATCTTGATCGGACTGGAGGTTTCCAAGCGTTATTGTCGCCGTTGCGGCATAGGCTGCGCCCTTCGGCGTGGCGCTGCCCGAGGCCGAAGTGTCCAGTGGCGCGCTGCTCGGCGGCGCGGTGAAGGTGATCGTCTGGCCGGCCTGGAACACCTCGGTCGTGGTGACGGTCTTCGTGTAGGTGTCCTGAATCGTCGTGGTGACCTGGGTGGTGATCGTTTCCTGATCGGAGAAGTTGAGCCCCGACAACTGGATGCCGGCCGTCACCTGCGAGGCGACCGTCAGCTGCACCGCGGTCGTATATTGCAGCATCGTCGTCGTGGTGACGGTGTACGTCAGGTTTTCAAAGACGTTGGTGGCGATCACTACCGGCTCGGAGGAATAGTTTGTGCCAATGATGGTCTCCGAAACCCCATAGCCCTTTGTCTCGTCCAGGGTGGGCGTGATCGAGACCGAATCGATGATCGCCTTGACCGGCTCGATGATGGTGTAGGTGAAGGAGTGGACCTGGTCGTTGATCCCCCGGTCGGTCAGATTGACTGTCGCGGGCGTGACCGTGGGGGAATCGCCGGAGGGAAAGGCGTTGGTCGCGCCCAGCGCCACCGAATAGCCGGTCCCGTCGGTCTTGTTGGTGAGCACCACCACCTGCGGCGGCGTGAGCGAGGGGTAGTTGACCGATGAGGCCTCGCCATCGATATCCCAGCCATCCAGCGAAACTGGCGTGTTGGTCGGCCACTCCGAAAGAAAGATGGTGATGAACGAGCCCTGGTTATCGGTGTCGCGAAAGAGCTGGAGCCAGCCGTCGTTGAGATCGACCTGGCGCCAGATTCCGCCCGACAGGCAGTCATTGGCCCCATAGGCGGAAAGATCCACGGTCTGGGTCCCGCCATTGCCGATGAGATCGACAGAGACGCCCGCGCCCGCCGGATTGAAAGGCGGCGCGCCCGCGGCCAGATTGACGGTGTTGTTGAACAGCGTGCAGACGGTCCCCACCGGCAGGTTGAATGCGATCCAGGTTGCGTTGTCCTGCAGGGCGGAGCCTGAGAAGGAGAACGGATAGCCCTCGGGATAGGCGCCGCTGGTAGTGTCGATAATCAGCTGCTCGCCTATCCAGTTGTCGTCCTTGAACAGGATGATCTGGCCGCTTGGAACATCATTGCCCGGATAACCGCCGCTGACTTCCGGCGGCTTGTAGAACGGGGGATCGTATCTGTTGGCGCCCATGGTTTGCCTCCAAAACAAAAAAGGAATGGCTTTAAATAGTGTGATTCAGCACTTCACCGTTTTGTGTTGCGCTTATTTCTGCGGGCCGCGCTGTGACGGGGATCACGGCGCGGCGGCCGAGTTCACCAAACCCGTTCACTAAGCGGCGGGCTCTGCTTCGCCGTCTCCAAGCTCATCAAGCCTGGCCCTACGCGAGCCTCGCCCGCAGTCGAGGCGCGGCGAAATCGAGAGCCATGCGCACCTTGAGCGGCGTCAATCCCTGATGGCCATGGACAAGACTGACCGGCGCGGGCGGAGGCTCATAGTCGGCGAGCACAATCTCAATTTTGCCGTCCAGCACGGGCTCAGCGACCTGATAGGACAGGACGCGCGTCACGCCGAGGCTGGCGGCCGCGCCGTCGATCGCCGCTTCCGCGGTGTTGACGGTGAGGCGCGAGCGCATCTGCACCATGTGCTCGCGCTTCGATTTTGGGTCGGGAAAAATCCAGCGCTCGGAAGACGAGAGCGGCTCGAACGTCACCGCGGTCAGCGTGCTCAGATCCTCCGGCCATTTCGGGACGCCGTGAGCGGCGAAATAGGCCGGACTGCCGCACACGACGCGACGCACGGCGCCGACCCGCGTCGAAATGAGGGCGCTGTCGGCCAGCGCGCCGATGCGCACCGCGATGTCGATACGGTCGTCGATGAGGTGAAGATTGCGGTCGGAGAGCACAAGCCGGACATCGATCTCGGGCCATTGGCCAAGAAACTCGGCAATGACCGGCAGGACATGCAGCCGGCCGAAGACCACAGGCGCGGTGATGACGAGGTCGCCGCGCGGCGCGGCATTTTCGCCTGACGCCGCGCGCTCGGCCTCGCTAACCTCGTCGAGGATGCGCTTCGCTGCGGCGACATAGGCCGCGCCTGCGTCGGTGAGCGCGAGCCTGCGGGTCGAACGGGTCAGGAGCCGAGTGCTCAGATGCGCTTCGAGGTCGGAAATCTTGCGGCTGACCGTGGGCAGCGGCACGCCGAGCTTGCGGCTGGCGGCGGACAGGCTGCCGGACTCGGCAACCGTGACCAAAAGCGACATGGCTTCGAGGCGGTCCATGTTCCATCCACTGAAAGATTGTCTTCCAACGGCGCCAGATTATTGAATGCAGTGAAATACGCTATCTACCTTTCCGCGGGTCGAAGTCCGGCCCGAAATGGGCGGAGGAAAACGCGTGCCTTATGGGTTTCTCGACATCGCCTCGACGCCTGCGGTCCGCGCCGCGCAGGAAGCCAATGGCGTCGGCGACTTCTGGGCGAACTTCCACGGCGAGCGTCGCTCCGACCGCTTCACTCAAGCCGAAGCGGCGTTCATCGCCGAGCGCGACAGCCTCTATATGGCGACCGTCTCGGAGAGCGGCTGGCCCTATGTGCAGCATCGTGGCGGCCCACCCGGCTTCATCCGCATCCTCGACGAGAAGACGCTGGCGATTCCCGACTTCCGCGGCAACCGCCAATACATCAGCACCGGCAATCTCGCGGCCAGCGATCGCGCCGCGCTCATCCTGATGGACTATCCCCACCGCCGTCGCCTCAAGATTTATGCGCATGTCGAGGCGAGGGATCTCGCGGCGGATCCGGAGCTGGCGGCGAAGCTCACGCTGCCCGACTATAAGGCGAAGGTGGAGCGCGGCCTCATCATCCATCTTGCCGCATTCGACTGGAACTGCCCGCAGCACATCACGCCGCGATTCAGCGAAGCCGAGCTCGGGCCGGCGCTCGCGCCTATCCGGGCGCGGCTGGAGGCGCTCGAAGCGGAGAACCAATCGTTGCGCGCCAGGCTCGCTGCGAAAGGAGATTGAGAGGCGCGTCATTGCGAGCGAAGCGCGCCATGAAGATTTTGGCAACTGCCAAGGTGGGGCTTCGGAGTGCCGAGCTCATCCACCAGCCTGCCCGGTTTCATCGCCATTGGGCATGACGCGGGCAAACGACCGCATTCAAGATTGCCGACGGCAAGATCGCCGGTGTCTATGTGATGCGCAATCCGGAGAAGCTCAGGCGCCCTGGAGGCGAGGCGGTCTGCTGACTGCGGCGCTTGTAGACGCGGTCGCTGACGTCGCTGACCGCGCCGCCGCTGCGGCGCTGCTTCGAGCGTAGAGCGTTTCATGGGAATCGAACCAGGGTCGTCATCGCGAGCGTAAACGAAGCGATCCAGGAGTCGCAGGGCGCTCTGCGGCTCTGGATCGCCGCGTCGGCCTTCGGCCTCCTCAGCCGCTCGCCAGCCCTGGAATCGCGACCCCGAACGCCTGAAGCAAAAGGACGGCGTTCAGGGTCAGAATGACCAGCGCCCCCAAACATGCCGCGGCGTTGGTCAGGCGGCTGTTGGCGAAGGCGCCCATAATGTCCTTGCGGCTCGTGAACAGGATGAGCGCAAGGACTGGCGCGGGCAGGGCGATGCTGAGCACCACCTGGCTCATGACGAGAGCATGGGTCGAATTGACGCCGAGCCATACGACGACGAACGCCGGGATCATGGTCACCAGGCGGCGGACGGCGATCGGAATGCGGAAGCCGACGAAACCCTGCATGATCATCTGGCCGGCCATGGTGCCGACCGCCGAGCTCGAGAGACCCGAGGCCAGAAGCGCGGTCAGGAACACGCCCGCCGCCGCCGGTCCGAGCAGCGGCGCCAGCGTCTTGTAGGCGGTCTCGATCTCAGCCACGTCGCTGTGTCCGGCGTGGAACGCGCTCGCCGCCGTGATCACCATCGCCATATTGACGAGGCCGGCGACGCCGAGCGCGGCGAGGACCTCGATATTGGAGAATCGCACGAGAAGGCGCCGCTCGCGGTCGTTGCGCCCGGGCGCCCGGTTCTGCGTCAAGCCCGAATGCAGGAAGATCGCGTGCGGCATGATCGTCGCGCCGACAATGCCGACCGCGATCGTCAGCGCGCCGGCGTCGGGCAGTCGCGGAACCACGCTGCCGAGCCCCGCCGCGGCCCAGTCGACCGGGGCGATGACCACCTCGACGAGGTAGCAAAGCGCGATCGTCGCCACGAGCGAGCCGATGATGAGTTCGACCGGGCGAAACCCGCGGCGATCGAACATCAGCAGGCCGTAGACGAGGACGGCGGTGATCCCCATGCCGGCGAGGAGCGGGATATGGATGAGCAGCGCGAGACCGATGGCGCCGCCGAGGAATTCGGCGAGGTCGGTCGCCATCGCCGCCACTTCGCTGACGATCCACAGGGCCCAGACCGCCGCCGGCGGAAAATGCTCACGGCAGAGTTCTGCGAGATTGCGCCCGGTGACGATGCCGAGCTTGGCCGACAACGCCTGGAACAGCATGGCGGCGACATTGGCCGCCAGCACCACCCACAGGAGCGTATAGCCGTATTTCGCCCCGGCCTGGATGTTGGTGGCGAAATTGCCGGGGTCCATATAGGCGATCGAGGCGATCACCGCGGGGCCAGCGAACAGGAGAGGGCTTCGCCAGCGCCATCGGCCCGCCAGGACGTCGCGTATGCCCGCGACCGTCCGGTCCGTCATCGCCAGGCGTACGGCGGCGTCCACATTTGCGCGCACAACCCCATCACTCACAGTCTGCCCTCGTGGGTTCGCCTCGCATCCATAATGTACCCATTGCTACGCCATAGTCAATAGGCTGCAAATGAGCGCAAAGGCTGGATGCGGGGCCGCGCCGGCACGCGCCCGGCGAACCTCAGTTGCATTTTGCAGCCAAGGCTGTATAATTACACTTGGACAGGGGGGCGAGCGAGGGCGATTTGGCGAATGGAAAGCGCGCCGGAGAGCCGCCTTCCGCACTTGCGGGACTGGCGGCCGAGCCCGCGCAGGCCGACCGGTTCTCGAAGGCGCGCTCGGCGCGTTCGACCTCCATGCTCGAGGATTACACCGAGCTCATCGCCGATCTGATCGCCGCTCAGGGCGAAGCGCGCACGACCGACATCGCCCGGCGGCTGGGCGTCGCCCATCCGACCGCCAGCAAGACCATCGCGCGCCTCAAGCGCGAGGGGCTGGCGCGCGCGAAGCCCTATCGCGGCATTTTTCTGACCGAAGCGGGCGAAGCGATGGCGAAAAGGGTGCGTGAGCGCCACCGGCTGGTGGTCGACCTCCTGATCGCTGTCGGCGCGCCGCAGGAAGCAGCGGAAGCCGACGCCGAGGGCATCGAGCACTATGTCTCCGCCGCGACGCTCTTGGCCTTCGAGGCGTTTCTGCGCGGCCGCGGGGAGCAGTAGCTTCCGCCGCGGCACGCGGACTAACAAAGAATTGCTGATCGCGCTCCTCGCACGCGCGGCGACGATACTCTAATAGAGCCGCCGGCGGGTGAACCCTAGCGGGGCCATGAGCGAAGCAAGCCGACGGGAGGTGCGGGCCGGGCTGGAGCCCTCGCTGGCGCGCCTTTGGCGATATGCGCTGGTGTTGTCGAGAGCGCGGGATACGGCTGACGACCTCGTCCAGGCCACATGCTTGCGCGCGATCGAGCGCGCCGATCAATTTGTCCCGGGAACGCGAGTCGACCGCTGGCTGTTCGCTATCCTTCGTTCGATCTGGCTCAATGAGATCCGATCGCGACGGATTTCGTGAAGGCCGCGGTTTCGTTGACGCCGAGGATGCATTGACAACAGACGGTGCGCGTGAAATCGAGATGAATATTACGGCAGCCGCGGTGTTAAGAGCCATTAACCGCCTCCCGGAGGCGCAGCGCGAGACGGTCTTGCTGGTCTATGGCGAAGGGTACCGTTACGCCGAGGCTGCGGCCGCGCTTGGCGTGCCGATCGGCACGATCATGAGCAGGCTGGCCGCCGGACGAGCAGCGCTGGCGAAACTGAAATAGGGGGCTGGGCAAGCATAGTCATGTCCGATGATGACGCCGAACTTGTCGCGCTGATCGACAACGAGCTCGATGAAAGCCGCAGAACAGCCCTCTTGGCGCGTCTGGCGGCGGATGAGCAGTTGCGCCAGCGTTACGAAGAGCTCGGCCAAACTGGCGCGCCGCTCAAAGCCTCTCTCGACGAGCTGCTCGCGCAAGCTCCGCTCGCGCGCCTGCGCGCCGCGCTTCCCGCCGACGAACTCCCTCGCCGGCCGTCAAGGCGCTTCGGCGGAATCGCCCTCCGAGAGCTCGCGGCGGGCGTCGTCATCGGGCTTCTCGTGGCGGGCGCCGCGGGATGGGCGGCATTGAGCTTTGGGCTGCTTGGCGAACGGGAAGATTGGCGATCTGCGGTCGCCGAATACACGCATCTCTATTCGAACGAGACCTTCAGTCCGTTGAATCCGGACGCGGCGCGGCAGGCGGCGGAACTGCGTTTCGTCGGCGCCAAGGTGGGCGCGGACCTGACGCCCGAAAATGTGTCCCTCCCGGGCCTGCGGTTCACGACCGCGTTCATGCTTTCCCACGCAGGCCATCCGCTGGCCGTGATCGCCTATGTCGACCCATCAGGCTCTCCGGTCCTGTTTTGCATCCACGCCAATCACGCGCCGGACGCGCCAATGCAGTCAGAGCGCCGGGGCGACCTGTCGCTCGCCTGGTGGGTGCGCGACGGACGCGGCCATCTGGTGATTGGCCACATCCCCAAGGAGCGGGCAGTCGCATTCGCGCAAACGCTCGAAAAGCGAACTTGACATCCGCCGTCGCATGCGGAGCGCGAGGAATGGCCGGACGCATGTCCGCTAACGTCGAGACGGCAACATCAAAGGCCGTTTGGCAAGGCGCGCTGTACGCTGAAGCGGCCATTCTCGCCGGCCCTTGAAAGGTTCATATAGTAATTCCATCCGATATGGGTGGTGCCGGGAGAATAGGTTGGCCTGAGGCTCCGAGTTGTGCCGTGCTCGACTCGGCCCCTCGATGCACATGTCTACTCCGGTATATCTACAGCCGGAAAAGATCGCCCTGAGGTAGGCAACGGGTTAAGCAGTTCGGATCGAGTCCCATCGCGGATCGCGCGGCCGAAACAGGCAATCAATCTCAACCAACGCTTGTGGGTCCATTGGGTGATAATTTACGGGATCAATTTGAGTAGGCACGAAGCCTATCCTATGCATATATTCAATTCCTTCGCTAAAGTGCCACGAACCATCGTAGAGGGGGATTACGGGCAGTTCCATAAGCACACCCTTCGATCTCGCGGCCGTTTTTTTCCCTCCCTCAAGCACTTGGCGTTCGAAACCCTGAGTATCAATCTTAATTAGGATATTTCTCTCGTATCCCGATGCAACATGATCGAGTGTCCACATGGCTACATTCTCAATGCCATTGGCAGCGATTCCACTATAAAACTCTTGGGCGTTTTCCCTTGGGCGGAGCACTGAACTAAATTTCGAATTAATAGCAGTATTTATTTTGAGTTCGCCGCATTCGGCGCCTATCGCGAAATTATGGACATGCCATTTATCGTCTGACTTGGCAGCCCTTTTAAGATCACTGAAAGCTGACGACACAGGTTCATAGGAAACGACGGTGCCCCTGTAGCCGAGTCTTCGCAATTTTTGTCCAAATTGCCCAGAATTTGCGCCGATATCCAATATCACATCAATTTCACGGTCTTTAATGTACTCTACAAGGTTGGGATGTTTCGAAGACTCGCGGATATCTAACCCACCTCGGCGTGCCGCTTGAGCGAGTCGTATGTGGATTTCGCGCTTTCGCGCCTCGCCCATAACATATTCGGAAAATCTATTCATTGGTCAAATTGACCCTAAATCAGTTCCGCCGTGTCGGCTCCGCCAAGTTCATCGCGATGCAGTGATACAGCATTCGTTAAAGTAACGATCAAGAGTAACGATCAATAGCAATGATCTACGAGGGGTTAGGATGACAAATGCGCGGCGCGCCTTGCTTGGTCGGGTCGAGGTAATCGATCGCACAATGACTTATAAGCGCCGGGCAGACCAGTCTCATCGGTGTTCAGAAGCTTGAAACGATTTCTCCATGCGTCAAACGCGCCGTAGAAAACTTGACGATCATGATCGGTATAGAATCTACTCGCGTACAGGAAAAGTTTATATTTCAGGTATCGCTCCACAATACCAGAAACTTGGGTGTCGCCACTCATCGTCTTCTTGCAAACATACACGCAATTTGCGATGGCGCAAAACCCATAACCATAATCGTCCCCTCGTGTTCCCGGGAAAGAGAGATGGCAGACCTTCGCGTCTTCCGCGGACACGAGCGCATAGCCTTCCCTCTGAAGCCTGAGTGAAATATCCATGTCTTCATGGTATGAGTAGCCGGCGCCATAGCCAAGTGTCTCATCAGATCCAACTCGTCTCACGGCGTCCGTACGAAAGCTCATTCGATAGCCTGTGATGTGGGGAAGCCTTTTCGAGTTTATGTTATCAACCACGTCTATCTTGCCGGTCCAGGTCGAAGCTCCTATTATGTCAAATGGCTTTGGGAAAGCGTGTTGTTCGACGTAATTTCGATAAGGCTGAATCGCCTGCTTTACGGTTCTAAACTTGCTTCTCTTGTATGAGCGCCGCCCTAATTCCAGAGGGGGAGCAACAACGCCTACGCCGCCCACGCCGCCGACTTGTCCGCGCGTGTCTGATTGGTAAACCTTCATGACGCTGCTTGCGAAGCCTGCGTACCACATGGAGTCGTCATCTGGGAACATCGCGACGGGCGCCTGGACAAACTGAACACCAATATTGCGCTGTCGAGCGGAATTTGCGGCGTCCGACTTTACAACGATGGTGTTTTCGAAACCAAGTCGTTCGCTAATCTCGCTGACTTCAGTTCTAATGGAGTCGTGATCGTCGCTCGCATCGACAACGATCAACCGGATCGGCGGTATACTTTGTTGAAGAATCAAAGGAATAGACATCCTGAGCGCGCTGATTCGGTTTCTTGAGGCAATGACGCAATCGTATGCGTAGCCCATTGAAACTTCCACAATGAATACAACCGCTATAGACGTATCGGCCCACAACCTGAAACGTGTGTCAATTCACAAGAGCGTGTACGGTTCCGCAGCGTCACGGAGAGTCAGGGGTTACGAAGCGTCATGGAGGTCACGCTTCCTCTCGCTGGGGGGCGCAGAACCTGAGCACTGCAAATTCCAAAGCGTAGCTGAAGAAACGGGCCGTTGATGAATTGACCGCGCTCAGGTTGGAGCGACCTGCTTTCGGATTGAGCTATCGAAAGGCGACGGCTCGGACGACAATCTCTTGCAGAAAATCAGAATAAAGATTAAGCTCTCCGCATGAACCATCCTGCCCTTCCGCATCGCCTCGAGCCTAGCGCGCCCGTTGTGGCGCTCCTGCGCCGGGCAAGGGCGGGCGAAATACTCCTCCGCCTAAAAGCCTCGTAACTCATTGAAAAGTCTAGATTCGGACGAGAGAATCCAAGGAAATCCAAGGAAATCCGATAGCCGAAAGCTTGGCTTTTCGCGCGAAACGGTCACGCGCCAAGAAAACCCAAATCGACCGGTTGGGGGCCGGCCCGCCGCCGGGAAGTCAAAATTCATAACATACTAGTGAAATCATCTGCTCAGGGAGCGCGGGTCCAGTCGAACGACTGGCAGATGAGCCCGCCGAGCACGCAGCCCGCGGTGACGAGATGGTCGCCCGAAAGCTTGAGCTTCGCTGCGTAGCGCTTGCCGTCGTTAGGATTGAACGCGCTGCCGGCCCAGGCGTTCTCGCCATGTGGCTTCATGTCGAAGAACAACTTTTGGCCGATTTTGGCAGGCCCGCTCCGTTCCCTTTTCCAAGCGAGAAACCCGCAGAGGGTTCCTCCTCCGCCGCAAGGTACGAAGCGCAGCTTCGCCGACCCATCGTCACGAATCCATAACCCGGTCGCGTCACCCGCGTTCGCCGCCGACACGGCTGCTGTGAGCGCCAAAGCAGCGAGCAAAGCGCGCATCATCGTTTACGCTTTCGAAATTTTGCTTGGGGGCGGCCCATTAGACCACGAGCAAGCGCCGGTCAACGCTCAGGCTCGAGGCGGTCTGGCCAAAGCGGCTTGTACCCGCCCTTGAGCGCCTCGACGGTCGAGGGCGGGGTCAAGACGTCGGCGACCGCGTCCGGGTCGAGCGGCCCCGGCGCGCGATAGCCGGCGAAACTCCAGGGCAGAAGCTTGTTCGAGCGCACGGCGTAGGGCTCGCGGTCGCGCGCGATCATCGCCCCGTCCGGCAGGTCGCCGAGCCGCGTCCGCCACAGGCGTTTGCGCTTCTTGTCGACCCGCTCGCGGTGGAGCGCTTCGTCCATCGCCTCCACGCCGCGCGGCGCTCCCGGAAAAGCGGCGATAAAGGCCTTCGCCGCGGGCCTGCGGCACTCGAAGCAAGGTCGATGGCCGGCGGCGAGCGCGGTCGGCTCGTCGAGGAAGAAGAGCTCCGTGTAGTACCGGCCCCAGACGTCGCGATGACGGTCCTTGAATTCGCAGACGCAGATGAGCCAGTGCTTGGTCTTCCAGCGGCCGGCGCCCAAAGTCTGATCGTCGCGATGCAGGCGCCCGCCGCGATTGCCCATGAGCCCCCCGCGCTCGGGCGTCGCGTGAAGCTGGCCGAACGGGTCGACGCGATTCTGTAAAGGCCGGGAAATTTGCGACATGCCTCGCTGGCTCGGGTTGCGTTCCACGCGCGTCCGGTGCAGCTCTCGCGGTTCTAGCGTTTTGGGGGAGGACATGGCGCTCGAACTTCGTCCGAATTGCGAATATTGCGACACGGATCTGCCCGCCCGATGCCGCTGAAGCGCGCATCTGCAGCTACGAATGCACCTTTTGCGCCGACTGCGTCGACGCGCTGCTTGAGAACGTCTGCCCGAATTGCGGCGGCGGCTTTGTTCCGCGGCCGATCAGACCTGCGCGGGAGTGGCGGCCGGGATCGTCGCTGGCCAACCGGCCGGCGTCGACGAAACGCGTGCGCCTATCCTACAGTCGCGAGGAGATCGCCGCGATTCGTTCGCGAGATCATGGCCGTTCCGCCCGAACGCCGTTGAACCGAACGCTTAACGGACCGGCGCGGCCTGCGCGCTCACCTGCGCTTCGCCGACATTGTCGATATTGTAGACGTCGTTGCGGAAGTTGGCCGGGCCCTGGCCGTTCGACCAGCCGGTCAGATAGACCCAGATCACCGGCACAGCCTTTGCGAGGTTGATGTCGTAGCGCGCGCCTTCCTTGATCTTGGCTTGCAGCGCCGCCTTGTCCCAGCCTCCGGCCGGCCCGCCCCCCGTCCCTTCCAACAGCCACGCCGCGTAATCGTAAACGCCCTGCACGCGGACACAGCCGTGGCTGAGGAACCGGTAGTCGGCGCCGAACAGCCCCTTGGACGGCGTGTCGTGCATATAGACGGCGAGCTTGTTGGGCATGCCGATGCGAATCGAGCCGAGCGAGTTGCCCGCGCCGGAATCCTGCCTCAGCGTATAATTGGCCGCCCGCTCGGTGCTCCAGTTCACCGACTTCGGATTGATCTCCTTGCCTTGCCCATCGAGAATCCGGATCTTGGCGCGCCTCAAGTAGCCCGGATCGCGCTGCATCCGGGGAATGATTTCATGTCTGATGATCGACGTCGGCACGGTCCAGGTCGGGTTGAGGTTGATGACCTGGATGTGGGCGGAAATCTCGGGCGACGGATGCTCCGGATCGCCGACGATCGCGACATAGCGGTGGACGACCCGGCCGTTCTCGATCGCCTCGACCGAGGTCGATGGCAGGTTGACCACCACATACCGGTCATCGAAAGAGAAATTGAGCCCGGCAAGGCGATTGGCGCTGGAAGCAAGCTCGTTGAAACGCTCCCTCGCCGGAACGTTGATCGCCTTCAACGTCGCGCCGGAGACAATTCCGGTCTCGCGCAGCCCCATATGCGCCTGGAAGCGCTTGACCGCCGCCGTGAGCGCCTTATCCCAGGCAAAGCCGCTCGCCTCGCCACCCTCGAGGTAGCCTTCGATGGCGAGGCGCTTGCGCAATTTAAGGACCGCTGGGCCCTTTGTTCCGGGACCAATCGCGGCGATGTCGGTCGGCCAGCCGCCGGCGTCGACGATCGCCGAGTAACGCTCGGACGCTTTCGCGGTGGCGAAAAAGGTGTCGGGCTGAAGCGTCGGCTGGGGATCGTCGCTGAGCGCGGTCTCGCGCGGCGGGGCGACCTTCTTCGGCTTCGGCGGCGCCGCGGCCTGGACAGGAGGGGGCGCCGCAGACGGGGCAGCGCCGGTCGTCGAATCGGCTCCCGCCGCCGGCGGCGTCGCCGCCTGGGGCATGAACGGGCTCACGAGCCCTTCATTCGACGCCGGCTGATTCGCCGGATTGGACGACGGCGCTGAACTCGTCGCCGCGGCAGGCTGATTCGCCGGAACCGATGCCGGCGGCGCGGGAGACGTCGTCGCGGCGGACGGGCTCGCCGGCGCGGCTGACGGCGCCGGGACAGTCGCTGCGGCGGGCGCGCTTGCTGGAGTCTGCGCCAGCGCGCCGGAGACAATCAGGGGCAGCGCGGTGAGCGCCCCCGCAAACAAAACCCGCAGCGTCATGCGACAGGACCCGACACAGAAGAGACGCGCTTCATGCGAGTCCCGGACCAATTCACTATGCATATTAAGGTTACTAATTCGTCGCCGCGGTTCTTTACGAATGCGAGCGCCCGCTGTCTCGGCCCTTACGCTGCTTGGCCCAGAAATGCAAAGGCCGCCCCGAGAGGCGGCCTTTTACGAGCGCCGAGGCGCTCCACGACTTCACTCGATATCCGAGGAAAGCCTGTTCCCGCGGCCCCGCCGGAAACCGGCGACGCCGAGACCGGCGACGCAAAGCGCCATGAGCGCCCACGCCGACGATTCAGGAGATGCATAAGCAGCCGCCCCGTAGGGCAACCCGATCGCGAGCGCGCCACACCCGGCGGCGATCGCGATACGACGCGGATTTGCTGAACTGATGGACATGTAACCCCCAAGTCCAAACGAGGCCAGTGCCGCAGGGTTAAGCGTGAACGGTGACAGCACTATGGCATTTATTGCAATTGCGAATAAAAATTTCGCGCTGCGGTAAGACACCTTTAGCAATTAACATGCCGTTAATTCCGGGAGCGGCGGTTGGGCGTGGGGTCGCGCCGCAAACTCAGCCGACGACCACGATATGCAGCCGTCGGGGCCCGTGAGCGCCCAGGAGAAGGGTCTGCTCGATATCCGCCGACCGCGAGGGACCCGTGATGAAGTTGAGCGTGCGCGGCGCGCCGCCCTTGCCATAAATCCCACGCAGCTTGACGAACACGCTCTCGTAATCGGCTTCGATCGCCTCGCGGGGCAGGACGACAATATGGTTGTCGGGCAGAAAATTGAGGGTTGTCGGATTGTCGGGGCCGGAGACGAGCGCCAGGGTTCCGCTCTCTGCAATCCCCGCAAAGGCGGCTGAAACCGCGTTGACGTCGCCTCCATCGGAGGGGCCGTTTAGGATTTCGAGCGAGGTTTCGCCCCATGGCATCTGATTGAGACGCGGGTCGTCGCCCATGCGCAGGGTCGCGGGACAATTGCTCTCGCGCAGGAAACGGGCGATTTCCGCCGGCGCATCCGCCCAGTCCCGAACCTCGGTGACGCTCGCCTGCGCGCGCTCCGCCTCCGCCTTGAAAGTTAAGAGCCGGGCCGAGGCGTCGCCCTGACCGCGCTTCGGCACGATTCCCGGCGGCGCCTGCTTGAGACGCATTTCGACATCAAACCGGCGTGTCGCCTCCTCGCCGGTCACGCCAAGGGAGCGGCGGATGCTGGCGAAGACCGCCGCGCGGGAACTCATTGAACCGCTCCGCTCCGCGCTCGCCACTGACTTTGGAACGTGGCCCCCTCGGGCGCCGCAAGATCGCGATAGCGCGTCCACCCGCCGGCCAAGGGCAGCGAAGCGAAGCGGCCCCTGTTTCGGCTGGCGAGATGCAGGACCCGCGCGGCGAGGCCCGTCGCCATCCGATAGAGCGACGGGCGGGAGGCGAAGAACGCCCAGAACCCCAAGCCATAGCGCAGCGGCGCCGGCGACAGCCGACGTTCGAATTCGCGTTCGCGCCAGTGTCGCATCATGCCGGGCAACGGAATGCGGACCGGGCACACCTCTTCGCAGCGGCCGCAGAAGGTCGAGGCGTTGGGCAATTGCCCGCCCTCGGCGACGCCGATGAGCGATGGCGTCAGCACCGCGCCCATCGGCCCCGGATAGACCCAGCCGTAGGCATGGCCTCCCACGGCTTGATAGACCGGGCAATGGTTCATGCAGGCGCCGCAGCGTATGCAGCGCAGCATATGCTCGAACTCGCCGCCCAGCATCGCCGAGCGGCCATTGTCGAGAATCACGACATGATAGGCCCTCGGACCGTCGGGATCGCCCGGCCGCCGGGGCCCGGTCGAGAGCGTCGTATAGACCGAAGCGTCCTGGCCGGTCGCCGAGCGCGCGAGCACGCGCATGAGCTGCGCGGCGTCCTCGAGCGTCGGCACGATCTTCTCGATCGACGCGATGACGATGTGGGCCTCGGGCAGGGTTTGCGTCAGGTCGCCGTTGCCCTCGTTGGTGACGATGATCGAGCTTCCGGTCTCGGCGACGAGGAAGTTCGCGCCGGTTATTCCGACGTCGGCGGCGAGGAACTTGGCGCGCAGCACCTGGCGCGCTTCCGCCACCAATTGCTCCGGCTCGGCGAGACTGCGGCCGGCCGGCAAATCGCGATGCGCCTTGCGGAATTCCTGCTCGACATCCTTCGCCAGGAGATGGATCGCGGGCGCGAGGATGTGAGACGGGGTCTCGCCGCGCAATTGAATGATGTATTCGCCGAGGTCGGTTTCGACCGGGTCGATCCCTGCTTCCTCCAGCGCATGGTTGAGGCCGATTTCCTCGGCGATCATCGACTTGCCCTTGGTGACGCTCTTCGCGCCCATCGACTTGCAGAGGCCGACGATGATTTTGCGCGCTTCGTCGGCGTCCTGCGCATAATGGACTTCGCCGCCGCTCGCGCGGACCTTGGCCTCGTAGGCTTCGAGATAGAGGTCGAGATGGGCGAGCGTATGGTCCTTGATCGCGCGGGCGCTGTCGCGCAGCGCTTCGAACTCAGGGAGCCTTGCGGCCGAGGCCGCGCGCCGCACGACGAAATTGCCCGAAAAGGCGAGCGCGCTCTGCAATCGCGCGTCGGTCAGCGCCTCGTGCGCGTTCTCTTTGAATTTGGCGGAGGTCGCGGCCACGCTCATCGGGCGGCCTCCGGCTTGCCTTCGCCGATCGCTGGGCCGTCCGCCATGCCGGCCAGGATTTCGGCGACATGGCGCGCCTTGATCGGCGATCCTTCGCGCTGAAGCCTGCCCGCCATGTTCATCAGGCACCCGAGATCGCCGGCGAGCACCGTATCGGCCTTGGCGCTGCGGATGTCGCCCGCTTTGCGCCCGACGATCGCATTGGAGAGTTCGCCGTATTTGGTCGCGAACAGGCCGCCGAAGCCGCAACAGGTCTCGGCCTCGTTCATCTCAACCAGCGTCAGGCCCTCGACCCCGGCCAGAAGCCGCCGCGGCTGCGTCTTGACGCCGAGCTCGCGTAAGCCCGCGCATGAATCGTGATAGGCGACCGTTCCTTCGTAACGCGCCGCGACCTTCTTGACGCCCATGACGTCGACCAGGAAGCTGATCAGTTCATGGGACTTTTCGGCGAACCGCTCGGCCCGCTGTGCGAGGTCCGGCTCGCCCGCGAACAGGTCCGGGTAGTGCTTGATCAGCATCCCGCCGCACGAGCCGCTGGGCGCGACGACATAGTCGCAATCCTCGAACGCGTCGATCGCCTGCCGCGCCAGCCTTTTGGCGCTTTCGCGGTCGCCGGAATTGTACGCCGGCTGGCCGCAGCAGGTTTGACTCGGCACGACCACCCTGCATCCGGCGTCCTCGAGCAATTTGACCGCCGCGAAGCCGACGCTCGGCCGAATGATGTCGACGAGGCAGGTGACAAAGAGGCCGACGCGTGGCTGGGATTTCCGGGTCGGGCCTGGAGAGGCCGCCGTAACATTCATCTGTTCATCGCATCCTTGGGCTCAAGGGCGTGGGCGCCCTTGTCGCTCAGCCGTTGTGTCCTTTAAGCTCGCATAATGGCCACGGATATCGCAACCCGCGTCTATAACCACACCTTTCGCATCGATCCAGCGGTCCGCACGCTGCTCGATACGGACTTTTACAAGCTTTTGATGCTCCAGATGATCTGGAAGATGCATCCGAAGCGTCAGGTGACCTTCCAGCTAATCAATCGGACGACCTCGGTCAGGCTCGCCGACATCGTGGACGAGCGGGAACTCACCGACCAGCTCGATCATGCGCGGACTTTGCGGCTCGCCAAAAACGAGCTGATCTGGCTCGCGGGCAACACTTTCTACGGCACACGCCATATTTTCGAGCCCGAGTTCATGGAGTGGCTGGCGGCGTTTCAACTGCCCGAATACGAGCTGACAAAGCGCGACGGGCAATACGAGCTCAGCTTCGCCGGCCCCTGGACCGGGACGACGATGTGGGAGATTCCCGCTCTCGCCATCATCAGCGAACTCAGGGCCCGCGCCGCGATGCGCCGGATGAGCCGCTTCGATCTCGACGTGCTCTATGCCCGCGCCAAGGCCAAGCTATGGTCGAAAGTGGAGCGGCTGCGCATTCTCGAGCGCGAGGAAGGGCCGGTGAGAGTGTCGGATTTCGGCACCCGCCGGCGGCACGGCTTCCTTTGGCATCGCTGGTGCGTCGAGGCGATGCAGGAGGGGCTGGGCGCGAGTTTCATCGGCACCTCCAACGTCAAACACGCGATGGACACCGGGCTTGAGGCGATCGGCACCAACGCCCACGAATTGCCGATGGTCTATGCGGCGCTCGCCGAGGATGACAATGCTTTGTTCGAGGCCCCCTACAGGGTGCTGAAGGACTGGGCGAAGATGTACGGGGGCAATCTCCTGGTTGTTCTGCCGGACTGCTTTGGCACAACGTCGTTCCTCGCCCACGCGCCTGACTGGGTGGCGGACTGGAAGGGCGCGCGGCCGGATTCGAAGCCGCCGATCCCCGCGGCGATGGAGCTGATCGCCTGGTGGAAGGAACGAGGACGGGATCCGCGGGAGAAGCTCGTGGTGCTGTCCGACGCGATGGACGTCGATTCGATCGAGGAATCGGTGCGCACGCTGCGCGGGCAGGTCAACCTGTCATTCGGCTGGGGCACGAACTTGACCAATGATTTCATGGGCTGCGCCCCAGCCGGCGTCGACGGTGAGCTCAAGCCGATTTCGCTCGTGTGCAAGGTTGTCGAGGCCGATGGACGGCCGGCGGTCAAGCTCTCCGACAACCCCAACAAGGTGTTGGGTCTGCCGGACGAGGTCGAGCGCTATCGCCGGGTGTTCGGATTGGTCGGCATGAAGGCCATGCCTGTGACCGTTTAGGGAGCGAGCCCCGAGGAGAGATGGCGTTCGCAGGTTTCGGCCCCAAGGCGCTGCCGTTCTTCAAGGCGCTCAAGTTCCACCAGAGCCGGGAATGGTTCGAGGCCAACCGCGAGATTTATGAAAGCGCGGTCAAAGGCCCGATGGGCGACCTGGTCGAGGATGTCGCCGAGCGCCTGGCGAAAACGAAAATCCCGATCAAGGGCGACCGCAAGTCTTCGATGTTCCGCATCCATCGCGACGTGCGCTTCTCGGCCAGCAAGGATCCTTACAAGACCCATGCCGGCGCCGTCATGACCCGCTCCGGGCTTAAGCACGATCCTGGGCTTCTCTATTTCCACCTGTCGCCCGAGGAATGCTTCTTCGCCGCCGGCTTCTATCAGCCTGAACCCGATCAGCTCGCGCGGCTGCGCGCGGCGGCGGCGCGCGCGCCTAAGCCGTTCAAGGCGATGCTGGCCAAGCTCAAGAAGGCGGGGCTCTCTTTGTCGGCGGAGGATTCGCTCAAGCGCGCGCCGCGCGGCTTCGAGGCGATCGACGATCCCGAGATCGCCGCGGCTGCGCGGCTCAAGAGCATGGTCTGCCTGCGTCCGGTCCCCGAGGCGGCGATCGGCTCTCCAGCGCTGGCCGACGACTTCTGCGGCTTCGCGCGCGAGGCGCTGCCGCTGCTCAAATGGGGCTGGGACGCGATAGTGGACACGCGCTAGCTGTGAGTTTGCACGAGGCGGCGCGGCTCATGGGGCTACCGGACTCGTATGATCTGCAGCCGCGAGCGACCGACGCCTTCCCTCTTGTCAGCGGTGGCGTCGCCACGCAGGATCGCTTCGTGGCGGTGACGGACCAGAGGCAGAAAGAACTTCTTGCTCAAGACAGCGCAACTGGCGCTGCGGGCGAAAAGCGCGCGACCTACGACCGCTCGGCGGTCATGCGCGCGGTCAAATCGCGCGATACGAGCCCGGAGCGCGCAGTGCGAGCGCTTCTGCGTCCAATCGCGCCGGGCTACCGGCTTCATCGCGCCGATCTGCCGGGGAAGCCGGACATCGTTTACGCCTCCCGCAAGCTCGTGATTTTCGTCCATGGTTGCTTCTGGCATGGGCACAATTGCGCGCGCGGCGCGCGCATGCCGAAAGCCAACGCCGACTACTGGCGCGCCAAGATCACCGGCAACCGGGATCGCGATGTCAAAACCCTCGCCGCCTATTCCACGATGGGCTGGCGGGCGCTTGTCGTCTACGAGTGCGAACTCAAGGACAAGGCCTCCCTCAGCGCCCGGTTCGCCGAAGCGCTGCGGACGCGGCGAGCGGCATCGGGAAAGCGCAAATAGCCGCCATATCTGCCTATCTTTCGGCCTTGCACCCAATTCTGCCGCAGTGCAGCATCCTCAAAATTCTCGGCAACGGATGCGCCCCGATGGCCATGACCGCCAAAATCCAGAAGCTGACCCCTCGCACTTCGGACGAGAAAGATGTTCCCTTGCGCGAGGACATCCGCCTGCTCGGCCGAATCCTCGGCGACACAGTGCGCGAACAGGAGGGCGAAGAGGTTTTCGAGCTGGTCGAGCAGATCCGGCGAGCTTCGATCCGCTTCCATCGCGACAACGAGGCGGCCGCGCGGCGCGAGCTCGAGGCGACGCTCGACAGCTTGAGCGCCGACCAGACGCTCGCGATCGTGCGCGCCTATAGCTATTTCTCGCACCTCGCCAACATCGCCGAAGACCAGCATCACATCCGTCGCAACCGCGCCCATGCGATCGCGGGCTCAGCGCCGCGTCCCGGCTCGCTGGCTTACGCCTTTCAGCGCACCCGCGAGATGGGCGTCGAGCCCGCCGCCCTCGCCGATTTCTTCGATCGCGCGCTGGTGAGCCCGGTCCTGACCGCCCATCCGACGGAAGTGAGGCGCAAGAGCACGCTTACGCGCGAACTCGAGATCGCAAAATTGCTGGACGAGCGCGCGCGGCTCGTCGGCAACGAGACCGAGCTCGCGCTGAACGAAGAACGCCTGAGGCGCGCCGTCCTGATCCTCTGGCGCACCAACATGTTGCGGCAGACGCGGCTCAAGGTCATCGACGAAGTTGCCAACGCGCTCTCGTTCTACGATTACACGTTCTTCCACGAATTGCCTCGCCTCTATGGCGCGATCGAAGACAAGCTCGACGCCATTTCCGGCGAAGCTCGCACGAAGCCCATCGGCTCGTTCCTGCGTGTCGGCTCGTGGATCGGCGGCGACCGCGACGGCAATCCGTTCGTCACCGCCGATGTGCTCAACGAATCGATGCGACTGCAGAGCGCCCGGGCGATCAGCCATTATCTCGACGAATTGCACGAGCTCGGGGCCGAGCTGTCGCTCGCCTCCAATCTCGCCTCGATGAGTCCGGAGCTTGCCGGGCTCGCGGACACATCCGACGATTCGGCCGCCGCTCGGCGCAAGGAGCCCTATCGGCGGGCTATAACGGGCATGTATTCGCGCCTGGCCAAGACGGCGAGCGAGCTTGACCACGTCATCGCGCTGCGTCAGCCGATTGTTGACCGGGCGCCCTATGCGTCGGCGGCGGAATTCAGCGCCGACCTTGCGATCATTGCCCTTTCGCTGAGGCAGACCAACGCAGGCATCGTGGCGCGGGGACGGCTGCGCGTCTTGCAGCGCGCCGTGGATGTTTTCGGCTTCCATCTCGCGCCCATCGATCTCCGACAGAACTCCGATGTTCATGAGCGGACGATCGCCGACCTGTTCGCCGCTGCGTCACCAGGTTTCGACTACAAGGCGCTGAGCGAGGCTGAGCGGGTCGAACTCCTGCGCCGAGAGCTCGTTTCGCCTCGTCCGGTCTTCTCGCCTTTCATCGCTTATGGCGAGGAGACGGCCGGCGAACTCGCCCTTTTTCGCGCCGCCGCTGATATCCGCGGCAAATATGGTCCCGGCGCGATTCGGACCTCGATCATCTCAAAGACGGACAGCGTCTCCGACATGCTGGAGTTGGCGCTGATCCTGAAAGAGGTAGGGCTCGTCACCGCGGACGGGTCTTCAGCGCTCGCGCTCGTTCCCCTGTTCGAAACGATCGAGGACTTGCGCAACTGCGTCGGCGTGATGGACCGGCTCCTTTCGCTTCCCGAATACCGCAAACTCGTCGATTCGCTCGGCCGCGAGCAGGAAGTGATGCTCGGCTATTCAGACTCCAATAAGGATGGCGGCTTCGTCACCTCGGGCTGGGAGCTGTACAAGGCGGAGATCGGGCTTGTCGACGTATTCCGCCGCCATGGCGTGCGCATCCGCCTGTTCCATGGCCGCGGCGGCTCGGTCGGGCGCGGCGGCGGGCCGAGTTATGACGCGATCCTCGCGCAGCCGGGCGGCGCTGTGCAGGGACAGATCCGCATCACCGAGCAGGGCGAGATCATTTCGAGCAAGTACTCCAATCCCGAGGTCGGGCGGCGAAACCTGGAGACGCTCGCTTCCGCAACGCTCGAGGCGACGCTCTTGCAGGACGAAAGCCCCGCGCCCGACCCCGCGTTTCTGGAGACGATGGAGGAATTATCGGCGAGCGCCTATAGCGCCTATCGCGGTCTCGTCTACGAGACGGAGGGTTTCGAGCATTATTTCTGGTCGTCGACGGTCATTACCGAAATCGCCGGCCTCAACATCGGCTCAAGGCCCGCCTCGCGCAAGAAGACGACCGCAATCAGCGACCTGCGCGCGATTCCCTGGGTGTTCTCCTGGGCGCAGTGCCGGCTGATGCTGCCGGGCTGGTTCGGCTTCGGTTCGGCGGTGAAGGCCTATGTCGACGCCCATCCCAAGGACGGACTTCAGTCGCTGAAGGAAATGTATGTCCGCTGGCCGTTCTTCCGCACGCTGCTCTCCAACATGGACATGGTGCTGGCGAAATCGAGCCTCGCCATCGCCTCGCGCTATGCGCGGCTAGTCGACGACGTCGCGTTGCGGGAAAAGATCTTCAGCCGCATCTCGCGCGAGTGGCGCGATTCGGTTGACGCCCTCAATGGGATCATGGAGCAGTCGAAGCTGCTCGAGAGCAATCCGCTGCTCGACCGCTCGATCCGCAACCGTTTTCCTTATCTCGATCCGCTCAATCACGTGCAAGTCGAGCTTCTCAAGCTCCACCGCTCGCGCGCGGCGGCGAGCGAGAAAGTGCTGACGGGGATCCAGCTCACGATCAACGGCATATCGGCCGGTTTGCGAAACAGCGGGTGAGTGGGCTGCTTTGGGGCAGCCGCAAGGGCCCTCTCGACGGCATTTTGCGGCCCATCTGCATGGCGCGCGGGTAGCGGCTTATCTCAACGCGCGCCCCGACGAGGCGTCGCCCGGCTCCCTGGCACAGTGACTCGGCCCGAACAACTTCGGCTTGCGTGGCGCAGCGAAGGGCTTCCCCGGAATGTACCTACCTCTCCCGTTGCGCCGGCCACGACGAGTCCTCCTTAGCCTTGGCTGTCTCGGCGTGCGCCCCGTCATCCCCCGCCCAGCACTCCCTTCATCGCGAGATTGGTCTCCTGCGCGTAGCGGCGCGCGGCGTAGGCCTCGCCGAGCGTGCCGAGCACCTGATCGGTTCCGCGCGCGGTGACGGCGAGCGTGTCGGCCTGGGCGACGTCGAAGGCTTCGAGCGCGGCGCCAATGTCCTGGTCCGGATGCAACACCGTCGCCGGCAGATGGGCGATTGCCGCGACCGGGCCGCCGTCGTCGCCGTTTTCGATCGGCAGCGCGTGGGCTTCGGCGACGTAGATTAGCCCTTGGTAGCGCCCGTCTTGGCCGATCGCGACGACCGCATTGGCGCTGCCGATCGGATAGGCCTCGCGGAGCGCCCGCACCGACCGGTCGGCGGGAAACACCGGAGGCGAGCGAACCATCATGCGCCCGACCGTCAGATCGCGCAGCCAGCCGACGTCCTGGCCGCCGCGGATGGTCTCGCCGCGCAAGTGAAGGCGCCAGGTGGTGAACGAATAGCCGAAGGTCGCGCGCACCGCGAGGGTGGTCGCGATCGAGGCGGCCAGCACGCCCCCGGCGACGCTGAGGTTTCCGGTGCTCTCGAGCACCAGAAAGGTCATGGTCAGCGGGCCGCCGACGATCGCCGCGCTAAGCGCGCCCATGCCGACCAGCACGCAGGCTGTGGTTTCGAGCCCCATCGACGGCGCGAGCGCGTCGACGCCGATCGAATAGAGCTTGCCGAGCAAGGAGCCGACGAACAGCGAAGCGAAAAACAATCCGCCGCGGAAGCCCGACGCCAGCGAAACGAGACAGGCGACGAGCTTGAGCGTAATGAGGATCGCGAGCTCCCTCGCGCTCATGGGCCAATAGAAGTCGAGCCCAAGCGCCCCGTGGCCCGCCCCCAGCACCTGGGGGGTGTAGAGCGCCATCGAGCCGACTATCAGGCCGCCGACGACAGGGCGAACAAGACGCCAGCGGATCACGGCGCGGAACGCCCGTTCGATCAACGCCGCCACCCGCATCGCGCCGACGCCGACCGCCGCCGCGACGAGGCCGAGCCCGATCAGCGCGCCAAAATCCGGAAACGTCAGTGGGGCGACCGCGGGCGCAGTAATGTCGTAGGGCGCGCCGATAATCGCCTGAGTGGTGAGCGACGCCGCAAGTGTGGCGGCGAAGACAGGAATTGCGTTCGCGAGCGAATAGGCGCCGATAATGAGCTCGAAAGCGTAAAAGGCGCCCGTCAGCGGAGCGCCGAACGCCGCCGCGATCGCGCCGCCCGCTCCGCACCCGACCAGCATGCGGAGATCCTGCCGGCGCAGGCGCGATCTCACTCCCAGGTAGGAGGCGAGGCCCGCCCCGATCTGCGCATAGCCCGCCTCGAGCCCGACGGACGCGCCAGCGCCATTCGAGATCACGGTCTGCGTCGCCACGAGTAGGCTCTGACGGAGCGACATGCGTCCGCCGCGCAAGGCGTTCGCCTCAACCGGATCGACTGCGGGCGGCGCTTTTCTCCGCGCGAGCCAGACGTCGATCGCGCCGAGCAAAAGGCCGCCCAGCATCGGCGCGCCAAACGCGGCGAGCGGAGAGACACGCTCAGCGGCGCTGAGCCGAACGTCGAAGGGAATGCCGTAAATCTGCACATGCGCGGCGTTGACGATGGTGGTCATCACCGCAACGCATAAGCCAGCGAGGACACCGACGCCGATCGCAAGCGCCGTCATGCCGAACTCGCTAGCGCGCAACCGCCCACGGACCGTCGCGAGCATGATCAGCGCCGGGCGCGGAAGGGAGATCAGCCGGACGCGGCGTCGGACGAGGGAGCCCATGTGCGGACTTATGCGCGGCGGCGCCCGCGCTGCCAAGGGCGCAGGGCCGCGGACACCTGCGCTAGCCTCAGCGTCCTGAGAGCGCCATGTCGTCGCGATGAATCATCTCGGCGCGCCCGGCCGTTCCGAGAATATGCGCGATGTCGCGCGAATTGCGGCCGCGGATGCGCTCAGCGTGCGGCGCGTCATAGGCTATAAGCCCCCGCCCGATCTCGACCCCTCGCTCGTCGCGGATCGCGACACAGTCACCGCGCTCGAATACGCCTTCAACGCGCGTGATTCCGGCCGGCAGCAGGCTTTTGCCGCGGCCCAACGCGGCGACGGTGCCGGCGTCGACAAAGACTGCCCCCTTGAGTTCGAGCGAACCGCCGATCCACACCTTCCGTGCCGCGATCGGGTTCGACGGCGTCAGGAACCAGGTGCAGTCGCCACCGTCCGCGATGCGCGCGATTGGATGAATGACGCGCCCGTCGGCGATCACCATATGCGCACCCGCTGAGGTCGCGATACGCCCGGCCTCGATCTTGGTGCGCATACCGCCGCGCGACAGCTCGGACGCCGCGCCGCCGGCCATCGCTTCGATCTCAGGCGTGATACGCTCGACAACCGGCAGCAGCCGCGCATGCGCATTGCGATGAGGGGGCGAGTCGTAGAGCCCGGCGACGTCGGAGAGCAGAATCAAAAGATCCGCGCTTGTCATGGTCGCAACCCGCGCCGCCAGGCGGTCGTTGTCGCCATAGCGGATCTCGCTGGTCGCGACCGTGTCGTTCTCGTTGATGATCGGAATCGCGCGCATGGTGAAGAGACGGCCGAGAGTTGCGCGCGCGTTGAGATAGCGGCGGCGCTCTTCCGTGTCCTGCAAAGTCAAGAGCACCTGGCCCGCGACAATCTTGTGTTCGGCAAGCACGCGCGACCACTCGCTGGCGAGGGCAATCTGCCCGATCGCCGCGGACGCTTGGCTGTCTTCGAGCTTGAGAGCCCGCTTGGGCAGCTTGGCCACGGTGCGGCCAAGCGTAATCGCGCCAGACGATACGACAATCACGCTGGCGCCGCGCTCATGCAGCGTCGCAATGTCAGAAGCAAGCGCATCAAGCCATACGCGCCTAACGGCGCCGAGCTCACCGTCGACCAGAAGCGATGAGCCTACTTTGACGACGATGCGGTTGAATTGGTCGAGAGAGGGAAGCTTAACCACAATCGTCGGGGGCGCGAAGGAAAAGCTTGAAAGCCGGGTAACCCGGGGCGGACCAGCTTTTTCCCTCTACTTTAGTAAGGCCAGGATGGCAAGGGGACCGGTTAGGGACTCGGTTGTGTTGCCACATGTAGTAATTCGCGTTCATAGGAATACCGATCGACAATACGGCGAGAAAAGAACCCGTTTCATTAGAGTCCGATCGAGGACGAGACGATGGCGCCGATCGGGGACATGTGGGCGCCAAGCGCAATGATTGTTCAAGCTGAGCGACTCATTTCCGAATTTTCGTGCTGGCGGCGATAGGCGGAAGTTCAGACATCGAGGAACTTAACTGCAAGGCCTGGGACCAAACAGGTACACGGCCCCGTTCCGAGCTGGAAGTATATACATTTATAATATGAATTAAAGCCCGCCCGGCGATTATCCAAGCGGCCTGCGCATCACGACAGCCGTGGCGCGCGTCCCGTCGGGGCGGCGATAGTATCCGGCGCGCTCCCCGACTTTTACGAACCCGAACCGGTCGTACAGAGCCAAAGCTGGCGCGTTGTCCTCGGCCACTTCCAGGAACATCGCCTTTGCCCCCGCATTTGCCGCCTGGCGCAAGTTCTCGCTGAGAAGCGCCCGCCCGACCCCCCTGCCTTGGTGCGCCGCGTCTACGGCGATGGTCAGAATCTCCGCTTCGTCCGCCGCCAGACGCGACATGACGAAGCCGCGCAAGCGGCCGCTTACTGGATCAAGCGCCGCGGCGCCGACGGTCGACGAACTGGCGATAAGCCCCGCCATCTCCTCTGGCGACCAGGGATGGGCGAAGCCCTTGGCGTGCAGACGCGCGCAAGCCTGCGCCCGGTCCGGCCGGAGAAGACGGATGACGGGCGGCGGAGATCGGCTGAGGCCGAAGATCATGGGCTCGATCGGGCGCTCAGGCCGGCGCTCTGGCGATAGACTCGGCCGCATTTGGCCGCGCGTCCGGCGGCTTCACGTAAAGGGGGCGCGCCGGGCTTTTCAAGGGGTCAACGGCGAGTCCCATCCGCGCGAGGGCGACAATGTCCGGCGCCACCCTCGCGACGTCGAGGTCGTAAGGCAGTCCGGCGCGCTGAGCTTCGCTAGCGACCAGCGCAGCGGCGTCCCCGGCGAACCAAGCTGGCCCGGCGCCAATCGCGCGCACACACTCCCGGAGCGTATCGCATCGAGGCGGCCCCAGGGGACGGCCGGACGGCTCGAATAACTGAAAATAGACCGAGCCGTGACGGGCATCGATCGTCGCGGCGATGATTCCGCCTCTCGGCTCGCTGAGGAGCGGCGCGGCGAAGGCGGCCAGAGTTGAAACGCCGACGACCGGAATCGCGAGCGCCATCCCCATGGCCCGCGCCATGGCGAGGCCGACGCGGATGCCGGTGAAGGAGCCTGGGCCCGTTGCGACTGCGATGCGCGCGAGCGAAGGAAAGCCGCCCTCGACGCCGCGCATAACCTCCTCGACCATCGGGGCTAAAACGTCAGCGTGGCCGCGCGCCATCGGCCGGCTGATCACTGCGACCGGCCCGGCCCGACCGCCTTCGACGACCGCGACCGACGCTGCTCCACAGGAAGTGTCGATCGCCAGAATACGCATGTTTACCGCCTTGAAGGCTCCCTATCGGGTAATGAGCGTGCCTGCGCCATAGTCGGTCAGAAGCTCGATCAGCACGGCATGGGGGACCTTGCCGTCCAGGATCACGACGCCTTCGACGCCCCTCTCCAGCGCATAGATGCAGGTCTCGACCTTGGGGATCATGCCGCCAGTGATCGTGCCATCGGCGATGAGAGCCCGAATGTCGTCGACCCGCAATTCCTTAATGAGCCCCTTGTTCTTGTCGAGCACGCCCGGAACGTCGGTCAGGAACAAGAGGCGCTTGGCTCCGAGCGCGCCGGCGACGGCGCCCGCGAACGTATCGGCGTTGACGTTGTAGGTTTGGCCGTCCGGGCCTTGCGCGACCGGCGCCAGGACCGGGATCAGCTCGCGGCCAAGAATCTGCTCGAGCACAGTCGCGTCCACCTTGTCGGGCTCGCCGACAAAGCCGAGATCGACCACGTCTTCGCCAGGGCCATGCGGGCGGTGGACCTTGCGCGCGGTGACCATGTTGCCGTCCTTGCCGCAGAGGCCGACCGCGCGCCCGCCTTCGGCGTTGATCGAGCCGACGATCTGCTTGTTGATCGATCCGGCGAGGACCATTTCGACGATTTCCATCGTCGGCTTGTCGGTGACCCTTAAGCCCCCGGAGAAGTGGAACTTGATGCCGAGCTTCTTCAGCATCGTGCCGATCTGCGGCCCGCCGCCATGCACGACCACCGGATTGATGCCGGACTGCTCCAGAAGCACCATGTCCTTGGCGAAGTCGCGCGCCTTGTCCTCATCTCCCATCGCGTGGCCGCCGTACTTCACCACGACGATTGCGTCGTCGTAGCGCAGCATGTGCGGCAGCGCCTGCATCAGGATTTCGGACTGCTGCTGGGGCGTGGGGTTGAGCGGCTCGGCCATTGGGGCTCGCAAGGAGGGGATCGCGCCGCTTCTAGCCGCTTGCGACGGCAAGCTCAAACGGTTTGGCCGTTAGGTGAGGCCGGCAAATTATTGGATTTGACCGCACTTCGCCTCCCGCCGATACTCTTGATTAAGCTTGGTCGAGTGCGGAGGTCGACCGCACAATTGACGGAGAGGACGATGAGGCTTTCAGCAGTACTGACACTATCAGGAATGATCGCGCTGGCTGGTTCGGGCTCGGCTTTCGCGGGCGATCCGGAAAGCTGCAAGACGGTAAAATTCTCGGACGTGGGCTGGACCGACATCACCTCGACCACCGCGATCGCCAGCGAAATCCTGAAAGGCCTCGGCTACACGCCCAAGATCACGGTCCTCTCGGTGCCAGTGACTTACGCCTCGATGAAGAACAAGGACATCGACGTATTCCTCGGCAACTGGGAGCCGTCGATGGAGAACGACCGCAAGCCCTATATCGCCGACAAGTCGGTGGTGGTGGTCGGCGCCAACCTTCCGGTCGGGGCCAAATACACCCTCGCCGTTCCGCAATACACCTATGACAAGGGCCTGAAGGACTTCAAGGATATTGAGAAGTTCAAGGATTCCCTGCACGGCAAGATCTTCGGCATCGAGCCCGGCAACGACGGCAACCGCCTCGTCCTCGATCTTATCAAAGGCGACAAGTTCGGCTTGAAGGATTTCCAGCTGGTCGAATCGAGCGAGCAGGGCATGCTCTCGGAGGTGCAGCGGGCGACCAGCCACAAGGAGGATGTCGTCTTCCTCGGCTGGGCGCCCCACCCGATGAACGTCAACTACAAGATCCAGTACCTGACTGGCGGCGACGACAGCTTCGGCCCGAATTTCGGCGGCGCGATCGTCTACACCAACGAGCGCGCCGGCTGGGCGGAGCAATGCCCCAACGCCGCCAGGCTCATCAAGAATCTCATCTATACGGTCGACATCGAGAACCTGGTGATGAACAAGATCCTGACCGACGGCGAGGAAGGGCCAAAGGCCGCCCGGGACTGGCTGAAGACCAACCCGCCGCAGCTTGCGGCCTGGCTCGAGGGCGTGACCACCTTCGACGGCAAGCCGGGGCTTGATGCAGTCAAGAAGAGCCTCGGCCTCTAGATGTAGCGATCGACCCGCGAGTTTCCTCCCGTCCGCGCGACGCGCGGACGGGCGTCCTCGGGGGCCCACCCGCTTTCTTGCTGGAGAGACGGCGTTGGAGAGTTGGTTCACCGAGCCGAAAGTGCCGCTCGGACGCTGGGTCAAGATCGGCATCACCTGGTTGCAGGACAACGCCGCAGGGTTCTTCGATGCGGTGACCGCGGCGATCGATTTCCTAGTCGACGGCTTTACCGCAGTGCTGCTCCACATCCCGTTTCTCGTCGTCGTTTTCGCGCTCGCCGCGCTCGCCTACTGGCTCCACAGGTCCTGGCGCCTGGCCGCATTCGTCATCATTGCGTTCCTTTTCATCGCCAATCTCGGATATTGGCAGGCGACCGTTGAAACAATTTCGCTCGTCGGATTCGCGACGCTGACGAGCGTCATCATCGGCGTGCCGGTTGGCGTCGCCTCCGCCCATCGACCGTGGCTCTATGCCTTGCTGCGGCCGCTGCTCGACCTGATGCAGACGCTGCCGACCTTCGTCTACCTGATCCCGACGCTGGTCCTGTTTCACCTCGGCTCGGCGCCGGGGCTGATCTCGACCGTCATATTCGCCATCGCCGCCCCGATCCGCCTCACCCATCTCGGCATCGCCTCGGCGCCCGTGCCGCTGAAGGAAGCGGGCGAGGCGTTCGGCGCGACGAAGCGGCAATTGCTGTGGAAAGTGGAGTTGCCCTACGCGCTGCCGACGATCATGGCCGGCATCACCCAGTGCATCATGTTGAGCTTATCGATGGTTGTCATCGCTGCTCTCGTTGGCGCAGCGGGGCTTGGGGTGCCGGTGGTGCGCGCACTGGGGACAGTCAACATCCCAATGGGCATCGAGGCTGGCGTGTCGATCGTCCTCTTGGCGATTGTGCTCGATCGCGTCTTCCGCAACCCCGAGCGAAAAGGAAGCGCGTGAGATGTCCGCGGTTATTTTCGACAATGTCGACATTGTATTCGGCGACAAGCAGGCCGAAGCGCTCGCAATGGTCGATCGCGGCGCAACGCGCGACGAGATCCTCAAATCGACCGGAGTCGTTCTTGGCGCAGCCGGCGTCAATCTCTCGATTGAGCCCAGCGAAATCTGCGTGCTGATGGGCCTCTCGGGATCGGGCAAGTCGACAATCCTGCGCGCGGTCAACGGCCTCAACAAAGTCGCGCGCGGCAAGGTTCTGGTCCGCAACGGGAACGGCGCGATCGACGTCGCCCATTGCAGCGCCGACGAACTTAGGATGCTGCGCACGAGCCGCATCGCCATGGTGTTCCAGCAATTCGCCCTGTTGCCGTGGCGCACGGTCAAGGAGAATGTCGCCTTCGGACTCGAACTGCGCCGCATGCCAAAAGCGCAGATCGACAAGATCGTCGCCGACAAGCTCGCCATGGTGGGCCTGACGCAATGGGCCGGCAAATTCGGCCATGAGCTTTCCGGCGGCATGCAGCAGCGCGTGGGTCTCGCACGCGCCTTCGCCACCAACGCCGACATTCTTCTCATGGACGAGCCGTTCTCGGCGCTCGATCCGCTGATCCGCGACAAGCTGCAGGATGAACTGCTCCTGCTCCAGAAGGACCTGAAGAAGACGATCATTTTCGTCAGCCACGATCTCGATGAAGCGCTGAAGATCGGCAACCGGATCGCCATTCTCGAAGGCGGCCGCATCGTTCAATGCGGGACGGCGGAGGACATCCTCTTGCGCCCCGCCGACGCCTATGTAGCGGAATTCGTCAAGCACATGAATCCGCTCAACGTGCTGCGCGGCGGGTCGCTGATGACGCCCGCGGCGTCGCTCCGCCGCCGCGAGAACGAGGTGATGCTTGACCGGAACGGCCGCGTTTGTGTCCAACTCGACGCCGAAGACAGACCGATCAGCGTCACCCTCGACGGAAATGTCGGCGCCATCGCGGTCGCCGACCGCGCTACAGGCGAGGTGGCGGCGCGGCCTGAGGACGTCGATATTGTCATTGCGCCGATCGACTTGAAGATGCGCTCGGCGATCGCGTTGCGCAGCCTGTCGGGCAATCCTATCGTGCTGGTCGACGACCTCGGCCGCATGGCGGGATTGTGCGGCGACGATGAGATCTACCGCGCTTTGCTCCATCAGCGCCGCGCGGCCGGCGAAGCCTAGCGTCGGATTCGCTAACGTCCACAGCTAGGCGCGTTTGGGTCTCGTTGCTGTCGGCGACAATGAGCAACTGCCGACTTGACCCGCTGCCCGGGGTCCGCGGGCAACTCGCTCCCCAAATGGCCGCGTAGCCCCGGCCTGCCGAAGCAATTCCTTGTGTTTAGCAGAATATCGCGCTATATATTTCAGTCGGCAGAACCACTGGCCGCCGGGTGGCGGAGGAGGAGAGAGTGAGGGAGAAAAAGCCGTGCGCGGGCCGGTCGGGCGCAACCTGCGGCGCGAGTTGAGGCGCAGAGAATTTTTTTAATTTTTTCGACCATAACTCATTGAAAAGCCTCGAATCGGCCAAAGAAATCCAAGCAAATCCAAGGATTTCTGCTTGGATTTCTTTGGAAACATTTGGATTTGCTCGCCGTACGCTCGCTTCCTGGTTGTATCCATCTCCCTCGCCGGGCGGCGCCGCCCCTAGCGGCCTTTGGCCTTCAGCGCCTTGTCGAGGCGCGGGTAGACCCGCCGCGCGTTGCCTTCATAGACCTTGTGGCGGTCCTCGGGGCTGAGGTTCCCGGTCGCCTCGATGTAACGCCGGGTGTCGTCGTAGTGATGGCCGGTCTCGGGGTCGATCCCCCTGACCGCCCCGATCATTTCGCTGGCGAACAGGATGTTGTCGACGGGGATGACCTTGGTCAGGAGATCGACGCCCGGCTGATGATAGACGCAGGTGTCGAAGAAGACGTTGCGCAAGAGCTGCTCGGTCAGCAGCGGCTTCTTCAATTCCTGCGCAAGCCCGCGATAGCGCCCCCAGTGATAGGGCGCGGCGCCGCCGCCGTGCGGAACGATGAAGCGGAGCGAGGGGAAGTCCCGGAACAGGTCGCCTTGAATGAACTGCATGACGGCCGTCGTGTCGGCATTGATGTAATGGGCGCCGGTCGTGTGGAAACATGGATTGCAGCTGGTCGAGACATGCACCATCGCCGGGATGTCCCACTCGACCATCTTCTCGTAGATCGGATACCAGCGCCGGTCGGTGAGCGGCGGACTGGTCCAGTGTCCGCCAGAGGGATCAGGGTTGAGATTGATGGCGACGAAGCCATAGTCCCGGACGCATCTCTCGAGTTCCGGAATGCAGGTCTTCGGGTCGACGCCCGGGCTCTGCGGCAGCATCGCCGCGCCGATGAAATTGTCGGGGAAGAGCTTGGAGACGCGGAAGCAAAGCTCGTTGCAGATCGAAGCCCAGGTCGAGCTCACCGCGAAATCGCCGATGTGATGGGCCATGAAGCTGGCGCGGGGGCTGAAGATCGTGAGGTCTGAGCCGCGCTCCTTCATCAGGCGCAGCTGGTTCGATTCGATCAACTCGCGCAGTTCGTCGTCGCTGATCTTGAGCTCCGCGACCTTGGGCGTTTGTCCAGGATCCGTGATGCCGGCGATCTGCCGGTTGCGCCACGCCTCGAGCGCCTTGGGAGCGGTCGTGTAGTGCCCGTGGCAATCGATGATCATGGGCCGTTCCTCCTGTCGGGCGAACGCGACGCGCTTCGCCCGGAAGGCTTACGTCATGTACCGGCCGCAGGCTATCAGAACGGATTCCAGGTCGCCCTCTGGGTGAACTTGAGATAGTTGAGGTTGACCCCGAGGCGCCAGCCCAGTCCGGTGCGGATCGGAACCACCACGACGCCTTTGGCGCCGACCGCGGTGAAGCCCAAGCCGCCAATAAAGTAGGCCGACCCGTCCAATCCCCCGAAGCGATCAAAAATCGCTGTGGTGTCCGGCAGATTGTAGACCAGCATCATCGTCCGATCCCCGTCCCCGCCGGCGTCGAAGCCAATCGACGGGCCTTGCCAATAGATCGGCTGGTTGCCAGCGTTGCGCGTATACATTTTTCCTTCGCCGTATCTGAGGCCGCCGATGAACGCGCCGGACGCCTCTTGGCCAAGAATATACGCATTGGGGAGGCCCCAACGCCGGCCTGCTTCCTGAACCCCATCGGCCAGTCCGCGCGAGACAGTGCCAAAAAACCGCTGGCCGTCGTTGACGACCTCGTCGGGAGAAAACTGCTCTAGCGCCTCGGCTCTCGCCGGCGTCGCGAAAGCGACGGCTCCCGTGGCGGCGATGGTCAAAACCTGTCGGCGGGATAGGGTCCTCATTACGACCTCCTTCGAGGCGATCGAGACGGTGGCGCTGCTTGGGCGCTTGGCGAAACTCGTGTTCCGCCGTCGGCGCGTGGGCCGCGCTGACGGATGGTCAATCATCGCTGAGCCGAGTTGACAGAAAATTAATAATGGTCGGCTTTCGCCCAGTTTTTGCGCGAAGGCGGGCGCTTATCGAGGGGCGGGCGCCCCGCTAGTCCATGACCTGGATGATGCGATTGTTGCTGAGGTCGATGATGGAGCGATGGCCGTTGACGATCGCTGTCCCATAGCCCGGCCGGTCCGACATCGGGAGGGGGGTGACATTGTCCGGGAGCGTTTGACCTTGGACCGCTCCACCCTGGATCGTCACGCGCGGCCCGACGCCAAGGGGCGAAGAGCTCAGGGCGCCCGTAGCCGGTGTGCCCGACTTCGGGGCGGCAAGAGGCGCCGCCCCAGGGGGAGGGAAGACGCCGCGCAGCGTCTGATCCTGGGCGAAGCCCAAGGACGCCGTTCCCATCAGGGCCACAAAGGACACAGCAAGCGCGCGCATGATGCTCTCCCCTTGGCAACTCCCTAACATCGATTTTACCACGCGGCCTCTATCAAAGCCAGGATCGGCGCGGTGTCGGTCATACGAGCCTATCAAAGATGGGAGAGCAAAACGTCCAGCACCGCGCAGCGCTCTTCCTCAAGCACCACTCTCAGCCCCTCGGCGACGGCGGCCTCGACGTCACGCGGATGCTTGACCACCCGCGCGTAGGCGCCCCCCGCCGCAGCGGCGATTCCGGAATAGTCCGGCGGCGGATCGAAGCTCAAATCCAGGTCCTTGGCGCGGCTGGCGAAGCCATCCGGATGGACGGCAAGCGCGGAGAACTTCGGCGCTTTCCAGCCGCGATTGTTATAGATGATTTGCAGGAACGGCGTGCGGTAGCGGCGCGCCATCCAGTGGACCGTGGACGGCTGCGAGAACATGTAGGAGCCGTCGCCGGTGAGAGCGACGAAGGTTTTGTCGGGCGCGGCCAGTTTCATTCCGATGGCCGCGCCGCCGGTCCAACCCAGCGAGCCGCCGCCGCTCGCGAACATCGTGCCCGGCTTTTCGCGCGCCATATGATCGCAGATCGCCGGGTAGTTGGTGATGCCCTCGTTGAGCACGATCGCATCGAGGCCGACCTGGCGGCGCACGCAGGCGGTCAAATATTCCGGCGTGATGACGTCGCCGTCCGGCTGGTCGAGACGGTCGACCCCGGCCTTGCGCTCCCGATGCCGCGTGGCGTAGTGGCGCCGGCGGCGTTCGGCGGCTTCCCCGTCAATCTCGATGCGGTCGAGACGGGCGTTCAATTGTGCGAAGGCGGTGGCTGCGTCGGCCCGATAGCATTGCCGCGCCTTGATCGACCAGAGCGGCGTCGATTGTTTCAGCGGATCGACGTCGATGATGGCGATTGCGGCCCCGTCGCTCGGCTTGCTCACCGTCGGAATCCACGGCACGTCGCTATCGACGACCAGAATGAAATCGGCTTCGGCCAGGGCGCGGTTTTGGAACGGATGGTTCCAGTGATTGCCCTGGTACATCGGGTCGTTGTGCGGATAGTTGACGTAGCTTGGCACGGATTCGAGCACGCCCACGCCGAGCCGCCCGCAAAACCGGACGAGTTCGGTCACCGCGGCTGGATTGCGGCCGACATAGGAGGTGACGATCAGCGGCCGCGCGGCCCTTTGAATGGCGTCAACGAGGCTCGCAACGGCGGCTTCGCCGAGCGGCGTCGGCGCGATCGGCGGCCAGTCCGCCATATCGATCGCGACGCGCTCGCTCTCAGCCTCCATCACTTCGCGGGCGCCGACGAGATAGACCGGCCCTTTGGGATCGCTGTGAGCGAGTTGCAGCGATCGATGCACGATCTGCTTCACGTTATGCGGGCTGCGCAGCTCGTTGTCGTATTTCATATATTGGCGGACGATGCCGCGCTGATCGGGCACGTCCTGAATCCATTGGATGAATTCGTTGCGGCTGCCAGTCGCCTCGCCCTCCTGGGTGGACGGCGACAGTCCGGCGAAGACGAAGACCGGAATACGCGCTTTCGCGGCGTTGTGGACCGCTCCGCCCAACGACTGCGTGCCGCAGTCGACATGGACCACGACGGCCTGGGCGCGCCCGGTCAATTGGGCGTAGCCATGGGCGCAGGTCATCGCGACCATTTCGTTCGGGCAAGTGACAATCGCGGGTATCGGCCGACCCAGAGATCGCGCCTCGGCGATCGCCTCGATGAGAGCCGGATGATCGCTGCCGAAATTGGCGAAGATATAAGCGACGCCCGCTTCCTGCAGCGCCTCAAGCATTGCGGCGCTCGCGGTGTACATTCCTATCCTCCCGATCGCAGCCGGCGTGCGGTCACCGCCCCGGATTCTGGCCTCTGAATTTCGCCGCGAGCTGATCGGCGCCCCGCGCCAGCAGTCCGATGTCGGAGCCGACCGCGGCGAACAGACAGCCAAGGTCAATATAGTGCTGGGCCAGTTCCGCATCGCCGGTCAAAATCCCTGGCGCGATCCCGGCGTTTTTGATGCGCGGAATCATCTCGTCGATGATCTTGACGACCTCGGGATGGGCGGGCTGGCCGAGATAGCCGAGCCCGGCCGAGAGGTCGCCCGGGCCGACGAACACGCCGTCGACGCCTTCGACGCTTGCGATCCGCTCGAGATTATCGAGCCCCCGCTTCGTCTCGACCTGCACCAGGAGACAGATCTCAGCATTTGCGGCCGCGTGGTATCCCTTGATCCGGCCATAGCGCGACGCGCGCGCTTGGCCCGCGAAACCGCGGAAGCCATCCGGGGGATAGCGAACCGACATGACCGCGCGGCGGGCTTCCTCCTCCGTCTCCACATAAGGAATGAGCAACGACTGCGCCCCGATGTCGAGCAGGCGCTTGATGATCACGGGGTCGTTCCAGGCGGGTCTGACGACAGGGTGCGCCGTTCCCCCGTTCAGCGCCTGAAGCTCGGCGAGCACCATCGGCAATTCGTTCGGCGCGTGCTCGGTGTCGAGCAGAATCCAGTCGAATCCTGCGTCCGCGAGGATTTCGGCGACGAGATGGCTCGATAGGCTGTGCCACAATCCGATCTGCAATCGGCCGGACTTGAGCGCATGCTTGAAGGGGTTGTGGAGGTCGTGCATTTGAAAACCTGAGAGTTGAGCCCGCTGCTTGATACACCGTCGGACGAGGGCGCGCAGCCTGATCGATGTCGCATCCCCCACCCCAGAACGGCGGAGCAGGCCCTATCCCCGGCCCCATCGCCCGGCGCGGAAGTCCCGGAGCATCTCGCGCGCGGAATTATGGCCGGGCGCGCCGGTGACGCCGCCGCCGGGATGGGTCGAGGCGCCGCACATGTATAAGCCCCGGATGGGCGAGCGGTAGTCGGCGTGTCCGAGCACCGGCCTTGCCGAATAGAGCTGGTCGAGGCCGAGTTGCCCATGAAAAATATCGCCGCCAACCAGGCCGAACTCGCGTTCGAGGTCGAGCGGAGAAAGGATCTGGCGGGCGATGACTGAGGCTTTGAAGCCGGGCGCGTAAGATTCGACCGTGTCGATCATGAGATCGGCGACCGTCTCGCGCGCCTCGTCCCACGAGCGCCCGTCCGGCAGCTTGGGCGCCACATGCTGGCAGAACAGCGAGGCCACGTGACGGCCTGGAGGCGCCAGCGAATCGTCGAGCGTCGAGGGGATCAGCATTTCGATGATCGGCTCAGCCGACCAGCCGGAGAGACGGGCGTCGAAGAAGGCGCGCTCCATATAGGCGAGGCTCGGCGCGATCACGATGCCCGCGCCGTGATGCTCCGCCGCCGCGCGCCCCGGTAGCGCCGAAAAACTCGGCAGCTCGCTGAGCGCCAGGTTCATGCGGAACGAGCCCGAGCCGCTGCGATATGAACCAATGCGAGCGCGAAAGTCGGCTGGCAGGGCGGCTGGGTCGAGAAGCTTTTCGAAGGTGAGCTTGGGGTGCAGGTTCGAGACGATCGCTTGGGCCGTAAGCTTCTCGCCCTTCTCTGTCACGACGCCTACGGCGCGCCCCTTCTCGATCAGGATCTCGTTCACGGCGCAGTTCGTCCGAATGTCGACGTTGCGCACGGCGCAGGCGCGCGCGATCGCCTGGGCAATCGCGCCCATGCCGCCGATCGCATGGCCCCAAGTTCCCCTTTTGCCGTTCACCTCGCCCCAGCAATGATGCAGCAGCACATAGCCCGTGCCGGCCGCGTAAGGGCTGGCGTAGGTCCCGACAATTCCGTCAAAGCCGAGGATCGCCTTGATCGGGTCGCTTTCGAACCATTGGTCGAGCACGTCGCCAGCCGAGCGCGTGAAAAGTTCGAGGAGATCGCGCTGCCCTCCGAGGTCGAGCGACCGCAGGCGGTTTCCGACTTTGGCCGCGTCGACGAGGGCGCCCAGATTGGCGGCGAGCCCTAGTCCGGTCGCCACATTGGGCGGCGTATCGAGCGCAAGCGCGCGCAAAACGTTGGTTACGCGCTCGAGCCGCGCCTCATAGGCGTCGAGCCGCTCCGCGTCAGGGGCGGAGAACTTTGCCACCTCGGCTTTGGTGCGCCCCGGCGCGACCTTCAGATAGCGCCCGTCGGGCAGGGGCAGGAAGTTCGACAACGGGCGCTCGACGATGCGGAGCCCATGGGCGTGGAGCTCAAGATCCCGGATGATCGTCGGGTTCAGGAGCGAAACGGTGTAGGCGGCGACCGAATTGCGGAAGCCGGGGTGAAATTCCTCGGTGACCGCTGCGCCGCCGATGACCGCGCGACGCTCGAGCACGGTGACCTTGAGGCCGGCGGCGGCCAGATAGGCCGCGGCGGTGAGGCCATTGTGGCCGGCGCCGATAACGATGACGTCAGGCATCAGGAGATCGGGCCCAGCGGACCCTCATCCGGCGCGAGAAGGTGGCCCGAAGCGCCGGATGAGGGCATGCAGCTCCTTTCCATCGCCGCTACACGTCAAACCGCACGCCCTGAGCCAGCGGCAGCTTGGCCGAATAGTTCACCGTGCTCGTCTGCCGGCGCATGTAGGCCTTCCAGGCGTCGGAGCCGCTTTCTCGCCCGCCTCCAGTCTCCTTCTCGCCGCCGAAAGCCCCGCCAATCTCCGCGCCCGACGGGCCGATGTTGACGTTGGCGATGCCGCAGTCGGACCCGGACGCCGACAGGAAAGTCTCCGCCTCGCGCAGGTCGAGCGTGAAGATCGACGAGGACAGCCCTTGCGGCACGTCGTTCTGGATTGCGATCGCTTCGTCCAGAGCGTCGTAGCCGAGCGTATAGAGGATGGGCGCGAAGGTCTCCTCGCGCACGATTCCCGACTGGTCCGGCATTTCGACGATCGCCGGCTCGACATAGGCGCCGCCGTTCGGAACGCCTTTGGCGACCGTCCCGCCGCCGTGGACCTTGCCGCCTTCGTCTTGCGCGCGCTTGAGCGCGGCGGCCATTTTGTCGCGCGCCGCGTGGTCGATCAGCGGACCGACCAGCGTCCCGTCCGTTGCGCGGATCGCCGATCGGCAGGCTCGAATAGGTCTTGACCAGGCGATGGGTAAGATCGGCCCGGATCGAACGATGGGCGATGACCCTTCTTAGCGAGGTGCAGCGCTGCCCGGCCGTGCCGACGGCGGAGAACACGATCGCCCGGACCGCCATATCGAGATCGGCCGAGGGGGCGACGATCATCGCATTGTTGCCGCCCAGTTCGAGGATCGGCCGGCCGAAGCGCGCGGCGACCTTCGGGCCGACGATCGAGCCCATCCGGGTCGAACCGGTGGCGGAGACGATGGGCGCGCCTCTCGATTCCACGAGCGCCTCGCCGACGCCCGCGCCGCCGATGACGATTTGAGCCAAGCCTTCCGGCGCGTCGGAGCCGAAGCGCTTAATCGCGCGTTCGAGGATTTTCATCGTCGCCAGCGCCGAGAGCGGCGTCTTCTCCGATGGCTTCCAGATGACCGGGTCCCCACAGACGAGCGCGAGCGCCGCGTTCCAGGACCAGACTGCGACGGGAAAATTGAAGGCGGAAATGATCGCGCATGGGCCGAGCGGATGCCAGGTCTCCGTCATTCGGTGGCCCGGGCGCTCCGAGGCGATGGCGAGGCCGTACAATTGCCGCGACAGGCCGACGGCGAAATCGCAGATGTCGATCATCTCCTGCACCTCGCCGAGGCCCTCGGACACGATCTTGCCGACCTCGAGCGTCACCAGCGCGCCCAGAGCCTCCTTCGAGGCGCGCAATTCTTCGCCAAGCAGGCGCACGAGCTCGCCGCGCCGCGGCGCCGGGACCTCCCGCCAGGCGAGGAAGGCGTTGTGGGCGGTCTTAATGATCTCCGCCATGTCAGCGGCCGGCGTTTCCCGGATACGGGCGATCTCGGCGCCGTCGATCGGCGAGCGGACGGCGAGCGAGCCGCCCGAAAGCTCCGCCGGCGTGAAGCCCAAGCGTATGAGAATATCCTCGCTGATCATGGGGGTAGGCCTCACTCGCTGCGATTTGGCTGTCCGGCTCAGGGGCCGTTGCGGCCCCGGCGTCGCTCTGGCCTCTTTTCGATCCAAATCCGCCCGCCCGGCAAGCCCCGATCGGCCGGGTGTGCTCCCCCTCATTCTGAGGCGCCCGCTCTTTGCGGGCCTCGAAGAATGCTCCAGTTGACGCCGCCCGCGCCGCCTGGAGCGTCCTTCGAGACGCCGCGCTTCGCGCGACCCTCAGGTCGAGGGGTGCGCGATTCCGCCCAGGTACAAGTTGCGCTCGCCCTCATTAAGATAAATTCACGGGACGCCGCCGTTTCGATGGGCTAAAAGCCGCCGCCACAACCTCGTCGTTGCGCGGCGTGGGTTGAGCGACTATATTCACGGCCGCACGCGGGGTTCGCAGGCGGAGGAGCCGAAAATGGCGCGTTCGACCAATATCCTTCTGGCCTGCGTGGCGATGCTGGGGGCAATGCTGCTCGCGGTTGTGATGACGCCGCATAACCTGATGGCGCGCACCCACGACGTGTTCAATATCGACAAGCATCTGCCGACCAAGTTCGGGGATTGGAAGCCGGTCGAAGGCCTTAACGTTGTCGCGCCGCCGCCCGCAGATTCGCTCGAAGCCGAGATCTACAATCAGGAGGCGTCGCGCGGGTTCATCGATCCCGACGGGCACGTGGTCATGCTGATGGTCGCTTATGGCGAGAGCCAGAGCGATCGTTTGCAGCTTCACCATCCGGAGGTGTGCTACACGGCGCAGGGCTTCCGCGTGTCGCGGACGAGCCCGGTGAAGCTCGAGTATTCCCCCTCGGCGCCGCCGCTCAAGGCGACGAGGCTCGTCGCCCAGCGCGAGGAGCGGATTGAGCCCATCACCTACTGGATGCGGATCGGTTACGACAATTCGAGCAGCAATTGGGCTCGTCAGGTGCTCAAGCTCGGATATGGCCTCAGGGGATGGGTTCCCGATGGAGCGCTGTTCCGGGTGTCGACGATCGGCATCCCGGCGGAACAAAGCTTCAAGATTCAGGATAAATTCATCCACGATCTGTTGAATTCGGTCGATCCCGCGACCCGGGAATTCATGGTCGGCGATCCGAAGAAAGCGCTGCTTTAAGGCAGGCTTGTTCGGACGGCCCAACGGACGGCGGATGACCGGATCGACTTTCCACCACCGAGATCACGAAGGTCGCCAAGAATGGCGTCTCCTTCGTGCTCTTCGTGTCCTTGGTGGTGAATCGATCCCGTCCTGATTCATTGGCTGGCCAAAGAAACTCAGCTTAAGCTTAGTTCGGCTGACGGGATGTCGCGCCCGCCCCCTGTCAGCATCGTCCGCGTCGACAAAAGCATGTCCCCTACGGTATTTGCGTGAACGCCAGATGGCGCGGCCGCGGTTGCAACGGGGATTCCATGGAACGGATATGGCTCAAGTCCTATCCTAAGGGCGTGCCGGCCGAGATTGACTTGAGCGCGCTCGGCTCGCTCGGCGATTTCCTCAAGACGAGCTTCGAGAAATTTCGCCATCGGACCGCCTTCGTCAGCATGGGCAAGGCGATGTCGTATGGCGAACTGGACCGGAAGTCGCGCGCCTTCGCTGGCTACCTTGAGAGTGTTGCGCGCCTGCCTCGCGGCGCCCGCGTCGCGCTGATGATGCCGAACGTGCTGCAATATCCGATCGCCGCATTCGGCGCTTTGCGCGCGGGCTACGTGGTCGTCAACTGCAACCCTTTGTACTCGCCACGTGAGCTCAAGCATCAACTCGCGGATTCGGGCGCCGAGGCGATTGTCGTTTTGGAGAACTTCGCCTGCACGCTCGAAAAGGCGATCGGTGGCGCGCCGGCGCTCAAAACAATCATCGTCACCGGCGCCGGCGACCAGTTGGGCGGCGCCAAAGGGTTCATCGTCAATTCGGTCGTGCGGCATGTCCGCCGCGCCGTTCCCGCCTTCCGGTTGCCTGAGGCCGTGCGTTTCAATCGGGCGTTGGCTTTGGGATCGCGGCAGCCGTTTACCGACCCACCGGTTAAGCCGGACGATATCGCGTTCCTTCAATACACCGGCGGCACCACCGGCGTGCCGAAGGGGGCGATGCTGACCCATCGCAACATGGTCGCCAACTTACGCCAGATTTACGCATGGATCGCCCCGGCGATCCATGCCGACGGCGAAATGTTCGTCGCGGCCTTGCCGCTCTATCACGTGTTCGCGTTGCAGGTGAACGGCTTCGTGCCGCTGATGATTGGCGCCTCGAATCTCATGATCGCCAATCCGCGCGATATTCCGGCGCTGGTCAAGACGTTGCGAGGAACGCCGTTCACGGTCGTCCCCGGCGTCAACACGCTGTTCAACGCGCTGCTCAACAACGGCGAGTTCGCCAAGCTCGATTTCTCGCGCATGCATTTCGCGATCGGCGGCGGCATGGCGGTGCAACGCACGGTCGCCGAGCGCTGGCAGTCCGTGACCGGCAAGCCGCTGATCGAGGCCTATGGATTGACAGAGACCTCGCCCGCTGCAGTCGCCAATCCGCTCAACATCGATCAGTTCAACGGCGCGATCGGACTGCCGCTGCCTTCGACCGACATCGCCATTCGCGATGACGATGGCCGCGACCTCAAGGTCGACGAAACGGGAGAACTCTGCATCAAGGGCCCACAGGTGATGGCGGGCTACTGGAACCGGCCCGACGAGACCGCCAACGTTATGACGGCCGACAGCTTTTTACGCACCGGCGACATCGCGCGGGTCGACGAACGCGGCTACGTGTATGTGGTCGACCGCAAGAAGGACATGATCAACGTCTCCGGCTTCAATGTGTATCCGACTGAGATTGAGGACGTCGCGATGGGCCATCCCGGCGTGCTCGAGGCCGGCGCGGTCGGCGTTCCCGACGCCAGAACTGGGGAAGCGGTCAAGCTCGTGGTCGTGCGCAAGGACATGGGCCTGACCGAGGCCGATCTCGTCGCCTACTGCCGTCAACATCTGACCGGGTACAAAACGCCGCGTCACGTCGAATTCCGCGAGTCGCTGCCGCACACCAATGTCGGCAAGATCCTGCGCCGCGAATTGCGGAGCGACGAGCCGCGAGCGGAATCGCCAAGCGCCGGCTGATCCGCTGAATTGGTGTACCAGACGGGCGTCAACATCTTGGCCCGCGACGATGACCGTCGGAAGAACGTAACCCCCAAGCTAATCAACAATCTTGGCGGATTGCTGCGTCGCAACAACCCCTCAAATATCCGGCGCGGAATTTTCCGCACGGGGGTTACTCACATGCGAACAAAAATTGGAGCTTTTGCAGCGGTCGCTGGCCTCACGCTCGCGCTGGGGACGCTGTCTTCGACGGCTCACGCTGCGATCACGGAGATCATCATTGATACGGACTCTGACGCTGCGGTCGGTAGCATCACGTTCCCGACATTCGCAGGCGACAGCGCCGCCGGCCTGGCGTTCTCCTACGATGGATTTACGCAGGCCGACATAACGTCAATTTCCTGGACCCTCGATCCGACCACCGAGGCGGTGGTCGCACTCGATCTCAACGCCTTGCAGGGTGACAACCCCTGCCCGAACGACAGCATGGATTGTTCAAACACGACAGTGAATTTGTCGCCCACTCTTGCGGAGGGGGGCGGCACGAGCTGCAGTTTCTCTGACGACACGGGCGAGTGCGAGCGAAGTCTCCAGGTGGCGGATATTGAATTTGTCCCGCTGGCGGTGCCGGAGCGTTCGACATGGGCCATGTTGGTTGTCGGCTTCGTCGGGCTCGGTGTTGCGGGATATCGATTGAACAGACAAACCGCCAGGCAAAACGACCGTCTTACCTCTAAGGCGGCGGAAGAGCTCGCGGCGTAACGATTGCGGAGCGACGCCTGGATTACGAGGTCGCAATCGAACGGCGCCCGATTGCGCGGCGGGGCCCCTGGATGCCCGCGAGTCGGGGATCCAGCGACGCCTTGCTGAGAATGACAAGACGACCCCTCATCCGGCCGGCGGCGTCGGCCACCTTCTCCCGGGGAGAAGGGACTCAGGGCGCGCTGGCGGCGTTGAGCGCGTCCATGTCGGCCCCCGTCAGCGCAAGCTCGGTTGAGCGCACGAGGCTATCGACCTGTTCGACTGAGGTGGCGCTGGCGATCGGCGCGGTGACGCCGGGCCTCGCCATGGCCCAGGCCAGCGCGACTTCCGCGGGTTTCGCTTTGTGGCGGGCCGCCACCGCCTCGAGCGCGTCGAGGATGCGAAATCCGCGGGGATTGAGATAGGCCTTGACCCCGTCGCCGCGCGGACTCTTGGAGAGATCCGCCTCGCTGCGGTACTTGCCTGATAGGAAGCCCTTGGCGAGGCTGAAATAGGTGATGACGCCGATCTGCTCGCGCTGGCAGAGATCGGCAAGGCCGCTTTCAAATTCGTGACGGTCGGCGAGATTGTATTCCGGCTGGAGAACCTCGTAGCGCGGCAGCCCTTTGGCCTTGGACGCCGCCAGCGCCCCCTCGAGCAGCTTGACGCTGAGGTTCGACGCGCCGCACCAGCGAATCTTGCCCTGTTCGATAAGCCGCTGATAGGCGCCGAGCGTCTCCTCGATCGGCGTCGCCATGTCCGGCCAGTGCGAGAGATAGAGGTCGATCACGTCGATCTGCAGGCGCTTGAGCGACGCCTCGACCGCCTCCGCGATATAGCGCGCCTTGAGGCCTTCCTTGCCCTTGCCCATCGGCGAGCCGACCTTGGTGACGACGATGACGCGATTGCGGTTTCCCCGCGCCTTGATCCATTCGCCGATGATCGTCTCGGACTCGCCCCCGGAGTTGCCTGGCGCCCAGGCTGAATAGACGTCGGCGGTGTCGATCGCGTTGAGGCCCGCGGCGAGGAAGCGGTCCATGACCGCAAAGGAGGTCGCCCTATCGGCCGTCCAGCCGAACACGTTGCCGCCTAGAACGAGCGGCGCGATGGAAAGGTCGGTGTGGCCGAGGCGGCGGGTCTGCATAAATTTCTCCCTGATTCCTGAAAGGATAACGTAACATCACACCTGCTGGAAGGGCGGAACGGCGCAAGCTTCCGTGCAGGCCGCTGCCGTGGCCGATCGCCTACAATGGGCCCTTGAAGGTCCCGGGCGGCGAGAATCAGCTCTTCACGCGAACGCGATTGGCGTCGGCGCGCTTCCTCCGGTAAGCTCAAGCGCAACCTCCCCAAGAAAATCTCAAATGACCTCCCCCACGACTCGCCGTCCGCTGGTGCTTGCCGCGGTGATGGCGTCAAGTTTCATGATCGCCCTCGAGGCGACCATTGTCTCGACCGCCATGCCGCAGATTGTCGGCCAGCTTGGCGGCTTGCAGCTCTATAGCTGGGTGTTCTCCGCCTTCCTCCTGACCCAGACCGCGACGACCGTGGTGTTTGGCAAGCTTGCCGACCTCATCGGGCGCAAGACCGTCATCACCATCGGCATCGGGATCTTTCTGGTCGGCTCGGCTTTGTGCGGCTTCGCCTGGTCGATGCCGTCGCTGATTGTCTTCCGGCTCGTGCAGGGCGTGGGCGCGGGCGCGGTGCTGCCGGTGGCGATGACCATCGTCGGCGATCTCTACACCGCGCATGAGCGGGCGAAGATCCAGGGCTGGCTCGCAAGCGTCTGGGCGATTTCGGCCGTCATCGGACCGCTCGCTGGCGGCCTCATTATCCAGCATCTGTCCTGGGCCTGGATCTTTTGGATCAACCTGCCGATCGGGGCGGTGGCTGTGGCGGGCTTCTGGGCCTATTTCCACGAGAACCGCGCGCGCGGCCGCGGCAAGATCGATCACCTCAGCGCGGCCATTTTCACCGTCGCCATCGCCGCGGTCATGGCCGACCTGACCGCGCTCTCGACCTCCGGGCGATTCGAAATCGGGCTCACCACCTTGGTCGCGGCGGTCGCGATCGTGCTGTTTGTCTTGCAGGAACGCCGATCTCCGGAGCCGATGATCTCGCTCGATCTTTGGGGGCGCCGGCCTATCGCCGCAGCCAACGCCGCTTCCGTTCTCACCGGCATGGCGATGATGGGGCTCACCACCTTCCTGCCGGTCTTCGTCCAGGGCGTCATGCAGCAGTCGCCCTTGGTCGCGGGATTCGCGCTGTCGGTGATGATTTTCGGTTGGCCCGTCGGGGCGACGCTCGGGGTCAGGGTGTTTCAGCGGGTCGGTTTGCGGCTGGTTCTTCGGGTCGGCGGCCTTCTGGTGCCGGCGGGGTCGATCATCTTCCTGTTCCTCCACGCCGAAAGTTCGCCGATCGTCGCCGGACTGGGCTCGTTGATCGTCGGCCTCGGCATGGGAATCTTGAGCGCCTCTTCGATCGTCCTCATTCAAGAGATCGTAAGCTGGTCGGAGCGTGGCTCCGCCACGGCCTCATTCCTGTTTGCCCGCTCTCTTGGCAACACCTTCGGGGCATCGCTCTTCGGCGCCGTGCTGAATTTTGGCCTCATGCATTCGGCCGGTCACGTGGGCGCGATATCTTCGGAAGATATTCGCCGCCTCTTGGAGCGCAACGGCGGCGCGGCGGGCAATTCGACGCTTCGCGCGGCGCTTGAGCAATCGCTGCATCTGACCTTCGTCTCGATGTTCGTGATCGCGCTATTCGTCGCGGTGGCGGCGGCCGTCGTGCCCAAGGTCACGTTCGCGGCCCGAGAAGCCCCGGCGGAATGATAGGGTCAGGTCGCCGCCTTCACCCGCTTTTCGCCGACGGCGACGGCGAGCGTCATCGCCAGGCAGAACGTGGCCGATAGCGACCGGAACGAACCGAAGTCGCTCTCTTGAACTTCGAACCGGACATCGGCGAGGCGAGCGAGCGGCGAGAGCGCGCTATCGGTGATCACGACGATCGGGACGCTGGCGCGTCGCGCGCGCTTGACGAGGTCGAGCGTGAACGGCGTATAGGGCGAGAAGCTGACCGCAATCAGCGCGTCTCCAGGGCCCGCCTGCGCCAGCTCTTCCGGCCCGAGCCCGCCTACATTGTCGATGAGGGAGGCCGGGACGCCGAGCTGGGACAGCGCATAGGTCAGATAGTGGGCGACGCAGAACGACCGTCTCTGGCCGAGGCAATGGATTGTCCCTGCCTCGGCCAGAAGGCTGACCGCCTGGTCGAGCTCGCGCCGCTGAGCATTGTCGCGTAAACGCGAGGATCGAGGCGGCTGCGGAATCGGCGAACCCAAACAAGAGATGGGTTGGATCGCCGGTGTCGCGGGCGTTCTGCTGCAGCGCTCGGAGGCGTTCGGAATAATCCGGCCAGCGGTTGCGCAGGCGGGCGCGAAACAGCGCCTGCAGCTCGGAAAAGCCGGCGAAGCCCAATGTCTGGGCGAACCGCACCAGGGTCGATGCTTGCACCTCGGCGTTGCGGGCCAGCGCCGAAGCGGTGCCGAGCGCGAACTCGTCCGGGTGCTCGAGCGCATAAGCCGCGGCTTGCCGGAGACGTTTGGGCAGGTGCGGCTCAATCTCGATCAGGCGGCGCTGGAACTGGTCGAAGCTCTCCGGCGGTTCGATCGTTGCCTGGTCGCTCATCGTTTGCCTTTGTGGCCCGCGCGACGGGTCCGCTCGCCTGCGCTATTGTCGCCAGGCGGGTATGGATAGAACAGATATTCCAATCTGTGTCGTATATGAAATATTTGTATTGGCGGGGGAGGTCGGGCATCGGGACGCCGGGGCATCTACCGACCTCATCCTGAGGGCCGTGCGGAGCACGGCGTCTCGAAGGATGGTCCAGAAGGCGCCGCCGCCGATGCGCGCTGGAGCGTCCTTCGAGACGCGCCTTCGGCGCTCCTCAGGACGAGGGGTTGGGAGTTACTCTGTATTGGCGGCGGGCCGCAAAATCGGGGAAGCGGAGCAATGCGGACGATTGGCGTCGGGCTCATCGGCACTGGCTACATGGGCAAGTGCCACGCTTTGGCGTGGACGGGCGTTCACGCGGTGTTCGACGATACGCCGATCGTCCGGCGCGTCATGCTCTGCGAGGTGGAAGAGGGGCTGGCGCGGCGGCGCGCCGACGAGTTCGGCTTTGAATCCTCGACCGACGACTGGCGGGCGCTGATCGCCGACCCCAGCGTCGAAGTCGTTTCGATCACCACCCCTAACGCCTTGCATGCGCCGATGGCGATCGCGGCGCTCGAAGCGGGCAAGCATGTGTGGTGCGAAAAGCCGATGGCGCCGTCGCTCGCCGATTCCGAGCGTATGGCGGCCGCGGCGCGCGCCTCAGGCCGCGTCGCCATCCTCGGCTACAATTACATCCAGAGCCCGGCCGTTCGCTTCATCGACAAGCTGATCAAGAGCGACGCGATTGGCTACCTCACCCATTTTCGCCTCGAAATGGACGAGGACTTCATGGCCGACTCCGAGGCGCCCTTTTCCTGGCGCAGCCAGGCAAGCTCCGGCTACGGCGTCCTGGACGATTTCGCCGTCCACCCGATGAGCCTGATCGCGACCCTGATCGGCGCTCCCGGCCCAAGTTTTCGGCGAAATGAACAAGCCCTATCCGAACCGCCCGGACGGCGGCGGGCGCCGGGAGGTCGAGACATCGGACATCGCGACCGCTCTGCTTAGGATGGCCGACGGCGCGTCGGGGACGATCCAGGTCAGCCGCGCCGCCTGGGGCCGCAAGGGGCGCCTGCAATTGCAAGTTTTTGGCGCGCGAGGCGCGATCGTCTTCGACCAGGAGCGCTTCAACGAGGTCGGACTATTTGTGGCCGAGGGGCCGGAGGAGGCGCAAGGGTTCAAGCAGGTGCTGATGGGCCCGGCGCATCCGCCCTACGACCGATTCATCTCCGCGCCCGGCCACCAGATGGGCTTTAACGACCTCAAGATCATCGAGGCCCACGAGCTTCTCAACCGCATTCTGGGGCGGCCGGCGCTGGTCATCGATTTCGCGGCCGGCCTCGCGATCGAGCGAACCATCCACGCGATCGCAAGCTCGAGCCGCGAGGGGCGATGGGTGGGCGTGGGCTAGATGCTTGGAGCCCGCCCAACGACGGTCTGACAGGAGGGAGGAGGGATTGTTAGACATGCGCTTTCCTCTCCAAGAGTCGACAATTGGTTGCGGAAAGTCAGAAATGGCGTTAAGGTCGCGCCTATGAACGATCCCTGCATCTCCCGCCTCCGGCGCCCGCTCCACGCCGGTCCGCCCGGGCAAAGGGCGCGCGATTTTTCCGCCCGCGAAAATCGCGCGTAACCCGTTGAAAAGACTTGATTCGGACGAGAGAATCCAAGGAAATCCAAAGAAATCCAACCCCTCCGACAGGGGGTATTCGAGGCAAAACCAGAGGCTTTCCAGAAAGTCCAAATCGGGGATAAGCACAAACAGTTTTAGCGAAACTGCGCCCCGAGCCGCTCCATAGTCGGGCGGAATGCCGGGAAGGAGGTCGCGATCATCGAAACGTCATCGACCGCCATCGGCTCAAGCGTCGCGAGCCCCATGACGAGGAAGCTCATCGCGATCCGGTGATCCATGTAAGTCGCGGCCATCCCTCCGCCGCGCGGCCGCCCGCCTTCGACAATCAGATCATCGCCTTCGATGGCGCAATCGACGCCAGCGGCCCTGAGCCCGGCGGCGACCGCGGCGAGACGGTCGCTCTCCTTCACTCTGAGCTCATGCAAGCCGCGCATGCGCGTCGAGCCGGTGGCAAACGCCGCAGCGACCGCCAGGATCGGATATTCGTCGATCATCGAAGGGGCGCGCGCGGCCGGAACGTCGACAGCATGAAGCGTGCCCGCGCGCACCCTCAGGTCCGCCACCTCCTCGCCGCCTTCGACACGCTTGTCGAGCGTCTCGATATGGGCGCCCATCTCCTTCAGGGTCTGGAGAAGCCCGGTCCGGAGCGGGTTCATCATCATGCCCTCAACGATTATGTCCGAGCCCGGGACGATCAGCGCGGCGACGATCGGGAACGCCGCCGACGAAGGATCGCCCGGGACCACCACGGTCGTTGGACGCAGTTCCGGCCGCCCGACGAGCGTGATCCGTCGTCCATCGCCCTCGGGAGCGACTGCGACCTCGGCGCCGAAATAGGCGAGCATCTTCTCGGTATGATCGCGCGAGGCTTCGTCTTCGATCACGGTCGTTAGGCCCGGCGCGTTGAGTCCGGCGAGCAGGACGGCCGATTTGATCTGGGCAGAGGCGACCGGCGTGCGATATTCGATCGGGGCGGGATCGCGTGCGCCTTTGAGCACGATCGGGCAGCGCCCGCCTTCAGCCTCGGACAGGACCTGCGCCCCCATGAGCCTCAGCGGATCGAGGATGCGCCGCATCGGCCGCTTGCGCAGCGAGGCGTCGCCGTCGAAAGTTGCGGCGATCCCGTGGCCGCCAACCACCCCCATCATCAGCCGGCAGCCGGTGCCGGCGTTGCCGAAATCAAGCGTTTCGCGTGGGGCTAAGAGCGCCCCGATCCCGGGGCCGCGAATTCGCCAGGCGCCTGGCGCGAGACGCTCGGTGACTGCGCCCAAAGCCTGGCAAGCCTTGCCGGTCCTGAGCACATCGTCGCCCTCGAGCAGCCCCTCGACCTTGGTCTCGCCGCAGGTCAGGAGGCCAAGCAGAAACGCGCGATGCGAGATCGATTTGTCGCCGGGCGGCCGGACCCGCCCTTTGAGCGGTCGCGCGCGCTTGGCGCTGAGCGGCGAGGCCACGGATTGATGCGACGAATGGGCGGACACTTTAAGATCTTCCTTCGCGCCGAGCGAACAGCCGCGCCGGCCGCGGACGGCGCTCGTATCACCGGCGCTGGAAACTGTCGATCACCGATCCATATAGCGCATTGACAGGGCGGAGGGCGGCGACTAACCGAACCCCCGCCCAAATTTCGTCCTCAACCACCGGGAATAGATCGCCTTGGCCAAGCTCGAACTCGGAAGCAAACATCAGTGCCAGAACTGCGGCGCAAAATTCTTTGATCTCAACAAGGATCCGATCGTCTGCCCGAAGTGCGGGACCGTGTTTCAGGGTGTCTCGGCTCGCGCGCGGCCAGCCGCCAAGGCTGAGGAAGAAGAGGACACCGAAATTGCGACGCCGGCTGGCGTGGAGGTGGTGTCGCTCGACGAGGTCGAGGCGGGCGAGGAGAAAGCCGCCGAGCCGGCGGTCGACGACATCGATGTCGAGGAGGACGCCGAGGACGACACCGCCGATGATCCGTTCCTGGAAGAAGAAGAGGAGGACGACGACGACGTCAGCAACCTCATCGACGGCGATATCGCCCCCGACGAGGAAACCTGAGCGGCGCGGGGATTTGGGCGACCGACGCAGGCGGGCCGGCGCGGGCCGCGGCTTTTTTGACCCGTGGCCCTTGTGGGCGCGGCAATTTTGCGGTTATACCCCTCGCCCTCGGAAGGAAGCGCGCTTCGCCCCAATCGAAGCCGCAGCATTTTGGAGAATGGGGCCATAGCTCAGTTGGGAGAGCGCTTCAATGGCATTGAAGAGGTCGTCGGTTCGATTCCGTCTGGCTCCACCAATAACTTGAACGAATCATAGGTTTGCCCCTCGCCGAATTAAGCGAGCTTGGTTTGATGCTTCCGAGACCACACCGACACCAAGAAGAGCGATCAGCTCGCGTAAGGTCAATTTGTGGACAAGCTCCTGCGGACAGTCGCGCCGACATATCTACACCCCTTGCAGAGAAGCCTTAGGTCGTCCGAGGCGACGATCAAGCGCCGTGGCGTTTCGCCGCCTCCCAAGACCGGAGGCGGTTTGCCGGTCCGCTCACGAGCCCACATTCGCGATTACCGGGAAGGTGCAAACTATATCAGTCGGAGCCGCGCGGAGTTGGAACGCATCTCAGATCGGCGCCAACACCAGCGTCGCTTTGGATAGCGGACCCCTCGTGTTTATGGCTTGGACGAGTCGCCGTCCTGTTGAAACGGCCAATTGCTTTCAAGTTTCATCCTCACGAGCGCCTGGTCGATAACCCAATCCATCGCAAGATGGTATAAAGCCAGCTTCGCCCATTCGCTTGGGGGAACGAATTTCTTCGGTCGCACTAAATTTGCCGCGTCGCCTTCGACATCCATGAGAATCGCCTTTGCCGCATCGGAATCGAGACGGGAGTCATCCAACGTCACATGGTCCAAGGCGAGTTTCATGTCGACGAGCTTGAAAAGCGTATCAGCGATTGCCTCGTCGCTCTGTATCGCCTCCCAAATCCGGTTCCCTAACTCGCAAAGGCCGGTCTCAAGCTCATGTCTCGCCATCTTCCCCCTCCATTCCAACCACAGGGGCACACGCGACTGGTCCCTATCGGCGGCGCTTTCCAACCCCTTTATCGCCGGCCTCGCCTAGCGCGACAGTGACTTGGTTTGATCCCAGCTTGCCGCCAGCCGGTCGGGCCTCGGTAAGCGCCTATCTGAACTGGCTATTCCGTCCATAGTTCCAGAAAGGGTCCAATTCGTCTTGCAATCAAGTCTATGCAGCGCTCCGCGCTAGATGATAGTCTCCTAATTCTCTAATTTCCAATCGATGATATTGGTATTCTGCGCCGCCTTATACTACTTATGGTCGTCTCGCGCTCGGATGCAGGCCAAAGTGTGGAGCGAACGCGTTATAGGCGCGGGCTTTCTACGCCCCGGCGCCTGCCAAATGAGTTTCTCTTGCCGGAACCGCGAGCCGCCGTCCGCGCAAAGAGCGCCCATAAATTTTCCCGCCGATGCTGTGTGAACGACGACGCGAACTGCACATTCAGTGGGCGCCAACCACCACCGTTGCAACCTTTACGTCGCCTTCCGCAGCAACGCCTCCTGACCCGCAGATAGTTCAAAAGGGGGAGACGCCATATCACTTTGGGCCATCGGAAACCGGCCGGCGCCCGTCATAAATGCTTTACATTTTGTTTACAACGGGTAAATTGAACTGCTCGGTTGTGGGCTTGGTCTACGGAAAAGATTGAGCTTTGGGTTCAAGACCGATCGCCGCTGACCCGGCGTCAGTCTGGTTGCGGTTGTGTAAGGTGGTTAAGCGCGACGCCGTTCGTTTGGCTGCACATTTAGCTTTTTGTGTCAGTGCTTTGCTGCCCAATTCGTCGGTTCGCCAATTAAGGTGCTGCCTAAATGTTCCGCAGGGTTGATCCCTACGTAATCAACTAATCTATATTAGGAAACGGCAATGCGGGTGCAAGGGAACGATTTCGATGAGCCGTCGCAAAACGAGATGCGCGAGGTCGGGGTTCCTCGTTTGGGGCTGTCGATCGTCGACAGCGATAGTAGTGTAGCCGATCAATTCTACACGATACGCGCCGAACGAGGGCCAATTCAATTCGACCGGGGAGAGGCCTTATCGACCGAATGCGTCGCGCGCGGCTTGGATTTGCAAGGCAGCAAAGAAGCTGAAAAGAAGGTCATTATCGTTGAGAGCCGGATTTTCCTGCGGGAATGTATCCAGAGAAGCATTCAATCGGCCCTGTCGATACCCGTGGAGACGTTGTCCTCATTTTCGGAGTTGGGCAACCAAGGAACTATTGGATCGGCGCGATTGGTAATCATTTCTCTGGGCGAGACGAACACCCCGCAAAGCGCAGAAGCATTGAGGATTATTTCCGATTTAGCGCAGTCTTTACCGACTATCGTTCTTTCTTCCAAGTATGATTTCGAGATCATGCGGGCCGTGATTGGCTGCGGGGCAAAGGGTTATATCCCAATGACCATGGGATTTGAAATCGCAGTCGAAGCGGTTCGCTTTGTGTTGGCGGGCGGGACATACGTCCCCGCGGAATGCCTCCTCTCCGCGATCCCCTCTGCTGGCGCGCCGTCGCGCCCCGCGGCGTCCGGCGCCATCACCAGCCGCGAGCTCGCCGTCGTCCGTGCGATCCATCAGGGCAAGCCGAACAAGATCATCGCCTACGAACTGAACATGTGCGAAAGCACTGTAAAAGTGCATGTTCGCCATATCATGAAAAAACTGCGAGCCAAGAACCGTACGGATGTAGCGATCAAGGCAACGGCCCTCCTTGCATGTTCCAGGTGTACGACCCAAAGCGAATGCTGGTCCGCCGGGCGGTGTTCGATGGAATTCGCCTAGCGCTGTGTAAGGCGATCGCTCGACGAGGGAGTCGCGCGATAAGTGGCGGTAGCCAAGTTGCCATGAGCGCGGCCGAGTTTGTCGTCTACATTGGTTTGGGTCGCCTCATCGTCTCGATCCGAGTGCTCGAACTCGGATGAGCATGTCATTCTGCACGGAACGCGGCCCTATTAATTGGTCCATTAAACCAGCTAAAAGTTTGTTCCGTGACCAAAGTGATTGGTTTTTCCCTCTTGGCACTTCTGATCGCCAGTTTGGCGCAGGCGGAAAGCATCGGTGTGGTCTTCTACATCGCGCTCGAGAATCACAATTGGACGCAGCCAGCGTCGCTCACGTCTCCGCATCCGATCTATCGCAATCCTGCCGCGCCTTTCATCAACAGCCTGGTGACCCCCGGCAATCCGAATGCAGCGAACGTTTCTTACGCCAGCAAGTACCTCAACGTTGTGAACGTCCCGTGCAATCAGCAGCTGGATTGGGTTCACCCGTCCGAGCCCAACTACGTTTGGATGGAGGCTGAACTCGCGAAGCTCGCGGTCCCGCTTAACCGCAGAGACGATCCGCCCTTCCCGAACAATATCGTCACGGCGCACCATCTTAGCCAATTGCTGCAAGACAAGGGTCTAGCATGGCGGTCGTATCAGGAGGACATCGACCTCGCCAAAGACCTTATGGGTCAGGTCACGGACAAGGCTCTTCCGGCCACGAGCGGACAGTGCCATTGATCTCTTTTTCCGGCGCCTCCCCAGCGTACAGCAATCGCTACAACGCCAGCCATCAATACAATTATCAGCCGAAGCATAACCCGCCACTGTTCTTCGAGGACACCAACGGAGGAAACGACGCGGCGCGGAACAACCCGAGGGCTAAGAATTACGCCCCGCTGCAGCAACTGGAGTCCGACCTCACGAACAATACGGTCGCCCGCTACAATTGGATCACGCCCAACATCCACAACGACATGCATTCCCCGTTGAAGACGGACTTCGCCTACAACGGAGTCACCTACGCCGCCGGGACCGACGAACAGCAGATCGCACTCGGCGACAATTTCCTGTCGAAGATCGTCCCGTTGATCGAAATCCTCACAGGCCTTCAGGAACAACGGCCTGATCGTCATATGGACCGACGAGACCGAAGGAAGCCCGGGATGCGGATCGGCGGAATTCACGCTTGCCGAGATCGTCATCTCTCCGCTCGCTAGGGGGAACGCCTACACGAACTCCATCGCGTACTCGTATTCCTCGGATCTCAGGACTTTGCAGGAGATTTTCGGCGTCGCCAGCCGGGAAGGCTATCTCGGCGACGCAGCCAACGCGACCTCATTGACCGATCTGTTCAAGCCCGGCGCGATCCCTCTGTCGTTGCGGAAGGCTACGCACTAAAGACACCGCTTTCGGCACGATGTGGACTGTCCGGCGCTTCCTGGCTGCGGCGCTCGTCGCTGTCGCCGCACTTAGCGACCTTATTCTTGGCCGCCGGTCTCTGCGAAGAGCTGAAACAGCGGTTGGGATTGGCGTCTCTACCTTGGGAGTGGAGACCGATCCTAGCGCATGGCCGCTCGAACCCGATGAGGTGATCTGATCGACGGCCGCTTCGTCGAAGGGTTGCGCATTGAGCCTTGCCGCGGCGCGCGGCGCTGGCGGTCCGAGTTCGTGAATCAGCTCGAGGCCGAAGGTCGAGCCAGTCGCCATGGACGCATCGCCGACTAACCTGACCCCCAACAACGTCGTTATCGGCCATCTGCGGGGAGTTTGAATGCTGCGGCCGGCGGCGGGTTCGCGCCGAGCTGCGGCACGTCGCGGGATGATCGTCAATCACAAGAAGATCAGACGTCTAATGCGCGAGCTCGGTCTCAGCCGAGAATCCATCGGCGCTATCTCGCGACCCACCGACAGCAAGTCCGGCCTTGGGCAGTAACTAATCTTTGCAATTCAGAACAACACCGTGTAAACATTATCGTGCGCAGAAATGACGGATGAGCGACATACCAGGGCAATTAGTATAGCCCGCGTCCCGACCCGATGGAGCCGTTCAGGCCGACTTTCCGCACGGACTGTAAACTTTAACTGCAGCGATCGCACACAGTCGCAGTCTCACACTTGATCTCAGTGCAACATAGCGTTCCGACTGCCAATTGGGAACGGGGCAGGGCAATTCAAGTTGCTCGGCGTGTTCGAGTTCGGCGACGAATAGCGCCGGCTCAAGGGCCGCAAAGTCGCTTGTCGCTCGGCGACAAGGCACAGGGCCAGACCGAGCCATAGAGTTGGCGTCCGGATAATATTGCCGGTGAATATAAAGACACAAAATCCGGCCAACAGCGTTATCAGGCCGGCGCGCTGACAGGTGAACGCGCGCCGGAATGCGATCACCAGCAACCAGAGAAAGCTCCCAATCGCAAGCAATCCGCCCTGGGTAAACAGATCAAGCAGGGTATTGTGGGCTTCGAAATTTGCATTCCCATTGGCCTGTGGATGAACAGTGTTGCCCGGGGCTCCGGTCAACTCCAAATGCGCCGCCACAATCTCGGCCGGGATCATCAGATGTGGACCCGGGCCGAGCCCCAACATCCAAGAATCGAAGACCCCACGATGAAGGGCCTGTCCCCAGAGAGATTCCCGTAGCTCGGCTTCGTGGGACGCCTTTTTGCCGCCCTCTTTTGACAGAACGGCCACAATATCCGACCCGTGTATTGCGATCAATTCCAGTGGCAGAAGGACGATTTGCGCGTAAGCCGACAACGCGCCAGCCATAATGACTACGGCGAACAAAGCGCTCCAGCTGATATTGAGCTTGGCTCGCAATTCGAGAAAAATAAACATCGGAAAAGCGACGAGGAGAGCATATCTAAAGGTGTCGCTCTGCGTCAGAATACCAGTGTATATGCTGACCGCCAAGCAAAGGAGCGCCACAACTTTACCGTTCAACCGCCGCGAAGTTTCGAACAAATGAATGCAGACAAAGGTCAGAACTCCGCAAAGCTCCGAGAGTTGGTTCGGATTCTGCGACCAACCTCGAAATCGCTCCCAGAACCACGGGTCGAAGGGGACGTGAACTAGGCCTTCCCCCCCAGCGACGAGGAGGGCGAGCGAGCTGCTTCCGATGATTGCGAAGATCCACGCCACCCGATCCAGGTGAGCTTGCGCGTTTCGCCCCGCCACAGCCAGACAAATCACCGCACCGACAAGCGGATACGCCATCGCATCGTGCAGAAACCATTCCAAATCAATGGCTTCGTTTGTTAAGATGGCTACTATTGACCCGATGCTTAATGAGGTAGCGAACAACAACCAAAACAACAGCAATTGACCGAGCGCTCTATTACTTGCGAAATCGCGCAGAAGCAAACCTCGGCCAATCGAGATCAGCAACCAAAACAACAGCAGCAATTCACCCGGCCCGATCGGTGAGCCTGGGATGCGCAGCTGGGACGCCGTCGTCAGGAGGAGCCCGAGCGCGAGCGTTACGTCCGCGAGCATCAGCGGTAGCCTCGCCGTAGCCACATATGCTGCATGTCGCGCGGCGAGCAGGACCAAGGCGCCACTTGGCGGCTCTGACGTTGGCGATCCGGTCGCCGTCGCCTGCCGAGCTTGCCAGGGATCTCGAGGCGACAATGCCGCATACCTGATAGCAATTCAGCGTGAGACCTGCCGACCATAGCCATTCCTGACTTGGCCCAAGACCGATGCAAAGAAACCGGCCAATGTACTTAGGGCACCTTATCAGGGGAGCGTGGCGATCCCTAGCATCAAAACTTTGGTCTGACGTCATCGAAAGTGGTAGGCGATCAGATCCCATAGTAGATCGAGAGCTAAAATTGTTGTATCGGCATAGCGCCGGCTATTTTTTTGCAGACTACTCGACCGAAGCGAGCCCACGCCAATCGCGACGACTGGAAAAGCCGCCCGTTCAGTCCGGGACGGTCGAAAAATCTATGTCACCCAATCCCTCGGCGTGAGCGCGCGTGGGCGTGTTCTCGGCGCCCCGATATCTATGGGCTGGCCCAACGACACCGCCGACGCGGTCGCGTAGCGCATATTTTTGAGCATAAGTTGAAGCGCGAAATGCCTTTTCTCCGCTTGCGATCATGGGCAGCAGCTTAACCTTCGCCATCGCGGGAAGGCCGCGCTGCCCGCGAGGACGAGAGAGACGATCTGCTCAGGCCTGAAGCCGGCCTTCTGCGCCCCTCGGGTGTAACGGTCTGCGCGACAATGCGCTGGTTGTTTAGGACGCACCGGCACCAACGGGGTTCGAGCAAGTCGATCGGGTCTACAACGCCGACAGGGCAAGGCGCCCGGTCTCGAGCGTTTCGGCGTCGGCACCGAAAAAGAAGCTCAGCTCGCCTGAAGCCGCGGCCTGCGGCTGCCGGCGCGTCGAGGAAGCGCTGTCTCTTCGCGTCAGCGCTTTTCTGGCCCCCTTTTTCGGCAGGGGTGGCGGGGCATACTCCGGGCGTTTGGGGCTCCGACACGTGTCGATTTCAGAGCGTAATGAGGTGTCCAAGACCGCGGGTCTGGCGCGGCGGCTCGACATTTTCACCGGCGCGGGACGCCGTCGTTTGGACGGCTGAGCAGAAGGGGCGGCGATCGTCGGGGAGAGCTTCGAGGGCAGCGCCCAGGTCAGCCAAGTCGCGCGTCGCCATAGTCTGACGCAGCAGCAATTGGTCGCCTGGCGTCGCCAGGCGGGTCGAGAGGCTGAAGAGGAGATTGGCGACCTGCCGTTTGCGCCGGTGGTCGTCGAAGCGTCGGAGCGGCGGCGTCGCTTGAGGGCAGCGTTGAGAGCAAATCGGCGGATGGGCATCCCCGCGTCATCGAACTGGATATTGAGGCGTCGAGCGTCTGGATCTGGTTCGGCGCCGAGGTCGCGATGGTGACGGCGATTATCGGCGCGCTGAAAGCGGCCAAGTGATCGGCCCGTCGGCGCGGTGCGTGTGCTCGTCGCAACGCGGCCGGTCGACTTCCGCAAACGGCCGGAAGGGCCGGCGGCGCTGGTTCGCGACGGTGGGGGCCGAATCGTTCGACGGGGCGGTCTATGTTTTCCGCGCCAGGCGCGCCGATCGGGTGATGCTTTGTTCTGGGACGGCACGGGCGTGTGCCTGTTCGCGAAACGCCTAGAGGACGGCCGATTCCAATGGCCGAAGATCGAGAACCGCGTGAAGGGGCTATCGGCCGCACAACTCTCGGCGCTCAACGAAGGCCTCGACTGGAGGTGGGTGTGGGCGGCGAAGGACACTCCGGCGCCGAGGCCGCCGGGCTAGGTCGCCGCGCCAAGAGCCTGCCGGAAGGTCAATTGCTGTTGGCGCTCGAAGGCGTCGAGCAGCGCGAGGCGGGAGAGGCCGAGGCGAACGAAGCCAAGTCGCCGTCCGCGCGCGCGGAGGAGCGCACAAACGGTGCGCCAACCGCGGCGCCCTGCCGACCTAGCTGCCGCGCATCAAGACCCTCGTCGAAGACAAGACCTGCCCGTGCTGCAAGGGCGCGCTGCACCGGATCGACGAGGACGTCAGCGGGCAACTCAAGGCATCCCAGCCGATCGCGCATCTTGCTGCTTCAAGGGCGTCCTTCAGGTCGAGGGGTACGCTGGCTATCGCGCGCTTGCAGACAAAGGTGACGTCAGCCTCGGCTTCTGCTGGGCGCATCTGCGGCGCCGCTTCTACGAGCGCCCCGTCGCCGAAGCGTCGCCCATCGCCAACGAGGCGCTGCAGCGCATCGCCGCGCTGTATCGGATGGAAACCGACATTCGTGGCCGCGGGCGGGACAAGCGACGCGCCGTCCGCCAGGAACGATCGCGTCCGCTTTTCGACGAACTCAACCCGTGGCTGCGCGAAAAGCGCGCCCTCGTCAGTCGGAAGAGTTAGCTCGCCCAAGCGATCCGCTAGGCGCTCTCGCATTGGGATCGCGGTGGGGAGAACTGGGCCGTCATCGCCTCGCTGATTGAGGCCAGGAAGCTTTCCGGTGTCGATCCCCACGCCTATCTCGCCGACACGCTTATAAGGATCGTCGACGGCTACCTTGCCAGCAAAATCGACGAACCACGCCCATCGTTCGGGAATTAAAAAGGGCGACATGTTGCATGCGGGTGCCTTCAGACTTTGACCGCGATTGACGGGAGGGTCCTGGGTGGAAGGGCTAAGCCGCTCTATGCACGCGACTTGCGACCGCAAAGCATCGCCAAGAACGTTCACTTGCGAGGGCATGAGTATCGCCTCTGGCCAAAGGAGGTAGGTCTACGCCCAAATCGACCGGCGCCTGGCCCTAAGACAAGCCCCGCTTGCAAAGCGATTTGCATCAAGATGGTTGTCCGACACTCGCATAACCGTCGCGAATTCGCCCTGCACCCGGATCACCCAATGCGCTTTCTCATCACTGGAACGGCGGGGTTCATCGGTTTTCATCTTGCCCGGTGGTTGCTCGGGAAAGGCCATTGCGTTTTCGGCGTCGACGGCATGACGCCCTATTATGACGTCGCTTTGAAGGAGGCGCGTCACGCCATTCTTTCGAGTTGGCTTGAGTTCAGCCCGAATGTAATGTCGCTTGAGGACAAACCGAAGCTCGACTTCAGTCGCGGCGGCCGCCCGACCCGACGTGATCGTCCATCTCGCCGCTCAGGCCGGGGTTCGCTACAGCCTAGATTATCCGCGCAGCTATCTCGACTCCAATCTCGTCGGCACGTTCAATGTAATGGAGATCGCACGGGAGCTAAAACCGGCACATTTCCTTATCGCATCGACAAGTTCAGTCTATGGCGCGAATGCGCGCATGCCGTTTCGGGAAATTGACAAAACCGACCATCCAATGACCTTCTATGCCGCGACGAAAAAGGCCGGCGAGGAGATGGCCCATGCCTATGCGCACCTTTGGGGCGTGCCAACGACTGCATTCCGCTTCTTTACGGTCTATGGTCCCTGGGGGCGTCCAGACATGGCCTTGTTCAAGTTCGTCAGCGCGGCACTGGCGGGCGAGCCGATCGACGTCTATGGCCACGGCGCGATGCAACGCGATTTCACCTTTATCGACGATCTCATCGAAAGCGTGACGCGGCTGATCGACCGCCCGCCCAAGCGGGGCGCCCTGTTGGGAATGAAGATTCATTGTCGCCGGTCGCTCCGTATCGAGTCGTCAATATCGGCCGCGGCCAATCGGTGGGCCTATTGCCGTTCATAGACGAAATTGAGCGTTGCCTCGGCATGCCGATCAAACGACGCATGCTCGACATGCAGAAAGGCGATGTGCCAGCAACCTTCGCCTCGGCCGACCTGCTGGAAAAGTTGACCGGATATCGCCCGTCGACGCAGATCGATGAGGGAGTTGCGGCTTTCGTCGAGTGGTACAGGGACTACTACGGTGTTGCTGGCGAGGCTTCGAACCATTCAACTCCGACCAAGGGGTTGCGCCTGGGGTCTGGGCGTCGACCGGATATTGGAAGCGAACAAGAGGGCGCGAATTCCAGGCGTTTTACAGCAAACGACCGGCAAAGCTTGAAACAGCGAAGAAGAGTGTCTGAGGGGAGCTAAAGTATCTCGCTTAATTGCTTGGAGTTAGGTTGCGTCATTATTTCATCGCTGGCCTGAGCTGCTAGCCACGCCTGAAACATTATCACGTTCCAAAGGCGGTCCGTCCAATCTCGCTTTTCCGCGAGATGTTCGCGCCAAAGCGCCCGCACTGGCGCCGGATGGAGAAAACCTTCCTCGCGTAGACGATCTTCAGCAAGCAAGACTTCCGCCCATTCGCGCAATGGACCGCGCAGCCACTGGCCGACGGGAATGTTGAACCCAGCCTTCGGTCGCTCAATAAGTTTTGCGGGAACGCAACGATAGAGGATTTGCCGAAGCGCCCACTTGCTACACCCTCTTCTTATCTTCATGGACAAGGGCAATCGCCAAGCGACTTCCGCGACCCGGTGATCGAGCATTGGGACCCTCGTCTCCAGACTGGCCGCCATGGCGGCGCGGTCGACCTTGGCCAGAATGTCATCCGGCAGATAGGTGATGCCATCCAGCAGCATCATGCGATGCGCGGGCTCCCGAATTCTGTGTTCGATCCGTACCGTGTCGAGTTTGGTCGGCAGGCAATCGGTCGAAAGCGCCGGAACCTCATCCGGCCCCCACTGGGTGACCACGCTGTTGTATAGGTCGTCCACCGTCTCAACGGTATCCAGCCTCGCCGCCAGTTTGTGCACCTTGTCGCCTAGCATGGCGAATCTACTGCCAAGGAAAGACGCATGCGCTAGCCGGTTCCATCCTTCAATCGGCACATTAAGGAGACCCGCGCCGACTATTTTGCGCAATCTCTCGGGGGTCCATCCAAGGGCGCTCCCGAGTTGGGGACCCAAGAGATAGCGACTGTATCCGCCCAAAAGCTCATCTCCGGCATCGCCGGAAAGGGCTACGGTGACGGATTGGCGCGCGATTTCGCAGATTACATAGGTCGGAATTTGCGAGCTATCGGCGAAGGGCTCGTCATAGATGGTCGGCAATTTCGGGATGATGGCCAGCGTCTCGGCTGGTGAGACGCGGATCTCTTGATGGTCAGTCCCAAGATGCCGCGCCACGGCGGCGGCAAATGGCGCCTCGTCGAAACCGGCCTCGTCAAACCCGACCGTGAAAGTCTTCACCGGGCTGCTTGACTGCGCTTGCATGAGCGCCACGATCGAGGAAGAATTGACCCCCCCGGAAAGAAAGGCGCCCAGGGGGACGTCGGAGATGAGCTGACCGGCCACAGCCTCGCGGAGCGCATATTCCAGGTTTTCAAGCCCCTCGCGCTCATCGCGTATAGGGTTGGCAAGGCCAGCGACGACGGCGTCTTCGTACCGCCAATAGTCTTCAATGACGTAGGCGCGACGCTCTACGCCTGCGGGATCAAGCGTCAGGATCGAACCAGGTTCGAGCTTGAAGATGTTTTTGTAAATCGAATACGGCGCCGGCACGTAGCTGAAGCGCAGGAACAACGCCACGACGTCGCGATCGATTACGTTGTCAAAACCGTGATGGGCGCGGAGCGCCTTTAGCTCCGAGCCAAAAACAAACGCGGCGCGCGCGCCATGCCCGACCCAGCCGTAATAAAGCGGTTTTTCCCCAAAACGGTCGCGCGCCAGCACCAGGCGTCGTTCCGCCCGGTCCCAAAGCCCGAAGGAGAACATGCCGACGGCCTTTTTTAGCGTTGTCTTGACGCCCCAGGCTACGAAACCGGCAAGAAGCGTCTCTGTGTCCGATGTTCCACGCCAATGGACGGTCCCGCTCTCTTGCAGTTCCTTGCGAAGCGCAAGATGATTATAGATCTCACCGTTAAATGTGACGACGTAGCGTCCGCACGCCGAGTGCATCGGCTGCGCGCCGCGCTCGGAAAGATCAAGGATGGCAAGGCGCCGATGACCCAGCGCGATCCCTGCTTCAGGATCGCTCCACGCGGCTCCCGCATCCGGTCCCCGATGGCGCAATGCGAGCGTCATAGATTCGATCGATCGTGGATCTGGTCGCGACGATTTGCTGGTGATCAGTCCTGCAATTCCGCACACATAAGAACTCCACCGGTTGAGTTAATATTTAACTATTTTAGTATGTTCTAATAACGCTGTTCATGTTCTTTGGTGCAGCCGGCGCGACGGCGAAGAGATCAATTGACGCTCCAAGCTTCGCTCCACACGTCCCGGTTCCGCGCCTTCCATTCTCTGTCGTCCAACATCATTCGAATTCGGCCTTCCGCGAGGACGACGCCGGCCCCCAGCGCCTTGTCATCACGAGACGTCACCGTGAGCATAAAGCGGCCCGATCGGCTCAAAAGCGCATCAAGGCGTTTGGCGGTCGCGGCCTGCTCGACGACGGTGCCACTGTATTCCTCGAAAAGCTCTCCGATGCGACCAATCATTCGCTGTCTTCGGGTCAGCCGAGCTCGGATGTCATCGATCGGCGTCTCAACGCGAATGATGAGATCGGATTTCGGTATAGTGTCCAGCATGGCCGTCGCGTCGGCGTCGCTGAATTGAGGCCGCACCTGCATGATGTTTGCGATCGCCTGGACATATGCCTGGTCGAAAATCCAGATATTCTCGCTTTTGGCGGCCGCCGTCCATGCGCTGGCCAGCCGCATCAAATATTGCTTCATCCTGAGCCCGCGAAAGAATTCGCCGTCCGCCCAGGCGGAAGTCAGAGTGCCGGTGGTGTTCCGCACGGCGCGATCGGCCGGTGATTGAATGACCGCAGTCACCAATTCGGTCGCTGGAACCAACAATCTACGCGCCGCGGCCGCAAAGCGAAGGTGAAGAATTGCAGCCGTTTCCACCGTGCAGCTCTTCCCCAGGCCTGGCGCTCAACCTGGAAAGGGCGTTAAGCCCGTCCGTCTGTAAACGCTCAGTGAGCGCCAGCGCTAATGTGGTCTTGCCTGCGCCGGGGGGCCCAAAGCATTCGACAATCATTCGGTCACCTCATCGCGCTGTTACAAGACGTTCCAGACTTCGCGTTTTACGAGGCGTTTGACCTCATCGAGCGGGCGCCGCGCATCGATTGAGACGATTCTGGAGCCCGGAAACTTCAGCTCTGCGAGCCCGGCGATACGCTCACCGATAAGGGCGGGACTCATTTCCGGCTCGCGCCGGGCCACAGTATCCGGTCCAACGTGAAGTTTGACGACGAGGTCAGGCGGAGCGCGATGCGCCAGCATGTAGATCGCCGCCTCAAAGCGCTTAAGCCAATCTGGCGCCCATCGCAGTCGGTGAAGCAAGGGTCCGTCGTTGAAGCCCCGGATTTCATTCTGTGGGTAACGGTCGGCGATGACGACGAATCCGCGCCGCGCCGCCCGGTACGCCAAGATCAATTTATGCCTCTTGTCAGCCGCGACAGCGAGCGCCCAGATCGAGAACAGCAAGGAATAGACCGGCCCAGGCGGGCGATCGGAAATCCGGCCGTGTGACGCGCCTCTTGGCTTGGTCTTGACCAGACGGGCGGCTATATGCGCCAGAGCTTTGAACGGTCGAAGCAATGATGACGTCTGGCCGTCTCCAGTTCCGAAATAGGCCGATAGAACGTCCATCTCGGCGCCTAGCCAAGTTCCCACCGTGGCCGCCGCCGTGCTTTTCCCGCTGCCATCGACGCCAACAAAAGCAATGATGACGCCGCCGCCGGGGGCACGCCGCCCCCATGACCGCGGCAAATGGAAAAAACGCCGGTTTGACGCGCCGAAGAGAAACATTGCGATCCGCGCCGCCATGCGAAAGGCCAATTCCGCAGAATTGCAGGTGCGATAGGCAGATAATTCGCCTTTGATTCTCGCGGCGATTTCCGCTCGCCTTAGCGGCGGATCGCTGGTGGCCAAAGCCTCGGCGATCTCGGCTGCCAATTGCGCGCTAAAAATCTCGGAGGCGGATTGACGCACCGCCTCCGGTTCAAGACCCGGCGCAAGTGCGGCAAAATCATTCCTAAATTTTTGCGCGATTGCTTGCTTTCGACTTAGCTGGACCGGATCGAAAGCGCTGATTTCGACGTGCGCGCGTATGAACAGCAGCAGCGCCTCGTCGGCCGGCGCCAAAACGCGCAGGTTGAAGGCGCACGAGAGTTTGCTCCGCGCCAAGAAGCTGCTTTCGCATGGCAGACGAAAATTCTTGAACAGCGAAGTTCCGATGACAAGCCTGAAATGCAAGTGCGCGTGCAGGATCACTCCACTGGCCTCGTCATATCCCAAGAAACTCATGATGGCTGGATCGTCGCGACCCGGCGCGTCGGGCGCATGTTTGAAGCCGCACTCGACCAGAACTTTTGTCGCGCGTTGCCTATCAGGCCGCGCCACCAGCAGATCGAGATCGGAACGGCCCTCGAAAATATCCGACAGGCGCCGCGCACTTTTCCAATAACAACAGCGAACTCCGTCCCGGTCAAAGGCGTCTGCCAGCGCCTCGAACGCGGATTTCGTCACAGGCAATTCCCCCTCGACGCGCACAGCAGGCGTAGTGATAAGAATTGGCTTTCCGACAACTCCCTCGACAAGAGCGCCTTTCTGCGCCGCAGAGGTCATAGCGCCTGACTCCCCAATTCCTGTGTTGCCGCAGCCGCAGCATTGCCAAGGCGTTGGTGATCCCTCGAATCGAGTAACGATTCCCGTTCGGAAGTAGTGCTCGCACGGCGGTAATCCCGACGATCCTCGGCCAACACGCGTTCGTAGACTTCTGCATGTCGCGCGATGACCGCATCCAGGCAAAACGTGTTACGGATCGTCTCCGGTCCGCGCGATGCCATCGCCGCCGCACGATCCCGATCCCGGAGCAAAGACAATATTCCGGCGGCGAGCGCACCGGGGTCGCGCATTGGCGTCAAGCGGCCATTCCATCCATCGCGAATGACTTCGCGGCATCCTTCTATGTCAGAGGCAACGATCGGCAAGCGACTGAGCGCAGCTTCCATGAGCGCGCGTGGAACGCCCTCGGCATATTCAGATGGAAATGCGAAAACATCGGCCATCGCGAGAAGCGAGGGAATGTCAGTTCTTGCGCCCGCGGCTATGACGTAGGGGGCGTGACGAGCCATTTCCTCGTCGCTCATGGCGAAGGGGCCTTCGCCTTCACGCGGACCGACAATGAGAAATTTGACATTCGGACGCGTCGCGTGGACCAGTTGGGCCGCCTTCAAAAGCGCGGGTATCCCCTTTTGCCGTGTAACCCGGGTCACGGTGATCACCACCTGCGCATCGCCTAGGCCCAATTCCTGACGTAGCGCCGCGGCCGATGGACCGCTCGCGCGCGCGCGCTCGAACCCTTCGACATCGATTCCCGAGCCGGAGATGACCGTGGCGTAGCTGTTTCCCATCAAACGATTTCTTGCGAAGAATGAATAGTCGCCGTCATGTTGGAAAATCGTCGCAATGGTCGATCTGGCTGCAAGGCGCTGAAGCGATGGATAGATTCGACGCAATGCGATTGCGGGTGCGGAACGCGACGAGTAGATCCAACCCCGTCCGTTGATTGTCCGGACTATCAAAGTGCGAAAATGCGTACGGGCGACAAACGCGACGAGGAGGCTGAGCTTGGTGTCGAAGCAATGAGCGACATCCGCATCAACTTTTTCAAGCAGCTTCTTCAATCCCCGCAAAGTCGCAAAATCTCTATGCGGGGAAATAAACCGGTCGAATTGTATCGCCTGGAAATCCACACCTGCTTGAACGAACGGCTCTGGCCCGCAGCTAGCGGCCGCCGTGACGCGATAGCCGCGCGCCTTAAGCGCCAGCATGAAAGGAAGCCGTAAATGGTGGTCTTCGCCGCCGATGAAGAGCAGATGCGCGCTCACGACGTTTTCCTTTGCGATTGGCGAGATTGTTTGTGAGCGCCCACGTAAGAATGGTTTATCCGTTGCAACTTTCTGTCAATCAAACGCTTGGCCTCTAGGCGAAGCATTGGTGGAATCGGCCGCATTCTCAAAAGGCCGATAGAGGGCTGCCGCTACCTCCTAGGGCGTAGGAAAGGGTTCGCGCGGCATCACGGCCTCAGGCGTGGCGCCTCCGGAAGAATGCGAACGCGCGCTCGTGCGCGTCGAACACGATCTCCTGCGCCTCGGGCGGATAGGCGCGCACAGACATCATGCGGCTGAGACGGACATGTGCGATTTTCACGGTTGTCGTCATGCAGTCCAACACGACGATCTCGTGGCTCCAGTCGAACCGGTAGGCTTCGCCCGGCGCGAAGGTCAGCGGGACAAAGGCGTTCGCCGTCGCGCTCGCATTCGTCTTCGTCCAGGCGCCCGCGTAGCGGCGGACAGCGTCATAGCTGCCTTCGTCGGCGAGCGCCCGCAACTCCTCGAAAAGGCGGATCAGGGTCGGCCGCTTCGCGCGCCGGCGCTTCGGCGTTCGTCGCCAACAAGCCCATCCAGTTCCTCATTTTATCCTCCCAGCTTCGGGCGCGGCTGCATCCGGCGCTCGAAGGAAAACGACGTCTCCTCGGACCGAAGGACTTTCCGCACCGTGTTGCGCGACAGCCTTAGGTCGCGCGATCTCCTTGATCGGCTGGGCCAGGACGAAGTGCTCGCGCCGTATCTGACCGATCGTCTCCACACCAGCGTCCCCCGCCGGCCGCTTCGCCGGATCACAGACGAAGGAGCGCAGCTCTCGGAACGGCCGCTCGAAAGGCCCCTTGGGGAGGCTCGCGTGGTCGGTCAAGAACCGCGACGATCATCGCGGTGGAGCCGCGCGATCTTCAGAAAACGTGGGCATGTACTCAGTCCGTTCTCGTGGCTGTTGAGAGAAGGCCCAGCGAGCGATCAAAGACCGTCGTATTGACGATTCATATCAATTCGGGGAACGAGGCTATCGGCGCTCCAGTCGGGGCCGGAGGTGGCATTCGATCTCCCCGGTTCCGGTCTTGCGTTGCCGACGCCAGGGGCGGCAACGAAAAGTCAGGGCGTTTGACCACTCTTTTGTTTCGATATGGCTTCGGGAGGCTCCATCTCGGAGCGTCCGTGAGAACAGGAATGATTTGCGATGAGAACTCGCCGAAAACGTCGGTCGTCATCGACGACGATAGCGTGTTGAGAGCGTCTACGACTTCAGGAAATCTCGAGATCCCCGATCTGACAAGCAGTATGGTCGCGTCGGCCGACGCCGCGATAAGCCGCGTCTCGCTTACTCCAGTGACCGGAGGGCCCCGCAAGACTATCCAATCGTAGGAGACTCGAAGGTCGGCGACCAGATGCTTCAGCCGCCCGCCGGCAATCAGCGCAAGCGCGTCAGCGTCGCTTTCGTGTTTGTTCGGCAGCCAATCGAGATCATTTCCCAGAACGCTCCGAATCGCGGCGCTTGCCGGACATCGGCCGGCAAGGACATCGAAAACGTCGGGCCCCTGTGTCGACTCGCGCCTGCTAAATTGCCGTTTGGCCGACCGAGTCGTGGTTAGATCAACCAGAAGCACTCGTCGTCGCATGCGCGCTGCGGCCGAAGCGAAGACCAACGCAAACTCCGAAGTTTCTCGCTCCTCTTCACTTGTGGTCACGAGAACCGTTCGTTTCTGAGCCTTTTGCATCAGCAGGACTTCGGTGACGACGGCGTCGATCGCGCGCAAATAGCCGATGTCTCCCGAACCGCGACTTTGCGCCGCGACCAGCCGACGTCGGGGTGCTGGAAGCGCGCCGGCGTACGCGAAGGCAAGTTTCTCCGTGAGATCGGACGGGACATAGATGCGCTTGTCGAGACCGCCAAGCAGCAGCGCCAGGGCGACGCCAAAGATTGTCGAAAGGATTGTCGCAGGTATGATGATCAGAAGCGGGCGCAGAGAGCTCGGGCGCGTCGGCGGCTGGGCAAGAGCGACGAGCTGCACCGGCGGCGACATGGCAAGCGTCTGCTGGCGGTTTTCGGCCCTGCGGCGCGCCAGGGACTGGTCTAACTTTAGTTCCCCGATTTGATCGCGCAGGTCGGAGGCCTCAGCGCCTGCGCTCCGCGTAGACGGAGTTTGTCCCTTCGCCTCCTGGCTTTCGACACGCTGAAGCGCAGACTCGAGCATCGCGATCTGCCGCGACCGAGTTCGCTTGCGTCATCAACGCTTCCGGTGCTTTGCAAGTAAGGATCCTCCACATACAGCCGCGCGATTTTGTTCGCTATATCGGCGGCGTCACCGGGGGACTTGGCGCTGAAAGCGACTTCTATCAGGCGCGATTTCAGCTGTTGACTGACCTTGAGATGGCGTTCCAGGTCGACGTGCTGCGGAACCGCGGCTCTCAGGCGATCATCGCGCGATAGGGCCTCGAATGCGCGGTCCATGAAAACTGATGATTGCAGCATCGCGAGCTGCGTGTCGACGGAAACGTCGTTACTGCGGTTGGAATCGTCCGCCTCGTTTACCGCGATAAGCGCGGTCGCTGTATAGGTTGGCTTAAGCGCGATACTGGCGACGACGGAAAGGGTGCCGCCAAGAGCGGCACTGATCACAATGATCGCGAGCCGACGCCTGATACATCCCCACACCCGCCTGAGGTCGAACTGGGGAGCTGCCTCGGCAGTCGACTGATCCGGCTGGCGACGCGTATGATCGTCGAGCAGGGCGAAAGGTGACTTCGGCGGCATTTCCACGCGCATATCCACGATCAAAGTTTCAGCGCAGCGCGCCCATCAGTGGTATGCGAAGATTGTGATCTTCGCCGCCGACCAAAAGCAAATGTGCGCCCACTGACCACTCCTCTTGCCTTGAGCCGGCAGTTCGCCGAGATCGGCAATTGCAACACCACAAGCGTCGGTGGGTCCAGCAGCCCAGTCAACGCAACGTTCTGCGGCGTAGAGGGAATTTCGGTTGAGTTCAAGTTTCTGCAATTGGCCGAAGTGATTAGCCGCTACCGCTTAAGAGGTATATTCGCGCCGCAGCGTTCCCAATGTCGCGTACGTCAACTGAGGGAGCGCGAAACCAAATATCGCAACCGGATGCTTTCGCCAGTTGCATGATACGGTCAGTGAGTTTTAAGCCGCGCACACGTCCTCATCGTCGGCCACGCATCGCCTTTGCCACAACAACGGAATCTTTGCGTGAGTTATACGGACTGGGATCTAGAGGGCAAAAGCAACTTGAGACATTGACCGCTGGGTGATCGCGGCGGATCGGTCGGTGCGGCTTGAAGATCGTCAGTTTGTAGGCAAGTTCATTGTTAGCGCGCAAAGTAAGTTGACAATCTGTTCAACAATAAACACTCGATACCATACCAAAACAGATTAAATCATGTTGAAACTTGTGCGGCTGAGAACGACGGCTATAGTCAGTCCCCACAAAACAATAGAGAAAAAGAAAAGAAACTCGTAGTTATTGAAAGTCGGTATTTTCGTGTGCATGTATTCAACGCTGGTCGACGTTTCCGACAACCGCGCCGAATTTGCAAGCCCTGACGATGGCTCAGATCAATGGGCTTCCAGCCATGGCGTCAGCGGGCTCGTTTCGAGAAACGCCGCGGTCAAGTTCACCGTCGCGCAGACGATCGCGCTGGAGGACGAGAAACTAACCGTTCCGCCGTTCTTCGGGACGAAGGTCACGCTGTCGGATACAGGGGCGAACATCGCGATCTTGACCGCAAGTCAAATCGGCCCGCTGGCGGTAACCGGATTTAGAGCCTGGCGTCGAGGCGTCAAAGGTGGCCCTCTCGCTTCAGAGCGGGGACTCGGTCACCCTGTCGGACGCCACCGCAAATATCGCCAAGCTTGCCATGCGCAGATTGCGGGATTGGGCGCGCTTCGCGTGACGCAGATCCAGGCGACCGACACGACGGTGAAGCTCACAGTTAGTCAGGCCAACGCGTTGGAAAGCGCCAACATTCCGATCGTCGCGGCCCCCTATCGCTGGTCCAAATCTCCGACACAGCGGCGAATTTGCAGAGCTTGAGCGCCGCGGGGATCATGGACTTCCCGGCATCGCGTCAGCGGGCTCGGCGCAACCAACGCGGCGGTCAAGTTCAGCGTCGCCCAGACGATCGCGTCTGATGGCACAAAAGGGTCCGCTTGGCTTGCGGCCTGTGCACACGCACTCGGCCGCTGTCGGCCGGCCTACGCCTATGAATTCGAAAGTTGTAGCGGAGTACGCACAATAGGCGCTGATCGAGCGCGAGGAGTCAGGCTAAGCTGCGGTGTGAATTCCTGCAGCAAGTGTGGTGGATGACAAGGCGGCGCTTGCCGCGATAGCCATCGCATCACTGAGCGGAGGCCAACCGTGAGCCTGACAATCTTCACGATTATCAACGGCACGCTGTCTCTTATACCCAGCTACAATCCGGTGACGATCACATTCACCGGCGGCGTCAAAGCGACGGCGACCCGGGCGAATTCCATCAATGGAAATTCGGCCACCGGATGGGCGATTTCGAACGCCGGAACGATCTCTTCGGTGTTCGGCTATGGCGTCAACCTCGCCGGTCTGAACAGCAACGTCAGCAATTCCGGCTCGATTTCGGGCGTAGGGGGAATCGTTCTCAGCAATGACGGCTCGGTCACGAACACTGCTACCGGCAGAATCACCGCCACAGGGAAAATGCCGTCCCCGCTTGCGACCATCTCGGGTATCTACGTCACCGGCCCGTCCAACGCCGGCATTTCGGCCATTTCCGTAACTAACGCCGGCGTTGTGACCGCGGCCGACGGCTACGGCATCGGCCTCGGCGCCAGCGGAAGCGTCAACAACTCCGGCAAGGTGACTGGCGGCGAAGACGGAGTTGTGGTTCTCGCCGGCGTCGGCAATATTCAAAATTCGGGCAGCATCACTGCGACGCTGGACGACGGCGTCGGCCTCTTCCAAGGGGGAACGGTGACCAACGCCGTGGGGGCGTCCATCTCAGGGGTGGTCGGCGTGGACGCGGCAGGGATTTTCACCACCGGCGGAACCGCGACGATAACAAACAGCGGGCAGATCAATGGCTCCCACTATGGCATCTTGGTCGCTGCTGGCGGCTCGGTGACCAACTCTTCAAGCGGGACGATCAAAGGCCAGAGTTCTGGCGTCTCCTTGAGCCATGGCGGGACGCTCTCCAACAGCGGCGCGATTTCCTCTACCGCGATTAACTCCGCGGCGGCCGATCTCGAACTGGGCGGCAATCTGAACAATTACGCCGGCGGTTCGATTTCAGGCGCCGGGTACGGCGCCTTCGTAACTGGCGCACTGGGTACGATTGTGAATGCGGGGACGATCACCGGCGCCGCCTATTATGGCATCGCCCTTAACGACGGGGGCTCCATCCACAACACCGCGACCGGCTCTATTACTGGGCCAAGCGCGGGGGTGGGTCTCGCGAACCAGTCTGCGACCGTCCTCAATGACGGCTCGATCAGCGCTACCGGATCGGGCGGGGCTGCAATCATGGTCAGCGCCGGTGGCGCGGTGACGAACGATGCCGGAGCGACGCTCTCGGCCGCTGCCTATGGCGTGTTCGCCTCAGGCGCTGCGGCTTCGGTCACCAACGCCGGCACGGTCACGAGCGCCCATGCGATTGCCTTGGAGGCGGGCGGAACGGTTACCAACCTCTCCGGAGGAATTCTGTCGGGACAGACCGCCGGCGTGTTTGACACGGGCGGGGCGGGCATCGTCAACAACACGGGATCGATCACGGCAAGTGCGTCGGGCGGCGCGGCCCTTGATCTAGAAAGCGCCGGCGCCAGCGTGACGAACAACGCGGGCGGATCGATATCCGGCGCGAGTTACGGCGTCTTCGACATCGGCGGATCGGGCGTCGTGTCGAACGCGGCAAGCGCGTCGATCTCGAGCGGAGGGACCGCGGTATACATGGGAGGAGGTTTGGGTTCGCTGACGAACGGCGGAACGATAGCTTCCACCGGCTCGGCTGGCGTGGACGCCGAGGGCGCCGGTAACCTCGTCACGAACGGCGCCGGGGCGACGATCTCAGGTGGCTGGGCCGGCGTTTTTGAAGGCGGACCGGGGACGGTGAAGAACCTCGGCTCCATTTCCGGCGGCAGCTACGCCGTCGACTTCGCCGCCAACAGCAGCGCCAACCTGCTTCAGGTCGGGGCGGGCGCAACCTTCACGGGCAGCGTCAATGGCGACGGCGGCGCGATCGAATTGTTGAGTGGGGCGGGCGCGATCGGCGGGATCAGCAGTTCCGGACAATTCTGGGGGTTCCAATCGCTCAATGTTGACGCGGGTGCCGACTGGTCGCTGACCGGCTCCAATGCGATCGCCAACGTCACCGACAATGGCGCACTGGCCGTCAACGGATCGCTCGACGTGACCTCGGGGCTCAACTCCGCGAGCACCGGCGCGTTTAATCTCGGCGACGGCGGGGTCCTCGAGGTTGCCTCGGCGACCGGCGCGCAGACGGCGATGGATTTCCTGGGCGCCAGCCAGCTCGCGGTCGACAACGCGTCGTTGTTCGGGACGGGGGTTGGCACAACGTCGTACCTTGGCTCGCAGCTCGAGAATTTCGGTACAGGCGACTCGATCGACCTCCACAACTTCTCCGCTTCGGGAGCGACGCTCGCGTATGATCCATCGAGCGGGCTGCTGCAGCTGTCGAACGGCGGCGCACTGGCGACCCTCGACTTCCAACAATCCACGCTGGGGGCCGGATCGTTCCAACTCGCCGCCGACGCCTCCGGCGGCGGCCTGTTGATCACACGCGTTTAAAGGCCCGTTTTGACATCGCCCTTCGCCGCTCGGTCTGGATGCGGTCATAGCGCATGCATTCGCCTGTGGAACGGGACGAACAAGATCGATCACAGATTTGGGACGGGGTCGACGGAAGTTTTTTGAGCAAGGAATGACCGAAGACAACCTTGAACTGGATATGAACGTAATGGATCAAACCAGTGGTTTCATCTCTCCCAAGAAAACTCGCGATTGCAGGATGATCGCATCCTGAGGCGTCCGGCCATTGCTTGAACCCAAACGCGAGTAGGAGTTCGATCGCCCTTTGCCTATCCGCCCGAGCGATCAGAAGGTCGACATCCGAGGTTCCCGTCATCCCGCGTGGCGCTCTGAGGCTGCTCTTCCAATAGCAGTACCTGCCCTTTGCGCCTCGAATGAAGCGAGAAGGCCAATCAACAATGGCGACCGTCTTGCGAAGCCATTCTTCGCAGCGGACGGATCATCGTCCTCCAGGCCCGGCTCGACGCCCATAGCCGGCAGAATGATGGAGTGGTTCAAGCGCACTCATCGGATGGCCCCCCACACTTGCACGGGAAATCGGCGCAGGCGCTTTGCAGCGCAGGCGCATTCAAATTAGTCGCCGCTCAACGGGGCGCCTCAGCGAGCTCGTCACGGCGTCATGACACCGCGGCGCGTTCGCGAATGGACTTAGCGCCTCCGCCCTCCCGAATGTTGACTCGAAAGAAGTGCAAGATGCATGAGCAAACGCACCGCTGAAAACGAGCGCGCGAAGCGCCGCTACCTCGTCTACTTGAAGGACGCGAAGGGACGCGACGAAGCGTCTATCGACGCCGCCACGAGCGCGATCGAACGCTTCGAGGAGTACGTCACACGTCGCGGCTTCCGGAGCTTCCATATCGAACAGGTGCGAGTTTCAAGGCTTGCTTAATGGCGGCGACCAACGCCCGCACAGGCAAGCCTCTCTCCGCATCGACAGTCCACGCGACGCGCCGCGCTCAAGGCCTTCTTCGTCTGGCTCGCGGATCAACCGGGCTACACCTCGCGGATCAAATATGCGGACGCTGAGTATTTCAACGCTCCCGACAATCTGTCGCGGATTGCGACCGCTCGGCGGTTCAAGACCTGTCCGACGCTTGTGCAGATTCGTACCATGATCGACGCCATGCAGAAGGAAACAAAGATTGAAAAGCGTAACCGAGCGCTCATCGCCTTCGCAATTTTGTCCGGAGCCCGTGACAAGGCCCTCATCTCTTACCGTCTGAAGCACATCGACATCGAACGCGGCCTGATTGAGCGGCCTCACGAGAAGTTCGCACTAAGCGCGAAGACCTTCACGACCTGGTTCTTTCCGGTCGGCGACGACATCCAGCAAATCGTCACCGATTGGGTCGATTTCCTGCGCGAAGAAAAATGCTTCAGACCCGACGGCCCGCTTTTTCCAAAGACGAAGGTTGCGAAAGGCGACGATCTACAGTTCCGCGTGGTCTCGATTGATCGCGAGCATGAACGGCACCCCTTCACGGCGCATATGCCCACAATTCGCGACAGTTCTCCCGTGCCCGGATCGACCAGGAACGCCGGCTTCGAAATCGAGGGCGGGCATTCGGAGCTGGCTTCAGAGGCGGGCCACGAAACCGATCGTCGCCTAGCGCGGATTGAAGTCATCTCTCGCGCAGTTACGGCTGAAAGCAAATTCGTCGATTTCAGGGATGGCGGTCGAGGCATTGAAACCGTTGGCGTTTCGGGGGGAAGCGCCAGCAGCTCGGGTGGGCTGAATACGGAAAATCTGCAATACAACCAACCACATGCGCCAGGCCGAAGGCGGCGCTTTTATCTTGCCGTCCATGGTTGGCGCGTAAGCGTCCGGTCTCTGCACTTACTTTGGGTAGTGCAATTGCGCGGCGTGTCGGGCTTTTTCGCAGCGTGGAGAAGCTCCGGTGAATTTGAGACATTTCGAGAACAATGCGCGTCCGTCCTGGTGGCTGATCCACACCGAAGCCTGGCGTCAAAGCGGGCTGGGCCGGGCGAGGTATTGTCGTCGGCATGGTCTGACGACGACAACGTTCGATCGCTGGCTGAACTACCTGGCCGGCAAGGAAGCGGCTCGCAAGCATACGGGAATATCAGGCCGAGCTGCGTCGTCAGCAGCGACGCGAGGCTCAAGAAAAACGCCGGAAGAGCGCGCCCGCTTTCGTTTTGGCGTGAGCCACGGATGTGCGCAGTCGCGCGGTCCAGGCGTTCCGGGCGATGCACGTCGAGGCGATGAACTGAGCGGGATGAGCGTGCGGGAGTACGCCGCTGCATTGCATCTGTCGCCGACCTCTCTGCGCAAATGGCGCGACGACGGCGAGGTGGATATCGACTGGCGAGCGCATCTTCATCCCTCAGCCCGTCCGGTCGCTGGCACTAGTGCTACCAGAACGCCCCCGAAACGGGCTTGACAGCTCCGCTGAGCGACGATCCAGGGCGGCCCCGGCAAGCCCGTGCGGCGCTTCTTCACCGACGAACAGAAGCGCGCCATAGCCCTGGAGAGCGACCAGGCCGGCGTCAGCGTCTCGCAGGTCGCGCGCAAGCACAAGATCGTCACGGGCTTGCTGTTCCGCTGGCGCGTGCAGCTCGGCGTGGTGCAGAGGAAGCGCGCGAAGCTTGAGCCCGTGGCGCTCATTGACTGCTCCTTCAGCGCAGGTTTGACCGCCGACCAGCGACCCGATCGAACGTGCGACAAACAGGGATGCCGCGGTCCAGGAACGGACGAGGGAGCCCAGCGGGACCGCGTCATCGGGTGCGTTGCCGCCGACGATTGGAGGCCGCCAAAATACGTCCATGTTTCTATTGGCAGCGGGCGACCGATTGCGAGGTGATCTTTCCAGCGCGCGGGACTAGCGGTGTAGGCCTCGCGGAAGCCGGCAACGCCATAGCGCCAGCGCGAGCGTGCCGATCGGGCCCTGCGCAGTGCATCCTGTCGGCGTCCTAAAAGATCACCCATCTGGTCGCTCTGAAGCCGCTCGACGCGCTCATGATCTTCCTCGACGAGCATCATTGCCTGCTCAAGGGCGCATCCACCGAAGCGCGTTTTCGCGCTTTTGCCCACCGATCTGCCGCGCCGATCACAGATGGCAATGATCAAGCCGACACGCGTCATGGCGCGAGCCTCCGCCCCAGCGCTCCTCCGCCAATTCTCTCCCGCCTCGAAGTGGCGCTTCGCCTCGACAAGGCTGTCAAAAAGAGAATCCAAAAGACGGCCGACCCCACGTCAGGTTGGTCGACCATCACGCTGTTGTGCGTTGCGGAGTGCCGGCCGTCCCCAGTGGAATCACTTCTCTGCCCTGTTTCGTCCCTCCCATGATCCTGCGGCCAATTTGGTTCGCCGCGTCCTTAAGAGGATCGTTGGACAAATGAACGTAGCGCTCGGTTGTGCGAGCGTTCGCGTGTCCGAGAAGCTTGCCTATCAGGAATAGACTAGCGCCGTCCGCAACCGCGAAGCTGGCGAATGAATGTCGCAAGTCGTGAATTCTCAACCCCTCAAGATTCGCCTTGGCGCGCACCTTCGTGAATGCGCGGCGCAACCCGATAGCGGGGCCTTCACCCCTCGCCCCCGGAAAAACGAACAGGCTCCCGGCTGCAGCCGCGTCAGCCGCCGCGCTTGCGCGCCGCCGGCGAGAGGATTCCGAGGGCGGGCGCCGAAAGGGAAATGCGGCGCTCACCCGTCTTGCCGCCCGCCTTGGTCCTTTCGGGCGGGAGGATCAAAACGTTTCGAATTTGGTCTATCTCCGACCAACGCAGCCCAAGAATTTCGGTCTTGCGGGCGCCAGTGAGAAGCAAGAGGCGGAGGGCATCGGCGAACGTCTCTGACAACGCGAACCTGTCTTCGAGGTCCGTAGTCGTGTCGAAGAACCTCCCCGCCTCCTCCTTCGACAGGAAGCGCTTGCGAACAGGCGCCCGATTGAGTTTGATGCCGGCGAATGGATTCGCTGCGACCAAACCGTGCTCCGCGCTCCAAGTAAACATGGCAGAGGCGACCGCCGCGGTGCGTCGCGCAGTCGCTTCCCCGCCGGTGACGCGGGCTCGCCCTCGCGGTCCCGTCTTCTCATCGATCGCGGTCTTTCCGGACGCGATATCTCTGACCGCGCGTGTCGCGTCCGCTTTCGTCACCGCGTTCGCGACTTTGTTGCCGAGAATCGGTCGAATGTGCCGATTGAGGTTAGCCGCGTCGATTTTCCAAGTCGTCGCGCGCTTGGCGAGTTTCGCGGCCGGTCCGTCCGCCAAGTAGCGATCGATAATGCCTTCGACCGTTAGCGCCTTTCTGGCAGCCTTTCTTGCTGCGCTCGGGTCCTCTCAATTCTTGCGCGCCAAAGAGCCTCAGCCGCCGCTGTCTGGCTTCATCCGGCGTGAAAGGCGAGCCGTGAACGCCAAGGGTGTGAATGTGCTGTCGGCCGCCAACCCTACATTTCAGCGCGTACACCTTCCGTCCGCTGGGATAAACGCGTAGAAGAAGTCCATGACTTCCGTGTCCCAAATCCTCGTCTCGCCGGCAATCGGCGCCCGCGCGGCGTCAACCGTGCGCTTCTTTGATTTGAGTCCGGCTATTGAGCCTGTCTTTCCCGTGAGGGAGTCATTGATACCAGATCGGGACCACTAAACAGGAAACCAGGGAAGGCGGGGGGATACGCGTTTTTATAGTCCTAGAAAAAGTTTAGCAGTTTCAGTCTGGTTCGCAACATACGGATACTGTGGGTAACGCGCTACGGAGGATCATCCTTACAATGGCATTGAAGAGGTCGTCGGTTCGATTCCGTCTGGCTCCACCATTCATCCAATGACATCCTCCATTTCCTCAGCATCGAGCGCAAAGTCGGCGGCGAAGCTCACCGACTTTAAGGCCCTGACCTTCGATTGCTACGGCACGCTGATCGACTGGGAATCGGGGATGATCGAGGCGCTCAACCCTTTGACACGCAAAGCGTCGCGCGCGCTCACGCGCGATGAAATTCTCGAAGCGCATGCGCGCCACGAATCCTCGCAGCAAGTCCAGACGCCGGCGAAACTCTATCGCGACCTGCTCGCGGTCGTTTATCGCCGCCTGGCGGAGGAATGGGGCGTCGCGGTCAACTGGAGCGATTGCGCGACTTACGGCCGGTCGATCCGCAACTGGCCGGCCTTCGCCGACACTGCCGCCTCGCTTCAATATCTAAAGCGGCACTACAAGCTGGCTATCCTATCGAACGTGGACAACGAGAGCTTTTCCTTCAGCAGCGAGAAGCTCGGGGTCGATTTCGACGCGGTCTACACCGCCGAGGATTGCGGCTCCTACAAACCGTCCGCCCGGAATTTCGACTACATGCTCGCCAAGCTCAAGACGCTCGGGATCGAGAAGAGCGAAATCCTGCACACGGCCGAGAGCCTGTTCCATGACCATGGGCCGGCGAACGAGCAGGGGCTTACGTCATGCTGGATTCATAGGCGCCACGGCCAGGGGGGCTCCGGCGCGACCATCGCTCTGACCGAAACGCCCAAGTACGACTTCCGCTTCGAGAGCTTGGCCGGCTTCGTCAAAGCGCATCAGGAAGCGGCTTAAGGCCTGATGGACAAGCCGCCGATCGTCTACGACGACTTCGCCAAGGTCGACATGCGCGTTGGCCGCATTCTCACGGTCAAGCCGTTCGACCGCGCGCGCAATCCCTCTTACAAAGTCGAGGTCGACTTCGGCCCGCTCGGTAGGAAATGGTCGAGCGCGCAGATCACCAGTTATTCGGAAAGGGAGCTCCTCGGCCGCCTGGTCGTGTGCGTCGTCAACATGCCGCCGCGCAACATCGCCGGCTTTCATTCCGAAGTGCTCATTCTGGGCGCCAAGAATGGGCGCTCCGAAGTCATCCTACTGTCGCCGCTCGCGGAGGTCGCGCTCGGGGAACAGGTTTTCTAGCGCCTCGTGGCGTTGGGGGAATCGGCCGCCCGTGAAACACGAAGAGACGCGCCGGCCCAACCGCCATTTTACCGGCGCGCCTCAATGTTTTCAGCTACTTGGGGCCCCGTTTAATTCCATGCTCAGGAATAGGTGTTTCGCGTCGCCTTATGAACATACATAATACGTAATAACGCATCCAGCCAAGAGCAAATCATTCTCACGGGCGGGCGCCGATGCAAGAACCCCGCCTGTTTTCACCAATTCAGCTCAGGGACGAGCTTAAAAGGGTAATCGGGCTCGACGTAGCCGTGAGCCTTTTGCCGCTTCGGCAATGTTGGCTTATCGCGCGGCAGTTCCCTGTATGGGATCTGCTTCAAGAGGTGGGAGATCACGTTCAGGCGGGCGCGCCGCTTGTCGTCGGAGCGCACCACATGCCAGGGCGCCCACGCGGTGTCAGTGGCCTTGAACATGTCGTCGCGCGCTCGCGAATAGTCATGCCAGCGGCTATAGGACTTCAAATCCATCGGCGACAGTTTCCAGATCTTGCGTGGATCGTCGATCCGCCCCTCGAGCCGGCGTGTCTGCTCCTCCTCGCTGACCTCAAGCCAATATTTGATGAGGATGATCCCGGACTCGATGATCGCTTTCTCGACCGCTGGCGTCAGCACGAGAAAGCGCTTCACTTGCTCCATCGTCGAGAATTCCATCACCCGCTCGACGCCCGCGCGGTTGTACCAGCTGCGGTCGAAGATGACGATCTCGCCGGCGGCAGGCAGATGGCGCATGTAGCGCTGGACGTACATCTGCGACTTCTCGCGCTCGGTCGGGGCGGGCAGGGCGATGACGCGATAGACGCGGGGGCTGACCCGCTCGGTGATCGCCTTGATGACCCCGCCCTTGCCGGCGCCATCGCGGCCTTCGAATACGACCACGACCTTCAGGCCTTTAGCCACGACCCAGAGCTGCAGCTTGACGAGTTCGCCATGCAGCTTGCCGAGTTCGCGCTCGTAATCCTTGGCGCCAAGCTTCGCCGGACTGTCCAAACCCTTTCCATTCTCGGGCTTTTTGGTCTTGTTCAAACCTTTTACCGCGGCCATTCCTCCCTCCCTGTTCGTCCTTTACATCATGGACGCGCTTGCCTAGTAAAGCGAAGGGTGGCTTGGATTGAGAGCGGCGGCTAGAAGACTTAATTTGCCGTCGCCGCGCGCTTGGGAAGAAGCGCTTGTCGCGCTCCGAGATTTCGGGTCCCACTGGCGACAAGGCCAGGTACCGATGTGCGGAGGAGACCCCATGAGCTTTCGTCGGCGCGTTGCCGCCTCGGCCCTTCTGTTGGGCGTCGGGGCGTCGGCGCTCTCAATGAGCGTGGACCCGAAGCGCGGCCTTTCCTTGGCGCCGTCGGCGCATGCTCAGGGCATCATACGCGACCTGATCGCCCGCCTGCGCGGGCAGACCCTGCCCGACGGCATCGTCAAGTCGAATGGTCGCATCGAAGCGACTCAGGTCGACGTCTCCTCCAAATACGCCGGGCGCCTCGCGGAAGTGACCGTGGAGGAAGGCTCGAGCGTCACGCAGGGACAGGTGATCGCGAAGCTCACCTCGCCCGAATACGAGGCGCAACTGCGCGCGGCGCAAGCCGACGTGAAGAAGGCCAATGACGGGCTTGCTGCAGCAGAAGCAGAAATCGCTTCCCGTCAGAGTGCGCTCGAATTCGCCAAATCCGACTTTGAGCGCGGCCAACAACTGATCAATAGCGGCCACATCACGAAGCAGACTTTTGAGCAGCGCAAACGCAACCTGGATTCTGCTGTCGCCGCGGTGAAAAGCTATACCTCGCAGCGGGATCAGTCGCTCTCACAGATCGCGAACGCGGAAGCGGAAGTCGATCGCATCCAGTCGATCATCCACGACCTTACGCTCGTCTCGCCGCGGAACGGGCGCGTGCAGTACCAACTTGCGCGGGCCGGCGAGGTCGTCGCCGCCGGCGCGCCGATCGTAACGATCCTCGACTTGACCGACGTCTATATGACGGTCTTCCTGCCCGCCGCGGACGCTGGTCGGCTGGCGGTTGGCGACGAGGCCCGCATCATCCTTGATCCCATACCCGATTACGTCATTCCGGCGAGCGTGAGTTTCGTCGCCGCCGACGCGCAATTCACGCCGAAAACCGTCGAGACCACGGACGAGCGGGCGAAACTGATGTTTCGCGTCAAGCTCAAGGTCGATGCGCAGGTTCTTCAAAGTTTCTACACCCGGGTGAAGACGGGCGTCCGCGGTTTGGGCTTCGTCCGCACCAAGGCCGACGTAGCGTGGCCGGCCGACCTTCAAGTCAAACTGCCGAAGCCGCCAGCGGACAAAAACACTGCGGCGCCGGCCGCCGACAGCGCCGCGCCTCAGGCGACCGCGCCCGCGACGAAGACTCCCGACAATAACGCAGCCGAAACCAAAACGCCTAACTCCAAATGACCGTCGAGACGATCGCGCGGGTCAAGGCCGTCTCGCACCGCTATGGCGCGACGGTTTCGCTCGACGACGTCAGCATCGACATTCCCGCCCGGATCATGGTCGGCGTGATCGGTCCCGACGGCGTCGGAAAATCCACGCTTCTCGCGCTCATCGCAGGCGTCAGGACAATCCAGCAGGGTGAAGTCTTCGTCTTCGACAAGAACGTCGCGGACCAGCGCAACTTGAAGGAGATCCGTGGCCGCATCGCCTATATGCCGCAGGGCCTCGGCCGCAATCTCTACCCAACGCTATCCGTGTTGGAGAACATCGATTTCTTTGGCCGCCTGTTTGGTCAGGGCGCTGAAGAGCGGCGGGAGCGCATCACGGAGCTTCTGACCGCGACCGGCATGGAGAAGTTCGAAGCGCGTCCCGCCGGCAAGCTCTCCGGCGGCATGAAGCAGAAGCTGAGCCTCTGCTGCGCTCTCATCAATGATCCTGATCTGCTCATTCTCGACGAGCCGACGACGGGCGTCGATCCGCTGTCGCGCGGCCAGTTCTGGGACCTCATCAATTCCATCCGTGCGCGCCGGCCGCAGATGAGCGTGATCGTCGCAACCGCCTATATGGACGAAGCCGAGCGCTTCGACTGGCTGATGGCGATGGACGAAGGCAAGATCATCGCGACAGGCACGCTGAAGGAGCTCTTGACCAAGACTGGCGAGCCCAATCTCGACGACGCCTTCATCGCGCTGATGCCGGAGGCCAAGCGCGCCTTGCACAAGAAGGTCGTTGTGCCGCCGCGTGTCGCCTCGCCGGACGAAGCCCCGGCGATCGAGGCCGAGGGCTTGACCCGGCGATTCGGCGATTTCGTCGCGGTCGACCACGTCAGCTTCCGTATCCCGCGCGGCGAGATTTTTGGCTTCCTCGGCTCGAATGGCTGCGGCAAGTCGACGACCATGAAGATGCTGGTCGGCTTCCTGCCCGCGACCAGCGGGACCTGCAAGCTGTTCGGCGAGCCGATGGGCTCGAACGACATGCAAGCCCGGCGCAACGTCGGCTACATGACGCAGGCCTTCTCGCTTTATGGAGAGCTGACGGTCGGGCAGAATCTGGAGCTTCACGCGCAGCTCTATCACTTGCCGAAAGAGAAGATCGCGCCTCGCGTCGCGGAGTTGCTCGAGCGTTACGATCTCAAGGCCTTCGTCAACGCGCGGCCCGACAGCTTGCCGCTCGGCATCAAGCAGCGGCTTCAGCTCGCGGTGGCGGTGCTCCACGAGCCGGCCATTCTCATTCTCGACGAGCCCACCTCGGGCGTCGATCCGATTGCGCGCGACCAGTTCTGGCGAACGCTGATCGAGCTTTCGCGCAATGACGGGGTGACGATCTTCGTCACCACGCATTTCATGAACGAGGCGGACCGGTGCGACCGCATTTCGCTCATGCACGCGGGCAAGGTTCTCGCCGTCGGCGCGCCGCGGGAACTGGTCAAGGAGCGCGGCAGTTCCTCGCTGGAGGATTGTTTTGTCGGCTATCTCGCGGAGGCGGCGGGCATCGACCGGTCGAAGAAAGTCGAGGCGCCGCCCCCAGGGGCCGAGGCCGCCGAGGCGGAGCCGCTCGCGCCGCCGAAGGCCTTCAGCATTGGCCGGCTCTGGGCTTACGCGCGGCGCGAGACGGTCGAGCTCCTGCGCGATCCGATCCGTCTGGCCTTCGCGGTGGTCGGCCCGATCGTTCTCATGCTGGCGTTTGGCTATGGCATCTCGTTCGACATCGAGAATTTGAAGACGGCCACCTTCGACCAGGACGACACGCCGCAGAGCCGGCAATTGCTCGAAGGCTTCGAGGGCTCACGCTATTTCTCGATGCAGCCGCCGATCACGTCATCTGAGGAATCGGAGCGGCGGCTCAGAAGCGGCAACACGCAGATCGTGGTCGAGGTACCGCCCGGCTTCGGCCGCGATCTCCTCAATAACCGCCAGCCGGAAGTCGACGCCACCGTCGACGGCGCGATGACATTCCGCGGCGAGACTGCGAAGAACTATGTCGCCGGCGTCGTGAGCAAGCAGGGAGAGGAACTGCAGCGCAGCCTGCATCGCCCTGGCAGCCCGAACGCCTGGAGGAGCGACGATATCGAGGTCCGGTTCCGCTACAATCAGGCCTTTCTCAGTGTGAACGCGATGGTGCCGAGCGTCTTCATGCTCGTCCTTTGCCTCATCCCGGCCATCATGTCTGCAATCGCCGTCGTGCGCGAGAAGGAGACTGGATCGATCGCCAATTTTAGATCGACTCCAATCACGCGTTTCGAATTCCTGATCGGCAAGCAGCTTCCCTATGTCGCCGTGTCGATGGTGAGTTTCTTCGTCCTGCTCGTGATGGCCATCTTCCTGTTTCATGTGCCGCTCAAGGGCCCGTTCCTCATGCTGCTGGTCGGGACGATCCTCTACGTCTTCGCAACAACCGGGTTCGGCCAGCTGATCTCGTCCTTCGTGAGCACGCAGGTGGCCGCCGTTTTCGCAACCGCCATCTTGTCCATCGTCCCGGCGGTCAATTTTTCAGGTATTTTCGCCCCCGTCTCGTCGCTCGCCGGCGGCGCGAGGGTCATCGGCCTGTCCTTTCCGTCCGCGTGGTACCAGCCGATCACGGTCGGGGTGTTTGCCAAGGGGCTTGGCGTCGCCGCCCTCTGGCCGAGCGCCGCGGCGCTGCTCGTGATCGGGCTCGTGTTCCTGGCGCTGTCGCTTCTTCTCCTTCGCAAGAAGGAGGCTTGAGATGTCGCAAGTCTCGCCTTCCGCGCCCCATCTCGCCGAAGCCAAGCCGCTGACCTTCGCGGACCATGTCACCAACATCTTCCGGCTGGTGATCAAGGAATTGCGCAGCATCCGGGCGGACCCTGTGATGCTGATCCTCGTCATTTACGCCTTCACCATTTCCGTCAACACGGTCGCCTCCGGCGCCGTGACCGAGGCGACCAACCTGTCGGTTGGCATTGTTGACGAGGACGGGTCGGATCTGTCGCGCCAGATCGCCGAGGCTTTGCGGCGCCCGACCTTCCAGCCGCCCGTGCACATCACCGCCTCCGACATCGATCCGATGATGGACCAGGGCAAGCTTCTGTTCGTCGTCGAGATCCCGCCGAATTTCGAGGCGGACGTGCGGGCTCAGCGCAAGACCGGGATCCAGGTCAATGTCGACGCGACCGCCGTCGCGCAGGCCGGCAACGGCGCGAGCTATCTCAGGACCGCGATCGCCAACGAGATCCAGCGCTTCATCGCGGGTCGCGAGGGAGGGGCCGGCGTTCCCATCAATCTTGTTGTGCGCGCCGCATTCAATCCCAACCTGAAGACGTCATGGTTCTCGGCGATGACTCAGGTCATCAACCAGATTACCCTGCTCACCGTCATTCTTACCGGCGCCGCGCTCATCCGCGAGCGTGAGCGGGGCACGGTCGAGCATCTGCTTGTCATGCCTCTCGGCCCGACGGAGATCATGCTGGCGAAAATGTTCGCCAACGCCCTCGTGATCCTCGTGGCGGCGATGTTCTCGCTGCAGTTCGTCGTGCACTGGTGGATCGGCTCGCCGATCAATGGCTCGCTGCTCTTGTTCCTGCTCGGCGCTGCGATCTACGCGCTCGTCGTGGCCGCGCTCGGCATCATGCTTGGCACTCTGGCCTCGACCATGGGCCAGTTCGGACTCTTGGCTATGCCGGTGCTGATGGTCACCCAGCTGCTCTCCGGCTCCAGCACGCCGATGGAGAGCATGCCGGTCTGGCTGCAATATGTGATGCAGACGATCAGCCCGACGCCGCATTTCGTCTCGTTTGCCCAGGCGGTTCTGTTCCGCGGCGCTGACCTGACGCTCGTCTGGCGGCCGCTCGTGGCTATGGCGATTATCGGCGTGGTTTACTTCGTCGTCGCGCAGACCCGCTTCCGGCGCGTCATCTTTGGCGGCTGATCCGCTTAAGGCAGAGTATTACGCACCAAGGCCGTAATATTGGACTATTAGATAGTCCCGCCGATGTGCTGCTTTGGCTTGACGGCCTAAGCGCGCATCGACGAAAGTGGTGTACGATCGTCAACTTGCAGGATCGTCAGGCTAAGCGCCTGCGCTCAGCCTGAACGAAAATAATCGCAAACGAGGGAGAGAAAGTTTGCCTAAGTCCAATTGGCGCGCCGGCATGAGCCGCCGCACACTCGTCAAATCGGGAGCGGCGCTTGCCGCCGCCCAATTCGCCAGCCCGTTCGTCATCCCCGCCCGCGCCGCCGATGCGGTCAAGATCGGCTTGGACAATCCGCTGACCGGCACCTACGCGGGCCCGGGCAAGAACGAGCTCGTCGGTTGCCAGATGGCGCTCGACGAGATCAACGCCAAGGGCGGAATCCTCGGCCGACCGGCCGAACTCGTCGTCGAGGATTCGACCAGCGGCGACGCCGGCGTCGCGGTGCAGAAAGCGCGCAAGCTGATCGACGGCGACAAAGTCGACTTCCTGCTCGGCAACGTCAACTCGGCGCTGGCGCTCGCCATGGCGCAGGTGTCGAACGAAAAGGGCGTCCTGCACATCGTGCCCGGCGGCCACACCGACGCGATCACCGGCAAGAGCTGCCACTGGAACGTATTTCGCGTCTGCAACACCACGGCAATGGAGGCGAACGCCGTCGCCAGCGCGTTGGTCAAGGATTATGGCAAGAAGTACTACTACATCACGCCCGACTACGCTTTCGGCCATACCCTCGAAGCCGGCATGGTCAAGGCGATCGCGAAGCTCGGCGGCACGAGGGTGGGCGGCGATTTGACGCCGCTCGGCACGGTGGACTTTTCCTCCTATCTCATCAAGGCTCAGGCGGCGAACCCGGACGTCATCGTCTTCCTGGTCCAGGGCGACGACATGCTGAACGCCCTCAAGCAGGCGGTGCAGTTCGGGCTGCAAAACAAGGTCCATCTCGCCGGGGCGCAGCAGGAGTTGGAGCCGCTCGAAGGCCTGCCGCCGGAGGCGCGGGTCGGCGTCTGGGTCCTGGAGTGGTACTGGAACCAGCCCGGCGTGCCGCACGTCGCCGAATTCGTCGAGGCGACCAAGAAACGCACCGGCCGGGTGCCGACCGCGCGGACCTGGTTCGGCTATGTCTCGGTCTGGACCTGCGCGCACGCCGCCGCCGCAGCCAAATCGTTGAAGGCGGTGGAGATGGCCAAGTCGCTGCAAGACTTCCATCTGCCGCCTGAAATCGCGCTCGGGCCGAACCCGGCCTTCTACCGCGCCGGCCAGAATCAGCTCCTCGCGTCGCTGTTTGTCGGCGAGGCGCAGGCGAAGGGCTCGGCGCCGGACGATCTGTTCAAGGTCACCAAAGTCGTCAACGGGGCCGATGTCGCGGGTACGGTCGAAGAGAGTGGCTGCAAGATGACCTGGCCGACCTGACGATCATGCGAGGGGAGGGGGGCGCGCTCGTCGCCGCACGCGGAGTGGACGGCGAGCATCGCGCATGAGCCAGGTTGTCCTGTTCAACGTCTTCAACGGCCTGATCGTCGGGGCGTTCTACGCCCTTATGGCGCTCGGCCTGTCGCTGATCCTCAATCTCAGCGGCGTCATCAATTTCGCCCACGGCGGCTTTTTGGCGCTCGGCGCGTATCTCGCCTACACGCTGATCCCCTACATCGGTTTTTGGGGCGCGTTGATCGTCGCGCCGCCGCTGACCGCTGTGCTCGGCCTCGTCGTTGAGTGGCTGTTGATCCGCCCGCTCTATGGCAAGGACCCGCTCTACAGCCTGCTCCTGACCTTCGGCCTCGCCTACATTTTCGAGGATGTGACGCGGGTGATCTGGGGCGCGCAAAGCGTGCCGTTTCAGGTGCCCGGTTGGCTCATGACCTCGCTGTCGAGCCAGTACTTCTTTCTCACTGGCTATCGCGTATTCATGATGATCATCGTTGCGGTCGCTGTGGGCGGCTTGTTCGCGGTCCTCAAATATACGCGGCTCGGCATGCGCATCCGCGCCGGAACGCGCGATCTCGATACGGTCTCGACGCTCGGGGTGAACGTGAGAGTGCTGCGCAGCCTCAACTTCGGCATCGGCATCTATATGGCCGGCCTCGCCGGCGTGCTCGCCGCCGGCTTGCTCGGGCTCTCGCCCACTATCGGCGCCAACCTCATCATGCCGAGCTTCGTCGCGATCATCGTTGGCGGCCTCGGCAGTCTGCTCGGAACGCTGCTTGGCGGCCTGATGATCGGGGTCGCTTCCGGATTGGCGGCGGTCTACTTTCCCTCCGCCACCGAGGCCGTGATCTATGTGATGATGGGGCTCGTGCTGCTCGTTCGTCCCCGCGGCCTGCTCGGCGAAGAAGGGAGGGTGCATTGAGAGCCGCCCGGGACCGCGCCTTCAACGCCGTGGTCTGCCTCCTGCTCCTGTTCATGCCTTTCTGGATGGGAGCGATCGGCGGTTACACCGAGCTCGCCACCCGCATTGTGGTCATGGGACTGGCCGCGATGTCGCTCAACTTCCTGCTTGGCTTCACCGGGGTTCTCTCGTTCGGCCACGCCGCCTATTTCGGGCTCGGCGCCTACGGGACGGCGATGGCGATCAAGTATTGGGGCGTCGGATCGATTCCAGCCATCGTGCTCGGCGTGATCGTCGCGACGATCGCGGCGATGATCATTGGCGCGCTCATCGTCAAGCTGCGCGGCGTCTATTTCGCCATGGTGACCATCGCCTTTGGCCAGGTCTTCTACTTCATCGCCTTCCGCTGGAACGCAGTGACGGGCGGCGACGACGGGCTCACGGGCTGGCGCCGTCTGCCGATCAATTTTGGCTTCGCTGAGCTCGACATCGTCCAGAACGACAAGGCGTTCTATTATTTCGCTCTCGCGATTTTTGCGATCTGCGTGGGCGCTATGGCGGCGCTCCTCAACTCGCCGTTCGGACGCTCGCTGATCGCCATTCGCGAGAACGAACGGCGCGCGCGAATTCCTCGGCGTTCCGATCGAGTTCCATGTCTGGCTCTCATTCGTGATCTCGTGCCTGTTCGTGAGCGCAGCCGGCGCGCTTTACGCTCTGCTCAACAACTTCATCGATCCGCGCGCCTTGCGCGTCGATCTCTCGGGCAACCTCGTGATCATGGCGGTGCTCGGCGGCATGCGCTCGTTCTGGGGGCCGCTGATCGGCGCGGCGATTTTCGTCGCCCTCCAAGACTATGTGTCGAGCCACACCGAGAACTGGATGTCGGTGATCGGTCTCGTGTTCGTTCTGGTGGTCCGCTTCTTCCCGCGCGGAGTTCTGGGCATGTTGCGCAGCGGAGCGAAGGCGTGACGCTGCTTCAAGTCGAGGGCGCGTCGAAGCGCTTCGGCAGTCTGGTCGCCATCGACAATGTGTCGCTGACCATCGAGCCGGGTGAATTGCGCGCGATCATTGGTCCGAACGGCGCGGGCAAGACAACCTTCTTCAATCTGGTCAGCGGTCTCTTTGCGCCGACTGCCGGCTCAATCCGGTTCGAGGGACAGGACATTACCGCGCTTGCTCCCGACGAGCGGGTGCGGCGCGGGATGGCGCGCACGTTCCAGATCACCGAGATCTTTCCGGATCTCTCGGTCGCCGACAACATTCGTGTCGCGGTTGAAGTTGCGTCCGGCCACCGCTTGAAACCTTGGCTCGCCGGACAAAGGCGCGCGGAGGTGGCGGAACGGATCGACAAGCTTTTGCGACTGGGCGGACTGGCCGATAAGACCCACATGCGCGCCGGCGCCCTGTCGCACGGCGACCAGCGGGCGACGGAAATCATGATGTCGCTGGCGCTGAGGCCTCGCCTGCTCATGCTCGACGAGCCGACGGCGGGCATGGGCGATCAGGAGACCTACGACATCGCGCGGCTGATCCGGCGGCTGCATCGGCAGGAAGGGCTGACCATCATGCTGATCGAGCACGACATGCGCGTCGTCTTCAATCTCGCCGATCGCATCATGGTGCTCGCTGAGGGACGGGTGCTGGCGGAAGGCGGGCCGCAGGAGATCGCCGACAGCGAAAAGGTCCAGGCGGCCTATCTCGGCAAGGCGGCGGCATGATTGCGCTCAAGGCCGAGGGCATCCACGCCTTCTACGGCAAAAGTCACATCCTGCACGGCGTGAGCCTCGAAGTGCGCGAGGGCGAGATCGTTGCGCTGCTCGGCCGCAATGGGGCGGGGAAGACGACGACGCTGCGCAGCCTGATCGGGCTCACCCGTCCGCGCACTGGCAAGGTCACGGTGTTCGGGGCGGACGTGACTGGATTTCCCCCTTACCGGATCGCCGAGTCGGGCGTCGGCTATGTGCCGGAAGGACGGCGCATCTTCGCCAACCTGACCGTGGACGAGAACCTCCTGGTTCCAGTCGAGCGGCCAGGCCCATGGACGGTGAACCGCGTCTACGAGGCGTTTCCGCGCCTCGCCGAGCGGCGGACGAACAAGGGCGCCCAGCTCTCCGGCGGCGAGCAGGAGATGCTGTCGATCGCGCGCGCCTTGCTCTTGAACCCGAAGCTCTTGATGCTCGACGAGCCCTCACAGGGCCTTGCGCCGCTGATCGTCGAGGATGTGTTCAGGATCGTCGTCGCGGCGCGGCGCGAAGGCGTCTCGGTTTTGTTGGTCGAGCAGAACGTGCGCGCGGCGGTCGAGATCGCCGACCGCGCTTACGTCCTTGACGATGGCCGCATCGTCTACGAGGGCGACGCGCGCGCCTTCGGGGCCGACGAGCAGCGGGTGCGCGAACTCGCAGGCGCCAGCGCCGAGAAATGGGACATCGACGGCTAGCGAACGGCTTGCCGGCTGTTCGGCGGATTGGACCGGAACTTGATTTGCCGCTGCGAGGGCTTAAAAAACGGCTGAGGCTTAAGTCGTGCGCGGCGGAACGGTCGAGGTTCGTCGCTGGCGGGCCGTGAATTGAGGCGCTGAAATCTCAACGATGCGGCGCTGACCATGGGCGCCAAGGGACGAGCCAAGAGGGGAGACGATGTTCGACCAGGTGCTCAACCCGTTTCCCAGCGTCTTCGCTGTCTGGCTGGTGGCGCTCATTCCAGTCGCGCTCCTGTTGTTCCTCTTGGCCGTTCTGCGCATGACCGCCTGGCTGGCGACACTGATCGGCTCGATCGTCACCCTCATCCTCGGCGTCGTGATTTGGGGCATGCCGCTCAAGCTCGGGATAGCCGCCTATGTGCTCGGCTCGCTGACCGGCATATGGGCGGTGAACTGGATCACCTTCTGGGGCCTCGTGCTGTTCAATACGCTGACGATCACGGGCACTTTCGAGAGCTTTCGAACCTGGCTGGTTTCCCAAGGCACGGCCGATGTCCGGGTGCAAACTCTGCTGTTCGCCTGGGCGTTCGGCGCCTTGCTCGAGGGTCTGGTCGGCTTCGGGTACCCGTGGGCGGTCGTGGCGCCGATCCTCATCGCGGTCGGGATTCCCGATCTGGACGCCATCCGTGTCGCGGCGATCGCCAACAATGCGCCGGTGTCCTACGGCGCCTTGGGCGTGCCGATCGTGGCGCTCGCTGCGGTCACCGGACTGCCGCTGCTTCAGCTTTCATCCTCGATCGGACACATCGTCGCGATCCTCGCGCTGTTGCCGCCCTGGGTGCTCATCTACCTGGTCAGCGGACGCGGAGGCTTTCGCGAAGGATGGCCCCTGGCGATCGTCGGCTCGCTCGGCTACATCGCCGGACAGTTCCCGGTCGCGGTCTATCTCGGACCCTATCTGCCCGACATCACCGGCTCGATTGTTTGCTTCATCTGCCTGTTGATCCTCTTGAAGCTGTGGCAGCCGAAGCAAGTGCTGGGCTATGGCGGCGCGCCCGTCTCCGCCGAAGCCCTGGCTGCGGCGAGGGCGGGGCGGGTGTTGCCGGCGGCCGAAGTGTTCCGCGCCTGGCTGCCGTTCCTCGTCCTGATCGTGGTGGTGGTCCTATGGACCGGGCCATGGTCGAGCCTGCCGCGCATCGTGTTGTTCAAATTCTCCGTCGCGGCCCACTCGTCGCTCAACCCAAGCAAGGTGGTGAGCGCCGCATTCTCGTTCGCCCCCTTCATCGGCGGCAGCGCCATCTTCGCTTCCTGGATCATTGTGGCGCTGTTGCTGCGCGTCAGCGGCGCCCAGCTCCGGGAAATTTTTTCTCGCACCTTCCACCAGATGTGGGGCGCGCTCTTGGTCGGCGTGTTCATCTTCGGGCTGGCCTATGTGTTCAATTACTCCGGAATGGCGGCTTCGCTGGCCAATGGATTCTCCAAGATCGGGCCCTGGTTCATCGTGGTGGCGCCGATCCTGGGATGGATTGGCGTGGCGCTGTCGGGCAGCAACACATCGACCAACGCGATGTTCGGGGCGTTCCAGGCGGAGGTGGGCAGGCTGTTGGGTTTCCCGCCCCTCTTGCTGCCGTCGCTAAATTCAGTGGGGGCGGAGATCGGCAAACCGATCGCGCCACAGACGGCGAGCGTGGGCGTCTCGACCAGCCGGTTTGTGCGCGATGAGGGACAGATCATCCGTCACAATATGGGCTGGACGCTCATCCTGCTGGCCTATCTCATCCTGATCGGAATTTTGTTCTACTTCTTCGCGCCGGGGGTGATGACGTTGCGCTGAAGCCTCGGGACCGCCCGGTTTTCCTGACCTGAGGGACCGTGGGCTTCGACACCCGGGGCGCGAGTTCCGAAAAAATTCGTCAGCAAATTCGTACGCCGCGCTCACTTCCGGCAGAAGACGGCGACCAGCGCCTCTTTCCAGCGGGCGGCGATATCGCCGGCGCTGAGCGTGGCGGCGCTCCTTGACGCGGCTTCGGCGCCGCCGAGAAAGGCGCGCATCGCCTCGGGCCCGATCAAGGCGTGCGGAGCGGCGAGCGCGACGCCGGCCACGCGCTTAGGCTCGTCGGCGATCGGCGCCACGAGACCGACCAGCGCCCCGGTTCGACCGAACGCCGGGCGCCGCCGGCGCTCTTGTCGAGCGCAGCGGTGACGATCGGGCGCGCTCCATCGCCTACAAACGAGGCCGAGCTTGCCGCAAGGCGCGGTCCGGAAAATCCAAGAATGATGAGATCCTGCGAGGGCGAGCCGAGGCGGGGCGCTCCGCCGTTCGAGGCGAAATCTCCGGCGAGTATCGTGAGGCCCGTTGCGGCGTCCGTTCGCTCGATCCGCACAGGCTTTCCAGCCACAGTCGGGTTCGGACAGTTGTCTCCTTTGAGCGCGGTCAGCGCCTCGCCGGGCGCGACGATGAGCGCGGTCGCGTCCGGCGAGGGAGCTTCCGGAGGCGCAGCGACGCTCGACGCGGGAGGCGCGCCGGCGCTGGCCCCGCCGCTTGGCGCGGGCGTTGCGGCGGATTTCGGGAAGGGCTCGAATGAATTGGCGATGGCGATCGCCACCCGATCGAGATTGGCGGTCTGGGACGCAGGATAGGCGAAGGTGAAGCCCCGGATTGGCGGGGTTGCAGCAGGGTTCTTGTCGAAGCGGGTGTAGAACTTGACCGGCCCCTCTTGACCCGAGACGACGAAGAAAGCGTCGGGTTTGATCGCTTTATAGCTGACCTTGCGTGTGGGCGTCGCTGCGGACAGGCGCGCATAGAGCGCGCCGAGGTCCGCGTCGGTATTCGAGGCGAAATCGAGCCTCGCGCCTCCGCGCGCATTCAAAAGCTTGAGCGGCGCCCCGATCTTCGCGCCCGTTTTGGGGTCGCTGACGACCTGGAACCCGGCCGCCTCGTGCGCCTTTTGAGCCGCAACAAGCAGCGCGTTCAAAAGCGGCGGCGACAGCGTCCCGTCCGCGGGCGCTTTAACGCTCGCCTGAAACGCAAGGATCGCGTCATGCGTTCGCTTGCCGAACTCGCCGTCGTTCACGCCAACATAGAGCCCGAGCCAAACGAGCGCCTCCTGCACGGCTTTTCGCCTTGCTTCTGGCAGGGCCAGAAACGCCGCCTTCCGCGCCGCCATCGCGGTGTCATCGGCCGAAGGTGAGGGCGGCGGCGTTTGCGCCGAGGCGAGCGGAGAAAAAAGGCCCAAGACCAGGGCGAAGGCGACATGATCAAGCGTTCGCTTCATAGGCCCTCCAGATCGCGCCGGGGGAGCGAGGCGCTTCGCGACCATACGCTTCGTCGTCGATACGGCCATAGAAAGCGATGGCCCCGCAGCGAAATCAAGCTGAAAGGCTCACGGACGCGTGGCCGCCCAAGGCGCATCCTCTTGCATTCAGCTTCGTAACGCGTTACACCTCTTTCAATCAACTCAAGGAGCCTCGATGCCCGCCCCGGCTGAACGCATGAGACAGATGCGGGAGCGACGGCGCAGGCGAGGCCTGCGTGAACTGCAAATCGTCATCCCCGATCCTCGCCTGACCTCGGTCCGTCGGCGGGTTGCCGCTCAGGTCGCGCGTCTCATCCAAGGCAGCGAGAACGAAGCTCTAGGCTGGATCGAGGCGGTTTCTGAATTCGATTCGCCGGATCGGCGAGCGGACGATGAGGCGCGGTGATCTCGTCGTCGTGGCCACGTCCGGCGACTATGGAAAACCTCGACCGGCGGTTATCGTCCAGACGGACGCGTTTCCGGAGACGAGCGTCTCGGTCGTCGTTTGCCAACTGACCTCGGAACTGGTCGAGGCGCCGGATTTTCGCATCACGATCGATCCCGGCGAAAACAACGGACTTCGGGCGCGCTCTCAGATCATGGCCGATAAGCCCGTGACAGTTCGGAGAGCCCGGATAGGTCAGTCGATCGGTCGTTTGGATGACGGTGACCTCGGGCGTCTCAATGTTGCATTGGCCTTCGTTATGGGGCTTGCCGACTAGAGGCGTTTCTACGCTTGCGCCATCTCTGTCAGGCTTCCCCAAGTCTGCTTTGGTGGACGGGGCTTCAACCGTGCTAAATTTGCGCCGCTGAGGCGCCCGTGTCGCGCTTGGGAGGCGAAATCATGCTTCACGCTTTGCGCTCGCTCGCCGTCCTTCTGATCCTGCTTGCCGGGAGCGCGAGCGCGGCCGAGACCAAGCCCTTCGCGCGCGAGGACATGGCGAGCGACGCCGTGCGCCTGACCGAGACCCTGCGCGTCGCGACGGCGGCCATTGGCGCTGAGGTCAAAGGCAAGACGCCGCAGCAATTGCTGGCGGACGCGGCCAAGGCCGTCGCCGGCTCCAGTTTCGGCGACGCCGAGAAGCTCGCTGGCGCGGCGATCACCGCCGCCCCCAAGGACCCGGCCAACTGGTTGGCTTACGCTGGGATCGCCGCCGCTGCCGACGACGCCAAGGCGAACGACCGCTACGAACTCGTCACCCGCGGCGCGACGGCGGCCTATGCCGCCTATCAGCGCTCGACGACGCCGGACGCCCAGGCCGCGGCGCTCGCCATGCTCGGCGATCTGCTCGCGCGCCACGAGCAATGGCGCCCAGCGCTCGACGCGCTGAAAGCCTCGCTCGACCGCCGCAACTCAGTCGATGTGCGCAAGACCTATGAGGCGATGCGCGCCGAGCACGGCTTCCGCATTCTCGATTACAAGGTCGACAACGAATCCGCGCTTCCCCGCGTCTGCTTCAATTTCTCTGAAGCTCTCGCGCGCCGGACCGATTTTTCGCCCTATGTCGCGGTGTCCGGATCGTCGGAGACGGCGATCTCGAACGAAGACCAGCAGATCTGCGTCGAGGGCTTGAAGCATGGCGAGCGCTACGCGATCGTGCTGCGCCAGGGTCTGCCCTCGGCAGTGGGCGAGTCGCTGCTCACATCCGCCGACTACGAGATTTACGTGCGCGATCGCTCGCCGCAGGCGCATTTCGCCGGCAGGGCTTACGTGCTCCCACGCGAGGGCCAGAAGGGCGCGCCGCTCGTCACCGTCAACACGGCGAAGGTCTCGATCGACGTCTATCGCGTCGGCGACCGCAATTTGCTTGCGACGGTCAATCGTGACGACTTCCTCAAGCCAATCGAACTCGTCGCGCGCGGAGGAGATCGCCTCGAAGGACGGGGCGAAAGTGTGGAGCGGGACGATGGACGTCGCCTCCGAGCTCAACCAGGACGTCGTCACCGACTTCCCGGTGCTCGACGCGGTCGGCAAGCTCGAGCCCGGCGTGTACGTGATCACGGCGCGGCCGTGGAGAGGCGCGGCGAACCCCGCCGATGCGAGCGCGGACGAGAGCGTGCAGCTCGCAGCGCAATGGATGGTCGTCTCCGATCTTGGCCTGACCGCGATTTCGGGCGACGACGGCGTCCACGCGCTGGTGCAATCGCTGGGCTCCGCCGGGCCGCTTTCTGGCGTCGAGCTCAGGCTCATCGCGCGCAACAACGAAGTGCTGGCGTCGAAGACGACCGGCGCCGATGGCCGGGTCGATTTCGATCCGGGCCTCTCACGTGGGCGTGGCGGTTCGGCGCCGGGCCTCTTGGTCGCCACGCTCGCCGGCGACTACAACTTTCTGAGCCTCGCCCAGAACGCATTCGACCTTAGCGACCGTGGCGTCGCCGGTCGTGAACCGGCCACCGGGCTGGACGCGTTCCTGTACACCGAGCGCGGCGTCTATCGCTCGGGCGAGACTGTCTTCGCCACAGCGCTTTTGCGCAACTCGAAGGGCGTGGCGAAATCCGGCCTCCCGCTGACGCTCGTCGTTAAGCGGCCGGACGGCGTCGAGTACCGGCGCGCGACCTTGCCCGATCAGGGGCTCGGCGGCCGCGCCTACGCCATACCTCTGCTGCCGGGCTCGGCGGCCGGAAAATGGTCGATCGAGGCCTACGCCGATCCGAAAGGCGAGAGCATCGGCCACGTCGAGTTCATGCTCCAGGATTACATTCCCGAGCGCCTCGATTTCACCCTGCATCCGGCCAAGCCCGTCATCGATCCCGGCGAGCCGGTCGAGTTCTCGCTCGACGCGCGGTTCCTTTATGGCGCGCCGGCGAACGGGCTCGACGTCACAGGGGCCATTCGCCTGCAGGCCGTCGAAGGGGGAGCGCTCGCCGGCTTCCCTGGCTATGTCGCGGGCCTCGCCGACGACGATTTCACCATGATCGAGAACCAGTTTTCCGATCACGTCCAAACCGACGACAAAGGCCACGCCGACCTTTCGGTCGAATTGCCGGAAGGCGCGAGCACACGCCCGCTTCAAGCGAAGATCATCGTCGATGTCGGCGAGCCGGGCGGACGCACGGTCGAGCGCACGCTCACGCTGCCCGTAAGAGCGAAGGGCGTGACGGTCGGCGTCAAAAAAGACTTCGACGCCTCGTTGAGCGCGGGCGATGTCGCGACCTTCGAGGCGATCGCGATTGCGCCGGACGGCGCGCGCATCGCGCGCAAAGGCGCGGCCTGGTCGCTCTACCAGGTCACGAACGACTATCAGTGGTTCAACGCCGATGGCCGCTGGAGCTTCGAGCCGGTCAAGTCGTCCAAACGCATCGCGAGCGGGACGGTCGACATCGGCGCCGACGCGCCAGCCAAGTTTTCCGGCCGCGTCGGCTGGGGCGCGCATCGCCTGGACATCAAGACGCTGAACGGCGAGGAGACGAGCGTTACATTCGATGTCGGCTGGTCGGGAACGGCCAGCGCCGATACGCCCGACAACGTGGTCGTGACGCTCGACAAGACGAATTACGCGGCGGGCGAAGAGGCGAAATTGCGCATCGCGTCGGCCTTCGCCGGCAAGGCGACCATCGCGCTGGTCGGGGACAAGATTGAGCGCTTCATCGACGTCGATCTTGTCGCGGGCGACAACGTCGTCCCGTTTGCGGTCGGGGGTGACTGGGGGCCAGGCGCCTATGCCGTCGCGCTGACCCATCGCCCGCTCGACATTGGCGCGAAGCGAATGCCGGGCCGCGCGATCGGCGTCGCCTGGTTCGCCATCGATCACGACTCGCATACGCTCGACGTCAAGCTCGATGCGCCGCCGCTGGCGCGGCCGCGCCAATCCATGACCCTGCCCATTCATCTCGCGGGCCTCGCTGCGGGTGAAGAGGCGCGGGTGACCGTCTCGGCGGTCGATGTCGGCATTCTCAATCTGACCGGATTCAAGACGCCCGACGCGAACGCCTATTTCTTCGGTCAGCGCAAGCTGCCGATCGAGATCCGCGATCTCTGGGGCATGCTGATCGACGGCATGCAGGGCGCGGCCGGCGCCATCCATACCGGCGGCGACGAGAGCGCGGGCCTCGAGGGCAATGTGCCGACGCAGGAGCCGCTGGCTTTGTTCTCGGGAATCGTAAAGGTGGACGACCAGGGCGACGCCTCCGTGTCGTTCGACCTGCCGGCGTTCAACGGCTCCGTCCGGCTGACCGCGGTCGCCTGGTCGAAGGACAAGGTCGGATCGTCTCAGGCTGACGTCACGGTGCGCGACTCCGTCGTCGTCGCAGCGACTCTGCCGCGCTTCCTCAATGTCGGCGACCGCTCCGAAATGCATGTCGACATCGACAATGTCGAGGGCGAGGCGGGCGACTACAAGCTCGACCTCGACATCCATGGCCCGCTCACGGCGGACGCCGACGCGATGACGAAGACGGTGCGTCTCAACGCGCGCCAGCGTCAGTCGCTGGCCATGCCGATCACTGCCGCCGGCATTGGCGTCGCCGAGCTCGACCTGAAACTCACAGGGCCGAAGACCGATCTCAGCCAGCATTTCCGTTTAGGGATCGCCTCCGGCGCGCCGAACTCCTACCGCCGCACCGTGACGCCCTTGCCGGGCGGCGCAAGCCAGACCATCTCGGGCGACCTCCTCGCCGACTTCATCCCCGGCACCGGATCGATCGCGGTCTCCGCCTCGCCCTTCGGGGCGCTCGACGCGCCGGCGCTGCTCGCCCAGCTGCAACGCTATCCTTACGGCTGTTCGGAGCAGACGGTCTCGATCGCCATGCCGCTCCTTTACGTGAACCGCCTCGCCTCGATCGAGCATCTCGGCGTCGACCCCGATCTCGACGGGCGAATCAACCAGGCGATCGAGCGCGAGCTCAGCCGGCAGAGCGCGAGCGGCGCCTTCGGCCTGTGGAGCGCGGACAGTGACGACGATGACGTCTGGCTCGACGCCTTCGTCACCGACTTCCTCACTCGCGCGCGCGAGCGCAATTTCGCCGTGTCGCAACAAGCTTTCGACCAGGCGCTCGACCGGCTGCGCAACGAAGTTGTCAACGCGCCCGAACCAACTAAGGACAATTCCGCCGCAATCGCCTATGCGCTTTATGTCCTTGCCCGCAACGGCCGGCCCGTCATCGGCGACCTGCGCTATCTCGCCGACGCCAAGCTCGAAGCCTTTACGTCTCCGCTCGGCAAGGCTCAGCTTGCGGCCGGGCTCGCGATGCTCGGCGACCAGGCGCGCGGAGCGAGCGCCTTCGGCGCCGCGCTCAAGGCGCTCGACGCTGAGCGCGACGAGGGCGTCTCGCGGCCCGACTATGGCTCGCGGCTGCGCGACGCCGCGGCCGTGCTCGCGCTTGTCGCCGAGTCCAACCTCGGGGGCGCGATTCAAAGCGATGCGATCACCCGCGCCGGCGGCGTGCTCGAGCAGGCGCGGGCCGCGCGATCCTATCTCAGCACGCAGGAAATGAATTGGATGACGCTCGCCGCCGAGGGTCTAGCGGAAGACGCAAGCCTTGCTCAGTTCCGCGTTGACGGCGAGGCGGTCAAAGGCGCGCTCTACCGCCGCTGGAGCGGACCGACGCTCTCCGGACAGTCCTTCGTGATCGCCAATGCCGGACAGAATCCTGCGCAGCTCGTCGTCTCGGTTTCCGGCGCGCCGATCGAACCAGACCCGGCCGCCGCCAACGGCTATGCGATCGAACGATCCTTCTACAAGCTCGACGGCACGAAACTCGACGCGCTGCAGAGCATGGCGCAGAACGACCGTGTCGTGGTGGCGCTGAAAGTGACCGAAGCGCAGGCGCGCTACGCGCGGCTGCTCGTCGTCGACCGGCTGCCCGCCGGCCTCGAGATCGACAATCCGGCTTTGGTCGACGGCGGCTCGGTCGAGGCCTTCTCGTGGCTCAGCAAGGACGTCGAACCCACCCATACCGAGTATCGCGACGACCGCTTTGTCGCGGCGTACGACCGCGCGCCAGGCCAGTCGGCGTTCATCACCATGGCCTATGTCGTGCGCGCCGTCGCGCCCGGCCGCTACATCTACCCGCCCGCCACCGCCGAGGACATGTACGACCCCGAACGCTACGGCCGCACCGGCTTCGGGGAACTAGAGGTGAGGGCGAAGTGAGGCTAAGACCCTCATCCGGCCCTTCGGGCCACCTTCTCCCTGGGGGAGAAGGGAGGGGCAACCCTTCCCCCTCGGGGGGAAGGTGGACGCGCCGAAGGCGCGGCCGGATGAGGGCGTCGCTGGCCGGTGAGGGCGCCGTGTGACGCGCCCTCCTCGCCTCTTCGCCTTCGTCCTCGCCGCCGCGCTCGCGCTCATTGCGGCGGCAGGCTTCGGCGCGTCCGTCGCCTGGAAGCGCTTCACGGCGAGCCTCGGCCCGCTCGATCTTGCCGCCTCGCGCGAAGGCTCGACCATTGTCGTCGATCGCGACGGCCGGCTGCTCAGGCCCTTCACCTTGCCCGACGGCCGATGGCGACTGCCCGCGACCACGCACGACGTCGATCCTCGCTATCTCGCGATGCTGGTCGCCTATGAGGATGGGCGGTTTTATAGCCACGACGGCGTCGACGTTCGCGCGCTCCTTCGCGCCGGCGCGCAATGGCTAATGCGCGGCCATGTCGTGTCCGGCGGTTCGACCCTGCCCATGCAGGTCGCGCGGCTGATCGAGCCACGGCCCGAGCGCACGGTCGCCGCGAAGCTCAGGCAGATCGCGCGCGCGCTCGAGATCGAGCGCGATGTCGGCAAGTCTGGAACGCTCGACCGCTACCTCACGCTTGCCCCGTTCGGCGGCAATCTGGAGGGCGTGCGCGCGGCCTCGCTCGCCTATTTCGGCAAGGAGCCGCTCAGGCTGACCGTCGCAGAGGCGGCGCTTCTGGTCGCGCTGCCGCAATCCCCGGAAGCGCGCAGGCCGGATCGTTCGCCGAGAGCGGCGCGCGCGGCGCGCGACCGCGTGCTCGACCGCGTCGCAGCGCGCGGCGTGATCAGCGCCGTCGACGCTGCCGCGGCCAAGCGCGAGCCGGTCCCCGAGGCGCGCTTGGCCTTGCCCACGCTGGCCGCGCACGCTGCTGAGGAAGCCGTCGCCGCCGACAGCCGAGCCAAGGTCATCAAGCTCTCGATCGACGCGCGGTTGCAAGCCAAGCTCGAAATTCTGGCGAAAGAAAGCGTCGCGCGGCTCGGCGCGAGACTGTCGGCGGCGATCGTCGTCGTCGACAATGCAAGCGGCGAAATTCGCGCCCGCGTGGGCTCGGCGGGTTACGACGATTCCTCGCGCGACGGCGCGATCGACATGTCGCGCTCGCCCCGCTCGCCGGGCTCGGCGCTCAAGCCCTTCATCTATGCGCTCGCCTTCGAGCAGGGCCTCGCCCATCCGGAGACGCGGCTGTTCGACCGGCCCATGCGCTACGGGGCTTACGCGCCGGAGAATTTCAATCTCGGCTACGAAGGCGCGGTTACCGCGCGCAAGGCGCTGCAAATGTCGCTCAATCTGCCTGCGGTCGAGCTTTTGTCCGACGTCGGCCCGGCCACTTTCCTTGCCCGGCTGCACAGCGCAGGCGCAGACATCGCGCTTCCCAAGGATACGCCGATCGGACTCGCCATCGGCCTCGGCGGGCTTGGCGTTTCGCTCACCGATCTCGCGCGGCTCTACGCCGGCTTCGCGCGCGGCGGCGAGGCGCCGCCGCTCATCGAGCGGCTCGACGGCCAGCCGCCGGTCATCGGCGAGCGCCGCGTGACCGATCCGGTCGCGGCCTATTATGTCGCGGACATCCTGCGCGGCGCGCCGCCGCCTGCCAATGCGCTCAAAGGCCGGATCGCCTTCAAGACTGGCACGTCCTACGGCTTTCGTGATGCGCTGGCGATCGGCTTCGACCGGCGGACCACGATCGCTGTCTGGGTCGGCCGGCCCGACAATGCGCCAACGGCCGGCCTGATCGGGCGCGAGGCGGCGGCGCCGATCCTGTTCGACGCGTTCGAACGGCTGGGCAGGAGCATCGAGCCGATCCCGGCGCCCAAAGGCGTCCTGAGAGCGACCCTCACTGCCGATCTCCCGCCGCCCCTGCGCCGCCTGCGCCAGGACGCGCCCAGGACATCGTCCGCGCCGGGCGCCGCCCAGCTCAAGATCGCCTTCCCGCCTGATGGCGCCCGCGTCGACCTCGGTCTTGCTGAGGGCGCGCACGATCAGCCGCTGGCTCTGAAGGCGCTCGGCGGCGCGCCGCCATTCACCTGGTTCGTCAACGGCGCGCCGGTCGGCGAGGCCGAAATCAGGCGCCAATCGGCCTGGAACCCGGACGGCGCCGGCTTCGCCCACGTGTCGGTGACCGACGCCAAGGGCGCCTCGGACGCGGTGACGGTCAGGCTCGAATGAGGCGCGGCGCCTGTATTAAGGCTTGCCGGGAACCTCGATGGGGCCGATAGACTTCGCGAACGTCGCGAGGTCGCCCGCGGGCTCGCGCGGCGCCGCGGACTTTGCGGCGCCTTGCGGACCCCTCTTCGAGGCCTGCACATGCTGGAACACAAGGCTCGCGATGAACTGAAGAAACGGCGCCTGCCAGATTCCTCCGTGTCCATCGATCACTTCTTTTGTCGCGCCGACGACCCAGAACGGGTTCGCTTGCGTCGTTCCGGGCGGATCGAGCACGAAGGGGTTGTCGGCGGTCGGTCCAGCCAACGCATGGGTCCGGAATTGAGGCACGAAGCCGAGCGCATGCCTGACGCACCACTTTTCCAGCTCCCCGATCGCCGATTCGGTGATCGCGTGCCCCGCATTGCCCAGCGGAAACACCAGGCCGACCGGCTGATCGTTGTCGGCCTGCGCGCAGATGAAGACCGGAAGCTGCTTTGTCGTGCGCGCCTCGAAGGCCTCACCGGTCACGAGGTCGTAAATCGGGATGTAGCGCGCGCCTTCGATGGCCGGATTGACCAAAAGCACCAAGTCGGCGAACTCCGGCGTCATCCGCCCGATCGGCGCTGACGCCGCTTGAATCAGCGATTGGGCGAGAGCGGAAAAGACGATCATGCCGCCGAAGCTGTGGCCCGCGATCACCAGGAGCGGATTTCCGCCGCGCTTTTGCTGGCGGTTGCGATAGTGGCGCAGCCTTCCGAACAGCTCCCGCACCGAACCTGTCGCGACCCGTTGTCCGGCCGCCTGCCGCCCCCAGAAGGTCGCGTCGGCGACGACGTCGCCCAAGCCGAAATCCGACAAGCCCCGCCAGCCGACGAAGACGCCGAGAACCGGACGCGGCGCGACTCCGGCGGACGCATGGCGCCTCTCGTACTCGACCGTCTTGCTCAGCAGCGCCCGGAAGGCGGTCAGATTGTCGTCATCAGAGCGGGCGTCGTGCTGCCAGCCGTGCACGAAGGCGACAAGGATCGCGTCCTGCCCGCCTTGTCCTGGGTCGTCCGGCGCCAGCGCTTCGAGCCGTTGCGCCACTGCGTCCATTTGCCCTCGGTCGTAGCACCGCCCCTGATCGTCAAACTCGACGATGGCAAGTTCGTAAGGCGCTCCTTTCATGAAGCCATGAAAGGTCTGATGCTGCCGGTTCGGCATGATCCCAACCGGCTTCCGAGGCTCGACTGGCGTGAGACCCTGCAAACCGTCATCCATCGCGGCGCCTCCCCCTCATCTCTTCAGGCACTCAAATCGCCTTGCGTCCATTGCAGGAAAAATTGCAAGTTCATATCGCGCCGGCCCGCGATGCGAGGTGACGCTCGTCACAGTCAGGACGGTCGGCGCCGCCTGCGAGCGCCGCTACCCTGCCTTCGCCGCCGGCCACGCCGTGAGCAGCGCCCGGAGCGCCGCGACGAAGGCCAGCGGCTGGTCGATCATCACGTGGTGCTCGGCTTCCGGGATCTCCACGTAAGGCGAGCCGGGCGCAATGATGCTCAAAAGGTGGGCCGCGTCTTCGGCCTGGAACAGTTGCGACTTGCCGCCGCGAATGACCGCGAGCGGCGCGCGCGCCGCCTTGACCAGCGCGACCGGATCGAGCCGGCCGAACTTCTCCCAGAAATGCGGGTCGAAGCTCAGCGACCAGCCCGCCGCGCCGTCGGCGCCGAGCGCCTTTCGCGCCGAGCGGCGCGCGATAAAGTCAAGAATGAACAAATTGTCGCAGGCCTGCGGCGGCGCCAGGCGGAAGCGCGCGATGATCGCCTCGAGCGAAGGGCGCACGCTGTGGTCACGCGGCGTCGCCCGGGGCGGCGCGGGGTTTCGCTCGTTCTTCGGCGCGAAGAAGGGCGGATCGACCATCACCGCCGCAGCGATCTCGTCGCCGAAATCATGGGCGACCCCGACCGCGATGCGCCCGCCGAACGAGTGCCCGACGACGACCGGCGGGCCCGCCTCGTAAACGCCTGCCGCGCGGCCCACTTCGCGGGCCTCGCGGACGAACTGGCGAAAGTCATAAAGCGCGCGCCAGTCCGAGCGCCCCATGCCGGTGAACGATGGCGCGACGACGCGTCGTTCGCCGGCGAAGAAGGGGGCGATGAAGCTCCACCAGTCGGCATGGGCCGCCCCGCCGTGCAGCAAGATGAGACCTGGCTTGCCGCGCTCGCCCCAGGCCAGCGTTTCGACCTGCGCGCCATCGACGGTGGTAAACGTCCGCTCGGGCTCGATGGCGACCGCGCGTTCGAACCATGCCGGCGCCGGGGGCTTCTGCCCGCGAAAGGCCGCGAGCGGCGCCATGGGGTTCGATTCGGCCACGCGAATGTCGTCCGTAATTCAGGCGACTTCGAACAGGCCGGCCGCGCCCATGCCGCCGCCGACGCACATCGTCACGACGACATAGCGCGCGCCGCGCCGCTTGCCCTCGATCAGCGCATGGCCCGTCAGGCGCGAGCCGCTCATGCCGTAAGGGTGGCCGACCGAGATCGCGCCGCCGTCGACGTTGAGCTTGTCGTTGTCGATGCCGAGCCGGTCGCGGCAGTAGATGACCTGGACGGCAAACGCCTCGTTGAGCTCCCAGAGGCCGATGTCGTCCACCTTGAGGCCATGCGCCTTGAGCAGCTTCGGCACCGCGAAGACGGGGCCGATGCCCATCTCGTCCGGATCGCAGCCGGCGACCGCGATGCCGCGATAGATCCCGAGCGGCTCGAGGTTGCGCTGGCTCGCGAGCTTGGCGTCCATCAGGACGCTGGCGCTGGCGCCGTCCGACAATTGCGAGGCGTTGCCGGCGGTGATGAACGAACCCGCCTTGAGCCGCTGCCCGTCCGCGAACACCGGCTTCAGCGCCGAGAGGCCAGCCAGGGTCGTGTCGGCGCGCGGCCCTTCGTCCTGCTTCAAGGTGATCGGCTTGTCCGACACGGCGCCGGTCGCCTTGTCGACCACCTTCATCACGGTGGGCAGGGGTGCGATCTCGGCGTCGAACCGGCCGGCGGCTTGGGCCGCGGCGGTTCTCTGTTGCGATTGCAGCGCGTATTCGTCCTGGCGCTGACGGGTGACCTGGTAGCGCTCCGCCACGGTCTCGGCGGTCTCGAGCATCGTCATGTAGACGTCGTCGCGATGCTCGACGAGCCAGGGATCTTGAGCGCGATAGCGGTTCATCTTGTCGTTCTGGACCAGCGAAATGGATTCGAGCCCACCGCCGATGGTGACGCTCATGCCGTCGTCGATGATTTCCTTCGCCGCGGTCGCGATCGCCATCAGGCCCGAGGCGCATTGCCGGTCGAGCGACATGCCGGCGACGCTGGTCGGAAGCCCGGCGCGCAGCAGCGCCTGTCGCGCGACATTGCCGCCCTGCGATCCCTGCTGCATCGCCGCGCCCATGACCACATCGTCGACCTCGCCCGGATCGACGGATGCGCGCTGAAGCGCGTTCGCGATCGCGTGCCCGCCCAGCGTCTGGGCCTGGGTGTCATTGAACGCGCCACGATAGGCCTTGCCGATCGGCGTGCGCGCAGTCGAGACGATGACGGCTTCACGCATGATGGATCTCCTCGTTCATTTGACTAGCCCTCATCGGTCGCCCTCATCCGTCGCGCCTTTGGCGCGCCACCTTCTCCCCGAGGGAGAAGGGGAGCCGGCGGTGCCGTTTGGCGCACCTCTTCTACCCGAGGAAAGGCGGCGTTTCGGCCGCCCCTTCTCCCTCGGGGAGAAGGTGGCGCGAAGCGCCGGATGAGGGTCTTGCATGCGCGAATATTGTCTCCAGAACCCCTTCGCGATTCTGCAACACCTCGTTGTTCCAGAACCGAAGCACCTTCCAACCCCGACTCGCCAGATAAGCGTCACGGATATTGTCGCGAGGGCTTTCGGCGTGTTGCGACCCGTCAGCTTCGACGATCAGCTTAGCGCCAACGCAAAGAAAGTCGACAATGTAGGGGCCGACCGGAACCTGCCGGCGAAACTTAAATCCGCTCAAGCGACGATCGCGCAGCAGACGCCACAGGCGAAGTTCGCTGTCGGTCGGCGCGCCGCGCATCGCTCGAGCGCGGGAGCGTTGGTTCGACGAGACGCCTGCGTCGGTCTTCATCGCTCATCCATCGGCGGGGCAGACCTCATCCGACCGGCTTGGCCGGCCACCTTTTCCCCGAGGGAGAAGGGGCGCCTGCGCTGACGTTCGATCCAGCCCTGTCCCCTCGAGGAAAGGCGCCGTTCAGCACCCCTTCTCCCTCGGGGAGAAGGTGGCGCGTAGCGCCGGATGAGGGCTGGCGCATCATTGGGCTCACGACTTCGTAAACGTCCCGCCCTCCGCCGCGAGCTTCTCAAGAAGCGCCGCCGGCTTGAAGTCGTCGCCGAACTTGGCCTGATACGCCTTGAGCTTCGCAAGCACCGTCTTCAGCCCGACCGTGTCGGCGTAGAACATCGGGCCGCCGCGATAGACGGGCCAGCCGTAGCCATTGATCCAGACGATGTCGATGTCGGAGGCGCGCTGCGCCTTGCCCTCCTCGAGGATTTTCGCGCCCTCGTTGATCATCGGATAGATAAGCCGCTCGAGGATCTCGGCGTCGCCGATTTTGCGCTGCTCGATGCCCTTCGACTTGGCGAAGTCGCGGATGATTCCTTCGACATGCGCTGACGGCTTGGCGTTCCGCGCCTCATCATAGTCGTAGAAGCCCGCGCCCGTCTTCTGGCCGCGCCTACCCTCCTCGCACAGGATGTCGCGGATCGATGCGCGCTTCGACGTCGCTGCGGACCAGCCGATGTCGAGGCCGGCGAGATCGGTCATCGCGAACGGGCCCATCGGCAGGCCGAAGTCGACAAGCACACGGTCCACGTCCCAAGGCGTCGCGCCTTCGAGGATGAGCTTCTGCGCCTCGCGCTGGCGCTCCGCCAGCATGCGGTTGCCGACGAAGCCATGGGCGACGCCGACGACGACGGGGACCTTGCCGATCTTCGGCGCGAGCTGGGTGATCGTCGCGAGCACGGACTTCGACGTCTTTTGCCCGCGCACGATCTCGAGCAGGCGCATCACATTGGCGGGCGAAAAGAAATGCGTGCCGAGCACGTCTTCCGGCCGCTTGGTCTTCGCGGCGATGGCGTCGACGTCAAGGTAGGACGTGTTCGAGGCGAGGATCGCGCCGGGCCTGGCGATCTTGTCGAGCCGCTCGAAGATGCTCTTCTTGAGATCCATGTCCTCGAACACCGCCTCGATCACGAGATCGGCGTCGGCCAGCGCATTGAAGTCGAGCGTCGGGACAAGCCTGCCCATCCGCTCCTCGACCTCCGGCATTGTGAGCCGGCCCTTCTTGACCGTGTTCTCGTAGTTGCGGCGCATGATCGAAACGCCGCGGTCGAGCGCCTCTTTCGTGGTTTCGATGATCGTCACCGGAATGCCGGCGGAGAGGAAATTCATCGAAATGCCGCCGCCCATCGTGCCCGCGCCGATTACGCCAACTTTGGCGATCTTTCGTGTCGGCGTATCGGCGGGAATGTCGGCGACCTTGGCCGCCTGCCGCTCGGCGAAAAAGACGTAGCGCTGCGCCTTGGACTGGGTGCTCGCGACCAGTTCGCCGAAAATCGCGCGCTCTTTCGCCATGCCCTCGTCGAACGGCAGGTCGACCGCGTTCTTGACCGACTCGATCGCCCCCTTCCAGGCCTCGAAGCCGCGAAATTTTCGCGCATTGGCCTTGGCGACAGCCTCGAAGATTTCGGGTTTGCCCCGCGCCGGCTCGAGCTTGTCGGACCGATCGCGCACCTTCTTCAAGGGCGCCTTCTCGGCAATGAGCCGCCGGGCGTAGGCGATCGCGGAGTCGCGCAGCTTGCCTTCCTCGGCGAGCTCGTCGACGACGCCCCATTCCTTGGCCTCGCGCGCGCTAAACGGCGTCCCGGACAAGATGACGTCGAGCGCCTTCTCGACGCCGATAAGCCGGGGCAGGCGCTGCGTGCCGCCGGCGCCGGGGATGATGCCGAGCTTGATCTCCGGCAGGCCGCATTTGGCGGACGGGACGGCGATGCGGTAATGCGCCGTCAGCGCGACTTCGAACCCGCCGCCGAGCGCCGTTCCGTGCAGCGCGGCGATCACCGGCTTCGAGGCGTTCTCGATTGCGTCAAGCGCCTCGGGGAGCGGAGGCGGAGCGGGCGGCTTGCCGAATTCGGCAATGTCGGCGCCGGCGATGAACGTCCGCCCGTCGCAGATGATAATGATCGCCTTGACCGCGCCGTCGGCCTCCGCCTGCTCGACGCCCCGCTTGAGGCCGTCGCGGACGGGTTGCGAAATGCGTTCACCGGCGGGGAGTTGATCGTCACCACCGCGACTTCGTCCTCGATCGAAAGGTCGACGACCGAATTGATGGCGGCCATGGGCTGTTTCCTCTCGGATCAAGGGCAGCGCGAACCTCGATGACGGCGCGCGAGGGCGAGGTTTGGGAGCTTTGCGAGCCCAATGGCATGTTTGAACAGCCGGCGTTCCCGGTCAACTCCCCGCGAGGGCGCCGCGCTTCAAGCCCGCGGGCTTAAGCTCAAAGAATTTCGTCCCTCCCTGTAACCGATCGTCAGCCCGTACGTATAGCCGTTGCGGACCCCGCGAAGATTGTTGGATCCGCAGGATCAGGGAGATTGGCCATGTTGACGCGTCGAACGGCTTTGACCAGCCTGGCGGCGATCGCAGGCTTAAGCATTGTGCAATCCCGAGCGGCCGGCGCCCAGGAGGCGCATGTCGTTCGCACCGACGCCGAGTGGCGCTCGACTTTGACGCCCGGCCAATATGCGATCCTGCGCAAGGAAGGGACCGAGCGGCCCTTCACCAGTCCGCTTCTGCATGAGGAGCGCAAGGGGATCTTCGCCTGCGCCGGCTGCGGATCGGACCTGTTCTCCTCCTCAACGAAATTCGATAGCGGCACCGGCTGGCCAAGCTTCTGGGCCCCCCTGGACAAGGCGGTCGACGAGCACGCCGACCATTCGTGGGGCATGACCCGCACGGCCGTGACGTGCCATCGCTGCGACGGCCATCTCGGCCACGTTTTCGACGATGGGCCGAAGCCGACCGGCTTGCGCTATTGCATGAACGGGCTGGCGCTCACGTTCAAGCCGGCGACTGCGTAACGCGCCGGCCTGTTTACTTTGGGTTAAGGATTTCTTTCTGTACAGGGCGCCCTCGTGAACCTGTGTCGATAAGCAGAGCGAGGGCTCTCGCAAGTGTGATGACACGATCACGTGAGCAAGTGCGCCTGTCGCGTGAACGCCATAGTGGCGGCTTATGCGGGGCGCGCTTTGATGACTTGCAATAGGCGGCAATGGAGTTGGGCCATGATCTCGTCTTTTAAAAGAGGTTCGAGCTTGCCAGCCCTTGTTCTCATAGGGTGCCTCTCGACAGCGGCCTTTTTCGTCACCCGATCCACGGCCGAGGAGGCGCGCGTCGCGCCGACGCCGGCCGTTGACGAGCAGACGAGCGGCAAGACCTCGGAAGTCGCGGTGATCGCGGGCGGCTGTTTCTGGGGCGTCCAGGGCGTCTTCCAGCATGTCGCGGGCGTGACCAACGCCGTTTCCGGCTATGCCGGCGGCGACAAGGCGACCGCGCATTATGAAATGACCTCAGAGGGCAACACGGGCCACGCCGAATCCGTCCAGATCACCTACGACCCGCGCAAGATCACCTACGGGCGCCTCCTGCAGGTCTATTTCTCGGTCGCGCATGATCCGACCGAGCTCAATCGCCAGGGTCCGGACGAGGGCACGCAATATCGCTCGGCGATCTTTCCGTTAAACGACGAGCAGGCGCGGGTGGCGAAGGCCTATATTGCGCAACTCAATGCGGCGCACGCATATCCTGGGCCGATCGTCACCACGATCGAGCCGGGCAAGACCTTCTATCGCGCTGAGGACTACCACCAGGACTTTTTGGCCAAGAACCCCGGCTACCCCTACATCGTCCATAACGATCTGCCGAAGATCTCGAATTTGAAGCGCCTCTTCCCCGCGCTTTACAAACCGGACCCGACCCTCGTCAGCGCCGCCCGCTCTTAAACTTCCTCTCCCTCCGGGAGAAGAGCCTGCCCCCGGGCGAAGTCACGGGGCCGCCGGTGAAACCGGCCGGATGAGGGTGCTGCCCCTTCTCCCGTTGGAAGAAGGCGGCGGCTATCATCGGGCTTAGCTGCGCCGAGCGGCTTTTAATTGCTGGACTCTGACGAGCGTCAGGCCGCCGTCGCGACGCTCCCGCAAAACCGGACGATCGCTTCGAGCGTAGCCTCAGGCTCGTCGAACTGCGGCGAATGGCGGCAGGCGTCGAGGACGAGGCTCTGAACGGGAGCCGGCGAGCGGGCCTCGATGGCGCGGACGTGTTTGAGGGTCCCATATTGATCGTCCGCGCCCTGGATGACGAGCGCGGGAACGCGCCAGCGGCCGACCTTGTCCTCGATGTTCCAGGCCTCAAAGCCCGGGTCGAGCCAGGCCTCGTTCCAGCCACGGAAGGCGCAGTCGACATGGGCGTGATATTTGGCGAGCTTCGCGCGGAGGTCGCCGGTCTCGTAGGCATGGCCCGCCTCCGCGATCGCAGCGAGGCCCATCGCCTCGGTGAACAGATGGGGCGCGATCAGGACAAGGCCCTTGATCCGCGCATCTGCATGTTCGCCTGCGTAGATCGCCGCGATCGAGGCGCCGTCGCTGTGCCCGAGCAGGACGCCGCGCTTAAGCTCGATCGCGTCGAGCACCGCGGGCAGGCTCAATAGCGCCTCGCGGCTCATGTAATCGAGCGGACGCGGCAAATCGATGCGCTCGGACCCGCCGTAGCCTGCGCGCGAATAGGCGAACACCCCGTGACCGGTCGCAGCTGCGAGCTTCGCCGGAAAGTCACGCCACAGCGCGACGCAGCCGAGTCCCTCATGCAGCATCACGATTGTCGGCGCCCGGTCCGGTGGCAGCCCATAAGCGACGGCCTCCAGGCGTTTGCCGCAGGCTGACACTTCGCCGGCGGCGCCTTCGATCCAACGAAAGGACGTCATTGTGGAACGGCTAAGCCGCAGAGTCTTGTTTCTGCAAACAGATCGGGCGGCGCTTCAGGACCAGTTGCGCTCGAGCCTGCGGCGCGCGACATCTTCGCTCTTGTGGACTTTTGACTGGAACATCCGATGGCTTACGGACGGAACGGCCCCTTGTACCGTGCGGCTGGGCTTGTTCTTCGTTCCGCCTCCACATGTTTGTTGATTGCCTTACCGTGGTTATGGTACATTAGTGACGAAACCAAGTTGCAATTTAGGCAGGAGGGGCCTGGATGTCCACAGAGTTGACGGTGCTAAACGAGCGGATAAGACCATCGAAGGCGAGCCGCGAGGACGTCGACCCGACCTCTTCGAAAGGCTGCGATGAAGCCCTGGCTGAGGCGCTGGAAGTTCGTTCTTGACGTCTATGGCTAACGCCTATGGGAAATGTCACGATCGAATCGGCCGCAATAAGACTGACGGACACGATTCTTGGCTACAACGAGCAGGATCTGGAGGAAACGCTTAAAGCAATCGCGCTCGATATCGGCGTTAGCCACATCGCCTATATGCGTTTTGCTCCTGACAAAAGCTCTGACGCCAGCCTGCTGACCGGCACTGTAACCTATTCGTTTCAGTGGCAGACCCGGTACTTCCTCAAGCAGTATGTCCTGATCGACCCAGTTATTGTGTATGGCAGTAAAGCGGTTCTTCCGTTCGACTGGGATGAATTGGCGCGCGACGATCCAGCCGTTCAGACGTTTTTCGCGGATGCGTTAACTCACGAGGTTGGCCTCAACGGGGTGTCGATCCCCGTTCGCAATCGGCGGGGCGTCTATTCTTTGGTCTCCTATACCAGCAATCATACAAAACCAGAATGGCAGGAATTCAAAAAGAACAACATGGTCAAACTGCAATTGATCTCAGTTCTTATCAATTCTGCGGCCAGTGTTAACCTCAAACTAAGTAGTCCACCGGTAAAGCTATCAAAACGAGAGGAACAGTGCCTAATTTGGGCCGCGCGAGGTAAGACGTACCAAGATATATCGGATATACTCAACATATCTTTTGGCAGCGTGAAGAGTTATCTTGATACCGCGCGGCATAAGCTGAATTGCGCCAACTTAACGCATGCAGTTGGCGTCGCCATTGCTACTGGCGTCATCCCTGCGAAGGCTCTCCAAGGGTCTTCCTTTAAGTGATTTCCAAAATGTCAACTCAACTTGTATGTGGAATTGTGATGGTTAAAATTTAAGGTTAACGTTCGTGGTCTCGTAGCAAGGGAGATGCCACGATGTTGAAGTTGATTGAAGGTTCGCGAGCGTCATTGTTTCCACGGGAAATGGACGCAATGTTTCGTAGCAGGGCAGTGACTTTCTCAGAACGACTCGGCTGGGACGTTACTGTGAAGGACGGATACGAACGGGATAAATTCGATGACGCCAATCCGTTGTATCTGGTGTCGGTAGACCCAAATACGAACGAATATTGGGGCTCGTTGCGACTGCTGCCGACAACGGGACCGAACATGTTGCGCGACGTGTTCCCGTGCCTGCTCGAAGAGGGTGAATATATCGAAAGCGCGACAATCTGGGAGAGTTCGCGTATTTGCGCCGTCGCGGTGGAAGGCCAGCCGCAGCGCAGCCGCAACGGCGTCAACTTTGTGCTGAGCGAGTTGATCGCGGGCATCGGAGAAGTCGCCATCGTCGCCGGCTTGACCCAGATCGTTTCGGTGTTCGACGCCCGGATCTACAGGGTGCTGAAAGCCGTCGGCTGCAATCCGCAGCTGATCGGCAAACCGCAACGGATCGGCGGCACCATGAGCTACGCGGGACTCTTCGACACCGGAGAGGGTCTCATGTCGGCTCTGAAAGCCTTCCGTGAGGAACTCGGAATCGAACAGCCGGAGGCGAAAGAGCTCGCTTTCGCCGCCTGAATGGGCCTTGTAGCGCAGCCGATTGCATTGGCTGCGCTACAAAGCCGAAGGCGAAGCGTCGCGCAACTCGCTGCGGTAGGGATGCGCGGGGTAGACGCCCAGAATGCGCACTTCGCGGGAGAAGAACTTGAGCTCCTCCAGCGCCCGCGCGAGCGGCGGATCCTTGGGATGTCCGTCGACATCGGCGAGGAACTGGGTCGCGGTGAACTCGCCGCCCTCCATGTAGCTCTCGAGCTTGGTCATATTGACGCTGTTGGTGGCGAAGCCGCCCAGCGCCTTGTAGAGCGCGGCGGGCACGTTGCGGACGCGAAAGACGAAGGTCGTGACCGCAGGCCCTTCGCCGGCCGGCGCCCAGCGCTCGTCCCTCGACAGCACGACGAAGCGCGTCGTGTTGTGGCTCTCATCCTCGACGTTCGACGCCAGCGTTTCGAGCCCATAGATCTCGCCCGCCAGCCGCGGCGCGAGCGCGGCGCGGCTCTTGTCGGCCCATTCCGCGATCTCGCGCGCCGCGCCAGCCGTGTCGCCGGCGACAACTGGTTGAAGCTTCAAGCGTCGGATGATGTTTCGGCACTGGCCGAGCGCATGGGTGTGGCTATAGACCGCCTTCAGGTCTTCGACGCGGGCGCCGGGAACCGCCAACAGCTGAAAGTGGATCGGCAGAAAGGTCTCGCCCACGATATGCAGACCCGACGCCGGCAAGAGCGCATGGATGTCGGCGACGCGCCCCGCGATCGAGTTCTCGATCGGGATCATGGCGAGTTCGGCCGCGCCGTCCTGTACGGCCGCGAAAGCATCCTCGAAGGTCGCGCAGGGCAAAGGATCGAGGTCCGGGAAATTGTCGGCGCAAGCGATATGCGAATTGGCCCCAGGCTCGCCCTGATAAGCGATGGAATGCGTGGTCTTCATGCCTATTTCCCAGGCGCGAGCATGACGCGCGCGCGTTCCAGATCCTCGGGCGCGTCAACGCCGAGCGGCGCCGTGTCGACAAGCGCGACGTCGATGCGCATGCCCGCCTCCAGCGCCCGCAATTGTTCGAGCTTCTCGCGCCGCTCGAGCGGCGATGGGGGCGCGGCCACGAACCGCCGAAGCGAATCGCGGCGATAGGCGTAGAGCCCGATATGGTGCAAGAGGCGCCCCTCGCCCCAGGGAGCGCGCGCGCGGGTGAAATAGAGCGCTCTCAAGCGCATCGGATCGAGCTCGGTCGCGACGATCTTGACGACATTGGGGTCGTCCTTCTCTGGCTCGCGGGTGATCGGCGTCGCCAGCGTCGCGATGTCGACCGCGGGCTCGGCGAGCGGCTTGAGACAGGCGCGCACGACCGAAGGCTCGATGGTCGGCAGATCGCCCTGAATGTTGACCACGATATCGTGGGCGCCGTCGGCGTCGATGAGGCCCAAAGCCTCAAAAATGCGGTCTGATCCGGAGGGGTGATCGGGGCGGGTCATGATGGCTTTGCCGCCGGCCGAGAGGACCGCCTGCATGACGCGCGGTTCGTCGGTCGCCACCCAGACCGGCCCGATATCCGCCTCCCTCGCCCGGCGCAGAACATGGACGATCATCGGCGCGCCATGAATGTCGGCGAGCGGCTTTCCCGGAAGCCGGGCCGCGTTCATGCGCGCGGGGATAAGGACAATAGGATTGGCCATCCGTTTCGATTAAGCCAAATTCGAGGCGCGACGGCTTATACGTGTTGCCAAGGCGAGCGCAAAGCGGCTAATCAACTCCATAAAACAAACTCCCCCCGAGTCCACCAACCTCACTCCAGCCGACGAAAGCCGCTCGCCTCATGGACCACGTGAATGTGAACCGGGTCTCTCTTACGGCGCTGGGGGCGGTGCTGTTCGTCATGCTGCTCACGGCCTTCAGCAATCTCGTCATGGCGCCGCGAACCCCCAAGGTTCCAGGCTTCGTTTTGCCGACTTCCGGCCCTGCGGCCTCTACCGCCGAGGCGCCCAAGGCGGCGCCCGAACCGCCTCTGCCGCCGCTGCTCGCCAAAGCCGACGTCAAAAGGGGCGAACAGGACGTCAAGATCTGCGAGACCTGCCACAATTTCAAGGAAGGCGCCGGCGCCAAGATCGGGCCTGATCTGTGGAACGTTGTCGGGCGTCCGGTCGCATCATTCCCGGGCTTCGTCTATTCCGATGGGCTCAAGAAGCTCGGCGGCGACTGGACCTACGACAAGCTCAATACCTGGATCACCGACCCGAAGGCGGTGGCCCCGGACACCAAGATGGCCTTCGCCGGGGAAAAGAACCCGCAGAAGCGGGCCGACATCCTGGACTATCTGCACACGCTCTCCGACAAGCCGGTCCCGCTCCCGACGAAATAGCGCCCGAACCCGCCTCATCCCGAGAAGGGCGCGCGCGGCGTCTCGAAAAGACCTCATCCAGAGGAGCGCCGAAGGCGCGTCTCGAAGGATGATCCAGCTCGCAGCGTGGTTGACGAAACGGGTCCTTCGAGGCCGCTTCGCGGCGGCGTGAGGCATGAGGGCGGAGCGCGGCGATCGGCCCGTCCAACCGCAACAGGCTTTACCCTGCCACCGGCCGCTTCTCGATGACCGTCACACGCGCATGTGATCGCCCCTGCTAATTTCAGTCTTGAGATGTTCAAACTGAAGCCGGATGTTGGCGAATGGGTGGCTCGCAGGCGGGCGAGCGGCGGGAGGGGCGGATATGAAATCGATTCATCGTTCAATTTTGACGCGCGCGTTGATGACCGGCGCGGCGTCGCTGGCCTTCATGATGGCGGGCGCCGCGGAGGGCCGCGCAGAGTTGGTGTCCGTCCAGGGCGCCGACGGCTCGAACTTTATTGATGACGCCAACCCCGCTACCAACGGCAAATCCGTGACGGCCACAGCGGGGAGCATGCAGCCAGTCACCGATCCCTACAATAGCGCGTACGCCATCGGCGGAAATGGCGGCCAAGGTGTCAGCGACAACGTCGGTGAAAGTGGGGGCTGGGGCGGCAACGCGAGCGCGACGGCGGCGACGACCGTGATCTCCGGCTCGGCGGAGGCGGACGCTACAGCTGTCGGCGGCGCATTTGTCGGTGGTGGCTATGGTATTGCTGGCGAGGCCTACGCGGTGGCCGATGCGGTGGCCGCGGGTGGCGGAAACGCGGTTGCCAAAGCGTTCGCGCCGGGCGGCCCCTGCCTCGGAGCTTGCCAGTCATCGAACAACGGCTATGCAACGTCGAACGCCGAGACCGTCAACGGCGCGATGGCTGACGCGCAGTCCAGCGCCATGTCAGGGGCCAACTCTACCGCAGAGGGACAGGCCTCTTCCAGTGCGAAGACCAGTTTTGCCGGCATGAGTACCCAGTCGTCGGCTCTGGCTACGAACTTCGGAACGTTCTTTGGTCCGGCCACGACGAATGCGATCGCGCAGGGCGGCTCTGGTCAGGCCTTCGTCAATCCTGGCCAGACGGCTTATGCGTTCTCGACAGCTCTTCCCGATAAAGCTTACGCGACGACCCTGATCGACGGCCCGAGCCATGTCGCCAGCGCCCTGCTGGGGCCGCGCGACGCGGTGTTCGGGACCGCCATTCTGGGCGCGAATTTTGCGTCCAATGCCCCCGGCGAGAGAATCTAAGCGGGAGCTCGACCTTCGATTTTGCCTATCGGGGCGACCTGCTGCTTGGCCTCATCGACGATCAAGTAAGCGGCTTTGCCGATGGCCTAGGCTTCCAGTCGATGGAATTCACCATCGAGGCCAACGGCGTCGAAATTCTCGACAGGACTTTCAGAAGCTTGGCCGCCGCCGAGAGTTTTTTCGGTGACAACGTCATCGATCTGGGCTCTGACCTCGGACCCGTCGTCGATCTGACCTTTGGCTACACGCTCGTCGCTGACGGGTCCGGCGGCTTCGGCTTCGACCTCGCCGTGGGCGGCGCGGTCCCCGAGCCCTCGACCTGGGCGATGATGCTGGTCGGCTTCGCGGGCCTCGGCTTCGCCGGCTATCGGTCGGCGCGGAGACAAGCAGCCGTCGCCTTTCGGGCCTGAGCAGGCTCGCTCGGACGACCCAACGGACGGCGGATGAGCGGATCGACTTTCCACCACCAAGATCACGAAGACCACCAAGAATGGCTTCTGCTTCGTGCTCTTCGTGTCCTTGGTGGTGAATCGATCCCGTCCTGATCCGTTGGCCCAAAGAAACTCAGCTTCGACCGAGTGCTTTTGGATTGGGGGGCGAGGGGCACGGCTCTTGCTCTCGAGGTGGCGACGATCGAAGCCGGCGCAACGGCGGGCGTCGCGGTGTAATCCTTTGATATAGCAACGCTTTCCGCGAATTAAATAGAGCCGCCTCGACATTTTGTTTGTGTTTTGCAGAATTCTTGCTATTATATCTTCTTTTCCTCCATATTGGGTCGCGTCAGGAGAGTTGGATGATTGAAGAGAAGACGCCCGCGCGGCGCCGGCGGTTGGGCGCTCAGGGCATGATCTTCCGGCGAAGACGCGTTTTCGCCCGGCTGCGCGAGGGTTTCACCTATCACGAAATCGCCGCCGAAGAGGGCGTGAGCAGCGCGCGCGTCCGGCAGATCGTCTCCGAGGAACTGCAGAAGCGTGCGGTCGACAGCGGCGCCGACCACGCGAAGCTGCAATTGGACCGCCTCGCGCCCGCCGTGCAACTCGGGGCCGAGGCCATCGCCGCCGGCGACATCGCGGCGATCTCGCCCTACCTGAGGGCGCTGGACCGGCTCGACCGCTACCAGACCGCTGCCGCCGCCCATCAGGGCTACGACGAAGAGGACCGCAAGCGGCTCATGGAGAAGATCAACCGCATGGCCGACAACCTCGGCGTCGACGAGATGTGGAACGCCGCGCGCGAGTACTTGAAGAAGCACGGCATGTTTCCCGCCGACCCCAACGAGCTCCGCGTGGGCGAAGGGCAGGGGGCGGATCCTGCGGGTTCGCCCGAGTTTTCGGAAGAGCCTGTGCTGGAGGCCTCCCCGGCGGAGGCTCCGGCCGATTTTGGATTTTTTTATTTGAACCGGCCGTAACCCATTGAAAAGTCTGGATTTGAAAAAATAAACGCTAGTAAACGCTAGTTAATTTACTAGCGCTTACTAGCGCTTACTAGCGTTTAAGCGCGTTTATTTACATGGGACTTGGCCGCTGCGGCCGGGGTCGCCCAGGCGCGCGCCATGGCCGCGCGGTCGATGGCTTTCCGCAGCGAATGCGCTAAGGATTAAGCCTCGCCCCGAATTGAGCTTTCCCATGCTTCTCGCCGACACCATCCGCACGATCCCGGACTATCCGAAGAAAGGCATCATCTTTCGCGACATCACCACGCTGCTCGGCGACGCCAAGGCCTTTCGCCGCGCGGTCGACGAGCTCGTGCAGCCTTGGGCGGGAACGAAGATCGACAAGGTCGCCGGGGTCGAAGCGCGCGGGTTCATTCTCGGCGGCGCGGTCGCGCATCAATTGTCGGCCGGCTTCGTGCCGATCCGCAAGAAGGGCAAGCTGCCCCACCACACGGTCTCGATCCCCTATTCGCTCGAATACGGGCTCGACCACATGGAGATGCACGAGGACGCAGTCGCGAAAGGGGAGCGGGTGATCCTGGTCGACGATCTGATCGCGACCGGCGGCACGGCGGAAGGCGCGGTCAAGCTCCTGCGCCAGATGGGCGCCGAGGTGATCGCGGCGTGCTTCGTCATCGACCTGCCGGATCTTGGCGGCGCGGCCAAGCTCGAAGCCTTGAGCGTCCCAGTTCGCAGCTTGGTCGCTTTCCCCGGGCACTGAGGCGGCGCTCGGGGCGCGCAGCGCACGCTCGTCTTAAGCGCCCTTTCCTCGCGCCTGCGTCGCCGCGCGCCAATGGGCGTCGAACACCGCGGCTTGAAAGTCGAGCGCGTCGCTCGAGGCTTCCTGCAACAGCGAGAGCGCGGTCGGCGGTCTAACCTTCAGGCGCCCGGTCAGCGAATTCTCCTCGAAAGCGAACTGCGTGTCGAATTTCCGCGCCAGATTCTGCATCCCGACGTTCTCCGGCAGGCAGATGATCTCAATCGTCTCAACGCCATGATTGGCGGCGGCGCGCAGGATGCGCTTGAACAGTTTTTCGCCGATGCCGCGGCGGCGATAGCCCCCGTCGACCGAGAACGCCGCCTCGGCTTGGATGTGGCTCCCGAACGGCGCCTGCTTACTCCAGAGCGCCTGATGGGAGCGCAATTCCGCCGCGCCGACCATCTTGCCGTCGACGAACGCCCCGTAGAGGAGGTCGCCCTTGCCGAAGCAATTCTCGGCGTAGCGGACAAGAAAGTCGTCCGACATGCCGCCGCCGAAGCGCAAATGGCGGCTCCGCGGATCAAGGCTCAGAAGATGATCGCGAAACGCTTCCTTGTCCGACGGCCAAAGCCGACGGACCTCCAAGGGGGATGAATTGGCTTCGTCCATCGATCGACCTCGCCGATTTGTCCTCGGCGCTTCATCCCAGGCTTGATGTTGTGCATCGCATACGGATTTCAACCGGATTTCAATTCCCGGCCGCGTCGAGCTTGAGCAAAGTTTTGCCAAGCACCTGGCGTTTGGCGATCGCGTCGAACGCCTTCCGGTAATCCTCCAAGGGATATGTGGCGTGCACGTGAACGCTCAAAACGCCGGACTTCGCCCAATCCATCAGTTGGGCCAGGTTCTCCCGATTCGCCTCTGGCTCGCGGGCGGTGAATTCGCCCCAATAGACGCCACGAATGTCGCAACCCTTGAGCAAGGGAATGTTGAGCGGCGGGCGCGGGATCTCGCCGGACGCGAAGCCAATCACCAGGAGCCGCCCCTTCCAGGCGAGCGAACGCAGCGCCATTTCGGTCAGCGCGCCCCCGACCGGATCGTAAACGACGTCGACGCCCTTCGGCGCGAGCTCCTTGAGGCGGGCGCGAAGATCGTCGGTTGCCGTATTGATCGTCTCGGCCGCGCCGTAGCGGCGGGCGAAAGCAAGCTTTTCCTCCGAGGATGCGCCGGCGATGACGCGAGCGCCCATCGCCTTGCCAATCTCCACCGCCGCGAGTCCGACGCCGCCCGAGGCGCCGAGCACGAGAAGGCTTTCGCCGACCTTCATCTCGGCGCGCTGCCTGAGCGCGTGCAACGACGTGCCGTAGGTGACCGAAAGACCCGCGGCCTTGTCGAGGGCGAGACCGTCGGGGATCTTCGCCAGCCGCGCCGTGGGGACGGCGATCTGCTCGGCGGCCGCCCCATAGGCGCAGGCGCCCATGACCCGGTCGCCGACCTCAAATCCTCGCACTCCCGGTCCCAGCGCGGCGACGTGGCCGGAGAACTCGCCGCCGGGCGAAAATGGAGGCTTGGGCCTGACCTGGTATTTGCCCTCGATGATCAGCGTGTCGAAGAAATTGAGCCCAGCATAGGCGACCTCGACCAGCGCCTCGCCCTCGCCGGGCGCCGGCGCCTCGACCTCCGCCACCCGCAAATTATCGGCCGGACCAAGCGACGGACAGATCAGGGCTTTCATCACCGGCTCCTAATTTTACTCATTTTTCAGTAACCAAATGCAGGATTGCAGTCCGGGCGCCAGCCGGCAAGCTGAAAGCCGGAATTTTGCCCGGATCGAACGGCAGGGAAACCGCCGCGGGCGTGGCCCATAACGCCAAGGCCCGGCTCAAAGGATTGTTCTTGATGACGCGTCTTGTCTTTTCGTCCCTTCGCGCCATGGGGCTTGCCGCTGCGGCGGTTTGCGCCGCAAGCGCCATACTGCCCCCCGCCGCCGCCGCGGCCAAGACCAAGCCCGCGCCCAAGTCGGGCGCGAAGGAGGAGCCAGCCAAGCCATCGCTTGTCGCGACCTTCGGTGATTGGAACGTGTTCGTCGGCCAGGTCGGCAAGGGACGCATCTGCTACACCCTCGCGCAGCCGAAATCGCGCGAACCCGCAAGCCTCACCCGGGATCCGGGCTATGCGTTCATATCCGACCGTCCGGCGGAAGGCGTGCGCAACGAAGTGTCCTTCATCATGGGCTTCGACGTCGCATCGGGAGACACCGCGGATTCAAAGGCCGACGCCAAGCCCGGTGAGAAGGCGACAAGATCCGACGCCAGATCGAAGGCGTCCGCCGCCCCGGCTCCCGTCGCATCGGTCGACCAAGCGTCGTTCGAGATGCTCCCCAAGGGCGGAAACCTCTGGGTCAAGAACGCGGCGAAAGAGAGCGCGCTGATCGCCGAAATGCGCAAGGGCGCGAAGCTCGAGGTCAAGGCCGCTTCGCTCCGAGGCCACCAATCGGTCGACACCTATTCGCTCACCGGCTTCTCCCAGGCGATGGATCGGCTGCAGAAGGAATGTCCAGGGAAGTGAGGCCAGCCCTTGAGTTGCGTCTAGCCGAGGGACGAAGTCAGTTTAGCGGCCTTCTCCGCAGCGGAGCCGCGACATTTGGCCCGGTCGGTCTGTTTGGGTTTTCTTGGCTCGCGGCTGTTTCGCTGCGAAGACCCCTGGCTATGAGGGTTGGATTCCTTGGATTTCTTTGGATTATCTCGACCGAATATAGACTTATCAATGGCCACGAGGCTTGGAGCGGGAACGATCTTTCGCGACGCTTTCCGTGGCGTTAGCAGCGCCGGAACAGGGGCAGGGCGCGCCTTGCGGTCTTGGCCTTGCGGAAGGGCAGGATTGTTCATGGGCAAGCTTAACTAGATTTCTGATTATCTGCAACAGGTTGTCGTCCGAGCCGTTCCCCTCAGCCGCCTCAATCCAAAAGCAACTCGCCCTCTGCCAAAGTAGTGCTAAGTCAAAATCCAATCAGTTGGACCGCTTCCGAACCCTCAGCGGACGAACAGTGCGGTTTCATTAGAGTCCGCTCGGCGCCCAAAAGCGATCATTCCCTCGAAAGACAATTGGGGGTCATTCCTTCTCTCTCGTTTCGTCCTGCGAAGCTTTAAAGGAGGGGCTCCGTGCAAACGACGGGCCCAGACGAAGCTGGACCAAGAGCGGCAGGTCGCCTACCTTCAATTCAAGCTCGAGGATCTTTTCATCTGGTCGGCTTCCACGAAGAAACGGCCCTCTGGCCTCTGCGCCAAGATTCCTTCAATCTCGTTGAGGAGCGGAACAATGGTGACGCCACAGATGGTCCTGCGAGGAGCCATCGCCCGGACGGGCGTCAGGCCCTTCCCCCTGTCCCTGACGTACGAAGTCACATGGCTTTGCAATCTATCCTGCGGTTATTGCGACCGCCATACACCCATGCCCCATGAGTTGACACAGGAGGAGATCTTTTCCGCGCTGGACGAGTTCCATAGGCTTGGAATGCTTCACACCCACCTTGACGGTGGTGATCCCCTGACCCATCGGCACATCGATGAGATCGTCGACTGGCTCACGCAACGAGGGGTCACCGTATCGCTGAACAGCAATGGTATTCTCGTACCAAAGAAACTTCACACGATTCGAAAGTTATCTGTGCTGAAGATTAGCCTCGACGGTCCCCCCGACAGTCACGATGCGATGCGGGGAACGGGGAGCTTTGAGAAAGCCCTCGCCGGCGCCGCCGCTGCGCGAGATGCTGGTGTGAAGGTGGAGTTCACATGCACAGTTGGCCAGCATAATGCTCACACGATCGAGCCGCTGATCGATATCGTATCCGCCGTCAATATTCCGGTGGTCTTTCAACCAGCGTTGAACAGTTTATTTCTTGACACCGATCGCGACGGATCATCCTGGCAGCTGGATGTCCAGTCCATTCGCGCTGCGTTCGCTCGGATTGAGCGCATAAAACGGCGGAGCAACGTGGTCGGCAATGGCTGGTCCAGCCTCAGGCATTTTCGGCGCTTCCCAGAGGAAACGCGTCCCCCGTGTGCGGCCGGTTGGGTGCAGGCGACCATGGACCCCGAAGGCGTCCTCTTTTCCTGCCCCCAGCTCAACCGGAGCGACCGATCCAACAGCGTCAAGCGGCTCGGGGCGGCGACGGCGTTCGCCAATCTGTCCCGAACGGGCTGTGGCCAATGCTGGTGCGCGCGCCTGGTCGAAGGAAATTATGCCTGGGGGATGCGCGTCGACCGCATGCTCCCACCGTTCGAACGCTCGCCGCGCCAATCCATGGGCGCCGCGTGAGCCCCGAAGGTCTGGATCTCGCAGCGCCCCAGTCGGCCAGCATCGCGCCCGGAAGGAACTCCAAACGCATTTCCTGGCCGGATTGGATCCGCTATGGACCGTTCTTGGCGCAGGTGATCGTCACCCGGCGATGCAATCTTACGTGCGGCTATTGCACAGAATACGATAAAACCTCAGAACCCGTACCCTTTGACGCCCTTCGGCAGCGGCTTGAGTTGCTGCGAGACTTGCGCACCTGGGCCGTCTCCCTGATGGGTGGCGAGCCAACCCTTCATCCCGACCTCCTCAAAATCTTCTCCACCATGCGCGCCTTGGGGTTCCATCGCCGCATGATGACGACGAATGGGCTTCGCCTCACCAAGGAGATTGTTGACGGACTCAATAACAGCGGCATGACCGATATGAGTCTGAGCATCGATGGGGTGAAACGGAACGCGACAACGCGCAAGGTCCTTAACGTGCTGAGACGGAAGCTCGACATACTGGCTGAACGGGCACAATTCGAGGTGGTCGTCAGCGCCGTCATTGGGGCCGCGCCTCGCGAGGAAGTTCTGGAGGTCGTCGAGTTTGCGAAGTCGCGTGGGTTCACACCCCGTGTGCTGGTCCTTCACAATGAACACGGCCAGACAGGGTTGTCCTCCGAGGAGCTCGCCGTCTACGCGGAGGTCAAACGACTGTTTGGACACCGAGCGACCGAGGAAGCGCACGGCTACCGTGAGCGCCTCATCCAGAATGGCGAAGCTCCATTTCGTTGTCGAGCGGGGGCGCGGTACCTCTACATCGATGAGTTCGGAATGGTGCGGTGGTGCGCGCAGACCCGGACGGCGTTTGGAAAGAGGCTGTCCGCGTACGCCCTGGAGGATCTTCGGCAACATTTCTATTCGGAGAAAGCCTGCAGTGACAAGTGTTCCGTGGGTTGCGTCCGGACGGCGTCCGCGTTCGACCAGTGGCGTTCCCAACACTCATCCGAAAGGGTCGGCGCTCCCCATTGAATGAGGGCTTTCGCTTGAACTTCGGTTCTTTCAGAGGCGACTCCTGTAGGCGCGCTTCCCGCCGGAAGCGGTCGCTCCCGTAAAGGCGACTGGATTTTGGCTAGGCCTTCGGCTTCGTCGCCGCGAACAGGTAGTTCACGCCGGTATCGGACGACAGCCGCCAGGACGCGCTGAACGGATCGTACACCACCCCTCGCAGGCTCACCCAATTCAGGCCTGCGGCGCGGGCGAAGCCGGTAAGCTCGAGCGGCGTCACGAATTGCTCCCAGCGGTGCGTTCCGGGCTCGAGCCAGCGCAGCACATATTCGGCCCCGACGATGGCGAGGGCGAAGCTTTTCAGCGTGCGGTTGAGGGTGGAGGCGAGGAACAGGCCGCCGGGCTTCACCAGCGACGCGGCCGTGGCGACGAAGCGTTTCGGATTGGCCGCGTGCTCGATCACCTCCATCGCGCACACAATGTCGAACCGTTGCGGCTCCGCGGCCAGCTCTTCGACCGTGCTCATGCGATAGGCGAGACGGGCGCCCGTCTCCTCGGCGTGACGGCGGGCGGCCTCGATCGCGGCGGGCGACGGATCGACGCCGATGACATTGGCGCCAAGCCGCGCCAAAGGCTCGGCGAACAGGCCTGCCCCGCAGCCGACGTCGAGGAGGTCGACGCCCGCAAGCGGCGCGCCGACCGGCGTCTCAAGCTTGAAATGCCGCGCGACCAGGTCGCGCGCCCAGCCGATCCGCACGGGGTTCACGCGATGGAGCGGCGCCATCGGCCCGTCCGGATCCCACCACGCATCGCCCAGCGCCTCGAAGCGTGCGACCTCTTCGGACATGACGCTCGGCGACGGCCTGACTGACATCGCGACCCTTTCCGCGCCCTTCGCTTGGCGGCCCGAGCGTTGACCCACCCGGCGCGCGCCTTTATAGGCCGCCCCCACGCATCGCGCGAGCCTGCGCGTTCCCCCCAAGGTTTCAAGGATCCATGCCGCGTCTGGTGATGAAATTCGGCGGCACGTCGGTCGCCGACCTTCAACGCATCCGCAACGTTGCAGCGCATGTGAAACGAGAAATCGACGCCGGCTCGGAAGTCGCGGTCGTCGTCTCGGCGATGGCGGGCAAGACCAACGAGCTCGTCGCCTGGTGCAAGGAAGCAGGCTCCCAGTCCGACAACGCCGAATATGATTCCGTGGTCGCCTCGGGCGAGCAGGTGACGGCGGGACTGCTCGCCATGGTGCTCAAGGACATGGGGCTCAAGGCGCGCTCATGGGCCGGGTGGCAAATTCCGCTCATGACCGATGATGCGCACGGCTCGGCCCGCATCGCCGCGATCGACGGAACCCGGCTGATCGAGGGGTTCAAGGCTGGCGAGGTCGCCGTCATCGCGGGCTTCCAGGGCGTGCATAAAGCCACCAACCGGGTGACGACGCTGGGGCGGGGCGGCTCGGACACGTCCGCGGTTGCGCTCGCGGCGGCGATCTCGACCGACCGTTGTGATATCTATACCGACGTCGACGGTGTCTACACGTCCGACCCGCGCGTTGTGCCGAAGGCGCGCCGGCTCGCCAAAGTGGCGTTCGAGGAAATGCTGGAAATGGCCTCGCTCGGCGCCAAGGTGCTGCAGGTGCGCTCGGTCGAATTGGCGATGGTGAACAAGGTCCGGCTCTACGTGCGCTCGTCCTTCGACGATCCGGGGCGCCCTCAACTTGGCACGCTCATCTGCGACGAGGAGGAAATTATGGAGCAGGAGGTCGTCACCGGCATCGCCTTCTCGCGCGACGAGGCGCAAATCACTCTACGCGACGTTGCCGACAAACCCGGGGTCGCCGCAGCGATCTTTGTTCCGCTGGCCGACGCCAACATCAACGTCGACATGATCATCCAGGTCGTCTCCGACGACACGACGACGACCGACATCACCTTCACCGTGCCCGCGACCGAATATGAGCGCGCCATCAAGCTCTTGAAGGAGCGGCAGGCGAAGATCGGCTACGCCAAGCTGCACGGCGCGCAGGACGTGGTGAAGATCTCGGCGATCGGCGTGGGCATGCGCTCGCATTCCGGCGTCGCCGCGCGCGCCTTCAAGGCGCTGGCCGAGAAGGGCGTCAACATCCGCGCGATCACCACGTCGGAGATCAAGTTTTCGATGCTGATCGACGACGCCTATACCGAGCTCGCGGTGCGCACGCTGCACACGCTCTACGGGCTGGATGCGAAGTAAGGGGCCCTTATCGGCCCACGCGCCGAGGGCCGCGCGGTTTCACCGCGATCCAGTGAGGTTAAGTTCAACTGAGCGGCGGGATGCGCAGGACCTGGCCGGGGTAGATCTTGTCGGGGTGGGTCAGCATCGGCCGGTTTGCCTGGAAGATGACGTCGTACTTATCGCCCTTGCCCTTGCCGTATTCCTTCTCGGAAATCGCCCACAGCGTGTCGCCGCTCTTGACCGTATAGAACTTCGATTCGGGGGCGGCCGCAGCCGGCTTGATGTCGTTCTGCACCGTCAGCACGCCGACCGTATTGCCGAGCGCAACCGCGATCTTTTCGGCGTGCTCGGTGGTCGGGGCTGTGCCCGTCACGTGCACCTTGTCTCCGTCGACCGCAATCTTCACGTTCGACGTGTCGAGGCCATGTTTCTCGAGCTCCTTCTGCAAGGCGTCCGGCGTCGCCGCCTTAGCCTCGCTGGCGCCGAATATCTTCTCGCCGGCGCTCTTGACGAAACTGATCAGTCCCATGAATCGTGCTCCTGCTGTCGGCCGCGTCGTCGGCTCTCGATTGGAAAAAAGAACCCGCGCTAGGGCCTGTCCGATCCTAGCCGTAAAAGCCTAGAGTGACAGCAGTATTTTGCCGGCGCCCAAGAAAGCGCTCAGGCGCTCTTCATGTTGTTGATGATCAGCCCGACGATCGCCGAGACAATTGCTCCGGACACGCCGCCGCCGACCAGTTGGCCGACCCAGGCGCCGATGTCGGCGCCGCCTGCCGCGTTCTGAAGCATCGGGATCAGCGAGGTCAGCAGCGATCCGCCCGCGATCCCGCCAACCGCGCCGGCGACAGTATTGCCCGCGGTTCCCAGGTTCACGTTTTTCGCCGCCGCGCCCACTGCGTTGCCGCCGATCGCGCCAGCAATGAGCTGGATAATGAGGTTGATAATCGTGCCCGACATGGCTCTTCACCTCTGTTGTGACCGCAAACTCGCATTGAGACTGCGGCAATACGTTGCCCTGAGATCGATCTTCTTGCCTCGTTTTTGCTCTCTTATCGTCACAAGTCAATCATCGCGCCGCACGTTCTAGAACACGATTGCGCGATTTCACAATCGAAATCCGCTGCCAGCGAATTACCGCCATACCGGGCAAGCTAACCTCCCCACTTGACGTGAACATGAAGGACTAGGCTGCAGCGTCCGGTCATTCGGATGGTTTCACCGGCGTTGACGAAGGCCACGGAGGGCACAGTCTAGCATCTTAGTCACCGCTTCGGAGACGAGCGCGGAACGAGGCTGCATGACGGAAGCCGACAGCGCTTTGATGCTCGCCATCCTCCGGGAGTTGCGGGCCGAGGCGCAGCAGCATCGCGCGATGCTGCCGCAGCTGGTCGACGCGAGTCACCGGCATGACCGCCGTTTTGATGAGATCGACCGCAAATTCGGCGAGGTGGAGCTCAGGATTTCTGACGTCCGCGCCGAACTCGAACTTATGCTGAAAGCCGAATTGCTGGGCCGCCTGACCCATTTCGAGACGCCTATCGATGAGCGTCTGGCTCAACTCGGCGACCGCCTTTTCGCGCTTGAAGGGCCTCAAAGCTGAGGCCTGGCGTCGCCGAGAGCGGCCCGCTGGAGACAGCGCCCACAGTTCTGCTAAGCCTCGTCCGTCGAACTCCGGGTCCACGGATGCCGTATGAAAGATCCTTACGAAACCCTCGGCGTCGCCAAGACGGCTTCGGCCGACGAGATCCGCGCCGCCTATCGAAAGCTGGCCAAGAAGCTACACCCGGATCTCAATCCGGGCGACAAGCAGGCCGAGGAGCGGTTCAAGGAGGTCGCCGCCGCCAACGATCTGCTCTCGGACCCGGAAAAGCGGCGGCGCTTCGACGCCGGCGAGATCGACGCATCGGGAACGGAAACGGCGCCCCCCAACGCCCGCTATTATCGCGATTACGCCGCCGAGGGCGGCCATCCTTACGAGGGCCAGGGAGCTTACGGGGACTTCGCGCAGGGCGACGACCTTTTCGCGGACCTTTTGCGCCGCGCGGCCGAGCAGGCGCGCCGCCGGCCGGGCGCGGATCTGCATTACGAGCTTCCCGTTGATTTCCTCGACGCGGTGAACGGCGCGAGCAAGACCATCACCCTGCCGCAAGGGGGGACGCTGAATGTGAGGATTCCCGCAGGCGTCGAGGACGGGCAGATCTTAAGACTTCGCGGCAAGGGCGCGCCGAGCCCGGGCGAGGGACCGCCCGGCGATGCGCTGGTGCAGATCGCGGTCAGGCCGCACCGCTATTTCAGCCGCGAAGGCGACGACATCCTGCTCGATCTGCCGATCACGGTGAAGGAGGCGGCGCTGGGGGCGGAAGTCAGAACGCCGACGACCACCGGAAGCGTCATGCTCAAAATCCCGAAGCGATCGAACACCGGCGACGTGCTGCGCCTCCGGGGCAAGGGCGTGAAGACGCGCGGCCGCGCGGGCGATGAACTGGTCAAGCTCAAAGTGATGATGCCGACCGAGGCCGAGCCCGAGCTCGACGCTTTCCTGGCCGACTGGACGCCGACGGGAGCTTATGATCCGCGCAAGGAGATGTGAGGATGATCACCGAGCGGGAATTCCTGGAGCGCGCGCGGCTCGACCGGCGAACGCTCGCGGTCTGGATCGAAGAGGAATGGCTGATTCCCGCTCGCGCCGCCGACGAGCTTGCCTTCACCGACATGGATCTGGCGCGCGCCAACCTCATCCACGACCTCAAAGACAAGATGGGCGTGAACGATGAGGGGCTCGGGGTGGTCCTGCATCTTCTGGATCAGATGCATGCGCTCCGACGCGCGCTCGCGGCGGCGCTTGAATCCGCGCGTGATCGACGACCGTCATCGGAGTAATAAAATCGCCAAGCGCGTCCAGCCGGGCGACAGGCCTTCCCAACCGGAGGCGGGGGTGCGGCGACGAATAGCCGCCTAACGGCGCCAGTGGTAGAGTGGCCGTGGCCGCAGCGGTCACGTTCGTGGCGGCGATAGCGCGGGTGACCGAAGGCGTCGCGGGGCGAGGTCACCACCAGAACGGCGGCAAACAGCGTATTTTTCCAGGATGTCCTGCGAGCGCTCCCCAGTCATTCAAGGCGATCTCGGTACGCCAGCCTCAAGCCCTTCGTGCATAGCGGTAAGAGACCAAGGCAATCTTGTCACGGTCATTCCTCCCGCAATATTGACGCAGGGAAATCACACTGAAGAGCATTGGTCCCCAATTTGCGACGTGTCCTGGGGCTGCCGCCGCGGGCTCGCCTTGTCTGGCGTGAACGGCGGGGGCAGGATGGATGGGCCGCTTCTCGCAGCGCGTGCGGGTGAAGCTCTGGCGCTGCAACAACGCCTCGGGCTAGGTCATGCCTTCACGGTTCGCTCTGACTCTCTACGAGGTCTCGACCTGGATCGTTCCACTCATCGTCGCGATCACCTTTCACGAGGCGGCGCATGGCTTTGTCGCCTATCTGTTCGGAGATCAAACGGCCTGGCGTCAGGGCCGGGTGAGCTTCAATCCACTGAGGCACATCGACCCGTTCGGCACGATTCTCCTGCCAGCGCTGTTGATGATCACACACTCCCCGTTTCTGTTCGGCTACGCGAAGCCCGTCCCGGTAAACTTCCGCGCGCTGCGCCGGCCAAAACTCAATTCGGTTTTTGTCGCCGCTGCGGGGCCAGGAATGAATCTGGCGCTCGCCATTTTAAGCGCGATTCTGTTTCATCTCGTCCCGCTGGCGCCGCCTGGGGCCGCGGACTGGATGGGCAAGAATCTCAACAACGCCGTCATCATCAACGTGCTGCTAGCGGTGTTCAACCTCCTGCCCATTCCACCGCTTGACGGCGGGCGGATTCTTGTCGGCCTTCTGCCGGACGGGCCGTCGCGTTCTCTCGCCGCACTCGAGCCCTACGGCATGATCATTCTCCTCGCGGCGCTCTTGATCCTGCCGATCCTTGGCGCGCAAACTGGGCTTGACCTCAATTTCCTGTGGCGGTTCGTCGCCAGTCTCACTGACGACATCGTCGGCGCGATCCTGCGCGTGACGGGGGCGGGATAGGCGGCCGCGAACCGCAGCCACCGCCGAACGGCCCAAATCTTCTACCCCTTGAAATCCACTTGCGGCGAGGCCTTGGAATCGACTGGCCGTCGTCAGATCTGCGGCCCCATCAGCCAATTGAAGTGTTCGGCGTTGAAAATGTGATTGTGCAGGTTGGCGATCCACTGGCGGCCCGAGGCCGTCAGGCTGAGATACTTCATCCCCTCTTCGAGATGCCCTGAGACGGTGTTCCAATAAAATCCAGGAAACTTCTCGACCAGATCGGCGGGTGAAGCGTAGCCGAGCTGCCGGTTGCTGCCGAGCTCCTCGAACTCGTAGAAGAGCGCATTCGCCTTTCTCGGATATAAAGGATCGCCGAGCTGCCCGATCAGGTCGGCGGCTTGAACCAGTCTCGGCTCGAGGCCGGGCTGATCGGACTCCGCATTCGGACTTGGCGGGAAACGCGTGAGTTCGATCGCGGCGGCGACGCGGGCGGGGTCGATCGTCGTTGATTTCCCGAGCCGCTCGTAAACGAATAACTTCGATCGATCAACGTGATAGGCGGCAAGCGAGGCGTCGGAGGCGCCGCGCGGCAGCGTAACCGTCCGACCGTTCTTGTCGATAATGAACTCACTCTTGGTGTCGCCACTGAGGATGCCGCGAACGAAGCCGATGTCGTGCAAGAGACAGGCGACAATGAGGTGAACGTAATCCTCCGGCTGGACCGTGTGAGCCAGCGTCCGTCCCCGCAGGATGTCGCGGCCGACCATGGAGACGAGCATAGTGTGTTCGTACGTGTGGTAGAGCGCGTCGCTCCTGGCTATGCATTCAATCGTCGTTCGGGCGAGCGCGCCGAGGCGCTCAGCTTCGTCGTTTTGAACTCGAGCCAAACAGTTCGCGGAAGTCTTTGGCGAGAAACTTGCCAAGCTTCTTCGCGGCCAACGCCGCAATCATATCCATTTCGTTGGCTCCCAAAGAGGCGGCCAGCCATGGCTATCGTCCTCAACGTTCGTGGCCAGTCGGTAGATTAGTGCGGGGCTGACAACTCCGCTAGTGCGGCCAACGATGCTGGCCCGCTAACAGATATGGGGAGCAATTAACGCTCGATGAATGCCGCTGGCGCGGCTCAGGCGCGCGTTCCTTGCAGACGTTTTGCCGACCGCACGGAACGGGAACGCGACCGCGCGGGCGACATTCGGCTTGCCAAAATTCGGCGATCGTCGTGTTCAGCGAACGTCGGCTTGTCCCGCTCAGCCCGGAACCGCCAGCGGATCCTCGAGGCCTACGAGATCGAAGCTCAGCGCGCGCAGGCGTTTGCGGGCCGCTTCATCATAGGCCTGCGGATTGGCGCGCGATTCCTGCATGCCGCTGAAATAGAGCCCGCTTCTGCCCGCGAGCGCCGGCTCATCGACGAGGTGCAGAATCGCCGCGCCGCCTTGCTCCACTGTGCTGATCGGCTGGACGCCGCTCAAGCGAACCATTGTCGTGTCCATGTAGGTCGCGGGATGCAGGCAATTGACCGCGATCTTGTGTCCCGCGAGCTCCTTGGCGAGATCGAAGGTGAACATGATCTGCGCAAGCTTGCTCTGGCAATAGGCGCGCACGCCGCTATAGCCGCGAGTTAGCATCACGTCGGAAAAGTCGATTGGCTGTTGTCCCGCTGAAGAGACATTGACGATGCGCGCGGATTGGCGCTTCTCGAGCACGGGCAGCATGAGACGCGTCAGCAGGAAGCCCGCGAGATAATTGACCGCGAAGCGCAGTTCGAAGCCGTCGGCGCTGAGTTCGCGCTTGGCGCCGCTGGCGCCGATCCCTGCGTTGTTGACGAGCGCGTCGAGACCGGCGCCATCGCGCCGCGCCGCGTCGGCAAGCAAACGAACCTCGGCAAGGGAAGAGAGATCGGCGGCGAGGAATCTCGTCTCGCCCCCTCGCTTCCTGATCCGCTCAACCACCGCCTCGCCGCGGGCGCGATCGCGGCCATGGACGATGACCCGCTAGCCCTCCGTGGAGGCGCTCCGCGACATAGCGCCCGACGCCGTCGGTCGAGCCGGTGATGAGAACGGTCTTCTTCGTGGTCATGATCCTTTGTTCCGCAATTGGGCGCCAGGTCGCAAGGGACGGCGCGCCGCAAAGCTCTTATCGCTCAGGAGCGTGAATTTGAGCGGCCATCTCGCGAGCAAGCATCGTCGAGTTGCGCTGGCCCTCGCCGAACAGCCGGGCGTCGCTATCATTCGGTCGCCCTACCGTTCACGAGCGATCGCCGCGGCGCCCGCCCGCTAATCGAGATAAGTGACGACGCCGGTCTCAAGATCGTAGATAGCCGCCACGATCTTCAACTTTCCCGCGCCGACCGCATCGGAGACGATCTTGCTCACGGTGGGCAAATGCGCCGCGGTCCGCTTCGCGCTCTCCTTCGCGGCGTTATTGGTGAAGTCGCCGGGATCGTTGCGCACCTTGAGCGCCGCCGGCACGATGGGCTGGATCATGCGGCCGATCACGCCGGGATAAGTCGCGTTCTTGGTCACGACGTCGCAGGCCGCCTTCACGGCGCCGCAGGCGGTGTGAGCGAGGATGACGACAAGCGGAGAGCCCAGGACCGCCGCGCCATATTCGATCGTGCCGAGCGTCTCGACGCCAACGAGATTGCCGGCGTCGCGGGCGACGAACAATTCGCCGACGCCATGGCCGCCAAAAACGAGCTCGGGCGCCACGCGGCTGTCCGCGCAGGCAAGGATCGTCGCCCACGGCGCCTGATGCCCGGCGACGGCGCTGCGGCTCTGGGCGAGATCGATAGTGCAAAGCTCGGGATGGCTGACGAAGCGTTCGTTGCCCGCCTTGAGCTGAGCGAGCGCTTCCCGAGGCGACAGCGAAGTCGGAGCTGGCCTGGCCGCAGGCGACTCGCCCCCGGCCCCCATCAGAAGCATGCTCCCCGCGCGCGCCGCAGGCGCTGCGCTTGCCGTCGTGAGCGCGATCGCCGCCGCCGCGCCGAACTTCATCAAATCCCGCCGGCCGATCGCGTCATTTCCACAATTGATGCACATCGCGCGCCTCCCTCACGTCCGAGCTCTTTCATCAGCCGTCTTAGGACGTTGGTTTGAAGATGATAATCTGTCGGGCCGGAACAAGCGTTCGCGCCGCAGCCCTTACTGGACCAGTTTGGCTCTCAGCCGGCCGTATTCCTGCTCCGTGATCGAGCCGGCCGCCTTCAGCTTGTCTAGCTTGACGATCTCATCTGCGGCGCTGAAACCGACGATGTGTCGCAATTCCTCCCGGGCCTCGTTGGCCTGCGCTCGATTTCGCTCCGCCATGCCCCGACCTTGCGTGAGGAGATAAGCGAATACGCCGAGGTAGGAGAACAGGATGAACGCGATCACCCAGAGCACTTTGGCGAAACCGGACACGTCATGCCGGCGGAAGAGATCGCCCGACACCACGATGAGCAGCCAGAACCACAATATGAACATGAATATGGTGAAGGCGTCGGCGACGAAATTGCCGAACGTAAAGCCGCCGTTGAACAGCATGTCGTTGTTCCTCCCAACCGAGCGGCTCTATTCTAGATCAATACGAGCGCAATGCACAGCGACCGTTGGCTCGCTTAGGGCGACCGGCGGGTGAGTGGGTTGGCGGCCCGAGCGCGCTAAGCGGTTTTCGACGGTCGCCCGGAATCGATCTCATTCGCCGCGCCTGATCTCCACCTTGTCGGGATAGAACGCGAGGTGAGACCCGATCTCCTCGACTTCGGTTTTGGGCAGCTCGTAGGTCCAGACGGCGTTGTCGTCTCGAGCCTTGCCGTCCGCGATCGAGTAATAATTCGCTTCCCCCTTGTAAGGGCAAGTCGTGACGCGGGCGGTGCGCTCAAGCGCGCTCATGTCCATGTCGTCGCGCGGCACATAGACGACTGGCGGATAGTTCGCCTCGCGCAGCTCCAACGCCGTTTTGCTGTCTCCGATCGTGCGCCCATGCCAGACCACCCGCACTCGCTCATGAATCGGCTCGATCGTGATCGGGTGATCCTTGGTTCCTGCTTGCGTCATCATCGCCTCCTCGAAGGCTTCAAGTCATGCAACCTCGTACATAAGCAGGAGCATGGGCCTTCGCTAGCCGTGGCCGGCCACGGCCTTGCTGGTATATGGCTCCTCGAGCTTGGCGATGGTGCGCGCGTCGAGCTTGAGTTCGGTCGCTGCGACGGCGTCGGCGAGGTGATGCGGCTTGGACGCGCCGATGATCGGCGAGGTGACGAAAGGCTTCGAGAGCACCCAGGCGAGCGCAACCACGGCGGGCTTGGTGTTCAACTTTTCCGCTGTCTCGACCACGCGCTTGCGGATGGACTCATCCTGCCGCGAACCCAGCCCCAAGGTCACGCTGAACGGGTCGGTGCGGCCGCGCACCGTCGAAGCGTCGGCGCCGACTCCGGAGCCCGCGAGATAGCCTCGCGCCATCGGCGACCAGGGAATGACGGCTATGCCGTCGTTCGCGCACAAAGGCATCATCTCGCGCTCTTCCTCGCGATAGACGAGGTTGTAATAGTTCTGCATCGACACGAATTGGGCGTGTCCCTTCGCGCGCGCGACGTCGAGCATGCGTGCGAATTGCCAAGCGTACATTGATGAAGCGCCGATATAGAGCGCCTTGCCGGCGCGCACGACGTCGTTCAGCGCTTCCAGCGTCTCTTCGATCGGAGTCAGCGGATCGAAGCGGTGGATCTGGTAGAGATCGACATAGTCGGTGCCGAGCCGTCTCAGCGAAGCGTCGATCGCCTCCATGATATGCTTGCGCGACAAACCTTTGGCGTTGGGGCTCGGCCCCATCGCTCCGTGGACTTTGGTCGCAATCACCACGTCGGGGCGCTTGGCGAATTCCTTGAGCGCGCGGCCGAGGATTTCCTCGCTGACGCCTTGCGAATAGACATCCGCCGTATCGAAGAAATTGATGCCTTTCTCGAGCGCCTCGCGGATGAAGGGACGCGACGCCTCTTCCTCCAAGACCCACTCGCGCCATTTGGATGAGCCGTAGGTCATGCAGCCGAGGCAAAGCTTCGACACCTGCAAGCCTGTTTTGCCAAACTTCACGGTTTCCATTCGGAGGTCCTTTGGTTTCACGTTTGGTTTCCCCCGATGATAGGACCATTGCCAGGCTCGCGGCAAAGAGCGGGCCCAAAGCAGGAGATCAATCAAACGTGAAGTCGAAGCGCGGGTCTTCCAAAGAAAAACCGGGCGGGGCCTGGGACTTCTGGATCGATCGCGGCGGCACGTTCACCGATGTGATCGGTCGCAATCCGCGCGGGCGGCTCCATCCGATGAAACTTCTGTCGGAGAGCCCGGCTTACACGGACGCCGCGGTCGAGGCGATCCGTCGGCTCCTGGGCCTTGCTTCGGGCGAGCCATTTCCTGCCGGCGCAATTGGCGCCGTGAAGATGGGAACCACGGTAGCTACCAATGCGCTGCTCGAACGGCGGGGCGAGCGCACGCTGCTCGTGACCACGCGCGGCTTTCGCGATGCGCTCGAGATCGGCTATCAGGCGCGCCCGCGCATCTTCGCCCGCAACATCATAAAGCCCGAACAGCTTTATTCCGGCGTGATCGAGGTCGACGAGCGCGTGCTCGCGGACGGCGCGGTCGAAGCGGCGCCAGACCTCAAGCGCGTGCGCGCCGCGCTCGCCGAGGCGCGAGGCCAAGGCTATGACGCGGTCGCGATCGTGTTCATGCACGCCTATCGCTATCCGGCGCACGAGCGCATGGTCGGCGCCATCGCCCGCGAGCTCGGCTTTGCCCAAGTCTCCGAAAGCCATGTCGCCTCGGCGCTGATCAAGCTCGTTTCGCGCGGCGACACGACCGTGGTCGACGCTTATCTTTCGCCGATTCTTAAGCGCTATGTCGGCCAGGTGTCGCGCGATCTCGACATCGAGCGCACCGGCGCGCGCGTCATGTTCATGATGTCGTCGGGCGGCCTCACTTCGGCAGGCTTGTTCGCCGGCAAAGACGCGATTCTCTCAGGCCCCGCCGGGGGCGTGGTCGCGATGGCGCGCACCGGCGCGAGCGCCGGCTTCAAGCGCATCATCGGCTTCGACATGGGCGGCACCTCGACCGACGTTGCTCATTTCGATGGAGAGTTCGAGCGCGCGTTCGAGACGGAAGTCGCGGGCGTGCGCATGCGCGCGCCGATGATGAAGATCCATACCGTCGCGGCGGGGGGCGGCTCGATCCTCTCATTCGATGGCGCGCGCTTTCGCGTCGGCCCTGCTTCAGCCGGCGCCGATCCCGGGCCCGCAGCTTATCGCCGCGGCGGTCCGCTCACGGTCACCGACGCCAATCTGATGACCGGCAAGTTGATCCCGGACCTGTTCCCGAAGGTGTTCGGCCCTCAGAGCGATGAGCCGCTCGACGATGAAATCGTGCGGGAGCGCTTTCAAGCGCTCGCGCGCGATATCGGCGACGGGCGGAGTGAGGAGGCGGTCGCCGATGGATTTCTCGCCATTGCGGTTGCGAAAATGGCCGAGGCGATCAAGACGATCTCGGTCGCGCGCGGCTATGACGTCACGCGCTATGCGCTCAATTGCTTCGGCGGCGCGGGCGGCCAGCACGCCTGCGACGTCGCCGACGCCCTGGCGATTTCGACCGTCCTCATCCATCCCTTTTCGTCCCTGCTCTCGGCCTATGGGATGGGACTGGCCGACATCGCCGCTCAGCGCGCGCAAGGGGTCGACGAGCCCCTGCGCGTCGATGCGCTTCTCCGTGTCAACGCCGTCGCGGACGAGCTCGCCGTCGCGGCGGTGGCCGAGGTCGAAGGGCAAGGGGTCGCGCGGGAGGCGATCAAGGTTCATCGCCGCGCGCAGCTGCGCTATTCGGGCTCCGATACGACGATCGAGGTTCCGCTTTCGACGCCGGCGGCGATGCGGCGCGCGTTTGAAAGCGCGCACAAGAGCCGCTTCGGCTTCATCGATCGAGCCAAGGCGATCGCCATCGAGGCAGTGTCGGTCGAGGCCGTTGGCGGCGCCGCGCGGCTGGCGGAACGGAGTGTAGCCGCGCTCGATGAGCGCGGCCGACGCGACCTGCGGTCACGGCTACAGCCCGTTCCCGCCCGTGCGACGCGGTTCTTTTCCCACGGGAGCTGGCGCGAGGCGAACGTCTTTTTGCGCGAGGCGGTTCCCGTCGGCGCGACGGTCGATGGGCCGGCGCTCATCATCGAGCCGCATCAGACGATCGTCGTCGAGCAGGGCTGGCGCGCCGAGATCACGGCAAAAAACCATGTGCTGATGACCCGCGTCGAGCCGATGCCTAAGCGCGAGGCGATCGGCTCCAAGGCCGATCCGGTCATGCTCGAGATCTTCAATCATCTCTTCATGTCGATCGCCGAGCAGATGGGGGTCACGCTGCAGAACACCGCCTATTCGGTCAACATCAAGGAGCGGCTCGATTTTTCCTGCGCTGTGTTCGACCGTGAGGGACGTCTCATCGCCAATGCGCCGCACATGCCGGTGCATCTGGGCTCCATGGATCGCTCGGTCGAGTCCATCATCCGCGACAACAAAGGGCGCATCCGGCCTGGCGATGTGTTCGCGCTGAACGCCCCTTACAACGGCGGCACCCATCTGCCCGACATCACCGTCTGCACGCCGGTCTTCGATGAACATGGCGAAGCGATCCTGTTCTGGGTCGCCTCGCGCGGTCACCATGCCGATATCGGGGGAACCGCTCCAGGTTCAATGTCGCCCCTTGCGACTTCAATTCATGAAGAGGGCGTCTATATCGACAATTTTCTACTCGTCGATCGCGGCCGCTTCCGTGAGCGCGAACTCTACGCGCTTCTGAAGAGCGGGCCCTATCCGGCGCGCAATCCGCTGCAGAACGTCAACGACCTCAAAGCGCAGATCGCGGCATGCGAAAAGGGCGCGCGCGAACTCAAGCGCATGGTCGAGATGTTTTCGCTTCAAGTGGTCGAGGCCTATATGGGCCACGTGCAGGACAACGCGGACGAAAGCGTGCGCCGCGTGCTCGACAAGCTTGCCGACGGCGAGGCGGAGAGCCTCTCGGATCAGGGTGCGGTGATCAAGGTCAAGATTAGCGTCGACAAGGCGAAGCGCGAAGCGACGGTCGATTTTACCGGCACTTCCCCTCAGCAGGCGTCGAACTTCAATGCGCCCGAGCCGGTGACGCGCGCCGCGATCCTCTACGTGTTTCGAGTCATGGTCGACGACGACATCCCGATGAACGCCGGGTGCCTAAGGCCGATTCGCATCATCGTGCCGGAGGGCTCGATGCTGTCGCCCAAATATCCGGCTGCTGTCGTCGCGGGCAATGTTGAAGTGTCGCAGATCGTGACCAACACCTTATTCGCCGCCCTGCGGGCGCTCAGCTCATCGCAGGGCACGATGAACAACTTCACCTTCGGCGACGACACTTATCAATATTACGAGACCATCTGCTCGGGCGCGCCCGCCGGCCCCGGCTTTGACGGCGCGAGCGCGGTTCACGTTCACATGACCAATTCGCGCCTGACCGATCCCGAGGTGCTGGAGAGCCGCTTTCCGGTCGTGCTCGAGGATTTCCACATCCGTCGCGGCTCTGGCGGCAAGGGCCGGTGGCGCGCGGGCGACGGGACGCTAAGGCGCGTCCGTTTTTTAAGGCCCATGCAGGCGGCGATCCTCAGCGGTTTTCGCGAGGTCGCCAACCCCGGCATGACGGGCGGCGAGCCGGGTGAACTTGGCCGCAACTCGGTCCGCCGCAATGACGGCCGGGTCGAGATCCTCCCAGGCTGCGCCGAGACGAAGCTAGAGGCGGGCGAGGCGGTCGAGATCGTGACCCCGACCGGAGGCGGATGGGGAAGGGCGTAATTCCGCGCTGTTGCGCGAGAGCGATCACGCTTCAGCCGCCGGAAGCTGCGAGATTTCCGGCGGTACGCGACCGTGCGATACGACAAGCGACATTCCCTGCAGGCGCCAGACGACGCGCTCGACCCGCGTCGCGCCATCAGCCTTGATCTTGTAATCAACGATGATCGCTGTTTTTTCCGCGGGATCGATGGACCACTTCGCCATCACCTCGATCGTCTTGCCCGTATCGCCGACCGCGCCCTCATTGTCGGCAGCCGTCGTGATGGACGTCTTGTTGAGGCTGACAAGCTGGCCCGCATGGAAAGCGAAGAAGTCCACGCCTGCAGAACTGTACCCTGAAACATCCCGCCGCTTTCGATCCCCATCCCATCGTCGCCGCCGATCTCGATGGGGGAAATGTCTTCGACGGCGCCAAACGTGCCGGGCGTGGCGAATTTGCGAAAGGCGCGGACAGTTTTGAGGCCGCCATCAACTCGCCGAAGCACATAGGCCGACAAGGGTGCTCCGCAGCCGTGGCACGCGTGCCCGGGCTCGCCGGCCTGGACGATGAGGACGTCCGCGGTCGCGTAATGCAGAACTTTGAGTGGGTAAACGCAGTCATCTGCGGTCGCTTTGAACGGCGCCTTGCCGAATGCCGCGGCGACCGCAGCGGCCAGAAGCGGCTCGACCTCCACCGGCTTTTTCGCGGCGGCGCAAAGGGCGGCGGACTGGCCGCCGGCGACATGTGGCTAGCGTCAGCGCAGCCAGTGCGAAGAGGCTGCCCGCCGAGTTCATCCCGCCGAGGTTCACCGCGTTACCCTGGCGTGGTGAAGAACCAGGGATGTCCTTCGGGATCGACCGCCCAGTAGGTTCTTCCGTATTCGACGTCCTTCGGCGGATGGACGATCCCTGCGCCTGCAGTTTTGGCGACTTCGTAGTGTTTGTCGACGTCATCGAGGTAGATGAACACACCCGTTGCCGCTCCGCCGATACCTCTCGGCGAGCGCATGCTGCTCGTGCGCCCCCTGTCTCATTATCACGAGCTGACCCTGGGACGAGGCCTCGCCATGCATGCCGCCGCTCGGCGTGCCGACGCGCATCTCCTCCTTGAAGCCGAAAGCGCGGCAGAGAAAGTCAAGCGCCGCGCCAATGTCGCGGTAGAAGAGATAGAGAATGATCTGCGGCGGTTCGGGGTGATCGACATGGCTTGATCTCCTCTCCCCTTCTCCCTTTGGGAGAAGGGCCGGGGATGAGGGGGGCCATGCGTGTGATCTGTCAACCGTCCGGCCCCCCTCATCCGTCGCCTTCGGCGACACCTTCTCCCGGCGGGAGAAGGGACGCCGCGCCTCACTTCCCCTTCGTCGTCCAGCTCACATCATAGCTCAGCGTGAACGCGAACAGCTGCGCATCGTTGCCGGGCGCGTCGGCGACGCTCCAGGTGCCCTTGTCGGCGACGCCCTGATATTTGCCGGTCCCGCCAAGCAAGGCGATGTCGCCGCCTTCCGGACCTTCGTAGGTCATGAAAATCTTGTCGCCGTCGCCGTCGGTCTGGATGCAGGTTCCGATGAAGGCGTAACCTGCGGGCCGCGCTTGCGATTCCTCCATGCAGCGGATCGCGAGATTGTCGAGAAGCTTCGACCCGTCGCGCGTCTTCACGATGCCGGTGCATTCGGCGGAGGAGTTGGAGCCCACAGGGCCCATGTCGACCATCACGGCCGAGCGGCAGACGGAGTAGGCCGCGAGCTTTGCTGCGCCGCCTGCAGGAAACGGGTCGGCGGCGAACGCCGGCGCTTGCGACGCGATCGCCGCGGGCAGAATCAAGAACGCGCTTAAGGCTCGCAAGATCGCCTCCTCGCCCGGCATTTCTAAAATCGATATACCACAATAAGGTTGCGATCGGAGGTTCCCCGACGCGAACTCTCGCGCTAGGGTCGCGCCAAGGGAGGCTTCTCGCAGCATGATCGACACTCTAGAAAAGCGGTCCGCCGCGGAAATCGGGCGTCTCATTCGGTTAGGCAGGCTCGATCCGGTCGAGGTTGCGGAATTCTTCTTGGGTCGCATCGAGCGCGATCGCGAGAATCCGTCGTTCATTCTCGTCACGCGCGAGCGGGCTCTCAAGGAAGCCAAGGCGAGCCGCACGCGCCATCGCGAGGGACGCGCGGCGGGCCCGCTCGATGGCGTTCCCATCGCCTGGAAGGACCTTGTCGACATGGCGGGCGAGCGCACCACCGCCGGATCCGCGCTCTATGCGGACTCAGCCCCGAAAGAGAGCGACGCGCCGATCGTCGCGAACCTGGCCGCGGCCGGCATGGTGGCCCTGGGCAAGACCAATCTCTCGGAATTCGCCTTCTCCGCGCTCGGGCTCAATCCGCATTTCGGCACGCCGAGGAATCCTCGCGATCCGGCGACTCCTCGCATCGCCGGGGGGTCCTCGTCGGGCGCCGCGGTCGCAGTCGCCGGCGGTCTTTCGCCTTGCGCCATTGGCAGCGATACGGGCGGCTCGATCCGCGCGCCGGCCAGTTTCTGCGGCATCGTCGGGTTCAAGACCAGCGAGGGGCGGATCGACAAGAACGGCGTCTTTCCGCTTTCGCGCACCCTCGACACGATCGGCCCGATGGCGCACACGGTCGAGGATTGCGTGCTCATCGACATGGCGCTGCGCGGCCAGTCGAGCACTTCCGTTCGTCCGATCAATCTGAGCGGCGTCGTATTCGTCGTGCCCGACGAGAGCGGGATCGATGACGTGCAGTCCGAAGTCGCGGCCAATCTCGAGACCACGATGAAGCGGCTTCAGGCGGCGGGCGCCAAAGTCAAGACGAAGCCGGTCCGCTCGATCGGCGCGATGCGCGCGCTCTCCGCGCAATTCGGCTCCATGGTCGCGATCGAGGCCTATGCCGAACACTGCGCGGTCCTTAATTCCCCGGACGCTCAACGCATGGATCGACGCGTCGTGAAACGAGCCATGGGCGGACGGGTCAGCGCGCAAGATGCAATGAATTTTCGGCGAGGCCGCGAGACCCTCATCGCAGCGTTGACTGACGAACTGAAGGGAGCGGTGCTGGCGCTGCCCGCGACGCCCATGACCGCCCCGGCCATCGAGCCGCTCGAGCGCGATGACGAATTGTTCCGCGTCACCAACCTGCGCGCCATTCACTATACGTTTCTCGGCAACCTCTTCCGCATGTGCGGCCTTGCGCTGCCGTCGGGAACGGACGCTGCGGGCCTGCCCACCGGCGTCCAGTTCCTTGCGGCAGGAGGCGATGACGAGCGTCTCCTGTCGATCGGGCTCAGCATGGAGCAAGCGCTCGCAAGCTGACGAGGGCGTCACTTTCCCTTGTACGATACGCGCCAGATCGAGCCGCTGTCGTCGTCGCTGACGAGCAGCGAGCCGTCGTGCGCCACCGCGACGCCGACCGGGCGGCCCCACACGCTTTTGTCGTCGCCGACAAAGCCGACAAGAAAATCCTCGTAGACGCCTGTCGGCTTGCCGTCCTTCATCAGGAGGCGGACGACTTTGTAGCCGGTGCGCTTCGAGCGATTCCACGATCCGTGCAGGGTGACGAACGCGTCGCCTTTGTATTCGGATGGAAACTGATCCGCCGTATAGAAGGCGATGCCGAGCGGCGCCGAATGCGCCTGGATCAGAACGTCGGGCGTCGTGATCTGGTTCGCGAGATCGGTGCGCTCGCCCTTATGGCGCGGGTCCTGATGATCGCCGAGATAGTACCAGGGCCAGCCATAGAACGCCCCCTGCGTTACGTGAGTGGCATAGTCGGGCGGCAGGTCGTCGCCAAGTCCGTCGCGCTCGTTGACGGCGCACCAGAGCGCGCCCGTTCCGGGCTGAACCGCAAGCCCCGAACAATTGCGAATGCCGGTCGCGTAGACGCGCTCATGTCCGCCGTCGGGATCGAAGGCGAGCACGTCGGCGCGGTCCTTCTCGTCGCCGAAGGAGGCGCCGACTGGCGCTCCCGCGATTTGGGTCTCATCGGCGCGCGGCGCGCCCTCGTCATCATTGCTGCCGGAGCCGACCGAAACGAGCAATGTCTTGTCGTCGGGCGAGAAGGCGAGGTCGCGAGTCCAGTGCCCGCCGCCGCTCGGCAGGCTCGCAATCTTCTCGGCGGGACCGCCCGCTTTCATCTCGCCGCTGCGATAGGGAAAGCGGACGACGGAATCCGGCGTCGCGACATAGACGAACTTCGGATCTTGTCCTGAAGGGTAGAAGGCGATCCCATATGGCCGCTGCAAGCCTTCGGCGAAGATCTCGCCTTGCGCGGGCCTAGCGCCGGCGTCGCCCGCGCGAAAGACGCGCACCCGCCCGGCTCCGGTTTCGGCAACGAAAATATCGCCATTCGGCGCGATGCGAATGACGCGCGGCATATTGAGCCCGCTGGCGAAAAGATCGACCGCGAAGCCCGGCGGCGCCTTGGGAACGTCGGCCTTGGTTCGCGCTTCGCGCTCCGACATGTTCGCTGCCGAGCGCGTCGCATAAGGCGCCGGCAGATCGGCCGGCGTGATTAGGCGGCGTACGCCTGGCGCGTCCGTGCGCCAGTCGCCAAACGCTGCCGCGCCGGTGCGGACCGCCTCGTCGGCAAGCGCCGGCGCCGCGGCGAGAAGGCCCATAAGAACGAGAGATCCGAGCCGCATTCATCCCACCCTTCGTGACGATAAACCCGTGAGGCCCTCTCTCGTTCCTGCCCCAGCGGGTTCTCTCCCGTCCAATCACATGGATTTCATCGTTGCGGGCCGCCTTTTCGCGGAGGATGCGGCTCAGCCCCGAGTCTCCCGCCCCATCGCATAGAATTCATCGTTCGGCCTGATCGAGAACGCGTTGGCGAGCCGGTTGGACATCGCGAACAGAGCCGCAATCGCAGCGATATCCCAGGCGTCGCCGTCGGAAAAGCCGTGGCTCTTCAATTCCTCGTAGTCCTTATCCTCGATCGCGTGCGAGCGCTCCGCGACCTTGACGGCGAAGTCGAGCATCGCCCTGTGCCGAGGCGCAAGGTCGGCCTTGCGATAATTGACGGCGACCTGATCGGCGATGAGCGGATTCTTGGCGCGTATGCGCAGGATCGCGCCATGGGCGACGACGCAATAGGTGCAATTGTTGATGGCCGAGGTCGTGACCACGATCATCTCGCGCTCGGCTTTGCTCAGGCCTCCCGGCTTCTCCATCAGCGCGTCATGATAGGCGAAGAAGGCGCGGAACTCGTCCGGCCTGCGCGCTAACGCCAGAAAGACATTGGGAACGAAGCCCGATTTTTCCATGACCGCGGCGATCCGCTCGCGAATGTCGTCGGGAAGATCGCGAAGCTCGGGCGGAGGATAGCGACTGATCGGCGGTGCACTCACTCGGGCTTCCTCGCTATTGTAGCCGCTCGGCGAACGCGGCGACGCGGTCCAAAGGACATCCAGAAAGGCCGCCCGTCTTTCGACAGGCTATGAACTGCGCCTACATGAGCCCAGCGCAGCGAGAATCATCGTTTCTGAGCCGATGCTCAGCTGTCCGTCTCAATGGCCGCGATTATTTTGTCGAGCCATTCCTTTGGGTCGCGCTGCTCGCCGATGTCGGCGACAAACTCTTGTCCGACGATCACGCGAAGCGTGCCGTCCTCGCACCAGCGCCAGGTTCGTTGGGTAAGCTCAGTTTCGCGCAAGCATTGGGAAACGCACCAATATGAGGCCGGGCCGCCGGGCTTCGTCAGACGCAGAATGTCGCACGCTTTCTTCGCCTTCCTGCCGCGGCCCATGTAGATCGTGTTGTTCTTCTGCCACTTTCCGCCATTATCCCATTTTGCAATAGTATGCGGGTGCTGGCGAGGCGGTCCCTGCACTTCTTGTCCAGTTGGGTGACAGCCAATCGGGAGTACATTCTCGACCTTGAGATAGCCGAAGATGCGGTGGTGGCGATCGTTGTCGTCAGGCTTGGCAAACAGGCCGAAGAACAGAAAAATATCACCCTCTCCCACTTGTCGGTTTTCCAAGACACCTTGCGCGCCGCCCGTCTGGCCAAAGGCGCATTTGTCGTCCCAGAACATCGGGTCCTCGTGGCAAGGACTGCCGGCGGCCAAATCGCCTTTCACTTTAACCTTGGACAAGGCGTCGCCAAGGCCGAGATGGTCATAGGTGGAGACGCTCGGATATTTGTCGGTGGGAATGGGCAGGCTGTGCGGCACACCATCGATGATCGGCGAGGGCACACCGCCGAACGTGGTGTCAAAGCCTTTCCGGCTGAATATGATCTTCATGCACGCCCTCCTAAAGCGTTCCTCGTTGGACGACTGCGGCTGACGACGACGCGCTTCTGACCAGCGCGGCGCCATCGCCACATTCTCCTCGATAGTACGCTCAATCTAACGCTGCGCCTCAGTTATTTTCGGACCTGCGCGAGGGGTGCGGCTACAATCGTTTTTCCCGCGCCGCGCGGCGCATGAAATCGGAGCCCTCATGCAGTTTGGCGCTTACACCTTCGTCGAGACCCGGCGCGATCCGAAGACCGGCGAGCCAGTCGATGTCGACAAGAGCTTCGCTGACGTCATCGAGCAGATCGAGCTCGCCGACCGGGTCGGCCTCGATGTGTTCGGGCTCGGCGAACATCATCGGCCGGATTATGCTGTCTCGGCGCCGGTGGTGGCGCTGGCCGCGGCCGCTGCGCGCACCAAGCGCATTCGCTTGACGAGCGCAGTGACAGTGCTGTCGTCCGACGATCCGGTGCGCGTATATCAGCAATTCGCCACGCTCGATCTCATCTCCGGCGGTCGGGCCGAGATCATGGCTGGGCGTGGCTCGTTCATCGAATCCTTTCCGCTGTTCGGCTACGACCTCGACGACTATGACGAACTGTTCGCCGAGAAGCTCGATCTTCTGCTTGCACTCCGCGCCGAGCCCCGGATCACGTGGAAAGGCCGACATCGGGCGCCGCTCAACGACCAGGGCGTCTATCCGCGCGCGCTGCAACAGCCGCTGCCCGTGTGGATCGCCTCCGGCGGCACGCCGCAATCGGTCACGCGCGCCGGCGCGCTCGCTCTCCCGCTGGCGATCGCCATCATCGGCGGGCCGCCGTTCCGGTTTGGACCGCTCGCGGAACTGTATCGCGAAGCGGGCCGCCGCGCCGGCGTCGCGCCCGACAGGCTCAAGGTCGGAATCAATGGCCATGGCTTCCTCGCCGACACCGCCAAAGCCGCGGTCGATGCGTTCTTCGGTCCTTATGCCGAGGTGATGAGCCGCATCGGGCGCGAGCGCGGCTGGCCGCCCTTGTCGCGCGCGCAATTCGATCAGGACCGCGGTCCACGCGGACATTTGATCGTCGGAACGCCCGACGACGCCGTCGCCGAAATCCTCGCCCAGCACGAGGTCTTCCGCCACGACCGCTATCTCATGCAGATGGCCGTCGGCGCCCAGCCGCAGGCCGCGATCCTGCGCTCGATCGAGCTTCTTGGCGCGGTGGTCGCCCCCAAGGTGCGGGCGGAACTCGCGAAGCGGAGGGTGGCGTGAATTTGCTCATAATTCGCGCGAATTAGGCGTTCGGAGACGGTCCTCGATCTGGGTCAAAATGCCGCGAAAATATGCAAAGTATTGCGAGTATGACAAAGTATGACCTTGACAATAAAAGCTGCGCCTGCCCTAATGTTGCCCTCTAGTCACGACGTTCCGATGTGGAGCGTTGAGGGGGAACAATCATGAAAACTACTTTAATCACTGGCGTAGTCGCTGGCCTATCGTGTCTTTTTGCCTACGGATCAGCCGACGCTTTCGGAGTCCGCTACGAATTCGCTGGCGTCAACGACCCGGGAATACATGGTGGCGGCGTGGTGCTTTTGACCCCAACCGGAACCCCCGGCGCGTGGTTTCCGACCGCAATCACGGGGACCGTAACGGACGACCAGATTTCACCCGAGACTTACGTGTTTACGGGCGTCGTTCCGGTCGGTGACTATGGTTCGAACACCAATATCCTTTTTGTGCCGCCGACGACCAGCGGCGGCATTACGACCCCGGGATTTAACGATTACTTCGGCGCCGCATTCACCACCGACCTCGGCGTTGACTTCAATTTCGCGGCTCAGTCCGCGACCGGACCCTATGTTCTCGTGTTGAACAATTCGTCCCAGAATCCTCTTGGAGAGCGCTTCGTGCCGGGTTCTGACGAAATCATGGTCACGAGTTTTTCGACTGTTCCTGAATTGTCGACTTGGGCAATGCTGTGCTTGGGGTTCGTTGGGCTCGGACTGGCCAGCGCCGTGCGAGGCCGCAAGACCGCTGCTGCCTAGTTAAGAAAAACGCCAAGTTTTGCCATCGCACATGGCCAGGCTCTAACCCGGGCGGCATGGCCAAGCGCTGCGAGGGTGCGCGCGCGCTGACGCGGCCTCTGACTCGTGTGACGAGCGCCGCGACGCGCGTCTCGCGCGCGCGGCTCGACCTGCGACTTGCCATTTGATTGTCGTCTTAGAGATTATTCAAGCTGATAGATGCTACAACGCCGCACAAGCACTGCCAGGCTAACGCAGCCCAGCTGCTAGCGCCGTGAGCTGACGAGCCGCCCAACGAGAATGGCGAGAGAACCAGTGTAACGACTGATACGGTGCTATCCGATACGAGTTAGACGCGCTCTAGGCGTCGCTCGGCCGCGGAGGCGCTCGCGAGAGCCAACGCGGCCGGGGACGACAAACTCCGATGTGGCAGCGCGCCGACGCAATGTCGCGGCTGACAGATGTTGACATCCGTATAGCGACTAGGTTGTACTACGCTGAATATGCAGCTTTATTAGCTGCCTTAGATTCTACAACTAGAAGGTTGCGTGACAGTTTTATGACTTAACGTCGACATTACATTGACAGTGCGTATAAATCAGTTGACAAGAATAGCTTGATGTCGTCTGGTGAGCTAGATCGCGGATGGTCGCGTTAACCACACAACAAATCATGGGGTCAGCTCATGAAGCCTGTCACGTCTGCTGTGCTGGCACTCATCTGGGGATGTCGCTGGCTTTACTGCCCTGCTGACGCGACGCTGCATTCACGGTCGGGATTTCTGGGACCGATCAGCTTTACCTGCGTTGACAACGACACCGCCTGCGACACCAACCTAGCTGTGGCAGACGACACTGAACATGACTTTGATGGACTGTGGTAACGGATGTCGTTGTTCAGTCATCCGGCAATTCGGGCCACCCCGCCGTGCCAAGCCTATCCTATTGATCGGCTCGCTCCCGAATGGCTCAGGCGAGAAATGGGACGCTGATTTCGCGGTTAGCGACACCGACTTGAGGGGTCCGCTAACTCGATTAAACGCGGATGCGTCGTTTACGAGCGCGGACGGTTCGAACGTTATGCGAATTGGTTCGCCGACCCGAGTAACACTCAGGGGGAGAACACCCCCACAGAGCGCCAGGAATGGAACTCGATGACACCGAGTTTGAGGCTCCGGGGGCCGCGGCTTCCGAATCATGACCGGCTCTCAGTTGAGCTGACTCCTCAGCGATCAGGGGACCTTGTTCCGGTGGCGGTGGGTGCGGTAAGTGGAGGACAGAGCGCCACGTTTTCTTTCGGCTCCGCACCCGAGCCCTCCACTTGGGCGATGATGATCCTCGGGTTCGCCGGCCTTGGCTACGCGGGCTGGCGCTCACGGCGAAGCGCGTTTCAACTACAATCTAGCCAAAAATAAAAGGGGCGGCCGAAAGCCGCCCTCTCGCGTGCCTTACGAGTTACACTCAGCCTACTCAGCAGATGTCCGGTCGGCGAGAGCGAAGAGGAGAACAAGCGACCAGAGCGCGCTTTGTTTTGGTTTTTGCTTTCCAACAGGGGGTTGTGAAATGCGCTATCCATGCAAATCCGCAATCGCGGGCGCGGCTTTCCTCGTGACTTGTCTTGCGCTGAGCGGTTTACCTGCCAAAGCCGAGGTGTTTGATTTCAGTTTTTCACCTGACGCCTTTGGCACGTTCACCACCGGCGCCGCTGCGGCCGATCCAGGCTACGAGCTCATCACCGGCCTGACGTTCGACCTCCTGTCAGGGACCGACGATGGCGGCAATCCCTTTTCTCTTACCAACGCGGTGGCGTTCGACCTTCTGCCAGGCGCCGCGTTCAACCCGACAACCGGGGCCTTCATAAATCATTCCGGTGGAAACACATTCGACGATATTGGAGGTTTCGAATTGCCGGGCGCCAGCATCCATCCTCTGTCGTTTTCCGTCGGTAGCGACGGGGTCGGCGGAGATCTATATGTAGGCGGGAGTTTCTTTGTCTCTGGCGCTCTTACAATAACCCCTACAATAACGCCTGTGCCAGAACCGCAAACATGGGCGATGTTGATTCTCGGCTTCGGCGGCCTCGGCTATTTCGCGCATCGGCGGTCACGAAAACCCACATTTGCCTAGGGTTGGAATTGTCAGACGAACGAAGCGAGCTCAACGACTTTTCACTGTTGAGCAGCGTGGGCCCGCCAAAGGCAGTCATGGAGAAATTCAATGAAGTGTTTGGCGATTCTTAGCGCTGGCTGGTTTTCTTTTGTGTTCAGCGCCGTTGCGAGCAGCGGTGGTTTTGGACCAGAGCAATCCCGCGCATCGGATCCGCTTAAATGATGCGTTTGAATTTCAGCAGCAAGTTACGGGAGGAAAGTCCGGATTGCTCGCGGGGATTGAGCTTTTCGGCAACAGCGCAAGCGATCTTGTGCGCATAGCCGTTGTCGATGCCTTCAAAAACGGACCCTTTGCCTTTTCGGAAATTGTCACTTTGAACAACGGTGGATTTTTCATCGATACGAGCGCGGCAAACATAGATCTTTCGGTGGGCGAAACGTTTGTCATTGATGTTAGCGAGGGCACTCACGTTACCCAAGCTCTAGCCGGGTCAGATCATTCCTACTCAGGCGGCGGTCTATTCGTGAAGGAGGGCGCAGGTCTGATAGTAGAACTTCCTAACTACAGTATGGCGTTTCAGACCTTTGTGGGTACTGCTACTACCGTGCCCGAGCCCTCGACCTGGGCTATGATAATCTTGGGGTTTGCCGGCCTTGGCTACGCCGGCCGGCGCGCGCAGCGAAAGCCCGCGGCGCTCACGGCCTAACCGTTGCCCAAACAAAAGGGCGGCCCGAAGACAACCCTCTCGGTGTGCCTTACGAGTTACACTCAGGATGTCGGTCGGCGAGCAGCCGCAAGACGCGATCCTGCGCTCGATCGAACTTCTCGGCGCGGTGGTCGCCCCCAAGGTGCGGGCGGAACTCCGAAGCGGAAGGTTCAGGCGTGACGGGCGCGGCGGTTGCGCCAGACAGGCTGCGTCATTGCGAGGAGCGAACCGACGAAGCAATCCAGGGAACGTAGGGCCCTTCATCTCCTGGATCGCCACGCCCTCGCTTGCGCTGGGGCTCGCGATGACGATCAACCTGAACGCAAATCGTCCTTTTGGGGCCACGCTTCGTCGGCTGGATCATGCTCGGTTTCTAGCCACGGCGCCACCGCCATGCGGGCGATTCTAAGCGAAGAACAGAAGTCGCGACAAATCATTTCTAAAAATCTAAGTCCGTGCTATACCTTTTCCCTCGCCGGATCGAACTCGCGCGCCAACGGCACAGCGGGAGGAGCGACGGTGTGGTTGTGGCTTTTGAGATACAATGTGACAGGAGGAGAGGTTTCCTTATTTGAATCCGCTGTAACCCATTGAAAAGTCTCGTTTCAGAAAAATAAACGCTAATAATCGCTAGCACTTTTACTAGCGTTTATGCGCATCCAGCTAGCGTTTACGTGCGTTTAGGCTCGTTTAGCTTGCGCTGAAGCCGCGTTTACGTACGCCTCACGGCTTCTCCCACGATCCGCTCTTGGCGGAGCGGAAGAGGGCGTCGATGACGCGCATGTTCAAGATCGCGTCCTCGATCGGGAACTCGAGGGGCGGGCCGTCGACGATGGCGCGGGAGAAGGCGTCGCCCTGCAGCGTGTATTGATCGCAGACCGGGAAGGTCTCGATCCGTCGCCCACCGCCAAGGAGATCGGCGCCGGGGTCGATGGCGATTTCGGTCGGCCGATCGATCGGGGCGTTGAAAGGGATCATGACCTCGATCCGGCCCTGGTCCCCCACGATCGTCACGCGCTGATGCGCTGACGATTGGGTGCCCACGGTGAAGGTCAGATGCCGTCCGCCGGGGAACTCGAGAAGAGCGCTCGTGAGGCGATCGGTCTTGAACTTGGCGTCCCAGTCGATCGTCGCGACGACCCGGGTCGGCTCGGCGCCGAATACGAAGCGCGCGGTGAGAATGGCGTAGCAGCCGATGTCGTAAAGCCCGCCGCCGCCCGGCGGGCGGTTGCGCACATTGTCTGGATCAAGCAGCCGGTAGGAGAAGAAGGTTTGGATAGCCTGCGTCTCCCCGATCGACCCGTCCCTCGCGAGCTCGCGGGCGCGGCGCCATTGCGGGTGGAAACGCACCATGAAGGCCTCGGCGACCAGTTTGCCGGATCGGTTGCGCGCGTCGATCAGCGGACGCGCCTCCTCGGCGTTGAGCGCGATCGGCTTCTCGCAAAGCACGTGCTTGCCGGCTGCGAGCGCGCGAAGCGTCCAAGGCACGTGCCCCTCATTGGGCAGCGGATTGTAGATCGCCTCGATCTCTTTATCGGCGAGCAGGTCCTCATAGGAACCGTATGCGCGCGGGATGCCGAGCTTGTCCGCGGCCGCCTTCGCCTTGCCGATCTCGCGCGAGGCGATTCCCGTGATCTCCGAGACCTCGCCCCGCTGCATCGCCGGGATCACCTTTTCGACCGCGATCTTGGCGACGCCAATCACGCCCCACTTCACCTTGCGCAATCGCTTTCCCTCCCGCTGAGATCGCTGGCCGGCCTAGGGCGGCGGAAATCAGCCCTTCGCGGCGGGCACGCGGCCTTCAGCCTGCCGCGCCAGCATCCAGCCGGGATATTCGGGCTTGAGCGCGCTCGCCTCGTCGAGTTTCACAATCTCTTCCGGCCTGAGCGTGAGCTCCGCGGCGGCGAGGTTGTCATCGAGCTGCTCGATGGTCTTGGCGCCGATGATGACGCTCATCACGCCCTTGCGTTGCAAAAGCCAGGCGAGCGCGACCCGCGCCACCGAGGAGCCGTGAGCCTTGGCGATCGGCGCCATGGCGTCGATGATGTCGTAGGCGCGCTCCTTGTCGACCGGCGGGAAATCGAAGGTCGTCCGGCGCGAATCGTTGTCGCCGCGCTTGTCGCGAGTGAATTTGCCGGAGAGGAATCCGCCGGCGAGCGGGCTCCACACCATCACGCCGAGGCCCTGGTCCTCGACCACCGGCACGATCTCGCGTTCGAGTTCGCGCCCAGCGATCGAGTAATAGGCCTGCACCGTCTCGAAGCGCGCGTAGCCGCGTTTGTCCGAGATGCCGAGCGCCTTCATGATCTGCCAGGCGGCGAGGTTCGAGCAGCCGATCGTGTTGACGAGACCACGGCTCACGCAATCGTCGAGCGCGCGCAAGGTCTCCTCAAGCGGCGTCACGGGGTCGAATCCGTGGATCTGGTAGAGATCCACATGATCGAGCCCAAGCCGCTTCAAGCTGGCCGCAATCTGATCCATGATGTGGCCGCGCGACAGGCCCACGGAATTCGGGCCCGGTCCCATGCGGCTACGAACCTTGGTCGCGATGATAACGTCCTCGCGCTTGACGCCGAGATCACGCAAGGCCTGGCCGACCTGAACCTCGGACTGGCCTTCCGAATAGACGTTGGCCGTGTCGATGAAATTGACGCCGGCCTTGAGGGCCCGACCGACGAGCTTGGTGGAGGCGGCCTGATCGAGCGTTCCGATATTGCGCCACATTGCGCCGGCGCTGCCGCCGTGAAAGGTCATCGCTCCAAGACAGATTTCCGAGACATATTGGCCCGTGCGGCCAAGCGGTCGATAGCGCATGAAAAGACTGTCCTTATGTGGAAAGCGCCGCGCTCAGTCGCGCGGGCTGAAGAATGCCCCATTCAACCGCGACCGGCCCGTTTAGGCAAATCGCTGTTTCGTGACCGGCGTCGCGAGAGGGACTACGCCCGTTCCGCGACGAAACGGGCGTCAGGCCGCCTCTGCTTCGACAGGCGGGGTCAAGGCGCCGGTCATCATCGCAACCGCGTCCGACATCGTCACCTTCTTCGGGTCCACGACTGTCAAACGGCGGCCCAAGCGGTGGATGTGAATGCGGTCGGCGACTTCGAACACGTGGGGCATGTTGTGCGAGATCAGAATGATCGGCAACCCGCGCTTCTTCACGTCAAGAATGAGTTCGAGCACGCGACGCGATTCCTTGACGCCGAGCGCGGCTGTCGGCTCGTCCATGATCACGACGCGCTTGGCGAAAGCCGCGGCGCGCGCCACCGCCACGCCCTGGCGCTGGCCGCCGGACAGGGTTTCGACCGGCTGATGGATGTTCTGGATCGTCATCAGGCCAAGGTCGTTCAGTTTCTCCCGCGCGAATTTCGCCATGCGGGCGCGATCGGTCGCTCGGAACCATTGTCCCATGATTCCGGGCGCCCGCGGCTCCCGGCCGAGAAACATGTTGTCGGCGATCGACAGCGCCGGCGAGAGAGCCAGCGTCTGGTACACGGTCTCGATGCCCGCTTCGCGCGCCGCGATCGGGGAGGTGAAGTGAACGACCTCGCCGCCAAGCCGAATCTCGCCGAGTTCGGGAATGACCGCGCCGCAGAGGGCCTTGATGAGGGTCGACTTGCCAGCGCCGTTGTCCCCGATGACGGCGAGGATCTCTCCTTTAAAAAGGTCGAAGTCGGCGTGGTCGAGCGCAGTCACCCGCCCGTAACGCTTGACCAGGCTGCGAGCCTCAAGGACCGGTTCGACGCTCATTGCGACACCCTCCGGATCCACTGGTCGAGAGCGACCGCGACGATGATCAGGACGCCGATGGCGAACTCCTGCCACAGCACGTCGAGTCCGGCGAGCGAAACAGCGGAGCGGAAGACCCCGACGATCAGCGCGCCGACCAGCGTGCCGATGATCGAGCCTCTGCCGCCGAACAGCGACGTGCCGCCGATCACCACCGCGGTGATGCTGTCGAGATTGGCGTTCTCGCCCGCCGTCGGGCTGATGGCGCCGACGCGGCCGATCAGCGCCCAGCCGGCGATCGCCGCGATGAGGCCCGCGAACACGTATACGCTGAGCAGAATGCGATCCGTATTGATGCCCGCAAGCCGGGCGGCCTCCGGGTCGTCGCCCGTGGCGTAGATGTGGCGGCCGTAGGCGGTGCGGTTGAGGACATACCAGACGACGGCGGCGACAATCAGCAACAGGAAGGTGCCCCACATGATTCGGGCGGAGCCGATCTCCACTTGGTTGCCCATGATCTGCAGGAACCAGGCCTTGTCCTGGATGTCCTGCATCCCGATCGTTTCGCTCTGCGAGTAGAAGGTGTTGAGCGCGCCGATGATGCTGAGCGTTCCCAGCGTGACGATGAACGGCGGCATCTTGAGGCGCGTGACCAAGACGCCATTGAGGTAGCCGAAGGCTGCGCCGACAATGAGCCCGAGCGGGAAAGCGATAATGGTCGGAACGCCGTCGTACACGGCGAGCCGCCCCATGACCACCGAGGAAATCACCATGATGACGCCGATCGAAAGATCGATGCCCGCGGTGAGGATTACGAGGGTCTGGCCGACGCCGACAATGCCGATGACCATCACCTGCGTGAGTATGGTCGAGAGATTGCTGGCGGCGGTGAACCGTGAAGGATTGACGACTATCCCCAACAGCACGCCGAGCAGAAGCACGACGAACGGCACAACAGTCGGATACGCGTGGAGGAAACGTTGCGTCCGCTGGAGAACGGTGAGACGTTCTTCCTCGAATGAGGCGGCTACCGTCGCCGCGCCCGTCAGAACACTTTCGAACTCTTGGGGCGTGGGGCGGCCAGTCGCTTCGCTCATCGCTTCCTCGTTCGTTTCCGGTCGCCCTTTGTCATGTTGGATCCGCAGCGGGCCTGACCGCCGCGGATCCTTCTTATTTCATCGGATTAAGCTCAGAATGCGGGGGAAATCAACCCCAGCAGATCTTCATGGCTTCCTCACTCGTGATCGAGGGAACGCCCGAAACCGGCTTATCGGTAACGAGCTTCTCCCCGGTATCCCTGCTCGCCGGCTTCTTGCCCGACTTGATGTACTCTGCGACCGCTTCGACGCCGTCGGCGGCCATCAGCAGGGGATATTGCTGGGAGGTTGCGCCAAGGATGCCTTCCTTGACCCACTTCACGCCCTGGCAGCCGCCGTCGACGGCGACGAACAAGATGCCCTTCTCCTTGCCGGCAGCCTTGAGGGCCGCATAGCCGCCATAAGCGGCCGGTTCGTTGATGGCGTAGACGAGGTCGATATGGTCAGCCTTCTGAAGGATGTTCTCCATCGCCTGACGGCCGCCTTCCGTCGCGCCCTTGGTCACGTCCGAGCCGACGATTTGCGGGCTGTCGCTGGCGGCGTAGTGCTTCGGATCCTTGACCTTAATGCCGAAGCCGGTGAGGAACCCATTGTGACGCAGATAGTCGACGGTCGGCTCGTTGGGCGCGAGGTCGAGGGTGGCGATCTTGGCGGTTGCGGCCTTATTGCCGAGCGTGCCCTTCGCCCACTCTCCGATCAACTCGCCCGCCTTGAAATTGTCAGTCGCGAAATTGGCGTCAGCCGCCGTGATCGGGTCGAGCGGAGTGTCGAGCGTGATGACGAGGACGCCGGCGTCGCGCGCCTTCTTCACCGTTGGCACGATCGCCGTCGAATCGCTGGGCACGAGCAGAATGCCCTTGGCGCCGGCGGCGATGAGCTGCTCGATCGCTCTCACTTCGCCATCGTTGTCGCCGTCGAACTTGCCGGCATAGGCCTGAGGCGTCAGGCCGAGCTCCTTGGCCTTGGCCTCGAAGCCTTCTTTCATTTTCACAAAGAAGGGATTGGTGTTGGTTTTCGTGACGAGTCCCACGATGTCGCCGGCATGAGCGGGCGCCGCTACGAGGGCGAGAGACAGGGCCGCAGCCCCGATGGACGTGAACAATCGAGAAAGCTTGGACACAGGTTTCCTCCCGATGGGTCGACACGGCGACATTGATCATTACAGCCGCAGGTGGCTGGACGTAACGTCTTTGCCTTCCCGTGACCGCTTGCCGCCGACTTATTCCTTAGGGCAGACTTTTAGCCAAGAGTCAAGGATAATTACATCCGCTTGAATTATCCTTGACAGACTCTCCTGTTCGGCACGATCATGCGGCCGAGTCGTTTACGACAAGGCATAAGCGGAGGATGAAGGAGGCGCATGGCAACGCGCGCGCATATGCCATGAGTGGGCACAATGGCGATGCGGCGGCAGGCTCGCCCCTTATCGTCGTCTCCCCGATGAACGCTGGCGGCGCCAATCAGGCGGGCGTGCGTCTTTACAATGAGCGTTTGTTGCTCTCGCTCGTGCGCCGTTTTGGTCCGTTATCCAAGATTGAAGTCGCGCGATCGACTGGACTGTCCGTTCAAGCGACGTCCGCAATCATGAATCGACTGCAAGCGGAGGGACTGTTGAAGCGAGAAGCCCCGCTCCGTGGCCGAGTGGGGCAGCCGACGATCCCGATGTCGATCGATCGCGAAGGCGCCTTTTCGTTCGGACTCAAAATCGGGCGGCGCAGTTGTGATTTGGTGCTGGTCGACTTTGGCGGAGCGATTCGCCAACTGACCTGCCGAGCTTACGCATTTCCTACGCCGATGATGATCCTTGACTTTGTCCGAGAGTCGCTGCCGTCGCTCGCCGCTTCGCTTACGGCGTCGCAGAGACGGCGGATCGCCGGCGTTGGCGTGGCGGCCCCCTTCCAATTGTGGAACTGGGAATCCGAAATCGGCGCGCCAGAGGGCGCGATGAATGCCTGGCGGCACTTCGACGCGGAAAGCGAAATCGCGGCCGTGTGCCCTTATCCGACGACGCTTTGCAATGACGCGACCGCCGCTTGCGCGGCTGAGTTTTTCTTCGGTCGCTGCTGGCGCTATCGCGACTTCCTCTATTTCTTCGTCGGCGAATTTCTCGGCGGGGGGTTAGTGCTCGACGGGGCGCTACGCCTCGGGCGCACCGGCAACGCAGCCGCGCTCGGTTCAATGCCGATTATGGCGAAGGCTAACGGCGGCGTCGCTCCGCAGCTCATCGCATGCGCGTCAATTTATCAGCTGGAGCGTCGGCTCGAAGCAGCTGGCCTCGAATTCTTCGTCGATTTACGCGACGCCGGAATCATGGGGCGAATTAGGCGCTCAGCTCGACATCTGGATTGAAGACGCCGCGTCCGCTCTGGCCTACGCGACGGTCGCGGCGATCTCGGTCATCGACTTTGAGGCGATCGTGATCGACGGCGCGCTGCCAGCAACGGTGCGCGAGCGACTCACTGCCCGTATGGCTCAGATTTTCGCTGGTCTCGACCGGCGCGGTTTGAGCGACGTCGACATTGTCCCGGGCTCAATCGGCGCCGATGCGGTCTCGATCGGAGGGGCGGCGTTGCCGCTGATCAAGCAATTCGCTCGCGATCGAGAAGTTTTGTTCAAGGATGCGATGAGACAGGCGAGCTGAAACAAAAGCGCTCCGCATCGCGAGCTTGGCTCAGAGCGCGTTGGTCGGTAATCTCTAAGCGCGGGAGGCTGGCGAAATCGCCCCAAGCAACCCAACAGAGTCTCCATGGCCACACGCATCGTCAAGGTTGAACCATTCGATCTCGTTGTCTTTGGCGGCACCGGCGATCTGGCTCATCGCAAGCTCTATCCGGCGCTCTTTCACCGCGAGCGCAGCAACCAGTTCTCCGAGCCAACCCGGATCATCGGAGCGTCGCGTCGTCAACTCAGCCGCGAGGCGTTCCGCGACTCGGTCAAGGACACGCTGACAAAGTTTCACATCATCGGCGGCGACGTGGACCCCGTGACGGAGCGATTTCTCTCCCAACTCGACTACGTTGCTGTCGACGCCAGGAAAGACGGCGGATGGACGGACCTGAAGGCGTTGCTTGGCGCCGATGAACGCATCCGAGCGTACTATCTCGCGACCGGTCCTGACCTGTTCGGTCCGCTGGCGAAGCGCCTCGGCGCCGAAGGCCTGGCAACCCCCCGCTCAAGAATCATCGTCGAGAAGCCGATCGGCAGAGACGGCGCAAGCGCAGCGGCCATCAACGACGTGATTGGTTCGGTCTTTCTTGAGCGAAACATTTTTCGCATCGACCATTATCTTGGCAAGGAATCGGTGCAGAACTTGATGGCGCTGCGTTTCGCCAACATCCTTCTCGAGCCTTTGTGGAACAACGCGCACATTGATCATGTGCAGATCACCGTCGCTGAGACGCTTGGCGTCGAGGGACGAGGCGGCTATTACGAAGAAGCCGGCGCAATGCGTGACATGGTCCAGAACCACATGATGCAGCTCCTTTGCCTCGTTGCGATGGAGCCGCCGAATTCACTCGAGGCGGATTCCCTGCGGGATGAAAAGCTGAAAGTGCTGAAGGCGTTGCAACCGATCGACGAAACCAACACCTCAAATCTCACCGTGCGTGGGCAATATCGCGCCGGCTTTGCCGACGGCGGCCCCGTGCCCGGCTACCTGCAGGACATCGGCAAGGAGGAAAGCGACACGGAAACGTTCGTTGCTCTCAAAGTCGGAATCGCCAATTGGCGGTGGGCCGGGGTTCCCTTCTATCTTCGCACAGGCAAGAGGCTTCCCCAGCGCTTTTCGGAAATCGTGGTCGGATTCCGGCGCGTGCCGCACGTCATATTCGCGATGCATCCCGACGGCATACCTCCAAACCGCTTGGTGATGCGCGTCCAGCCGGACGAGGGGATCAAGCTGTGGATGATGGTGAAGGAGCCGGGGCCCGGCGAGATGCGGCTGCAGCATGTACCGCTCGACATGAGCTTCGCCAAGGCATTTGGCATGCCGTCCGCAGACGCCTATGAGCGGTTGCTGATGGACGCTCTCCGCGGCAATGCCGCTCTCTTCATGCGACGCGATGAAGTCGAGGCGGCTTGGAAATTCATCGATCCCATTCGCGACGCCTGGGCGCAATCTGGCGAGCCGCCGCGCCCGTATGCCGCCGGCACTTGGGGACCCAACGCGTCCGTCGCCTTGATTGAACGCGACGGGCGAACCTGGAATGAGGAATACGAATGATCGAGACCGATTTCGCTCGCCGCGAATTCGCCAATGGCGACGAGCTGGCTCAAGGCTTGGCCGACTGGACGGCGGAGCGTCTACGTGAAGCTATCGCTGCGCGAGGCGTCGCGTTGCTCATCGTCTCCGGCGGCAAGTCACCCGCTCGTTTTTTTGACCGGCTTTCGAATTTGGACCTCGAATGGTCGCGGGTCGCAATCACGCTCGCCGACGAGCGGCGGGTGGCCGACGACAGCCCTCGCTCCAACGCACGGCTGGTGCGCGAGAGGTTGCTGCAGAATCGCGCACGGGCGGCAAGCTTTACGCCGCTTGCGGATATCCGTTTGCCAGAGGACCAGGAACTCGCCGCCGCAAGCGCCCGGATCGCCAATTTGCCGACGCCTGCGGACGTCGTGATCTTGGGCATGGGCGATGATGGACACACCGCTTCCTGGTTCCCCGGCGCCGAAGGGCTCGCCGAAGCGATGGACCCGGGGGCTAGGCAACTCGTCGCTCCGATCGTTGCGCCGGATGCGCCCGAACCGCGGCTGACGCTCACGGGACGCGTCATCTTGCGGGCCAAGGCGATTGCGCTCGAGATCCAGGGGGCGGGCAAGCTCGCCACTTTCTCGGCCGCGCTCGAGCCTGGCCCCGAACAGGCTATGCCAATTCGCGCCGTGTTGCGGGGCGCCGCCGATCGCCTCACCGTGTTCATGTCGTCGCGGGCGGACGCGTCTCCAGACGCAACGGCCGAAACGCATCCTGCGGCTTGATCATCGAGACGCGCCCAGAGGCTCTTATAGCGCCAGCTGTTGGCAACAGAAATTCCGCAGTGTGGCGGCGGGAGACGGGCCCGAAGCGTCGTGGCCGGGCTTGTCCCGGCCATCCCGCATTTCGGCGCAGAGAACGACCGCAAGGGGGGGCGAGGTCACCAAGCGTTGTTTCTGAGGCCCTGCCACTATGCCGGGGTCAGGCCCGGCCAGGACGGCAGAGGCTCCGAGGCGAGTTGGAAGCAACAGCTATCGCTATAAGAGCCGGGAAAAATATTCCGGCAAACACAAAGGACATAGCGAACATCTGATTTTATCAAGACAGTTATGGCTCTTATGGCGTTGGCTCTCCGCGACCGCGCCTTCGAGCCTGGCGCGTTTGGACGGCGCCGTCGCCGGTCATCGCGACCTTCGGGCTCTTGGTCCCGGGGGAGGCGATCCAGGGAACGTGGGCGCCCTGCGAAAGACGAGCGTCTTTCGACCCTGGGCCAAGACCTAACGATTCTGCGAAATCATGCGCTTTCCTGTGAAATCTTCTGCGTGCCGTAATATGCGTTCCGAAGCGATTTAGCGACTGGTCGCCGTGGAGCTCGCTGACGAACGCTCTCGTAATTGAGAACGATCACGAGCGCCAACAGAGAAAAGATCAGCATATGATTTTCTTTCTGCGACAGAACGAGTTTGTTCATGATGAATCCTATGAAACTGCAAGCCAATGCGCCGGCCAGCGCGCCAGATTCGGACGTGTCGGAGAGATAATTGCGTAGGCCATACCAGACTGGAAGCACGAGCAGCCCAAGGAAAAATACTAGTCCAAGGACCCCCGTTTCGACGACGAGCGATAGGATGTAGCTGTCGATCTGGCCCAACCCGATGATGAGACCTCCAAGTCCGAAACCGTGCCCGGTGATCGGATTGGACTTAATGAATGGCGTTCCTGCCGCCCACTGCACGTATCGTGCATCCGTGCTACCCGACTGAGCGGCGCCTCCAAGCACCATATCGTGCACGGTGTGGGAGAACATGATCGCTGCAACGACACAGCCGAAGCCGATAACGCCGAGGACAGCAGAAATTGCTGGGGCCAAGCTTGCCTTACTGCTCGCCGCTCTGCGAATCGAATAGAAAGCGACAAACACGGCAACAGATACGATCACGCCAACGAACCCGCCTCGCGACCCCGAGCAGAAAATTCCAATGATTCCGCCGAGGGCGACGGCCCCACCGAGGACCCTCTCAAAGAGTTTCTCTCGGTGCAGAAGAAAAAATAGACCGATTGGGATGACGATGATTTCAAATTCTCCGAAAGAAAGCGGGGTGACAAAGGTCGACGAGGCTCTAAATAGACCATTTCTGAAATCTTGAGGGTTTGGCAGAAGATTTGCAAGCGTAGGGTTATTCTCAATCATCGTCGCTAACATACCTCTTGGAAAAATATCGATGAAGAATTGATGCCTGAGAAAAAACTCTACGACCCCGGCCGCAGTATTGAATATCGCGCAAAGGCTGATGATCTTCAATAGAAATACAATGTCGTTCCTATCTCTAGCTATATAGATCATCGCAAAAAAAGGCACGTACCACGACAGGATTGCGTCCGCGAAAGCCGAGAATGATTCCGAAGGACTGACCGACGTCAAAATGGATAGCCCCGCTGTAGCAAGGAAGCCGGCCGCGCAAATGAAAATCAGCAACGAGGCGCGAGCGCGGTCCATAATTTGTCGTCGGACGTCAGACGAAGCTGCAACCGCCACAAGAAACGGCACGATGAGCGCAAAGGTCGCGAGGCGGCGGGCGGAAATCCAAGGCAGACCGGAAAACTGAACTGTGTAGTAAAAGGGAATGATGAGATCGGCGACAATCATCACGAAGAACGTTCTGCGAATGAGTTGCGGCGACACAAGGGGCAGATCCGGCATAACCCAGAGCAGCACCAGTCCGGCGGCCGCCACGATTGCAAACGCGCCCATCGGCGGCAGGATAACCGCGGACAGGCCGAGGACCACGCCCAAAGCGATGGACGCGACCGCCCAGGCGACAATTGGCGCAAGGTAACGAACGACGTTGGGCGCCGCCCGCGCCGCGAGTCTCGTTTCTCCGACCGCCGTGGAGGCGACCCGGGATAGCGGGAAACGATTCCCGATGCGAGTTATCATCTCTGTGTCGAACTCCCGAACGGTCCCGAGGCTGCGCTCGTCGCCTCGCATTGTCCAATTTAACGGACTATATCCGTATCCGCGTCAACCCGCTTTTGGCTCACACCCGCCGAGGAGGTCGAGTCCCGCCATGTCGCTGTTGGCTGCAGGATTGATCATTTCTAACAATAAAGCATTGAAACCTGTCGGCGATTCGTTCGACGTTCCCGCTCCCCTGCCTGACTTTTCGCCGCAGGATTGGACCGCGAGCCAAAAATGACCAATAACTCAAGCTCAATCTTCGCTTCTAAAGAGAAATGTACCGAAACATGAACGGAGCCGTGGCGTCAACGCGAGAGCCCTTGACCGATCTTCATGGCCGAACTTGGATGTCCCGACTTTCTGGCGCGGCGCGCCTCATTTTCCACAGCCCGGCGCGCCGAGCTAAATGGGTCTGACGGACTGATTGAGCAAAGCTTTGATCCGCCCGCAATCATTGAGTTGACAAAAAAGTGAGGTTTAAATGTATTCGGAAATGATCCCCGCATAAGATTTTTCCTGGAGCGTTGATGGAATGTGCAATTCGAATTGTGATGTCATTTTGGCTGTTTGGAACGGCGAGCGTTACCTTCCGGCGATGCTCGATTCCTTATTGAGTTAGACCACTCGTGACTTCAATGTTCTAGTGCGCGACGATGGCTCGCGCGACGGGTCGCTCGAAATTCTTGAGAAGTACAAACCGAAGTTCGACGGTCGCCTCAGCGTCATTACGGGCGAGGCTTCAGGCTCTGCCACGGCCAATTTTGCTATACTCATGCGGGAGACAAAAGCCGATTATGCGCTCTTCGCCGATCAGGACGACGTCTGGAAGCCTGAAAAGGTCGAACTTACCTTGCGATCTTTGAAGGAAGCCGAAGCGAAGTATGGCAAGTCGACACCAATTTACTTCGCGACTGACATCGCAGTCGTCAACAAAGACCTTGAGCTGATTAGCCCCAGTTATTGGAAATGGAAACGCCTTAACCCGAGCATGATGGGTAAGCTAAGCCAAAGTCTTATATGCGTGCCGATTTAAGGCATGGCCTCCGGAATAAACCGGGCGCTTCTGGATCTGTCTAATCCAGTTGCGGAGAAGGCCATCAGCCACGATTGGTGGGCGCAGCTCATCGCCGCGGCGATGGGCAAGGTCATTTGTGATCCCACAACGACCGCGCTTTATCGTGTCCACGGGGGAAACGCCTCCGTTCCAAAGCAGGTTGGCGTTCTGCCGTATTTAAGACTGGGATTGGACGCCAGCTTCCTACGTCGTGGTCTTGGAAGGCGGATTGAGCAAGCCAGCGCTCTTGCCAATGCCCTTGCGGGAAGAATGCCCCCCGACAAACTGAAAATCATCCGGAGGTTTACGAGATTGCAGTCTCAAGGGTTCCTGCAGCGCCGGTGGACGCTGGTCAGCGGCAACTATCTGTATCATGACTTGGTGCGTAGCGTCGCCACATTCGTATTGATGTGAGGATTTCTGTCGGCTGGCGCCGCAGACAGAGCCAGACCAACCGTGACGAGGCTGGCGCGAAGGTTCGCCGCTTGGATCAGCTGGAGCGCTGATCGCGGCCTGACTTAGGCGCTGAGGTGGGCGTTCAGTCGCGCAAGAAATTCCGAGAGATCGTCCGTCACGAAATCCGCGACGTTGGCCGCATCCGAAATTGCCTGGTCATGCGGCTCGCGATGGTCCAAGCGGCCGGCTTTGGTGGTCACCAGGGTCGTTGTCATGCCTTTCGCCTTGGGCACAGCGAGATTCCTCGTCACGTCCTCAAACATCGCGGCCGCTCGCGGATCGACCCCGCATCGCTCGAAAAAGACATCGTAAGCGCCCTCGGCGGGTTTTGGCGTGAGCCCCGCCGCGACAATGTCGAAAGCTTCTTCAAAAAGCCCGTCGAGGCCGAGTTGCCTCGCTGTCAAGATCGCGTGGCTTCGAGACCCGTTCGTGAAGATGAGCTTCCGCCCCGGCAGCCTCCCGATTTCGTGTGCTAGGACGGGGTCCGGCTTGAGGCTGGAGCGGTCGATGTCGTGGACAAAGTCCAGAAACCGCTCGGTCAGGTCGAGGTGTTCCTGCACCAGCCCGCTTAAGGTCGTGCCGTGGCGAGAATAATAGTGCTTGTGCAAGGCGCGAGCCGACTGACCGTCGATGCCGAAAAGTTCGACGAGAAACAGCGTGATGCGCTCGTCAATCTTCGGCCAGATGCCGCTGTCCGGAGGATAGAGGGTGTTGTCGAGATCGAAGACCCAGGTTGTGACGTGGGCAAAGCGAGCGCGCAACGTCTCGTCGGACGGCAGACGGAACGCCGCAGGCGCAATTAGGGGCGCCATGGGCTTATACCAGTTTTACGGGGCAAAATTCAGTTTCCGTCGTTGCTCGACTGTCGCCGAGATTAGCGGCGAGGACTTGATCTTTGTATAACAATGATTTGCTCGCGTCACGTCTTCGCCAAGGCGTGCTCGACGGCCTTCCGCATCATGCTCGAGAACCCAACGGCGCGAATGGCGTCGGGCGCGACCCAAAAACATCCGGCGGGCGCGCCGCCGTCAAACTCTGCGGCATAGACCGTGAGGCTTAGCGCAAAATGAGTGAATGCCTGCTCGACTTCGCCCGGCAGCCGGCGCCAAAGCGCGACGACCGGCGCGGTCCCGGTGAGCGCGCCATTCGGGCCTTCGTTCGTCCAAGGCGTGCCTGGCAGCTCAACGGTCGACGCGAGAAGGCCGCGAGGCGGGCGGCGGCGAGCGAGGAAGGCGCCGTCCAAGCGGCGGGCGAAGAACACCGCGCCCTGGCGGCGCGGTCTCGTCTTCGCATCGGCGCGCTGGGGATAGGCCTCGGGACTCCCGCCGCGGAAAGCCGCGCAATCTTCGGCAAGCGGGCACGAGCCGCAAGCAGGATTGCGGGGGCGGCAGAGCGTCGCGCCGATGTCCATGAGGGCCTGAGCGAAATCGCCAGCCCTGTCGCTTGGGGCCAGCGCCCGCGCCGCGGCGGCGATTTCCCTTCGCGCGCGAGCGATCGGCTCTTCCAGAGCGATGAGCCGGGCTAGAACGCGGGCGATATTGCCGTCGACCGGCCCGGTCTGGCGGTTGAAGGCGATCGCCGCGACCGCCGCGGCGGTGTATGCGCCGACGCCCGGAAGCGCGCGCAAGTCGGCTTCCTCGCTAGGAAAGCGGCCTCCGCCTCGGGTGATCTCCTTTGCGCAAGCGTGCAGGTTCCGTGCCCGCGAATAGTATCCGAGACCGGCAAAAGCGCTCATGACTGCGTCGACTGGGGCGGCGGCCAGGTCTTCGACCGTGGGCCATTTCGCGATGAAGGCCTGATAATAAGGCGTCGCCGCCTGGGCGGTTGTCTGCTGCAGCAGCACCTCGGAGAGCCAGACGCGGTAGGGATCGGGCGTTTCGCCCGGATCTGCGCGCCAAGCGAGCGCGCGGCGGCAGCGCTCCCACCAGCGAAGCGTGCGCGCAACGATCGCCTTTCGCTTTGCCTCGGAGGCGAGCGCGCTTACATTGGCGCTCATGCCTTTGACCCCATCTCCCGCGCCCTCGCCGCCCGTGTGCAAGCTATGATGAAGCCTAGCCGAGGCGGCGCCAAGCCGTTGGCCGAATTTACGTCCGGCCTGATCGCCGAGGCGCTCGCCGCGCGGGGCCTCAGCGAGGCGAGCCTGATCGCCGATTGGCCGGCCATTGTCGGCGAGAGGCTCGCGCGTCACGCCCGGCCGATCGAGTTGCAATGGCCGCCTCGGGCCGCCAAACGCGATCCCGACGCCCCGATCGCGCCCGCCACTTTGGTGCTTAGGGTCGAAAGCGCTTTCGCGCTCGAGGCGCAGCACAGCGCCTCGGTGATCGTGGCTCGGGCGAACGCCCATCTCGGCTGGCGATGCGTCGACAAGATCGCTTTCCGCCAGGGTCCGCTGCCGCCGTCCAAGGACAAGCGTCGCCCTGCGCCGATCCCTTCCGACGCCGCCGAAGCTGCCGGCCGCGCCGCGGCCTCGCCGATCGTCGACGATGGGTTGCGCGACGCCGTCGCGCGGCTCGGCGCGCGCGCGATCGACAGGTCGGCCCGCCTGCATCGCGCGGCGGACGCCCGAAGCCCAGAGCGAGGTTAGGGCTTGATCCCCCGCCATCCGCTCGCCGGGCGCGAGATCCACCGCATGAACGGGGCCGGCAACGCGATCCTGGTCCTCGACATGCGCGGTTCGCCTTCTCGTCCGGCGCCGGAGGACGCACGCGCCATCCATCGCGCGCCAAGCCTCAGTTACGACCAGATGATGGTCATGAGCGATCCGGCGACCGCGGGGACCGCGGCCGACGTGCTGATCTATAACAACGACGGCACACTCGCCGGCGCTTGCGGCAATGGCGCGCGTTGCGTCGCCGACCGGCTGTGCCGCGAACTCGGGGCGAGCGCCATAAACATTACGACCGAGGCAGGCGTGATCGCGTGCGAGCGGCTTGGACCTTGGTCCTACCAGGTGGACATGGGCGCGCCGCGCCTGGAGTGGGACGCGATTCCGCTTCGACATGCCGTGCCCGACACCCGGCGGGTGAAACTGTGGCGCGAGGGCGAAGGCCCGGCGGAGCTTGGCTCGGCATCGATGGTCAACATGGGCAACCCGCATGCGGTGTTCTTTGTCCCTGACCTGAACCGCATCGACGCGGCGCGCCTCGGGCCAAAGATCGAGGTCGATCCGATGTTCCCCGAGAAGGCCAATGTCACCTTCGCCGAGGTCGTCGCCCGCTACGACGTGACGGCGCGGGTGTGGGAGCGTGGCGTTGGCCTGACCCTCGCCTGCGGCTCGGCCGCCTGCGCGACCCTGGTCGCGGCGGCGCGCCTCGGGCGCATGGACCGCAAGGGGACGGTGCGCCTGCCGGGCGGCGACCTCATCATTGAATGGCGCCGCTCGGACGACCACGTGTTGATGACCGGCCCGGTCGAGTACGAAGGCGCGTTCATCCTCGACGAGGCCTTGTTCGAAGCCGCGGCGCCGTGAACGGCGACGCGGGCGCTTAGAGCAAGATGACTTCAGGCCGAGCCGGCGAACCCTCACCCCCTGCCTCTCTCCCCGAGGGAGAGGGGGGCGCGGCGGTGCGGCCGCTTCCCTTCTCCCTCCGGGAGAAGGGGTCGCCGAAGGCGCCGGATGAGGGCCTGCCGGGCGACTCCGCCCATCATCCGCCCGCCCGGAGCCGCGTCGACGCCATCGATTGCGCGCGCGGTCTGGCGCTCGTCGGGATGGCCATCTACCACCTGAGCTGGGACCTCGCCGATTTCCGGCTTGCCCCGCCGTGGCTGCCGTTCACGCCTGAGATGCGGCTCTTCTCGCATATCGTGGCGAGCGCGTTCCTCGTCCTGGTCGGGGTCTCGCTTGCGCTTGCCCATCGCAAGGGGCTGAACCCACGCGCCTTCTGGCGGCGCTTTGCCATCGTCGCCGGCGCCGCAGCGCTGGTGACCGCGGGCAGCTTCGCCTTCGCGCCGAGCGAGCCCATCACCTTCGGCATTCTCCATTGCATCGCGGTCGCGAGCCTCCTCGCTGGGCCGTTCGTGAGGGCGCCAGCCTGGGCCAGCCTCGCAATGGGCTTCGCGGCGATCGCCGCGCCGTGGCTCGGCCGCTCGACCCTGTTCGATCCGCCCTGGCTCCTGTGGCTGGGCTTAGGCGAGGCGCTGCCGAACACGCTTGACTGGCGCCCGCTTCTGCCCTGGGCGGGAGTGGTCTTCCTGGGCCTCGGGGTCGCCCGATTGCCCGGCGTCCTCCGGGGGCTGACTGCGCCCGAGCGGTGGCGCGCTAAGTCGGCGCCGTCGCGCGCGATCTGTTTCGCCGGCCGGCACAGCTTGGCCGTTTATCTCGTGCATCAGCCAATCCTGATCGGTCTCCTTTGGGTGTTGACCGCCTGGGGGCCGCTTGCGCCGAAGCCGGACATGAACGGCTTTCTCGTCTCATGCCAGCGCGCCTGCGTCGCCAAAGGGCGCCCCGAGGCCGATTGCGAGACCGGCTGCCGCTGCGTCGCCGACGCCGTCGTGAGCTCAGGCGACGCCGACCGACTGGAGACGCTGAGCCCCGAGCGCCGGGACGAGCTCAAGCGGCTCGCCGACGCCTGCATGGGGCGGTGAGCTCGCGCCTCCTTGGCGGCGGGGCGGGGCGGCCCGTTTGGGTTTTCTTGGCGCGTCGCCTTTTCGCTGCGAATGCCCCCGCTTATGGGCCTTGGATTGTCTTGGATTCTCTGGATTCTCTCGTCCGAAATCGAGACTTATCAATGGGTTACGCGGGACAAACCGAGCAGCGAATTTTCTCGACGCTTTTCCCCTTTAGTGGGCGAACCGCTGGGAAGGACATCCACGATTCTGACTTGTCGAAAGGTAGGATCGTTCATAAAGCAAGCTTACGCCATTTTCTGATTTTCTGCAATAGATTGTCGCGCATAGCGTCGCCTAGTGGGATCCATCAGGGCGTCACGGCCGGGCTTGTCCAGGCTACCCACGTCGGTTCGGCGCGTCGAACGCTCGCAAGCGAGCGGCAAGGGTCGAAAGCAGACCGTTGCTGTCGACCATGCGGATGGCCGCCGCGTGTCGGGTCAAGCCCGGCCATGACGGAAGAAGGGTCAGAGGCGCAGCGGCGCGGAGGCCGACCAACAGCTAATCGAATAGGAGGCAAAATTGTAAGAACTAAGCCGCCGTGCGGATCGCCTCAATGTGCGCGCCATAGGCTTTGGGATCGCCTTCGAACACCTTGGAGCCTGCGACGAAGACGTTTGCGCCGGCGCGCGCCAGAAGCGGCGCGGTCTCAGGCGCGACGCCGCCGTCGACCTCGATGTGGATCTTGCGTTGGCCGATCATGCGCTTCACCCGTGCGACCTTGTCGAGCATGGCCGGAATGAACGCCTGACCGCCGAAACCCGGATTGACGGTCATGACCAGGATCAGGTCGAGCCGGTCGAGCACATATTCGATCGCGCTCTCCGGCGTCGCGGGATTGATCGCCACGCCCGCCTTTTTTCCGAGCGCGCGGATCTCCTGGAGCGAGCGGTCGAGATGCCGCGTCGCCTCGGCGTGAACGGTGATGTGATCGGCGCCTGCCTTGGCGAAGGCTTCGAGATAGGGATCGCAGGGCTCGATCATCAGATGGCAGTCGAAGGGCTTGTGCGTGAGCGGCCTCAACGCCGCGATAACCGGCGGCCCGAAGGTGATGTTGGGGACGAAATGCCCATCCATCACATCGAGATGGATCCAGTCCGCGCCCGCTGCGGCGACCGCGCGAACCTCCTCGCCGAGCTTGGCGAAATCCGCCGACAGAATTGACGGCGCCATAATTATGGGATTGGCCACGCGTCGATCTCCTCTTCTCACAGTCGGTCGAACGCGGCGCTATCGATGGTCGCCGTTCGGCCTGGAGTTAATGCGGTTGGGTTAAAGCAAATTGCATTTGGAATCGAACCAGGATCGTCATCGCGAGCGTAGGCGAAGCGATCCAGGGGAACGTCAGGCGCCCGACGATCTCTGGATCGCCGCGTCGCCATAGGCCGTCCGGAAGGACGGGCGTCTTCCGACGCCCTCTGGCTCCTCGCGATGACGACCTCGCTGGAACGCAGCACAAAAAACACGTCAGATCGGTTTGTACGAAATAACAACCTAATCATATAGCTTAAATCGTTGCGTTCTCGCGCCAGGCCGCTTATGTAGCGCGCCTTCTCAAGGGAACCCTCGATGGCGAGCGTATTGCCAGCCCATCTCAAGCGGCTGGAGGCCGAGTCCATTCATATCATGCGGGAAGTTGTCGCTGAGATGCGCAATCCCGTGATGCTGTACTCGATCGGCAAAGATTCGAGCGTCATGCTTCATGTGGCGATGAAGGCCTTCTATCCGGCGAAGCCCCCGTTTCCGCTGCTGCATGTCGACACGACCTGGAAATTCCGCGAGATGATCGCGTTCCGCGACGAGACGGCGCGACGGCTCGGCCTCGATCTCATCGTCCACATCAACCAGGACGGGGTGAAGCGCGGCATTTCGCCGATCGCCTCGGGTTCGCAGCTCCACACGCAAGTGATGAAGACGGAGTCGCTGAGGCAGGCGCTGGATAAAGGCGGCTTCGACGCGGCCTTCGGCGGGGCGCGGCGAGACGAGGAGAAAAGCCGCGCCAAGGAGCGCATCTTCTCTTTTCGCTCGGCGGCGCATGCGTGGGATCCGCGCAACCAGCGTCCCGAACTGTGGCGGCTGTTCAACACCCGCATCCGCGAGGGCGAATCGATGCGCGTCTTTCCGCTCTCCAACTGGACCGAGCTCGACGTTTGGGAATATGTGCTCGCTGAGAACATTCCGGTCGTTCCGCTCTATTTCTCCAAGCTGCGTCCCGTCGTCGAGCGCTCGGGCGCGCTCATCATGGTCGACGACGAAAGGCTGCCGCTCGAGCCGGGCGAGAAGCCCACGATGCGGCGCGTCCGCTTCCGCACGCTTGGCTGTTATCCGCTGACGGGCGCGATCGAATCGGAAGCCGACACGCTGCGCGACATCGTCGCCGAGATGCGCAAGGCCACCACCTCCGAGCGACAAGGGCGCCTGATCGACTCGGACGAAGCTTCGTCGATGGAGAAGAAGAAGCGCGAGGGCTACTTCTGATGATCGGCGGCGATTGGAGTTCCGCTAAAGGTCATGCCGGCGCAAGCGGGCATCCAGACTCAGCCGCAACGCTTCCAGCCTATCGCGTCGCATCTCTGGACCCCCGCTTTCGCGGGAGTGACACGAAACCGAGTTTGCTCATGAATGCCCCGCTTCTCGTTTCAGCGCTTCCGACCTTGCGTCTTCTGACCTGCGGCTCGGTCGACGATGGCAAGTCTACGCTGATCGGGCGGATGCTTTACGAGAAGAAGCTCATCTTCGACGACCAACTTTCGACGCTCGAGCGCGACTCTGAAGAAGTTCGGCACGACTGGCGAGGGAATTGACTACGCGCTGCTCGTCGACGGGCTCGAGGCTGAGCGCGAACAGGGCATCACCATCGACGTCGCCTATCGCTATTTCGCCACCGAAACGCGCTCGTTCATCGTCGCCGACACGCCTGGCCATGAGCAATTCACGCGCAACATGGCGACTGGCGCTTCCAACGCCGACCTCGCGATTGTGCTGGTCGACGCGCGCAAAGGGCTGCTCACGCAGACGCACCGCCATTCGATCATCGTATCGCTGCTCGGCGTGCGCCACATTGTGCTTGCGGTGAACAAGATCGACCTCGTCGACTTTAGCGAGAGCGTGTTTCGTGAGATCGAAGCTACTTATCGGAAATTCGCCGAGACACTGGGCTTTCGCTCGCTGATCGCGCTGCCGATCTCCGCTCGTCAGGGAGACAATGTCTCGTCCTTGAGCGCGCGTACGCCCTGGTACGCCGGCCCGCACTTGCTCGAATATATGGAAAGCGTCGAAGTCGAAGAGGATCGCAGGAGCGCGCCCTTTCGCCTGCCGGTGCAATGGGTCAACCGGCCGCACCAGGATTTTCGCGGCTTCGCCGGCACGATTCCCGCCGGACGCATCGCGCGAGGCGATCGCGTCGTCGCCGCGGACTCCGGCCGCGAGAGTATTGTCGCAAGCCTTTTGGTCGCCGACCGGGAGGTCGAGGCCGCCGAAGCGGGTGACGCCGTCACGCTGACGCTTGCCGACGAGATCGACATCGGGCGTGGCGACGTGTTGTCGAGTTCCGGAGAGCCGCCCGGAGGTCGCCGATCAGTTCGCGGCGCATCTCTTGTGGATGAGCGCCGAGCCGATGCTCCCCGGGCGGTCCTACCTGCTCAAGATCGGCGGTCGGACGACGCCCGCTTCGGTCACCGAACTCAAGCATCGTCTGGACGTCAACAATTTCGACAAGCTGGCGGCGAAAGAGCTCGATCTCAACGAAGTCGGCTTCTGCAACATCGCGACGACCATGGCCGTGGCCTTCGACCCTTATGCCGACAATCGCGACACCGGCGGCTTCATCCTGATCGACCGCGCCACGAACGAGACGGCCGCGGCCGGCATGATCGCGCATGGGCTGAGGCGCGCGACCAATGTGCATCGGCATGGCGCGACAGTGGGTCGCGAGGCGCATGCCGCGCTCAAGCACCAGAAGCCCGCGATCCTCTGGTTCACCGGCCTGTCGGGCGCGGGGAAATCCACAATCGCCAATCTGGTCGAGGCCAAGCTTCACGCGCGCGGCGTGCACACGACGCTGCTCGACGGCGACAACGTCCGTCACGGCCTGAACAAGGACCTGGGCTTCACGGCCGCGGACCGCGTCGAGAACATCAGGCGCGTCGGGGAAGTCGCGAGGCTGATGGCCGACGCGGGGCTCATCGTGCTCTGCTCGTTCATCTCGCCGTTCAGGGCCGAACGGCGGCTCGTTCGCGACACGGCCGCGGAGGGCGAGTTCCTGGAGATCTTTGTCGAGGCGCCGCTCGAGACCGTTATCGCCCGCGATCCCAAGGGTCTGTACAAGCGAGCTTTGGCCGGCGAGATCAAGAATTTCACCGGCGTCGATCAGCCCTATGAAGCGCCCGAGGCGCCGGAGCTGACCCTCAATTCCGCCGGGGAGTCGCCCGAGGCTTTGGCTGATCGGGTCATCAAGGAGCTTGAACGGCGCGGCCACATCGTGACGTTATAGGACGGGGCGCCTGTCGCGCCCCAGCATCCTGGGGCCTTCCATGCTCACGTTCTATTACGCCACCAACACCTGCGCGCTTGCCTCGCATATCGCGCTCGAGGAAGCAGGCGCAACCTACGAAACGCGATGGATCGACTTCGGCGCCGCCGAGCAGACGAAGCCCGATTATCTGAAGATCAATCCGAAGGGCCGGGTGCCCTCGCTCGTAACCGAGCGCGGCGTGCTGACGGAAACGCCAGCGATCCTCGCCTATATCGCGCAAACGCACGGCGCAGCGAAGCTCGCGCCGCTCGACGATCCGTTCGCGTTCGCCGAACTGCAATCCTTCGTGAGCTACCTCTGCTCGACGGTGCATGTGGCGCACGCCCACCGCATGCGCGGATACCGTTGGGCGGACGAACCGACGGCTCATGAGGCGATGAAGAAGAAGGTGCCGCAGTCGGTCGCCGCCTGCTTCGATCTCATCGAGCGGAAGATGTTTCGCGGCCCCTGGGCGATGGGCGAGGCCTACACGATCGCCGACCCGTACCTCTTCACCATCGCGCGTTGGATGGAGGTCGACAGTGTCGATCCCACCGCGTTCCCGCGCGTGCTCGACCATCGCGACCGGATGGCCGAGCGCCCGGCGGTTCAGCGCGCGCTTCATGCCGAGGGACTGGCGTAGCGCCGCCGCCCCTCAGGCGATCTTCACATATTCGAAATCGCCCGGCTGATTGTTGACGCCGACGCGCGGCGGGGCGATCCAGCTCGCATAACTCCCGGGCTCGTGGCGCGGCTTCATCAGCGAAGCGATGAACTGCATGTCGTCGTCGTTAGGCAGCCAGTCGCCGCTCTTCGCCGTCCACTCGTCCTCCGTCAGGACTTCGCCGGTCGGGCTGATGCGCTTGCCCCCGAACTCGCCGATCCGGCGGTTGAAGCCCTTGTGCGGCTGGACGAACCTGAAGTCGACGCCGGCCTTTTCGATCGACTTGTTCCAGCGGTCGATCCCGCCCTGGCAATCGACGATGAAATCGTCGAGCAGCCGCGCGTTAAGGGCCCGCAAGGCGGGCGCGTCTTCTACGACCAGCTTGCCGTCGACGACCCGGGTGACGGGATAGGTCGCATCCTGCAGCACATGATCGTCGCCCTTGAGGTTCGCTTCGTTGAAGCGCCCCTTGACGCCTGAGCCGAACGCCTCGGCGGCGTTGCTGGAGATCTCGCTTCCGAACAGGTCGCGGGTCACCGAGGCGTGGAAATTGGCCTTGCGCTGCAGGAGCGGCAGGTCGACCACGCCGAGCTTGCGCACCGCTTCCACGTCGCGCGGATCCTTGATGCCCGCTTTGACCATCGCGGCGCAGGTCGCCTCGATCGTGCGCTGGACGCCCGTTTCGCCGACGAACATGTGGTGAGCTTCCTCCGTCAGCATGAACCGGCAGGTGCGTGACAGCGGATCGAAGCCGCTCTCGGCCAGCGCCGCGAGCTGCATCTTGCCGTCGCGATCGGTGAAGAAGGTGAACATGAAGAACGACAGCCAGTCGGGCGTGCGCTCGTTGAAGGCGCCGAGGATGCGAGGATTGTCCATTTGTCCGCTTTGGCGTTCGAGCAGCGCCTGCGCCTCCTCGCGGCCGTCCTTGCCGAAATATTTGACCAGGAGATAGACCATCGCCCACAAATGGCGGCCTTCCTCGACATTGACCTGGAACAGGTTGCGCATGTCGTAGAGACTCGGCGCCGTTGCGCCGAGGAAGCGCTGCTGTTCGACCGAGGCTGGCTCGGTGTCGCCTTGCACGACAATGAGTCGGCGCAGAAGCGCGCGGTGCTCGCCAGGCACTTCCTGCCACGCGGGTTCGCCCTTGTGGCGGCCGAACGGAATCGTGCGCCCCTCGACCTTGGGCGCGAGCAATATCCCCCAGCGATAGGCCGGCATCTTCACGTAAGCAAACTTGGCCCAGCCTGCGGGGTCGACGCCGACAGCGGTGCGCAAATAGACCTCGGACTGCTGATAGCCGACCGGCCCCATGCCGCTCCACCAGTCGAGATATTTCGGCCGCCAGCCTTCGAGCGCGCGCTGAAGCTGCTTGTCGGAGCCAAGCGCCACATTGTTGGGAATGACCTCGTCGTAAGAGATCTCGACGAAGCGGTCGGCGGAGATGGCGCCTGCGGCGTCGCTAACAATGTCTTCAGCGCTCATGGGTTTCTCCCGTTCAGTAGGTTTCCAGATGCAGCCGCCCGTGCCGCTTGAGCGATGGCCCGACGGTCTCCCAATCGAGCCCGGCCTGAACAGCGATGTCGCGCAGCGCCAGCACCACGCCTTCCTCCATCGCTTTCAAGCCGCAAACATAGAAATAAGAGTCCGGATCGGCGATGAGCGGCGCAAGGTCGGCCGCCCGCTCGCGCATCACGTCCTGCACGTATCGCTTGGGCTGGCCGGGGGTGCGGCTGAAGGCGAAGTTGATGTCGATGAAGTCCTTCGGCAGATTGCCGAGCGGCCCGAAATACGGCAGCTCTTCCTTGGTGCGGGCGCCGAAGAACAGCATGAGCTTGCCGCCCTCGAACTTGCCCGACTTGCGCAAGCGGCGCCGCCACTCGGTCATCGCCCGCATTGGCGCGCTTCCCGTGCCGGTGCAGATCATCACGATCGCGCTTTTCGGATGATTCGGCATAAGGAAGCTCACGCCGAACGGCCCGGTCACCTCGACTTTGTCGCCGACTTTGAGATCGCAAAGATAGTTGCTGACAATTCCGCGAACGGAGCGGCCTTTGTGATCCTCCAGCACGCGCTTCACGGTCAGGGAAACGTTGTTGTAGCCGGGGCGTTCGCCGTTGCGCGGGCTCGCAACCGAATATTGCCGCGGATGATGCGGTCGCCCATCGGCGTCGACGCCGGGAGGGACAATGCCGATCGACTGCCCTTCGAGCACCGGAAACGGCATCGCGCCGAAGTCGAGCACGATGTGATGCGTGTCGTAGTCCTTGCCGACTTCGGTCACCTGAACATTGCCGGCGACCGCAGCGATGACGGATCGGGTCGCTGCTTTTGGGCCATAGAGGTTGGCGTAAGGACTCGCGGCCGACCAAGGCGGGGTCACGGCGGCATAGGCGCCGACGTCGAACGCGGCTTCCTCGCCGGCTCCGCTCGGCGGGGCTTGGGCAGGCGCCTCCGTCGGATTAGCGCTGGAAGCGCCCGCGCCCAGTTCCTCGGCGCTCAATTCGGCGGGCAAGACATCCCAGCCGAACTGCGCTTCGACGCTGTAGGCCCGAGAACGCGGCATCTGCCGCCAATTGTCGATGCTGCCGGTGGGACAAGGAGGAACGCAGGCCATGCAGAGATTGCAGATGTTCGAAGTCGACCACGTAGTTGCGCGCGTCATGCGTGATCGCGCCGACCGGGCAGGTCAACTCGCAGGTGTTGCAACGGATGCAGATTTCGGGGTCGATCAGGTGCTGCCTGATGACCTCGGCCTCGATCGCCTTCATCACACCCGGTTCCAGTCGAACGCGGCCTTTTCGCCCTTGCCGTAGACCTTGAGCGCGCCCTTGTCGCCGACCGCGTTGGGACGCTGGAAGATCCAGTTCTGCCAGGCGGTCAGACGGCCGAAGACGCGCGTGGCCAGCGTCTCGGGCCCGTCGAAGCGCAGATTCGCCTCCATCGCCGTCAAGGCGTCGGGGCTCATCGACGCGCGCTCTTCCACCGCGATGCGAACCTCTCCCGCCCAGTCGATATCGTCGGGAATGCTGGTGGCGAGGCCAAGCGCGAAGGCGGCGTCGGCGTCGAGCGGCTTGCCGATGCTCGTTTTGAGCTGTTCGAGCTTACGCGCCTCATCGTAGAAGCGCCGTCCGAGACGGCTCTGCCCGCTCGCCATCGGGTAGTCGCCGAAGTTCGCCGCGCTCATTGCGATCCGGGGCGCTTCGTTGCTCGGCAGGGCGAGATGATAAATTCGGTCGCAAGCAAGCGCGATCTCAAGCAGTGAGCCGGCGAAGCAGGAGCCCTCGTCGACGAGCGCGAACAGGCTGCGCGAAGTGACGTCGAGGCGGCTCAACGTTCGGCGCAAATAGCCGATCGTCTCGCGCGCGAACCAGTGCTGTTTGAGCGCATGGAGCGTCGCATCCATCGCGAGAACGAAGTCAAGCTCGCCTTCCGTCTTCATCAGCCACACGCCGATGTCGAGCTCGCTGGTGCGCATCGATAAGATCGCGTCGTCGAGCTCGCGAGCGAGCGCCAGCGGATACCAGTTCGCGCCTTCCGTCTCGATCGCCGCGATGTCCTGCGGCTGAGCGCCGCTCGGGCCTTTGATGACGAAAGTTGCGGCGCGCGCGCCCCGGTCGATCGTCACCGTCACATGCGAGTAGCGGAGCGCATCGATTTCGATAATGCGTTCGATCGGCGTCAGCGCGACGCCCTTGGCCGGCGAAGGCGGGCTGGTCGCGGCGAGCGCGAGGGCGCGCTCTCTGACCTTAGCCTCGAATTGCGCGGGCTTGGCGATTGCGTCGACGAGACGCCAAGCCACGGCCTTCTCGCCGCGCACGCCTTCGCTGGTGGTGCAAAAGACGTCCGCGAGATCGTGGCGAACATGGCGCTTGTCGGTCAGCCTCGTCAGACCGCCGGTTCCGGGCAGCACGCCGAGCAGGGGCACTTCGGGCAGGCTGACGGCGCTCGAGCGGTCATCGATGAGGATGATCTCATCGCAGGCCAAAGCGAGCTCATAGCCGCCGCCGGCGCATGAGCCGTTGACGGCGGCTATGAATTTCAAGCCGTCATACTTGGAAGAATCCTCGAGGCCGTTGCGGGTCTCGTTGGTGAATTTGCAGAAGTTGACCTTCCAGGCATGGCTCGAGACGCCGAGCATGAAGATGTTGGCGCCGGAGCAGAACACCCGCTCGCGCGCGCTCATGATGACCACCACGCGCACTTCTGGGCGTTCGAAGCGGATGCGGTTGATAGCGTCGTGAAGCTCGATGTCGACGCCGAGGTCATAGCTGTTGAGCTTGAGCTTGTAACCGGGACGCAAGCCGCCGTTCTCGTCGAAGTCGGCAAGAAGCGTCGCCACTGGCCCCTCGAACTTGAGCTTCCAGTGTTTGTAGCGGGACGGTTCGGTTTGGTAGTCGACCCGGTCCATGGCGTTTCCGCGGGTAGGCAGTTTAATGCAAGTCTTGCATCATAATGCGCTATCCATTCTCAGACAAGGCCGGCTTGCCGGGTCATTCGACGGGCAAGCCGATCGCCTTGCGCGCCTGGGCCCGCAGGATCTGGAAGGTTTCCACGAGCGGCTGAGCGCTGGTGTCCAGGCGCATGTCGGCCTTCGAATAAAACGCCGCCCGGCCAGCGAGGATTGACTTCAAGTCCTCCATGGCCTCGCGGCTCGCGGCCATCGGCCGCAGGTCGCCCTGGGCCATGACGCGACTCATATGGTCTTCTGGATCGGCCATCAGCCAGACGGTGGTGCAGCGGCGCAGAAGAAGGTTGAAGCTCATGAGATCGCTGACCAGTCCGCCCGCGGTCGCGATCACGGCTTGAGGATAGGCGTCGATCGCATCCTCGAGAGCGCGGCGCTCATAGCGGCGGTAGGCGTTCTGGCCATAAAGCCCAAGAACTTCACTGATGCTGCAGCCGGCGAGCTTTTCGATCTCGCGGCTGAGCTCAACAAAGGGAAAGTCGAGATCCTCCGCCAGCATGCGGCCAAGGGTCGATTTGCCCGCGCCGCGCAGGCCGATGAGCGCAACCCGCGACGAGCGGACGGGCGCCGCGTCGTTGCGGGGCGCTCCGCCGCTGACAAGCTCCATGGCTGCGAGGCGCACGCGGCGCAACGTGGCCTCGTCGCAGGTCCCGAGCGCCTCGCGCAGCATGAGCCACTCCGGTGATTGCGTGGTCAAATCGCCGACAAGCTCGGCGAGCGGGCATTGCAGCGCCTGGGCGACCTGCGAGAGCACCAGGATCGAGGCGTTGCCGACGCCATATTCGAGATTGGCCAAATGCCGCTCGGAAACGCCGGTCAGCTGAGCGAGCGCCTTGCGGGTCAAACCGCGGCGCACCCGCAGAGCCTTGGCGCGTTGGCCAAGCGCCGCCAAGAACAGCTCCTGCCGTTCGCCCGAGGTCTCGGCTTGCGCAAGCGCGTCGGCGGACTGGGCCGCCTCGTTCCGGCTTTCGCTTGGCGCGTCGCGCGCCTCGATTGGCGCCGCGGTCGACGAGAATGGCGCATTGTTTGACAAGGTCCGGGCGCCCTCCTAGAGAAGAATGAAGCACAATATTGCATAATGCCGGCGCGGACAACCGTTGTGCGACTTGCAGCGCTCCGGCTGCGGGTCGGCTTTTCAGGGGAGGCCATCCGCGCTTTGGACGGGGCCAAGGAGACGCCGATGACCGCAAGCCCGGTTGAGCCGCCGCCCGAGGCGTTCAACTTCGCGGCGCATCTGCTTCAAGCCAACGCCGGGCGCGCGAACAAGACCGCGTTCATCGACGACCTCGGCGCGGTGACTTACGGCGAGCTCGAGAACCGCGCGCGGCGGTTCGCCGCCGCGCTCAAGGAGAGGGGCGTCAAGCGCGAGGAGCGGGCGCTGATCCTGATGCAGGACGGCGCCGACTGGCCGGTCGCCTTTCTGGGCGCAATGCTGGCCGGCGTCGTTCCGGTCGCGGTCAACACGCTGCTCACCGCCGACGACCTCGCCTACATGCTCGAGCATTCGCGCGCCCAGGCCGCGTTGGTCAGCGGCGCGGTCAAGCCGGCGTTGAAGGCCGCGCTCGCCAAATCGGATCACGAGGTCCACACCGTGGTCGTGTCGCGCCCGGCTCAGCCGCTCGAGCCACGCGAAATCGAGTTCGGCGACTTCCTCGCCACCGCGTCGCCGCTGACAAAAACCGCGCGCACCCATGCCGACGATCCCGCCTTCTGGCTTTATTCGTCAGGATCGACCGGTCGGCCGAAGGGTGCGGTGCATTCGCACGCCAATCCCTATTGGACGACCGAGCTCTACGGCAAGGCGATCCTGGGGCTCAAGGAGAGCGACGTCTGCTTCTCCGCCGCCAAGCTCTTCTTCGCCTATGGGCTCGGCAACGCGCTGACCTTTCCGCTCGCGGTCGGCGCGACCGCGCTCTTGATGGCCGAGCGGCCGACGCCGGAGGCTGTGTTCAAACGTTGGCGCGGCGGCGTCGGGGGCGTCAAACCGACCGTGTTCTATGGCGCGCCGACCGGCTTCGCCGGCATGCTGGCTTCGAACTTGCTGCCGAAGCGCGAAGACGTGGAGCTAAGGCTCGTGTCGTCGGCCGGCGAAGCGCTGCCGGCCGAGATCGGCGAGCGGTTCAAGCGCCACTTCGGCCTCGATATCGTCGACGGCATCGGCTCGACCGAGATGCTGCACATCTTCATCTCCAACCGCCCGGACAAGGTGCGGTACGGCTCGACGGGCTGGCCGGTGCCGGGCTACGACATTGAACTCCGCGGCGACGGCGGGCGCGCGATTCCCGACGGCGAGCCGGGCGACCTCTACATCCACGGGCCGTCGGCGGCGCTCATGTACTGGGGCAATCGCGCCAAGACGCGCGAGACCTTCGAGGGCTGGTGGACCAAGAGCGGCGACAAATACATCCGCAATGCCGACGGAACCTTCACTTATGCCGGCCGCTCGGACGACATGCTCAAAGTCGGCGGCGTGTGGGTCAGCCCGTTCGAGGTCGAGGCGACGCTGGTGCAGCACCCCGCTGTCCTCGAAGCGGCGGTGATCGGCGCTGCCGACGCCGACGGCCTCGTCAAGACGAAGGCGTTCGTGGTGCTGAAGGAGGGCGCAGCCGCCGACGAGGCGGAGCTCAAGAGCTTCGTCAAGGACCGCCTCGCGCCCTACAAATACCCGCGTTCGATCGCCTTCATAGCCGAACTGCCGAAGACCGCGACCGGCAAGATCCAGCGCTTCAAGCTTCGCGAGCAGGAGGCGCGAGGGTGATGAGGAAAACCTAAGCGGGCCCATGTGCAACGTGGGGAGCGATTCGGTCTTGACGTCCGAGCAGCGATAGGGTCGATCCAGTAAACTTGGTCCAAAGCGCTTCCATGAAAACCGTGAACATTCACGCGGCCAAGACCCGCCTTTCCCGGCTGGTTAAGGCCGCGGCGAGAGGCGAGCCACTCATCATCGCCAAGGCCGGGAAACCGCTGGTCAAGGTCGTTCCCGTTAACGCGCCGCCGGCGCCGAAGCGGCTCGATTTCATGAGGGGTTAATTCACCGTGCCGGACGATTTCGACACGATGGACCAGGAGGAAATCGAGAAGCTGTTCTCTGGTGACGGATGAAACGCCGAGGCGGCGACCGAGACCGATTCGGTTGAACCGTCCAGCCTCAGCTCTGCGAATCGAGGACGACGAACCCGGCCCCCGAACGGGTCCTGGCGTCCGCCGGCTGATCGGTGGTGACAAGCGTCATGCCGAACTTGAGCCGCTTGCGAACAGCTTCGCGCGTTGACGGATCGGCCTTGATTCGGCGCAGAGCCGCGCCATTGTCTTCGCTGGTCGCCTTTGACGTCGCGCCGACGTCGGCGGCTTGCCACGTCAAAAGGCCAGTCTGATCGTCCGCGCCGCTCAAGGTGAAGACGCGCTCGCCCAGCGGCTTCTCCGGATTCCGGATCTCGACTTTGCCCGATGCGGCCAGCGCGCCATTGTCGAACACCTGAATTGACTTGTCGGCGCTGCTGACGACGACGCTCGGCGATTTCGGCGCAGGGTCGTGCCCTTCCGAATATTCGGTCGCCTTGATCGCGGTATCGACAGCGTTGAACTCGCGCGCGGCGTATTCGCCGAGCACCATGCCGGGATGCGTCACCTCTTCCGGCTGAGACTTGTCGTCGGCGATGACCACCGTCATGCCGAGCTTGGTGACGCCAAACAGGAGTTCGGCGAATTCCTTCGGCAGGCGCACGCATCCATGCGACGCGGGGTAGCCTGGCAACTGCCCGGCGTGCAGCGCGATTCCAGACCAGGTGACCCGGTTCATGTAAGGCATCGGCGCATTGTTGTAGGTCGAGGAATGGTGGTTCTTGTCCTTCTGCAGGATCTTGAACACGCCGGTTGGCGTTCGATGGCCGAGTTTACCGGTCGAGCAGGTCGAGGCGGCGATGCGCACCCCATCGCGATAGACATAGACCCGCTGGTCCGGCAGCGAGACGATGAGGATAATCGGGCCGCTCGGGGAGCGCTCGGGATACCAGTCGAATTCGCCGTTCGTGAGCTGTTCAGCGTCTTTGTCGACCCGCTGGGCAAACGCGGGGTTCAAGGGGAATGCGGCGGCTGCGGCCGCGGCGCGGCCGAACTGACGACGGTTCATTCTATTTGACCCCAACCCGCAAGGATTCGCGAATAGAAGGGGACGGCTCGCATTGTCAACAATTGCGGCCCATGTGATTGACGGACCGCCCCTAACCGAAGGCGCCCACGGAAGGCGGCGCATGATTGACCGTGCCTCTCGTCCATGGTCAATCGGCTCTCATGTCGCCTGCGCTCATCGCCATCGACTGGGGATCCTCCAGCTTTCGCGCTTATCTCATGTCGCTGGATGGCGAGGTCCTCGATGAATTCACCTCCGGGGACGGAATCGGGAGCGTGGCGGCGGGCGCTTATCCAGCGACGCTCAAACGCCTGATTGGCGGCTGGCTCGACGCCCATCCGTCTCTCCCGGCCATCGCTTCGGGCATGGTCGGCAGCCGGCATGGCTGGCGCGAGGCGGCTTACGTCAAATGTCCTGCCGGGCCTTCCGACGTCGCGATGCGCCTCACGGAAGTCGAAGCCGATGGCAGGCGCGTCGCGCTTGCGCCCGGTCTCTCCTATGTCGATAAGTCCGGTCAGCCGGATGTGATCCGTGGCGAGGAGACGGAAATCTTCGGTGTCGCCGATTCCGGCGCGCGTCTGATCGTACTACCCGGCTCGCACTCGAAATGGACGAGGGTGGAAGGCGACCGCATCGTCGCGTTCAAAACCTTCGTGACCGGCGAGCTATTCGCGGCGCTACGGGACCATACCGTCGCGGGTGCTTTCGCAAAGGCTGCGCCCGCGAAGAGTTCTGCAGAGGCTTTCACGTTAGGGGTTCGACGCGGCGCGGCGGCAGCGGCTTGCCAAGGCAGGTCCGGCCTGCTCGGCCTCCTGTTTGGCGCGCGATCTCTGCCGCTCATGGGCGCGCTCCCGGAAGACGATGCGGGCGAATATCTCTCCGGCCTCCTGATTGGAGCGGAAATTGGCGAGGCGCGGCGGCTCTTTCCCGGCGAGGAGCCGCATCTTGCGGGGGCTGAGGCGCTGGTCGAGCGGTATCGTGCCGCGTGCGAGGCGCTCGGCGTTTCCGCTCGCGCCGCGCCGCCGCGGGCTGCGGCGCGCGGGCTTTTTCGCATCGCTCGCGACGGAGGGCTCCTGTGACGCTCAAGCTCGCTCCGACGCCGCTCGTCGCCATCCTGCGCGGCGTCACGCCGGACGAAGCGGATTCGATCGCTGCAGTCATAGTCGAAGCGGGTTTCGGCGCCATCGAAGTGCCGCTCAATTCGCCCGATCCGTTGGCGAGCATCGAATTGATCGCGCGGCTGTTTGGCGACGAGGTTCTGGTCGGCGCCGGCACGGTCATGGAAGCGCGTGAGGTTGACGAGGTCGCGGAAGCGGGCGCGAAGCTCGTGGTCGCGCCCAACGCCGATCCCGCTGTCATCGAGCGGGCCGTGAAACTTGGCCTCCTCGCCGCGCCGGGCGTCGCCACCCCGACCGAAGCGTTTGCGGCGCTGAAAGCGGGCGCGTCGGCGTTGAAGCTTTTTCCCGGCGAAGCGCTTGGCCCGGATATCGTGAAGGCCTGGCGCGCCGTCTTGCCGAAGGAGACTCAACTTTATCCAGTCGGCGGCGTCACGGCGGAGCGTATCGCTCCGTACCGGCGCGCTGGCGCCAACGGCTTCGGCATCGGCTCGGCGCTCTATAGGCCCGGAGCGAGCGCCGAGGATGTTGCGCGCGCCGCGAAGACGTTTGTGAGGGCTTGGAAGGAGAGCGCGTAGCCGGCCTTCGGGATCAGTTTTGCCGGAAGAAGCTCAGCGGTCGGATGAGCGGTTGCATCGACGACCAATCAGCCCACCGAGGGATGAACGCCACCGGGGCCTGAACCACGTCTGTAACCCACCCACCGAAGGCGCCGGCGACGCGGATGATGGGCCGCGCCCTGGGCTCGGGCTCAGTTTGAGCCCGGGGCGGCAAGGAGGCCAAAAGCGGTGGGGTCTCTGACGCAACCGCGGGCGGGTCCGGCTGAGGCGCCGCCGCCTCTGTCGGCGCGGACTTTTTCCTGGCCGCGGGTTTTGGCGCGAGCCTCACCACCGCTTTTTGCGCCGCCGGTCGCGGCTCAGGCAACGGCGGATTAACGAGCGAAAGGGAGGTCGGGGCAACCGATGCGACCTGCGTCGGGTCGATCCCCGAATGCTCGGCGTCGCTCTCTCTCTCCTGATTGCGCTTCATAAAGCTGGCGAGGAGTTCGCGCTCCTCGCGCAGCGATTGCACCATCGCGGCTTCGGACGGCGACGGCGGCGCCTGAACGACAATCGGGGGCGAGGCCGGCTGACGACCGTAATGGTTGAGCAGCATCGCGCCAATCACGCTCGCCGTAGCCACTGGCAGGATCTCGTGGACGAATCTCGACGAAACCTTCGCCATGAAGTCGAGAGCGCGAATCGCCATGGCGCCTGTCCTGGTCTTGATCGACCCTGACGGCTTAAAAAGGAATTGTGGCCGCAATCGCGAGAGATTGTGGTCGCGATCGATCCGCCGCGACGCTTACAGCCGGCCCTGTCCGGACCAGTGAGGGGATCACTCCAGATTGGTGTGCCGCGCGCGCATCGTCTCCGACGTCTCGCCGAAGCGCGGGCGCAGTTTGAGGATCGCGAGTTCGAAGGCGATCATCTGCCCGGTCTCGAACAGCGAGCCCATCGGCAAAACGGACAGCTTGCCGCCCTGATCGTTCGCCATCGTCTGGGCGGGAATGACCGTTACGACGTCGACGAGCTTGGCTAGTCCGCCTCCGGGTTGGGCAGTGACGAGAGCCGTGCGCGCGCGAGCTTTGCGCGCGATCTCAACCAACGTTTGCGTTGTGGGGAGATCGCCTGGCCCTGCCGAGGCGATGAACAGGTCGCCTGGTCCCAGCGCCGGCGTGGTCATGTCCCCCCAGACCGCGACATCGCGACCCATGTGAAAGAGCCGCATGGCGAAGCCGCGCATCTGCAGCCCTTCGCGCCCGAGGCCGAAGACAACGATGCGCTTGGCCTTGACGATCTCCTCGATGAGGTCGTCGAGCGCATTGTCCGGCATGGCGGCGAACACGCCGGAAAGATCGTTCAATGCGCCTTTCGACAATTGGGCCAGGCTTTCGGTCATGGATTCCTCCGTAGCAGAAACCCCTCTCCCAAAGGGAGAGGGGCAGGGGTGAGGGGGCTAAGCAGATCATTCAAACGGCAGACGCATCGCCGCGTAATTTCGAGCACGGAATCGAGATCATCGCACACTTCGGCGTTCGTGAAGCGGATGACGCAGGCCGAGGCGTTCGAGAACCTCGCTGCGCCCTTTGTCGTAGGCTGAGAACCATTCGTGGTGTCGAATGGCCTCATCTTCAACGTGCTCAATTTCGAGAACGGCCTCGGCTGGATCAGCCTCAGCGCCTATTGGCAGTCGGTGGTGCGGGGCGTCTTTTTGATGGTGGTGGTGATAGCGGGCTCCGGCGCCGCGCGCCGCGCGATCCGGGCGGCTTAGGCTTCGCTTCGGACCTTCCAGACGCGGTCGATAGCCCGTCTATCGACGGGCTACGGAGCGCGGCTACAATTGGCCATCCCCGAACCAGCGCGGGCGCGGGCAAGCGCATGGCGGATGAGGCGGTCGACCAGCTCCGGATAGCTGATCCCGAGCGCCTCCATGACCTTCGGGTACATGCTGATGTTGGTGAAGCCGGGCAGGGTGTTCACCTCGTTGATGATGAGCTTGCCGTCCTCGCGCAGAAAAAAGTCGATGCGGGCCAGACCCTCGCAGCCGAGCGCCCGGAACGCTTCGATGGAGAGCTTGCGCACCTTGTCGCTGGTTTCGGGGTTAAGGTCGGCCGGGATCTTGATCGCAGCGCCCTCCTCGTCGAGATATTTGGCCTCGTAGGTGTAGAAGCCATGCCGGTTGCTGGGCACAATCTCGCCGGGCAGCGAAGCGGTCAGCGAGCCGTCCTCGTCCTCGAGAACGCCACACTCGATCTCACGGCCGCGAACATATTCCTCGACCAGGATCTTGCGGTCATGCCGGAACGCCTCGGCGACCGCTTGCGCGAACTCCGGCTCTGTCGCCGCCTTGCTGATGCCGACCGACGAGCCAAGCCGCGCCGGCTTGACGAAGATCGGCCGGCCAAGCTCGGCGACGACCGCATCGAAGCTGGGTGTGTCGCCTTGGGCGAAACTCAAGAAGCGCGCAATGGGCAGGCCGCCGTCGCGCATCAGGCGCTTGGCGACATCCTTGTCCATCGCAGCCGCCGAGCCGAGGACGCCGGAGCCGACATAGGGCGCGCCCGCAATCTCAGCCGCGCCCTGCACGGTTCCATCCTCGCCGAAGGGGCCATGTAAAACCGGGAACACGACGTCGACCGAGCGCGACAAGTCGGGCGCAGCCCCATCGGTCTCGGAGAGGATCGCGAGCCGCCCCGCGCCACCGGGAATGAGAGCGACGCGCGGTCCGCTTTCGGGAACCGCGACCGGGAACGCGCCGCCTTCAAGCGAGCAGAGGCGCCATACGCCGGACCGTGTGATGCCGATCGGGATCGTGTCGTAGCGCGTCGGGTCGAGCGCGCGGAATACGTTGCGGGCGGACATGACGGAGACGTCGTGCTCAGCCGAGCGGCCGCCGAACAGCAATGCGACGCGCAGTCTTTCGGCCATGTCGCCGTCTCCCGAATCAGCACATGGCGGGGACTTCGCCGAAAGCGGCGGGGCGGGTCAACTTGCGTCGATTGAGCTTCGTCGGCGCCGGGGGAAGGCTGCGCAAGCGCCGGTGAGTTCACCTAATCCAGGAAAGCGACGCCGAGCGTTGCGGGCTAGCGGATGCGCTCGGCGTCATCGACCGCAAATCGGCGGCCTATGGCGTGGACCCGCTCGACAAATTACGCTACATCCGGGTTAAAATGGATGGCGATAAGTATTATTACCTATATCGGGCGGGTTTGAATTGGAAACAAAGCGCCATATCATTCTTCTAGACCTGGGGACGGAAATGGCCCTCATGAATTCGCATGACATGCCGTTCCTGCCTCACCGGGCTTGGACTGGCTTGGCTGCGGCTGGGCCCAGGTTTTGGGGGACAGGCGCAGCATTCATCGCCATCTATTTCGCGCTCAATCTACTGACAGAGTGGCACGAATTCGATCGTCTCGGGATCACGTTGTGGAGCCCGGACGACGGTTTGAGTTTCGCGCTGCTCCTCGAGAATGTCGCCTTTGCGCCCTTCGTTTTCTTGGGCGCCGTTCTGGTCGACCTGTCGATTGCTGGGGTTCACCGCAGCCTCGGCATGACCATGGCGGCGGAGCTTTCCTTGACCATGGCCTATGTTGGCCTGGCTTTTGTTCTGAAGAACGCGCTGAAGTTCGACATCAGGCGGTTCAGATTGCCAGACGTGGTGGCGCTCCTGCTTCTCATTCCGGCAGGCGCTGCTCTATCGGCGTTTATATATTGTGGAGTGCTGTACCTGGGCGGGGAATTGTCGTCGGATAAGTTTTTTGTCGCTATGATCCATTGCTGGATCGGCAGCGCGCTCGGGATCGTCACGGTCATTCCGGCGACGACAGCCGTCTTCACATATGCGTCGCCGCCGTGGCGTTGGTCCGGTTATACGGCGTTTACGATCTTCATCTTCGCACTGGGAATAGGCCTTGGATTCGCCGCGCTCGTTGGGGTCGGCGATAAACTATACTATCTGTTTAATTTGCTTTTTCTGCCGGTCATTTGGGTGGCGATGCGGGAGGGATACGCGGGCGTTGCGCTTGCATTGGTGACGATCCAGCTGACACTTGCTGTGCTCACAGCCTTCGTCGGTTACAACACGACGGATTTCGCCATACTCCAATCGTTGATGCTGGTGCTTTCGATCACGGGGTTGCTGCTCGGCGCGGTCACGACGGAGCGTCACGCCGCCGCTCTGCGCCTGCGCGAACAAAAGAGGGAAATGGCCCGGATGGTGTCCAACGCGCGGGCTGGCGCGATGGGGATGGCGCTCGCCCACGAAGTCAGCCAACCGCTGTCAACGGTGGCGACCTATCTGCATGCTGCACGGCGATTGCTCCAGGCGAGCGTCGCAAGCGCGCCGGTCATGGATGCGCTGGTCAAGGCGGAGGCCGAGGCCCAGCGAGCGCGCGAGATTTTGGAGCGGATTCGCGATTTCGTGTCCAATGGCAATTTGAGCTTGACCGCGGTCGACGTTTCCGCCCTTGCCGAGAAGATCGGCGCGCTCTGTCGGGAGGAAGCAGCCGCGCGCGGTGTTCTGGTGGAGGTTGAAAACATGGGTCTCGTTCCTCCGGTGGAGGCGGACGCGGTCCAGATTGAGCAGGTTCTGATCAATCTCGTCGGCAATGCGATTGACGCCGCCGAAGAGCGGTCGGACGCCCGCGGGCGCGTGATCATTCGCGTCGCCGCAAAAGGCGACGCGATTTTGCTCCGGGTCGAGGACAATGGCAGGGGCGTGCCGCCAGAGCTGGCGGACAGCATTTTTGACGCCTATCAGAGCACCAAACCACGGGGGATGGGGCTCGGCTTGCACTTGAGCCGACGGATCGTTCAGAGACACGCCGGTCGCCTCTGGTGGGAGCCGGTCACGACGGGGGGCGCGCGATTTGTAGTCGGATTGCCGATCAATGGATGCGGACACAATGCTGCATGAACGTTGCGTGCACATCGTCGATGATGAAGCCAAGGTGCGGGATGCGTTGACCCTGCTTCTGTCGACCGCCCAGATCGAGTCGAGATCCTACGGCTCGGCTGAAGAATACTTGACCTCAAATCCACGGAACGATCCGGCTTGCATTCTCCTCGATAACCAGCTTCCCGGGATGAGCGGGATCGAACTTCTGAGGCGTATCGTGGCCGCGACCCGGGATTCGACGGTCATTATGATAACGGCGTACGGCGACGTGCCGACGGCCGTCTTGGCGATGAAGGCGGGCGCGTTTCACTTTGTCCAAAAGCCGTTCGACGCGGAGGCGCTGCTGGTCACTGTCGAGGAGGCGTTGTCTCGCGGCGACGAACCTGGGGACAGCCCGCTCGAAATGAAGGGATTCAAGGCGCGACAGGCGCTGCTCACACAGCGCGAGCGGGAGGTCCTCACCCTTTTGTTGGAGGGGTTGCCGACCAAGCTGATCGCGCACCAGTTGCGCATCAGTTCGCGGACCGCCGAACATCACAGGGCCGCCGTTATTCAGAAGATGCAAGCCCGCAACATTTCCCATCTCATGCGCATGGCGTTCGTTGCGAGAAATCTCAACAGCGGCGAGCAGACGCCGCAATAGCGCCGCATCGTTGTCATCCAAGATTTCCAATCTGCAGCCGGCCGCAATCTTTGCGTTGGCTCAAGCATAAAATCTTGTCGCATCGTCCGGCGCCGAGGCCTATTCCGAATTGAAGCGACGGGCTTTAGCGGGCATCCTTTCGAATGGATGATGAGGCTTTCGATTACATCATTGTCGGCGCCGGTTCGGCGGGCTGCGTGCTCGCCGATCGGCTGACCGACGACGGCCGCTCGAGCGTGCTCCTGCTTGAATATGGCGGGTCCGACCGCTCCATTTTCATCCAGATGCCGGCCGCGCTGTCGATCCCGATGAACTCCAAGACGTACAACTGGGGCTACGAGAGCGAGCCCGAGCCGCATCTTGGCGGCCGCCGTATCGTCTGTCCGCGCGGCAAGGTTCTGGGCGGCTCGTCTTCGATCAACGGCATGGTCTATGCCCGTGGGCATCCGCTTGATTTCGAGCGCTGGGAGGAGGAGGGCGCGAAGGGCTGGGGCTATCGAAACGTTCTGCCCTACTTCCGTCGCGCGGAGAGTTTTCAAGGCTCCGCGGACGCCTATCGTGGAGACGCCGGACCACTAACAACCGCGCATGGGCGCAGAAGCAACCCGCTCTACGACGCCTTCATCGAAGCGGGCCGGCAGGCCGGTTATGGGGTGAGCCCCGATCTTAACGGCGAGCGGCAGGAAGGGTTTGGCGCGCTCGGCATGACGGTAAGAGATGGCGTGCGTTGGTCCACCGCCAACGCCTATCTCAAGCCGGCGATGAAACGGCCCAACCTCAAGGTGATCACCCATGCGCTCGCGACCCGAATCGCCTTCGAGGGGCGCCGCGCGGCCGGCGTGCACTACCGGAGTCGCGCAGGTCAGCAAAAGGCGCGCGCGCGGCGCGAAGTCATTCTGAGCGGCGGCCCGATCAATTCGCCGCAACTCTTGAAGCTTTCGGGCGTGGGGCCAGCGGCGGAACTGCGCTCGCTCGGGATCGACGTCGTCGCCGATCGGCCAGGCGTCGGCGAAAACCTGCAGGACCATCTTGAATTGACCTTTCAGGTCGCTTCCAGGCGGCCGATCACGCTCTTCGCGCATACGGGTCTCATCAGCCGCGCCATGATCGGCGCCGAATGGCTCATGCGCGGACGCGGTCTCGGGGCCTCCAATCATTTCGAGGCCGGTGGCTTTATCCGCTCGCGCGCGGGCGTGCGCTATCCGGACATTCAGTTCCATTTCCTGCCGATGGCCATCGCCTATGACGGCTCGACGCTCGCCAAGGAGCATGGCTTCCAGGCGCATGTGGGGCCAATGCGCTCGAAAAGTCGCGGTTGGGTGCGGTTGAAGTCTCCCAATCCAGCCGACCCGCCACGGATCCAGTTCAACTACATGAGCCATCCCGAGGACTGGATCGAGATGCGCGCTTGCGTGCGATTGACCCGCGAGATCTTCGCGCAAGCCGCCTTCGACCCCTATCGGGGCCGCGAGATCAAACCTGGGGAGCAATGCGTCAGCGACGAGGCGATCGACGCCTTCGTGCGCGACCATGTCGATACCGCGTACCATCCCTCATGCACCTGCAAGATGGGATCGCCCGTGGACCCGTTCGCGGTCGTCGATCCGGAGACCCGGGTGATCGAGGTGGAGGCGCTGCGCGTCGTCGATTCCTCGATCATGCCTTCGATCACCAACGGCAACCTGAACGCGCCGACAATCATGCTGGCTGAAAAAGCCGCCGACATGATCCGAGGCCTCGACCCTCTGCCTGCCTCCAACGCCCCCTATTATGTCGCGCCGGACTGGGAGACGAAGCAGCGGTAGCCCGGGGCATGCCAGGACCTCATTTTTCGGGGTTCAATTTCACGCCGCCCTGGCGCAAGCTTCCGGTCCGACGGGCAAAACGAGCTTCGGGAGAGCGACAGCCCTATGACGGACATCGCGCCGACCGCCGCCAGAGAGCCTCGCCGCGGCCGAGAGGCTCGCCGAATGGCGCGCGCAAAAGCTTCGCTCGCCTCGGTTCCCTACATCACTCGCAAGATCCCGCTGACCGAACTCGTGAGCGAGGAGGGGCTGGATACGATCGAGCGCAACGCCGAGACGCTGCTTCAGGAAGTCGGGATCGAATTTCGCGACTTTCCGCGCGCGCTCGAGCTGTTCCGCAACGCCGGCTGCGACATCAAGGGCGAACGTGTCCGCTTTCCTCGCGGTTTGGCGAAGCGCCTGTGCGCCGCCGCGCCGTCGCAATATGTGCAGCACGCGCGCAATCCCGAGCGCAGCGTCAAGATCGGCGGCGACGCGATGGTGTTTGCACCCAACTATGGCTCGCCCTTCGTTCATGACCTCGACAAGGGCCGCCGCTACGGCACGCTCGAAGACTTCCAGAACTTCGTCAAGCTCGCCTATCTCAGCCCCTATATCCACCATTCCGGCGGCACGGTGTGCGAGCCTGTCGATCTGCCGGTCAACAAGCGGCACTTCGAGATGGTGTACGCGCATCTCAAATACTCGGACAAGCCGTTCATGGGTTCCGTTACGAAGCCCGAGCGCGCCGAGGACAGCGTGCGCATCTGTGAGCTTCTCTTCGGCGAAGAATTCGTCCGCGACAACACCGTGATGACCAGCCTCATCAACGCCAATTCGCCGCTGGTCTGGGATTCGAGCATGCTCGGCGCGGCGGAAGCTTACGCGCGCGCAAACCAGGCCTGCATCATCACTCCATTCATACTGTCCGGCGCCATGAGCCCGGTGACCGTCGCCGGGACGCTGACCCAGGTGCTGGCCGAAGTGTTGGCTGGCGCCGCGTTCTGCCAACTCACCCGACCCGGCGCGCCGGTGGTGTTTGGAACCTTCGTCTCGACATTGTCGATGCAGTCCGGTGCGCCGACCTTCGGCACGCCCGAGGCGGCGCTCGCAATCTTCGGCGCGGGCCAACTCGCGCGGCGCATGAACATGCCGTTTCGCACCGGCGGCTCGCTTTGCGCCTCGAAGATCCCGGATGCGCAGGCGGCTTATGAGAGCGCGCAGACGCTTACTCCCACGGTGCTGGCGGGCGCCAATTTCGTATTGCATGCTGCGGGTTGGCTCGAAGGCGGCCTCACCGCGTCTTACGAGAAGTTTGTGCTCGACTTCGATCAGCTTGGGGCGATGCACGTGCTCGCCAAAGGCGTCGACTTCAGCGACAATGGTCAAGCGATGGAGGCCTTCCATCAAGTCGAGCCGGGCGGTCATTTCCTGGGCTGCGCCCACACCCAGGCGAATTTCGAGACGGCCTTCTATCGCTCCAACATCGCCGACAACAATTCCGTAGAGCAATGGCGCGAGGAGGGCTCCAAGGACGCGGCCACGCGCGCCAACGCGCTCTGGAAGTCGATGCTGGCCGAATATGAGCCCCCGCCGCTCGACCCGGCCAAGGACGAAGCGATCCGCGAATTCATCGACAAACGCAAGGCGTCGATGCCAGACGCGAACTACTAGGTGGGACCGCTCCTATTGCGCCGGATATCCTTGCCACAGCCATTCGAGCGCCGCGGGCAAGGTCTGGGCTACGGTCGCCTTGTCGACATGATGCGCATTGCGGGCGAAGAGGAATTGGTAGTGGTAGCCCTTGTCGGCGAGGACCTTGGCGAACCGTTCATCCGCCAGCGTCCAGTCGTGCATGCCGTCCGCTACGGGCGTTACGGGGTAGAAGAGATCCTGGTCCCCGGTCTCGAACCAGATGCGGATCGGCTTCGTCGGGCTGTTGGGGATCAGGGGCGATCCGAAATGCGCGCCGGTCTTCGAAACGTTGACGCCCTCGACGCTTTCAGTGGCGACCGAAGGTCCCGCCCATGGGCTGTGATATTCCCACGCGCCGCCTGGCAGCGCCGGGTTGTGCGGCCATTGCTGGTTCACCACGGTTGGCGAATAGGCGAGCACCCGGTGGTAGAGCTCGGGATGGAACCAGGCCATCGTGAAGGCTGCCGCTCCGCTCGAGCTGATCCCCATCGTCGCGCGGCCGTCCGGATTCTTTGTAAGCCTCACGTTCGCAGTCTTTTCGGCCTGCGGCAGCACTTCGTTCTCGACGAACTCCGCGTAAGCGCCGTTGACCGCGTCATATTCGAGCCCACGCTCGGACCCTTGCGCGTCCTGGCCGCCCGCGCCGATGCTGATTGCGGCCATCGGCGGCGCGCGATGCTCGTGAATGAGATTGTCGAGGACGGTGAAAAACATCTTTTCATTGAAGAAGCCGTGCGGGCCGCCGTCGCCGAGAACGATGAACGGGATTTCGGTTCCCGCGACATAGCCCGGCGGAACATAGACGTCCACAGCACGTGTCCAGATGCCGGCGTGGGCGGTCGGAACAAGAAGGTTCGACTTGTCGCCGGGCGCCATTTGCCCGGTGAAGACCGCGGCATTGAGGCAGCCGTCCGGGTCGTCGCGGATCAAGCCCGGGTTGAAGATCGTGCTGTCGTTCGACGACATAGTGAAGGAATAGACTTTCCCGGTCGGCGTCCCATCCTGCGCCGTGAGCTCCGGCGCTGGCGCGTGCGTGGGCCCGATGATGAAATTGCCTTCGGCCTTGCTTGGCGGGAGCGTTCCGTCGGGAAGCTCGGTCGCCGGCGGGTAGTTGGGATTCTTGGGGTCGCGGGTTGGCGGCGCAGTTTTGAAATCGAGGCCCGTTGTGTCGATGTAGAAGGGCGCCGACGGATCGGTCGTGTTCGCGCCTGGCGGAATTCCGGCGTTGCCTTTCAGGCAGTCCGCATGCGCTGCGCCCACGACAGCGACGCACGAAACCGCTGCGACCTTGAGTATGTGCATGATTGGCGTTCCCCCTTGATTGTGTGGGTATCCTAGGAGGGGCCGCAGGGTTGTCAACGAATGGCGGGTCGGCGAATCCCGTCTCAAGAGGATTTGAATGAGAACGCACGCGCGGGCTGTGGTGATCGGCGGGGGGGTGGTCGGCGTCTCGACCCTCTACCATCTCGCCAGGAAGGGCTGGGCCGACAGCGTGCTCATCGAGCGCAAGGAGCTGACCTCCGGCTCGACATGGCACGCGGCGGGTCTCTTGCCGCTGTTCAACCTCAGCTATTCGGTCGGGCAGATCCATAAATATTCGGTCGCGCTCTATCAAACGCTCGAGAAAGAGACCGGCCTCGATCCCGGCCTTCGCCAAGTGTCGAACATCCGCCTCGCCCGCACGCGCGACAGGATGGACGAGTACAATTATTACGCGGGCGTCGCCGAGACGATCGGCGTCAAAGTGAAGTTCCTGACGCCGGACCAAGTCAAGGAGATCTGGCCGCTCTGCAATGTCGACGGGATCATCGGCGCGATCCAGCATCCAGAAGACGGCTACATCCAGCCCGCAGACCTGACGCAGGCGCTGGCGCGCGGCGCTCGCGACCGCGGCGCCGAGATTAACCGCCAAACGACGGTGACGGGAATCGAGCGGCTGTCGAGCGGCGAATGGAAGGTCTCGACCGACAAGGGCAATGTCGTTTGCGAGCATGTCGTCTCGGCGACCGGCAATTTCGCAAGGGCGACAGGCCGCATGGTCGGAATCAACGTGCCGGTGATCCCGGTCGAGCACCAATATATCGTCACCGAAGCGCATCCCGAGATCGTCAAGCGCAAGGCGCAAGGCTTGCCCGAAATGGGGGTCTTACGCGAATCGGATTCCTCCTGGTACATGCGCGAAGAAGCGGGCGGCCTGCTGCTCGGGCCTTACGAAAAAGGCGCGCCGGCCTGCTACGTCGATGGGCCGTCGGCGGACAGCGAATACGAGCTTTTTCCTGAGGATCTCGATCGCCTCGCCCCGCACATCGAAACCGCAATCGCGCGCGTTCCCGCCTTCGGCGAGGTTGGGGTCAAGAAGGTCTACAACGGCGCCATCGCTTACACGCCCGACGGTTCGCCGATCGTCGGCCCAGCGCCGGGGTTGAGAAATTTCTGGCTCAACGAAGGCCATTCGTTCGGCGTCACGGCGGCGGGCGGCGCCGGCTGGCAGCTCGCCGAATGGATCGTCGAAGGCGAGCCGAGCATCGACATGCTCGGCGTCGATCCGCGCCGCTTCGGCCCCTACGCGGACAAAGGCTATCTCATCGAAAAGAACGAGGAAGCCTACGCCAAGGTCTTCAGCGTGCACTATCCCGACGAGGAGCGCGTGGCCGCGCGACCGCTGCGTCAGACGCCCTGCTACGGGCGGATGAGGGATCTCGGCGCCGTGTTTGGCTCCGTTTACGGCTGGGAGCGGCCGAACTGGTTCGCGCCGCAAGACTATGGCTTAAGCGAGGCGGATCTCGCCAAGCCCGACGTCCTCTTGAACGAGAACCATCCTGCGGTCGCAGAGGGAGAGCGACCGCGCGAGAAATGGAGCTTCCGCCGTTCGAACTATTTCCAATTCGTCGGCGATGAGTGCCGGAACGTGCACGACAATGTCGGCCTTATGGATATGTCGGCCTTCGCGAAATGCGAGGTTTCGGGTCCCGGCGCGGAGAGTTGGCTCAATTCTATCTTGACCAACAGCGCGCCGAAGGCGATCGGGCGCGTCACGCTCACCTATCTTCTGACCAAACGGGGCGGCGTGCGGGCGGAGTTTACGCTCACCCGCGTCGGGCCGGAGCGGTTCTATCTCATCTCCGCCGGATCGCTCGAAACGCATGATTTCGACGTGCTGGAAAAACTTCTTCCCGCCGACAATAGCGTGCGCATCGACAAGGTGACGACTGAGCGCGGCGTGCTGGTGCTCGCCGGCCCGCGTTCGCGCGAGGTCATGGCCAAGGTCGCCGACATCGATGTCTCCAACAAAGCCTTCCCATGGCTCACCGCGCGGCGCCTGTCGATCAAGGCGGCGAGCCTCATCGCCATGCGGGTCAATTTCGTCGGCGAGTTCGGCTATGAGCTGCACCATCCGATCGAGATGCAGAACTCTATTTTCGACGCTCTGATGGCGGCTGGCGCGCCATTCGGCATCAAGCCTTTCGGGATTCGCGCGATGGATTCGCTGCGGCTGGAAAAGTCCTACAAGCTCGTCGGGCGAGAATTGTCGATCGAGTACGCCGCGCTGGAATCGGGTCTCGAGCGGTTCGTCGATCTCGATAAAGGTCCCTTCCTCGGCCGCGAGGCCCTCGTTGCGTGGAAAGGCAAGGGCTTTCAGAACAAGCTCGTCACCCTCGAGGTCCAGGGCGTGACCGACGCGGACGCGCGCGGTTCCGAGCCCGTGATCGTGAATGGCGCCATGATCGGCCGTACGACGTCCGGCGGCTATGGATGGCGAACAGGCAAATCTCTGGCCCTCGCGATGGTGAAGCCCGAATTCTCGGAGATCGGCGGCGAGGTGGATGTGCGCATTTTGGGCGAGATGCGCCGCGCGATTGTCATCCCCGACAGCCCCTATGATCCGAAAAACTCAGCGTTGCGAAGCTAGCTTGCGCGCCGAGGTCAAAACTTGAACAGCACCCAGCCCGGGGCGGCGTTGCCGAACTGGTCGGTGATCCTCTCCCGGCCGCGCATGCCCATGAAGGTTCCCTCGACGGGCGTAGGCTGAGCAAATGTGTCGTAGACGTAGCCGTTGCCGACCGAGCCTACGGGAACCTGGGTGCCGGCGGTCAGCCAAGACGGACGAGCGTGCACCGTGATCTGCCTGCCCTCCGGAGCCGGACGCTTCGCCCGCCTCTTGAGCGCCGTCTGCCGGGGTTTCGCTTTGTGGGGCTGCGCCCCAAGAGGCCCCGTCGTTTGCACGGCGCCCTCCGTCTGCGCGTTCGCAGCCGGCGTCGCCCCTGCGACGCCGGCCGCGAGCGCAGCGGCGGCAAAGAGCCGAACGAACCGAACCATAATCACTTCCTTTCGCTCGACCCAGTCGGCTCATATAGGGCGGCGCCCCGAAGGCAAAAGAGCGAGGTCTCGGCGCGGGTTCTAGCGTCGCCCTTATCGATCGGCGCCGTGTTTGCCTCGCCCACTTCGGAAAATCAATGGCGGGCGCGGGCAGGGGCGCCGGCCTCGGAGATGGCCACGGCCTTGCCGAAACCCGCTTTAGGCCATGAATATCGGAGCAAACAGCTCGAAAACCGGTCACCTGGCGGCGAGCGGGTTCGGCCTGGTCGGATCGGCGGTTCAGGGCGGGCGCAGGTTGATACTGGTGCTCTGTGGGGCGCGAACGGACGCCGAGAGGGCGAGCGAAGGCCGCGAGTTGATGGAGTGGGGCTTCCGTTCGTCCGGTCGGTGATATTCCGCTCGGTCGGAGACGGTCCGACCGCGATATCCCGCCGCGGCGCGGCCGCGCGGCGGCGAGCTCCATACGCGTTATCGTCGAGTTCCCGCGGGGTTAATGAATGGGGTCCAACACGACAACGGGAATTTCGCGTTCGGTCTTGAGCGCATAGTCGGCATAGGGCGGCCAGAATTCGAGCGCCTTTTTCCAAAGGCGCGCCCGTTCCTCGCCCGTCGCTGTCCTGGCTCGCGCCTTCAGCTTCTTGGTCCCGACTTGCACCTCGACATCCGGGTTGGCGAGGAGATTGCGATACCACCCGGGGTGTTCGGGCGCGCCGCCCTTTGAAGCGACGATGATGTAGCTGTCGCCGTCCGTCCCGTAAAACAGCGGGAATATGATCTTGTTGCCGGACTTGCGGCCTGTGGTGGTCAAGAGCAGCGCCGGCGCCGTGATTTTGCCTCGGCCTGGCACATCTGCCGTGTAGGTCGCCCCCTCGGTTCCGCCGCTCTCTAGATACCGGGTGGCGTGCTGAACCTGCCATTCCGGCATGTTCGCCGCGAGTTTCGCTTCAGCCATCGTGTTCTCCTTCAATGCTGGAGGAACTATAGCGCCGGATGCCAGGTCGGCCAATGCGGGTCAGGGCGTCCGCGAGGCGTTCACGAGATCTGAGTTCGTCTCGTTGTCATGTCAAGCCGCCACGTTTAGGGTGACGACCAGCCGCGAGCTGCGCCGGCGGAACGCGACGCGTGAGACCACTCGATCAGGAGTCAGCCATGGCGGCGATACCCGCGGACTATCTGGATATACTTCAGCAGAAAAAAGCGTTTGCGAACCTGGCGACCATAATGCCGGATGGAACGCCGCAAGTAACGCCCGTATGGTTCGACTACACAGGCGGAAAGATCCGCATCAATTCAGCGAAAGGCCGCGTGAAGGTGCGCAATATGCGCGAAGGCTCGCCAGTGGCGCTTTCGATCCTCGATCCCGACAATCCCTATCGTTACATCCAAATCCGCGGCCGGGTCGAGCACGTGACCGAGGAGGGCGCATCGGCGCATATCGATTCCCTCGCCAAGAAATATCTCGGGAAGGACAAGTATCCCTGGGCTCAGCCTGACCAGGTCAGGGTCACGTTTGAAATTGAGCCGACTGCGGTGCAGGCCCAGGGCTAACTCGCGATCCCTGCTTATGAAGGGCTTGGCGGGGGTCGTCGCGCTTCGAATTGAGCGTCGGACGAGCTCTTTCCGCCACCCTCGCAGGTAAAGGGACCGAAGCCTCGTCGCCGCAGCTGCGGTCGCCGATCTCCCAAGCCAGGGATGCGTCGGATCATGGCGCCCCGCTGCGGATCGTCAGAGGCGAACGATGTTTATTCGTCTCGGGCTCTCGTTTGCGTTATTTTAGATTTGCGCTGGGCCGCCCCATGAGGTCAGAGGACCGACCATGCTCAAGCTAGGATACAAGGCGTCGGCGGAGCAATTCGGACCGACGGAATTGCTCCAGTTTTCTCGCCTCGCGGAAGAGACGGGATTCGACTCGGTGTTCATCAGCGATCATTTCCAACCATGGAAGCATCACGGCGGCCACGCCCCCTTCTCGCTTGCATGGCTCGGCGCGCTTGGAGCGGTGACGTCGCGCATCACCATGGGCACGAGCGTGATGACGCCCACGTTTCGCTATCATCCCGCCGTCGTCGCACAAGCCTTCGCCACGCTTGGGGTCATGTTTCCCAATCGGATCGTGCTAGGCGTGGGCACCGGGGAGTTGCTGAACGAGGTTCCGTCGACCGGCATGGCCTGGCCCGAGTTCAAGGAACGGTTCGCGCGTTTGCGGGAGGCCATCGCTCTGATGCGTCAGCTCTGGACCGAGGAGCGCGTGACCTTCGAGGGACAATATTATCGCACCAGGGACGCGACCATTTACGATCGGCCCGTGACGCCGGTTCCGATCTATGTCGCCGCGGCAGGCGCGTTGATCGCGAAATATGCCGGTCGAATGGGCGACGGCCTGATCTGCACCAGCGGCAAGGCGCGTGAGCTCTATACCGAAACGATTTTGCCGAAGGTGTCGGAGGGACGGGCCGAGGCGGGCTCGCGCGCGCCCGACTATGCCCGGATGATCGAGGTCAAGGTTTCGTTCGACACGGACAGGAAGCGCGCGATGGAGGACACGCGACACTGGGCGGTGCTCGCTCTTACGCCGGAAGAGAAGATTTCCGTCCACAGCCCGGAAGAGATGGAGCGCCTTGCCGACGGGCTGACCGCCGAGCGGGCCGCCAGCCGCTGGATCGTCTCGACCGATCCGGACGAGCATGTTGAACGCATAGGCTATTACGTCGATCTCGGCTTCGACCATCTGGTCTTTCATGCGCCGGGTCCAGATCAGGAGCGGTTCATTCGGCTCTACGCGGAGCATGTTCTGCCTCGACTCCGTCGTCGCTTCGGCAAGCCGGACGAAGCGCGCAAGAGCGCATGACCTCTCTCGAGGTCATTGCGCTCAAGGGCCTGCCGTTGATCAGGCCCGGTGACGATCTGGTCGAACTCATTGCGTCAGCCTTCAGGCAGGACGGGGCCGCGCCACGGCCTGGCGACGTGCTTGTCGTGGCGCAGAAAGTCGTCTCGAAGGCCGAGGGGCGCGTCGTCGACCTCGCGACGGTCGAGCCGTCCGCCAAAGCCCGCGCGCTCGCGGCGGAGGTCGACAAGGACCCGCGGCTCGTGGAGGTGATCTTATCGGAATCGGTTCGGGTGGTGCGGGCGCGCCGCGGCGTGCTGATCGTCGAGCACAGGCTTGGCTTCATCATGGCGAACGCCGGGGTGGATCAATCGAACGTGGCCCCCGCGAATGGCTCGGCCCGCGCGCTCCTGTTGCCGAAGGATCCGGACCGCAGCGCGGAAGTGCTGCGACGCGGGCTCAAGGTGGCGACAGGGGTCGATGCCCCGGTGGTGATAAACGATAGCTTCGGACGGCCGTGGCGTCGGGGAACGGTTGGCGTTGCGATCGGCGCCGCCGGTCTGCCGGCCTTGATCGATCTGCGCGGGCGGCCCGACTTGTTTGGGCGAAAGCTCGAGGTCAGCGTGGTTGGTTTCGCCGATGAGGTCGCGGCCGCCGCCTCGCTTCTGATGGGTCAGGCGGACGAGGCGACGCCGGTCGTTCTCATCCGGGGCTTGCGTTGGTCCGCTCCTGAATCGACGGCGGCCAGCCTTGTTCGTCCCGCAAATGAGGATCTGTTTCGATGAGTTCGGGATCTGGTGGTCGCGCTGTCGGGGGGCATCGGGGGCGCGAAGCTTGCGCTCGGTTTCAGCCGGATCGTTAAGCCCGAAAATCTGCTTGTCGTCGCCAATGTCGGCGATGATTTCGAGCATCTCGGCCTGCACATCTCGCCGGACGCCGACACGCTGATGTACACGCTGGCCGGCCTCGACAATACGAAGCTCGGATGGGGCCGGCGGGACGAGACCTGGTCGTTCATGGAGACGCTTTCTTCGCTTGGCGGCGAGGACTGGTTTCGTCTCGGCGATCGCGATCTCGCGGTTCATATCGAGCGCACGCGTCGGCTCAAGGCGGGCGAGATTCTCTCCGCCATCACCGCCGACTTTTGCCGCCGGCTTGGCGTCGGTCCCCGCGTGCTTCCGGCGACGGATGATCGCTTGCGAACCCGATTGCGGACGGATGAGGGATGGCTGGACTTTCAGGATTACTTCGTGCGCCTTCAATGCCGCCCCGTCGTGCGGGAGCTTGCCTTCGAAAGCGCGGCGGATGCGCGCCCTCACCCCGACTTACTCACGGCCCTGCGCGGCGACCGGCTTCGCGCGGTGATTATCTGCCCATCCAACCCCTTCATCAGCGTGGAGCCGATCCTGGCCGTGTCCGGGATGCGTGAAGCGCTGTCCGCCTGTGCGGCGCCTGTCGTCGCGGTCTCTCCCATCATTGGCGGCCGCGCAATCAAGGGGCCGACCGCCAAAATGATGGCGGAGCTTGGAATGGCGCCGAGCGCCGCTGCGGTGGCCAAGCGATACGAGGGCCTGCTCGATGGTTATGTCATGGACGCCGGTGACGCAGAGGAGGCGAAGGACGTCGCGCCGAAAGTGACGCTGGCGCCCACGCTCATGACGAATCTCGCGGAGAAAGAGCAATTGGCTCGCGTCGTCCTTGAAGCGGCGGACGCGCTTGTCTCTTCGAAACGCAGGCGGGACCTCGTCGCGTGACCGGCATCTGGGCGGTCGTGCCGGTCAAGGAGTTCGAGGGCGCCAAGCAACGACTTTCGCCCTATTTGAGCCCCAATGAACGTCGTGCGCTCGCGACGATCATGCTCGAGGATGTGCTCGACGCCGTGAGTGGGGTTCAGCAACTCGCCGGCGTGCTCGTCGTCACGGTCGATCCGGACGCGGCGTCGCTCGCTGAGCGCTATGGCGCGCGCATTGTCGGAGAAGGCGCCCGGGAGGGCCATACCGGCGCCGTCACGGCCGCCGCGCGCCTGCTTGTCCGTGAGGGTAGGGCAGGGATGATGACGATGCCGGGCGATATTCCCCGACTGTCTTCCGCCGAGATCGCCGCGACGCTCCTCGCGCACCGGCCCGCGCCCGCCTTCACCATCGCGCCCGCGCATGACGATCTCGGGTCGAACACGATCGTCTGTTCGCCGCCGGACGCTGTTCCATTGCGCTTCGGCGAAAACAGCTTCTATCCGCACCTCGACGCCGCGCGGGAGCGCGGGATCGAACCGCTCATCGTGCGCCATCCTGGGATCGGCATGGATATCGACAATCCCGTCGATCTCGACACGTTCCTGAAAATGGCGCCGCCTGTGCGCACGCGGACGCTCGCCTTCCTTGAGCAATCCGGCGTCGCCGCCCGTCTTCTGGAGACGAGCCAGAATTTTCGGTGAGTCCCACTTATTCCGCCGCGATGAGTTTCCGCGGCGGCGTCAAGACGACAGGAGCCAGAGCGACAGCGTTCATCGACGCCGCTCGCCGCTCCTCAGGGACCGCGCCGTAGAGCGTCGTCCGCTGTTCCGGCGTGCGCCCAAGCGAGCGGATAAGCTCCTCCATCGCCTCGGGCGGAAACTCTTGCCCGTGCTCCGTGCCCGCGGCGCGGGAGATGCTCTCGTTCATCAAAGTGCCGCCAAGATCATTGGCGCCGGCCTTGAGGCAAGCCGCCGCGCCCTGAGGCCCCATCTTGACCCACGACGTCTGGATGTTCGTGATGTGCGGGTGCAGCGCGAGCCGCGCGACCGCGTGCATCAGCACCGCTTCGCGGAATGTGGGCCCACGCCGGGCTGCGCCCTTGAGATACATCGGCGCTTCCATATGCACGAAAGGCAGCGGCACGAATTCGGTGAAACCGCCCGTCTCCGCCTGCAGATCGCGCACGGCCAGGAGATGCCGCGCCCAGGACAGCGGATGCTCGACATGGCCGTACATGATCGTCGAAGTCGTGCGCAGCCTAAGGCCATGCGCGGTCCTTGCGACATCTAGCCACTCAGCCGTGTTCACCTTGTCCGGGCAGATGATGGCGCGCACCTCGTCGTCCAGGATCTCGGCGGCGGTGCCGGGCAAGGTGCTGAGGCCCGCGTCCTTGAGCTTGGCGAGAAACGACCCGATCGGCATGCCGAGCGTCGCCGCGCCCTGGGTGACCTCCAAGGGCGAGAAGGCGTGAATGTGCATGTCCGGAACCGCCGCCTTGATGGCGCGGCAAATGCCGAGATAGGTCTCGCCGGTGTAATCCGGATGAATGCCGCCCTGGAGGCACACCTCCGTCGCGCCTCGCTCCCAGGCCTCGGTCGCGCGGCGGACGATTTCGTCGAGGGCGAGGTCATAGGGCGCGCCGCGCAAAGCCTCATGTGTCTTGCCCTTGGAGAAGGCGCAGAACGTGCAGCGGTAGGAGCAGATGTTGGTGTAATTGATGTTGCGGTTGACGACGTAGCGGATGACGTCGCCGCTCGTCGCGCGGCGAAGTTCGTCAGCTGCGTGAACGACGCGCTGGGTGTCGGCGTCGCGCGCCGCGAACAGCCGCACGATCTCCGGCTCATCGAGGCGGGCGCCTCCTTGAGCGCGCTCGATGATGCGCTCGATCGCGGGGTCCACGACACGCGCCTGAACCGAGGCCGTAAGCGGCACGACCTTCGTGCCCGGCGCCCAATTGTCGTCGCGCGCCAAGCCTTCGGCGTCGCTGAGGCGGCGCGCCTGCGTGGCGATTTCCGGCGCTGTCCAGACTCCAAGATCGCACATATAGGAGGGGTAGATCGGCAGGCGATGCACAAGGAGCTTGCCGGCCGCGGCCGTGCGCTCGGCAAGTTCGGTGATCGCCGGCCATGGCGCCTCCGGATTGACGTGGTCCGGGGTGACGGGAGAGATCCCGCCCCAATCATTGATCCCAGCCGCAATCAGCCGCGGATAGACGCCCGGCGAGAGGTTGGGCGGCGCCTGGATATTCATTGCAGGACCCAGGATCAGGCGCGCCGCGGCGATTGTCCAAAGGAGGTCTTCCAGATCGGGCTCCGCCGCGCCCGCGCGCTTGGTGCCGGGCTTGGCGCGGAAGTTCTGAACGATGACCTCCTGAATATGACCGAACTCACGGTGCAGATCGCGGATGGCGATGAGCGCCTCGAGGCGCTCGGCCCGCGTTTCGCCGATGCCGATGAGAATGCCGGTCGTGAACGGCACGTGGAGTTCGCCCGCGAGCCGCAGCGTCTCGAGACGAACCTCCGGCCGCTTATCGGGCGAGCCGAAATGAACTCCGCCCGGCTCGCAGAGCCGCTCGCTGAGCGACTCGAGCATGATCCCTTGACTGGCCGATACCGTCCTTAAGCCGGCGATCTCCGAGCGGTTCATGACTTCGGGATTGGCGTGCGGGAGCAGTCCGGTCTCTCGCAACACCAGCTCGCACATCGCTCGAAGATAGTCGATCGTGGTTTCGTGGCCGAGCGCGTCGAGCGCCTCCCTGGCGGCGCGATAGCGCAGCTCGGGCTTGTCGCCGAGCGTGAAAAGCGCCTCCGTGCAGCCCGCCGCCGCGCCCCCGCGGGCGATCGCAAGCACTTCGTCGGCGGAAAGGTAAGCGGACTGCCTCACTCGTGGACGCTCGGCGAAGGTGCAATAGTGGCAGACGTCCCGGCAGAGATGCGTGAGCGGAATGAACACCTTGCGCGAGTACGAGATCAAGCGTCCATGCCCCTCGTCGCGCAGACGGCCTGCGGAATCGACCAGTTCCGCGAGCGCCGCCTGCTCCAGCCAGAGAGAAAGCGCCTCGTCGCTCACTTCACCCATCCCAATCACCTTATGAGGCTGTTCGACACGGATCCGCGTCACGTCGGAGGCGGACGGCGAATGATGTTCTATCTCTATGATGTTGCATCTTGACGATAGATGCAATCCAGTGAGGAACACGATGCCGCGAGTTCAAGCGGCGCATTCCAGGAGTTCGAGATGAGGCGATTGGGAAGGCTCGGCGTTTGGTACCCCATTGACCGTTTGGACGGCGCCGGGCTTAGACGTCTATTGGGCAAGGTCGAGGAGCTTGGCTTCTCGACCTTCTGGTACCCGGAAGCGCTCGGATATGAATCGCTCTCGATCGCGAGCTTCATGCTGGCGAACACGAGCCGGCTCATCATCGGCAGCTCCATCGCGAATATCTACGCTCGCGACGCTTTCACGGCGAGACGGGGTCTGCGCACCCTGTCAAGCCTCTATGACGATCGCTTTGTTCTCGGCCTCGGCGTCAGCCACGCGCCCATGGTCGAGAAGTTGCGGGGTCACGTCTATGACAAGCCCGTGCCGACCATGCGGCGCTATCTCGACGCCGTTTATGAAGACCCGTCAAACGTGGGCGATTGGCCTCTCATGATCGCCGCGCTCGGGCCCTTGATGCTGAAGCTCGCTGCGGAGCGCACCGCGGGCGCTCTCCCATATAACGTGACCCCGGAACATACGCGCGAAGCGAGAGCGGCCCTTGGGCCTGACAAGCTCTTGGCGGTCGAGCAGAAGGTTTGTTTCGAGACAGACCCCACGACGGCCCGCGGTCTCGCCCGGCATGAGCTGCATCGCTACATGGCCATGACCAACTACCGCAACAACTGGCTGCGGATCGGCTTCACGGAAGCCGATCTTGCCGAGGGCGGTTCCGACAGGTTCCTCGATGCGATGGTGCTTTGGGGCGATGCGGAGACAATTGCGCGGGGCTTGCGAAGACATTTTGAAGCCGGCGCCGATCACGTCTGCATTCAGCCGGTTCACGCGGAAGGCGACATGAAAGCGCGGGACCGAACGCTCACGGCGCTAGCGGACGTCTGAGACGGCCGCCACCGTTGCGTCGCGGATCGTGGCTGCTTTGCGGCTCCGTATCAGATCGTCGGCCGCCAGACTTCCGGCACGAAGCGATAAGCCGCGCCGCTCGGGACGACATGTCCAAAGGTCGGGAAGTCGAGATGGACGCCGGCGATGCGCAGTTTCTCTCCCGCGGCGAACTTGAGGACCTTCTTTCGCGCCTCGGCCGCGGCGGTCGGATCGACGTCATAGGCGACGCTCGTATCGGGGAAGGCGAACTGCATGCCCGGAAAGTGGACGATATCGCCCCATATGAGAAGCGCCTCGCCGTTGGACTCGACGAGCCAGGCCGTGTGGCCGGGAGTGTGGCCGGGCGTCGGGAAGGCGCGGACGCCGGGAGCGACTTCATCAGTCTTGACCCTACGGACGCGATCGCCATAGGCGCCGAGCGCCGCGCGAGCGAGATGAAAATCGCCCTGGCCTTCCGGAGTCGCGCGCGCCATCGCCCCATCGTCTCTCCAGAAAGCGAACTCATTCTCATGCAGGACGAGCTCCGCCTTGGGGAATATGGCTTTGCCGGACGCGTCGGTTAATCCCGCTTCGTGATCCGGATGCATGTGCGTCATCACGATCGTGTCGACGTCGGCAGGCGCAACGGCGATGGCCCTCAGGTTCTCCGCCAGGCGCCCGACCTGCTCAGTCTTCCTGGCGAAGCCTGAGTCCACCAGCACGGTCCTGTCACCGCTGCGGATCACGAAGCAATTGATGGTCAGCCACGGCGGGGCGAGGCGAAACTCGCCGCGATGCGCGTTCTCGCAGGCCGCTCGATCAGTCGTGACGAGATCGTCGAACGAGGCTTGAAAGACGCCGTCATTGATCGCGCTCACGACAATCTCCCCGATGGCGATATGCGAGACGCCGTTCGGCTGAGTGGTTGGCTTCAATCGAACATCCCTCCTCTTCCTCCCTCGGACGCTATCCTTGTCGCCTCATCGGCGATCGGAAGCTGATTCTTCGCGCTCGGTCCTTCGACCGGGCCGAGTCCCATCAGCGCAGCGAGAACCCGCGATCGCGCAGAAAGTCTCGCAACACCTCTCGTCCCGTCAGCGCCGCCTCATCCCTCACGCGCAGCGCCGATTGCTCGGTCCAATCGGTGACCCGCATTTTCTGCTCGGCCTGGAATTCGCGAATCCGCCGATCGTAAGCCGCGAGCAGCGCGGGATCGGGCCGCGTGTAGCGCTCCCGATGCAGGATCACATTCTGGGGAAGGCGCGGCTTCACATCGGTCCCAATGCCCGGATCAGGAATCCCAATCGTCATGCCGAATATGACGAGAGCTTCATCGGGCAGAGCAAGTTCGTCGGCAACGCCAGCGGGATTGTTGCGCATCGCGCCGATATAGCAGCCGCCGAGACCCAGCGATTCCGCCGCGACAATCGTATTCTGGGCCGCGAAGGAAGCGTCGGCGATGGCGAAGATGAAGGCTTCGATGTAGTTGAGCGCGATTCCCGGATGCCCGCGCTCATCGCTGATCGAGCGCAGACGCGCGAGGTCGGCGACGAAAACGAGCAGAAGCGGCGCCTCGACAATATGCCGCTGATTGGCGGCGAACGCCGCCAGCCGCGCCTTGCGAGCCGGGTCCTCCACCGCGATGACGCTCCACGCCTGAAGGTTGGACGTCGTCGCCGCCGACTGTGCGGCGGCGATGAGGAGCTCGAGGGTTCCAGGCGGCAGCGGCTCGTCTCGATAGGTGCGAACCGAACGATGCGACATGATTGTATCGAGAGCGTCGTTCCAGGGAACGGAGCCGAAGCGATTGGCGAATTCCTCGTCCCGATAACGCGCCCACAACCGGTCCCGCCCCGGAGTGGCCTCATGCCTTGCGATGTCTGCCGTAAGACCGTCAGCCATTGTGCGTCGCTCCGATTCCATAGCGCCAAAAATTCAAATGACGCCCTCCGCCTCAAACCCGCGAATGTCGGCGGTCGAATGGCCGAGCAATTCGCCCAGCACATATTCGTTGTCTTCCGCATAGCATGCCGCGCCGCGATTGATGAGACCGCCGATATGTGCGGGCGTACGGCTGAGTTTGAAGGGCGCTTCAGCCACCGGCCACCGGCCTATTTTGGTTCCATCAACTTCGGTAAGCCATTCGAGCGACTTGAGTTGGGGGTCGCGGTCACAGCGGTCCTCGGCTGTCTGGCAAACGCCGGCCGGAACGCCCGCCGCCTGCAGCCGCTCCATGCACTCGTAGGCGTCGAGGGTCTGCGTCCACGCCGTAACGAGGGCGTCGAGTTCGTCCTGGTTCTCAACCCTGGCCTCGAGATTGGCGAAGCGGGCGTCGGCGCCCCACCCCTTGGCGCCGGCAACGCGAAGGAGCGCATTCCATTGCTCGTCATCGAAGCAGGAGATTGCGATCCAGCGGTCAACGCCTTTGCAACGGTAAGCCCCGTGCGGCGCGGCGCGGCCATGGGACGAGCGATTGCCGGTTCTTTGCCATTCGCGCCCGTTGACCGCCCATTCGAGAATGGGTTGTCCGCAGAGAAAGATGCCTGCTTCGCATTGCGAGGCGTCGATGCGCTGGCCCTTGCCCGTCACCGAGCGGTAGTAGAGGGCGCTGAGCAGCGCCTGCGCAAAGCCGTAAGCGCCCATCCAATCGAGGAAGGAATAGCCCCAGCCAGCCGGCATCGCAGGCTCCGGCAGACCCGACATGTGATTGGTTCCGGAGAACGAGGCGGCGATCGGGCCGACAGTCCGCAAACGTCCGTAGGACCCATAGCCGCCCATGCCCGACTGCTGCACATAGATGATGTCCGCGCGGATTTTGCGCTGAACGTCATAGCCCAGGCCCAGACGGTCAAGCACGCCGGGCGAGAAACCCTCCGCGACAATGTCGGAAATAGCGACGAGACGCCGCGCGATCTCGAGGCCCTTCGGGTGCCGGATGTTGAGCGAAATGCCGCGCTTGCCGGAGTTCTTGTTGTTGTACTGCCCGCCCATGTCCGAATCGGTAACCCCGGGAAGCGGCGCCGTGGCCGACTTGCGCGCCTCCCGGCCGCCCACAGGCGCCATTGCGGCGAGGCGCGTGTCGGGATTCTCCTTCCACTCGACCTTAATGCTTTCCACGCCCAGAGCCGCAGCGAAGCGCGTGCCGCCGGCTGAGGCAAGGAACCAGGAAAAGTCGAGGATGCGCACCTTCTGCAGCGGAAATGGACGGCCATGGGCCGACAGCGCAGGCGGAGCCGCGAGCGGCTTGGAGATGGCGGACTCCGCGCTACTCGCCTTATTCGTCCGCTTCAGCACTTCCTGTGTGTCTTCGCCAATGAGCGGCGCCCGACGGCCGGGCTGCCATCGGGTCTCGGAGCTCAGCCATTTGCTGGTCGGATAGGGAAACGATCGGCCCGCCTCGGGATGAAAGATTTCGCTGATCGCGCCGCGCTTCAGCCAATGCTCGTCGTTGACGCTCTCGTGCGGCTTTCGGACCGGCGCCCAAAGCAGGCCCGCCGCCTGCGCCTCGCTCCAGGGCATTTTGTCGTAAGTGAAGGCGCGGATGAACCGCTGGATCACTTCGAGCGTGTGCGACGATTGTTCGTCCGCCGCGGCGGTCCCTGGGATATTGCGCGCGCCGAGGTCGCCGCTGTCCTTGGGGACGGTAAGATCCGCCGACATTCCATAACGATCGAGGAAAGGCGCGAGATTGGCGCGGTCTCGCGCGCCGACGCCCCAGGTCATGAACCAGCGGCCATCCTTTGTGTGGCTTATGCTCGGGACGCGGGTCACCGTCTCGGACGCATGCCGGCAAGTCAGGCGATAGAGCGGCGCTCGACGCATGACCCACGACATCAGATCGAGTTCGGTGTTCTTAGCGACGGCCTCATGGATCGCGCAGGAGACATCCTGACCAAGCCCGGACGACAGACGTTCGATGAGCGCGGCGAGGACGCCGATCAGCAGCTGCTCGCCCGCTATGTGATAGGCGTGCCAGATTTGCGGGGCGATCGGCGGGAGGTCGTATTCATTGGCCGGATTTGGATCATAGCCGCAGTTCATCATCACGCCGCCAAGCGCGAGATGCACGAGGTCCGATCCCTTGAATTGGCTCCAAGGGCCGTCATCGCCAAACGGCGTCATCCGCGCGACGATGAGAGAGGGAAAGCGCTCGGTGAGCGTATGGGCGTCAAGCCCGAGCTTCTGATTGAGCTCGCCGCCGCTCGAATCCACGAGAATGTCGGCGCCCGCCATGAGCCGCGTAAGCGCCGCCTTCCCGTTATTCGACTCGAGATCGAGGACGACGGAGCGTTTGCCGCGATTGTAGGCCCAAAAGTAGAGCGATCGCTCCTTGTCGACCGTGTCGCCCTGGAATGGCGCGATCGAGCGCGTATAGGCTCCCCCGGGCGGCTCGATCTTGATGACCTCGGCCCCAAGCCCGGCCAGCAGCAGGCCGCAATATTCGGCCGTCTCGTCGGCGTATTCGATGACGGTGAGACCAGAGAGCATACCCGGCGCGTCGGACGGAGCGAGTCCATCCGCTCCCTTGTTGGGCTTTGTCGTTCGAGCTTTTTCCTCGGTCATGATGGTCTTGCGCTGCGGCCCGGACGGGTCTGCGGGCTTGATAGGAGAGGCTTCGAGAGATTAAGAGAATGCATTGTATGCGATCATAGCCACTGAACGCGCAAGGCTGTCAACCCGGCTTTCATTGGCTTCGCGGACATTCGGAATGTGATGGGAGGAACGCCGGTGCAGAAGGAATTCGTCATCCAGAATTTCAAACGGTTTCGGCCTTACCTTGTGGGGAATGCGCCGCTCGAGCGCCTCCATACGGGCTTCATGTGGGCCGAAGGACCGGTCTATTTCGCGGATATGGGCGTGCTCCTGTTCAGCGACGTGCCGGGCGAAAAGATTTACCGCTACGTCGACGGGCAGGCGCCTACCGTGTTCCGGCAGCCTTCCGGGAATGCGAACGGCAACACCCGCGACCGCCAGGGGCGGCTTTTGACTTGCGAGAGCGGAAACCGCCGGGTCACACGCACGGAACACGACGGCAGGATCACCGTGCTCGCCGAACGTTACGAGGGCAAGCGCCTCAATTCGCCAAATGACATTGTCGCGAGTTCAGACGACGCCATCTGGTTTACCGATCCTGATTACGGAATCCTCAGCGACTACACGGGAAACAAGGCGCCGAGCGAAATTGGGCGACGGTGCGTTTTTCGCATCGACCCAAAGAGCGGCGATCTCGCGATTGCGACCGACGAGCTTGGCAAACCGAACGGCCTCGCCTTCTCGCCCGACGAAAAGATCCTGTATGTCGCCAACTCCAGCGTGAGCCACGAGCAGCAGGGGGCGCATGAGATCGTGGCGTTCGATATCTCCGCCGAGGGGAAGCTCAAGTCGCGCAGGACGTTTGCGGTGATCAACCCGGGCGTGCCTGATGGTTTTCGGGTCGATGTCGACGGCAACATCTGGACAAGCGCCGCGGACGGCGTCCACTGCATCACGCCGGACGGCGAACTGATCGGTAAGATCCTCGTGCCCGAGACAGTCACCAATCTCGCCTTCGGGGGTCCGAAGCGAAACCGGCTGTTCATCACCGCAGCCGCCTCGCTCTACTCGGTCTATGTCGGCGTGCGCGGCTTATGAAAAAGATCTCCGACGCGCAAGCTGGCTTGACCGATTTGACATAAAATGCATCATTCCGAGCGGGAGAAGCGATGCCGGAGTTCAACAATCTGCGCAACCGGGTGGCGGTCGTCGGGGTCGGAACGACCGCGTATGGGAGTTTCCCCGAAACGGATGAGTACGGGCTGGCTGCGGAAGCGTTCCGCAACGCGCTCGACGATTGCAAGCTCGACAAAAGCAAGATCGACGGGCTGCTCACCTGCCGGATTCCGAGCTACAGCCGGGTCGGGGAAACCTTAGGCCTCGACCCTCGCTGGACGATAACTCTGCCTGGGCACGGCCGCATGTCCGGGGTTGGCCTCATCGAGGCGTCGATCGCCCTGGCCACGGGGCAGGCGAATTACGTTGCGCTGCTTTACGCCAACATCGGCCGATCGCGCCGCGTCTTCTACGGGGGCGATAAATCGCCAGGATATTGGGACCCCTGGGGATTCACCTCTCCCGGCGCGGGTCATGCGCTGATGTTCCGGCGTCACATGGAGCTTTACGGGACAACCACAAGGCAGCTCGCCGAGGTGTCCGTCGCGTTCCGCGAGCACGCAAGGCTCAATTCAGGGGCCGTTATGAAGGCCCCAATGACCATTGACGACCATGAGGCTTCGCGCCACATCGTGGCGCCGCTGCGTCTCCTCGATTATTGCCTCATCAACGACGGCGCGGTTTGCCTTATCCTCACGACGAAGGAACGCGCCGCCGACCTGGCGAAGCCGCCCGTGATGGTCAGCGGTTTCGGCGGACGCGAAGCCTACCGCACAGCCTCGATTGAAAACTTCCAGTTCGATTTTTGGCACGAACAGGTTTCAGCGTCGGCGAACGATGCGTTCGCAATGGCCGATGTGGACCGCAAGGATGTCGACGCTCTGATGTGCTACGACAATTTCAGCCCGACGGTTCTCTTTAGTCTCGAGGGTCTTGGCTTTTGCGAGCGCGGCGAAGGTGGATCCTTCGTCGAAGGGGGCGCGCTCAAGCTCGGCGGGCGGCTTCCCACCAACACCGATGGAGGCCACCTCTCCAACTCCTACATGCAGGGTTGGGCGCTCAATGTCGAGGCGGTGCGCCAGTTGCGGGGCGAATGCGGCGAACGCCAGGTAGCGGATTGCGAAATTGTCACCTACGCGCAAGCGACCCCTTGCACGCGCGTCATCGTCTACACGCGCGGCTGAGGCGATCATGGACGGGAACGAAGCTTCGCAGCGAGACAATGTCTACCAGAAGCCGTTGCCCCGCATCACGCCCCTCAACAAGCCGTTCTGGGACTACGCGCTCAAGTCGGTCTTCGCGCTCCAGGTCTGCGACCGATGCGGCGACGCCCATTTGCCGCCCTCGCCGGTCTGTCCAAAGTGCTTGAGCGAGGGCCAATCCTGGAAGCCCGCGTCCGGCCACGGAACGCTGGAATCCTGGGTGGATTTCCATCGAGCCTACTGGGACGGCTTCAAGGACGAGCTTCCCTATCGGACTTGCCTCGTCAAGCTCGACGAGGGTCCGCTCATCATCAGCAATCTCGTCGGCGACGACGCGAAAACGAAAATTGGCGCACGGCTCAGCGTGACGTTTGAGCGCGTCACGGAAGACATCGCCATTCCAAAATTTGCTCTTGAGTAGCGTTTGAGCGGCGTTGGTCAAACAGAGGAGAAGAGCGCTCCGCTCTTTGTTTCCATGTTGAATGTTTCGCGAGAGATGGACCTCGTTCGTAGGCCGCAGCCCTTTCATGACCCGGCGCTCCCGCTTCGTCCGCGTCGTCGCCCAAGGGCGCCCACTGATTGCAACGTCAAATCGGCTACGCGCGCCTTGGAAATCATTGAGCTCTTTGCGATCCATCGACAGCCGCTCACAGTGACGGAGATCTCCAGCGCCTTGTCGATTCCACAATCAAGCTCCTCTGTGCTCCTGCATTCGCTAAGCAGCGCCGGCTTCATCACACGCGACCGAAAGACCCGCAAATACATTCCCAGCATCCGTTCAGTGTTCCTCGGAAATTGGATTCATGACGCGCTATTCCCTGACGGCAGCCTGCTCGCCGCGCTCGACGCGCTTAGCCATGCCGCGCAGGCGACCGTCAGACTCGGAGTGCGAAACAGCGTCTACGTTCGCTATGTCCATGTGTCCTGGCCCAAAAAGAACTGCGAGAGGAGCGGATTGAGCCCGGGCCTCGCAATGCCAATTTGCGAGGACGCGCTCGGCCGCGCGCTTTTGATGGAAGAGAGCGATCGGGACGTCTGCGGCATTATACGGCGCGCCAACGCCGAGGATGGCGCAAGCGTCGTCAAAGTCGAGACATTCATGGAGGAGTTGCGCGCGCACCGCGGCGCCGGCTTCGTCGAGTGCGCCGACCTTGGAAGCGAGCGCGAGCGAGTGCTCGCAGTGCAACTCCGCCCCCTCGTTGGAGAGCCTCTCGCGATTGGGCTTGGCCTCGACTCGTCGCGGCTTCCCGGCGAACGTGATCGGCTTCTGCAATTGCTCGTCGGCATGGCGAAGAAGATCGAAGGCGACGGCTTGCCACGCCGATAGAATTCGCTGCAGGTTCGACTATGATGTGTAAGTTTTGCTGATCACCTGGACTTGGCGAAAATGACCGACCTTGAGTCCCTCGAAAGGTTGCCTCGCTCGGGCGGCGCGGCGCGTATCGGCGAAGACAGCGGCGCCTGGGAGCTGAGGTCGAAGGCAACGGTCGAGCGCCAGATCGCCGAAGTTCTCCGCGAGAAAATCATCGGGGGCGTTATCGCTCGAGGCCAGAAGCTGAAGCAGGCGGAAATCGCCAGGTTGCTTGGCGTTTCAATCACGCCGGTGCGGGAAGCTTTGCGGCTCTTGGAGGCTCAGGGCTATGTCGCCGTCAAGGCTCACCGCGGCGCTGTCGTTGCGCCATTCATGGTTGAGGGGGCCGAAGAACTTTATGAGTTGCGCCAGGTTCTTGAAAGCCGGCTCACACGCGAAGCGGCGCTGCGAATGACCGCAGGCGATCTCAACGTCTTGAAGGCGCTGAACCACGATTTTCTCGCAGCGGTCAAAACGCACACGCGTCCTTCCTTGCAGGAAAGGAATTTTCGTTTTCACTTCAGGTTCTACGAGCAGGCGGGGCAACCCCAAACCATCGATTTCGTCCGAATGCTGTGGGCCAAATACCCTCTAGAGATGCTGACCAAGATGCCCGGAAGACAGAGGCGCGTTTTTGAGGAGCATGTCGCGGTGCTCGATGCGCTTGAACGACGCGATGTGGAGGGCGCAGTCGCTGCCATGCAAGCCCATATCAAGACCGGCTGGGACGAATTCTGCGCCAACTATCGAGCGACGAGTGCGCGCTGAAAGGCGCGCGTGAGCAGCTTGGGGGGACCGACGACAAACGGGCGGTTTGTTTTGGCTACGGCCGCGTCACGAGGTCATGACTTGATCGCCTGAGGGACCTTTTCCTCGACGGTTCATCGCCGGTCGCGATGGGGCCATTCCCAACGACTATTTGCAGGGGAGAAGGGGCCTCTATAATTTTTCCTTGGCAAGAATTCTGGGACTGAGACGCCTCTCGTTCGTCGACGCGTGGAGTTTCGTCGATCCGGCGGAGCTTCCGACAAGCAATCTGAGTTCCAAGGATATCAAGGGAGGAGAGAAAATGAACGCATGGAAACGTGGAGCGGCGCAGACCTTCCGTGTTTGCGCATCCGGAGCGGTTGCAGCCTTTATCGGGCTTGTCGGCGTAACCGCGAGCCAAGCGGCGGGCCCTTCCAAGGAAGAGCAAGCCAAGACGCTCGCCGCCGTCCCAACGGACGCGCAGAAGTATTACGGCGGCTATTGGTATGCTGCGAACGTTGTTCCGAACCCGTTCGCCGACTGGAAGCCGCATCCGCCGCCCTGGCAGATTTGCCACAACGATTCCTACCTCGGCAATTCATGGCGCGCCAATCTCGTCGCGGAGCTCAAGGCCCTGACGAAGCAGCTCGCGGATCAGGGGCTCGCGAAGCCTAACCTGATCGTCACGAACTCGAATGGCGACATCAATCTCGAGCTGTCGCAGCTCAAGGCGGAGGTCGCCCAAGGATGCGACATCATCATGAGCTACCCTGGCTCCGCGACCGGCCTCTGCTCCGGCATCAAGGATGCTTATGACAAGGGCGTCCTGTTCGTGGCGATCGATTCGCCGGTCACATGCCCCGAAGGGCTCAATGTGGCGACCAACCCGTACTATCGGGGTCAGTTCGGGGGCGAGTGGATCGCCAAGAAGCTCAACGGCAAAGGCAACGTGATCGTGATGAACGGCCAGCCTGGCACCGCGAACACGGTCGCGCAGGAAACCGGGCTTCGGCAGGCGGTCGCTTCCGATCCAGGCATCAAGGTGGTGGGGAGCCTCTTTGGCATGTGGACCGGCTCCGTTGCGAAGTCCGAGGTGCTCAAGTTCCTGGCCACTCACCCCGAGCCGGTCGCCGCGGTCTTCTCGACGGGCAACATGGGCGTCGGTGTGGGGCAGGCCTTCGAACAATCCGGCCGGCCGATTCCGATCATCACCGAAGTGACGAACCTCTGCAGCTTCTTGGCGTACTGGAAGGAGAAGAATCTGACCGCGTACACCTTCGTCCAGGATGGCGGGCCAATGGCCTATGCCGCCTTCATTCCGGCCTTGCATATGATGGCCGGGCAGAAACCGAAGGTGAGCACGATCTTCATGCCGCTGCCGATCATCACCTCCGACAATTTCAACGACTATTATGAGCCCTCGATGACCGTGCAGAGCACCTGCTTCGCCAATGGCAAAGATCTTCACCTTGTGCCGGACGCCTATTTCGATCAGTTCTTCACCGGCGGCAAGCCGCGGGCGCAGGTGAAGATCGTGGGAACAAACTAGTCTCGACAATTGGCGAGCGCGCGGATCGGGCGCGCTCGCTCCTATCGCAAGTCAGCCGGGTCAACTCACATTCCCGGTCTTTTTGAGTGAGTGGCGGCGATGCCGCGGTCTGGGCCGGACAAGCCGATGCGGGCAGCGCTGCAGACGATCCAGCGAGGGGTCGGGTTCGCCGTGCCGCTCGCCTTGGCGATCGGCCTCTTCTTCGTCATCAACCTCCTCATCCCCGGATACGCCAACCTCAACAGCGTGCTGTCGTTGCTGCTGCTGTCGAGCCTTCTCGGCATCGCAGCGGTGGGCCAGACCCTGACCATTGTCATCGGCGGCTTCGATCTCTCAATCCCCGCCGTCATCGGTCTGTGCAACGTTCTTTTCTCGCTGCTCTATGGCGCGGGCTGGTCCGCCGCCGCCGCGATCGTTTTCATCCTTGCGCTCGCGACCCTGATCGGTCTCGCGAACGGGTTCGCGTGCCGCTACCTGCAGCTCAATCCGCTCGTCGTCACCCTGGCTTCAGGCTCGATAATATTTGGCGCGATATGGGCGGGCACGCACGGGGAGGTCGCGGGCTCGGTGCCCGACTGGCTCGTCACCATGGTCTCGGTCATCGGCAAGACAGGGCCCATCCCCCTGCCAGGAGCCGTCGTCCTGTGGATCGTCATTATCGCCGCAATTCTCTTCCTGGAACAACGGACGATCCTGGGCCGCTGGATTTTCGCAGCCGGCGCCAATCCCCGCGCCGCCGAGCTCGCCCGGGTCCCGATGCTCTTCGTGTGGATGAGCGTTTACGGGCTCAGCGCATTTCTAGCCGGCGTTACGGGCATTCTGCTCGCCGGATTCAGCGGCGCGGCCGATCCGACAGTCGGCGCCGCCTATCTTTTCACCACGGTCGCTGCAGTGGTTGTCGGCGGAACGCCGCTCACCGGTGGGCGCGGAGGCTATGGCCGCACCGTCGCCGGCAGCCTCGTCGTAACCGAGCTTAGCACGCTCCTGGTCGGTCTCGGGCTTGACCAGGCCGCCCAGCAGATATTCCTTGGCTTCCTGATTGTCGGTCTTGTCGCCCTCTACGGGCGTGAACCGCACGTGAGCATGCGCATATGACCTTGCAGGCCGCGAAGGATTTGCTTGAGGAGATGCAGCAGCGCGCGGCGACGGCGAAACCGCTGCTCGAGGCCACGGACATTCGCAGGACCTTCGGCGAAACGATCGCGCTCGATTCCTGCTCCCTTTCCGTGCGTCCCGGCGAGATTCACGCCATCGTTGGAGAAAACGGCTCCGGCAAGAGCACGCTCATCAAAGTCCTGAGCGGCATTGTCTCGGCGGAGTCGGGCGCGCTCAAATGGAATGGCGCGCCGTTCCAGCTCCGATCGCCGCGAGCAGCCCAAGAGGCCGGCATCGCCACCGTGTTTCAGGAGACGCTGGTGCTGCCCGAAATGTCGGTGCGCGACAACATCATGCTCGGCCTTGACGGCGTGGTCGTGCGAAAAGCCAGTCTGGCGCGAGAGCATGATTTCGCGCGTGAGGCGCTCGCCTCTATCGGCATTCGCGGTCTCGACACCGAGAAACTCGCCGGCGCCTTGTCGCTCGCCAACCGTCAGCTCGTGGGCGTCGCTCGCGCGCTCCTGCGCCCCTGGCGACTGCTCATCCTTGACGAATCGACGTCCGCGATCGACATCGAAGATCGCGACCGCCTGTTCGACGCGCTGAGAAGTTTCCGCGCCAATGGCCGCTCCATCCTCTTCGTCTCTCACCGCATGGACGAGATCGGCAGCATCGCGGACCGCGCGACCGTGCTTCGTTCGGGACGCAGCGTCGCGACGCTTGAACGAGGCTCTTTCTCAAGCGAGACGCTCCTCGATTTGATGTCGACGCGAGAGCGCGCCCGCGCCGAGAGGCGGTCGAGGTCGGTGCAAGCGCCCGGCGCTCGGGCGCCCCGCTCGTTGGCGCGAGAGGCCTGACGGTGCTTGCGGGAAGGCCCTCATTGGACTTCGATCTCCATGCCGGCGAGATCGTCGGCGTCGGCGGCCTCGAGGGCCACGGGCAGGTTGCGTTTCTCGAATGCATCGCGGGCGCGCGCCGCCCTGCCGCAGGCGCCGTGGTCGCAGGCGAAGCGGCCATCCGTTCCAAGCGCGACGCCGCGCGCGCGGGGCTTGCCTTCCTTCCGCGCGACCGCAAGACCGAAGGCATTTTCGCGCCCCTCTCCATCCTCGACAATGTGACCGTCTCGGCGCTCCCGGATCTCGCCCGCTGGGGCGTCCTGAGATGGAGCGCGCGCAATCGGGCTGCCGCCGATGTGTGCCGTCAGATGAAGGTCAAGATGGCCGGCCTCGGATCGCCGATCGCCTCGCTCAGCGGAGGCAATCAGCAGAAGGCCTTGCTCGGCCGCCTGATCGCCACAAAGCCGCGCGTCCTCATCCTCAATGATCCGATGCGCGGGGTCGATCTGGGCGCAAAATCGGAGCTCTACGACGTCCTCATGAACCTTGCGGCGAGCGGCGTCTCGATCCTGCTCTTGTCGACGGAACTCGTCGAACTGTGTTTTCTCTGCGATCGAGTCGTCGTCTTTCATGACCACGCTGTCAGCGCCATCGTCGAGCGCGACGCGCTCGAAGAGCGGACTCTCATCGATGCGATGTTCGCGCACAAGAAAGGCGCGGCTGAACCGGTGGAGACTGCGCGATGAGTTGGATCATGAAGCGCAGCTACGCCTGGCCAATTCTGGCTGCGCTCGCCGTGTTCATGATCCTCAACGCCGCAGCAAGCCGCGCCTTCACCGATCCCGCCAATTGGAACGGCATGCTGATCAGCGCCGCCCCCTTCATCATCACGGCGATGGCGCAGACGGCGCCGGTTATGTCGGGCGACGGTGGCGTCGACTTATCGGTTGGACCACTCGCGGGCCTGGTCAATGCGCTCGTCACTGCGATCCTCGTACCCCACGGCTTCGCCGATCCTTTCAGCATCATCGGCGCGTCGCTCATGGTCGGGGTCCTTTCCGGCCTACTCAACGGCTTCATGATCGCGGTCGTCCGTGTGCAGCCGATCATCGCGACGCTTGGCGCCTATCTCGCCTATCAGGGCATCACGCTCGAAATTCTGCCCATGGCGGGCGGGCAGGCGCCGGGATGGCTCGTCGCGCTCGCCAACAGCCACGGCCCCGTGTCCGGCGCGCTCGTCCTCGTCATCGCGCTCGGGATCGCCTGGCTGGCGTTCGAGCGGACCGCCTTTCGACGCAATCTGCTCGCGGTCGGCGGCGACGCACGGGCGGCTTATGCGTCGGGGGTGAATGTCGCGGCAGTCCGCATCATCGCCTATGTCATCAGCGGCGTGCTCGCCGCCGTCGCGGGCCTCGTTTTCACCGCGGCGCTTGGATCAGGCGACCCACGCGTCGGCGTGCCTTACACGCTGACCTCGATCGCCGCGGTGGCGCTGGGAGGCGTCGCGCTGAGCGGCGGACGCGGCGGAATGCTCGGGTCGGCGGCGGCGGGCGCGCTGCTCTTTCTCATTCAGACGCTGTTCACCCTGGCCCAGGTTTCGATCTTCTATATTCAGATCATGTACGGCGTGATTCTCTTTCTTGCGCTTACGCTGAACGCGGCCGGCGAACGCGCGCGGCGCGCGCGGATGGGGGCGCAATCGGCGTGAGTCAGCTGCGCGCTTGCGGCAAGCGAGGCTGTGTTCCCTTGCTGATGAGCGAAAATCGCGCTGGTTACTTCGCCATGATCGCGGCGAGCAACTGGCTCAGATATTTCTTGAACGCCTCGGGGTGCTCCGACATCGGGAAATGACCCATGCCCTCCATGCGGGTGTAGGTCGCCCCCTTGATGGCGTCGGCAAGCGCGCGCGAGCGCTCGGGCGTCGCTGACCAGTCGTAGTCGCCGCTAATCACGTGCACCTGGGTCTTCGACGTGTCGATCTTCGAGGCGGTCTGGGTGAGGTCGTGTTCGCCGAGGTAATAGTCGAGGTCGCCGCGGAACACCTGCGGGCCGCCCTGGCTATAGACCCAGGCGGTTTCACGGCGGAACTGCTCGGGGCTGTGCGGCGACATCTGCCCCAGCATGAGTTCGGCCTTTGTCTCGTTCGACGTGCGCGGATGTGACAGATACTCGAGGAAGGGCTCCGGGTCGTGCGTCGCGAGGCCTCCTTCGACCGCGATCACGGCGCGGAACAATCCCGGCCGCGCCAGCGCGAGATCGGGCGCGAGATGCCCGCCCATCGAGCAGCCGACATAGATCGCCTTCTCGATTCCGAGCGCCTTCGTCATCGCCTCGATGAAATCGATGGCGAAGCTCTGCGACAGCGAATAGCGCTCCCGCCACCAGGGCTTGCCGAGCGGCGGCAGCGATTTGCCGTGATAAGGCAGGTCGTGAGCGATGAAGCGGAACTCAGACGTCAGTTTCTCGTCCTCGAGGATGTGGCGCCACTGGCGGCCGTCGCTGCCGGCCGTGTGCTGCATGAGGACCGGCGCGCCTTTGCCGGCCTCCTCGAAATAGAACTCGATATTCGACGCCTTGCACCGTGACATGGACGTAGCGGCCGGTGATCGGGCTGAACTTGGCTGTCATGGGCGCTTACTCCTTCTCGACAGTCGCCAGCGACCGCAGGATCTCGCCCGACCGGCGGATCGCGCAATAATAGGGCCAGAGATAATCGGGATCGCCGCCGAGGCGGAAGCCGTGATGGGCGCTCGCCGGATAGAACTCATGATACCAAGGCTCGGGCAACGGCTGAAGGAAATGCGCCCAGTCGTCGGCGGGCGCCGTGATGACGACGTCGCCTGCGCCCGCGGTCGCCGGCGCATGCGCATCAACCGCGTTCACCTCGCCGTTCTTGATCTTGATCAGGTAGACGTCGTCGCCGATGTCGAATCGAAGGCTGCCGCTCCAATAGCGCGCAAACACCCGGAACTCCTGATCGTCTCGTAGCGCGGACTTGAGCTTGTCGCGCGATAGTTTCACCTTCAAAGCCGAACTCCTTTGTGGTCCCCGCGAGCGCTCCCGCGCGGCCGGAGATATGACGCTCAGAACACCGATCCTTTTAGCACCACCCGATGCGGCGCCGTCCTGAATGGCGGCAGGCCGGCTTGCGACGGAGGAGTGTCGAAACAATCGATCTTCCGTTGAAGTCCGTGGATGGCCGGCTTGGACCCTAAGATTTCCCGCCCGACCGAACCGATTCAAGCAGGACGGCGTGTCCTGGAACGGAAATCATATACGTGAATTCAAGCGGCCCTGGGCGCGGCAAGTTTTATGGGCGCTGGCAACAAGTTTCACTTGTCGCGCGGCGTTCGTAAGCTATGTCGCTTTCGCCAGAGTGCACGAGGCGCGCGACAAAGGAGGAAGCGCGGGTGCTTCAGTTTTTTCTCAGCGGAGTGTCGATAGGCGCGATCTACGGTCTCTTAGGCCTGGCGCTCGCCCTTTCTTTCTACGTGACCCGCGTCATCAATTTCGCGCAGGGGCAAATGCTGACGATGGCGATCGTCGTGGCGGCGTCGCTGTCCGAAGCGGGATACAGTCCCTGGATCGGCGTTGTGGTCGGCCCCATCGCGGCCGGCGCGATCGGCGTCGTGTCCTACTTCGTCGCCGTGAGGCCGATATTGAAGGCCGACCGTTTCAGCTTCGGCTGGATGGTGAGCACGTTGGGTTTCGGGTTAGCTCTCGAGAACGCGATCGCCTATGTCGTCGGCCCTCGTTCTCGCGCGTTCCCGCCGCTCCTCAACGATATCGGCGTCCATATTGGCGGAGCCCTGCTGACCGCGCAGCAGATTTTGGCGATCGCCGTTGCGGCCGTCACCATCGTCGCGCTGGAACTTGTGCGGCGGCGAACACTCTTCGGCAAAGTCGGGATGGCGACAGCCTCCGACCCCGAAATGGCGGAATGCATCGGCGCGAACACAATGATGGTCGCAGCCGTCACCTTCGCGATCTCGGGGCTTCTGGCGGGAATAGCGGGCGTGCTGATCGCGCCGCGCACCTTCGCCAACCCTTACTTGGGCGGCACATTCAACACCTTCGGCTTTGTTTCGATGATGATCGGAGGAGCCGAGAATCCGGCCTTTGCGATGGCCGGCGGCCTCCTGCTCGGCGTTCTGTCCGAGGGCGCCGACACGTACATCAATTCGCAAGCGTCGGACTGGTTTCCGTTCGTCGTCCTCGTGTTGGTTCTGCTCGTAAGCCCGAGGGGGATATTCAGCCTCCGAGCCGCCCCGTTCGCGCAGCTTCCGCTCCTCATCAAACAGATCCCACTGTCTCTCAAGGGGACAGGCGAGCGGATCGCGGCCAGGAGGCTTCTGAGGCCGATCCCTGTCGGGCGGACGGATCGAGCCATCGCCGCTTTCGCCCAATCCCCGTTCTGACCGATTGGCGCGATCCTCGCCGATCGCGGCGATCGTGATCGCCACCCTCGCCGCGACCTATTTCATCGCCTGGGCGGACTTACAGGTCCAAGGCCTCATTCTGGTGGCGGCGATCTACGCCATTCTCGCCATATCCCTGGACGCAACGGCTGGGATCCTTGGCCTCTATTCGATGGGCGTCGGGGGCTTCTTCGCCATCGGCGCGTATCTGACGACGATCTTGTCGACGATCTATGGCGTGAACCTGTTCTTGGCTATTCCCGTCGTTGTCGCTGCCACCGGATTGCTCGGGGTCATTCTCGGGGCCGCTTCGCTCCGGGTGAGCGGACTGCACTTCGCCATCACGACGTTCATTTTCACTCTGGTCATCACGGTGCTGGCGACCGACCTGCAGATCACCAACGGAATGCAGGGGCTGTTAGGGCCCAATTTTCCCGATCTGCCGGATTTTCTTGCGCCGCTCGGACAGCCGATCGCCTGGTGCGTGATGCTGACGCTCATGGTCGTGACGTTCGTGGTCTGGAGCGTTCGGCGTTCGCTTCTCTATCCGGTGCTCCTCGCGATCAGGGACGCTGAACCTTTCGCCGAGGCTGCCGGCGTTCGCCCCGGGCCCATGAAGATCCTCGTGTTCGCGCTCGCCTCGGCGACGATCGGCTTCGCGGGCTGGTTGTTCTGCTTTCTTGGCGTCGTCTCGCCGAGCCAGTTCAGTTGGTCGATCTCGCTCAATGTCCTGGTCATGATTCTCATCGGGGGAATCAACACGACCTCCGGGCCGATTATCGGGGCGGCGTTCGTCAGCATGTTTCCCGTGCTTGTTCACATCAACCCTTGGATCCAGCAGGTGCTGTATGGGGTCTTATCGATATTGGTGGTGACGATTGTTCCGGAAGGCGCTGTTGGCGTCGCGAAGCGGGCGTGGGCGCGTCTGAAGCCGACTTTGCCCGGGGCCGTGAGGCCGCCCAAGCCTCAGGCGGCTTCCCCTGCCGGGGAGGCCGAGGGCGCGGCCGAGCGCAACTCGCTTGTTCGGCTGTTCCCCGGGGCCCGCTCGGCGAGCGCGACCCCGGCGGCTACGGCTCCGTCCCCGGCGATTGTCGAATGTCGCGACATCACATTCCGATATGGAACCGGCCCAACCGTTCTGAGCCATGTGAACGTTGAAGTCGCGGCCGGGCGTATTCACGGGCTGATCGGCCCGAACGGCTCGGGAAAAAGCACGCTCGCCAACATCATCGCCGGGCGACTGCGCCCGGTATCGGGCTCGATCTTCATCAAGGAGCGAAGGGTCGACGGATTCGGGCCCGCGGATCGCGCGCGCTTAGGCTTAAGGCGCAGCTTTCAGGCCGCGCAGCTGATCAAGGAGCTGACCACGCGCCAGAACGTGCTGGTCGGCGCCTACGGCTTGGCGGCGAACGTCGGCCTGCGCTCGGTCGTATGGCCGCTGCTCAAGTCTGCGCGCCGCGACATGGACCGCGTGTCGAGCCGGGCCGTGGGCGCCCTGCGCGCGGTCGGCGCCGGAGGCTGGACGGACCGGCGCATTCGCGACGTGCCGCACGGGATCGAGCAACTGACGCAATTGGCGAGCGTCTGCGTAGCCAGCCCCGACATCGTCATTCTGGATGAACCGGCGACAGGACTGACCCATCGCGAGGTCGAGCATCTCGCGTGGATTTTGCGCGAACTCAAAGGCCGCGGCCTGACGATGATCGTCATCGAACATCAGACGCGCTTTTTGTTTCCGTTGTGCGACCTTGTCACCGTCTTGAACGCCGGCGAGGTCGTGCTGACTGGGACGGCCGACGAAGTGCGCTCAGATCCGGTCGTGCGGAAGGTGTACCTCGGAGAATGAACGGAAAGCGGATTGCCATCATTGGCGGCGGCGCTAAGCGCGGAAACGCAAAATAGTGGCGAGATCATGAAGCTGCTTCGCCGCAAGCCGTCGGCCCCGCCTCGAACCTCAATCCAAACAATGTTAGGTTTGAACCACGCACGAAAAAATGTGCGCAAAGGGAGGCGCGTGATGAATGTCGGTCGACGTCGCTGGGGTGTTCTTTCGGTCTTGGCGGCTTGTTTGACAGGCCCCGTCTTTGCGGCGCCCAGCGGCGATCCGATCCTGATCGAAGTCATGGGCGGAACGACGGGGGCCTACGGAAACGTCGGGACCCAGGCCCAGCAGGGTGCGCTGCTCGCGCAAGACAAGTTGATGTCTGAGGGCGGGATACTCGGGCGTCCGGTCGTAGTCGAGGCGGTCAATGACAATGGCGATGGCACGCTCGCTGGCCAGCTCTTTCAGAAATTCGTCAGCAAGGGCGCTATTGCGATCGTCGGCTCGCCGGATAACGGCCCGGTCACTGCGCAATTGGCCGACAGATATCATATTCCTGATATCGGCTTGGTGGATGGCGGAGGCCTGACGGTCTATCCCGAGGGTCCAGACAAGCCGCCGCACAAGTGGGTGTATCAATCCGGCGGCAATTCTTTTGCCTGGGGCGCGAAGATGGGAGACTACGCGCTTAAGCACTGCCCCAAAGGATTGGCTGTTTTGCATGACACAACGTCGTGGGGCATGGGCGGGATCGCGGCGTTCAAGCAGGTCTATGAGAAGGCCGGCAAGAAAATCACCCTCGATCGGCCGATCACGGAGAACTGGACGACAGGAGCCACCGCTCAGTTGACGCCCGAGCTCGAGGCGGTGAAAAATTCCGGAGCCGATTGCGTGGAAGTCTGGCTTTCGCCGCCTGACCAGGCCGCGTTCGCCCAGATTCTGCGAACCTCGGGGGAGCATTTGCTGGTGCTTGGCGAGTCCGACACCTGCTCCGATAACGTGTTCGCGAACCTGGCGGGGCCCGCCGCTGACGGCGTCATCTGTGCTCAAATAACGGCCGAGCTTCATCCGAACGACTTGTATAAGGAGTTCGCGGCTGCTTACCGTAAGAAATACAACGAGGACCCGACCCAATCGGCCGAGGTGACCTATCAGGCCATCATGACGCTCGCTCACGTCATCGAGCAGACGAAGTCGACTGACCACGCCGTCTTGCGCGACGCGTTTGAAAAGCTGTCGGGTTATCCGGGCATCGATGGCGAGGTGACGTTCTCGCCAACAAGACATGTCTCCTTTACCGAGCAAGAGCTGACGCTGGTCAAATATGACGCCGCCAGCAAGAAATGGGTCGAGTTTCACGAGTAGCCGGTTAAGAGCCGTGAGGCCGGATGGTCTCATGGCTCTCCATCAGGCGCATAGGCAGGCCCGACCTTGAGCCGGCGCGAGAAGCGCAATTCACCCAACCTCTGGACCAGCGGACCACGCTCATGAGTCATTTGGACGTTCGCGACTCGAAATTGTCGCGTATCGTCAGCGACGAGCCAATGGCGAAGCGTGCGACCGGCTTTCGCTTCACCGAGGGTCCGGTTTGGCGCGCTCAAGACAGGGTGCTCATCTTTAGCGACATTCCAGGCGACTGCCTGTACAGCTTCGATCCGCGCTTTGACGCGGTCGAAATTTTCCGCGCGCCCAGCAACAAGACCAATGGCAATTGCCTCGACCGGGAGGGGCGGCTCGTCAGTTGCGAGCACGGGACCAGTCGGGTCGTTCGGCAAGAGCAGGACGGCCGTATGACGACGCTGGCCAGCCACTATGGCGGCCTCGAGCTCAACAGCCCGAACGACGTGATCGTGGATTCGTCCGGGCGCCTGTATTTCACCGATCCGCCCTACGGCCGCGGGCAGGGCGAGGGCGTGTTGTTCGGCGTGGGAATCCCGCGTCCCGAGCAGCAGCCTGTTCGAGGAGTCTATCGTGTTGATCCGCGCGACGGCTCGATCATCCGAATTGTCGATGACTTCGAAGAGCCAAACGGCTTGTGTCTCGCCGAGAATGGCGCGGCTCTCTTCGTCAACGACACAGCGAAGGGCCACATCCGCCGGTTCGAGGTGCGGAAAGAGGACGTTGCGGGAGGCGAAATCTGGGCCGTCCTCGAAGGCGACGAGCCGGGTGTGCCGGACGGAATGAAAGTCGACGCCGAAGGCAATCTGTTCTGCACCGGCCCCGGCGGGTTGCATGTCTTCGCGCCCAACGCTCAGATCCTCGGCGTGATCCGCGTCCCCGAAGTGGCCGGCAACTTCAACTGGGGCGACCCCGATAGGAAGACGCTTTACATCTGCGCCACGTCGTCGGTGTATAGCTGCAGAACGCTCGTTCCTGGGCCGGCTGGCGCATAGGCGGGAACGGGCGGAGCCGGTCGTCCGCTAAGAAAAAAATCGACAATTTCTTGCCAAGTCGCCTGGAACATAATATTGCTTTTCCAGAAAAGGTCGGCAAGCCCGGCTGGCTCTTCCTGCCGGCGGGGCGCGATTGCGACTTCGACGTTAAGAGCAGGAACAACTCGAGAAGCTCAGGGCAGGCTTTCGAGGCCGCTTTGCGGGGTCTTGGAACGAGGCCTTCGGGCCAAGACAAAGGGCGAAAAAAGTTGCGCGAAAGCGCACTTAAGGTCCTGAAATCATTGAGTCGCGTAAACTTGTGCGCGGGTTCGAAAAGCGGGGCCCCCAGCTTCCGGTGACTGGGAAGGAGGATCGGATGCAGGCTTTCAGGTAAGTCGAACTCGGGTCGCGGTCATGCCTCCGTCGACCAGTAGGATGTGGCCGGTCACGAAGCTTGCGTCCTCGCTGCAGAGAAACGCCGCAGCGCCGGCGACCTCCGCCGGCTGGCCCGCCCGCATAAGCGGCATGGAGCCGATGTTGCTGTTGCGATAGTCGGCGTCGTTGGCGAGCCGGTCGGCCGTTGCAGGCGTCTCGATGAGCCCGGGCGCGACCGCGTTCACTCGGATCCCCTCTGGCCCGTACTCGGCCGCCATCTGCCGGGTGAGCCCGGCGATGCCGGCCTTGGCGGACGTGTACGCAGCCTGCTTCGCCATGCCGACGATCGCCAGGCCTGACGCCATGTTGAGGATGGCGCCGCGCCGCTTGCGCAACTCCGGCAAGGCGTCCCGGCACAGCCGGAATGTGCTCGAGAGATTGGCGTTGATCCAATATTCGAAATCTTCGTCCGACGTGTCGTGGGCCGACTTCGAATTGCCGACGCCTGCAATGTTGGCAAGCACATCGAGACCGCCGAACCGTGCGACGCAAGCCTCGATCAGGGGCGTTGACGCTCCTTTCGCCGCAACGTCGCAGAGATGCGGCTGCCAGCGCTCCGCAGCCCGCGGCAGTTTCGCCAAGGTCTCCGGATTGCGATCAACCGCAAAGACCGACGCCCCCTCCTCGAAGAAGCGGTCGGCGACGGCGCGACCGATGCCCGAAGCCGCTCCCGTAACGATCGCGACCCTGCCGTTGAAACGTCCATTCATCTGAGAACCTTGAGTTGATCATTGCGCGATTTGCGAACGGTATCGAAGGCCGTCCACGCGCCAAATAGAGGCAATTACACACGACATGAAACCGGAGGATCCGATGTGATGGCGTCCATTCTTCTAGGCCACGATATTGACATTACACGACCAGAAGATTGAGGAGAGGTCGATCGAAGCAGCGGGCCGGAGTGGCGTCGCCGAAGCTTGTCCGTCATCATCGCGGGGATCAACGGAAGGGAGGCAAGGCCATGCCTACGTTTGCCGCCTCGGCGCGGCGCTGCCTTTGCGGCTGGCGCCGTGTGAAGGAGGAGCCGGCTGTCCTCGTTGCTCTTGCATTGCTCGCAACGCAACAGCCCGCGACCGCCGCGCCTCGCAATCTTGAATTCCCAACTTGGCGCTTCGCTCAGGCGGCGCCTTCGCCGAAGCCGGCCCCCGCTGCGCCGTCCCCGCAACCAGCCCCCGCCCCGCCGTCCGCGCAACCGAACGCAGCCTCGAAGTCGCCGCAGCCGAGCGCCGCCGCGCCCTCGCCGCAGAACGAAGATAAGACCAAGGAGGAGAAGACAAGCGTTCCCGCGACGGTCGTCGACGGAGAGCAGCTTGAGAGCGTTCTCGGCATCGAAGCGCTGAGCTCGGCCGGCGATGACATGGGGCCCATCACTGACATCATCGTCGATCGCACCGGCCAGATCAGAGCCGCTATCATCGACTTTGGCGGCTTTCTGGGGGTCGGTTCTCGCAAGATCGCCGTCGATTGGCGGTCGTTGCATTTCAACCCCAAGAAGGCTGGCGCCGTCGTCGTGAATTTAACGAAGGATCAATTGCGGGTCGCGCCAGTTTACAAGGCGGCCGAGCCGGTCGTCATGATCGGCGGTCCAGAGGTAAAGCCTCAATGAAGCCTTAAAGAAGCTGCGTTCGATCGCTCTTTTCGACGCATGATCATCTTTCGGACTGATGCTCCAGAGAACGCATGTCCGATTTCTTAGGAGCCGGATCGGCGAAAAGGAAATCGCGTCGCGAAACCGTCAGACCGTCGGCGGCGCCTCCGCTTGGCAATCGCCAACCGACGGGTTCTCCTGTTCCGTCCCTTACGAGCCGCCACGCCCTCGACTGGTTCGTGTTTTTTTTGGCGGACGTGCAGACCGGATTTGGCGCCTTCGTATCCGTCTATCTGACAACTGAAAAATGGACCCAAACGGATATCGGTCTTGTCTTGACGGCTGGCGCTATTGTCACCTTGGTCGGTCAGATCCCGGGCGGCGCGATTGTCGACGCCGCGCGGTCCCAGCGCTGGGTGGCGGCGGCGGCCGTCGCCGCTGTGGGGACCAGCGCGTTCGCGCTCGCCGCATCGCCGATCTTTGCCGTCGTCTTCGCCTCTCGGATTTTGCAAGCGGGCGCGAGTTGCGTGCTGGGCCCCGTGATCGCGGCGATCAGCCTCGGTCTTGTTGGCCCAAAAGGGATCAGCACGCGCCTCGGCCGAAACGCCGCTTTCGCTTCAGTCGGCTCGGGGGTCGCGGCGGCGGGCATGGGAGCCGCCGCATATTACATTTCGAACCGCGCCGCCTTCATCCTGGCTGCGAGCATGACCGTGCCGGCGCTGTTCGCCCTCTTTCAACTACGGACGCAAGAAATCGATCCTGCGAGGGCGCATGGCGGCGTCGCAAAATCCGGGCAAGCGAACGCCATAGCCGGTCTGTTTAGCCTATTTGAGATCCGTCCGCTCCTGGTCTTCGCAGGTTGCATCGCGCTGTTTCAACTCGCCAACGCCGCCATGCTGCCGTTGGCGGCGAGCGTGATGACCTTGCGCTCAAGCAAGTTCGCCACCATCCTCGTCGCCACCTCGATCGTCGCGCCTCAGCTCATCGTCGCTCTGCTTTCGCCCTGGGTGGGCCGCAAGGCCGAGCAATGGGGACGGCGCCCATTGCTCGTTCTTTGCTTCGCCGCCTTGGCGACCCGCGGTCTGTTGTTCGCGTTCTTGAACAATCCGTATCTGCTGATGGCGGCGCAACTCCTCGACGGCGTCTCAGGCGCAGCGCTGGCTGTGCTGGTTCCACTGATCATCGCTGACGTTGCCGGCGCCACGGGTCATTTCAATCTCGCGCAAGGCGCGGTCGGTTGTGCGGTTGGGATCGGCGCGTCGATCAGCACCACCCTCGCGGGATATGTCAGCGATCGCTTTGACAGCCCGACAGCCTTTCTGATGATGGCTGGAGTCGGGCTTCTTGGTCTGGCCGCAGTGTGGCTCGCGATGCCGGAAACGCGGCCGCATGCAGACGAGAAGTCAGCCGGAGACTGACGCGATCCTCGGGCGGCGCGCCGCGGCGCCGAGCAAGTCTCGGTAAATCTCGAGATAGTCTCTCGCCATGCGGCGGGCCGTGAACCGTTCTTCGAAGCGCTCTCTGATTGTCGTTCGTGACAATCGCGGAACGTGGCGCACGGCGCTGACGGCGCTCATTTCGTCTTCGACGACGAAACCGGTGATCCCTTCCTCAACAAGTTCAGGGACTGCGCCGCGGTTGAACGCGATTACCGGCGCGCCGCACGCCATAGCTTCGATCATCACCAGTCCAAAAGGCTCCGGCCAGTCGATCGGCACGAGCAGCGCTAACGCGTTGCTCAAAAACTCGGACTTCTGCGCGTCGGTAATTTCGCCGATGAATTCGACGCACGGTTTGGCGAGCAGCGGCCGAATCGTCTCTTCGAAATAATCGTGATCGACCGGATCGACTTTCGCGGCGATTTTTAGCGGCAGGCCGCATCGCTGGGCGATGTGAATTGCGCGATCAACCCGTTTCTCTGGCGAAATGCGTCCCAAAAAAGCGAGATAGGACGGGCTCGCGGGCGCAGGCGTCAGAAGATCCAACGGCATCCCGTGGTAAACCGTGCCGATCCAATTCACATTCGGCGCCGGCCGCCGCTGTGCGTTCGAAATCGACACCCGCGGAACGTTCGGGAACGTCGAGAAGACCGGCTCATGCTCGGGCAAATCGAGACGGCCGTGCAGAGTATTTAGGAACGGCGTCGACTGCCGCGACATCACCGAAAAAGGGTAATAGTCGAGATGGAAATGCAATAGGTCGAACTCACTCGCCCGTCGTGCGACATGTTCGATCATGCTGATTTGAAGGGCGTTGGGATCGCGCACCGACCCGTCGAGCCTGACAGCGGTAGGCCACATTGCTTCGAGTTGCGCGCTCGTGATTGAATCCCCGCTTGCAAACAGGGTGACTTCGTGCCCGAGGGCGACCAGCTCTTCAGTCAGCCATGAGATCACCCGTTCGGTTCCGCCATAAAGTTTCGGCGGCACGGCCTCAGTCAACGGCGATATCTGTGCAATCCGCAATTTTCCCTCCAGTCGGCGCAACAACACCGCGCCTCTGTGACGAACATTGGTTTTAAGAGTTTGACGCAAGCGCGCCAAACGATCACAAACGCTTTATGACGGAACAAGTTCCCGCGATAAATCTTTTTTGCGAGTGCGGCGTTGACGTGAGACTCTGGAGAGCGGCGTGCTTCGCCAAACTTTGACCCACTTTTACCCAAACATTCGCTCGCCAATGAATGAAGGCGACGACCTCACCAAATATGGATCTCGAACCCTAGCGTTTCTGTGGCGCTATGTCCGGGCGCGCCCTGCTTCTCATCTGGCGATTGCTGCCTCTGTGCTGGCGGCCGTAGGCTTTTCGGTTAGCACGCAGTATGGCATCAAGAGGCTGGTCGACGCGCTCTCCGCCCCGTCGCACAGCGAAAGTCCCTGGCTTCCTTTTTTCCTCGTCGTGCTGCTGATTGCGGCGGATAACCTATCCTGGCGCGTGGGCGGGTTCATCGCCAGTTTCACATTCGTACGTGTCACCGGCGACATCCGCGCCGATCTTTTCAGGCATCTGACGGGCCATGCGCCAGTCTACTTCGCCAAGCGCATGCCCGGCATGTTGACGAGTTGGATTACGGCGACGTCGAACGCCGTCTTTACGATCGAAAACATGTTCGTATGGAACGTGGCTCCGCCGTGCCTGGCGACCGTCGGCGCGATCGCCTACCTCGCCATGGTCAACGTATGGATGGCTAGCATCCTCGCTGTCGTCTCCATCGGAATGATTATCGCTATTTTTCGCATCGCTGCCGCCGGCAAACCGCTGCACCACGATTTCGCCGACAAAGCCGCCGCCGTCGATGGCGAAATGGTCGACGTCATCGGCAATATCTCGATGGTGAAGGCGTTTGGTGGTGTGGTGCGCGAGCATCATCGCTTCGACAAGACCGTCGCGCGGGAGTTGAAAGCCCGCCGCAGCAGCCTGCTTTATCTAGAGAAGCTCAGGCTCACGCATGCCCTCGTCACCGTCATTTTGATCGTGAGTCTGCTCGCCTGGGCGATCCATCTCTGGCAACGCGGCGAGGCGACCGTTGGCGACGTTGTGCTGGTCTGCACGCTCGGCATCACGGTGCTTAGCGCGACGCGCGATTTCGCTGTCGCGCTGGTCGACGTGACTCAACACTTCGCTCGTCTGTCGGAGGCGCTTGTCACGCTGCTCTCTCCGCACGACCTGACGGATCATCCGCAAGCCGCCGCGCTCGCGCCCAAGGGCGCGAGGATCGTCTTCGAGCGGATCAGCTTCGCCTACGCGAAGGACCGCGAAGTCTTCGGCCAGTTCACTCTGGCCATCGAGCCCGGTCAGAAGGTTGGCCTCGTTGGGCCGTCAGGAGGGGGCAAGACCACCCTCCTTGCGCTCCTGCAGAGATTTTACGATTTGCCGCGCGGTCGCATATTGATCGATGGACACGACATTTCGCTAGCGACGCAGGAGAGCCTCAGAGATGCGATTGCGGTGGTGCCGCAGGACGCTGCGCTTCTCAATCGTTCGCTCATGGAGAACATCCGCTATGGACGTCCGGAAGCGACCGACGCGGAGGTATGGAGCGCGTCGGTGGCCGCCCGTTGCGGTGAATTCATTGAGAGCCTGCCGGCGGGCCTCGACACGATCGTCGGCGACCGCGGCGCGCAATTGTCCGGTGGTCAGCGTCAGCGCGTCGCGATCGCGCGAGCCTTCTTGAAGAACTCACCCATTCTTCTTTTGGACGAGGCGACCTCGGCTCTCGACATCGAGGCCGAGGAGGCAATCCGCGATGCGCTTTCGCGCCTCATGCGGGGGCGGACCGTTATCGCCGTCGCGCATCGGCTATCGACGCTGCGGAACTTTGACCGGATCGTCGTCCTACAGAACGGAACGATTGTGCAAGACGGCGACCCTGAGCGCCTGCTGCAGGTGGACGGGCCATACCGAACGCTCGTAACGCAGGAGGTCAAACGTCTCTCCCGGCAAGCGGCGTGACCGCCCGCATGGCTAGATCCAAAAAGACGCCGCCCTCTCCCCTCAAATCAAGCGCCTCCTCATAGGCCGGTTCGGTCTTGACGCCATTGACGGCGTAGCGCGTAGGCAAGTTTGCAGCCCAGCGCGAGACGTCGAGCCGCGCATTCGCGTCGACAACGGTCTCCCGAGTCGCAAGCAGGGACGCGATGGCGCAAGTCGTTATGGCCCTTTGAAGCATTCGGAATTGAGCGATGCACTGTCGCCGAAGCCGTGCGCGGTTGTCTGCTTCTGATGGTCGGCGTTTGAGCAGATCACCGACCGGTCAGCGAAAGACGAGCAGCGCAGGGGGCCGCGACATTGGTCGGTCGATCCGGGTCGGCCTACGCCATCGCCCCACGCGCCGCGACCGGCCACAAGCACTCCACACGGGTTCCTCGAACGCCGACGTACCAGTCGTAGCGATCGACGGTTGGGTCGCAATGGCCTGGGACAAGCCAGACTCGGTCGCCGAGGCGCATCGGCTCCGATCCCGGCTCGAGCGCTAGTGTCCCATGCTCGTCGGAAGCGCCAACATAGGTCGCGCCCGGATGGTTCCAGACCAGCGGCAAGCCGCTGTCGACGGCGACCGCCTTGTGCCCGGCGTCGACCACCGCGACGCCGGGCCGAGCCGCACTCATCACAGAGCCCAACACGAACAAGGCCTGGCGAAATGGCGGCGCCGGCTGATTGCGACCGTAGTCGGCGTCCATGAAAACATACGAGCCGACCTGCAGCTCTGTGAAAATGCCGCTTTTGGCTTCGAGCTCGAAAGTCCCCGTGCCAGCCCCGCCGACAATTGGACAATCGAGTCCAACCTTCTTCAAGTCCTCAATGAGAGCGGCGACCGTGCTGGTCGCTTGCGCAATGCCCGCGCGCCGTTCCACTGTGCTGCGCTTATGCTGCGCGGCGCCATGGTAGGCTTGAAGGCCGCCAAAGCGAAGATGCCGGCTCGCGGCGATCATTTGAGCCAGCTCGGTGGCTTCGGGGCTCGTGGCCACGCCACAGCGCGCGGACCCAACGTCAATCTCAACCAGCGCGGTCAATCGATGTCCGGCCAACTCGGCGGCCGCTTCGAGCAGCCGAACGCCTTCGACGGCGTCAACGCAGACGGCGACCTCGGCGATCTGGCTCAGCGCGGCGAGGCGCGCCAACTTCTTCGGCGAGACGACCTCGTTGCTCACCAGAATGTCAGCGACGCCGCCCCAGGCGAGGATTTCGGCTTCAGCGACCTTCTGAACGCATTGGCCAACGGCGCCGCGGGCGATCTGCATCTTCGCGATGACCGGCGATTTGTGCGTTTTGGCGTGGGGGCGTACCTTCACGCCCGTCCGCGCGGCAAAGTCAGCCATAAGGTCGAGATTGGCGTGGAAGGCGTCGAGGTCGATAACGAGCGCTGGGGTGTCGATGTCATCGACCGACATGCCGGGCTCGGCGGGAGGTGGCTGGAGCATGGCTATGCAGCCGCCCGCGTTGTTCTCGTGAGCTCGCGAAAGTTGTCGCGTATGTAGGTGGAGGCGCGGAGGGCAAGCGCCGAGATGGTGGGGGTCGGGTTGACCATCCCGCCGGTCGTGAGAACGCTGCCGTCGACAATGAAGAGATTCGGAACGTCCCAGCTTTGCTGCCACTTGTTGACGACGGACATCTCTGGACTCGCGCCCATGCGGCACGTTCCGATCATGTGCCAGGCCGGTGTGCGGTACATCCCAGCGGCGTCGCGATAATCGTTCAGCTTGAACTCAAAGGCGCCTGCCGCGGCGGCGATGTCCTCCAGGCGGTCCAACATGAAATTCATCATGCGCCGGTCGTTCTCGCCCGGCGCATAGAACAGCTTGGCGGCAGGAAGTCCGCTTGCGTCGGCGTGTGTGGGATCGAGGATGATCCGGTTGTTCGGGTTGGGCAGGTCGTCGCCAATCGCAAACACACCGATCATGTGGCCAAAGTGCTTCTCGAACCACGTGTGATGGCCGCGTCCCCAAGGCGCCTTCGTGTCGGAGATCCAGCCGGATGCCGCCTCGCCGGCGGCGGCCGCTCCCGTCAGGCAGTTGAACTGGAAGCCATTGACGAAGCCGCGGCTCACATCGGTTTCGGCGAACTGGCGGCTGATCAGCGACGCCACATAACCCATGTGGCTTTCGATCGGTTCGTCGACCCACATTTCGAGAGCCACGAGCGTATGGTGCAGGAGATTGCGCCCGACCTGATCGGAGCTGTTGGCGAGATTGTCCGACGCCAGCAACAAACGGGGCGTACCGACGCCGTTTGCGGCCACGACCACGATCCGGGCGGCCTGAAAAGCCGTCTCGTTGGTGTTGCGATCGACGTAGATGGCGCCCGCTGCGCGTCCGTCCTGTCCCTTTTCAATCCTTGTGACCCGGGCGTAGGGGCGCAGCGTCGCGCCGGCCCTAAGCGCTTTGGGCCAGACCGACAGCGAAAACTTGCTCATCGACCCGCGCGGACAGCCGTTGCAAATTCCGCAACCGTTGCAGCCGGGCCGTCCGTCGTAATTCTCAGAAATCACGGCGGCTTCCGCCGGCCACCAGTGCCAGCCGAGACGATCGAAGCTCGCAGCCAACCGTTCGGCGGCCTTGGTGAACGGCAGGGGCCCGGTCGGACACGGCTCGCGCCGCGGCATCGCAGGATCGCCCGCAAGACCGCTCGTCCCGATCAGGCGATCCGCCTGCTCATAGAACGGCGCAAGGTCCTCATAGGCGATTGGCCAGTTCGGCTGCAGGCCGTGCTCGTCGCCCTTGCGGAAATCGGACGGCCGGTATCGAGGCCAGATGGCGCCATAAACATTGGTCGAGCCGCCGACGCCGTTCCACATCAGCACCTGTGAAGAGTTGGTCTCAACAGGATAATCATCCGGGTGGCGGCGCTTGTTGACGTCTGGGCTCCAATTCGTCTTGCGCTGCCAAGTCCAGTCGGAGCTGTAGTGGGGATGATCGCTTGGCTCGACCCAGCCGCCCTGTTCGAGGCAGACGACGTCGAGGCCCGCTTCCGCGAGCACCACGGCGGCCAGCGCGCCAGTCGCTCCCGCGCCGATGATCAGAACGTCGCATTCGTCATGGCTTTTCATCGATCCAGGCCCCAATGCAGGGTTCGATTGCTCTTAAGGTCGAGTTTGGAGGTATCGACTGGCCGTACCTGCTCGGTCGGCGTATAGCGGCCTCGTCCGTGGCGAGGCGTGTGACGCTCGGGGTCGAACCGCGGGAGCGGGTAACCCTTCACGTGCGGGCGCAGCTCGTAGCGATGCCCCTTCGCGTTGATCACTTCCGCCACGAATGGATTCTCGTAATAGGCGACATAGGCGGCGTCGCGCAGCCAGCCGAACAGCTCCGGTTCGCGTTGCTCGAAGTTCTTGACCACCTCGACGCGAGCCGTTTCATCGAGCCCATCGAAAGGCCCGCCCGCAGCAAGCAAAGCCGACATAAGCTTCGGAAACGCCGCCTTGCCGTGCTCCTCAAGAAGCCTGATGGCGACAAAGGCTTGCACCCCGACGGCGCGCGCCGAGGGCCATGATTCATCGCCGGGCAGCAAAACCTCGATGAGATCGGCCAGCAAAGCGCAGCTTGCCGCTGGCGTAATTCCATCGGCGACATCTGGCGTGGTCTGGAGCTCGGACCCCATCACTCGCTCCTTCTCAATGCGTCCGGGTCATCGAGATCATCTTGACCTCGGTCATCGCCTCGAGGGTGAAACGGCCGCCGAGCCGACCGACGCCGCTCTTCGTTCTGACGCCGCCGCCGAACGGCAGGTGGATCTCCCAGTACGTACTGCCCTCATTGATATTGACGAAGTTGCGCAGCTGTTCGATCGCGTCAGACATATGAATTTGCCTCACGCCCTTCCGGCTTCAGCCGGCGGCCACCATTCCCCGCCAATTACAGCGCCTCGGGCGAAGATACGCCTCGGCGCCTTCACGACCTTGCCTCGCACATCCTCCAGGGAAAACTCTCCCTCTTCGATAGAGAGGACGCTGGCGTCGCCGGCGGCTCCCGGCTTGAGCACGCCAAGGTCCGGCCGCCCCAACGCTTGGGCTGGCTTTATGGTGGACGCTGCGACGACCTCGGCAAGGGGCATCCCGAGCGTCAGGAACTTCGACATGGTCGTGACCTGGTCGTAAGCCGGTCCGTCGATGCAAAGCGCATGGACGTCGGACGAAATCGTATCAGGGGGAAATCCCTCGTCCATCATCGCTCTTGCTGTCTCCCAGCCGAACGAGCCCATGCCATGGCCGATGTCGAACAGCACGCCTCGCTCGCGCGCCCTCAGAACGGCCGGCTTGACCTTGCCCTTGCCGTCCACGGGCGCGTTCGGAAACGGACGATAGCAATGCGTGAGCACGTCACCGGGGCGCAGACGCTCCACAACGGCCTCGTAGGAAGGCGGCGGTTCGTCGATATGGACCATCATGGGCAACCCAGTTTGATCGGCGACCTGTTCGGCGACGTCGAGGGGAACGATGCCCGCGGCGCCGCTGGCCGTGCGTCCAATCCTGACTTTGATGCCGACGATAAGATCCCGATTGCTTTCGACGACGTCCAGGCAGTCGCGGGCCGCAAGCAGCCGGATGTCGTGCCCCTCGCCGACCATCACGCGATTGGAGAAGCCGTAGATTCCGGCGAAGGACACATGCAGATAGGGGAGGATTCGAACGCGGCTAGGTTCAATCACATGCTTGCGGAATCCGGCGAAATTGCCGGGGCCCGCGCTTCCCGTGTCGACGCATGTCGTGACCGCGCTCTTGCGCGCGTACATCTCCGCGTCGACGCCAAGCGACGTGCCTCCCCAGTAGACATGTGTATGCAGATCGATCAGGCCGGGCGTGACGATGAGGCCGGACACATCCTTGATTACCGCTCCGTCCGCCTCGAGGCGATCAGCGATCGCGGCCACTTTCCCGTTCGAAAAGCCGACATCGGCGACGCGATCGATCCCTTGCGCCGGATCGATCACCCGACCGTTGCGCAAAACGAGATCGAACCGAAGCGGCGAGCGGCGATCCGTCGCCGACCGTCGATCGGACTCATTGACCTGCATCGAATCGCTCAGTTCGTCCTCCATCATTTGCCGCTCAGGCGTCGAGCCGAGCGCCGCTCTCTCGATCGAAAATATGGATCGCCTGCCGGGGCGCGGCTAGCGTCACCGCGCCTCCCGGAGCGAGGCCGTCGCAATCGGCGGAGGTCGCCTTCACCAGCTGGTCGGCGACTTGCACGTCGAGATAATACAGGGGGCCCGCGGGCTCGATGAGCGCAAGCTCGCCCTTTAGGGTCAAGTCTGAGGCGCTGACACGATCCGCAGGCTTTGGCGCCAGATCGTGCGGCCGAACTCCGATTATACGCGCGTTGCCCCAACCGCCAGGAACCTTGGCGCCGGACAGAAAATTCATCTGCGGCGACCCGAGAAAGCCCGCGACAAAGAGGTTGGTCGGTTGACGATAGATGGTCATCGGCTCAGCGAATTGCTGGACAACGCCGCTGCTCATGACCGCGATCCGGTCAGACAGCACCATCGCCTCTTCCTGATCGTGCGTGACGAAGATGACCGTCGTCTTGAGTTCCCGCTGAAGACGTTTGATCTCCGTGCGCGTCTTGATTCTCAAGCTCGCGTCAAGGTTGGAGAGCGGCTCATCCATCAGGAGAGCCGCGGGATTGCGCACAATTGCCCGGCCGACCGCGACGCGCTGGCGCTGTCCTCCGGACAGATCCGCAGGCGCGCGCTCGAGCAAAGCTTCGAGGCCCAAGAGGCGCGCGACCCAGGCGACCTGCTTGGTGGCGACCTCCTCGGAAACCTTCTGCTGACGCAGCGGGAATGCAAGATTGTCGCGAACGGACATATGCGGGTAGAGGGCATAGTCCTGAAACACCAGCGCGATGTTGCGATCGCGGGGCGACATGCGGCTGACGTCCCGGTCGCCAAACAATATCCGCCCTCCGGTAATCTCCTCGAGGCCGCAGATGCAGTAGAGGAGAGTGCTTTTGCCGCAGCCGGACGGCCCCAGGAAGGAAACGAATTCTCCATCCTTGATGTCGAGATCGAGGCCCTGCAGAACCGGAACCGTTCCGTAATTCTTCGAGACCGCCTCGATTCTGATTGATGTCATCGGCTTGCTCTCTCGCCGCCTCAGCCTTTGACAGCGCCAGACAAGGCGCCTTGAACGAGATAGCGCTGAAAGAAAAACGCCACCAACACCGGGGGCAGAATTGAAAGCACGCTGGCCGCAAACATGGGGCCGTATTCATAGAATTGCGCCTGGCTCAGAAACCCGGAAATGACGACAGGAATGGTCTGCGCCCTGGGCGTCGAGGTCAGGATCAGGGCGAACAGGAACTCGTTCCAGCTCGCAAGGAAACAGAAGATCGCCGCCGCTACGATCCCCGGTCGGACCACCGGTATGAGCACCGCCCACATCATCTTCAGCCGGGAGCAGCCGTCGATCAGCGCGGCGCGATCGAGACTCTGTCGGCACGCCCTCGAAATAGCTCTTCATCATCCATGCGCTCAGCGGCGCGAGAAAAGAGCAATAGGCGATAATCAACCCGACACGCGTGTCGATAAGACCGAGGCCGCGATAGGCGATGAAAAACGGAAGGACGAGCGTCAGCGGAGGCGTCATTCGCGTAAGCAACAACGCCCAAAGACTGGCGCCAAAAAAGCGCTTCTTCGCGTTACGGGCGAACGCATATCCGGCAAAAGTGCCGAGGGCGACGCATATGACCGCAACGGCCGCGCCGACGACGAAGCTGTTCAGGAGCGCAAGCGGCACCCGCTCCGCCTGGACGCTCGTCGAGAAGTGACTTCCGACGCGCGGCATCAACACCGTCTGAAAATTCTGCACCGTGACGCCGCTCGGAACCAGACTCGGCGGCGTGCGGATCAAGTCGCTTGCCGGCGTGAAACTCATCAGGAACAAGGCAAGCACGGGTAAGGCGGACCAGAGCAGCAACAATGCCGCGATCAGAAAGAGGCCACAGCGGGAGAGCGCCGTAGCCGCTGGCTGCGGCAACGAAACCCTCGCCTTGACTGGCGGCAGCGCCGCCATTCTCAAGCGCGGCCGCGCCGCGCTGTCGCCCGGGTTACGGAGGGCGGCGTCGAGGGAGAGAGTTGGGTCCGGAGCCGGCGATCGACCATTGCGAGGCTTCAGCAATGCAAAATAGACAATCGCCAGAGAAAAGCTCGCTGCTGTCAAACAGTAAAGAATCGCCGCCCCTTCGCCAAACCGCAGGAACTGGAACGACGTCACGTAGCCGAGCCAGGAAAACACGGTCGTAGCGACGCCGGGACCGCCCCGCGTCATGATCCACAGGATGTCAAACGCCATGAGGGAGTTGATCGTCGCAATGATCGAAATAAACAGGAGATTGGGCTTGAGCCACGGCAGCGTGATCGCAAAGAACCGCGCGATCGGCCCGGCGCCGTCCAGCATCGCGGCCTTGTGCAGGTTTGACGGCATGGATTGCAAGCCGGCCAGCAGCATGAGAGCGGTCAACGGGGCCTGGCTCCAGACATGGGTCAGGGCCACCAAGTTAAGAGCGCGAAACCCGTCGCCGAGCCATGGAAGGGCGAAGCGGCCCAACCCCAAATCATTCATAAGGCCGGTGAGAGCCCCATAATCGCCCGCATAAATGAAAGACCAGAGAACACCGACGGAGACCGGCGCCATCGCCCAAGGAACCAGAACGATGCTCCGTAAAACCCCTCGCCCCTTGAACCGCATGTTGAGAACGAGCGCCATCGCCATCCCGAGAAGCGTCGTCCCGACCAAGGAGAACGCGGCAAAATAGACGGTCCTCCCGAACGCGGCCCAGAATTCCGAGATTGCGAGGATCGCCGAATAATTACCCAGCCCGACGAAGATCCACTTCTTGGTGATCGGGTTTGTGCGGTTGAGGCTTAGATAGAAGCTGTAGAGGAGCGGCGCTCCCACGACGGCCGCAACCAAAGCCAGGGTCGGTGCGACAGCCCAGTAAGCAAAAGCCGGCGTCCGCCCGACGCGCGCCGGTCGCTCGCGATGTTGGAGGCCGCGCGAGAGCTCCATCTCCCCTCGGCGCCCCTCTCGCGAGCTCAACGTCAATAACGTGGTCACGACATGTCTGGCCTTGGTGCTCGGGTCCGGCTGCTATTGATATTGCTTTTTCAGATCCGCGACCTTCTCGCTCAACGCGTCAGCCAGCTCTTCTGTCGAGCCCGACCCGCGGATGTAATCCTGCACGCGCTGCATCATGAAGAGGTCCCATTCCGGGAACCAAATGTTCTTGGCGACCTTGCGGGCGGTGGCGAGCTCAAGCTGCTTCTGGCTGATCGCGGTGTCACGCCATTGGGAGAAACTCTTCACGATCTCCGGATCGGCCATGACTTCCTTGTATCCGGAGCCAAGGCCAAACTCGAGCGCCCACCGCTTGATGACGTGATACTGTCCGTCCTTCGCCTTGCCGCCGAAAAAGCGCACAAGATTCCAGGCGCGATCGACGTCGACGGGCTGCTTGCCCATCATGTAGACCGCTGTCCAGGCGAAGGTGGAATGAGTTCTTGCCTGGCATCAGCGCGTTCTTGACCCTGCCAGCGGCCTTCGACAGCTTTGGGTCGTTGGCGACCTTCTGATCGTAGTCGTGCAGGATCATGAAGGTGTGTCGACCAGTCGCGTAGCTTGGAACACCCTCGGCGGGCAGCGTCATGATGTCGGCCGTCACCAGCTGCTCTTTGTATAAGGTCCGGTGAGCCTCCAGAACTTTCTTGAAAGCTTCGTCGGGGACGAGGTCGAACGCCTCGTTGAAAACGGAAGCGCCCTCGGCGTACCAGCAGGAGAAAATGCTCCACGACAGCTCAGGCCACTTCTGGCCCCAGGCGCTGTTGTAAGGCGCGTCGGAGACGCCGTCCTTTTTCAGCTTGCGGCAGGCGTCGACGAGCGAATCCCAACTATCCGGCGGCTGAAGCCCTGCCTTCTGCAGATGCTCCTCGTTGTAGATGAAAGCGTTGTGTCCAGCGTAATAGGGAAGCCCCGCAAGCTTTCCGTTCGGCAGCGACATCGACTGCACGCTCACGGGGAACAGTCCGGCCTTGATAGCGTCGACGTCCGGCAATCCTTCGAGGTCCCGGGCCCAGTCCGCGGCGTTCCAGCGCGCGATATGGTCCTCCTCGGAATACATCATGTCGACGTGCTGGCCGCCGGTCAGCTTCGTTTCGACGACCGGATGGTAATCGCCCGACACCAGCTCGTAAGTGACATTCTCGTCGTAAAGTTTCTTGAACGTCGCGACGTTCTGCTCGACGATTTCCGGATGGTACTGCCACCCGATGAACGTCAACGGCGTTGAAGGCGCGGCAATAGCTCGATGGCCCGCGAGCCCAGAAGCTGAGAGCGCCGCCGCGCCCTGCAAGACCCGACGTCGCGAAAGCAAATATTGGTGAAGGGGTGACGTCATCTTGGGACTCCCCGATTACTCGTCCAGCTTTACACTTCACGGCGGTGAATGAGTTGCGATTTAAAAGGTCATCGCTCCGCCACGCAAAAGATGAGCCGACCCGAACCTTCTTGGCAAGGCATTTTTTCATTTCTCGATCATCAGTAAACGCAAATCGACCCTGTTTTGCCGAGATCTTCAGCAGCTGATCCATATTATGATCAGAAAAACAAAAAATTTGTGCAGCCCGCGGGTATCCTAGTCGCAGACCGGTTGGGTGTCGTCCGAGTTGCGAAACGTCGTGAACTGCTGCTTGATGCGCCGAAGCTTCTCTTGCGCCTGCGCGCCGCTCCGAATGGCGACGCCATAAGAGACAATGTCGATAATCGTCAGAAAGGCGTATCGAAGATTGGTCGGGCCCAAAATGTCGCCTTCGTCGAAGACCCCGAGAGCCAAGGGCACATCGACCGCCGCGCACACCGGGGTATCGATGACGGTGAGGCCGATCGTGGTCGCGCCATAGTCGGCAGCGATGCGGACCGCCCGGACAAGTTCGCTGTTGTTCCCGCTAAGCGACGAACAGAAGACGACGTCGCCACGTTCGACAGTCGCCGCCATCATCATTTGCATCTGATGGTCACTGCTCGTCGCGATCTTCAGGCCAAGGCGAAAGAGCCGATTTTGGACTTCTTCGACGAGCCAACTCGACACGCCGCCGCTGCCAAAGGCGTAGATCATGCGACTACCCGCGAGGAGTTCGATTGCCCGTTCTAGGGAGAGCGAATCGACTGTCCTGCGCGCCCCGAGTATTGACCGCTGCGCGCGAAAGACCACACGTTCGATGACCTCTTCGAGGGTTGCTGGCGGCGTTGCGGGCTCGAGATAGCGGGCGCCGACGCGCATGCTGCTCATAACCTTGAGCTTCAGATCGCGTAGACCATCGCAGCCGATCGCCCGGCTGAACCGTGTAACCGTGGGCGCGGACACGCCGATCCACGTCACGAGCTCTTCGATTGGCTTCTCGACGAAGGCGGTCGGGTGTTGAAGGATAGCTTCAGCGATTTTGGAGTGCGAGCGGGATAGATCCTGCCGGTGATCGAGCAGGTATCCCATAACGTCATGGGCGGTGTAACGAGGAGGAGGTTTTCTCTTGCTTATGTCGGTGTGAACGCGCATCGCTCCAACTCAATCCAAGCGTGTTCGCCGCAGCGGCGCTCAGTGACTAAGGTACCGGCCATCTTGAGAAAGCGCACGCGAGTTGACGTACTCACAATCATGTTCTTTTACCATTTTCTGCTGCAGGCAAAAATGATGCTGAACTTACGCTATACTTACAAGGGTTGACCGAGAAGAAACCCTACATTTGCTTTTTTTCGGACCAATTCTATAACGTCCTTCTCACTAGGGGGCTTTGCATTTGGACCGACTTGGCTTAGCTCCTTCTCGGCAACGAGGCCGCGACGTTGGCCCGGTCAATCCGTTTGGGTTTTCTTGGACTCCTGGCTGTTTCGCTGCAAAGACCCCGATTATGAGGGTTGGAATTCTTTGGAATTCCTTGGATTCTCTCGTCCGAATTTAGACTTATCAATGGGTTAAGCGGATTTTAGCGGGAAGAATTTTTCGCGGCGCTTTCCCGTGGGTTAGCAGCGCGGAAAGGGCGGGCGCGCCTTGCGATCTTGGCTTTGCGGAACGCGGGATTGTTCATGGGGCAAGCTTAACTCAATTTCGGATTATCTGCAACAAGTTGTCGCCCCGAGCCGTTCCCGTCGGCCGCCCTGAGAAACATCATTTCCTGAGCACGGTTTGGGGCGACATCCCGAATGCCCGCTTAAAGCTTCGGCTGAAATGGCCAAGGTCGCTGAAGCCGTGTGCAAAGGCCGCGTCTGTGACGGAACGAACCTCGCCCTGCATAAGAGCGACCCGGCTCGCTTGAAGCCGTTCCGACCACACCCAGCGCATTGGAGTTGCGCCGAGCGCGCTGAACAGACGGTTCAGGCTTCGCACAGACATTGCGCCTGCAGCTGCGAGTTCTTCAGGTCCAAGTTCCGGGTCATCCAGATTTGCGCGCGCGAACCGCAGGATCCGATCGAGCGGCCCAGAGATTTGCGCCCTCGGCAAAATAGCGCGTTCAAGATCACAAATGGACGCCATCAAGTCTACGATCGCGTTCGACAATCTTTTTGCAATCCGCGAACCAAGTTCTAGCGAGAGATCGATGTTCAGAGAACGCGCGAGGAGTTCGCTCAAGATAGGTGACAGTGGGTTGCTGCGGTCGATCTTGAGCGCCAGAAAGTCATCCGGTCGGTCTAGTTTCGACTTAAGAAGTCGCCTCGGAATTTTCACCAGCTGAGTTTTGGCCCGCAAGGCGTAGTCGAATGTGGCGCCCGCGTCATAGATCACAAGATCGCCCGGGCCGACCCGGGCGGAGCGGCCGAACTGCGTCAACTCGCCGGCGCCCTCTTGGATAAGGCTGACGATAAAGACCTCCTGACTGTCATTTCGGACGTGGCAAGGCTTCCGCGACCAGAAGTGAAGGGGGGCGTCCAACTCGGCAACGGTGAGGGAGCCCAGTTCCCCGCTCGTCAGCGTCCCCGAAAATTCATCTTGCAGGACTTCGGTCTCGGCCGACGCGGAAACGTATTTTTTGCAAACGATCTCTTGCCAGAACTCCAAACGTTCGGACGGCCTTTTGTCGGAAGTCGTTAAGCTCTGCTTCACTCCGGGCACGCCTTAGATCCTGCGACGCTCCGCCACGAACATCCCGCCCGTTAGGAGACAAGCAAAGGCTATGCCGCACGCCCAATGCGTCAAGCGCAATTGCGTCAATCAAGCAAGATCAGTCGGTTATATCAACCCTTAGCGGGAGCGGGTTTGCTCCAAAGCAAACGCCTGCCCCAAGCGATATTCGATTGGGCGCCTGCTGGAGCGGGGTACGCTGCTCCAGAAAGGGCGTCAGAACGTCTTCCAGTCTCCAGCCCCCTCGAACGCGCCTGCGGCTGCGTAGATCGCCTCCTCATCGAAATGCTTGCCAATCAGCATGGCGCCGATCGGCAGCCCATCGCCAAGTCCGCAGGGTATCGTCATCGCGGGATGGCCCGTCACGTCGAACGGCGCGGTATTGCCGATCATTTCAAACGCGCGCTGGAGGTATAGGCCGAGCGGCGCGTCGTCCGGAGGCAGCGCTGTGGCTTTCACGGGGAGGGTCGGCATCAGCAAGAGGTCGTATGCATCCAGCGCCTTGTCGTAGGATCCGCGGATCTTGCGCGCCAAATTTTGCGCCTTCGCGTAGAAGCGCCCGCGATAATGGGTCAGGAAAAACTGGCCCACCATCATCGAAATCTTGAGGCTGTCGGAGAGATCGTCGGCCATCTGGCGCCAGTTGGCGTGGGCGTCGAGGAGGCTGACTGTGTAGAGGCCTTTCCAGTTGAAGCCCATGCCATTGCCCAGCATCATCTGGGCCTGAAGACCTTCGAGCGCGATCGGCGTCCAAATCGCCGGCGCGATCAGATGCTCGGGGATCGACACCTCCTCGACGCTCGCGCCGAGCGACTTGAAGCGCTTGGCCGCCTCGCGCACGCTGGCGTCGACGTCCTTTTCGCTATTGGCGTGACCGAATCCTTCCCTAACGACGCCGATCTTGAGTTCCTTCGCTCCGCGCTTCGCCGCAGCCGGATAGTCTCCGACCTTGGGCGCATATTGACGCGGGTCGAGTCCGTCCGGCCCAGCCAAGACTTCCAACATCAGCGCATTGTCGGCGACCGTCCCGGTGATCGGACCGGTGTGGTCGATCGTGGATTCGATCGGCATGACCCCGGTATAGGGCACGAGACCATGGGTCGCCTTCATTCCATAGACGCCGCAGAACGAAGCGGGCATGCGGATCGAGCCCCCTTGGTCGCCGCCGATCGCAAGATCCACTTCGCCCGCCGCGACCAGCGCGCCGCTTCCGGAAGATGATCCGCCCGCGGAATAGCCGCGCTTGTGCGGGTTATGGACATGTCCAAGCGCGCCCGTGTGGCTCCCGCCGGAAAGGCAGAAACATTCGCAATGGGCCTTGCCCTTGATGATCGCGCCCGCGTCGAGCAGACGAGTGACGACCGTCGCGTCAATATTGGGAATATAGCCTTCGAGTGTCGAGGAGCCGTTCATCATCGGCACGCCGGCGACGCAGACATTGTCCTTCACCGCAACCGTCTTCCCCTTCAGCTTGCCCTTCGGGGCGCCGTGAATGTCAGTCTTCACGTACCACGCGTTGAAAGGATTTTCTTCCGGGGTCGGCCGGTATCCGGGCGTGCGTGGATATTTGACGATAGGGATCTCGTCCGGCATCTCGTCGACGAGATCGTAAGCGGCGAAATTCGGCTCCATCAGCGAGAGAAACTCGCCGACGCGCTGCTGCGACATGGCCATGCCGAGGCTCTCGACGATCTCCGTCATCTGTTCCACTGTCGGGCGCTTCACAGTCATGAGCTGTCTCCTGTTTCCTCTTGTTTTGCGTGCCGCATCAGGGCTTTCGTCGCGACGCCGTCAGTCGCTGACTCCGATGAATTCGTTGACGAGGCCGTGCCCGTGCAATTCGTCCGGCTTGGCGGAATGCACGATCGCGCCCTTCTGGATGATCAAGACTTGCTCGGACAGCGCCGCGATGAAGTCGAGATTCTGCTCGACGAGGATCATCGTCAGCCCGCCTTTCGAACGAAGGCCTAAAAGCGTCTCCACGATTTCGTCGATGATCGACGGCTGAATGCCTTCTGTCGGTTCATCCAGCAGGATGAGCTTTGGACCGCCGACCAGGCAGCGAGCCATCGCGAGCAATTGCTGCTCGCCGCCCGAAAGCGCTCCGCCAGAGCGATCGATCAATCGCCTCAGCCGCGGGAAGATTTCCAGCACGGACTCGATCGCGGCGGCCTCATCCTTTGGCCGCGGCACAGCGCCCATTCGCAAATTGTCGCGCACGCTGAGGCCAGGAAAGATTTCGCGTCCTTGAGGCACATAGCCCATCCCGGCACGCGCCCGCTGATAGGGCTCAACTCGGGTGATGTCGGCGCCTTCCAACACAACGCGTCCGGCGGTTGCGGGAACATAGCCCATCAGCGTTCGGAGCAACGTTGTCTTGCCCATCCCGTTGTGGCCGAGAACGCCGATGAACTCCCCTTGCGCAACCGCGAAGCTCACGCCGCCCAGGATCGGGATGCGGCCATAGCCCGCGGCGAGGTCGCTGACCTCCAACATCATGCCGCCGCCTGCTTTCCAAGATAGATATCGCGAACGATCGGGCTATGCATGATGACGTCGACGTCGTCCTCCATCAGAATGGCGCCCTGATTGAAGACCGTAACCTTGCTGGCGATCATCCGAATGAACTGCATGTCGTGCTCGACGACGATGAGCGCCTTCGTCTTATTGATGTCGCGCACAAGTTCAACGGTGCGCAGCACTTCCTGGTCGGTCATGCCGGCCGCCGGCTCATCAAGCAGAACGAGGTCGGGCTCGGTCGAGAGCACCACGCCGAGTTCGACCCACTGACGCTGTCCATGCGCGAGTTGGCCAACGAGGCGTAACGCTATAGCTGAGAGACCCACGCGCTCAAGCATGGCGTCGACCGCAGCGCGCGCCTGCGCGCCGCGATGCGTCCGCGTGACCGCAAGCCAAAGGTTCTCGCGCACTGTGAGACCGTCAAAGACGCTCGGCACCTGCGTCTTGATGCCGACGCCGCGCCTCGCAATTTCATGCGGCTCGGCGCCCGTCACATCCTCTCCGCGGAGCAGCACGGCGCCCGATGTCGGTTTGAGCTGGCCGGTCAGCATCTTGAAGAAAGTGCTCTTACCCGCGCCGTTCGGACCGATCAGGCACCGGAGCTCGCGCTCGCCGAGCGTGAAGTCGACATCTCGGACTGCGTGCACGCCGCCGAAGCGCATGCCAAGGCCGTGGGTTTCGAGCAGCGGCTCGCTCATCTCGGAGCCGCTTCCTGCGGCCGGCGAACAACGGCGCCCGCCCGCGGCCTTCCGAGCACAGCCCCGAGGTCGGCGATCGTCGGCACAAGGCCCTTGGGCACGAGAAGGACGAAGGCGACCAAGATAGCGCCGAGGATCAGCGGAACGTTGCCAAGCAGCGCCTGCCAGCCCGCAGTTCCGCTCGGCGCATTCGCGCCCAGGGCGGCGGTCAGCCATTGGATGCCGACACATCCGAGGATCGGCCCGATCAAAGTGCCGCGCCCGCCGACGATCACCCAAATGATGATCTGCGCCGACTGCGCCAGGCCGAAGATGGTCGGGCTTACGAAGTTGCCCCAGTTGGCGAACAGGCAGCCCGCATAGCCCGCGAGCGCCGCGCCGATGGTGAAGGTCGCAAGCTTGTAGGCGCGCGGATCATAGCCAAGCAGTTGCGCCCGCTGCTCGTTCTCTCGGATGCCAATGATCGTGCGGCCGAAATGACTGGCGAGCAGCGCCCTCAGCCCGAAATAGGTTAGGATCAGCGAGGCGGTCGAAAGATAGAACATGCCTTGGAGATCGATCTGCCAATCCTTGAAGAAGGGCACGTTCAGCGAGGGAATGCCCGGAATCCCGTTGAAGCCGCCAAGCCTCGCAGAGCCGATATGAAACTCTGGGCCGGCGGTTGAATTGATGGAATTGAACAGGATCAGCGTTACGGTCAGCGTGATGACGCCGAGGTAGACATCACTGATGCGGCCGTAAAACATGAAATACCCAAGCAACGCCGCAAACGCCGCCGGCACCAAAATGGCGAGAACGAGCGGCGCGGTGCTCTCGCCGATGTTGAACATTGCGATCGCGTAGGTGTAGGCGCCAAGCCCGAAAAACGCCGACTGTCCGAAACAGAGGATGCCCCCAAACCCCCAGACGAGGGCAAGGGACAACGCCAGCACCGCCATGATCATATAGACGGTGATGTTGAGGACGAGGTCCAGATCAAACAGCTGAGGCGTAAGGACCAGCACCGCGATCCCAACGACCGCGGCTAGGCCGAGCCCAAGAAGGTTGAGGGGCCGAGCGGTCAAAGGCTTCCTCGGAAGAAGCGGCCAGTTATTCCTCGAGGAAGTATGCGGATCAGCACGATCGCGGCCGCCAGGAGGGCGACCTCGCCGAAGACCGGCGTCGTCACATAAGTCGCGATCTGGTTGACGGCGCCAAACAATGTCGAAGCCGCCGCGGTGCCGGTCACCATCGAAGCGCCGCCGCCGATCACCGTAATGAAGGACTTCGCGACATAGGCGGCGCCGATCGTTGGGAAGACCCCGGACACAGGCGCAATGACCGCCCCGGCGAGACCGGTTAGCGCAGCGCCGGCGCCAAACGTGATGGAATAGACGCGACTCGGATTGACGCCGAGCGCCGCCGCCATATTTGCGTTCTGCATTGTCCCCCGCGCGATCAACCCGAGCCGGGTGAACCGCAGAACCGCGAGAACTCCCCCGAGGACGACAATCGCGACGCCGATGACGAAGAGCGTGTAGACGCTTGTCCGGTATTGGCCGATTTCGAAGCTGCCAAGCGGCGCCGAAAGGCCTACGGTTGTGTTGCCGAAGATCGCCGTGGTTAAGCCGACGAGAAATAGGCTTAAGCCCCACGTGGCAAGCATCGTGTCGATCATACGGCCGTAGAGCCAACGGATAATGGCGCGTTCAACAATGATGCCGATCGCGCCGACGACGACCGGAGCAACGATCAGCATTGCTATCCAGATGCTGAGGCCGAGGCGGTTCGCTTGGATCGCCGCATACCCGCCAAGCATTAAAAACTCGCCGTGAGCGAGGTTGATGACCTTCATCATTCCGAAAATGATCGCTAGCCCCACGCTCATGAGCGCGAGGCTGGCGATCGCGTAGAGGACCTGAATCGCAAGGAGCGCTACGAGATCCACGAAACGTCCTACTGCCTGTTCCGTTCGCGAACCGCGCTCAGAACTTGATCACGTACTGCTGGTTATCGTTCGGGTTCTTCTTGAGGTCACAGACTGCGGCCGTGTCCGTCGGCTTCTGTTGCGAGAAGTCTTCCAGCAACAAGAACTTCTTGTCTTTCACCTCAGCAATGTGAACGTCGAGGATGCAGTGATGGGTCGCGGGATCGATCGTCACCTTTCCTGAGGGTGCGTCGATGCTGATGCCTGTTTCGAGCGCCTCGATCACTTTCATCCGGTCGATGCTTTCGGCTTTCTTCACGCCCTCGGCCCAAAGGTTGAAACCTTGGTAGGTCCCCATCGCGAGCTCGGTGACATTGGGGTAGTCCGCGCCAAAGCGCTTGTGGAAGTTCTCAAGAAAAGCCGCGTTGGTCGGGTTTTTGACACCCTCGAAATAATTGTAGCAGACCAGCATGCCGTTCGCCTCTTCGGGTGACAGCACGATCTGTTCGTTGCCGACGCCAAAGGTCGTCGAGGCCATCGGGATGCTCTTGTTCATGCCCGCCGCCGCCCACTGGCGGTAGAAGGAGATGTGAGCGCCGCCAACCAGGGCTGACCAGACGAAGTCCGGTTTGGCCGCTTAAATCTTTGAGATCGTCGAGGAGAAATTGGTCACATCGAGCGGGAAGAAGTCGATCGAGAGGACTTCGCCTCCATTGTCGATCGTGTATTTCTTCACCCACTGCGAGGTGATCTGCCCATAGTTGTAGTCCGCTGCGATAACATAAACCTTCTTGCCCCATTTTTTCATCGCATAGGGCACAAGCTTCTCGACCGTCTGCGCCGGCGTCACGCCGGTGTCGAACTGATTGCGATCACAGACGCCGCCTTCATATTGCGTGTTGTAAAAATATAGAGTTCTTGAACTTGTCGAGCACCGGGCGGATGACCTCGCGCGAGGCGGAGGTGATTCCGCCATGCACGACCGCGACTTTATCTTTGAGCGCCGCCTGCTGGGCAAACTGGGTGTAGAGTTGCATGCTCGATTGGGTGTCGTAGCTGATGAGCTGGAGTTGCCGGCTCAGCAATCCGCCCGCAGCGTTGGCTTCCTCGATAGCGAGCGTGAGAGCGTCGACCATCGGCTTGCCATAGATGTCGAGCCCGCCCGAAAGGTCATGCAGGCTGCCGACCTTGATCGGGTCGGCCGCGAAAGCTGGCGCGCCCAAAGCGCTTGCGCCGGCCAGCGCCGCGGCGGTCCCGAGGAATTGTCTGCGATTGATCATGTCCGAACTCCCATGCCTTTAGCCGCGATGTTCGGCGCCGCGGCGCCCCAGCTGACGCTCATGCGGAACCAGAACCCTTGCCCGACGCCTCTTTCACTCAACGACGCGTACGCCTTGCCACTCGCTTCCGCCTGGCTGCATTCGGGGGGCGAGGTCGGCGCCGCCGGTGTTTCAGCCGAGACAAGCAGGATCCGCGCCAACCTGATCTGCCCCTGTCACAATGTCATAGTCTAACGCCTCGTCGTAGGGCCTGCTTGCCTGCCGCGGCCATATTGCTTGCCTCTGCATTCCGGTTTGGCCCCCAGAGCCGAACCTAAAAGGTTGCGTTAGGCGACGGGCGGCCGGCGCTGGTGCCAGCTCGTGACCGCCTGAAACGCATTGCCGGCGCGGACGAGCACGTCTTCGGAAAGTTGGGGACCGACAAGCTGCATGCTGAGCGGCATGCTGGCGGAGTCGAAACCGTTTGGCAAGGTGAGCGTCGGGCTGCCGCTGAAGTCAAACGGCGCGGTGAAGCGCAGAATGCCGAGCAGCACGTCGGGATCCTCGCCGTAAGCCTTCATCAGCTCCAGGCTCGGAGTTGGAATAGGCATGGTCGGAATGAGCAAAATGTCGACAACCTCGAACAATTCGGACAGCTCGCGAGAAAACCGCATTCGTTCGAGCGCAATGTTTGCGATCTCAATTCCCTTTGTCGCGATCCCTTGTTCGATGAGCTTCGCAAGGTCGGGCCCGTATTCGGACTTTTTTGCCGGGTAGGTCTCGACATGGGCGGCCGCCGTCTCGACTGAGCACATAGTGATCCACTGACCGACAAGCTTCTGGTAGGCTGGAAATCGGACTTCGTGGATCGTGGCGCCGAGGCCTCTTAACACCCGCTCCGCCTCGGTCAGGGCCTCGACCACTTGCTTGTCGACGCCGTCTGTCGAGTATCCTCTGTCGATGCCGATCCGCACGCCACGAATGCCATCGCCGATGGCCTCGAGATAGTCTGGGACGGGCGCCTTGTAGGTTGTCGGGTCATTTCTGTCCGCGCCGGCGATGACGCCGAGAATGGCGGCGGCGTCCGCGGCCGATCGCGTCATCGGACCGACATGGTCCAGCGTGTCCGCCAGCGGGAAGACACCGTACCGGCTCACCCGGCCCCATGTCGGCTTAATGCCCGTGAGACCGCAGGTGGCGGAGGGAAAGCGGATCGAGCCTCCCGTGTCGCTGCCAAGGCTGCCGTAGCAGAGCCCGAGCGAGGTAGCGACGCCGGATCCGGTTGAGGAAGAACCGACCCAGTAGCCGGTATTCCACGGATTGAGAGGCGGGCACACGTCCGGATGGTGCGATGTATAGGCCCCTTCCGTCATCTGCAGCTTTCCGAGGAGGATCGCGCCCGCGTCCTCGAGTCGCTCCACAACGGTGGCGTTGAAGGATGGAACGAAACTTTTGAAAATCGTGGTTCCGGCCGAAGTCGGCGCGAAAGTCGTGTAGCAGAGATCTTTGACGGCGATTGGCACGCCATGGAGCGGCCCGCGCCATAAACCGCGCGCGTTTTCCGCGTCTGCGCCCTTCGCCTGATCTAGCGCGCGCTCAGCCAATACGGTGGCGTAGGAGCGATATTGTCCGTCCAGGTTTGCGATTCGTTGCAAAATTGCATTGGTGACCTCGACTGACGACAACTGCCTCCGGCGAATAAGGTCGGAGATGGTCGTGAGCGATTTATATGCCAAATCTAAAGCCATCGAGAGATCCTTCCTTTGCACAAGGACGCTTCGGCCTGAAGGGCTTGTTGGCCGACCTCAAGCGGCAGGATTCAAAAGATATCCCGACACGCAAGCAGAGCTTGCCTCGTGACGCCATGTCGGCTTGCCTCTGGGTGGCGCGATCGCTGGCCTCTCGGAGGCAGTGTCGTTACGTATCGCAAAGGGGTTCCCCGCTCCCGCCGGAGATTCTCTAAAAATAGAATCAACTGCGAAATCACCCACTACAAACTCAGGTGGGCGAGTACGCGGTCGCGCGCCTCGCGCCCGCTTGGACCCTCGTCGTCAATCTCGCCAATCTTGAGGACGGCCCAGCGGTCGGCGATGCGCAGCGCAAAGTCGAGGTTCTGCTCGATTATGAGCATCGCCGTGCCGTCTCGTGTCCTTTCCTCGCGAAGGACCGCGCCGATGCGATCAACAACGGATGGCTGCAGGCCCTCCGAGATTTCATCGACGAGCAGCAGGCGCGGGCGAAGCATCAGGGCTCGGGCGAGGATCAGCATCTTCTGCTCGCCGCCTGATAGCGTGCCGGCGCGCTGCTTCAGCCTTTCTCTGAGGAATGGAAAATAATCGAAGGCTCGTTCGAGCGCCGGATCAAGTTCGGAGTCGCTGCGCACCGCAAGCCTCAGGTTGTCGCGGATCGTCAAGTCTTGGAAAAGCGTTTGCTCTTGCGGGATATAGCTCAGGCCCCAGGCAATCATGCGCGCCGGCGTTAGCCTCGCCCGGTCGACTCCCCCGACATAGATGGCGCCGGCGCGCAGAGGGACGAGGCCGAGGATTGTCTTCAGAAGCGTGGACTTGCCCATGCCGTTCTTGCCGAGCACGGCGACAATCTCGCCTGGGCGGATCGACAGCGTGACTGAGTTGACCACTGAGATCGGCCCATAGCCGCTCGCGACGTCCCTAAGGTCCAAAACCTCAGTCGCCACTACTTCAGACATGGCCTCCGCCGGCATAGATGTTCCTGACCGTCTCCGAGTTGACGACTTCGTCCACATCGCCGTCCAGCACCAACCGGCCCTGGTGCAAAACCACGATGCGTGATGAGATCTCGCGGACGAAATCGAGGTCGTGTTCCACGAGTATGATCGCGAATCCACTTTCGACGAGCTGCTTGAGCACCGCTCCGATGGTCACTCGCTCGGTCTTACTGAGACCAGCGGTCGGCTCGTCAAGCAGGATGAGCTTCGGCTCTAGCGCAAGCACCATGGCAAGCTCGAGCGCCTGTTTCATGCCATGAGACAGAAGCCGGGCCGGCGAAGCCATCAGGTCGACCAGGCCGGTGAGCCGCAGAATTTCGACGCTGGAGGCCGGGAGCGTCAATGCGGCGGCGGAATGAATTGCGCTTGGCGTCTCGGAAGTCGTACGCGCGAGCCGCAGGCACTCGGCCACGGTGAGGCTCTCGAAAATGCTCGCAACTTGGAACTTGCGGCCGACCCCGAGCGCCACGATGCGGTCTGGCGTCAGTCCCATAATCGGCCTGCCTGCGATCTCGACCGTTCCTTTGAACGGCTCGGAGCCGTCGCTTAAGCATCGGATCAATGTCGTCTTGCCGGCCCCGTTAGGGCCGACGATGCTGACCAACTCGCCGAGACGGATCTCGAAATTGATATCGGTCAACACCGACAAACTGCCAAACGAGCGCGCGAGACTGGACACGCTCAACAAAGGCGCCTGTTCGAGTGCGGCGCGCGGGGTGTTCGCGGCGACTGCGACGGAGGGACTGCGCGTCTCGTTCGGAGCGCCAAGCACGGCGGCGAGGGCCCGACGCGCGAGACCGGCAAGCCCGTCCGGCAAGAGGATGATAATGATGACGAACGCGGCGCCAAGCACGAGCTGCCATAGAAATGGCAAGTCGCCTGAGAGGCTCGCGCTGAGATAGTCGATCGCAAGCGTCCCGATAACTGGACCGAGCAGCGACGCGCGTCCTCCGAGGGCGACCCAGATCACGAGCTGCGTCCCGAACAGAAAGCCGGTATTCTCCGGCGCGACGACGCCCGAGGCGTGAGCGAACAGGAAACCAACTGCGCCCGCGACGCCCGCCAGCGCCGCCGTCAGAGCGATCTGGACGCGCTTTGGGCTGACGCCGAGATAGGCGCAGCGTAGATCGTTGTCGCGCACGGCGACGAGCAGCTTGCCGGCATCCGAGCGGACGAAGATCCAGGCCGCCACGGTCGCCACGACCATGACGACCCCGCTGAGACGAAAGAAGCCTTCGAGGTCGAGCGGCAGCGTGTCGTAGCCAACGAGGCCGCTGCTTGATCCGGTCAGCGCTCCGCCGGAATAGACGAGCTGCGTGACGACGATTGGGAAGACGAGCGAGATCACCGAGGCATAGAGCGCGGTCGAGCCGTGATAGAAGGAGAGCCAGCCGACCAGGAGGCCGAGAATGACTGGCAGAACGATCGCGAGCCCGAGCGCCGCGGCCATCCACACCGGGGTCGACCCGAGGCTTGTCATCGTCATCGCGGTCGCATAGGCGCCGACCCCGAAGAACGCGGCCTGTCCGAACGTGAGGATTCCCGTAAACCCCCACAGTAAGTCGACCGTAACGGCGAGGGTGGCGTAGAGCATCGACCGGGTGAGGACGTTCACCGCGAAGGCGCCGAGCACAAGCGGCGCGAACCAGACGATCAGCGCGCCAGCGACGGCTCCCGCTGCGGGCCAGCCCCACTCGGGGGCGCCCGCCCGAGCGGGACCGGAGGCGAGGACGGCCGCGTCCTCAGGCACGCGAGAAGCCCCGTGGATTGATGCGCAGCACGAGCGCCGCCAAGACCGCGACCGAGATCCCGCCGAGCACCGGGCTGATGAACGTGCTGACCAGCACCTGCGCGCCGCCGAACGCCAGGCAGGCGACAGCCAGCGCAACGTAGGATGTGTCCGCGACCATCACGAGCATGAACGCGCCGATGAGCCACGCCACTCCCATGTTCGGATCGACGCTCGTCAGCGGGGTCAGCAGGACGCCGGCAAGCGCGGCGAGGCCAGCTCCTATCATGAAGGTCCAAAGTCGGACGCGGTCGGTGTCGATGCCCAGCGAGCGCGCCAGCGTCTCGTTCATAATTACGGCGCGGGACGAGAGGCCGAGCCGCGTGCCCTCGAGCGTCAGGGCGAAGAGGAGGCCGATCGCCAGCGCAGCAAACAGCATGAACAGCCGGTACACCGAATAGTCGACCGACAGCACCCTAACCGTCCCCGACATGAGGCTCGGAATGAGCTGGACGTCTCGGCCGAACGCCAGGGTGATGAGCTGGCCGATGACGATGCCGAGCCCCCAGGTCGCGAGGATCGCGTCGAGCGGACGTCGGTAGAGCGGACGGATGATCAAGAGCTCCGCTACACCGCCGAGCAGCGCTCCCGCAACAAAGGCGATCGGCAGGCCAGCCCATGGGTTCAAACCGAGCTTCGCGGCGACAACGGCGCAATACGCGCCGATCGTCAGCCACGCTCCATGCGCGAAATTGATGATCTTAAGCACGCCGAAAATGGCCAGGAGGCCGACCGCGACAACAAACAGGATCGCCGCCGTGGTCAGAATGTCGAGAATAAGCAGCATGGCCCGCGACGGAAAGGGAAGCGACTCAGCCGCTTCCCCTCGCCCTTACTTCAACTTGGGGCACTGATCCCCCGGGTCGACGTCCTTGAAAGTCGCTGCGACTTTGACCGTGCCATCGCTCTGCACCTGTCCAAGATACATCGTGAGGGGGGCATGGTGCTCCTTGTTCATCGTGATTACGCCACGAGGACCTGTAAAGGACACGGTCGGCAGAGCCTCGATCACCTTGGCCGGGTCGGTCGTGCCGGCCTTCTCGACTGCGGCCTTGTAGAGGTAGACGGCCTCGTATTCGGGCACGGACAAGTCGTTCGGCGTCTTGAGGTCGCCGCCGAACTTCTTCCTCGCGGCGTCAAGAAACTTCTTGTTCTCGGGCGAGTCGATGCCGGTGACATAGGACGCCGAGATGTAGATACCGGTCGCATCGGCGCCCATGCTCTTCGCCGTGCCCTCATCGACCGCGAGATTGGCGTAAGGAAGATTGATGCCGGCCGCGCGCATCTGCTTGGTGAGCGTCACATTCGGCGCGCCGCCGGCGGTCGAGGTGATGATCGCATCGGGCTTGGCGTCCTTGAGTTTCGATAAGATGGGCGTCCAGTCGGTGCCATCCATCGGCAGGTATTCCTCGCCGACGACCTTGCCGCCCTTCTTTTCGATATAGCTGCGGGTGAAGCCGAGCATGCCGCGACCGAAGGCGTAGTCGCTGCCGATCAGGAAATAGGTCTTGGCGCCCTTCTCCTTGGCGAAATTGTCGACGATCGGTGGAACTTGCTGCTCCGGCACCCAGGCGTCGACGAAGAGATATTTGTTGCAGGAATGCCCCTCGTAGAAGGACGTGTAGATGAAGGGGACGCGGCCTTTGCTCACGGCGGGCAGACCGGCGTTGCGCGCCGCACTGGTCTCCATGGAGATCAGCGCGTCGACCTTCTTCTGGTAGATAAGGGCGTCGAACGCCTTCTGCGCGCCCGCCGCGCCTGAGGCGTCGTCGGCGACCTCGAGCTGGAGCTTGCGGCCGAGCACGCCGCCGGCGGCGTTGATCTCGTCGACTGCGAGCTGCGCTTCCTGCACGACAGACGGGGCGACGACGCTGTTCGCTCCCGACAGGCCGACCGGCACGCCGATGACGATCGGGCCGGAATCGGCGGCCTGCGCAACCGTGGCGAGAAGCAGGCTCACGGCGGTGGCGGTCAACAGTCTTGCTTTCATGGCGGGCGTCTCCCTCAAGTAGATCACGCTGGGCTGAGGACCGGGGGCTTCCGATGGCGGGTCGCCTGTTCGTATGCAAAAGCGATGCCGAGGAGTTCGGCCTCGCTCCATTGCGGGCCGACTGCAATCAGGTTGAACGGCGAGCCCGAGGCGTAGGATCCGGCAGGAAACGTGACGCCGGGCAAGCCGGCGAGGTTGATCTCGCTAACCGTCGTCTCGTGAATGATGTCTTTGGCTTCTCGCGCGGCAAGCTGCTCGCGCATCTGGGGAAAGATCACGGCGTCCAGCCGATGCCTGGCGAAGACATCGTTGAAGATCGCGAGATGCTTTTCCCTGAGGCCGATGAAGGCCGACATGTCTGGCGGCTTAGTCGGATCGGCGAGGCAAGCGTTGAACGCCGGGAGGCGCGGCATGTAGGAAAGCACCCCGGTAGGCGCGAACGGATTCTCTGCTTCCGTCGCTGCAGCGAACTCGGCGAAGTTTTTCAAAGCTGCGCCGGAGCCGAGCCGTTCGAGATATTTGCCGAGATCATACGGCAGGGACTCAAGGCCGCGCGCGTCATATTCCTCGCCCGCCACGGTTGGCGTCCTCAGATCGGCAAAGCCCGAGCCGGCGAACGGATCGTCCACCAGGATGGCGCCCTGCGCCTTGATCTCGCCGAGGGCGCGCGCATAGAGCGCCGCCGCCTCGTCCGAGAGCGGCAGGTTGCGCCACCCCTCTCCGTATGTGCCGATGCGCCTCCCGCGCAAGGCGTCCGGCTTGAGCTTCGACGCATAACCGCCTGGCGGCCGGCAGCCGACGCCAGCGACCGTCTTCGGATCTTCCATCGTGAAGCCCGCGAGAACGTCAAGCGTCAGCGCGGCGTCGCGCACGCAGCGCGCGATCGGGCCGACAACATCGCGCAGGCTCGATAGCGGCACGACGCCCACGTTCGGCACGAGGGCGAAGGTCGGCTTGATGCCGACGAGGCCTTGCGCCGAGGCTGGGTTCTGGATCGATCCGCCTGTCTCTTCTGCGAGTCCAAGCACCGCAAGACTCGCAGCCACCGCGGTCGCCGTTCCAGCGCTCGACCCGCCGGGCAGGAACTCTCGGCCGGCGGCGTTGTAGGTCGGGCCCGCCCAACTGTCGTTGGCGTGGCTGCCCGTGGCGCTGAGGACAGGGATGTTCGTTTTGCCAAGGATCACAGCACCCGCTTCCCGCATCCGCGCGACGACCGGCGCGTCCGTCGCCGGGAAAAGATCGACACCCCCAGTCTTACTATGCAGAAGCCGCCAGCCGCCGGTGGTCGGGAATCCGACCATGTCCATGGCGTCCTTGACGACGACCGGGACGCCGTCGAGCGGCCCAAGGCTCTCGCCCGACGCATGGCGAGCGTCGCTCGCCCTGGCATCGTCGAGCGCTCTCGGGTTCATGAAGACAATGGCGTTGTACGACGGATTATGGACGGCGATCCGATCGAGAAACGCCCTTGTCAGGCTTTCGCTGGTGAAGGCGCCGCTGGCGAACCCCGCCTGCACCCGCTCGACCGTCATCTCGATCAGGTCGATGACGTCCTCCTTAGTGGCGCTCATGAGCGGTGCGCCGCGACGATGGACTTCGCGATCGAGGCGCCGAGCGTATATTTCGGATCGACCATGTTGCCGAGCCGCATCTTGCCGCACATGGTCAGAAGCAGATAAGCGTCGGTCTCGTCGAAGCCGAACTCAGCCTCCATCCAGCGTATGAGCTCGCGATAGGCGATGCGGGAAGCATCCTCCATTGGCCGCGCCGAGCCGATGGTCATGTAGAAGTCTTTCGTTTCGAGACGGGGCCAGGCTATCTTCCAGCCTTTGATGAGATCGACTTGCACGATTGTCACGGTCGGGTGTTCGAGCGCAACGCCGCACAGTTCCCCGTCGCCCTGGATGGCGTGGCAATCGCCCAGATAGAGCAGGGCGCCGGGTGTGTTGACCGGGAGGTAAATGACGGAGTCTGGCGCGACATCCGGCAGGTCCATGTTTCCCCCGTAATAGTCAGGAACGAGCGACGAGATTGCCTCGATTTCCGGGGCAGTGCCGATCGTGCCGATGAACGGCTCATACGGCAGCGTTATCTTGTCGCTCCATTTGACGCCGCCCTCGACGGTCACTTCGATCTTCTTCACGTGCTCGGGCAGCGGCTTATTGAGCAATGCGGTCACGGTCGTCCCGACGAGGCCGCCAAACTCGGGAAGCAACGCAGTCGTGCCCACCGGCTGGGGGCCGCGAGGAACGATCGACTTGATATGGACGGCGAGGCTATCCCCCTTTTCCGCTCCGTTGACGAAAATGGGGCCGTTCTGCGGGTTGAGGAACGGGATGTTGAGCTTCTCGCTCGGTTTATCGGTCGCGTGTTTGATCTTGCCCTCGAAGGCGTCGTGCGTCTCGCACGATACGACGGCGCCCGGATCGACGGTAAGGACCGGCTTGGCGAAGGGACCGTAGGTGTAGTGATACTTGCCCTGCACCGCCTCCGTGATGGCATGGCTGGCGCCTGGCTTGCCCTTTGCGACGCCATTTCGCGCCATGATGGATTGTTCGAACCAAGACACGAGACTTCTCCCAGGTTGATTAGACGGCGAGATAGCGGCGGACGACGTCGTGATCGTCGAGCATGGCCGGCGTCAGCTCCGCGACGATCCTCCCCTTGTCCATGACGTAGCAGCGCTGCGCCATGGCGCGGATCATGTCGATGTTTTGCTCAACGAGCACAACGGTCAGGCCGGTCGTTCGATTCAATTCCACGACGATCCGCGCAATGTCCTGCACGATCGATGGCTGGATGCCTTCCGAAGGTTCGTCGAGCAGCAGAAGGATCGGCTTGCCGGCCAGCACGCGGCCGATGGCGAGTTGCTGCTGCTGGCCGCCTGAAAGTGTGCCGGCTGCCTGTCGCCGCCGCTCCTTCAGGATCGGGAAATACTTGTACACCGGCTCAAAATCGTTCGTGCGTCGGCCACGGATGCTGAGCCCGACGAGCAAGTTTTCTTCGACACTCATACGTGGGAACACGTCGCGTCCCTGCGGCACGTAGCCTATCCCGCGCCGAGCGCGGACATGCGGGCTTTCCCCGCCCATTTCCTCGCCATTGAAGCGGACCGCGCCATCAGTCGCGGGCAAGAGCCCGATCACTGTCTTCATCAGCGTCGATTTGCCGACGCCGTTGCGGCCAATGACGGCGGTGATCTGACGATCACGGACGGCGAGATCGACGCCCTGCAGCACCGGCTTGCCGCCGTAGCCGCTACGCAACCCCTCGATGGACAGGATCGCCTCCGGGTTAGGCATGGTAAGGCGTTCCATGACCTTGCCCGAGATAGATCTCCGCCACGCGATCGTCGGCCATAATCTCGTCGATCGAGCCCTGTGCGAAGATCCTGCCGAAATGAAGGACGGTAACCCGAGTCGCGATTTGCCGCACGAAAGCCATGTCGTGCTCCACCGCGAGCACCGTCATGCCCTCGGCCTGCAAGGCGCGAACCATTTCGCCGGTGGCGTGCGTTTCCTCCGGCGACATGCCTGCGGTCGGCTCGTCAAGCAACAGGAGCTTCGGCCTTAGGCTGGTCGCCATGCCGATTTCCAACCACTGTTTCTGTCCATGACTGAGGTTGCCGGCGGCTTGGTCGGCTTCGCTCGTCAGATTGAGGAAATCGAGGCGCCGATCGACCTCGTCACGCAGGCTCAGGCCTTCAAGGTGGTGCTGGAGCGCGATCTCGAGATTCTGAGCGACGCTCAGCGCCTTGAAAATGCCCGGGACCTGGAACTTGACGCTGATGCCGCGACGGATTCTGTCGTGCGGCTCGAGCCGGGTGACGTCATTCCCGTCGTAGAACACCTGGCCGCTCGTGGGCTCATACTCGCCGAGAATGAGCCGAAAGAGCGTGCTCTTGCCAGCGCCGTTCGGACCGATCAGGCAGTGAAGCTCGCCCGGAGATAGAACAAAATCGACATCGGCGATGACTTGCAGACCACCGAACCGCTTGTTGAGCCTGCGCGTTTCGAGCAGCGGCGTCATAGAGCGTCCCGAGCGCCGCGCTTGACAAGCCGCTGCGGCAATAAGGCGAGCGCCATGACGAGTTCCTTCGGGCGCGAGCAGTACGGTGATGACGAGGAGCACGCCCATCACCACCAACGCATATTGGCTGCCGTAGATCGTGAGCGCCTGAAAGCCGCCTATCAGCAGGATCGTGCCCAAGAGAGTCGTCGTGAGGTCGCTGCGGCCGCCAACGGCGACCCAGACGATTGGCAGCGCCGCCGCCGTGATCCCCATGCTCGACGGCGTGATGTACTGGCCCCATGTCGTATACAGCACGCCGCTCAGCCCAGCGAGCGCGCTGCCAATCACGAAGGATGCAAGCTGATACTTGCGCACGTCATAGCCGAGCATCGTAGCGCGTTGTGGATTCTCGCGGATCGCGACCAGCACATTGCCAAAAGATGAATTCACCAAAATGCGCAGCGCGAGATAGGCGATGACCAGAAGCGCGAGCACAACATAGTAGAGCGGCAGATCGGGCGCGAGGACGAGCGGGCCGTTCTCCCCTGGCCAGGGAATGGTGAGATTGGGCATCCCATTCATGCCGTTGAAGCCGTTAAGGCGCGCCTTTCCGATGTGCCATTCGGGACCAGCCGTTTGCGCCATGAAGCGCTCTAGCACAAGCGTCACCGCCAGCGTCACGATGCCAAGAAAGACGCCGCTGATGCGGCCGAAGAACAGGAAATAGCCCAGCACGGCCGCGCCAAAGCCCGCGAGCGCGATCGCGACGAGCGTCGCCCAGAGGGTCAATCCGTTATCGGCGCCGTAATTGAGTGTGATGACGCCGTAGGCATACCCAGCAATGCCAAAGAAGGCTGTTTGCCCAAAGCTCAGCGCGCCCCCGTAGCCCCAGATCAGACAGAGGCCCAGCGCCATGAACACCCAGTTGAAGAAATAGACCGTATTGCCGACCGTGTAGGAATCGGTCAGGAGCGGGTATATGGCCGCAAGCGCGAGAACGACCGCCGCGCCCGCCCAGAACCGCCATCCGCGCCCGAGCGTCTGCGGACCTTCGAGCCGAGAGGCCAATCGAACAACAAACGGGCGCCGTTTCATCGCAAGCCCTAAGCCCGTTCGCGCAGGATGAGGCCGGAGACGCCGCGCGGCAGCACGCGAATGACGATGATGACGGCGATGAGAAGGCCGATCTGCCCGGCAAGCTGTCCTTGCCAAGTGGTCATCACAGAGCGGATGAAGCCCAGGATGACGCCCGCTGGGGCAGTGCCCAAGAACACATCGCTTCCGCCGGTGACGACGGTCACGAAGGCCTCGATGATGAATTGGCTCCCCATTGTCGGCACAAGCGTCATGGTGGGAGCATAGACTCCGCCCGTTGCGCCGGCGAGCGCGGCGCCGATCCCGAATGTGACGCTATAGATGAGCCGCGTGTTGACGCCGAGCGCCTCAGCCATGTTCGGGACCTGGATCGTAGCGCGGGCCAGCACGCCAAACCGCGTGAAGTTAAAGACGAGATAGAGTGCGATCAGGATCGCCGCCGCCGTCGCCATCAGAACAAAGCGATAAACCGAGTAGGAAAGCGAGCCGATTTGCACGCTGCCGAGCGGGGTTGAGATGTCGGCGAGACTGGGCCCAAGCACGATTAGTGTGCCCTGCGAAGCGATGAGGCTAATTCCCCAGGTTGCGACGATTGTGTCTAACGGTCGTCCGTAAAGATGGCGAATGACAAGACGCTCAAGCAGGATGCCGATGAAGCCGGCGAAGAGCGCGCCACAAATGATCGCGAGCGGCAAAGGCGCGCCGAGCTTCGCGACGGTTACCGTCATGTAGGCGCCGGCCATGATGAACTCGCCGTGTGCGAGGTTGATGACGCCCATCATGCCGAAAATGATCGCAAGACCACTCGCGCACAGTACGAGAAAGGCGCTTGCGTCCCCGAACTGATAGAGGAACCCGACGATTGCGTCGAACATAAAGGGGTCTGCCAAGCGCAACAAACAAGGGAGCCGGCGGGACTTTCGTCCCGCGAGCGCTCAGGCGCAGCGTCGGACCTTAAGGACCGACGTTGCGAACCCTCAGCTCTTGGGCGGCGGGTTGCTCGGCGTATACTGAGCGTTCGGGTTCTTCTTGGTCAAATCGCAGCCCGCTTCGCCAAGCCAGTAGGGTTTGATGTCCTTCCAGACCTTGGGGAACGAGATCGAATGGTCTTCATTGACCCTGGCGAGGTAGATCGTGTGCGACATGTGCTGGCTCTTCGGGTCGAGGCACACATGGCCTTCCGGCGCGTCGAAGCAGACGTCGCCCTGCGCGATGATCTTCCGCAGATCGTCTCGTTTGGTCGATCCGTTCGCCCGCTCCACCATCTCCTTATAGAGGTACGTGGCGAGATAAGAGTTCTCAGCCTCCTGGTTGATGTAGGGCTCCTTTGGGAACATCACGTGCCATTTGGCGACGAAGTCCTTGCTCTTCTGATCGTCGACCTCTTCGATCCAGTTGGTCGTCACATACATGTTGGCGAGGCTCGGCGGCTTGAAGCGCTTATGCTCGTAGGCCTGGCCGACATTGACGGAGCTCCCCATCGGAATGTGCAGGTTCGCCGCGGCTGCCTGCTCATAATAGGACGACTGCGCTGTGCCCACGAGCAGCGTGATGAGGATATCGGGCTTCGCCTTCTGGATGTTCTGGATCGTCGACGCGAATTGCGACACGCCGAGCGGGATGAATTCCTCGCCGACCATCTGGCCGCCGTTTTCCTTGACAATGTTGCGGACCCATTCGGCCGAGATCTGGCCGAAGTTATAGTCGGCGGCGATGGTGTAGACGCGCTTGCCGAACTTCTCGATCATCCATGGGATCAACGTCGAGAACTGCTGCTCCGGCACCGCACCCGTCACGACCATGTGGGCGTCGCATACGCCGCCTTCGTACTGGTTATTGTAGAAGGCGAAGCCGTTGAGCTGATCGACAATCGGCCGGTAGGCTTCCCGCGAGGCGCTCGAAAAGCCAGCGAAAACCACGTCGACCTTGTCGCGTTGAAGCACACGGCGCATGAACTCCTGGTAGCGCGTGTTGTCGGATTGCGTGTCGTAGATCACGAGCTCAATCTGCCGGCCCGCGATGCCGCCCGCCTTGTTGATCTCGTCGGTTGCAAGCTGGATGCCGTGAACCTTACCGATCGTTGCAAGCGCGAAGTCGCCCGATTGATCCTCAAGCACGCCGATCTTGATAGGCTCGGCGGCTTGCGCCGCCTGCGTCAACATCATCGCCACGGTCGCGGCGCCCAACATCAGCATCTTGCGCATGTGCAGACCCTCCTCGGTCATGTGAACTTGAAAGCGCGAGGCCCTGGGGCCAAGCCGCCGGAAAATTGGTGTCGGGCTGAAGCAGGGCTTCGCAGAATTCTTCGAGATCAAGGCGCCGCCGCATGCTTTCGCGGCGGAGTTCCGCATAGGCGTCATCGTCGGTCATGCCCCTCGCCTGCACGAGTGCGAGCACGGCCTTGATCAGGAAACGCCGACCGCGGCGCTTGCGGTCGACGATGGCGAGCCGGGTTTCAGCGGAATTGAGGCGGCGATGATTGTTCACGCCCAAGAAAAGCGCCGAATACACGGTCGACGCCTGAATGGGCTTGCGCAGGATTGCGGTTGCGCCGGCCTCCGCGAGAAGCTTCAGCCGGCTCGGCGCCTCGACGCCGACAATTCCGATCACCGGCGCCGCCGAGAGATGCGCGCCCGGCTGCTGGAGCGGCGCCGGATTGATCGGCTGATCAGCGTCGAGGAAAACGATGTCGCGGTCGGAATCGAGGTCCGAGGCTTTCACCAGATCGACGCGCTTAAGCGACACTCCGAGTTTAAGCAGCGTTCGTTCGAGCACGTCGGCGTTGAAGTCACCGCTGGCCCAGAGCAAGCCCTGGCTGCGCCGAAAGTTCTGGATCAAGCGATGCGTCGTCATGACGCCACTCGCAGGACTGGCCGGATGGCCACGGCGCCGAAGCGCGACGAGTTGCGGATGAGATAAGGATCGGCGGGCGCCGGCCGGGTCGCCTCGCGCAGGATGGTGAAGCCGCCATCCTTGTTCGAACGGGCGATGCGGGGCGTGAGCGAAGCGTGCATGGTTTCCGGATCGATGCGGACTTCTCCTTGCGGCGCCATGATCGGGCGTAAAGAGACGGCGCGCTTGACGGCGGCGGCCTCAACCGTGCCCGCTTCCGCCACTGCGCGCACAAGCAGGCGCACCGCGAGGTAGGTCGCCTCGGCATCGGCCGACACGACCGGACCGTCCGGGAATCTCGCGCGATACGCCGCTACGAAACGTTCGTTCTCAGACGTATCGAGCGACGCAAAATAGACGCTCGATGTGATATGCCCGTCCACAGCAGCCGGCCCTATCGCAGCGAGTTCCGGCTCGGACAATGTGCAACTCGCCACCGGAATCACGCGAGCCTGATCGATGCCCCTGCTCACGCAGGCGGCGCGGAGGTCGCGCAGAAACTGGTAGGAGGACTCCCCGATCAAGGTGTTAAAGACGAACGACGGTCGGCTAGCGAGGATCGCGTCAATGACCTGGCCGAACTCGGTGCAGCCGACGGGGAAATAACGCTCGGCGACTACCGTCCCGCCATTGGGACCGATCGCCTCCCGCAGGATGCGGTTGTTCTCCCATGCCCAGATATAGTTCGAGCCGACGCAAAAGGCCTTCGGGCCGACGTAGCTCAGCAGATATTCGACGAGCGGCAGCAGGTGCTGGTTCGCGACTGCGCCTGTGTAGACGACATTACTTGAGCTCTCAAAGCCCTCGTAGTGCGAGGGGTACCACAGAAGCGCGTCCGCTTTTTCGAACAGCGGAATGATCTCCTTCCGGCTCGAAGAGGTGTAGCATCCGACGACGTGCCGGATGCCGCTCGCGAGCATCTCCGCCGCCATCGCGGAATAGCACGCGTTGTCTCCACCGGGATTGGCGATGATCGGATCAATCTCGAGATCCCGATGCTCAGCCTGCGCTTCGTCGACGCCGAGTAGGGCGCCGCAAAGCATGCTCTTCGAGACGACGCTGTAAGGTCCGTCCGATGAAATCAGTATGCCAAGAGGTACGCGTAATCTGGCCACGCTAGGCAGCTCCCGGGCATGATGGAACCATCGCTGCTGAAGGGCGCCGTTGCCGGTAGTTCATGAAGTTTTGCAGCTGACGGGCCCGATTTGGGGCCGCATTGCCCCCGCCTGCCAAGCTCGAAATTCAGAGCTGTCCGAAAATTATCAGACGCGGTCAGCTAAGCAACTGGCGTGCCACGCTGAGCAACAAAGGCTTGAATTGGCCCACGCCCCTCAAACCGGGCGAATGGCCGTGGTCTTCCCTGCCCCCAAATCCTGTCTTGGGACTGCGGGGGCTGAAATCGGACCACCAGCCAATCCGAGAATTGCCGGAGTCGTAGGCAATCCGCCTAGAACTGAGGCGGAGGCGTGAAACGTCCTCGTCTTCCGCCAAGCCCGCTCGCTCAGGGCAAGCGCCATAGCCCACCGGAAGTGTCGGCACGCCCCCGCTCCGCTGCAGGCGGAAATCTGGATTGCGGCGCCGTCGTCCATGCTCGCGCCGGCGACCTCGATGCATTTGCCAGCGTCGCCAAGAATCGGACCTGCGCCGCGATACTTGGCTTTAACGACGGACGGCGTGTCGAGGTTGTATCCGGCGTCGATCGACTGGGCGAGGCGGAGGTATTGGCCTTCAGCCCAGTTAAGAGGAGCCGCGCTGCCGCTCGGCCGGCCAAGCGTATAGCAAGCGATGTCGGGACGGTCCCAAACCTGCTCGGGGAGCAAATAGCCGTCGTTGGCCGCATCGGCCATCGACTGCAGATAGACATTCGCCGAGCGGCCGTTCGCGATCTCGTATTCCCCGCGTTCCCCGGAAAGAACTGGCCAGAACCGTCCGTAACGATTGGATCCAACGGCGGGCCACCCTGTGCAGTCGTGATTGCTCTCGCCGTAATTGTCGTGATTGTAGCGATGGATTTCGCCCTGCGAAATGAAACGTTTCGCAGGGAATGGCGTAAGTCATTGAAATCCTTATGGGCGCCGAATCAGCGATTTCGCGGAATCGTTTGTTTTCAATGACTTATCTCCGATTTCGTTTCGCCGGTTTCGCAGCTGCGCTTCCGGCGTCCCGAGCCCAGGATCGCGCGCTTCGGCGCGCCGCTCGACCATCCGGCACTCTACCATTGATTTCTCTATAAGGGAAATATATATGTGATTTTCTGTACATCTGAATCTAAGAACCCTCATAGCGGCTCAAGCGTGCGCGGCTGCATGGCCGTCTTCCCAGGGCCTCGCGCGCCAGGACGACTCGGGAAGCTCAGGCGACGGCAAGCGCTTCGCTCAGCGCGGCATCGAAGTGTCCCCGGTCATCCGGATTCCAGACGCACATGTGACCCCAGATCGAGGGCACCTCGCGGCAAACTCCGCCCGGGATGAGGCTTGCCTCGTGGCGGCTGTCGACAGGTGGAAAGTAGCTGTCCGTCTGGCCCGGCAAAATGATCGCCTTCGCCTTGATGCTGCCGAGCGCCTTGGCGAAGTCGCCGCCATAGGCGGGCGTGTCGCTGACATCGCCATTCATCCAGGTCCATACCAGCGACAGCAGATTGTTGGCGTCGTGATGGATGAAGGCTGGCTCCCAGAAATATTCGACAAACTGCTCGGCGGTCTTCGCGCCGAACACCCGATAGCCCTCCGTCCGATAGAAGGGTTCGGAGAAGCCCCATCCCGCATAGATCGCCGCGAAGGTCTTCAGGCCCATGATGGGCGGCGCCTCATAGAAGCCATGGGCGAAGGTCGGGTCGCTCTCGATTGCTCGCCTGAGCGACACGAGGAACACCTGGTTGAACGAGGCCGTGCGCGCCGAGCAGCACATGGGCACGACCGCGTCCATCATGGCGGGATATTGGGTCGCCCATTGGAACGCCTGGCAGCCGCCCATCGACCACCCAGCCACGAGCTTGAGATGTTCGATCCGGAGCGATTCAAGCAGCATGTGTTGCAGGCGCACATTGTCGTAGAGGGTCACCCGCGGAAAGCGGCCAGCCCTGTGTGAAGCGATTGCGTTGCTGGGCGAAGTCGAGACGCCGCCGCCGATCAGATTGGGGATGATGATGAAATATTCGCCGGGATCGAGGGCCCGGTCCGGCCCGGTCAGCGCCGCCTCGCACATGGCGTGGTCGCCGCTGAACCAGGTCGGCAGCAGCACGACATTGTCCCGCTTGGGCGCGAGCGTCCCGAGGGTGCTGTAGGCCAACGTAACCTCTGGAAACGATCCGCCCTTCTGAAGAGCGAAGTTGGTCGTCGTGTATGTCTCGACCGCCATTTGTGAAGCCTCCAGATCCCGCCGGCCAATGAGACGCGCCGAGCGCTTCTCGGGACGCGGCTAATGTTTCAAGATTCGTGCCCCCGGGGCGCCGGCCTCCGCCAGCGACGACACTCCATCCGCCTTCAGGAGGAGGCCGGTCTTCTCGCAATGAGGTCGATCTCGATCAGCGCGTCATAGGCGAGGCCGGTGACGCCCACGCAAGTTCGCGCAGGCAAACGGCCTTCGGCGAAGAAGCTGCGGTAAACGCGGTTCATCGCCTCATAATCCTGCTTGAAGCGGGTCAGGTAGACGCGCGCCATGACGACCTGTTCGAGCCCGAGCCCCAGACTGGCAAGAACGATTTTGAGGTTGGAGACGACATTGCGCGTCTGCGCCTCGATCCCTTCCGGCAGCACGCCCGGCGCGTCGGGCGTGTCGGGCATCTGTCCGGTCACGAAAACGAAGCCGTCCGTTTCGACCGCGTGACTGAACGGAGCGACCGGCTTCGGGCCGCCTGGAGCCATATGAAACTTCATCAGCCGCCCCTCCCGCCTTCCATCCGCTCTAGGCTTTGAACATCGATTTTCGCACGATGGCGTGGACGCCCCAATTGCCGTCCACGACCTGCGTGACGCCGAAATCGACCGCCGTTGAGATCACCGCGATCGCCTCGTCCTCATTGAGCCCCCGCGTCTCCATGAGAAAGCGGCGCGTCTTGCGGAACGCGTCCTTCATCGCAAGGTCGAGGGACGAGGTGGCGTAGACCTCTCCCTGTCCGCGAGAACCGAATTCGGCGAGATAGTTCGGATGGCTGAAGCCGGTCAGGATCCATTCAGCGGGTGTTTCGATCAGCGGGTAGGTGAGGCCGGCGAAGCGGCCGTCTTTCTTGTGCAGGACGACGGTGAAGCGTCCAGTCATCGAACATTCGATAGCGGTTCCGGCAAGCTCGCCATCCCCCTGAGCGGCGTGCGGGTCGCCGATCGATAGAAGGCCGCCCGGCACTGAGACCGGCAGATAGACGGCTGAGCCTTTGCCCAATCGCCAGTTGTCGAGATTGCCGCCGAAATAGGCCGGCGGAATAGAATCGACCGGGTCGGCTTCTCGCGGCGCGAGCGCGATGACGCCGAAATGCGGACGCAGCGGGATGCGGACGCCGCTCAGCGAAGGGGGGCGAATCTCGACTGTGTTCTTGTCGACGGGGACGCCGGGATAGTCGTAGGTCCGGTGAACGACGCCGAAGGGATCGATCTGGGGAGACCATCGATAGGCGTAGAGGGCCTCGGCGTGGCCCCCGTCGCCGTCGCGGAAGATCTCGTAGATTGTAACGTTCTCCCGGTGGCTCGGCTCCTCAATGAGCTCGCCATAGTGATAGCCCCACCAGGCCGCGACGTTGCTGCCGAAAGAGCGCCCTTGGTAGCCTGGGCTGCGGCTTGGCCTCGGCGCCATGTCGTCGATCCTGACCTCGATGACGTCCCCCGGCTCCGCGTCCCTGACGTAAATGGGGCCGGTGCAGATATGCACGCCAAAGCCTTCGCCCGCGCCGCGACCGAAGATGGACGCATCGAGCGGACCGGCGCCGCGCCGATCCACGGCCTTTCTGTCCCTGGTCCAGAGGAAAACGTCTTCCGCCGCCGCATCGCCCCGGATCATCAATTCCGGATCGTCGGAGGCGTGCTGCGTCAGCGTTTCAATTTCGACACTGTCCCCGGAACGGATCTCGAGAACCGGCCGCAGCGAGCGGCTGAAATAGCCCCAATGGACATTCGCCGAACTGACGGCGAGCCGATGATGGGCCGCTTCATCCTGCCTGTCACGGGGATCGGGCGGGTCCAAGACGGCGGTCTCGCTGATGGCGCTGCGCTGCTTGTGCTTCGGATTCGCCAGCGCGCTGAGAGGCCAGCCGCGTTGCTCGGCGCTTGCGCTCTCGGCCAGCTTGCCCGCGTGCTGGCTGCGAAACGCGCCGGGGGCGCCCCGAAACGCTCCTTGAACAGCCGGTTGAAATTGGCGGCGTCGGCGAAGCCGCAGCGGTAGGCGACGTCCGCGACTGGCGCGCGCGAGTCGGCCGGCGCGATCAGAGCGGCGCGCGCTCGCTGCAGGCGCCTGTCGCGCAGGTAATGGCCGAAGCTGACGCCGTTCTGCTCGAACAGCTTTTGCAGATAGCGCTCCGAAATTCCTTCAGCCCGAGCTATGCGCCCCGCGGTCAGGTCCGGATCATGCAGGCGCCGCTCGATCGCAAGCGTCACGCGATTGAACAGCGCGACTATGCTCGGGGCGGCCGCTGCGGCGGATTCACCGGCGAGCAGGGTCAGGAACAGATCGGCGATCCCTTGCTCCACCGCCTGCCACTCGGTTGCAGGCAGGGCGTCCATCTCGGCCGCCGCCGTCTCGACGAATTTGATGAAAACTCCGGCGAAGCCCTCGGGCTGATGGCGGCGCGGCGCCGTGCACGGCGGCCACCCGACGGCGCGGCCCTTCAGAACGCTGTCGGAGAACGCAAGCGCGACGATGCGGGCGACGCGATCGAGCGCGATCCGCCATTCGTGATCGCACGGCAGGAGAATGAGGGTCCCCGGAGGGACCCAAAGAGAGCCGCTGACCGCCTCGACCTCCAGGTCCTGGTCGAGAGGCAAGAGACCAATCGGTAGCCGAGATCGTCGCGCCGACGGAGCGAGCGTCTGCGAGCCCGCGGTCAGCCGTCCCAGCATCATGCTGTCCGCATCGCCGCGCAGCGAAGCCGTGGCGAAGGTCTCGAACGCGCCGTCGAACGGAGCCGAGCGCAGTCGAAGCTGCGCGAGAAGGTCCTGCCACGCGCCGCCGCGCGCGATCCGGGGATAGGCTTCGCTCGCGAACTGCCTGACGTTCATCCTTTCGCCCGTGACCCCAGGCGGCCCAACCCGGGCGCCGGCTGTGTCATATTGCACCTGCGAAGAGGCGGACGCCAGTCCAGGATTCAGGAGCACTGGAACACGCTCTTGCGGATCGAGCCGTGCACGCCCCAGTTGGCGTCGACGACCTGGGTCACCCCGAAATCGGCGGCGACCGACATGAGCGAGATCGCTTCATCCTCGCTGAGCTTATGAGCGGTCATCAGAAAGCGGCGAAGCTTGCGGAAGGCGTCGCGCATCGCCAAATCGACGCTCGAATGCTTCGCGATCGTGGTCTGCGCGTCAGGCCCAAGACTTTCGAGATAATTCGGATAGGTGAAGCCGTAGACCGACCATTGCCCCTCCGTCTCGAGCATCGGATGGTTGAGCCCTTCAAGCGCCGTGCCGGCGAGGGCGTCTCTCTTGTGCAGATGAAACTCGAAGTCGCCGGTCAGCGAGGTCTCGATGGCGGTGCCGCCGAGTTCGCTGTCGCCTTGCGCGGCGTGGGGGTCGCCGACCGAGAAGAACGCGCCTTCGACCGCTACGGGATAGTACATCGCTGCGCCCTTGCCGATGCGCCAGTCGTCGATGTTGCCGCCAGTGTACGATGGGGGAACCGAGCTGACGAAGTCCGCTTCCGATGGCGCAAGCCCCATGGTGCCGAAATGAAGACGCGCCGGCACGCGCACGTTGGACAGCACGTTCTCGCGGCGCTTGACGAGGCTGTGATCGACCCGGACGCCCGGATAGTCGATCCTCGAATGGACAACGCCGTCCGGGTCGGTCTGCGGGGTCCAGACATAATTGTAAACCGCCTTCGCATAGGGCTCGCCGGACGTATCGAGCTCGAAGATCGTTATGACCTCGCGCGGGCGGGGCTCCTCGATCAGGTCGTGATAGTGGAAGCCCCAGGACGCTGCGGCGTTTGAGCCGAAGCAGCGCCCGGCGTAGCAGGCGCTGCAGCTCGGCCGTGGCCGGACGTCGAGCACGCGAACTTCGAGAATATCGCCGGGCTCGGCCCCCTCGATCGCCACGGGGCCTGTCAGGAGATGCACCCCGAGACCTTCGCCCGGCCCAAATTTGAGCTTGCCCTCGGTCGGCCCGGCGCCCGGCGCCGGATGGTCTTTTCGTCCCTGGTCCAGTGGAAGATCGCCTCGGCCGCGGGATCGTCCTTGATCATGCGCTCGTAATCGTCGTTGGCGTGGTGAGTCAGTGTTTCGATCGTCGCGCGATCTCCCGACTTCACGGTCAGCGCCGGCTTAACCACCTTGCTGAAATAGCCCCAATGCACCGTCGAGGGCGAAACCGGGAGCTCGTAGTGATTCATATTCGTCTCCGATTGTTTCCGGCCTGCATGGCCGCAAATTCGCGCCGATTCGGTTTCGGCCCTCGAGTTAAACGTGAGCGGCGGCCTCGTCAGTCATGATTTGCAAGAATTGCGCGGTGCGGGCGTTTTTCGGCCGAGATAACACGACGTCTGCCGGGCCTTCCTCGACAATCGATCCCTCGGCGAGAAAGACCGCGCGGTCCGCGACTTCTCTTGCGAAGCTGATCTGATGGGTTGAAATCATCATGGTCAGGCCATCCTCCACCGCGAGCTGGCGGATGACCTCGAGCACCTCGCTGACAAGCTCGGGGTCGAGCGCGGAGGTCGGCTCGTCGAGAAGCAGAATTGCGGGATTGGGCGCGAGCGCGCGAGCGATCGCCACGCGTTGCTGCTGGCCGCCTGACAGGTGGCGCGGCAGCGCGTCAGCGCGATCCGAAAGTCCGACGCGGGCGAGCAATTCCGACGCCCGGAGCTCCGCCTCGGTGCGCGACAGGCCCTGCACCCAGCGAAGCGGCCCGGCGATGTTCTCCCTGGCCGTCAGATGGCCGAACAGGTTGAAGCTCTGGAACACCATGCCGACGCCGACCGCCGCCCGCTCGTTGGCGAGGGCGCGCGGGGAGAGCGGTCTGTTGTGAGCGCCGAAACCGATCTCCCGGCCTGTTACCTTGATGCTGCCGCTGTCCCAGGATTCGAGATGGTTGATGCAACGCAGGAGGGTGCTCTTGCCTGAGCCGCTCGGCCCCAGAAGCGCGACGACCTCGCCGATGCGGACGACGAGATCGATCGACTGAAGAACCACCTTGCCGTCGTAGGATTTGTGCAGCGTCTCGATTTCGAGCGCAGGCCGGCTGCCCTTGAGCGCGGCCATGCGCTTGTCGCGGTTGATCGACGGAGCCGGTCTCACGGACGGCCGTGGCGAGGCGGGCGCCGGCGGAGGCGGAGCAGCCGGCGGAGCCGCCTTTGGGCTCGCTGTCTCGATCGGCAGCCGCCGCCAGGGCAGAAGACGCGCGAGACGCGCCTGCGGAGTGGGCAGGTCGAGGTCGAGCAAGATCTCGACAACGACCTGGATGACCGCGATTGCGCCGGTGAGCACAAGATACATGAGTCCCGAGGCGAAGAAGATGGAGAAGAAGTCGAAATTCGCCGAGGCGAGCTGCGTGCTGCGCAACGTCAATTCCTGCACGGAAACGACAGAGGCGAGCGACGAATTCTTGAGCGCGCTCACCGCCTCGTTGCCGAGCGCGGGAACCATCGAGCGAATCGCCTGCGGCGCCACAACGCGCAGCATCACGACGACCGGCGTCATGCCGAGCGCCTGACCGGCGAGGATCTGGCCGCGGTCGACGGCAATGATATTGCCGCGAATGATCTCGGCGATGAACGGCGCTTCGTTCAAAGCCAGCGCCAAGCCCGCCGCCTCGATCGCGGTCAGCTTTATGCCGATCATCGGCAGCGCGTTGTAGCAAAAGATCATCTGCAAGATCAGCGGCGTGCCGCGAAATATGATCGCATAGGCGCGCGTGATGACCGCCATGACGGGAAAACGGCTGAGCTGCATGGCCGCGAGCACGACGCCCATTACGAGGCCGCCACCGAGACCGAGAGCCGTGATGAGCAGCGTATAGACGATACCGGTGAGCAGATAGGGCTGGCTGAGATAATGGAAGAAAAGTTCCATCAAAGCTTTCGCAGCTGCCGCACATTTGGACGGCCTGCCCTATCGGCGAGCCGGCCGTCCTGAAACTCAGTCTGCGACGACGAGCTTCGGAGCTTCCATCTGGTCCTCGGGCAAACTCCACTTCTTCATGAGCTCGGCCTGAAGTCCGGATTTCTGGATCTCGGTGAGAGCGGCGAAGACCGCGTCCCGGAACTCGGTCTTGTTGCGCGGCACGGCGATGCCGACCGAATAGGGAAGCGTCACTGCGGTCGCCTTCTCAAGCTTGTCCGGATAGGCCTTGACCGCGCCGTCGACCGTGTTCACGTCATTGACATAGGTGTCGGCGCGCCCCGAGAGGATCGCCTGAATGCAGTTCGCGTTGTTGTCGTAAAGCTGAATCTCGGGAGCCGGCTTGCTTGCGGCTTTGCATTGGGCCTCGAGCGCCTGAACCAGCGGCACTTCGACGAAGCCGGTGTTCTCGGCGGCTGTCGCGCCGCACATCGACAGATTGATGCCATTGATCTTCTTTGGATTGCCCTTGGCCACCAGCACTCCGTCATAGACCTTGAGGTAGGTGATGAAATCGGCCGCCTTGGCGCGTTGCTTCGTGGCATAGATGTCGGAGATGACGATATCGGCCTGTCCCGCCTCGAGCGTGGTGAGAAGAGCCGCGAAGGTCACAGGCTTGTAGGTGACTTTGAATCCGAGGCAATCGCCGATCGCTTCGCCGAGATCGATGTCGAAGCCGACATATTTGCTCGGATCGTTGGGATCGAGCGCTTCATAGCCAGGGGTATGCGGATTGACGCCGTTGACGAGGGTCTTGCCCTTGAGGGAAGGGTACTTCGCCTGAAGCGCGGCGCAGGCTTCCGGCGTCTTCGCCGTCGCCGGCGCGGGCGAAAGGATCATCGAAACGCCCACGGCCACGACAACGATCTGCGCTGCTGCGCCAATTCCGAACCACGCCTTGCCAAGAACGGCGCGACGAATTTGAGCCGACTTCATGCACTGCTCCGCAGGTTAATCTCGGGGACGTTAGATTCAAGCGCCAAAACATAGGAGCGATTTCGGTCAGTGCGATTGTCGTCAACCGCACTGATTATTGTAATGGAAAGACAAGGAATCCCGTTTATAAATCATTTGTTTAGCTGTTACTCACGCCGCGATTAAACCCTATTCAACGTGACTGTTTATTAAGCGACGGCTCGAGATTGGCATTCTCTCACGAGCCGTTTTTTCGGACGAGAGGTTCGCCGGTCGCCAAGCGCGGATCGAGGATCGTGCGCTTACGTCAACCGATCAGATCTTGCGGCCGTGCGACGCCAAGCCTTCTCCCGCGAGAGCGCATGCGGCGCCTACGAGGGCTGCGTCCCCACCGCGCCATCCGATCAGCGAAAGACCGACCGGAATTCCCGAGGCGCTTCCGGCCGGGATGTTGACCTGGGGTAGACTCGTTAGCCCCGCGATCCCAGTCAGATCGACGATCTTATGCACCGCGTCACGCATCGCGGACAGACGGGCGTCACGCGCGATGGGCAGGATCGGCGACGTCGGTATGCAGAGCATCCTTTGCCGGTCCAGAAGCGTCTCGAGGCGCGCCTTCGCTTCCGCGCGGAAGCAATTGGCGAGGTTGATCGTGTCGGCGGATGTCTGCCCATCATCGGCGAAAGCGCCGGCGACTTCGGCCGAGAACCGGGGGTTCACCCGGTCAACCCACTCTCGAAACGTCGCGCGGAACTCATGCCTCTGCAGGACGCGTTGCCAACGCGCCCAGTCAAGGAGGTCGCCCGTCGCAAGGGATGCTTGCGTCACATGCGCAACCTGTCGACACCGATCGACAACGGGGGCCAGCGCGTCTCGCACGACCTCATCCGCAAGCGCAAATGCATCGGTCGCGACGATGATCTCCACAGGTAATTCGGGGACGATGGGTTCGCCCAGGAGAACGGCGCCGACCTTGGCGAAGGTCTCTGCATCGCGGGTGAAGTAACCCACGGTGTCGAATGTCGGGGACTGGACCATCATGCCCCGCGCATCGATCCGGCCCAGAGTGGGACGAAGCCCCAACAGACCACAGAAGCTCGCGGGCACACGCACCGAACCCCCTGAGTCCGTTCCCAGCGCGATGTCGCAAGCGCGCCCGGCCACAGCAGAGGCAGATCCGCTCGACGAGCCGCCGGGGACGCGGTCCGGCGCCCGCGGGTTGAGAGGCGTGCCGTAGAACCGGTTGACCCCGAGGAGCCCGAGCGAAATTTCGTCAGTGATCGTCTTGCCGACGAGCGAAGCGCCGGCGTTCAACAGGGCCTCGACGGCGGCGGCTGAGCGTTCGGCGGCCGTATGGGTCGCCGCCCAGTCCGGATTACCGCAGCCGGTGACGAAGCCCTCGATGTCGAAAAGGTCCTTGGCGGCGAAGGTAAGGCCGTGCAAGGGGCCGCCCGCTCGCCCGGGGAGGCGAACATCGACGCCGGGCACGAAGGCGCCGAGAGGATCGGTCATGTCAGTCGCCGTTGAAGCAAAGAGGGAAGGGGGCGCCTCAGCGCGCGCTTCTTCAGCGTCAGGCTTTGTACAGCTTGCGGAAGTCCGGATGGGTGTGGAACCAATATTCGAAACCGTGCACATCCTTTTGCATCGCGTAGTCCGCGAAGCGCGTATAGAGCGGGATGCGCGGAAGATCGGTCATCACGATGTCGACCATCTTGCTTAGGCTTTCTTTATAAACTGCCGGGTCGCGGGTGAAGCGCGCGGTGTCGATGATCTTATCGAGGGCCGGATTGACATAATTGCATGTGTTGAACAGCGAATTGTTGCTCCCCTCATAGGACCAGTAGAAGAAATAATCCGGATAGTCGAGCCAACCGTAGAACTCGGCGATGACCATGGGCATCGTCTTGCTCGCCATCTGCGCAAACCAGTTCGACCCCGGCACCTTCTCAAGCTCGATGTCAACGCCGATCTTCTTCAGGGACTCTTGAATCAGAATGGCGGTCGGCTCGCGAACAGTCGCCTCGCTGAGGTCATACGACAGCGTCGTCTTAAATCCGTTCGGGAACCCGGCCTCGGTCAAGATCTGCTTGGCCTTCTCGATATCCTGGCCGTGGCGGAGCGGCACTGGCCAGACGCCCTCCGGATATGGCTTCGAGGGATCGCCGCCGAACATGGGCTTGGCGCGATTGTAAAGCGCGGACTCGATGATCTCCTTGTAGGGAATTGCATAGGAGATCGCCTGACGCACCTTCGGATTGTCGAAGGGGGCGATCTTGACGTTCATGTCGATGAAGACGAGGTCGTTCTGGATCGGCACGCCGATGACCTGGACCTTGCCCTCTTTCGCAAGCTCCGCATAGTCCTTGGGCGGAAGGCCGACCGACATGTCGATGTCGCCTTTTTCCAGGAGCGCGCGCCGCGTCCCGGCGGACGGGATCTGTTTGTAGATGACGCGCTTCAGCTTCGGGACCGGTCCTGACTTCCAGTCGTCGAAGCGGGTGAAAATGGTCTGCTGCCCGGGGGTCCAGCTTTCGACCTTGAAAGCGCCGCCGCCGCAGTCATTGTGCGAGACCCAGTCGAAGGCCCACGGGTCCTTGTCGGTGGCGTGCTTTTTGGCCAGCTCCGAGTTGACGATCGTGGGGATAGGGACCGCGAGGTCCGGCATGGTCAGCTTGTTGTACTGGTCGAAGGTCGCCTTGAACGTGTGATCGTCGATGACCGAGAACTGCTCTGGCTTCACCATCGAGCCGGCGCCCATCTGGACTGTGGCGAATCCGCCAGCGGCGACCGCCCGGTCGAAAGACCATTTGACGTCCTTGGCGGTCACCGGCGCGCCGTCGTGGAAGGTCGCGTCCTTGCGCAGATGGAAGACATAGGTCTTGCCGGCGTCGCTGACTTCCCAGCTCTCCGCCAGTTCCGGCGTCATGACCTTCGCGTCATAAGAAATTGTGCCGTCCGGCAGCTTCTTCTCGCCATGCGAGACGAGCCGGTCGTAGGCCTGCCAGTTGACCATGCGGCTATGATCGTTGGCGGTGGGCACCATCGTGTCGAGGCCATTGGGCCCCATCTCGGACACGATGACCAATGTGTCCTTTGGACGTTCGGCCCCAAACGCCAGGTCCGCCGGGATCGGCAGCGGAAGTGGCCAACAGCCCGGCGGTGAAGGTTCGTCGAGTCAACTCCATGAAAACACTCCTTGTCGGTGAAGGGGAAAGGTCAGTCAAAGGCCTAGATCAGTCACCAGCTTCGGCCAGACGTGAGCCCATGGGCGGGCCTTCTCGAAAGCGCCCGAGGCGGCAAGGACGGTCTGGTCGGCAAGATGCCTGCCGATGATATGCAATCCGACCGGCAGACCATGCGAAGTGAAGCCCGCGGGAATGCTTGCCGCTGGCTGTCCGGTGAGGTTGCAGATGAAGGTGAAGCAGAGCCATGCGCCCGAGCTGACCATCTTCCCTTCGATGACTTCGGGGCCTTGCATGTAGAGCGGGAACGGAGGAGCAGCGAGTGTCGGAGTCAGCAAGAGGTCATAGTTCTGCATGAACCGCCACATGTGATTGCAGACGCGCTGGCGCATCATTTTCGCGCTGGTCAAGTCTTCAGCCGTCCACGGGTAGTTCAGGAGGCCGACAAGATGCGGGGACATCTCCTTCTCGCGGCCTTTCATCATACGGCGCATGCCCACGAGGTCGCTGTCGCCGGCGACCAGCGTCCAGAACTGCGGAAATGGATCTTCCCATCCGGGACTGGCGCGTTCGACCGTGCAGCCGAGATCCGTCTCGAACACCCGCACCGCCTCGGATACGACGCGGCGCACCTCGGAATTGACCGGGGCGTAACCCCAGTCCTCGCTGTAGGCGATGCGCAGTCCCTTGATCCCTTCCGCCGGCGCCTTGAGATAGTCGACGTCGCCACCGGGGATCGAATAGCGATCTCGCGGATCGGGACCGGTGATGACACTCAACATGAGGGCCGCATCGGCGACCGTGCGGCTCATCGGACCGACGTGTTCAATCGACTCCCAGCTCGACACGCCTGGGTAGCGCTCGTCGCGGCAACCCGGATATAGGGGCACGCGGCCCATCGAGGCCTTCATGCCGAAGAGCCCGCAATGAGCCGAGGGGATGCGGATCGAGCCGCCGCCATCCGAACCGATGGCGAAGGGGGAGACCCCTGCAGCAACGGATGCGCCCGAACCCGCGCTCGAGCCGCCGGAGGTCATGGCGAGATTCCAGGGATTGCGGGTCGCGGGAAAGACTGGATTGTGCCCGACGCCGCTGTAGCCGAACTCGGGAACATTGGTCTTGCCAAGGATGACGGCGCCCGCCGCCTTGAGCCGTTCGACGCATATATCGTCCTCGTCCGGCACGAAGTCGCGGTACCAGGGCGAACCCATCACCGTCAGAATGTCTTTGGTGGCGACAAGGTCCTTGATGCCGATCGGCACGCCTGCGAGCGGTCCGGGGTCCTCGCCGGCGGCGATCTTGGCGTCGACAACGCCGGCTGCGGCGAGCGCCACTTCCGGCGTCGGCGTACAGAATGCATGAATATGGGGTTCGAGCGCCTCCATGCGCCGAAGCGCCGCCTTTGCCACCTCCGTCGCCGATAGTTTCTTGGACCTGACCGACGACGCGATCGTGACTGCATCCGAGCGACAGATTTCATTGTCAGTATTCAAGACGGATCCCTCAGGAAAAATGACAGGCGGCGGCGTGATCACGGCCCACCCCTCGCAGCAGCGGCATGACGCGATTGCAGATATCGGCGCTCTTTGCGCAGCGGCTGTAGAAGCGGCAGGTGCGTGGATCGGGATCGATTGGGCTCGTCGGACTGCCGTCGAGGCGAGGCCGCGGCAGCCCTCGACGAGCGGGGTCAGGAATTGAGCCGACGAGCGCGGCCGTGTAGGGATGACGCGGATCTGTGAACAGCGCCTCGGTCGGGCCGACCTCGACAATCTTTCCCAGATACATGACCGCGACGCGCGAACAGAGCAGTCGCACGACGTTAAGGTCGTGCGACACGAACAGGTAACTCATCCCCAGCCGCTCGCGGAGTTCGGCGAGCAATTTCAGCACGACGGCCTGGACGGAAACGTCGAGCGCGGAGGTGGGTTCATCGAGAATGAGCAGCGAGGGCTCGACGGCGATCGCACGCGCGATGCCGACACGCGCCCGCTGGCCGCCGGAAAGCTGATGGGGGTAGCGACGCAGAAGCTCCGCAGGCAGGCCGACAAGCTCAGCCGCGCGCCGAACGCGCGCATCGATGTCCGTCGCGTTGCGGAGCCCTTGGAGGCGCTGCAGCGGATCGGCAATCGCGCGAAATACGTGGAAGGACGGATTGAGGCTCTCGGTCGGATCCTGGAACACAACCTGGATGCGGGCGCGGTCGGGGCTGCGGACAAAGCGCGCCTGCGATACGGCGGTGATGTCGCGTCCGGAGAGTGCGATCGTTCCGCTGGTCGGATCCACGAGTCGAGCAAGCAAGCGCACCATCGTGGATTTGCCGCAACCCAACTCGCCCACGAGGCCAACGCTCTCACCGGCTCCGATGACGAGGTCCACCTCGTCGACGGCATGAAGGCGCGCGCCCGGCGCGCCTCCCTTCACCGGATAGAACTTCGCGAGCTTCGTCGCCTCGAGCAGCGTCGCCGTCGCCGTCATAGCGGAAACCTGCAGCGCACGATGTGGTCCGGGCCGTATTGCCGCCATGGCAGGGGGGCTCGTCGCAAATTGGCTGGCGGCGCTCGCATCGCGCGCTGAAGCGACAAACCGGGAGCGGGCGGCGCAAATCGGGAAGCGAGCCTGGAATGGCGATCAGGTCGTCCATGCGCGTTTCGGGCGTCGGCGTCGCGGCGAGAAGCTGGCGCGTGTAGGGGTGTGCGCTGTGGGTCAGAATCGCCTCGGTCGGCCCAGCCTCGACGACATGGCCGGCGTGCATCACCGCGATCCGGTCGCAATATTCCCCGGCGAGACCGAGGTCGTGAGTTATCAGAAGCGTCGACATGGCGCCGCCTCGGCTCATGTCGCGGATGAGATCCATGATCACTGCCTGCGTCGTGACATCGAGACCGGTCGTCGGTTCATCAGCGATCAGCACGGCAGGCGAGCAGGCAAGCGCCATCGCGATCATCACGCGCTGGCACATGCCGCCGGACAGTTCGAAAGGATAGGCTTGGGCGCGACGTTCCGGATCGGGAATACGCACGCGGGCGAGCGCGGCGATCGCCTCCCGCCTGAGCTCGCGGGTAGGGATGTTTGCGTGCTCGCGCAGGACGTCCTCGATCTGGTGACCGACCCTGCGGATCGGGTTGAGGGCGGTGCGCGGGCTCTGAAAGATCATCGCCATCTCGCGGCCGCGAAGCGCGTTCAAAGCAGCCGGCGTAGCGGTCAGAATTTCAGCGCCGCCCATATTTATGTGGCCACTGGTGATGTCGGCGGCGTCGTCAAGCAGGCCCATGACGGCATATGCGGTGACGGACTTGCCGGACCCGCTCTCTCCTACGACGCCGAGGATTTCGCCCTTGCCAAGCGTGAGCGACACGTCGTCGAGCGCTTGCACCGTCCCGTGGCGAGTACGGAAGTTCAACGAGAGGCTGTCGACGACGAGCTGAGCCGTCATACGCGCTTCCTGGGATCGAGCAGGTCGCGCAGGCCGTCACCGAGCATATTGAACGAGAAGACCGCGGCGACCAAGGCTGCTCCGGGAAACATGAAAGCCCACCACTCGCCGGAGATGATGTAGCTCGCGCCTTCCGAAACCATGATGCCCCATTCGGGCGTCGGAGGGCGCACCCCGAGCCCTATGAAGGAAAGGCCGGCAGCATTGAGGATCGCCCATCCCATATTCAGCGACGCCTGCACCATCATCGGGGGCAGGATGTTGGGAATGATGTGGTTGACGAGCGCCTGCAGCGATGTGTTTCCGCCCATTCGCGCCGCTTCGACGTAACCGAGTTCGCGGCGCATATTCACTTCCGCACGCGCGAAGCGGCAATAGAACGGGAGGTTGATGATCATCGTCGCGATGATGATGTTGAGAACGCTGTTGCCGAGCGCGGCGACGATGCCCATCGCTAGGACGAACAGCGGGAAGGCCATGATCGTGTCCATCACGCGGCCAACGACCACGTCGGTCCAGCCGCCGAAATATCCGGCCGCGGCGCCAAGCGCGAGGCCGACCACGAAGGAAAGCGCTACCGCCGAAATCGCCATGCCAAGGTCCAGCCTCGCGGCTACGATCACGCGGCTCAGGATGTCGCGCCCAAGCGCGTCCGTGCCAAACCAGTGGGCCGTGCTTGGAGGCGTCAATTTGACGGCCGCGTCGGTCATCAGCGGATCGTAAGGCGCGAGAACCGGGCCCAGCACGGCGCAGACCGCCATCACCGCGAGCATTACGACGGCAATGAGCGTCAGGCGGTTCTCGCCGAACGCGTAGCGCGTGTTGCTAGCGAGAGTGGCGAAGCTCATGCGCCTCTCACAACTCGAAGCGCACGCGCGGATCGATCATGGTCGCCGCGATGTCGACCGCGAGATTCAGGAGCACGTACAGGATCGCCATCATGAGGACGAAGCCCTGTACGGCGGCGTAGTCGGAGGCGAGCACGGCCGATACGGCATAGGCGCCGACACCCTGCCAGCCGAACACTTGCTCGATCAGCACGTTGGATCCCATCAGGAAGGAGAAGACCATTCCCAGCACGCTGGTGATGGGCAGGAGCGCGTTCCGAAAGGCGTAGGTGAACACGATCTTCGTCGTCGGCAGACCGCTCGCCCGCGCTGTGCGGACAAAATCGCTGCCCAGCGCTTCGAGCATCGCCGCGCGCGTGATGCGCGCGAGCGGCGCCAGGGCGAACAACCCTAGCGATACCGCAGGCAGCGTAAGCTGCGCCAGCGCAGCGCGAAAAACACCCCAGTCGCGCGCCAGCAGCGCGTCAACCGTATACGCGCCGGTGACCGTTGGCGGGGGCGAAAAATTGACTTCGTTGAGTCGCCCAACAGGCTCCGGCGCCCAGCCGAGGAGATAGTAGAAGACATAGACGAGCAACAGCCCGACAAAGAAGGTAGGGAAAGCGGCCGACACCGTCACGATGACGCGGCTCGCGTGGTCGATGGGTCCGTTGACCTTCATCGCCGACCACACGCCAAGGGGAACGGCGACCCCCACAGCAAAGATGATCGCGAAGGCGGAGAGTTCGAGGGAAGCGGGAAGCCGTTGTGCGAGGTCGACCAGCACTGGCTGTCCGGTCGTTAGCGAGTTGCCGAGATTTCCGTGCAGAAGATCGATGAAATAGCGCAGGAACTGTTCAGGCAGCGGCTGGTCCAGTCCAAGTGAGGCGCGGACGCTGGCGATCGAAGCCGCATTCGCGGCGGGCCCGGCGAAATAGGCCGCAGGATCGCCAGGCAGCGCATGCGACAACAGAAACGTGACGACAACGACGCCGAGCAGGCTGGGCAACGTCCCAACGATCCGTCGTCCGATGAACATCAAGGCCGTTGGCTTCCCTTGGAGAGGCGGCGCGTCCTCCGGCGGGCCGCATGCGCACGATCGATAGGCTTGGACGGCTTCGAAGCAGGATGCGTGCCATGCCGACCCACGCCGTTGAGCTTGCGCACGGCTCCGTCGTGACCGTCCCGAAGCCCTCAGCAGAGGCGCGCGATACTTGAAGTGCGAAAGATTCGGCACGGCGCCTATTTGTCGGGCGACTCGCAATGCGCGCGGCTCATGTGAAAAAGCGTCAAAAGCATCTCGTCGCTCGAGACCGCGCCGATCGGTTGACGCTTGCTCAATCGAGGCGTCGCAAAACTGTCGTCTCTCTGTCGCAACAGCCTCAAGCGGCAGCCCTAGAAAAGCTGCGAGGTGCTTTTTCTGATTCGCGAGAGCGCGGGCTATAATCCTCCGGCGCCGGTGATTTGAGCCGGCGCAATGCCTTGGCTCGGGTTCTTTCGGCGACGGCCAGGCGGAAGTAGGCATAGTGAGGGCTAAGAGCGATGAGCGACGTTGAGGCCCAGGGGCCGCCCAGGGCGCCGGTTGGGGAAACGGAAAAGGTTCAGGTGCGCAAGCTCAATTTCTATTACGGGCAGACGCGGGCGCTCAAGGACGTGTCGCTCAATCTGTTCAAGGGTCAGGTGACGGCGTTCATCGGCCCTTCGGGCTGCGGCAAGTCGACGCTTCTGCGCGTTTTGAACCGCATGTATGACCTTTATCCCGGCCAGCGCGCCGAGGGCGAGGTCCTGCTCGATGGGGAGAACATCCTCTCGCCCAGCCTCGACCTCAATCTCTTGCGTTCGCGCGTCGGCATGGTGTTCCAGAAGCCGACGCCGTTTCCGATGACGATCTATGACAACATCGCCTTTGGCATCCGTCTCTATGAAAAGCTGCCGAAGTCGGAGATGGACGCCAGGGTCGAATCGGCTTTGAGCCGCGCGGCCTTGTGGGGCGAGGTCAAGAACAAGCTGAACGCCAGCGGGCTTAGCCTGTCGGGCGGCCAGCAGCAGCGCTTGTGCATCGCGCGCACGGTGGCGATCAGCCCGGAAGTGATCCTGTTCGACGAGCCGGCGTCGGCGCTCGATCCGATCTCGACCGCCAAGATCGAGGAACTGATCGACGAATTGTCGGGCGACTACACGATCGCGATCGTCACCCACAACATGCAGCAGGCGGCGCGCGTGTCGCAATTCACCGCCTTCATGTATTTGGGCGAGATGGTCGAGTTCGATGAGACGAACACGGTGTTCACCGCGCCGCGCGACAAGCGCACGCAGGATTACGTGACTGGCCGCTTCGGCTGACGGGAGGATTGGGCCGTGGCGGATCAGCACACTGTCAGAGCTTACGACAAGGATCTCGACCTGCTCGAGCGGCGGATCGCCGAGATGGGCGGCTTGGCCGAGAAAATGGTGATCGATGCGGTGGACGCGCTTTCTTCAGGCGACGCGGCGCTTGCGCATCAGGTGGTGGAGACCGATCCCAGGCTCGACACGCTTCAGCGCGAGATCGAGGAGCAGGCGACGCTGACGATCGCGCGAAGGCAGCCGGTGGCGATCGACTTGCGCGAGATCATCGGCGCCATTCGGGTCGCGGGCGATCTCGAGCGGGTGGGGGATCTCGCCAAGAACATCGCGCGCCGCTCGGTCAAGATCGGCGTCGAAGGCCGGGCGCCCCACGCGATTGTCGGCATCAGGCACATGAACGAATTCGCCACCGAACTGATGAAGGACGTGCTCGACGCCTACGCCCAGCGCGACGTCGAGCGTGCGCGCGACGTGTGGGAGCGCGACGCCGAGCTCGACGCGCTCGAGGATTCGGTGTTCCGCGACCTGCTCACGCATATGATGGAGGATCCGCGCAACATCACGTTCTGCGCTCATCTTCTGTTTTGCTCGAAGAACATCGAGCGGATCGGCGACCACGCGACCAACATCGCCGAGACCGTGGTCTATCTGGTGACGGGTTCGACGCTGCCGACCGATCGGCCGCGCGGCGGCCCGGACGCGGAGATCGCGGCTGAGACGAACGGGGCGCGCCGATGAACCAGGCGCGCAAGGACATCGCGCGTGCCGGGCTTCCGTCGGCGCCGCGAATCCTGATCGTCGAGGACGAATCGGATCTGTCTTTGCTCTTAGGCTACAACCTCGAGGCGGAAGGCTATGTGGTCGAGAACGTCGAGCGCGGCGACGAAGCGGAGCTCAGGCTCGCGGAAAATGCGCCCGACCTGGTGATCCTCGATTGGATGCTGCCGGGCGTCTCGGGTCTCGAGATCTGCCGACGCTTGCGGGCGCGCGAATCGACCCGCACCCTTCCGGTGATCATGGTCACCGCGCGAGGGGAAGAGGCTGAACGTGTCCGCGGTCTCTCCGTCGGCGCCGACGATTATGTCGTAAAACCCTTTTCGGTGCCCGAGCTCATGGCGCGGGTGCGCGCGCTTTTAAGGCGCAGCCGGCCCGAGCGGATCGCCGAGCGTCTCTATGCCGGCGATCTCGATCTCGACCGGGAGACGCGGCGGGTGAGGCGCGGCGCGCGCGACATCCATTTAGGTCCCACCGAGTTCAGGCTGCTCGAATATCTCCTGGAGAAGCCGGGGCGGGTGTTCTCGCGCGCGCAATTGCTCGATGGCGTGTGGGGCCAGGCGGCGGAGATCGACGAGCGCACGGTCGACGTCCATGTCGGGCGCCTGCGCAAGGCCCTGTCACGCGGCCGCGAACGCGACCCCATCCGAACCGTCCGCGGAACCGGCTACGCCTTCGACGAAACCTTCGGGAAATAGCGATTGAGAGAAGGTTTCGCTCGAGGCTTGCCAAGCGAGCGCCGAGCTTCGCGGTTAGGGGATCAGTTTGACGTTCCAATTTTGACTTGTCGCGAAGGCTTCCTCATTCGCCAATCGAGCGAATGGCCCGCGCCGGATTTCCTCCGACAAAAGTATTCGCGGGCACGTTCTTGGTGACGACCGAACCTGCCGCGACGACCGAATTCTCGCCCAGCGTTACGCCGCCGACGATGATGGCGCCGGCGGCGATCCACACATTTCTCTCAATCACGATGGGCTTTCCGATCGTGGCGGCGCGTCGCTGCGACGGCTCAAGGGGATGGCCTGTGGTGATGATGCTGACGTTCGGCCCGATCATCACATCGTCTGCGATGTCGAGGCCGCCAAGGTCGTAGAAAGTACAGTTCTGATTGACGAAGACATTACGGCCGAGGCGGATTTCGTCGCCGCCGGCTGTATAAAATGGAGGGATCAGCAAAAAGCTCTTGTCTACTTTTCTGCCGATGAGCTCGCTGAACAAGGCCCGAATCTCGTCCGCCTCGTTGAACGTCAAGCGGTTAAGCGCGGCGGTAATCGCCATCGCTCGTTTGACGTTCGCCAGCATGGCGGCCGATGCTGGCGTTCCCCTGTGAATTATCTTGGCGCGACCATCACCCGACATTCGTTGTTTTTCTCGAGTTCGTTTGAGCGAGCGTGTCGGCGCGCGAGGAGCGGGCGGGATTCGCCGAGCATAAGCCCACAAAGCGGAAAAGCTAGAATGCGGTGAGAAGCGGGAATTCAAAATGACCCGCTGCCACTTTTGCGCCAAATCGTTGGGATGGTCAGGTCGTAAGGATGCGCAAGTCCCGTCGTCCCGATTGACACCCGTCGCGAACCATGCCCTCCACCCCAGTCTCATGAAGAACGAGAGCGCCCTAGTCATCGCCACGGTCGCGCGAATTGTGCGCCTGTCGACCCGTCATGCGTGGATCATCATCCCTGCCTTTCTCATCGCGGCGATTCTCGCCGGCGTCTATGTCTCTCGCCATATCGCCATCAACACCAACTCGAGCAAGCTTTTGTCGAGCTCGCTTCCCTGGCGCCAGCAAGAGATCAAGCTCAACGGTCTCTTTCCGCAGCGGACCGACCAGTTGCTCGCCGTCATCGACGGCAAGACCCCGGAAGCGGCCGAGGAGGCGGCGGACGCGCTGGTCAAGGCGCTCATCGATCGGAAAGACGTCATACGCACCATCACCCGGCCTGATGGCGGCGAATTCTTCGCCCGCAACGGAATCCTCTTCCTCAGCGTCGATGACGTGCAACGCAATATGAACGAGCTGATCAAAGCGGAGCCTTTCCTCGGAACGCTCGCTCTCGATCCAACGTTGCGCGGAATCCTCGGCGCCATCTCGCAATCGCTCGAGGGCGTTCGCCTCAAAAAAACGACGCTTGAAGATATGCGCCCGGCTGTGGTCGCGATCGCCGACACCCTGGAAAAGGTCGAGCAGGGCAAGCATCCCACCTTCTCCTGGCGGCGGCTGATTTCTGGCCGCGCGCCGAAGCCGTCGGACCTTCGGCAATTCGTCGACATTCAGCCCGTCCTGAATTACAGCGATCTCGCGCCCGGGGGCCAGGCGACCAAGGCGATCCGAGCCACGATCGCGAAACTGGGCCTGACGCCGGACAATGGCGTGAGGGTGCGGCTCACCGGATCGGTCGCCCTGTCGGACGAGGAATTCTCCACCATCGCCGATGGAGCGGCGCTGAACGGCGTGGTGACGATCCTTGTCGTTCTCCTGATTCTGTGGCTGGCGCTCAAGCAGGCGCGGATCATTCTTGCCGTCCTGATCAATCTCGCCGTCGGCCTGAGCTTCACCGCCGCGGCGGGCTTATGGATGGTCGGCGCGCTCAATCTCATCTCCGTCGCCTTCGCGGTGCTGTTCATCGGCCTCGGCGTCGATTTCGGCATTCAGTTCAGCGTCCGATACCGCGCCGAGCGCTTTGCGGACCGTGAGCTGCTCGGCGCTCTCGAACACACCGGCCGGCGCGTGGCGGGGCCGCTTCTGCTAGCGGCGGCCTCGATCGCAGCCGCTTTCTACTCGTTCCTGCCGACCGCCTATGTGGGTCTGTCCGAGCTCGGGCTCATCGCCGGAACCGGCATGATCATCGCGTTCTTGACCACGGTCACCCTGCTTCCGGCGCTGCTTGCGGTGCTCAAGCCCGGCGGCGAGGCGGCGCCGGTCGGCTGGGCCTGGCTTGCGCCTCTCGACCATTTTCTCGATCGCCGGCGCAATTGGGTGGTGGGTCTCACCCTCGCCGCCGTCGTCCTTGGCCTGCCGCTTCTCAGGGGTCTGAGCTTCGACTTCAATCCGCTCAACCTGCGCTCAAAACATGTCGAGTCGGTCTCGACCCTCCTCGATCTGATGCGCGACCCGGACACGAGCCCCAACACGATCGAAGTGCTCGAGCCCAATCTCGCCAGCGCCTCAGCCCTGGCCGAAAAGCTGAGCAAATTGCCGGAGGTCGCCAAAGTGCGGACCCTGGAAAGCTTCGTGCCCAAGGATCAGGACGAGAAGCTCGCGATCATCGACGACGCCAACTTCTTTTTCGCCAACACGCTCAATCCCAATCCTATCAAACCCGCGCCGACCCCGGCGGAAACTCTGGAGGCCATCGACAAGACGGCCGCCGACCTCACGACCACGGTGGGCGATCTCCACACCCCGGCGGCCGATCAGGCGCGCCGCCTGGCGAGCGCGCTGACCGCTTTGTCCAAGGCGTCGCCTGCGACCCGTGAAGAAGCGGAGCAGGTGCTGGTCAAGCCGCTCATGACGACGCTTCGCCAAGTGCGCGACATCCTCTCGGCCGAGCATGTGACCATCGACACGCTTCCGCCCGCGCTCAAAAGCGATTGGGTCGCGCCCGACGGCGAGGTCAGGATCGAGGCGAGGCCGAGCGGGGACGGCAATGACAACGCGGTCCTCAGTCGTTTCGTCGACGCCGTGCGCAAGGTCGCGCCCGAGGCGAGCGGCGCGCCGGTGTTCATCGTCGAGGCGGCGGCGACAATCGTCAAAGCGTTTCTTCAAGCCGCCGCCTGGTCGCTTCTGTCGATCGCGCTGATCCTGTTCATCGCGCTGAGGCGCTGGCAGGACGTCGCGCTGACGCTGATCCCTCTGCTGGTCGCCATCGTCGTCACGCTCGAAATCTGCGTGGCGATCGGGCTCAAGCTCAATTTCGCCAACATTATCGCGCTTCCGCTGTTGCTCGGCGTCGGCGTCGCGTTCAAAATCTACTATGTCATGGCGTGGCGCGCCGGAGAGCATAATTTCTTGCAGTCGAGCCTGACGCGCGCCGTCTTCTTCAGCGCCTGCACGACCGCCACCGCCTTCGGCAGCCTGTGGTTTTCGCACCACCCGGGCACATCGAGCATGGGCAAGCTGATGGCCTTGGCGCTGGTCACGACCCTCTCCGCCGCCGTGCTGTTCCAGCCGGCCTTGTTGGCGACGCAGAGCAAATCCCATTACGACGAGTAATTACCAAGCGTTCGCACAAAAGGCGGCAGTGTGGCAAAAGGGTGATAGTCGCCGACGGGCCGCTCTGCTAGCTTGAGTTGGGGCTGGGTCGGATTCTCTCAGAACCGGATGGATGGTCCAGGCGGGTTTCGTGCGGGGACCTGCGCGGATCATCGTCGTGTCGCGGGAATTTCAAAAGGAATTGTCAACGCATGCGGGGCGTTGAACGCTGGATCGGATGGTTGGGGGCGGTAGGTCTGGCGGGGCTTGTCAGCGCCTGCGCGGGCACGCCGCACGACGTGTCGTTGCCGATCTACGATCCCAACGAGCAATTCAATCGCGGCGTCCTTCACTTGAATCAGGTCGTGCTCGATCCCCCGGCGACGATCGTGAAGTCGGTGCCGGGGATGATTCGGAACCAATTCGAGGATTTGGATGCGAACCTGAAAGAGCCGCGCATCCTTGCCAATAACATCCTCCAGGGGCGCGTAAACGCCGCCGGCATTACGATCGGCCGCATCATCTTCAACACCACCTTCGGCCTTGGCGGCTTGTTCGATGTCGCCGCACAAGGCGGATTGCCGCAGCAGACGGGCGATTTCGGCCAGACCATGTTCGTCTGGGGCGTCCCCTCAGGCTCCTATGTTGTGACCCCGTATTTCGGTCCCGGGACGCAACGCGGTGCTGTCGGTGGAGCGGTGGACACGATCGCCGATCCTGTCGGCTGGGTTTTGGGCGGAGTGATCATTGGATGGCCGTGGTCCATCGGGTCGGGCGGCCTGTCCGCCGTCGCCCATCTTGCCCAATGGAAACAGGCCGAAAGCTCCTCCGTTGACTTCTACACCTTCCTGCGGTCGAGCTACTATCAGACGCGCCGGAACCAGTTGCGCGAGGCGGTCGGCCTGCCCCCGGAGGTTGAATCGCCGGCGACGGCGGGCCCGGTCGTGGGGCAGTCGACAACGGCGCCGCGGGGCGGAGGATCGGCGGGTTACGAAATTCCGCCGCCTCAGTAGAGGGGCATTATGAGGTCGAGCTCGCCTTATCCGTCCTGCGGGCGAGCAGGCGGCGTCCTTCCAGCCATTGCCAAACGGCGAGACCCGGCAGACCGAGCGCGAGTTCGCGGACCCGTTTCGCGAGAGAAATTGCCAGCGCCAGGTCCGCGGGGATTCCGAGCAGCGCCCCAAACACGACCAGGCCGCCCTCTTGCGCGCCTAAAGCGCCGGGCACCATGAACGCCGCCCCGCGCACGCCGGCGCTCAGGCTTTCCAGGATGAACGAATCCGTCAGGGTCAAGGGTTTGCCGAGGGCCCACATCGTGAGCCAGATCTCGCCGACGCACGTCACCCATCCGACGAGCCGCACCAGGCTGGACAATGACAAGGCGGCGCGCCGGCGATAGGTCGTGACGACAGCCTCGTCGATAGCCTCGGCGCGTCCGGAGAAGCCGGACATCCAGCTTTTCGGCGCCAGCCGGTGAGCCCATCCGACCAGCACGCCAAACATGCTGTTGTGCTGGATCCGGATGAAAATGGCGATCGCCACCGCGAAGGCCGCGATGCTCGCCATGAGCGCCCAGGCCGTCGCCGCCGAAGCATGGGCGCCGAGGGTCGCGAGCAACGTCACTCCGGCGAGGACAAAGACCATCTGGGTCGCCGCGCCGACCGTGATGTCGACCACCATGCTGGCGGTGGCCTGCACCCCCGAAATCCCGCGCTGATGCGCGAGCCTTGCGCCGACGACGTCGCCGCCCACGCCGGCGACGGGCAGGAGCGTGCTCACCAATTCGCGGATCCAGCGCATCCACAGAAAGCTCGACTGTCCCGGCCGGTTTGCAGCCGGAAACAGCTCTCGCCAGGAAACGGCGTCAAAAAACAGTGGAATGATATGGAACAATGTAATCGGGATGAGCCACCAGCCCAGCGCCAGCATTGCGGAAGCCACGTCGGCGGCGCCGCTGTGGACGATAAGAAAGACGATAAGCAGAAAGCCTAGACAAGCGGCGACGATGAGCGATGTTGAAATGATATGGCTCCCTGTCCGGGCGCCGTTCGCGCCAGGACTGCGCAGGACTACGATCGCCGGGCGGAATCGTCTATCAGCAATCGTCGCCAAGGTGGAGTGACCGGGGCGTCGCCATTTTCGGATGCCCGAACCCCCATGTCTGACGCGCCGGTCCTGGTTCTCCTTGCCTTTGCCCCGGTTTCGCCGATGGCGGCGGACATCGCGCGGGGGCCGGATGGCGACCCGATCATTCTCGGGCTTAGCCTTGTTGAGCGGGCGACGCTCGCGGCGCACCGCGCCGGCTATCGTCGGGTCTTCCTCGTTGGAGGCGGGAGTCGCAACACGCCCGGGATGGCGACGATCGCGGATTGGCGCAGCCTTGCCGTGACGCTTGCCTCCGCTCCTCCCGCGTCTCTGGTCATCGCGCCCGCCGCAATCCTCGCGAAAGCCGATTGGCTTGAACGGCTCGCGTCGGCGCGGATCGAGCCGGCCGGCTGGGGGATAATCCCGAACCGGATCGCCATGCTTCCGGCCGCTTCGGCTTCCGGCGCGGCTGACGCACTGGACCACGATGGCGGCGCGCGAGGCTGGGCTGACGTCGAGGCGCGCCTTGCTTCGCGCTTCGGTCCTCCGGCGCGGATTCTTGCTGCGGTCGATCCGATGGTCGTCGAGACGCCAGCGGATGTCGGCGTCGCGGAACAGCGCCTCCTCAAGTCGCTCGTCAAGGACACCGATGGGTTCATGGCGCGCCACGTCGAGCGGCCGATTTCGCTCGCGATCTCGCGCCGGCTGGCGGCGACCTCGATCACGCCCAATCAGATGAGCCTGATCTCCATCGCAGTCGGGATCTTCGGCGGGCCATTTTTCCTGTCCTCGCGCCCCTTGATGCAGACCATCGGCGCGCTCTTGTTTCTCGCCCATTCGATCCTCGACGGTTGCGATGGCGAGCTGGCGAGGCTCAAATTCCAGCAATCGCGCTGGGGCGGCGTCCTCGATTTCTGGGGCGACAATGTCGTTCACACCGTCATATTCGGCTCGATGGCCGTCGGCTGGAGCCTTTCCGCGGGCGCCCTCTGGCCCTTGTGGCTCGGCGCCGGAGCCGTCCTTGGCACGCTAGGCTCCGCCAGCTTTGTCTATTGGCGGCTGATGCGCATGAAGGACGGCGGCGACACTTTGTTCACTTCGGTGTCGGACGCCCCTGAGCGACCGCTGACGCGGCTCCTCGATTCCGCCTCCCGCCGCGATTTCATCTATCTCGTGATCCTGCTGGCGCTCTTCGGCCGGTCGAGCTGGTTCCTGGTCATGGCCGGGATCGGCGCGCCCATCTATTTTGTCCTGGTGCTTTTCGCGGCGCGCCGGCGGGCCTCGCTCAAGGGCGGCCCAACAGTATCGCCGGACCCGAATCCATGAGCGAGCGCTCGGGAGTTCTCTAAGCAAGGAAGAGGAACGATGGCGCGCTTGCTTTCGGTCAATGTCGGGCTCCCCCGCGACATCCCGTGGCAGGGTAGAACCGTACACACCGGAATCTGGAAGGCGCCGGTCCAAGGCGGTCGCATGGCGCGGCGGCTCAACCTCGACGGGGATGGCCAGGGCGATCTCAAAGGGCACGGCGGCGAGCATCGCGCCGTGATGGTTTATCAGATCGACTCGTACCGCCATTGGCAAGCTGAGCTTCGCCGCAACGACTTCGCCTATGGCCAGTTCGGCGAGAATTTCACTGTCGATGGCTTGCCCGACGCGGAAGTGTGCATCGGAGACCGTTACCGGATCGGAGGCGCCCTGTTCGAAGTGACGCAGCCGCGCGTCACCTGCTATCGACTCGGCATCCGGATGAATGAGCCGCAAATGCCGGCGCTCGTCGTCGCGCATCACCGGCCGGGTTTCTATTTTCGCGTTCTCGATGAGGGCGAGGTCGAAGCCGGCGACGAGATCATCAAGGTCCTGGCCGGTCCTGAGCGCATGACCGTCGCCGAGACCGACGCGTTGCTCTATTTGCCCGGACGCGACAGAAACGGGCTCGAACGGGCGCTGCACATCCCGGCCTTGAGCGCCGGCTGGCGCTCCTCGTTCGAAACGTTGCTCGAGCAGGAACGCAAAACCTCGACCGCTGGCAATCCCGCCTTGGCGCCCGCGGCTCGGCCGGCGCCGGCTTGGGCCGGGTTCCGGCCGCTCAGGGTCGTGGACAAGCGGCGCGAGAGCATCAACGTCACCTCGCTCACGCTCGAATCGAGCGACGACCATCCGCTCGTTGCGGCGGCGCCCGGCCAGTTCATCGTGCTGCGACTGAAGCCCTCGGCAGAGGCGCCGGCGTTGCTGCGCAGCTATTCGCTGTCCGGCGAACCGAGCAGGGAGCGCTGGCAGCTTGGCGTCAAGCGCGAGCCGAACGGCGCGGCTGGGGCCTATATCGAAACCGCGCTCACGGTCGGTGACGCCATCGACGCCAGCGCGCCGCGCGGCGCCTTCACGCTCACGCAGGGCGACGGACCTGTCGTGCTATTGAGCGCCGGCATCGGCTTAACTCCGGTGCTCGCCATGCTGCACGCGCTGGCCGCCGACGGCTCGCGAAGAGACATCTGGTGGGTTCACGGCGCGCGCAATGGGGCGGAGCATGCATACGCCGCGGAGGCGCGGGCGCTTCTCGAATCGTTGCCCCGAGGCCACAGCCACATCCGTTACAGCGCGCCCGACCCTCAAGACCGGCCGGGTGTCGATTTCGATAGGCCTGGGCGCTTAGACGTGCGCGTCTTGCAGGAATTGGGCGCGCCTCGCGAGGCGGCCTTCTATCTGTGCGGACCGGCTGCGTTCATGAGCGCTCTCACTGCCGATCTCATGAGCTGGGGCGTCTCACCCGAGCGGCTGCACAGCGAGAATTTCGGCGCCGGTCCTTCGCTCACTCCGGGCATTGTCGCTGCTCGGCCCCGGCCGCCGCATTTGCCCGACCGGCCCGCTGGCGCGGGGCCGATGGTGTCCTTCGCCAGAAGCAATCTTGCGCTGCGCTGGGATTCGAGCTTTCAGAGCCTGCTCGAACTGGCCGAGGCCTGCGATGTGCCGGTGCGCTGGGCCTGTCGCACGGGCGTCTGCCACAATTGCGAGACCGGACTTGTCGCCGGCGCGGTCGATTATTTCATCGAGCCGCTCACGGTGCCGGCGGATGGCGATCTCCTGATTTGCTGCAGTCGGCCGCGGGTCGACGTCGTGCTCGATCTGTGAGGACCTGGATACGGATTATCGAAGGTCCCCATCCGGCCAGGACAGGTTGAGCGGCGCACGCATCGGACGTTGCTATCCCGTCACCGAAATCGCCCCGGCCCATACCGAAATCGCACAAACCTCAGAATCAGGACTTCTAGTCGCCGGTCGATGCTGGCTTCACGACCGCGGCTAACCGCGGCGCGGCGGATGAATGTCGTCGACCCATTCGACGGTTTCCGGATTCGGCTCGACGTTTGGCAGATCGAGATTGACCACTACCGGCTCCTGGCCGCTACGCACCAGCACGCAGGACAGCGGCGCATCGTCGCTGGCGTTGATCTCCTGGTGGGGGACAAAGGGCGGCACATAAATGAAATCGCCGGGGCCGGCCTCGGCGAGGAATTCGAGCCGGTCGCCCCAGCGCATGCGGGCCCGTCCGCTGACCACGTAGATGACGCTTTCGACCGGCCCATGATGGTGGGCGCCGGTCTTGGCCTTGGGATGAATGACCACGGTTCCAGCCCATAGCTTCTCCGCGCCCGCGCGGGCGTGTGTGATGGCTGCCGCGCGATTCATGCCGGGCGTCTGGGCCGTGTTGATGTCGAGCTCGCTCGAACGGACCACCCGGACGCCGTCGAGACGCCATCGTGCGTCGCCGTGATTGTCCATGCTCACTTCTCCTGGCCCTTGGGCGAACCGGAGCGGCCCCCGGCGCTGCGTTACCATCAATCTATAGCGAAACGGCCGGCCTGACACCCTCCCCGTTGCGTCGCGAGAAGGTCGCGCGCGGCTGGCGATGGCGCGCGCCCAGCCTTAGACTGCGGCCATGACTGAGGTCTCGACCGCGACGGCTCCGACGCGTCTGACTGCGCGCGCGCTTATCGTCGGCGAGCGCATCGACACCGCCGGGCTCGAGCGGCCCGACATGATCTCCCTGCTGCCGCTCGCCTTCCGCGTCGGCGAACGGGGCATGGCGGCGCTCTTTCGCTTCGGCGTCGCGGTGATGGTCGGCCTGAGCCCGCTTGAGGAAGAGGACCTATTGGCGAAGCTTAAGTCGCGGGTCAGCGGCGCCAGGGCGCGCGGCGACGACGAGACGGCCGTCCTCGAAATCGCGCCCGACATCGACGAGCAGAAATCCTCGGGCGGGGCGATCCAGATCAAAAACCTGTCGCCGCCGCGCTTTCTCGTTATCGCCGACGCACTGGCCAAGACGGTGGCGCTGGCGCGCGACGAGCGCGAGGTCAATGCGGTGTTCGACGTCATCGAGCCCTTTGCGGCCAAGCTTGCAGCGACCGGCAGGCCGCCGTTCCGCCGGCGCGCGATGCTCAGACTCATCGGGCAGGCGCTGCTCGCTCAGCATCGCGTCTCGGGCCGAGTCGCGGTCGAGGAGAAGCCAGACGTGCTGTGGGACCACCCCGAGCTTGAGCGCCTCTATGCGCGGCTCACGGACGAATATGAGCTGCACGAGCGCGCCGACGTGCTCAAGCGCAAGCTGGAGGTGATCGGCGACACCGCGCAAGCGCTGACCGATATCATCGACGCCGACCGCGCGACGCGGCTCGAGGCGGCGGTCGTCATCCTGATCGTGCTCGAACTCATCGCCGCCATCGTGCAGATCGCGCTCGCGCTGCATGGCAGGTAGAGCAGTTCGTTGACGCCGGTCGTATCGACATTGTATATACCAAAGGCCGATAAAAAACGCCGTTCCCGCGAGGAACTCTAATATGAAGATGGTGGTCAAGAAATGGGGCAATAGCGCCGCCGTACGCATCCCCGCGTCCGTTATGGCGGCTGCGTCGCTTGACCTCGATCAAGCGGTCGACATTCGTGAGGAAGGCGGCCGCATCGTCATCGAGCCGATCAAGGCCGACCCATACGCGCTGGACGCGCTCATCGATCAGATGCGCCCGGAAACCTTTCCGGAGGAGACTGACTTTGGGCCACCTCAGGGCCGCGAGATCTGGTGAAGCGCAACTATGTTCCGGACGCCGGCGACATCGTTTGGCTTCACTTCGATCCGCAGGCTGGCCATGAGCAAGCAGGACGGCGCCCAGCTCTGGTCTTGACGCCTGCGCGATACAATGGCGCAAGGGGGATGGCGATCTGCTGTCCGATGACGACGAAAATCAAGGGCTATGTGTTCGAGATCGTTGTCAGCCGGAAGCCGCCGAGCGCGGTCCTTGCGGACGAGATCAGAAGCTTCGATTGGCGCGCTCGTCAGGCCGCCCGCAAGGGCGTTGTGGAGCCACGCGTCCTTGCGGAAGTTCGCGCTAAGATAAAGGCGCTGCTGATGCTGTAGCGGGGAGGGGCCCGATGCCGAGCAACATTTTCGTCCTCACCGGCGCCGGGATCTCGGCCGAGAGCGGACTTGGCACGTTTCGCGACAAGAAGGGCGGGGGAATCTGGGCGAAGCTCGATCCGATGAAGCTGGCGACGCCCGAAGCCTTCGCACGCGATCCCGAGACGGTGCTCGCGTTCTATGATCTGCGCCGGCGCGATCTTCTGAACGCCAAGCCGAACGCGGCGCATCTCGCTCTTGCCCGCCTTGAGGCGGCGCTCACTGAGCGCGGCGATGGCCTGACCCTTGTGACACAGAACATTGACGACCTGCATGAGCGCGCGGGCTCGCGGCGCGTCATCCATATGCATGGAGAACTGTTGAAGGCGCGCTGCAGCGCTTGCGAGGCGGTTCGGCCGTGGCTCGACGATTTCGCGGTTGCGCACGCCTGCCCCGATTGCAGGCAAACAGGCGCACTGCGTCCGCATGTGGTCTGGTTCGGCGAAATGCCGCTCGCCATGGACTTGATCGGCCGGGCGCTGCGCAAGTCCGATCTTTTCGTCGCCATCGGCACTTCCGGCGCGGTCTATCCGGCGGCCGGCTTCGTCGCTGAGGCGCGCGCCTATGGTCTGCGAACCTGCGAGATCAACCTCGAGGCGGCCGACAATGCGGACCTGTTCGATGAACAGCGCTTAGGGACGGCGAGCGAGACGGTTCCGGCTTGGGTCGAGGAGCTTCTCGGGGGTTAGTCAGCGCAGAACGAACTTGCGGCCGCATTTACCCGGCTGTACGCTGGGCATAGCACGGGTGGAAGATTTCTAGGGTCCAATCGCGTGCGCAATAAAATAGCTGGGAGGACGCCATGAGGCGACGATTTCTTGTGCTTGGGTGGATACAGTCTTGTGGTTGCGGCGCCTGCAGTTGCAATCGCGCAGTCGGCGTTGCCGGAAATCAAGCGCCAACCGTCCGCTCAGGCGGTGCTGGACGAGCATATGGACGCGCTCAATCATTGTGACTGGAGCCGCATTCTCGCCCAATATCCGGACGACGCGCAAATCAACTTGCCCGGCGGGGCTGTTGTCTCGGGGCGGAAAGCGATCGGCGAGATGTTCGCCGGTTTCTGTAAGGATTCAAAAGATGGCGGACTGAAAGGCATCAATTTCAAGGTCGAGCACAGCACCGCCATTGGCGACACATTCGCGACTCAATGGGTCGCGACAGCGGACTTCCTTGCCGAACCATATCGGGGCTCGGATGCCTACATCACTAAGAACGGGTTGATGCAAGCGATGGTGACGACGTTCGACGGCGGCGCCCTCAAGATGAAGAAGTGACGCTCGGCCATTGTGGCGCCTAGGCCCGCGCGACGGCGGCGGCGATGCGGGCCGCCTCGATCCCGATCTGCCGAAATTGTCCGATCGCAGAGAGAATGGCGCCGCAGAAGAAAAGGCCGGGCTCGGCTGTCGCCTTCCCACTGACCAGCGGCGCGCCGCTCTCGTTCAATACGCCCTTCGCGTCGGGCAAGAGAGTCCGTAGGTCCGGGCGGAAGCCGGTCGCGAGAATGATCGCATCGAAGGGCTCGGCCGGCGACTGCTTGAACGTTACGCTGTCGCGGGCGAAGCTTGCGATGGCGCCGCGGAGCCTGATTTGCCCATCGCGTATCGCGTCGAGCGTCCCGATGTCGATGAGCGGCACGCGTCCATCCTCCTCGATTGCCTGGAGCGGCCCCTTGGCGGAGGGAGCTAAGCCCAGCTTTTTGATCGAGCCGGTAGTGAACCGGAGCAAAGGCGCGTTGATCGCATCGGCCACGCGAGGCGGGAGCCATTGCTCGACGATCGGAAAGACAAGGATCGGGACTCCGAACAATTCGCGCGGAACGACATTGACCGGACCGCGCACCGATAGGGTGACGTCCACGCCAGCCTCGGCAAGATCGAGCGCGATTTCCCCGCCCGAATTACCGAAGCCGACCACGAGCACCCGCTTGTCCGAGAAGGACTGGGGATTCCGATAGACGCTCGAATGCAGGATCGGGCCGCCGAACGTCTGCATGCCGGGCCAGGTCGGAACATAGGGATAGTCGGCCCAGCCGGTCGCGACGACGATGATCGGCGCGCTTCGAGTGTTGTCGTCCGCCTCGACCCGCCATCCCCGCCGCTCGCGCCGCACCGCGCGAACCGGCGCATAGAAGATCGGCTTCAAATTAAACTTCGCGGCGTAGGCCTCGAGATATTCGACGACCTGCGCGCGCGATGGATAGCGGCCGCAAGCCTTCGGTATCGGCAGACCCGGTAAGCCTGAGCGGGCGCGATCCGTGTGCAGGTGAAGCCGGTCGTAGTGACGCCGCCAGACCGCGCCGACAGCGTCTGACTTTTCAAGGATCGTGGCGCTAAGTCCACGGCCTTGAAGCGATGCCGCCGTTGCGAGGCCCGCCGGGCCGGCGCCGATAACGATGGCGTCGCATGATTGGACCAAGGTCGCTCCTCCCAGCCCAAGTTTATCAGCTCGGCGAACCACCGCGCTATCGCCATCTCCTTGCGCGCTCGAGGCGATAACCAGGACGTCACCGCCAAGCCCTGCGTTGACGCCGCCCTCACGAGGCCCATGCGAAACCGTCGCACACCGAGCCGCGGTTGACGAAAAGCGAACGCGCTGCGAAGCTCGCTGGCAATAAGCGCACAGTCAATCGCCAAGATTCTGAAGTGCAGGGAGGAACTCATGGAACGTCGCACGGCAATGAAACTCGTGGGCGCCACGGCGGCGATGGCGGGCGCCGGGCTGCTTTCGGGTCGCGCCAGCGCCGCGGACAAGGTCACGATCGCGCTCATTCCCGGCCTGACCGCCGACGGCTTCTACATCACGATGCACAGGGGCGCGGAGGCTGCGGCGAAAGCGGTCGGCGCCGAGCTCATCTACCAGGGCGCATCGGAATGGAACGTCTCGGCGCAGGTTCCGATTCTCGATGCGGTCATCGCCAAGAAGCCGGGGGCAATCATGATCGCGCCGACTGACAAGGTCCAGCTCGTCAGGCCGCTCCGGAAGGCGTACGACGCAGGCATCACGGTCGTCTGCGTCGACACGTTCATCGGCAACGAAGTCTTCCAGACCGGTTCCGGCGACGCCGATTTTCCAATCAGCTACATAGCGTCGGACAATGTGCTTGGCGGTCGGATGGCCGGGCGCGCGCTCGCCAAGGCGATCGGCGACAAAGGCAAGGTTTATGTCTCCAACGTCAAGCCGGGCGTATCGACGACCGACCAGCGCGAGGAGGGCTTCAAGCTGGAGATGAAGGACCATCCGAACATCCAGGTGCTCGAGACCCAATTCAACGACGACGACGCCAACAAAGCGGCCGCGCAGGTGCAGGCGGTGATGGGCCGGGCGCCCGACCTCGCTGGCGTGTTCGGCGCCAATCTGTTCTCGGCCACAGGCACCGCCAATGGCGTCAAACAGGCGGGCAAGGCTGAAATCGTGAAGATCGCCGGCTTCGACGCGCCGGAATCGGTGGTTGGCCTTTTGAAGGACGGCACGTTCGAGCTGACGATCGCTCAGCATCCGGCCGAGATCGGCTATTTCGGCTTGATTACGGCCTTCGCTCATCTCACGGGCAACCCCGTTCCGACCGCGATCGGCACCGGCTTCACGGTGATGACCAAGGACAATATCGGCGATCCGAACGTCGCGCGGTTCCTTTACAAGAGCGCCTGAGAGCCGGTCGCGCGAAGCCGTCAGCCATCGCGCTGGCGGCTTTTGTTTGACGTTTGTTCGGGGATCGCATGACGATTGTAGCGACGTCGCCCTCGGTTACCCTTCGTCATCCGATCATTCTCTGGATCGCGCAGCTCCGGGCCTGGGTTTTTCTCGCCTTTCTCATTTTGTTTTTCGAGGTCTGGTCGCGCGCGACCGAAGGGACGTCGTTTCTCTTCAACGTCTACAACATCCAGTCGATCCTGGTGTTCGCCACCGCGCCGCTCCTGCTGGCGCTCGGGCAGACCTTCGTCATCATCTCCGCAGGCATCGACCTGTCGCTCGGCTTCGTGATGGGTCTGTCGTCGGTGATCGCGGCGCACGGGGCCAACTTTTTGACCGCGGGGCTCGGCCTGCCGCCCTTCCTCGCGATGCTGGGCGCAATCCTTTGCGGGATGGCGATCGCCATCGTTCCGGGCCTCGTCAACGGTCTTTTGGTCTCCCGCCTGCAGATTCCGCCGTTCATCGGCACGCTTGGCATGTACGGGGTCGCGCGCGGCGCCGCCTATCTCTTCGCTGGCGGCATGACCGTCGCCATCGACAACGACTGGTATAGCGCCATCGGCAACGGGCGGGTTCTTGGGGTTCCGGTTCTGGTGATCATCACCGGCGTCGCCTGCCTGGTTCTGCACTACATCCTGTCGCAGACGCGTTTTGGCCAGCACACCTACGCGCTCGGCGCCAGTAAGCCGGCGGCGAACCGCGCCGGCATCGACGTCAAATGGCTGACGCTCAAAATCTATCTGCTCTCGGCGGTGATGGCGGGCGTCGCGGGCGCCATGTACACCGGCCGCTTCACCGCCGGCGCGCCCCAGGCCGGCGAGCCCTTGCTGCTCAACTCGATCGCGGCCGTGGTCATTGGAGGCGCGAGCCTGTTCGGCGGTTCGGGCACGATCGCTGGCACGATCGCCGGCGCGCTCGTCATCGCGGTCATCCAGTATGGTCTGGTCTTCATCAATGTCGAGCCGTTCTGGCAATTCATCGCCGTCGGCGTTGTCATCATCATCTCGGTGTTCGTCGACCAGACACAGCGTCGCCTCATCGGAGGACGAACCGTTGAGTGACGCCGAGCCGATCTTGTCCGTCCGGAACGTTTCGAAGGCCTTCGGCGCCGTCCAGGCGCTGAACGCCGTGTCGCTCGAAGTCTATCCCGGCCAGGTTGTTGCGCTCGCCGGCGACAACGGCGCCGGCAAATCGACTATCATCAAGGCGATTTCCGGCGTCTTCCGCCACGACGAGGGGGAGATCCTGCTCGACGGCAGGGCGATCGACTTCGCCACGCCCCACGAGGCCCGGGAAAGCGGGATCGAGACCATCTACCAGGACCTCGCGCTCGCCGACAATCTTTCGATCGGCGAAAACATCTTTCTGGGCCGTGAGCCGAAGCGCAAGCTGCTCGGCTTCCTGCCGATCCTCGACAGGGCGAGGATGGCGAAAGCCGCCAAGGAGGCGATGGCGAGCCTCGATTTCCACGTGACCCGGCTCGACGCGCCCGTCGCCGCCTTTTCCGGCGGCCAGCGGCAGGCGATCGCCATCGGGCGGGCGATCTACTGGAACGCGCGCCTTGTCATCATGGACGAGCCGACGGCTGCGCTTGGCGTCCCCGAGCAGCGCCGCGTGCTGGCCCTGATCAAGTCGCTGCGCGCGCAGGGCAAAGGGATCATCTTCATCTCGCACAACCTGCGCGACATTTTCGAAGTCGCCGACCAGATCGTCGTCTTTCGCCACGGCGAGAGGGCCGGCGCGCGCAAGCCGTCGGAGACGACGCACGACGAGATCGTAAAGCTGATGGTTGGCGGCTAGGGCCGAGATCATGCCCTCTCGCGCAAGCGACGGCCGGCTTTGGAGGATCGACGCCTACTCCGGCCGCTTCGCCTTCTTGGCTCGCTCGATGCCCTCGATCACGAGAGCTCGCGCCTCCGCTGCGTCGCCCCAGCGAATGATCTTGACCCACTTATTGGGTTCGAGATCCTTGTAGTGCGCAAAGAAATGCTCGATCTGCTGGATCGTGATCGCCGGCAGGTCCAAGTAGTTGTTCACATGCGCGTAGCGCTTGGTCAGCTTCGACGATGGCACCGCGAGCAGCTTCTCGTCACCCCCCTGCTCGTCCTCCATCAAGAGAACGCCGACGACGCGACAGTTCATGACAGCGCCGGGAACGATCGCGCGCGTATTGGCGACGATTACGTCGCAGGGATCGCCGTCGCCCGAGAGCGTATGGGGGATGAAGCCGTAATTTCCGGGATATCGCATCGAGGTGTAGAGAAAGCGATCGACCCACAGCGCGCCGCTGTCCTTGTCCATCTCGTACTTGATCGGCTCGCCGCCGATCGGGACCTCGATCACGACATTGATATCGTCAGGCGGGCTCTTGCCGATCGGCACCGCGTTCAGGTTCACGCTTGTCCCCCCGATCAGCGGCGCGTCATGTCCGCCTTAGAAGCGGCCAGAGCTTCAGCTAAAACCAAAAGCGATTCGATCGCGTTGCTGGCCGCCGAAGGTTTCTCGCGCGCGGCGCAAAATCCGCCCTCCCAATCGGCGGTAAAACCCGACCGCCCGCTCATTGTCCGCCAGCGCCCAGACAACGAGGTTCGAGTATCCGTGGCCCGCCAAGTCCTCACGGGCCGCGTCGAACATACGCCGCCCGAAGCCGCAGCCCTGGCATTCCGGCGCGAGGTAGAGTTCGAAGATCTCGCCGCCATAGCCGAGCGCGGGCACCCGATTGCGCCCGTAGCTTGTGTAGCCGACAACGGAATCGCCGAATTCGAGCACCAACAACGGCGTCCGGCGGGCAATCGCGAGTCGCCACCACTCCGGCCCTCGGCGGGCGATCATCCGCTCCAGTTCCCGGCCGGGAATGACGCCCCGATAGGCTTCGCGCCACGCCGCGTCATGCACGGTGGCGATTTCACCCTCGTCACCGAGCCGCGCCGCGCGAATGGATATAACCGTCTCGACCATGGAATGGGATGTTAAGTCCGCGCGCGGGCTCGCCGCAAGGTCTTGACAGCAGCTGCGGATGACTTTTTTGCTGACGCGAGCTTGCCCGCGAGTTGGCGCGTCGGCGCCGGAATTTGAGCGCAATCCCCGTTCAATGCGCTAAAAACGTCCGGATTGGAGATTCGAAACGATGGCGCCGCGATCGCCTCAGGCCCGCTTGCGACTGGCCGCAGTGGGAGTTACGACCGCGCTTATGTGGGCCGGCGTCGCGCGCGCCGACGTCCTGCACGCCAGCTACCGCGTATCGTTAATCGGCCTTCCGATTGGCGCGGTCCATCTCCAGGCCGACCTGACCCCGACGACTTACGCGATTGCGGGCGACGCCAAATTGACCGGCCTCGCCAAGCTCTTCACCAATGCGCGCGGCGCGTCCGTGGGCATGGGCGCGATCGTTCAGGGCCGCGTGTCGCCGGCGACTTTCGCCACCACCGCCTCAAGTTCCAACATGACGCGCACGATTCGCATGGCGCTGGCTGGCAATACGGTTACAGGAGTCGACATCTCGCCGCCGTTTCAGGACAAGCCGGATCGGGTTCCGCTTGGACCCGGCGACGAGCATGGCGTCGTCGATCCAGTCGGCGCAGTCATCCTCCCGGCGCCAGCCTCGGGACCGATCCTGTCGCCTGCCGCGTGCAATCGCAAGGTGCCGATCTTCGACGGCTATACGCGGTTCGATATTGACCTCACTTACGTCGGTGAGCGCAGGGTGTCGGCGAAAGGCTACAACGGCCCTGTCGTCATCTGCGCGGCCCGCTACGTGCCGATATCCGGTCATAGTCGCGGCCGCGCGGCGACCAAATTCATGGCCGACAACAAGGACCTGGAAGTCTGGCTCGCGCCGATCGCCAGCGACCGCGTGCTCTTTCCCTTCCGCGTCTCGGTGCGGACTATGATCGGCACGACGGTCGTTGAGGCGCAGGAATTCCGCGTCGACGAGAAGTAGCGGGGATTCGACGGCGTAAGGGGAAGACGGGCGGCAGAGCCTGTGCTTAGCGACCCGCTCGACTAGTTTAGCTCGTCCTCGAGCATGGGCAGCGGCAGCACGCCGACGCCGTCCTCCAGCAAGGACTTGGCCTCCGCGAGGCTCGCGCGCCCCCGAATCGCGCGCTCTGGCTCCTCGCCGAGATGAATGGCTCTCGCCACCTGCGGGAATTTGGCGCCGACGTCGTCGGTGTTGGCCTCGATTTCGCGACGCATGCGGACCAGGAACTCGCGCGCCTGGCGGCGCCGATCGTCGACGACGAGCGCCGGGGCTTCGTCGACAGCGGGACGCTCGCCGCCGACGACAGCCGGGGCCATGATCGCCTTCTCCACGCGGGTCGAGCCGCATTCGGGGCAGACGACAAAGCCGCGCTTGCGTTGCTTGTCATAAGCGGCGCTGTCGGGAAACCAGCTCTCGAACGCATGTCCCTCAGCGCAGCCGAGCGCGTATTTGATCATCGCTCACGCCCCGGCAAGCAGCGCATCGAGTTCGCCCGCATCGTCGAGCGCATGCAAATCGTCGCAGCCGCCGACATGGTTGTCGCCGATGAAGATCTGGGGCACCGTCCAGCGGCCATTTGCCTTCGCCGCCATGGCCGCCTGCGCGTCGCGGTCGCCGTCAACGCCGATTTCCTCGAAGCGGGCCGACTTGGCGCGAAGCAGAGCCTTGGCGGAGTGGCAGTAGGGGCAAGTCGACTTGGTGTAGATGACGATCGGCGGCACGCTAAGACATCCTCTGGCGGGTCAATCCGCACGTTGTCAGTTTTTATATGGGAAGTCACGAGCCTGTAACAACCCGGGCAAATACAAGCACATCCACCCGCTTTGCGCCCGCCCTCAACAGCGCCCTGGAGCTGGCGTTGGCGGTTGCGCCCGAGGTTAGAACGTCGTCGACCAACACGACATTGAGCCCCCGGACTGTCGCGCCCTCGGCGAGGCGGAACGCACCCTGAACATTTTCGGCCCTTTGCGCTCGGCTCAGCCCCACCTGACTGCGCGTCGCCTTGACCCGTCGAAGCGCGCCCGCATCGCAGGCTTTTCCGGTTTGGCGGGAGATCTCCCTCGCCAGCGCGGCGGCCTGGTTGAACTGCCGCCGCCATAGCCGCAACGCATGCAGCGGCACCGGCGTCAGGAGATCGGCGTCGGCCAGAACGTCGGAGCCCGCGCGGACCATCCAACTCGCGATCGGCCGTGCGAGTTCCGCGCGGTCGGAATATTTGAGCCGGTGCACGAGGGTGCGCGCCGGTCCATCCTCGAACCTCGCCACCGCCCGGGCCCGGCCGAACGCGGGCGGATCGGCCATCGCCTGCGGCGAGATGAGGCCTTGGCCGAGATCGTGCTCGAACGGCGTGCCGAGACGCTCGCAAAAGGGCCGCTCGATGAAGCGCATCATATTCCAGCAGCGCGGGCACAGCGCGCCGTGTCTGTCCGTGGCGGCGCGGCAGGCGAGGCACGTCGGCGGATAAAGCGTATCGAGCGCCGCTTGGGCCAGGCTTAAGGCGAGCGCGCCAGCGCGGCGCGCCCAAGGCGAGCCGTCGGCTTCGTTCGTATCAAGGGCCGGAGAGGCGTTCACGAGGCGCAAGCTAGCGCGAACGGCAGCTTTGCGCGAGGGGCCCTCTGGCGCATAAGGAGCGCCCGAGGAATCCCTATGTCGCATCCGGCGCCGCCGCAGATATTCGACCGAGGTTTGATCAATGGGCGCCTCGACCGCGTCTGGGCGCGCGCGGGTGGGCAGGCTCAAGCGGACTTCCTGCTCGCGAGGGCGGCCGAAGACCTTCGCGACCGGTTGTCGCTGGTCAAACGGCGGTTCGCGCTCGCCGCCGACTTCGGCTCGCCCGGTCCGCATGGCGCGGCCGCGCTCGCCGCCACGGGACAGGTTGATTGCATCATCCGGGTCGCTCCAACCGAGGCGAGCCTGGGCGGCGGCGATTTCCTGCCGGCGGTCGGCGACCTCGAGCGCTTGCCGGCCGCGGACGGCCGCCTCGATCTCGCCGTCTCGCTGCTCGCCCTGCAGACAGTGAACGATCTGCCGGGCGCGCTGGTGCAGATACGGCGCGCGCTGAAGGATGACGGCCTCCTGATCGCGGCGGTGATCGGAGGCGAGACGCTGACCGAGCTCAGGCAAAGCCTGACCATCGCCGAGAGCGAGATCCTCGGCGGCGCATCGCCGCGTGTCGCCCCGTTCGTCGACGTGCGCGCCCTGGGCGGGCTCGCGCAGCGTGCGGGCCTGGCGCTGCCGGTCGTCGATCTCGATCGCGCGGTCGTCCGCTATCCCGACATGTTCGCGCTTATGACCGACCTGCGCGCCATGGGGGCGACGAGCGCGCTCTCTGCGCGGAGCCGCAAACCGCTGCGTCGCGAAGTCCTCGCGCGCGCCGCCGCCGTCTACGCCGAGCGCTTTGCGGATCCAGACGGCCGCCTGCGCGCGACTTTCGACTTCGTTTGGCTCTCGGGTTGGGCGCCGCACGAGAACCAGCCGAAGCCGCTTAAGCCCGGGTCGGCGACGACGCGGCTCGCGGACGCGCTCAAACGGCGCGGCTAGGACAGGGACGAACCGAACGCGGAGAACGGCGTTTGCCGAGCGGCAACTCAGCGTTGACATTGTGGCTACAAGTAGCTACTCTTGACCGATGAAGACCGTCTCTATCCGCGAGGCCAAGAATCGTCTGACCGAACTCGCCCGTGAAGTCGAGCGGGGCGAGACAATCCTCGTTACGCGCAACGGCTCTCCCGTGCTCGAACTGGCGCCGCATCGGCCGCGCAAAGGGCTTCGGCTCGACGCGATTGAGGAATTCAAGCGCAAGCATGGGATTGAGAGGATCGTGGAACTCCTCGCGAATGACTTCGATGATCCGCTTCCGGAGGATTTTCTCCTGCGTCCCTTGCCGCCTGACGCATGAGGCTCTTGCTCGACACTCATATTTTTCTCGCTCTCATCGCTGGCAATGTGGCGAATTTGCCGGGCGCGCTCGGCGCGGCGCTGAGCGACCCTGATGCAGAACATTTCTTGAGCGCGGCGAGCCTGTGGGAGATTGCGATCAAGCGCCGGTTGGGTAAGCTCAGACTGGGTGCAAGACTGGAAGCGCTTCCCGAGCTTCTCGACATTCTGGGCGTCAAGGTCGTCGCAATCGACGCACGCCATGCGCTCGCCTCCGTCGAGCCGGAGCCCATGACGCGCGATCCTTTCGATCGGATGCTGCTTGCGCAATGTCAGGTCGAGGGGCTGAGGCTTATCACCATGGACGGCGCCCTCGTGTCACATCCGTCGGCGGCGCGCATCTCGCCCCGCGCCCCGAAAACGCGATGAAAGCAACCTCCAGCAGCAATGGATCGACCCGTAACGGACGCCACGCGGGAGAACGCGCCGACGCCTTCAATCGGCGTGAGCCCAACTCGCGGCCAGGCCCGCCGAAGGCGCTTTCGCTGGCCGCAGCGACCGGCCGGTGAGAGCCACGCCGGCCAGGACGAGCGCCAATCCCGACCAGGCCGAGGGCGCTATCGGTTCAGCGAGCGCCAGAGCCCCACCGGTGACGCCGATGACGGGAGCGATGTAGTTGTTGAGGCTCGCGAAGGTCGGTCCCTCCTCGTGGACGAGCCGGAAATAAACGTAATAGGCAAGCGCCGTGTTGAAGACCCCGAGAACGCCCATCGCGACCATCGGCTCCAGCGGAGTTTGGAAGAGCGTCACAGGCGGCGGGAGCTTCCCGAAGATGAAGCCAATCAGCCCGAGCGCGAGCGTCGAAATCGTCATCGAGGCGGTGACTGCTCTCAAGGCGCCGATCTCTCTCGTCGCCGCGCCGGAGATGATCGCCCCCGTTCCATAGAATATGCCCGCAGCGAGAGCGAAGGCGCGGCCCAACACGGCATGGGCGCCGCTGCCCGCTCCCGGCGACCAGAACGCGACGCCAACTCCGGCGAAACCGACCATAAGCCCAAGGGCGGCGAGCCCCGTCCACCGATCACTCGATCCGAGAAAGCGGCCGAACAGGAAGACGAAGATGGGCTGGGCGCCCATCATCAGCGCCATGTCGGCGCTCGTGGTCAGCGTCGCCGCCTTGGCGAGCAGCATGAAGGGAACAACCTGGCCGATCAGCGCGAGCGCGAGGAGTTTGGCCCACAGCCCCGGTCTCGATCCCGGCCAGACCTTGCCCGAAATCGCGCTCGTCATGAGCATCGCTGCGGCCGCCACGCCCACCCGCGCGAGCGCGAAATCGAACGGATCGAAGGCGCGCGAGGCGATCTTGATCAGAAGAAAGGACGAGCCCCAGAGGAAGGACAGAAAGGCCAACCCAATATATGCGGCCATGTCCCGTCAGCTTCACCCGCGCCCGACCAAAGGATTTACAACCACAAGGCCCTGGAAGCGATTGAAGTCGCGATCCGCCGACCACAGCTCGCGCACGCCGTGCTGTTGGCACAGGGCTGCGATACGCGCGTCATGGACTTGAGGTCCGGCAATTCGTCCCCTTGCGAGAATTGGTCGCAACGTCGGCCAGTGGTCCCCCAACTCGGCCAAGAGCACGAGGGTCGGTGACGCGAGCCAGGCGTCCACCTGGTCGAGAGCGCGGGGCAAAGGTGTCGGAGGCGCGTAGATGCGGGGATGGGTGACGATGGCGAGAAACTCGTGGACGCATGGCCAGGGAATTGACCAGCTTGCGGATCCCTCCGCAAGTTCCGCGATTCGCTTGGCGGCTGGTTCGTGAAACGGCAAGTCCTCTCGATGAGCGTAGACCAGGATGTTCGTGTCGACGGCGATCAAGCCCCGCGACCTTCGTAGGCCAAATCGCGCAACTTGTCCCAGGACGCGCCACGTATGTCGGCCTGCAATCCTCTGCCCTTGAAGCTGGCGCGGCGGAGCTTGAACGGCGCGCCCGGCTTGGTCTCGCTCACGACGCGGCGAAGCCCTCGCTCCACCAGCGCGCGTAATGTGACCCCCTCGCGCTCGGCAAGCTTGCGGGCCTCGCGAAGAAGCGGGTCGGAAATTTCTATGGTCGTCTTCATGGCCCGTATATATGGGATGGGAGATATGGGTGGCCATACTATAGAACGCCGGAGGCCCGCAAAGCAAGCCCATGGCGCGGCGCTCGGCGATCAACGGAAATTCCGCCCCGCGGGCATCGCTTCGGCCACGTCCACTGTCTCCATCGGCGGAGAGGCGCGCGGATCGTCGAGGCGTGGCGGCTGGGCAAAGCGATTGCCCTGGCGTTTTTGCGCCATCGTCATTTGCGGCCGGCGAACCTCGTCGGCGTGCGCGAGTGAACTGATCGTTTGGCCCGCCTCGGACAGAAGCCCAAGCATCGGGGTGAGATCGTTCATGCGCTCGGCGACGATATGGATGACCCCTTGCTCGCTCTGCAGCTTGCCGGTCACCGCAACAAAGCGCGCGCCGAGCACGATCGCGCGCAGGCGCTCGAAGACCTTCGGCCATACAATGATATTGGCGACGCCCGTCTCATCCTCCAGCGTCATGAAGATGACGCCGCTCGCGGTGCCCGGCCGCTGACGCACCAGCACGAGGCCGGCGACCGTGACGCGCTCGCCGTTCTTGACCGAGCTCAGCGCCTCGGAGCGCAGGATTCCGCGGGCGGAAAGGCGCGCGCGCATGAACGAGGCCGGATGAGCCTTGAGCGACAAGGACAAGCGCCGATAATCCTCGACCACATGCGCGCCGAGCGGCATCGGGGCTAAGCGCGCGTCGGGCTCCGCGTCGCGCCCTGGCCTGCTCGCGAATAAGGGCAGATCGTCCTGATCGCCGACCCGATCGAGGCCCCGCACCGCCCATAAGGCCTGGCGCCGATCGAGGCCGAGCGAGCGGAAAGCGTCAGCGTCGGCAAGCCGCTCGAGCACGGTCGAACTCAACCCGCTGCGCAGCCATAAGTCGCGCACCGAAATCGTATGCCTGACCGCGCTCTCTCGTGAGTTCGAGCATGTCCTTTTCTTTAACGCCGACGATCTGCCTGAAGCCCAGGCGCACCGCATGCGTCGTGCGGATGTGAGGCGCCATCTCGGAATGGCGGGGATGGATGCCCTCACCCCCAACCCCTCTCCCCGAGGAGAGAGGGGGATTCCCTTCTCCCTCTGGGAGAAGGTGGCCCGAAGGGCCGGATGAGGGTTCAGTCGCGCCGCCCCTCACCCCAACCCTCTCCCCGCATACGGGGAGAGGGAGTAAAGGCTCCAGCGTGCAATCCCAATCGGACAGGTTCACGTCGACTTCGCGTAACTCGACCCCGTGCTCGCGCGCATCGCGCACGAGCTGGGCGGGCGCGTAGAAGCCAAGCGGCTGCGCGTTCAGCATCGCCGTGGCGAAGACATCCGGGTAGCGGCATTTCATCCATGAGGAAGAGTAGACGAGGAGCGCAAAGCTCGCTGCATGGCTCTCGGGAAAGCCATATTCGCCGAACCCCTCGATCTGATGAAAGCAGCGCTCGGCGAACTCGCGCGGATAGCCGTTGGCCACCATGCCTTCGATCATCTTCTCTTGAAGCGTCTGGATTGTGCCGGATCGACGAAACGTCGCCATCGCGCGGCGTAATTGGTCGGCTTCCGAAGGCGTGAAGCCGGCGGCGACGATGGCGATTTTCATCGCCTGCTCCTGGAACAGCGGCACGCCGAGCGTCTTCTTCAACACCGCCTCCAGTTCGGGCGAGGGATAGGAGACCTCCTCGAGGTTTTGCCGGCGGCGCAAATAGGGATGCACCATGTCGCCCTGGATCGGGCCGGGGCGCACGATCGCGACTTCGATCACGAGGTCGTAGTAGTTGGCCGGCTTGAGCCGCGGCAGCATCGACATCTGCGCGCGGCTTTCGATCTGGAATACGCCGATCGTATCGGCGCGCTGGATCATCGCATAGACGCACGCTTCCTCGGGCGGAATAGCCGCGAGCGTCAGGCGTTCACCGTAATGCTTGTCGAGAAGCGTAAAACCCTTGCTCAGAGCCGTCAGCATGCCGAGCGCCAGCACGTCGACCTTGAGAAGGCCAAGCGCGTCGAGGTCGTCCTTGTCCCATTCGACCATCGTGCGTTTTTCCATCGCCGTGTTCATCACCGGCGCGACTTCGTCGAGCCGGTCGCGGGTGATGACGAAGCCGCCGCTATGCTGGGTGAGATGGCGCGGAAAACCGATCAGCTCTTTCGCCATTTTGAGCGCGAGCTTGAGCGTCGGGTCGGTGGGATCGAGCCCAATCGCGCGTACCCGATCCTCGCCGATCGGCGTCGTCTCCTGGCCCCAGGCGGTTCCGTTGAGAGCGGCGATGACATCGTCAGAGAGGCTGAAGACCTTGGCCGTTTCGCGAATCGCCGAGCGCGTGCGGTAGGTGATCACTGCGGCCGCGAGCTCGCGCGCTCGCGCCCATAACGCTCATAGATGTACTGAATCACCTCCTCGCGCCGCTCGTGCTCGAAGTCGACGTCGATGTCGGGAGGCTCGTTGCGCTCGGGCGAGATGAAACGCTCGAACAGAAGGTCGAAGCGGGCCGGATCGACCTCGGTGATCGTAAGGCAATAGCAGACCGCGGAATTGGCCGCCGAGCCGCGGCCCTGACAGAGGATTCCCTTCGAGCGCGCGAAGCGCACGATGTCGTGCACGGTGAGGAAGTAAGGCGCGTAATCGAGCGAGGCGATCAGCTTAAGTTCATGCCTCAGCGCCTCCCGCGTGCGCTCGGGAACACCCTCGGGATAACGCGTTTCTGCCCCCTTCCAGGCGAAAGCCTCGAGCGCCTCCTGCGCCGTCGCATAGCCTTCGCGCAGCTCTTCCGGATAGCAATGGCTGAGTTCGTCGAGGCTGAACGTAAGGCCGTCGAGGAAGTGGATCGTCTCGGCGATCGCGTCCGGCGCTTCGGCGAATAGCCGCGCCATTTCGCGTGGATCTTTGAGATGGCGCTCGGCGTTGGCTTGGGTGAGGCGCCCAGCGGCCTCGAGCGTGGTTTTCTCGCGGATACAAGTGAGCACATCGGCGAGCGCGCGTCGCTCGGGCGTATGCATCATGACGTCGTTGGTCGCGATCAGCGGCGCGTCGAGGGAGCGTGCGAGCGCAACGCGCCGCATGAGCCCTTTGCGCATGTTCACGCCATAGATGAGGCTCGCGCCGATCCAGAGACGCTTGCCGAAGGCCTCGCGCAGGCGGAGGAGGGGCGCCTCCCTTCTCCCCCCGGGAGAAGGCGCCACCGAAGGCGATGGATGAGGGCGAGCCTCCATCACAACGACCTGCAGTCCCTCGCTCCGCTCCAGAAGGTCGTCGAGCTTGAGCCAGCATTCGCCCTTCGGCGCGTGCTTGTTTCCCTCGGTCAGGATCCGGCAGAGCCGGCCATAGGCCGCGCGATCTTTCGGATAGGCGAGGACGTCTGGGCTGCCGTCGATGAAGACGAGCCGCGCGCCCGGAACGACCCGTGTGGCGGCCATCGCCTCAACATTATCGCGCGCGAACGTGTGCGCGCGCACAATTCCGGCAAGCGAGTTGCGGTCGGCAATCCCGATCCCGGCAAGTCCGAGCTCGGCGGCGCGCGCGACCACCTCCTCGGGATGCGAGGCTCCGCGGAGGAAAGAAAAATTCGTCATCGCCGCCAATTCGGCGAACCGCGGCTCAAGCCGGATCATGGGGCGCCGGTCCCGTGCGAAAAGGAGAGAATAAGTCGACCGGAACAAAGATAGAACGGCTCCGGGCGAAAACACAAGCGCCAAAGCCTGCCGGAAATTCCGACTGCGGCGGAAGCCTAAGCAGGCTTGCTAGGGCGGTCACACCACCAAGATCACGAAGATCACCAAGAATGGCTTCTCCTTCGTGCTCTTCGTGTCCTCGGTGGTGAATCGATGCTGGCTGTCCAAAGAAGCTCGGCTTCTATGTCCCACGCTCCGCCGCCCCCTCGGCCAGGCGCTCCATCGCCTCGAAGAACAGGAAGCGGAAACGTTCAGCGTCGACGGCGACGGCGACTTCGGTATTGGCGAGCCGGCCCCATTGGCAGCGCCAGTCCACGATCGTGGCGCCGGTCGTGAGCCGTCCCGTCGTCTCGATGTCCACGGCGGCGGAGCGCGTTTCGACGAGCGTCGGATCGAGCGCCACGGCGACGGCGAGCGGGTCGTGCATGGTGAAGATGCGTTTGCCCAGCAATTTTTCCATACGCTCGAAATAAAAGCGCGACGCATCTTCAAGGAACCGCGTCAGCTTGGCGCCGCGCGGCCTGCGCGCGATACGCGATTCGATTGCCTTAATATCGCTCTCGTCGATGATCGTCTTGCGGGTGACGTCGAGGCCGACAGCGATCACCGGCGCCGCTCCCACCCCGCCGAAAGCGCGAAAGACGATGCGCGCCGCTTCCGGATCGTGCCAGATGTTGAACTCGGCCGCCGGCGTGACATTTCCCGAATCGGAATAGGCGCCGCCCATGATGACGAACCGCTTGACGAGACGCGGCAGTTCGGGTTCGCGCATCACGGCGAGCGCGATATTGGTCAGTGGTCCCGTCGCGCACAGGATGAGGCGCCCGGAATGCGCGCGCGCCGCCTCGATGATCATGTCTGCGGCGTGCAACGCGTCTGACGTCTCCTCGGGATCAGGCAGAACCGCATGGCCGAGGCCGGTCGCGCCATGAATCTCGCTCGCGTCCCTCACTGCAATCGAGATCACTGTCCCTGCCCCTGGCCAGACGGGAATGTCCGCCCGCCCCGCAAGCGCGAGAACCGCTCGCGTATTGCGCGTCGCGGCGGCAAGCGAAACGTTGCCGACCACTGTCGAGACGCCGAGAATTTGCGCTTGCGTTTGGGCGCAGGCGTATAGGAGCGCGAACGCATCATCGATGCCGGTGTCGACATCGAGGACCAGAGGCTCGGAGCGCCCACTCATTGCGTCAGTTTCCTCGCGGTCTCATGCAGCCCAGGCGCGTCGCCATTGTCGTTGGTCGCGGGACCCAAGGTCAAACGGCAAAAGCCTGGCGCTCTTTGCCGACCCAGCGCATGAACAGAAGAATGGCGACGACGACAAGTCCGCTCGCCAGTCCGATCCATACGCCGACGCCTCCGAGCGGGGTCAAGAAGCCCAACGCAAGGCCGACCGGGGCGCCGATCGCCCAATAGCCGAGAACCGCGATGAGAAACGGCCATTTGGAATCATGCAGACCGCGCAGCATGTTGGCGAGCGCCACCTGGCTGGCGTCGAAGACCTGGAAGATCGCCCCGACCTTGAGCATGGCGATGGCGGCCGCAACGGCGGTCGCATTCTCGGGCGCGTCAATGTCAATGAAGGGCGCGATCAAGAGTCGCGGGGCGGCGATCATCGCCGTTGCGGATAAGACGGCGTAGACGAGCGTGAGGCCGAAGGCGCACCAGCCCGCTTGCGCAATCGCTCGCGCGTTGCGCGCGCCGTAAGCGAGGCCGACCCTGACTGTCGCCGCTTGGCCCAAGCCGAGCGGGACCATGAAGGCGATCGACACGATCTGCAAGGCGGCCGTATGCGCTTCGAGCGCCGCGCGCCCGATGAGACCCATCGCCATCGTCGCGGCGGAGAAAACGCCCACTTCGGCAAGGATCATCGCGCCCATCGGCAGGCCGAGCCGCCACAGCGCGACGAGTTCGCGCCGCACTGGGCGCCAGGGCAAGGCGAACGGGCGAATGCGCCTAAGGCGCGGCTCGACGGCCGCGGCGCCAAGCAGGATCAGGAACATCAAGGTCTGCGACAGCGTGGTCGCAACGCCGGAGCCGAAGATCCCGAGCCTCGGCGCGCCAAGCTCGCCAAACACGAGGGCATAGTTGGCAAGCGCGTTGAAGCCCACGCCGACAAGGCCCGCGACCAGCGTCGGGCGCGGCCGCTCAAGCGCGGAGAAGAGGCAACGAGCGGTGATGAACAGAAGGTTCGGCAGCAAACTCCACTGATAGCCGCGCATGTAGGTTCCGGCGTCGCGCGCAAGATCGGGCGGTTCGCCGATGGCTGCCAGAATCCGTTCCGTCTGCGAGAGATAGATCCACGCGACGACTGACAGCGCCAAGGCCGACAGGAGCGCCTGATGCGTGGCGCGCCGGAGTCCCTCGCCGTTCTCGCCCGCGCCAATTTTCGCAGCCGCGATCGGCGCCAGCGCTGCGACGACGCCGATGCCGAGCACCATCTCGGGCTGATAGAGGTTGAAGCCGAGCGCCCCCGCTGCGAGCGCGTGCGCCGACAGCCGGCCGAGCATGATGAAGTCGGTCGCGGTCATCGCGTAGATCGCGACATTGGCGAGAATGATCGGCCAGCCGAGCGCGAGCGTCGCGCCGAGCTCGCGCTGGAGCGAGCCCGAAGCGGGCGCCGTCGCTCTTAGGGATCGCTGCGCGGCGAACATGATCGACCCGGGTCCGAGACAGAGGGCCGGGGGTGATATCGGAGAGGGCGAACGGGCGCAAATAGGACAACAGTTGACAAAGTATATAATAATAATAGTCTGATGTCGCTCAACACGCGTCGGAGGATTGGGATGGCGCTCAAAGAGATCATCGTAGAGACGCAGGCCAGTCTGCGAGCGGACGCGGCTAACGCAAAAGCTGTCTTTTCAGTCAATTCGCGACAGGTCGAGAACCTCCGCAGCGAGGCCAGGATTCGCCAATTCTCGCTGACGGTTGACGAACCGCCGACTCTCGGCGGCTCGGACGCTGGGCCGAACCCGGTGGAGCTTGTGCTGGCGGCTTTGGCGACCTGTCAGGAGATCACGTACCGCGCCTACGCGACAGCGCTTGGCCTGCCGCTCGAAAGCGTCTCGGTCAAGCTCGACGGCCTTCTCGACCTGCGCGGATTTTTCGCCGTCGACGAAGGGGTGCGTCCGGGCTTCACGGGCGTGCAAGGAACCGTGACTCTCAAGAGCTCCGCGAGCCAAGAGGAATTGGCGAAGCTCAAAGCAGTGGTCGACGCGCACTGCCCGGTCCTGGACATCCTTCGCACGCCCGTTCCCGTGCAGCTCGAGCTCGTCGCCGCGCCGGTCGCCGTCGCCGCTTAGGGCATGGCGTGTTAAGGCGGAATCGTCATCACCGCGCGCGGCGGGTCCAAAACTCGGGGCCGCGATGATGGCGACAGCGCCGTTGCTCGAAGCGCGGTCGCGAAAGGGCTGACCGACAGGCGCCATGAAAAGCCATGAATTGTCCGAGAATTTTCTTGACAAAGCCGAAAATGTTCACTATTTGTTCCATTCGTCGGAATCTCTTTCCCGCTCGCCGCCAAGTGGGGGAAGACGGGAAACCGTGGCTGTTTGAAACGTTGGCCCACAACCAGTGCGCGAACCGTCGCGGAGGAGAGATTTTTTTATTTTTATCGCCCGCAACCCATTGAAAAGGCTCGATTCGAAAAAATAAACGTTAGTAAACGCTAGCAAATTTACTAGCGTTTATTTGCATTTACTAGCGTTTAAGCGCGCTTATTTGGAAGGAATTCCCGCTTTGGTTGCAAAACGCTGCTTAGGGCAGGTGGTCACTTTGACGGAACCATTCTGGCGATCCAGTCCAGCGTGTCGGCGAAGCGTGCGCCCATTGCGAGATGGATGGCGCCCTCGACCCGCCAGAACTCCTTAGGCGGATTGGCCAGCGCAAACAGTTTCTCGCCAAAGCGGATGGGCACGACCCTGTCCTTGGTCCCGTGCACGATCAGCGTGGGCGCCTTGACCGAGCCGATCAGCAAGTCGTTGCGGAACGGATCGCGGAGCAAGGCGCGAACCGGAACAAACCAGTACGTGGCCGCCGCCACGTCGGCGATCGACGAATAGGGCGAGTTCGAGCACGAGCGCGGCAACCTTGTGGCGCGCGGCGAGCGCGACCGCGACCCCGGAGCCGAGCGACTCGCCCAAGGGCACGATGCGCTCCGGCGCAACGCCGCTCGCGATCGCCGCCGCATAGGCCGCTTCGCCATCGAGCTTGAGTCCGCGCTCGCTGGGTGAACCGGTCGAGCTGGCGTAGCCGCGGTATTCGATCGCCAATAGCCCCATGCCCGCCTTCGCGATGGCGTGAAAGCGCTCGACGCGCAGGTCGATGCCGCCCGCATTGCCGTGAAAATAAAGGATCAGCGGCCGTCCGGCTAAGGGCGGGATGCTCCACGCGAGCAAACTCTCGCCATCCTCGGTCTTCAGACGAACGACCTTGGCCTTGAGTCCGAGCGTCGCCGGGTCGACCTCCGCGGCGTCACACCGAAACAGGATCTTGCGCTGGCCGGCGTAAAGCCCAACGACGACGAGACCGTAGAGAGCAGCGCAGACAATAACCGCGATCAGCATCGCCCGGCAATTCCTGACGCAGCGCTTAGTGCTGCAGCGCCTTCACGATCGCGTCCGTCATCTTCTTCGCGTCGCCGAACAGCATCAGCGTGTTGTCGCGAAAGAACAGCTCGTTCTCGACGCCGGCGTAACCCGAGCCCATGCCGCGCTTGACGAACAAAACGGTCTTCGCCTTGTCGACGTCGAGGACCGGCATGCCGTAGATGGGCGACTTGGGATCGGTTTTGGCGGCGGGATTGGTGACGTCGTTGGCGCCGATGACATAGGCGACGTCGGCCTGGGGGAATTCGCTGTTGATGTCCTCGAGCTCGAACACTTCATCGTAAGGCACGTTGGCCTCAGCGAGCAGGACGTTCATATGACCGGGCATGCGGCCGGCGACCGGATGGATGGCGTATTTGACCTCAACGCCGTTTTTCTTGAGCAGGTCCGCCATCTCACGCAGCGAGTGCTGCGCCTGGGCGACCGCCATGCCATATCCCGGAACGATGATCACCTTGGACGCGTTCTTCATCATGAAGGCCGCGTCCTCGGCCGAGCCCTGCTTGACCGGGCGCGTCTCCTTGGCGCCCGCTGGGCCGGCGACCTCGCCGCCCCAGCCGCCGAGAATGACGGAAATGAAGGACCGGTTCATCCCCTTGCACATGATGTAGGACAGGATCGCGCCCGAGGAGCCGACCAGCGCGCCGGTGATGATGAGCGCCAAATTGCCGAGCGTGAAGCCGATGCCCGCCGCCGCCCAGCCCGAATAGGAATTGAGCATCGAGATGACGACCGGCATGTCGGCGCCGCCGATCGGAATGATCAGCAAGATCCCGAGCGCGAGCGAGACGATCGCGATGAGCCAGAAGAAGGCCGGCGCCTGCGTGGCGTAGAAGAGCGCGATCAAGGCGACGAGCGCGACGCCGAGCCCGCCGTTGACGACATGGCGCATGGGAAGAAGGATCGGCGCGCCGGACATGCGCCCGTCGAGCTTGAGGAACGCGATGATGGAGCCGGTAAAGGTGATCGCGCCGATCGCGAGTTCAAGCGACATCTCGATGATGCTGCCAGGGTGAATGATGTCGCCTTCTTCGATGCCGAAGGCCTCGGGAGCGTAAAACGCTCCGGCGGCGACAAGCACCGCGGCTAGGCCGACCAGCGAATGGAACATCGCGACGAGTTGTGGCATCGCGGTCATGGCGATGGTGCGGGCGCGCCAGACCCCTATCGAGCCGCCGATGGCGACGCCGAGAATGATGAGCAGCCAGGAAAGCCCACTCGAAGGCGGCCGAACCGCAAGCGTCGTCAAGACCGCGACGCCCATGCCGATCATGCCGAAGCGGTTGCCCTGACGGGACGTAGCTGGCGACGACAGTCCGCGCAGCGCGAGAATGAACAGGATTCCGGCAATCAGATAGAGGAGGGCGGCGAGATTGACGTTCACGTCTCAGCCCTTTTTCTTGTACATCGCGAGCATGCGCTCGGTGACTAGGAAGCCGCCGAAAATGTTGACCGAGGCCAGGATAAGCGCGATGAAGCCGACGAAGCGGGCGAACCACGAGCCGCTGTCGACCGCGGCCACTCCAACCGACAACAGCGCGCCGACCACGATGACCGAGGAAATGGCGTTGGTTTCGGACATGAGCGGCGTGTGCAGCGCCGGCGTCACCGACCACACCACATAGTAGCCGACAAAGACCGCGAGAGCGAAAATCGCCAGCCGGAAGACGAACGGATCGATCGCGCCGCCAGAAGCGGCGTGGCCCGCCGCGGCGAGCTGGTCGCTGTAGGCTTCTGCGGCTTTGGCGGCCTCGCGCGCCGCGGCGGCGGCGGCTCGAAGTTTTTCAATGGCGGCGTCGAGGTTGTCCATCGGGTTCTCCGGCGCTCAAAGAGGCGCAAGCTGTTATTGGGGCATGAAGTTTGGATGAACAATTGCGCCGCCGCGGGTGAGGCAGGTCGCCTTCACCAGTTCGTCATCCCAGTTGACCGCGAGCGCCTTGCTCTCCTTGTCGATCAGCGTCTCGGCGAAGGCGTAAAGATTGCGCGCGTAGAGCGCCGAGGCGGAGGCTGGGATCCGCGTGACGTTGGAATAGCCGACAATCTTGACGTCGTTGTCGCTGAGCGCCAGCTCGCCGGGCCTCGAGAGCTCGCAATTTCCGCCGCGCTCGACGGCGAGGTCAACAATGACCGAGCCGGCGCGCATCGATTTGACCATGTCGGCGCTGACGAGGCGCGGCGCCGGGCGGCCGGGAATCAGCGCTGTGGTGACGACGACGTCCTGTTTGGCGATATGCGAAGCGATCAGTTCGGCCTGCTTGGCCTTGTAGGCGTCCGACATTTCCTTTGCATAGCCGCCCGCGGTTTCAGCCTGCTTGAACTCCTCGTCCTCCACGGCGACGAATTTCGCGCCAAGCGACTCGACCTGCTCCTTGGTCGCCGGGCGGACGTCCGTCGCGGTGACGACCGCGCCGAGGCGGCGGCCCGTGGCGATCGCCTGCAGCCCGGCGACGCCAACGCCCATGACGAACAGCCTTGCCGCCGCGACCGTGCCGGCGGGAGTCATCATCATCGGGAGCGCCCGGCCGTATTCGGCCGCGGCGTCAATCACGGCTCGATAACCGGCGAGGTTCGCCTGGCTCGACAATACGTCCATAACCTGCGCGCGGGTTATGCGCGGCAGGAGCTCCATGGCGAAGGCGGCGACTCCCGTTTTCGCCATGGTTTCGATAGCGTCACGATGGCCGTAGGGGTCCATCGCCGCGATGACGATGGCGTCGGGTTTGAGACGCGCGATCTCGCCGGCGTTCGGGCGGCGGACCTTGAGCACGACATCGGCGCCGAGCGCTTCCTCCGCCGAGACAAGCCGCGCGCCAGCTGAAGCATATTCAGCGTCCGGAAACCCCGCTTTGGCGCCCGCGCCATGCTCGATCGCGACTTCCGCCCCCAGTCCGACGAATTTCTTGACCGTCTCCGGGGTCGCGGCGACACGCGTCTCCCCCGGGTCCGTCTCCGCCGGCGCTGCGATTAGCATCAAGCTCCCCCAAGACCGTCGATTTCGGCCGCGACAAGCGCCGAGGCGACGCCCCCTGGAGGCGACAGCCGATCACTTCCCGTCAGGACAGACTTAGATCATCGACCTTCGAGCCGCAACGCGAACGGTGGGATGAGAAAGCGCCGGGGAGAGGGCTGCGGTGCTAAGGAGAAGGACTGGCCCAGCAGGGGGTCGACGCGCGAAAGTTGCGCTGACTATCGATGACGCGGCCGCGTCAGGCGCGCGCAACAGCTTCGGCCAGGCGATCGTTGGTCTTGTCACGCACTTCCAGCGTCTCGAATTTGAGGAGTTCGGCTTCGGCTTCCTCCTGCGCGGCTTTTGCCTCATCGATCTGGCCCACAAGCTCGGCGATCGAGCTCTTGAGATTGTCGCGTCTGACGGAGGTGGCCCGGGCGTAGGTCGGATAAGCGAAATGACTGGGGTCGGCGATGCCTGCGCGCTTCTCCTCGTTGGCGATCTCGCGATCAAGGTCGCCGATCATGCGCGTAAACTCGGCCACCATCATCTCGATCTGCCGAACGCGGCGGCGCTTCTCTTCAAGTTGAAAGCGCTTCAGACGCATTAGCGAGTCCCGCGACTTCATTCCGGCGCACTCCTTGACAACCCCGACGCGAGAGGACGTCGCGTCTCTGGTCACAACTCCGAGACACGCAGACGATGCCTGATGAAGGTTTCTCCTTTCTTACGTCAGGAGACAGCGAAGCTCCGTCGGTTGCCGAAGCCGGCCTTTGTTTCGGGACAAGCGGCGAAAGCTGGCACGCGGTTTGGGGCGTTAGGGATCCGTTTACGCGGGCCGTTAACAATCGGGCCGAGGCGCGCAGCGCAAGGGCCGGACAATCTTCCCGTGATATTCCCACGGGGCGACATAGCCTTTCACGCGTATCGCCGAACCTTGAGTCCAAAGAATCAGTTAGATCCGTTCGTTGATGTTATGCATTAATTTTTATTCTGGCGAAATACTGTTTCTTATCAAATTGTTACTAATATCATTCGGCACGGGGTCAGGGGACTTGCGCAAATGAATCAGGGTTTGTTAACCAATAGCGGTCAGTGTCTAATTCGAATCGGCCCGAGTGCGCCCCGGCGGGGTTTGGGCACGAATGCGACGTACATAACCGCGGTCACGAAGCGACGGGCGAGGCGGGGAGCCTAACATGCGGGTACTTTTGATCGAAGACGACACGGCGACCGCACAGAGCATTGAATTGATGTTGAAGTCGGAAAACTTCAACGTCTATGTCACCGATCTCGGCGAGGAGGGCATCGACCTCGGCAAGCTCTATGACTACGACATCATTCTGCTCGATCTTAACCTGCCCGACATGTCCGGATACGAGGTGCTGCGCTCGCTCCGGGTCACCAAGATCAAGACGCCCATTCTGATCCTATCGGGCATGGCCGGCATCGAGGACAAGGTCAAAGGGCTTGGCCACGGGGCCGACGACTACCTCACCAAGCCGTTCCACAAGGATGAACTCGTCGCCCGAATTCACGCCATCGTGCGCCGCTCCAAGGGGCACGCGCAATCGGTCATCATCACCGGCGATCTCACCGTCAACCTCGATCAGAAAACGGTCGAAGTCGATGGCGCGCGGGTGCATCTGACCGGCAAGGAATATCAGATGCTGGAGCTGCTCTCGCTCCGCAAGGGCACGACGCTGACCAAGGAGATGTTTCTCAACCACCTCTATGGCGGGATGGACGAGCCGGAGCTCAAGATCATCGACGTTTTCATCTGCAAATTGCGCAAGAAGCTGGCGACGGCGTCGAGCGGGCGCAATTATATCGAGACGGTCTGGGGTCGCGGCTACGTGCTGCGCGAGCCCTCGCCCAACGACGACCGCATTCCGGCGTAAGACTCCCGCCTCCGGGTCCGCTACCTCGGCAAGACCGTCGAGCCCATCAGGGTCTCGTCGATCGCGGCTGCGCATTGGCGGCCTTCGCGGATCGCCCACACCACCAGGGATTGGCCGCGCCGCATATCGCCGCAGGCAAAGACCTTGGGGCGGGACGAGGCATAACGGTTTGTGTCGGCCTCGACGTTGCCTCGCTTGTCCAGGGCGACGCCGAGCTCGGCCAGCATGCCCTCCTTGACCGGCGAGACGAAGCCCATCGCCAGGAGCACAAGGTCGGCCTTCAGCGTGAATTCGCTGCCCTCAATCGGCTTGAACTTCTCGTCAATATGCGCGCATTTGAGACCGGTCACCACGCCGTTCTCGCCTTCGAAGGCCAGCGTCGTCACCGCAAAATCGCGCTCGGCGCCCTCCTCGTGACTGGAAGACGTGCGCAGCTTGAGAGGCCAATTCGGCCAGGTGAGGAGCTTGTCCTCGGCCTTCGGCGGCATCGGCATGATCTCGAGCTGGGTGACCTTGAGCGCCCCCTGGCGAATCGACGTGCCGATGCAATCCGAACCCGTGTCGCCGCCGCCGATCACTACGACATATTTGCCGCCAGCCAGAATTGGCTGGTTCGTGCCAATCGGCTCGGCGGACACGCGACGGTTCTGCTGAGGCAGGAAGTCCATGGCGAAGTGAACGCCCGCAAGATCGCGGCCGGGCACAGGCAGATCGCGCGGCGCCTCAGCGCCGCCCGCGAGCGCGACGGCGTCGTGGCTATCGAGGATGGACTGGGCGCTGATCGTATTGCCGACATGCGCGTTGTAGTGAAAGGTGACGCCCTCGGCCTCCATCTGCTCGACGCGCCGGTCGACGTGGCGTTTCTCCATCTTGAAGTCCGGAATGCCATAACGCAGGAGGCCCCCCGCCTTGCCCTGCTTCTCGTAGACGTGAACGTCGTGACCGGCGCGCGCGAGCTGTTGGGCGCAAGCGAGGCCCGACGGACCCGATCCGATGACGGCGACTGTCTTGCCAGTCTTCCGATCGGAAGGCTCCGGCCTCACCCATCCTTCCTCGAAAGCGCGGTCGATGATGGCGCATTCGATCGTCTTGATCGTGACCGGCGTGTCCTGAAGGTTGAGGGTGCACGACGCTTCGCAGGGCGCCGGGCAGACGCGCCCGGTGAATTCTGGGAAATTGTTGGTCGAGAGCAGATTGCGCGCCGCCTCTTGCCAATCGCCGCGGTAGGCAAGGTCGTTCCAGTCGGGGATCTGGTTGTTGACCGGACAGCCGATGTGACAATAGGGGATGCCGCAATTCATGCAGCGCGCCGCCTGGTTGCGCGTCGCCTCCTCGCTCAACGGCAGCACGAACTCACGATAATGGCGGATTCGGTCGGAGGCCGGCGCATAGCGCCGGTCCGCGCGATCAATCTCCAAGAACCCCGTGACCTTACCCATCTCGCTGCCCCAAAGCCCAGTCGCCGCGCCCGATTTCGCGGCCCGAGCCTCGGTCCGCTTCAATAAGGCGCCAGCATTATCTTGCAAGGACTTTGCCGCGCGCTCGGCGGCGGTCGCATCGGCCGATGATCGCCGTTGCCCTGCCGCCTTCCGCCGCTCCTGCCTCACTCTCCAGCAGCCAGCATCGGCGGACTGCTTTGCGCCGCGAGTTCAGCCAGCGCGCGCCGGTATTCGACCGGCATCACCTTGCGGAATTTCGGCAGATAGGCTTCCCAGTCCTCCAGAATGCTCCGCGCACGGGTCGAGCCGGTCAAGCGCGCGTGGTTGACGATCAGCTGATGCAGACGCTCAGCGTCGAACCGGCTCATGTCGCGCATCACGTCGACTCTGCCATGGTGCTCGAGGTCGCCGCCGGAGTGCAGATGCCGCTGCATCACCTCTTCTTCGGCGGCGACCGGCTCGAGGTCCACCATCGACAGGTTACAACGCTGAGCGAATGTGCCGGCCTCGTCCAGCACGTAGGCGATGCCGCCCGACATGCCCGCAGCGAAGTTGCGTCCCGTCTCGCCGATGACCACGACAACGCCGCCGGTCATATATTCGCAGCCGTGGTCGCCGGTGCCCTCGACGACCGCAATCGCGCCGGAATTGCGCACGCCGAACCGTTCGCCCGCCACGCCGCGGAAATAGCATTCGCCCGCGATCGCGCCGTAAAGAACGGTGTTGCCGACGATGATCGACGCCTCCGGCGTCAGCTTTGTGGCTTCCTGCGGCGGGTAGACGACGATGCGTCCGCCCGACAACCCCTTGCCGACGTAATCGTTGGCCTCCCCCTCAAGCTCGAGGGTCACGCCTTTGGCCAGAAACGCGCCAAAGCTCTGCCCCGCGGCGCCCTTGAACTTGATGTGGATCGCCTCGTCGCGCAGGCCTGCGTGACCGTATTTTCTGGCGATTGCGCCTGACAACATCGCCCCGGTCGACCGGTCGGCGTTGCGGATGGAAAGGTCGAGCCGCACATGCTTGCCCCGCTCGATCGCGTCCTTGGTCTCAGCGATGAGCTTGCGGTCGAGCACGTTGTCGAGCCCGTGATCCTGAGCGATGCTTCGGTGAATGGCGTCCTCCGGCCAGGGCTTCGGCTTGAAGAACAGATTCGAAAAGTCGAGCCCTTGCGCCTTGGCGTGCTCATTGAGCTTGTTTCGGTCCAGCATCTGGCGCTGGCCGATCATTTCGTCGAACGTGCGGTACCCGAGTTCAGCCATCAACGCGCGGACATCTTCGGCGACGAAGAAGAAATAGTTGATGACATGCTCCGGCTTGCCGACAAAGCGCTTGCGCAGGACCGGGTCCTGGGTCGCGACGCCGACCGGGCAGGTGTTCAGATGGCATTTGCGCATCATGATGCAGCCGGCCGCAATGAGCGGAGCGGTGGCGAAGCCGAACTCGTCCGCGCCCAGAAGCGCTCCGATAACGACATCGCGGCCGGTGCGCACGCCGCCATCGACTTGCACCGAAATGCGCGATCTCAGGCCATTCATCACCAGCGTCTGATGGGTCTCGGCGAGACCGATCTCCCACGGACTTCCCGCATGCTTGATCGAGGTCAGTGGCGAGGCGCCGGTGCCGCCCTCGAAGCCAGATATCGTGACGTGATCCGCCTTGCACTTGGCGACGCCGGCCGCGACCGTGCCGACGCCGACCTCGGACACCAGTTTGACCGAAACCTGCGCCTCAGGATTGACGTTCTTCAGGTCGTAGACGAGCTGCTTCAAGTCTTCGATCGAATAGATGTCGTGGTGCGGCGGTGGCGAGATGAGGCCCACCCCTTGAGTGGAGTGGCGCACCTTGGCGATCACCGCGTCGACCTTGTGGCCGGGCAATTGTCCGCCTTCGCCGGGCTTTGCCCCCTGCGCCATCTTGATCTGCATCATGTCCGAGTTGACGAGATATTCCGCCGTCACCCCAAAGCGGCCCGAGGCGACCTGCTTGATGGCGCTGCGCATCGAGTCGCCATTGGGCAAACGCTTATAGCGATCGGACTCCTCACCGCCCTCGCCGGTGTTGGACTTGCCCCCGATCCGATTCATTGCGATCGCGAGCGTCGTGTGCGCCTCGCGCGAGATCGAGCCGAACGACATCGCGCCGGTCGAAAAGCGCCTGACGATCGAAGCTGCGGGCTCGACCTCGTCGAGCGGAACCGGCGCGCGTCCGTCTTCCTCCGCGCTTCTGATCCGGAAGAGACCGCGGATGGTCAACAATTGCGCGCTTTGCTCGTTGAGGAGCTTGGCGAAGGCGTCATAGCGGTCGCGCGCATTGCCGCGCACTGCGTGCTGCAACAGCGAGACCGTCTCCGGCGTCCAGTTATGGGTCTCGCCGCGCACCCGGTAGGCGTACTCGCCGCCGACTTCGAGCGCGGTCTTCAGGACCGGCGAATTGCCAAACGCATCGGCGTGGCGGCGCTGCGCCTCCTGTGCGATTTCCGCGAGGCCCGCGCCCTCGATCGTGGTCGCGGTGCCGAAGAAGAACTCGTCGATGAAAGCGCGAGAGAGGCCCACGGCGTCGAAAATCTGGGCGCCGCAATAGGACTGGTAGGTCGAAATGCCCATTTTCGACATGACCTTGAGCAGGCCTTTGTCGACCGACTTGATGAAGCGCTTGACCGCTTCATAGCCGCTGATCGGCTCGGGCAACTCCTTGGCCATGGCCGCGAGGGTCTCAAAAGCGAGATAGGGATTGATCGCTTCGGCCCCGTAGCCGGCGAGGCAAGCGAAATGATGGATCTCGCGCGCTTCGCCGGTTTCGACGACGAGGCCGACGGAGGTGCGAAGTCCCTTGCGGATGAGGTGATGATGGACGGCCGCCGTCGCCAGAAGAGCCGGAATCGGGATTCGATCCGGACCGACCATGCGATCGGAGAGGATGATGATGTTGTAGCGGCCGTGAACCGCCAATTCGGCGCGTTCGCAAAGCCGCTCGAGCGCGTCCTTCATGCCAGCCGCCCCCTTCTTCACCGGATAGGTGATGTCGAGGGTTCTGGTGTCGAATGAATCCTCCAAGTGCCCGATGCTGCGGATCTTCTCGAGGTCCTCGTTGGTCAGAATCGGCTGGCGCACCTCGAGGCGCTTCCGCCGAGCTGCGCCGTCAAGGTCGAACAAATTGGGCCGCGGCCCGATGAAGGAGACGAGACTCATCACCAGCTCTTCGCGGATCGGGTCGATCGGCGGGTTGGTGACCTGGGCGAAGTTCTGCTTGAAGTAGGTGTAGAGCAGCTTGGACTTCGACGACAAAGCCGAAATCGGCGTGTCCGTGCCCATCGACCCAACGGCCTCCTGACCGGTGGCCGCCATCGGCGCGAGCAGGATCGTGAGATCCTCCTGGGTGTAACCGAAAGCCTGCTGGCGATCGAGCAGCGACACGTCGGTGCGCAAGGCGCGCGGCTCGACGGGGTTCAGATCCTCGAGCACGATCTGGCCTTCCCGCAGCCACGTGCTGTACGGCCGGGCGCGCGACAACGTCTGCTTGATTTCCGCGTCCGAGACGATGCGATGCTGCTCGAGATCCACGAGCAGCATCTTTCCCGGCTGGAGGCGCCACTTGGCGACGATCGACTCTTCGGGCACCGGCAGCACGCCCATCTCCGACGCCAGAACGACAAGGTCGTCGTCGGTGACGAAATAGCGCGCGGGCCTGAGGCCGTTGCGGTCAAGCGTCGCGCCGATCTGGCGACCGTCGGTGAACGCCATCGCCGCCGGGCCGTCCCAGGGCTCCATCAGCGCGGCGTGATATTCGTAGAAAGCGCGCCGCTCCTCGTCCATCAGCGGATTGCCGGCCCAGGCTTCCGGGATGAGCGTCATCATCGCATGGCTCAGCGAATAGCCGCCCTGAACGAGAAACTCGATTGCGTTGTCGAAGCAGGCGGTGTCCGACTGGCCTTCGTAGGAAATCGGCCAGAGCTTCGAGATATCAGGACCGAACAGTTCCGAGTCGACGCTCGCCTGACGCGCCGCCATCCAGTTGACGTTGCCCCGCAGCGTGTTGATTTCGCCGTTGTGCGCGACCATCCGATAGGGATGGGCAAGGCGCCAGGACGGAAACGTGTTGGTCGCGAACCGCTGATGGACCAGCGCGAGCGCGGTCTCGAAGCGCGGGTCCATGAGATCGCGGTAATAGGGGGCGAGTTGGCGCACCAGCACCATGCCCTTGTAGACAATGGTCCGGGCCGACATCGAGACCGGGTAATATTCCAGGATCTCCGGCGTCGCGATGGCGTAGACGCGATTGGAGACGACCTTGCGGACGACGTAGAGGCGCCGCTCGAAATCGTCTTCGCTGGCGATGTCAGCAGGCCGTCCGACGAAAATCTGCTGCATCACCGGCTCGACCGCCTTGACGCGTTCGCCCAGCACGGAATTGTCGACGGGAACATCGCGCCAACCGAGCACGTTGAGGCCCTCGGCCGCCACGACCTCCTCGACGATTTCCCGCACCTGCTTGCGGGCCTCGCTCCGCCGCGGCATGAAAAACTGACCGATTCCGTAGTGGCCTTGCGCCGGCAACTCGAAGCCCAACTTGGCGCATTCGGGCGCGAAGAACGCGTGCGGGATTTGGGTCATCACGCCGCAGCCGTCGCCGAGCAAGGGGTCCGCGCCCACCGCGCCGCGGTGGTCGAGGTTGATCAGAATCTGCAGGCCCCTTTCGAGGATATCGTGCGACTTGCGGTTCTTCATGTCGGCCACGAAGCCGACACCGCAGGAATCGTGCTCCTTGGAGGGGTCGTAGAGCGCATGGGCTGCCGGCGTCAGCGGGTCGCAACCGGGATTGGCTTTGTCCAGGCCGCCGCGCAGCTCGTCGAACGTCGCTTGAGTTCTGGCGTTCATCTTTCCGCTCCCCGGGCGGTCGCGCACTTTGTGCGACCGTTTATTTGCGAATTTTCAGGCGTATTAGGAACACAGGCGGCTGCTCACGCGCAGCCAGGGGCGTCACGCGTCGGATTTTTTTCGATCCGTCTCTGTCGTTCGATCCGACAAAGCTCAAGCCCCGCTCTTTAACCCGGCGCCGAAGCCTTGGCCTCGCCGCTCAAAAAATGGTCAGCACAACTGTCCTATTTAATGGAGAATGACAGAAATGCATCCCCGACACAAGCGGTCTCACACGATTTTTTGAGCGGTTCGGTTTGGCGCCGAAGCGAATTGCCATGTCCGAGCGATCTCATGCAAATTGCCCGCTCAAGTTGAACGGGAGTAGCTATGAAATTCGCCAGCGACAACGGCGCTGGAGTGGCGCCGGAAATTCTGGACGCGATCGTGGCGTCGTCGCGCGTCAACGCGCCGGCTTACGGCGCCGACGAATACACCGCGCGGACGCAAGCGCTTCTCAGCGAAACCTTCGAGACCGAGGTCGTCGCGTTCCTGGTGGCGACCGGCACGGCCGCCAACGCTCTCGCGCTGTCGGCTCTCGTCAAACCTTGGGACGCGGTTTTCTGCCATGAGGAAGCGCATATCCACGACGACGAGTGCGGCGCTCCTGAGCTGTTCACCGCGGGGGCGAAACTCGTCGGAATCGCGGGGGAGGGCGGCAAGATCACCCCCGAAGGCTTGCGGCAGACATTGGAGAGATTTCCCCGCGGGCTGGTGAAGTCCGCGCAGCCGGGCGCGTTATCGCTGTCTCAGGCGACCGAGGCGGGGACGGTCTACAGCGTGGCCGAAGTTTCGGAGCTCAGCTCGATTGCTCGCCGCAACGGGATCGGCGTGCATATGGACGGCGCGCGCTTCGGCAATGCGCTCGTTTCGGCCAAGGCTACGCCGGCCGATATGACGTGGCGGGCCGGGGTCGACATTCTCACGTTGGGCGCGACGAAGAACGGCGCGCTTGCTTGCGAAGCCGTCGTGTTTTTCGATATCGCACGCGCGGCGAATTTCGCTTTTCAGCGCAAGCGCGGCGGGCAGACTTTGTCCAAAGGGCGTTTCCTCGGCGCGCAAATGGAGGCCTACCTCGCCGATGGCCTTTGGCTGCGGCTGGCCGAGCGCGCAAACGCCTCGGCGCGTCGGCTCGCCCGTGACCTTGGGGCGACAGAGGGCGTTCGACTCGCGTGGCCGACGGAGGCCAATGAAGTGTTTGTCGTAGCGCCAAAGGCGATGATCGAAAGATGGCGGGCCGCGGGAGCGAGCTTCCACGAGTGGAGCACGCGAGCGATCGCGCCGGAGCGCGCGCCTCGGAAGGGCGAAACGCTCGTCCGACTGGTGACGTCGTTCGAAACCGCATCAAGCGAAATTGATCGGCTTTTGAGCCTTTGCGCCGATGTCCGGGACCCGGCCGCAGCGACGCCGTGACGACGCCGCATTCGGCGCCTCAGATTGTCTTTATGGGAATCTGGAGCGGCAAAGCATGACGATCAGATTGAATGGGGCGCTCAGCCGTTGCTTGGCGGGTTCGGCGCTCGGCGGGCTCATCGCGTTCGCCTTCGCCCCCCCGGCGACGGCCCAATGGCTGCGGCCCCCTTGGGGAGCCGCGTTTCCCGGCGAGATCGCACGGAGTCTCGAGGCGCAAGGATATGTCCTCACAGCGCCGCTCATGCGGCGCCCGGGAGTTTATCTCGCCGACGTCAGCGCCGGCCCTGCCGGTTATCGGCGCCTCATCGTCGACGCGAGAAGCGGGCAGATTCTCGAAAGCTTCCCCGCCCCCGGCCGAATGTGGGGACCCGTGCTCGCGTCTCGAGACGCCGAGTTTGGCGAGCCCGCGTCGCCTGGCGTTGGCGGACCGCCGCTGGGCGGGGCCTTCTCCAACCCGCCCGGCGGCTCTCCGCAGGCGAAATCTGCTTACCGCCGCGGATCAGGGAACGTGCATATTCCAGCGGCTATCAGCCCGTACGGGCCGGCGGCGGCGCCGCTGAGTAGGAAGCCCACATCAAAGGTCGCTTCGCTCGAGCATAAAATTCCGGCGACCAAGGCGCCGCTCATCAATCCGCCACTCCCGCCTCCCGCCCCGCGCGCAGCGGCCAGGGCGGGCGAACCGGGCCCCCCACAGTCCCAGCCGGCGGCGAACGAGGCTTCAGGCCAGCCGCGCGTCACATCTCATCCGGCCGAAGCCGAGAACGCTTCACCAGCCGCGGCGCCCACGACGCAAGGCTCTTCCACTGAGGCGAGCGACAAACCGAAGGTGAGCATCGTCCCCGCGGCGCCGTTCGAATAGACAAAAAAGGGCGCCCCGGCTAGGGCGCCCTTGCCCACGTGTAAGAATGCAGCGAATGCGCGCCCGCGAGCAGCGCGGTGATGGATTCTGGGGGATAGCGGGCTTCGGCTGTTAGGAGACCGGCAATCGTTCGAGGTCGGCGATCAATCCGGGTCCGGTCGGCCGCCATCCGAGCTTCTTCTGTGTCCTCTCGCTCGATGCTGGCATGTCGCGCGCGGCCAAATGGGCGAGCCAGCCGAAATAACCTGGCGCCTCCTCCTCCGGGATGGATTTCACCGGCAGCTTCAGGCGTCGACCGATGGTTTCCGCGATGTCGCGCGCCGAGACGCCTTCCTCCGCGACCGCGTTATACACTGCGCCTCGCTCCGCCTTTTCGATCGCCAGCCTGTAGAGGCGGGCGACATCCGAAACATGCGCCGCAGGCCAACGGTTACGCCCCTCCCCGATATAGGCGATAACGCCCTTTTCTCGAGCGATCGCGATCCAAGGGCTGATGAGGCCTTGCCGCTCCGGGTCGTGAACCTGGGGCAAGCGAACCACGGACGTATTGACCCCATCTGCGGCGACGTCGGCTGTCGCCTCTTCGGAAGCCGCGCGGGGGAAGTCGTTGGAGGTGATCCTGGGCGCGTCCTCGGTCGCCGGCTCGCCGGGCGCGACCTTGGCGATCGCGGTCCCGGAGGTCACGATCAATGGGCGGTCTGAGCCCGCAAGCACCGAACCGATCGCCTCGATGACGCGTCGATCGGTTTCGCAATTCGCCGCGAACTTGGAGAAGTCGTGATTGAACGCAAGGTGGATGACCCCGTCCGAGCGGGCGGCGCCGTCCTTCAGGCCGTCCGGATCGTCGATTGATCCGCGATAGGCCTCGGCCCCAACAGCCGCGAGAGCCGGCGCCTTCTCGTCCGAACGATAGACTCCGGTGACTTGGTGGCCCGCCGCGATCAGATCCTTGACGACGCGCGAACCAATGAATCCGGTCGCGCCTGTGACAAATACGCGCATAAGAAAACCTCTCTATGTTGTCGAAAGATTGGGAATTATCCTACGCCGCCGCGGCCAGAGCGCCGGACCCAAAATAATGGGCGTCCATATCGGCAAGCAGGCCGGGTTGTTCGGGTCGCCAACCCAGCGCATCCTTAGTCCATTCACTGGACGCCGGATTGTCCAGACCGACGAAATTGCCGATAATTCCGAAATGCTTGCCGGCCTTCGCCGCTGGAATGGCGATGAGTGGGACATTGAGCTTGGTCGAGATCAGGGATGCAATCTCGCGGAAGGGGATGCCGACGTCATCAACGGCGTGGAATTTTGCCCCCGCTTCTCCCTTTTCCAGCGCGAGACGAAAGAGGCGCGCCGCGTCGGACACATGCACCGCCGGCCATCGGTTGGCGCCGTCGCCAATATAGGGCGAAACGCCTTTCTTGCGCGCCGCTGCGATGATTTCGGGCCATGAAACCGTGCTCCCCGGCGCCATGCACCGTCGGCGGAAGCCGCACGATTGAAGAACGGACGCCGCGTGCAATCAGGTCCAAAGCCGCGGTCTCGGAGAAAGACCTGTTTGGACCGGTCGGCACATGGTTGTCGCGTTCGGTCGAAACCTTGCCCTGCGGCAAGGAAAGAACTCCCGACGCCACGACCAAAGGGCGCTTTGAGCCTTCGAGACCGGCGCCCAAAGCGCGGATCGCGCCCGATTCCGTTTCCGCAAGGATCCTCAGAAAGCTCTGGACGATCCCGCCATTCAGCACTCCGGCGAACAGTCGGAGGCGGGTCGGCAAATTCATGTTCGCCAACCCGTGGATGAAGGCCAGATGGATCACCCCGTCCGACTCGGCGGCGCCCTCGCGCAGCAGGGCATGGTCATGAAGCCTGCCCACGCGCGCCTCGGCGCTTAGCGCCTGCAGCTTCTGCGCGCCGTCCGTCGTTGTAGTCAATCCTGTGACCTTATGTCCTGATGACAGCAAATCCTTCACCACAGCCGAGCCGATCCAGCCTGTCGCGCCAGTGACAAACACACGCATGTGCAGAGTCTCCGTTTCGTTGGAGACAAACTTGGAGACCCGAGCTATTGTAGTAAAGTAGTGAGATTATCATGGTATAACGGCTAACAGGATGGACGGATCCGCTGCACACGAGAACCGGCTCGGGAGCTATCTGAAGGATCGCCGGACGAAGCTCGACCCGGGCGCGTTCGGCTTGCCCTCGGGGCGTCGCCGCACGCCTGGCCTGCGCCGGGAGGAGGTGGCGCAGCGCGCCAACATCAGCCCGACTTGGTACACATGGCTCGAGCAGGGGCGAGGCGGCGCGCCCTCGGCCGACGTGCTCGATCGGATCGCCCGCGCGCTCATGCTGACGGATGTCGAGCGCGAGCACCTGTTCCTGGTCGCCCTCGGCCGCCCGCCTGAGGTCCGCTACCACGCCGCGGATGGCGTAACGCCACGGCTGCAGCGCGTTCTCGACGCGCTGGACCCGAGTCCGGCCGTGATCAGGACCGCGATATGGGACGTCGTCGCGTGGAATAAGGCCGCGACCGTGATGCTGATGGACTACGAATCGATGCCGCCCGAGCAGCGCAACATCCTGCGCTACTTCTTCCTCGACCCGCGCTCTCGCGCCGCGCAATACGACTGGGAAAGCGTTGCGCGGTTCGTTCTCGGCGCGTTCAGGGTGGACGCGGCGCGAGCCGGCGCCGCGGCGGAAGTCACGCCCCTCGTCGATGAGCTTTGCCGGCTCAGTCCCGAGTTCAAGGCGATGTGGAGCGACAACGAGGTCCGGGGCCATCAGGGCGAGGCCGTCAAGCACATCCGCCACCCGAAGCTAGGTCCGCTCGCGTTTCAATATTCAGCCTTCGCCGTCGATGGGCGAACGGACCTGACCATGGTGGTCTACAATCCGGCGACGCCGAAGGACGCCGAAGCGATCAAATCGTTGCTGGTTTGACGGCAACCGGGACCGCGGGCTCTTGAAAGCGAACGGCTCGATTCCTAGCTCGATCTGCCCCGCGCAGGCCGGACGATCTCGTATCCACGTTGCTCGGCTAAGGATGTGGCTATGCGCGGCCGATCGAAAGATGGCCGCTACCCTCTCCTGGTCTGGGCTCAAGCTCGCGCGCTTCGCCAGCGAGCTTCACGAAGGGAGGTGAGGTTGACGATGAGCAATGAGGGTTCATCCGCGTCGCTGCCGCTCGACTGGCTCGTCACGCCAGCGGCCGCTTTCAATCATCCAGACGAAGTGCTCTCGCGTCCGGGACTGACAGTGGCCGAGAAGCGGGCGATTCTCGCCTCGTGGGCGTCAGACGCTTACGCGGTCGAGGACATGCCATGGCTGCGACAGTTGGATTGCGGAGCCCGGGTGTCCTTGAGCGAGGTCTTAAGCGCGCTGCGGTCGCTCGATGCAGAGGAGAGCGCCCGCCCTTGCGTCGCGCAGGCCGCGCCGTCAATTTTGCCGAGCCGCGCGCTCGGCGAAGCGCCCTGCGTCACACATTCTGCGCGTTGACAGGATAGAAGGGTCCGACGGCGACCGCTTGTGGCGCGTCGCTGACGTAAAAGCATGCGGGCCGAATTGCAGGCGACGTTTGCGCGTCCTCCGGTGTTGGATTTTGCGCTGCGTCAATGCCGGCGGCGCACGCTCGCTACATAGGAAACCTCACCGACACAAGAATATCCGACAATGGAGGAAGCAAATGGCAGAAGGTGAAACCAACGTTCCTGTCGCCAATCAACGCAGCTCCGGAACCACGCCACCGGCCAGCCTGATGCAGGCGTGGCGCCCGTTCGACATCTTTCGCCGGGACGTGGACCGGTTGTTCGATGATTTTGCTTTGAACCCGTTCCGGTTGCCGCTGCGGCGGCCCGCGTTTGACATCGAGCCTTTCTGGTCCGCGGACTCCTGGGTCGCGCAGCCGGCGATGGATTTGGTCGAGCGCGACAATGCGTTCGAGCTGTCAGCCGAGATGCCGGGACTGGACGAGAAGAACATCGAAGTCAACGTCGCCAACGGCGTGCTGACGGTCAAAGGGCACAAGGAGGAAGACAAGGCCGAGAAGAAGGAGGACTTCCATCTCAGGGAGCGACGCTTCGGCTCGTTCGTTCGCTCGGTGCGCCTGCCCGAGAGCGTGGATGCGGACCACATCGAGGCCGCCTTCAAGAACGGCGTCCTCAAAGTGACCCTGCCGAAGAAGCCCGAGGCCCAGACGCCGGTCAAGAAGATCGAGGTCAAAGGCGGCTGACGCTCTCCCGCGGATTCGTTTTTCGGTGTGCTGATTCCCTCATTCTGAGGCGCGCCCCGCGTTAGCGGGGTCTCGAAGAATGTCCAGTTGCGCCCCGGTTCCGTGCCTTCTGGAACGTCCTTCGAGCGCCGCGCTTGGCGCGGCCCTCAAGACGAGGCGGAAGGGTAGCGGCCCCTACGGACAGGCGTCCCAGAAACCCGCGCGGCGGCTCGGATCGGTATAGTACCAGCAGAGGTTCGGACCCGGAGCCGCGCCAGCCCACGACGCCGCGGCCGCGGCGCTGACGAAGCCGAGCGCTGCGCCCGCCGCGACCGCGCCGCCGGCGCCCCACCGATACCAGCCGGGCCGCGACCAATTGCCGTAATAGCCGGCGCGGTTGACGTTGACGTTTCGATTGACGTTCCGGTTCACATTGCGGTTGACGTTGCGATTCACATTCCGGTTGAGGTTTCCTCGATGAACGTTCCCTCGCCCAGCGTAGGCCCCGCCGGCCCGGTGCATCCCGCCGTGCATACCCCCCCGGTGGGCGTAGCCGCCGCCCCGATGCATGCCGCCGCCAGCCCGATGCATGCCGCCGCCCCGATGCATCCCGCCTCCGCCGTGGCGCATGCCTCCGCCGCGCCCGGCGCGAACCTGAAGGAGCAAACCGTCGTCCATTTGCGTGGGGGCGGCTCCTGTTCCGAACATCTCGATCGCTTCCGCTTGTGGCGCTGCGAAGCACATCAGCGTCGCGATCGCGATCGCCCGACTGATTGGCCCGACAGTTTTCATAGCGTTCCTCCCTCAGCGATCGACTGCAAACGCCAACTTCGCGTCGTTGCGCCGAGCGACGTTACTCGCTTTCGGCCCCGTGCGCGAGGCTGATTGCATAAGTAGTCTTACCCGGACACGCTTCGCGCCACGCCGGCCGAGCGATATTCTTCTCTAGCTTCACCAGACCAAACGGGGACGCCAATGCGGGAGCAACAGGTCGAAAGCTCCTCCGAGCTTCAGCATTTCTCCTCGGACGGCGTCGACATCGCGTTCATCGACGTCGCGCCTCTTGGCCGTGATCTTGGCGAGCCGATCCTGCTGATCCATGGCTTCGCCTCCAACCATCGCGTCAATTGGGTGGGTCCGCGCTGGGTCGAGACCCTCGCTCAGGCCGGGCGCCGTGTCGTGGCGTTCGACAACCGCGGTCACGGGCAAAGCCAAAAGCTTCACGCGCCTGAGGACTATCGCGCCGATCTCATGACCAAAGACGCGGTCAACCTCCTTGCGCATTTAGGCGTCGAGCGCGCCGACGTGATGGGTTATTCCATGGGCGCGCGGATCGCGAGCTTCCTGGCGCTTGAGCATCCGAGCCTCGTGCGCTCGCTCATCCTGGGCGGCCTCGGCGATCGGCTCGTCCGCGACGCCGGATTGCCGGAGGCGATCGCCGAAGCCCTGGAGGCGCCGTCGCTCGACAGTCTCGTCGATCCGACGCAGCGTCTGTTCCGCGCCTTCGCCGACCAGACGAAGAGCGACCGCGCGGCGCTAGCCGCCTGCGTGCGCGGCTCGCGCCGGCGCCTGACCCCCGACGAGGCGGCGCGCATAACGCAACCGGCTTTGGTCGCGGTCGGCGAGCGGGATACGCTTGCCGGCGAGCCTTCGAAGCTCGTCGCCCTATTGCCGCGGGCGCAGGCGCTGTCGATCCCCGGCCGCGACCACAATCTCGCCGTCGGCGACAAGGTGTTCAAGGCAGGCGCGCTCGATTTTCTTGCCCGCCGCGCATGAGCGCTCCGCTGTTCGGCGCCATCGACTAAAGTTCAAATAACAAAGCAGGTGACAAGCGCGCTCGAAACGTCAAGACTGGAAAAAGTGGCTGGCCTGACGAGCCGGACGGCAATGGGAACGGAGAGTCCATGGAGCTAGCCGAGGCGAGAGCCGAAGGCGCGGATGAGGCCGTGGACCTGCGGACCTCCGCCCTGCTCGCGGTCCGGGGGCTGACGATCCGGTTCGGCGGTGTGACCGCTCTCGACGATGTCTCCTTCGAGGTCGCCCGAGGCGCGATCTGCGGGTTGATTGGTCCCAACGGCGCCGGCAAGACGACGCTCTTCAATTGCATCTCGCGTCTCTACGATCCCGGCGCAGGGTCGATCGTCTTTGACGGCCGGCCGCTCTTGAGCCGCGCCAGGCATGAGCTCGCCTCTCTCGGCGTCGGTCGGACGTTCCAGAACGTCGCCTTGTTCTCGACCATGACGGTGCGCGAAAATGTCTGCGTCGGCGCGCACGCGATGGGGCGCGGCGGCTTCATCGCGAATGCGCTCAGCCTTCCGATCGCGAGGCGCGAGGAAAACGAGATCGCCGGGCGCGCCGACACCCTGATCGAGGAATTCGGCCTCAAGGCCGTCGCGGATCGTCCGGCCGGCGCCTTGCCGTTCGGAATCCGCAAACAAGTCGAGCTTGCCCGCGCGCTCGCTAAGGAACCAAAACTCTTGCTGTTGGACGAACCCGCCGGTGGGCTTAGCCATTCGGAAGTCGACGGACTGGCCGATGAAATCCGCGCCATCCGTGACCGCCGCGGCGTCGCCGTGCTGCTCGTCGAACATCACATGAATTTGGTCATGCGGGTCAGCGACCAAGTCGTCGCGCTCGACTTTGGCCGGGTGATCGCCAACGGCCAGCCCGACGATGTCAGGCGCCATCCCGCGGTGATGCGCGCCTATCTCGGGAGCGCGAATTGAGCACGGCCATCCTGGAGGCGAAGGGACTCGAGGCCTGGTACGGCCCGGCGCGGGCGCTTCACGGGATCGATTTCGAGGTCGAGGACGGCGGCGTGACGGCGGTGCTCGGCGCCAACGGCGCCGGCAAGACGACGATCTTGCGGGCGCTCAGCGGACTCATCCCGCGCAAGGGCGACATCCAGTTTCGCGGCCGCCCGATCGGCGCGATGGCGACGGAGGACATCGCGCGCCTTGGAGTAGCGCATGTGCCTGACGGGCGCGGCACGTTTGTCGATCTCACGGTCGAAGAGAATTTCCGCCTTGGGGCTCATGTGCGCGCCGACCGGCAAAACCTCCGCGCGGATTTCGATCGCGTGTTCGGCCTCTTTCCGCGGCTCGCCGAACGGCGCCGCCAGCAGGCGGGCACGCTGTCGGGCGGCGAGCAGCAGATGCTCGCGATCGCGCGCGCGCTGCTCATGCGCCCGAGTCTCTTGATGCTCGACGAGCCGTCGTTCGGCCTGGCCCCGCTGGTGGTGGCGGAAATCTTTCGCACGCTCGGCGGGATCAATCGCGACGAGGGCGTGAGCCTCCTGATCGTCGAGCAGAACGCTTCGCTCGCGCTCGATCTCGCAGATCACGCGGTGCTGATCGAAACCGGCAAGGTGGCGCTCAGCGGCCCATCGCAAACCATCCGCGCCGACGACGCCGTGCGCCGCGCCTATCTCGGTTATTAGGGCTTGCGAAAGGAGCGCTGAAAATTTTGGGCGAGTTCCTGCATCAACTGGCGTCTGGCCTCGCGCTCGGCGGGGTCTACGCGATCATGGCGCTGGCTTTGGTGATGATCTACCAGGCGACCCATCTGATCAATTTCGCGCAAGGCGAAATGGCGATGTTCTCGACCTATTTCGCCTGGAAACTGATGGACCTGGGCGAACCCTATTGGTTCGCCTTCCTCGCGACCGTGGTCGCCTCGTTCATCGGCGGGGTCGTGATCGAGCGCCTGATTGTTAGACCATTCGCCGACGCGCCCATCCTCGCCTCGGTGATCGTGTTTATCGGGCTGAGCCTGATCTTCAATTCGCTTGCCGGATGGCTCTACGGCTATTCGGTGACCTCATTCGATTCGCCGTTCACCGGACGTCCGTGGTTCGGCGCGGGCTACATGTCGGCGCATGAAGCGGGCTCCGTTGTTGTGACCCTGTGCGTGCTCGCGCTGGTCTACGCGTTTTTCCGCTTCACGCCCTTAGGCCTTGCGATGCGCGCCGCGGCGCAGAACCCGGTGTCGAGCCGGCTGGTCGGCGTCCGGGTCGGATGGATGCTGGCGATCGGCTGGGGTCTGGCGGCGGCGATCGGGTCGATCGCGGGCATGATGGCGGCGCCGATCGTTTATCTCGACCCCAACATGATGGGCGGCGTGCTGCTTTACGCCTTCGCCGGCGCCGTGCTGGGCGGCATCGACAACCCGTTCGGCGCCGTCTTTGGCGGCGTCGCGGTTGGCGTGCTCGGCAATCTCATGGGCGCCTATCTGGTCGGCGACGAGGTCAAGCTTTCGGTGGCGCTCGCGATCATCATCGCCGTGCTCGTTTGGCGGCCGTCCGGACTGTTCGGGCGCCGGCTCGTGGCGAGAGTGTGAGCCCCATGGCCGACACCGACGGCACGCTCGACGCTCTTGTCGTTATCGCAGTCGGGATCCTCGCGCTCGCTTTCCCGTTCGTCGCCTCAGGCTATCATATCTATCAGGGCGCGCAGGTGCTGATTTTCGCCGTTGCGCTCATCGGCCTCAATCTTTTGACCGGCTTCAACGGCCAGATCTCGCTTGGCCACGGCGCCTTTTTTGCCATCGGCGGCTACGGGACGGCGATCCTGATAACGAAATTTGGCTTGCCCTACTGGGCGGCGATCCCGCTGGCCAGCGTCGTGTGCTTCATCGCCGGCTTTCTGTTTGGCTTTCCCGCGCTGAGGTTCGGCGGCCTTTATCTTGCGCTCGCCACCTTCGCGCTCGCAGTCGCAACCCCGCAGATCCTGAGCTACACGGGTTTCGACGCCTTCACCGGCGGCTCGCAAGGGATCACGCTTGCGAAACCGAGCGCGCCGATCGGGCTCAATCTAACGGCCGACCAATGGCTGTACCTCGTTTGCCTCGCTTGCGCGGCGGCGCTCTATTGGGCTGCGCGCAACCTCGTGCGGAGCCGGATCGGGCGAGCGCTGGTCGCCATTCGCGATCACCCAATCGCCGCCGAGACGATGGGAATCAACGCCGCGCTCTACAAGACCACATGCTTCGGCGTCAGCGCGCTCTATGCCGGGGTGGCGGGGGGTTTGAGCGCGCTCGCCGTCGGCTTTGTTTCGCCTGAGAGTTTCGGGCTTGCGCTCTCGCTTGCCTTTCTGGTCGGCGTCGTCGTTGGCGGGCTTGCTTCGCTTGGCGGCGCGCTATTCGGAGCCTTGTTCATCGAGTTCGTGCCCAACATCGCCGACCAGCTCACGGTGAGTTTCGGCGAAGGCGCCAAGGCCCTGCCGGGCGCAATTTACGGGGCGCTGCTCATTCTGATAATGGCCGCGATGCCAACAGGTGTGGCAGGCGCGGCGCGGGCGGCGGCGCGAGCGCTCGCTTCGCTTCGGCAGACGAAAGTTAAAAAAAGCGGCGTCAATGTCGCCGCAAACTACGAAGGAAAGGGAGAAGCGCCATGATCAATCGACGAACATTCCTGCAAGCAAGCGCCGCCGCGGCGGCCTTCGCCGCCAGCGCAGGTTCTGCTCGCGCCGACAATGCGCCCGGCGTCACCGACACCGAGATCAAGATTGGGCAAACGATGCCCTATAGCGGCCCCGCGTCAGCTTACGGCGTGATCGGCCGCACCGAGGCCGCCTATTTCAAGATGATCAATGATCAGGGCGGCATCAATGGCCGCAAGATCAACCTGATCAGCCTCGATGATGGCTACAGCCCGCCAAAGACGGTGGAGCAGGTGCGCCGCTTGGTCGAAGACGAGAAGGTCGCGTTCCTGTTTCAGACGCTCGGCACGCCGCCGAACCTCGCGATTTGGCCCTATTGCAACGCGAACAAGGTGCCGCAACTGTTCGTGTCGACCGGCGCCGCCGTGTTCTCCGACCCTGAGCATTTCCATTGGACGATCGGCTTCAACCCGAGCTACGTCACAGAATTGCGCATCTACGGCAAGCACATCCTCGCCACCAAACCAAACGGCAAGATTGGCGTGCTCTATCAGAATGACGACTTCGGCAAGGAGTACTTGAGCGGCTTAAAGGAAGGCCTCGGCGCGGATCACGCCGGCATGATCGTGAAGGAGGTTTCCTATGAGACCTCCGAACCCACGGTCGATTTGCAAGTGGTGACGTTGCAGGGCTCAGGCGCCGACATTTTGCTCATCGCGGCAACGCCAAAGTTCGCCGCGCAGGCGATCCGCAAGTCCTACGATCTCGGCTGGAACGGGGTGCGGTATGTCACCAACGTCTCGGTCTCGGTCACCACCATCCTCAAACCCGCCGGCCTCGAGAAGTCGAAAGGTCTGATCACGGCCTATTACGGCAAGGACCCGACCGACCCGCGCTGGAAAGATGATCCGGGCATGAAGGAGTGGGCGGCTTTTGTCGGCAAATATATGTCGGCGAAGGAACTTAACGACGCCAACGCGTCCTACGGCTTCGGCGCCGCGCAGACGATGATGCAGGTGCTCAAGCAGTGCGGAAATGATCTCTCGCGCGACAACGTCATGAAGCAGGCGGCCAACCTCAAGGATCTCGAGCTTCCCCTTTTGCTGCCCGGGATGAAGATCAACACATCCCCGACCAATTACAGCCCGATCCGCCAGATGCAGCTCGCAAGCTTCGACGGCCAAAGCTGGCAATTGTTCGGCGAGCTGTTGACGGATTGAGCGGTTCGAGGCCGCGCGTTTCCTTTAGCGCGCGGCCCGGTCCGCCTCCCTCACGCCCATTGCTTGAGCGGAGCGAAGCGGGCGAATTTCTTGGCGCGATGGCGGTCCATCCGGGTGAGCACATCACGCAGGAAGGCGACGCCCTCGGTGAGATAGGGCCCCTTGTTGAGCATCACGCATTCGGCGCCTTGCGCCATCGCCGCGTCGGTCATCTCAGCGCGGCTCGCCACGCCGTCGCGCACGAAAGTGTCGAGCACCTGCGTCGCCCATACCACGGGCGTGTGCGCCGCCTCGCAGAGCCACAGGATTTCCTCCTGCATTTCGGTGAGCCTGGCGAAGCCGAGCTCGACCGCCAGGTCCCCGCGGGCGATCATCACCGCGGTCGGATTGTGCGCCGCCGACTGCAAAATGAGGGGCGGCAGATTGCGCACCGCGAGCGGCGTCTCGATCTTCAACACGAGGCCGGGCGGCTCGCGCTTGGGCGCGCGCGCCACCAGATGATCCTGCAGGAGCTCGATGTCGTCGACTCGCTGCACGAACGAATAGCCGATCAAATCGGCGTGCTCGGCGATGAAGTCGAGGTCGCGGAAGTCCTTCGAGGTCAGGGGCGGCAGATCGAGTTCGGTCGCGGGAAAGTTGACGCCCTTGCCGGGCTTCAGCCGCACCCCCTTCTCGCGCGCGGCGTAGACCTCGATCTCGGCTCGGCCCGCCGCCTTGGAGACAACGCGAGCCGCCGCCTTGCCGTCGTCAATGAACACTTCCGAGCCGACGACGAGCTGATCGACGAGTTCGGGAAAATTGAGGGAAAACGCGATCGGCTCCTTGATCTTCTCTAGCAGTTCGTCGACCAGAACGACCCGGTCGCCGCGCAAGAGACGCGTTTTCGGCGGCGCCTTCACTCTGAGGATGCGACATTTCGGGCCGGCGATGTCCATCAGAACCCGGCAAGGACGCTCGAGTTGCGCGCCCGCCGCACGCACATTCTCGACCATTCGCCCCCACATTTCGGAGTCGTCGTGGGCGCAATTGATGCGCGCGCAATCCATGCCGGCGTTCACCAGATTATTGACCAATTCGGGCTCCGTCGCCGCTTCGGGCGGCAGAGTTGCCATCACCCGGGCGCGCGGGCCGCCTCTTTGACGCTTGCCGAACAGCCGGTCGGCCTCGGCCTCCAGCTCCGCTGCGCCCGCCCGCCCCAGCACGGGCGACGGATAGGGCGCGCTCGGCTCGCCGCTCAGGCGCTTCAAGGTCGCGATGAGCGCATCGAGCGCCTGCGCGACGTGGCTTTCGCTGCGGCCAAGCGAAGAGAGCCCTCGGGCCGCGAGCCGATATTGCAGGTCGGTGAGGTCATGCTCGCGCAGCGCTATATATTGGGAGAGATTGAGGACCCGCGGCGGAGCCTTCGACTTGTCCGCGTCAACGCCCCAGCCGCCCCTGAGTTCGGCCGCCTTGAGCTCAACGTCCTCGCGGAGCGCTTTCACCTCTGCAAGAAGGGCGCGGAATTCTTCCAAATCGCTTCCGGTTTTCGCAGCCATGGGCGTCGCTTCGCATGAGCGAATTGTCGACGGGCGTTACGGTTCCCCCGCCAAATCGGTCTTTGACGCCCAAATGTGACGCCTGTGTAACATCGCTCAAACAGATTTGAGCAGCTTCACACCCTTCGCGCAACGCTTCGGATGCTTGAGGATGGTCCAAATCTGCTAGTTTGCTCGGAGCACGCCTCGCGGATAGAGGTGCCGGCTCGGGGGAATGTCATGACAATCCAGTTTCACGGCAGAGTTGCCGTCGTCACCGGCGCCGGCTCCGGCCTCGGACGTTCGCATGCTCTTGGACTTGGTGCGCGCGGCGCGAAGGTCGTCGTCAACGATCTTGGCCGGAACGGCGTCCCATCCGACAATGCGTTGAGCGTCGTGGAGGAGATTCGCGCCGGCGGCGGGACCGCGATGGCGGACCCCGCCGACGTCGCCGATTTCGAGCAGGTCTCCGCAATGGTGGCGCGTGTGGAAAAGGAGTGGGGCCGCATCGACATCCTCGTCAACAACGCCGGCGTGCTGCGCGACAAGACGTTCGCCAAGATGGAAATGGCGGATTTCGACTTCGTCATTCGCGTGCATCTGATCGGCTCGGCCAATTGCACGAAGGCCGTCTGGGCGGGCATGCGGCAGCGCGCTTACGGGCGCATCGTGCTCACCTCCTCGGCGTCCGGCATCTACGGCAATTTCGGCCAGGCGAACTACGGCGCCGCGAAGGCCGCCATGATCGGCCTCATGAACGTGCTGCATCTCGAGGGCGCGAAGAACGACATTCGCGTCAATGTGCTCGCGCCGACGGCGCGAACGGCCATGACGGAGGGCTTGCTGTCACCCGTCGCCGCGGAGCTTATGACGCCGGAATCGGTGACGCCAGGCGTGCTGTTTCTCGTGAGCGAGAACGCGCCCTCGCGCGTCATTCTCGGCGCGGGCGCCGGCGTCTTTGCCGTGACCCATATCGGGGAGACGCCCGGAATTTACCTTGATGAGAGCGAGCGCACGCCGGAGACGATCGCCGCCCGGTTTGCCGAAATTTCCGACGCCGAGACCGCCGAGCCGCTCAAGGATGCCTTTTCCCAGACCTACAAATTCGTCGCCGCCGCAGCCAAGGCGAAGGGCGTGTCAATGGACTGACCATGTGGCGCTCTACGCCTTCGCCGCCTTCTTCCTCCGCTTCGCCAGCGTCCGCAAGCGCAGCGCATTGAGCTTGATGAACCCGCCCGCGTCCTGGTGGTCGTAGGCGACGGCGCCCTCTTCAAAAGTGACGAGGTCCTGGTCGTAGAGCGAATAGGGACTGTCGCGACCGATCACATAGACGCCCCCTTTGTAGAGCTTGAGGCGCACGGATCCCGCGACCATCTCCTGGCTCTTGTCGATGAGGACCTGCAGCATCTCGCGCTCGGGCGAGAACCAGAATCCGTTATAGATGAGCTCGGCGTATTTGGGCATCAGCTCATCTTTGAGATGAGCGGCGCCGCGATCGAGGGTGATCGACTCGATTGCGCGATGCGCGGCGAGCAGGATCGTGCCGCCGGGCGTCTCGTACATGCCGCGCGACTTCATGCCGACGAAACGGTTTTCGACCAGGTCGAGCCGGCCGACGCCATTGTCATGGCCAAGCTTGTTCAAGGCGGTGAGCAGGGTCGCCGGGCTCATCGCCTTGCCGTCGAGCGCCACGGGATCGCCGTTCTCGAACGTGATCTCGACAATGGTCGGCTTGTCAGGCGCGTCCTCGGGGTGAACGGTGCGCGAATAGACGTAAGCGGGCGTTTCTTCCGCGGGGTCTTCCAGAACCTTGCCCTCTGACGATACGTGCAGGAGGTTTGCGTCGGTCGAAAACGGCGCGTCGCCGCGCTTATCCTTGGCGATCGGGATCTGGTGCTGCTCGGCAAAGGCGAGGAGGTGGGTGCGGGAGGCGAACTCCCATTCGCGCCAGGGCGCAATGATCTTGATGTCGGGGTCCAGCGCATAGGCCGACAGCTCGAAGCGCACTTGGTCATTACCCTTGCCCGTTGCGCCATGGGCGATGGCGTCGGCGCCCGTTTTATGGGCGATCTCGACCAGGCGCTTGGCGATGAGCGGGCGCGCGATCGACGTGCCCAGGAGATATTGGCCCTCGTACTGCGCGTTGGCGCGGAACATCGGAAAGACGAAGTCGCGCACGAATTCCTCGCGCAGGTCCTCGATGAAGATATTCTGCGGCTTGACGCCGAGCAGTTCCGCCTTCTTGCGCGCCGGCTCAAGCTCCTCGCCCTGGCCGAGGTCGGCGGTAAAGGTGATGACCTCGGCGGCGTATTCCGTTTGCAGCCATTTGAGGATGATCGAAGTGTCGAGCCCCCCCGAATAGGCAAGGACGACGCGCTTGACTTGCGGCTTATTGGGGCTCGGCATGGCTCTAGCGGCTCTCTTCGAAAGGAGTTGTCATGGCCGGGCTTGACCCGGCCATCCACGCCGCTCTGCTTCGAAGCGAGTTCGGAACTCGTCCGCCGGCAGGGCCAAATGGCGCATGGAGCGCGCCTTGGCTGCGATCGCGCGGATGGAGACGCGTGAATGGCCGGACAGCCCGGCCATGACGATCAAAGGGGCGTTGGCCCCAAAACGTCGGCGGGACTTATAGAGCGGCGCGCAGGGCGCGCAACCCGGCTGAGCAGGTTTGACCATGCCAGCCGACGGATGGCTAGCGCGCCGCGCGGCCGAAAATTCACCACCAAGGACACGAAGAGCGCGAAGGTGGAGTGGCGGGGGTCACTCCAATCCGGTCATTCGCCGTCCGTTGGGTCATCCGAGCAAGCCTGGCTAGTTCTTGATGAACGCGCCGCTGCGTAAATCGCTCAAAGCCTGACGGATCTGAGCCTGCGTGTTCATGACGATCGGCCCGTGCCAGGCGATCGGCTCGCGTAAGGGCCGGCCGGAGATGAGAAGAAAGCGCACTCCCTCTTCCCCCGCCTGGACGACGATCTCGTCGCCCGCGCCGAACACCACCAGCGAGCGGTTGCCGACCCTGTCGCGCACCAGGACCTCTTCGCCGTCGACCTGCGCTTCACGCAATACGCCGAAGGGTTCAGACGAGTCTGCGAAAATCGCCGAGCCCTCAAAGATATAAGCGAACGCCTGGCGGAAATCCTCGACCTTGAGGCGCTTCTTCTTGCCCGCCGGCACCGTCACGTCGAGATAGCGCGGCTCGGCGGCGACGCCGTCGACCGGTCCGCTCTTGCCCCAGAACTCGCCGCAGATGACGCGCACGCGCGTTCCGTCGTCGTCGATCACTTCGGGGATCGCGCTGGCAGGCACGTCCTGATAGCGCGGCTTCACCATCTTGAGATGCGCGGGGAGGTTCGCCCAAAGCTGGAAGCCATGCATGCGGCCCTTTGTGTCGCCGGTCGGCATTTCCTGGTGCAGGATGCCGCTTCCCGCCGTCATCCACTGCACGTCGCCCGAGCTTAAGCTTCCGCGATTGCCGAGGCTATCGCCGTGGTCGACGCTGCCCGCCAGCACATAAGTGATCGTCTCGATGCCGCGATGCGGATGCCAGGGGAAGCCGGCCAGATAGTCCGCAGGGTCATCGCCGCGGAAATCGTCCATCATGAGGAACGGGTCGAAATCGGACGTATCGCCGAAGCCGAAGGCGCGCCGCAGCTTGACGCCCGCCCCCTCCATGGTCGGAACGGACTGGCTGACGCGCTTGACGGGACGAATGGACATTTAGCCCTCCTGATCGCATTTAAGATCGATGGGACTTCCGAAATACTGCCGCTCATCCAGTTTTGGGACTGAAAAGTTTGGCCGGTTCTTTGTTCGAAAGCCGTGCTGGCGGCGAAGATAGGTATAGGCGGCGAAGATCACAAGATATCATAAGAAACGATTGGATCTATCAGTCGGGATGAACATTCGAGTTCCTCGGCTGTCCGCCGATGATTGTCGAGGCGATGGCGCCGGCTGCGGCGGCGCGTTCGAGCGCGGATTGAATGTCGGCGCCGTACAGCCGCGCAGCGAGAAATCCGGCGACGAAGGCGTCGCCCGCGCCAGTCGTGTCGACCGGCCCGGTCCCGGCCGCCTTGATGCGCCAGCGGCGCTCACCTTCGATCGCCTCGGCGCCAGCCGCGCCGCGCTTGATAACGACCAGCGGATAGTGCTTCGCAAGCCGCGTGCATTGGGTCTCGGGATCGCTGGAGCCGGCGAGAACCGCGGCTTCTTCTTCGTTGGGGAAAAGGATTGTCGCGCCTTTCGTCCATGCGAGAAAATTGTCCGCTCCCACCTCGCGCAGGAATTCCGCCGAAGCCGGATCGACGCTGATGGGCTTGTCTCCCGCACGCCGCATGACGTCGAGAACCGCCGCGCGCGGGGAGGGGGCGAAGAACGAATAGCCAGAGAGGCTGATGTGAGAGGCGGGGGCGATCAGCGCGTCGGGGATGTCGCGCGCTTCGAGCTTTTCGTTGGCGCCGCGATCGGTCAGGAAGCTGCGTTCGCCGTCCGGGTCGATGAGCGCGATCAGCCGCCCCGTCTCGCGATCCGGGTCGCCGACGAGGTGCGGCGTGACGCCCATCGTTGTGAAGCGCGCCGTCTCGCTTTCGACGTCAGCGGCCCCGACGCGCGCGACGAAATCGACGCCCGCGCCGAACGAGGCGAGCCACGCCGCCTGATTGGCGGCCGAGCCGCCGGGCTGAAGCGTGATCGACGCGCGCCGGTCCGAGCCGCGCGCGATCGGCCCTTCCGGCCGCACGATGACGTCGGTCATTATATCGCCGATGACAAGGGCGCGAGCAGCGGGCAAAATCATTTGGATACCTGCGAGGCGCCTTATGGGAGGACCGCAATGTTACCGAAAGCGAAGAGGCTTGTCGCTAAAACGGCGCTCGCGCGCGGCTCCGCCAACAATGGCGTTTTAAAAGTCAAATCCATCCCGCTGCGAAGCGCGTTATCCGCGGGGCCCCTCGCCGCGGCGTTGATCCTGGCCGCGCCGAACGCAGAGGCGACGCCCAAGTTTGCCAGGCAGACCGGCCGGAATTGCAGTTTCTGTCACAGAGGGCCGCCAAGGCTGAACGACACCGGCTTGGCGTTCAAGAACAATGGCTTCCGGTTCCCGAACGGCAATGAGACTCCGGGCAAGGATCACAAGGAGGCGCCTGCTCAATGAGGGTTCGAAGGGCGAGTCTTCATGCGGGCTTACATCCTTACTCGCCGGCCGCGGCCGCCAGCGCCTGCACGACGGCGATATTCGGCAGGAGATTGTCCGGCAAGCCGTGCCGCACTTTCAGGTAGTCGGGGCTGTTGTACGAAATCCACGCCTTGCCTTGCGCATCCTCAGCAACCAGAATTTTCAGCGGCAGATCGATGGCGGCGCTCGGAGCCGCAAGCATGAGCGGCGTGCCGGCCTTCGGACTGCCGAAGATCAAGAGCTTGGTGGGAGGCATTTTCATTCCCACCTTTTCGGCTTCGCCGCTATGGTCAACCACCGCAAAGAGCGTGACGCCTTTGGACTTGAGAATGGTCTTCAGCTTGTCGACCGTCTCGTCAACGGAGTGATGGCTCGGAATTTTGACAATTCCCTCTTCCTTCTGCATGGGCCAAGCCTCCGACGCCAAGACGATGGAAACGGCAAAGAGGAGGGCAGGGCGCCAATATTTTCACGATGCGCCTCCTGCGGCATGCGCCGCAACTTGAGTTTTATGAGAGCAGACGATGGCGGACAAGCAAGCTGTCTCCAACGATGAAGCTATGGTGCGCGATTTGATCGAAGCGTGGGCGGACGCCGTGCGCCGGAAGGATTATGCCGGAATTCTCAGAAGCCATTCCCCCGATTTCGTGATGTTCGATGTTCCGCCGCCGTTCAGAAGCGTTGGCCTCGAGGGGTATAGGAGGAGCTGGGACCTCTTCTTTTCCTGGTCGAGCGATCCGGTGCGCTTTGACATTCAGGAGCTGGACGTCGCGGCCGGCGTTGACGTCGCCTTCGCTTTTGCGAGCATGCGTTGCGAGGGACCGGAGTCCGACGGAAAGCCCGAATCGCTCGATTTTCGTCTGACAATGGGCCTTAAGAAAATCGACGGGCGGTGGATGATCGCGCACGAACATCACTCGGTCCCCGCGACGGACTGACTTCGATAACGCTCGGGTTCTAGACCTTCGCCAATTCCACCGCGGCCTGAGCCGCGAGCATGGCGTTGTTCTTGATCAGCGCAATATTGGCCTCAAGGCTTTTCCCGCCAGAGAGTTCGACCACGCGCTTGAGCAGGAACGGCGTCGCCTCTTTCTTGCCCACGCCCTGCGTCTTGGCTTCCGCCACCGCTTCGGCGATGCGCGCCTCGATTGCGGCCTCTTCGAGCGCGTGATCTTAAGGAATCGGATTGGCGATGAGGAGACCGCCGGGACCGATCTCGCGTTGAAGCCGAATCATGCGGGCGAGATCGTGAAGCCCGTCGCAGCGATGTTCGAGCTTGAAACCGGAGGAGCGGGCGTAGAAGGCCGGGAACTCGTCGGTGCGGTAGCCGACGACGGCGACCCCTTGAGTTTCGAGAAACTCGAGCGTTTTCCCGATGTCGAGAATCGATTTGGCGCCAGCGCATACAACCGCGACGCGGGTGCGCGAAAGCTCGACCAGATCGGCGGAGATGTCGAATGTCTCCTCGGCGCCGCGATGGACGCCGCCAATTCCGCCTGTGGCGAAGATTTCGACGCCCGCGAGGCCAGCGATGAACATTGTCGCCGCAACTGTCGTGCCGGCCGAGCCTTTGCGCGCGGCGACCAGCGCCAGATCGCGCCGCGAGGCCTTCACCACGCCGCCGCTGAGCTGGCCGAGCCGGTCGATCTCCTGATCGTCGAGGCCAATCCGCAAGCGGCCGTCGATGACCGCGATCGTCGCCGGAACGGCCCCCATCTCCCGCGCCGCCTGTTCGACGGCCAGCGCGGTCTCGACGTTTCGGGGATAAGGCATGCCATGGGTGATGATCGTCGATTCGAGCGCGACGAGCGGTTTCTTGGCCGACCGCGCCTCGGCGACCTCGGGGGAAAAATCCATGAGATCCGCGGCGCTCATCGCTCGTCACCTTCGTCGCCGGCGGCCATGATCGGCCCGCGCGGTTATCGGCAATCTCCGTCTTATGATCAATGGCGGCAGATATGCTGGGCCGTCCGCCCGAAAAGCCGCCTCGTGAGATGCTTGCGGTCCGGCGGATTCCCGCTACCTTCGCGCCGAAGGAACGGACAAAATACAAGTCGATGGACGACAAGCCTGAGAACGTTCCGGCCCAGCCGGACCTCGCAGCGTCGATCCGGCAGGCTCGGGTCGAGAACGCCGAACGCGCCGACGCGATCGCGGAGGCGCGCGAGCTCGAGATTGTCCGTCTCAAAGCGCTCGAGAGCGCGTTGGAGCCAGTCGTCGACCAGGCGCCTCAGGGCGTCGACCTGTTCGATATGGCGCTGACGCAGAGCGAGCATCCGCGCCTCTTCCTCGACATGATCGCGTTTATCGACATGGCGCTTGATAAGCGCACCTACCGATTTTTTCAGGATACGCGCCATGGCCGCGTGCTGATGGCCGAAAGCCAATCGCCCGAGACGATCGTCGCGGCTGTCGCCGATTATGTCGCGCGCCGTCTGGTCGAGCGCGAGCGCGCGCTGACGGCAGACCCGCGCGTCGCCGAAGAGCCGCGTCCGCAGGCCCGAGAAGCGAGCGGGCCGGCGACCTGGCCGATCGCCAGACCGCGCCCGCGCGCCTTGCACTTCCCCCCTGCCGGCGCGAGCGAGCCGCTTGCCGCCGCCGAGCCGCCGAAGGCGCGACCCAGGCGCGGATTCGTGCGATGGCTTGGCGATGCATTGAGCCTGTTCCTGATGCTTCTCGGGTCGATCACGCTCGCGCTTCTGCTTGGAATTGGCGGCTACTGGGCTTGGACCGTGCGTCTGCGCGACCTTTGGGCGCACTGGATCGGCGCGCCGCCATTTTAAGCGACGCGTCACAATGAGCTCAATCGCGAACACGGAATTGATTTGTTTCCGCCCCCGCGCGACAATAAGTTCTGTCCGACCACTGGCCGCGGCTGAGGCCGACGAACAATCATGAGCAACGCCTTCTTCTACGATCTCTTGGCCTCGGTCGCCGAGCGCGGTCGCACCATGCTCAAGATCAAGCCTTGGCCCAAGGATGCGGATAAAAGCGTCGAACAGTTGATCGAGGACTGCCGGGCTTTGGTTGAAGGGCGCGGCGAGGCGTCGGGAGTGGCGCTTGCCGCCGAGGTGATTGGGCGCTATCGCGCGCTCGATCCGAGCGATCATGTGGCGTTCTTCACCGCGCTCGCCGACAATTTCGGGCCTGATCGCGATCGGGTGCGGGACGCGGTCGCCAAGTTCGAGTCCGATGACGACGAAGCGGCGGCGAGCGAAATCCACTATGCCTCCGAGCCGCGTCGGCATGAGCTCTTCCGGCGGATCAACCGCGCGCCGGGCGGCACCGCGGCGCTGGTCGCGATGCGCGCTGACCTGCTGCAACTCCTGAACCAGAACCCGTTGCTCGCGATTGTCGATCGCGATTTTCTGCATCTGTTCGGCTCGTGGTTCAATCGGGGGTTTCTGGTGTTGCGGCGCATCGACTGGTCTTCGCCCGCTGCGCTATTGGAAAAGATCATCCGTTACGAAGCCGTGCATGAAATTGGCGACTGGGACGATCTAAGGCGGCGCATCGACCCGGCCGACAGGCGGTGCTACGCCTTCTTCCACCCGAGGCTGATCGACGAGCCGCTGATTTTCGTCGAAGTCGCGCTGACTGTCGCCTCTCCGGCGGCGATCGCGCCATTGCTTGCGGAAAAGCGCACGCATATTGCGCCTCAGAAGGCGCGCGTCGCCGCCTTCTACTCGATCTCCAACTGCCAAGAGGGTCTCGCCAGGGTCAATTTCGGCAATTTCCTCATCAAGCAGGTGGTCGAGGAAATGCGCCGCGAGCTGCCGGCGATCGAGACTTTCGTCACGCTCTCGCCAATTCCCGGATTCCGCGCCTGGCTCGAGACGACCGAGGATCCGGCGATCATGGCCCTGAAGAACGCTGCATTGCAATTGGCGGTCGAGGACAATCGGCCGACGCCCGGCGTCGCGACTAAGCTGCGCGCCGCACTCGAGCCGCTGGCCGCGTATTACTTTCTGAAGGCCCGCCGCCCCGACGGCCGGGTCCTGGACCCGGTCGCCCGGTTCCATCTTGGCAATGGCGCCCGGCTTGAGCGCATCAATTGGGAGGGGGACCTATCGCCAAAGGGGCTCGCTGAGTCCTTCGGGATTATGGTCAACTATCTTTACGATCTCGATGAGATCGAGCGCAATCACGAGGCGTTCGTCAACCGCGGCCAGATCGCCGCCTCGGCCGCGGTGAAGAAGCTTCTTCCCACCGCGCCTTCACGCCTCCGCGCGGCTTTGCCGGGCGCTTTGGCCTCGAGCGGGTGAGCGATGTCGCGCAGCTTGCCGCGCCTCTTCTCGAGGTTCGAATTCTGTGGAAACGGAACGGTGGCCCCTTGAAGCCGCCAACGTGGAGGCGCTCCTCGCCTATAATGGGCCTCATGAGCACAACCGTTGATGAAATTGCCACCGTTCGCATCGAGCTTTTGGACACCGATCCGCTGATCTGGCGCGAGGTCGATGTCCAGACCTCCATCTCCCTCAAAGCCTTGCACGCCGTCATCCAGGCGGCGTTTGGATGGCGGAATTACCATCTCTGGGAATTTTCACTCGGCAAGCGGCGCTTCGGGCTGCCGAGCGGCGAAGATTGGCGAGAAGAGCCGCTCGCCGACGCAAACAAGGTCCATCTGGCGGATCTGCTCGGGCCGCGCAGGACGACGATCGACTACCTTTACGACTTTGGCGACAGCTGGGAGCATCGCCTGATCATCTCCAACGTTCGCGCAGGCGATCCGGACTGTTCCTATCCTCGATATGTCGGGGGTGAGCGCAGGGGGCCGCCCGAGGATTGCGGCGGAATTCCAGGCTTCTACGACAAGCTCGAGGCGGCGGCCGACCCGGACCATCCGGACCATGTGGAGATCAAGGATTGGCTCGGCGATTACGACCCCGGGACAATCGATGAAGCGTCCGTCAACCGTGCGCTCGCGCGCATTGGCAACCAGGGGCGCGGCCGAAAAGCCGGAACCGAGGGAAAGAAAATCCGCCGAGCCTGAACTCGACCTCCGGGCGAAGGGGCGCGGCGCGGCGTGTGGCGGCGAGTTCTCGTTGGCCGCCGTTGCGAGGAGGAACGCGATGTACGCCGCCATTCGTCAGTTCAAGGCCAAGCCGGGCTCGGCCGATGCGCTCGCCGAGAAGATCAAGGAGGCGATCTCCCTCATCAGCGACGTCTCCGGCTTCATGGGCTATTATGTGGTCTATGCGCCGGATGACACGGTGACGGCGATCAGCGTCTTCAACACCGTCGCGGAAGCGCAGGAGTCCAATCGGCGGGCGCTGGCCTTTATCGACGAAAATCTGGGCCCGCTTGTCATCGGGCCGGCGAGCGCGACCGCCGGGCCCGTGATCGTACACTCGTTGCCTTGAGGGCGCCGCCCCGGCTCAGCCGATGAACGTCAACACAGTCGGCGCGAAAAATCCGAAAGCGATGAGCGCCGCGCCGATCGCCCCGAGCGCGACGCTGAGCCAGACGAGAGCCGTGATCCCGGTGATGATGGCGGCGGACGCGAGCACGATGGCGATCTGGGTGAGGCCGCTGCCAAGCTCATAATGTCCGAGCCTGCGATTGGCCAATTCCCGAGCTTCCGAGGCCTCCTTGGCGCGATCCTGGATCGCATCCATGCTGTCTTCCGGCTTCTTCGGGTCTTTTTCGTATCGTTCCACGGTTGCTTTGAAATCGGCGATTTGCTTCTCGAACGCCTCTTGCGCTTTCGGATCGGTCACGGCGCTTTTCTGCGCCTCGAGCATTGCGGCGGCGGTTTCCGTGACGGTCGAGCGAATGCGCTTGGCTTGGTAGAAATTGAAGAGATCTGAGGACTCGATATTCTTTTCCGTCGACAGGTGCTGGGCGTTCTTGGCCCCGGCTTCGGCAAGCGCCAACAGAAGCGCAAGGATCGCGATGACGAGCGCGACCGCCTGACTTTTTTCCTTCGCCTCGACCGCGGAATCGGTGGCTTCAGACATGGGCTTGCCCTCCCACGAATCACCTGCGCGCTTTTCGCCTGCCCCGGTTGCGCTGGCAAGGTCGGGCTTTTGGGTTGGGCGACCCGGGTCAAATCCAGACGGCAGCGACGAAGATGCTCGACGCAGGTCGCCGCGGCGTCAGCCTGAAGAGAGGCGTGGAGCGCGAGGTCCTCCTTGAGGAGGGCGAGCGGCGCGAAGCGAATTGCCTTTGGATTGGCGGCCGAAAGGGAACGGCGCGGACGACAATCTATTGCAGAAAATCAGAAATATGGTTAAGCTTGCCCCATGAGCAGTCCTGGCGCTTCCGCGTGGCCTCGACCGCAGGCTCCCGTTCCTGCGGGTCTCACGTTGCGGAAAAGGGCGCGAGAAATTCTCCGCCAGCAAAAATTCCTCGTAACCCATTGAAAAGTCTACGATTCGGACGAGAGAATCCAAGGAAATCCAAGAGAATCCAACACGTCCAAGCGGGGCGTTTCGCAGCGAAACGGCAAGCGCCAAGAAAACCCAAATCGACCGTCGCGGCCTCTTCTCAAACCCCGAGCGCTTCGCGCTCGCCGATCGTCTGGCTTTCCGGACCAAGCCCTCGGGCGCGCGCGCTGATGCGCCAACGGTCGCCCTCGCGAGCGAGCCGCACGAGGTGATAGGCCGCGCGATAGCGCGGGTGACTTGCCGCGGCTGCGGCGGAGGGCGCGCTCAGGACCGGGACCGAGCCATCGATCGTGCGCGCAGCGCGTGAGCGAAGGGAGCGGACAGCCTGCCGGTGAATATGGCCATGCAGGATCGCCTCGGCGCCGAGATTGCGCACGACGCGCTCAAACGCGGGCGCGTCCGAGAGGCCGCGCAATGGCGGGGTGACCCCGGCGAGCGGCGGGTGATGGATGAGCACGACTCGCGCCAGGCCCTTAGCCCCTGTTTCGCGCAACAGTTCAGCGAACGCTTCGACTTGCGGCTTGCCGAGCCTGCCAGTCGCCATCAGGGGGGCTGTCGGCACCGCCGAACTCAAGCCGATGATCGCGATCTCGCCGCGGACGCGCAGGTACGGGTAGGTCGCCTTGCCCCTCAGTGCATTGTCGCTCGCGGCCCACGGCGCGAACGTGGTCTCAAGCAATGGCATGGACGCGCGCACATAGGCGTCGTGATTCCCGGGCACGAAACTGACGTCGGCCGGCTCGCCCAATGTCTCCATCCACAGCGCGGCCCGCTGGAACTCGGCCGCCATGCCGATATTGACCAGGTCCCCGGTGACGGCGACATGGTCAGGGCGTTGCGCGCGCAAATCTTCGACCAGGCGCTTCAAGAGCGCCATGTCGTTCAGCCGTTCGCGGCCGCGCTTCCAATTGATGAACCCCATCACGCGTTTGAGCCGCAAGTCGGCGAAGCCGGGCAGGGGCGCCGGGCTCAAATGCGGATCGGTGATGTGCGCGATGGTGAAGCTCATGCTCAAGCGCCCTCTCCGGCGGCCTGCCAAGGCGAAGAGGCCCCGAGCCATTGACCGGACGGCAATAAGATTGCTTGAACGGAAAGACAACCCTGGCATGGGGTCGGAGCGATATGGCCGCGTCGGTTGGAGAAAGGCTGAGGGTCCGCCTGCTGCACTGGAGCTTCCTCCTGACGCGGCCGATGTCGCTCGGCGTTCGCGGGATCGTGATCAGCCCCGACAACGAAGTTATGCTGGTGAGACACGGCTACGTCTCCGGCTGGCATTTTCCCGGCGGCGGCGTCGAGGTCGGAGAGACCTGCGCCGAGTCCGTGACACGCGAACTCGAGGAGGAGGCGCGCATCGCGATCGAAGGGCCGCCGGTCCTGCACGGTCTTTTCTTCAACACTCAGACATCGAAGCGCGATCACGTGGCCGCTTATGTGGTGCGAAACTTCCGCGTCTTAGGCGAACGCGCGCCCGATTGGGAAATCCTCGAAGCGCGCTTCTTTGCGCGGTCAGCGCTCCCGGAAGGAACGACGCGCGCGACTTCAGCGAGGCTCGCCGAGATCTTCGATTCCGCGCCGCTTTCCGACCGCTGGTGACCGCGACGAGGGCAGGATGGCTCGCCCGCTGGCAATTTAACCTATTGCTTTGATTTTAAGCCACAATTCTGGTCAGGAATACAATTTGTTAACGGCCGGGTAAGCAAAGCGGCTTTTCCTGGCCGGGTGGACTTTTGGCGCCGTCGCGCCTAAGAATCGGATCAAATGCGGGGACATTGATGAGTTCCATCCGGCGCGGGACCGCCGTCAGTCTGGCTATCGCACTGTGTGCAGGGGTCGCTGGCTGCGACGATTCCTATCTCGACGAGGGCCCGGGGCGGTCCCAGGAGCCCATTTCCAGCGCCACGCTTGCCAAGATGGAGGCGCTCGACACCACGCCGTCCTCGCCGACGCTCATCCGGACCTACAAGAAGGAGGCTGAGCTCGAAATCTGGAAGATGAAGTCGAACGGCGAATACGCGCTGCTCAAGACCTATCCGATGTGCCGATGGTCGGGACAACTCGGTCCGAAGAAGCGCGAAGGCGACATGCAGGTGCCGGAGGGCTTCTACTCCATCGCGCCCGGGCAGATGAACCCCAACTCCCACTATTATTTGGCGTTCAACGTCGGCTACCCGAACGCCTACGACCGCGCCTATGGGCGCACTGGCGGCAATGTGATGGTGCACGGAGTGTGTTCGTCGGCGGGTTGCTTCTCGATGACCGACGAGCAGGTCGCCGATATTTACGCGATCGCCCGCGACTTGTTCGCAGGCGGCCAGCGCGAGATCCAGCTCCAGTCCTATCCGTTCCACATGACGGCCGAGAACATGGCCAAGTTCCGGCTCGATCCCAACATCGATTTCTGGAAAAATCTCAAAGATGGCTCCGACCATTTCGAGGTCACCAAGGCTGAGCCGTCCGTCCTGGTCTGCGGCAAGCACTATGTCTTCGACGCAACCGCGAAGGACGAGGTTTCTGCCAGCGAACCGTGCCCCGCGCTCAAGCGCGATGACGCTGTCGAGGCGCTGGTCGCGGAAAAGGCGGAAAAGGACGACGCCAAGGTCGCCGAACTGGCCGCTTCCGGCGTCAAGCCTGTGCGCCTGGTTTACGCCGACGGCGGCCAAAATCCGGTTTTCGTCGGCTATAAGGATACAAGCGATCCCGACGCGCTGGCGAGCGGACCGCAAGAGATCGTTCTCAGCGATCGGGCGAAGCCGGTCCCGGCGGCGGTGAAGGTCGCCACGGCCTACGCGGACAAGAAGCGCATGGCGACCGCCGCAAGCGCCGCGCCTGCGCTCGTCCAGGCTGCGGCGGCTGAGCCTGCTCCGACGACGGTGGCCGCTGCCGCGGCGCCTGCGAGCCAATCCGGCGGAATGTTCGGGGGGTTGACCGGCGGCGCCAAGAATGTCGGGAAATGGCTCCATTTTGGCGGCCAGGAGCCGCCGCCCCCGCCAGTTGACGCCGTCGCGGCGTCTGATTCCGGTCAAGCGATTCCCGACGCGCCGTTGCCGCCGCGCCGCGACGATGTGCATCTGGCCTCGCTGCATGCGGCGCCGTCGCCGCCGACGCGCCCGAACCTCGCCGATAGTCCGGCCGACGCGTCCGACTCGTCGAAAACGGCGCCCGTGTCGGCGCAATAGCCGCGGGCTAAGCCGCGAGACCCACGCGCTGCCCCGCCCCTATTTGGCCCGACAGGCGGGAAACGAGGCGCGCCGCCTCGTCAGCATCCGCGAGCGCGCGCGTTGGCACGACAATTGGGGCGCCTTCGCGTAGCCATACGCAAATGAGGCCGCCGACGTGTTCGGCGTCTTCGCACTCGTCGTAACGGACACGCAGCGTGCGGCCGTCGACGTCCAGCGACAGGGTCTCGTAGTCGAACCTCGCCGTGAGCGCGCCTGCGGATCGAAGCCGCGCGATCGCGGCCTGGCCGTCGCTGCGCGCGCGGCGAATTCGCCAATGAGTGGCCAGTCGCTGGATCATGAACGCGGCGGCGGCCAGAAGGATCGTCGCCTCGCCGGCGCGGCGGCTGATGAGACCGGTCAACGCCAGGACGGAAGCGAAGGCCATGATCAGCGCGAAGGCGGTCAGCGGGGCGACGTGACTGGCGAGGAGGCCGCCCTTGAGCGCCGTGCGCAGGCCCAAGCGAGCAGCGGCGGCTTCAGCTTCGGCGGTTGAAAGCGTGAATGTATAGGGTCCGAACGAATTGGCGGCGGCGTTGGATGTCATGGCTCGCCGGGCGCCTTGGCGACCAGCGCGAGGGCATGCAGCCCATCGGCAAATTCGGCCGACAGGAGGCCGTAGACAAGACGGTGCCGCTCGACGCGGCTCTGTCGTTCGAACTGGCCCGACACCACCCGGACGCGATAATGCGTGCCCCCCCCTTCGCGCGCGCCGGCATGTCCCGCGTGTCGGTCGGATTCGTCTACGACATCGAGGAGAATGGGATCGAGCGCCGCGGTCAAACGCGAGACGATTTGCTCCTGCATAGTCACCGTTGAAACCTCCCATTAAGCGGATCTGCGCCTACATATCGTATGCTGGGATGGGAGCTCCATATCCCGATCCGCTTGCACCGCCGACGGCTCCGATCAACGTCGAACGTTTTGGCGCTTGCCCGATGGCGTCGCCGGTCATAAAGGTCATGGACCATGGATTTGAACTCTCGTCTGTTCGACCGCATCCGGGTCAAGCCTGCCGCGCGCGCGCCGGAAAAAGCGGCGCCGACGACGCCATGTTCCTTTCCTGGCTGCACGGCCGAGGGCGTGTTCCGCGCCCCGAAGGGTCGCGAGCGCGAGGGCGAGTATTTCAGCTTTTGCCGCGATCATGTGCGTGAATACAACGCTTCTTATGACTATTTTCGCGGCATGGACGACGCCTCGATGGCGAAATTCCGTCAAGCCGACGCTGTTGGACACCGGCCGACCTGGAAGATGGGCGCCCGCGCCGCGGCCACCGGCCAGCCGATCGACGAATTTGTCTTTGCCGAGGCGCGCGCGGCGCGAAAACGCGGAGCGCGCGGCAAGCCGCTGCAGAACGAACCCCCGCCGCGTTATAACGCCTTGGCGATCAAGGCCTTAATGACGCTCGAGCTCAGCGGGGACGCGACCCCGACGAAGATCAAGGCGCGGTATAAGGATCTGGTCAAACGCCACCACCCGGACGCAAACGGCGGAGATCGCTCGTCGGAAGACCGGCTGCGCGAGATCATCCAGGCCTACAATTACCTGCGGGCGAACAAGCTCGTCTGATATAGGTTTGGCCTTCGCGAAATACGGTTTGGCGTTCGCGAAACAAGGCGTCGTTAAGCCGAAAAAACGGGATCGTAGAGGGGCTCGCGTTTTTGCGTGCGCCCAGAATTCGAGTATGAGAAGGACGCTCTCTTCCGCGCGCGGAAGAGCGTGGAGGACCTATGAATTCAATACAAGCCCTAGTGGGATCAGAACCTGCGGCCGGTTTGCCTGACACGCGCATATCAGTGCGAAAGACTTTCGGCATCGATTCCGATCTGGAGGTCCCGGCTTATTCGCGGGCCGAAGAGCACGTGCCGGATCTCGATCCGGACTATCTGTTCGACCGGGACACGACGCTCGCGATCCTGGCGGGTTTCGCTTTCAACCGCCGGGTGATGATCACAGGCTATCACGGCACGGGCAAGTCGACGCACATCGAGCAGACCGCCGCGCGTCTGAACTGGCCTTGCGTGCGCATCAACCTCGATAGCCACGTCTCCCGCATCGATCTCGTCGGCAAGGATGCGATCGTGCTCAAGGATGGCAAGCAGGTTACGGAATTCCGCGACGGAATGCTGCCCTGGGCGATCCAGAACAACATCGCGCTGTGCTTCGACGAGTATGATGCGGGTCGTCCCGACGTGATGTTCGTCATCCAGCGGGTGCTGGAGGTGTCCGGGCGCCTGACGTTGCTGGATCAGCGGCGCGTCATTCGGCCGCACCCTGCGTTCCGTATGTTTGCCACCGCCAACACGGTCGGCCTCGGCGACACGTCCGGCCTCTATCATGGCACGCAGCAGATCAATCAGGGCCAGATGGATCGCTGGTCGATCGTCGCGACGCTGAACTATCTGCCGCACGACAAGGAAGTCGACATCGTGCTCGCCAAGTCGCCGGCGCACAGGGCGCGTAAGGATGGACGCGACACCATCAACAAGATGGTTCGGGTCGCCGATCTGACGCGCAACGCCTTCATCAATGGCGATTTGTCGACTGTGATGAGCCCGCGCACCGTCATTACCTGGGCGGAGAACGCGGAGATCTTCAAGGATATCGGCTTCGCTTTCCGTTTGACCTTTCTCAATAAGTGCGACGAGCTCGAGCGGGCGTTGGTCGCCGAGTTCTACCAGCGGTGCTTTGGCCAGGAACTGCCCGAAAGCGCGCTGAACGTGGCCCTCAGCTGAGGGGCCTTTAGGAAACGAGACGATGGGCCGGAGCGTGGTTCGGAAGGAGCAAGGCGCGCCGACGAAACGCGACGACCTCTATTCGTGGGCGCTCCGCCAGGCGGAACTCCTGCGCGCCGGCCGGCTTTCCGAAATCGATCCCGTCGCGATCGCCGAGGAGATCGATGACGTGGGCGAGGAGCAATATGATAAACTTGAGAGCGCGCTTCGCGTGCTTATGCTCCATCTGCTCAAGTGGGATCATCAATCGGATAAACGCAGCCGCTTCTGGACCGCGTCAGTTCGCGAGCAACGAAGACGCGTCCTGCGTCAGTTGCGAAAGAATCCCGGCCTGAAATCGCGCCTCGACGAGGCGCTTGGCGAAGCTTACGAAGACGCGCGCGACGAGGCTTCGGCCGAAACTGGCTTGGCGCGGAGCGTCTTTCCGGCGCATCCCCCTTTTGACTATGCCGAGGTCATGGAGCGTCCTGTCGTCTGGCCGGGCGACGAGGAGTAAGATCGGCCGCGCCGGCTGAGCCTCACCAATTAGAGCGGCGACCCGATGAGCGATTTTCCGTCTCCGGCGAAGCCCGTGCGCGTCTTCGCCATCTCTGGAAGCCTGCGCCGCGCGTCAACCAATACGGCGGCGTTGGAGGCGCTGGCAAAGCTCGCGCCCGAGGGCGTCAAAGTTCTCCTCTACCGCGATCTCGCGACGCTGCCGCCGTTCAATCCTGACGACGACATCGAGGACAAGCCGAAGCCGGAGCCGGTTGCGACGCTTCGCGCGCTCGTCGGTGCGAGCGACGCTCTCGTCATCGCCGCCCCCGAATACGCCCATGGCCTCCCGGGCGCGCTGAAGAACGCGCTCGACTGGCTGGTGGCGAGCGAGACCTTCGCCGGCAAGCCCACCGCGCTCTTCAATACCTCGCCCCGCGCGTTTCACGCCCAGGCGTCGTTGCGCGAGATCCTGTCCACGATGGCTGCGCGCCTCATGCCCGAAGCGTTCGTCTCGATCTCGCTCACCGGAAAGGCCGTGACAGCGGACGAAATCATGGCCGACGCTGTTTGCGCGCAGCGGCTTACGGAATTGCTCGAGGCCCTCGTCGCTGCGACGAGAGCCGGTTAGACGACGGCAATCGGAGGTGGACCATGGGCGCGTTGGACGGGAAGACCGCAATCGTGACGGGCGGCACGAGCGGAATTGGCGAGAGCGTCGCCAAGGCCTTTGTGTCGGAAGGGGCCAAGGTCGTGATCGTCGGGCGCCGCGAGGAGGAAGGCCGCGCGCTCGAGAAACAGATTGGCGTCCGTTTCGTTCGTGCGGACGTGGCCAATGAGGCCGACGTCGAGGCGATGGTCGGCCGAACCCTGGAGTGGTTCGGCCGCCTCGACTGCCTCGTCAACAATGCCGGTATCCCCTCGCCGATGATCAGCATCACCGAGACAGACGCGGCCGCCATCGATCAGGTTCTCGCCGTCAATGTCCGCGGCGTGATCCTGGGCGCCAAGCACGCCGCGCGCGTCATGCTTCGCAACGGATCCGGCAGCATCATCAATATCGGCAGCGTCGCGGGGCATCGCGGCGGGCTCTCAGCTCATGTCTACACCGCCTCGAAGGGGGCCGTTAGCGCGTTTACCCGCTCCGCCGCGGCGGAGCTTGGCGAAAAGCGAATCCGCGTAAACTGCATCTCGCCCGGCGCGATCGTGACCGGTATTTTCGGCAAGAATGCTGGGCTCGAGGGCCCAAAGGCGGATAAAGTCGCGGGGTTGGTGAAACAGACCTTCGCCACTCTCCAGCCGATTCCGCGTGCGGGAATGCCCGACGATGTCGCCCAGGTCGCGGTGTTTCTTGCCAGCGACGCCTCCAGCTTTGTTAACGGGCAGGATATCGTCATCGACGGCGGCCAGACGGCCGTAACCCGGGGATGGTCGTCTTCGGTGACGGGCCGGGCGGAAATATCGAAGCGTCTCAAGGAGGCGGCTGCGACGCTTTAGAAAGCCGCGGCTCGGCCAGCACGCCTGCCGGAGCCAGCTTGCGCAAGCTTGTCGCTTACGCCAAATGAGCCGGATGAGCCACGACTCGGTCCTCATCGTCGACTTCGGCTCGCAGGTCACCCAGCTGATCGCGCGGCGCGTGCGCGAGGCGGGCGTCTATTGCGAGATCCACCCGTTCTCGAAGGCTGGCGAAGCGTTCGCACGCCTCAAGCCTAAGGCCGCGATCCTGTCCGGCGGACCGGCGTCCGTTCCGGAGCCGGGCAGCCCCCGTGCGCCGGAGGAAATCTTCAAGAGCGGCGTCCCGATCCTCGCCATTTGCTATGGCCAGCAGACCCTGTGCGAGCAGCTTGGCGGCAAGGTCGAAAGCGGGCATGCGGCGGAATTCGGCCGGGCGGACGTCGAGATCCTTGAGGACTGCGCCCTGTTCGAGGGCGTGTGGCGTACGGGCGGGCGCTACCCGGTATGGATGAGCCATGGCGATCGCGTGACGCGCCTGCCTGACGGCTTCCGCGTCTATGCAGTGTCGGAGAACGCACCCTACTCCGTCGCAGCCGATGAAAAACGACGGTACTACACGACCATGTTCCATCCCGAGGTGGTTCACACGCCGGACGGCGCCAAGCTCCTCGCCAATTTCCTTTTCAAGGTCGCCGGCCTCAAAGGCGACTGGACGATGGCGGCCTTCCGCGATGAGGAGATCGCCCGCATTCGTGCGCAGGTCGGCACGTCTCGCGTCATCTGCGGCTTATCGGGCGGAGTCGACTCGGCGGTGGCGGCGGTGCTGATCCACGAAGCGATCGGCGATCAGCTCACTTGCGTATTCGTGGATCACGGACTTCTGCGGCAAGGCGAAGCCGACGAAGTGGTCAATTTGTTCCGTGGCCATTTCAACATTCCGCTCGTTCATGTCGACGCGGCGCAAGAGTTCATAGAGGCCCTCGCGGGCGTCGAGGATCCCGAGGCCAAGCGCAAGACGATCGGCAAGCTCTTCATCGATACATTCGAGGCGGAGGCGCATCGCATTGCGAGCGACGGCAAAGGGTCGGTCGAGTTTCTGGCGCAAGGCACGCTCTATCCCGACGTGATCGAAAGCGTGTCGTTTTCCGGCGGCCCGTCTGTCACCATCAAGAGCCACCACAATGTCGGCGGCCTGCCCGAGCGCATGCGCATGAAGCTGGTCGAACCGTTGCGCGAATTGTTCAAAGACGAGGTCCGCGCCCTAGGTCGCGAGCTCGGCCTGCCGGAGGCGTTCGTGGGTCGTCATCCTTTCCCCGGCCCAGGGCTCGCCGTCCGGTGCCCTGGCGCGATCAGCCGCGAGAAGCTCGACATTCTGCGCCAGGCCGACGCCATCTTTCTCGACGAGATCCGCAAAGCAGGCCTTTACGATAAAATCTGGCAGGCGTTCGCCGTATTGCTGCCGGTGCGCACGGTCGGCGTGATGGGCGATGGGCGTACTTATGACTTCGTCGTCGCGCTGCGCGCGGTGACCTCGATCGACGGCATGACCGCCGACTTCTTTCCGTTTGACACGGCCTTCCTCGGCCGCGCAGCCACCCGCATCATCAACGAGGTTAAGGGCGTGAACCGCGTCGTCTACGACGTCACGAGCAAGCCGCCCGGCACGATCGAGTGGGAGTG
>CAVOLE010000005.1:0-477049 GCA_963696665.1 uncultured Alphaproteobacteria bacterium
GGGCTAGGACCGCGACTGCCGCTGCGACGAAATATCGGGTGCTCATCGCGCAATCCCGAAGATGCCCGAGGGACGGATCGCGAGCGTGCAGAGTAGAGCAGCGAAGGCCACGCCTGGCGCCCAGGTCGCGCCCACGAAGGTGATCACGAGACTTTCCAATACGCCGATGGCGAGAGCCGCGACGAGCGTGCCAGGCACACTGCCCATTCCGGCCAGCACGACAATCGCGAATGTGCGGCCAATGTACTGAATGCCTGAAAAGGGATCGACGGGGCTGACAACGATTAAGGAAGCCCCGGCTAGTGAAGCGGTGGCCATTGCGATTCCGAAGCCGTTGGCTTTCGCCCGGGTCGGACTGAGGCCGCATATCCTCAACGCATTCGCGTCATGCGCGACCGCCCGCAACGCGAGCCCTGCGCGCGTCCGCATCAGGAGCAGCCACATTCCAAGCCCAACTGTCGCGCCCACGAGAAACGGAATGACCAGACGATAGGGCATTGTCGCTAAGCCGATCCGCAGGCTCTTGCCGATGTAGGGGGCACTGACGGACGTCAGATCGACGCCCGCGACGAGGATCAGTGAGACCTGGAGCACCAGCGCTATGCCGAAAAAGAAGGTAAAACTCTGCAGCGTATCGCCTCGACCTCGCCGTTCGAAGGCCTGGAAATAAAGCTGATAGAGTAGCGCGCCGCCAAGGTAGAACAATGGCGCGAACAAGAGACCGCCGACGATAGGATCGAGGCCGAACGAATTGAGAAGCTGTGCGCAGTAGGCGCCGAGCACGATGAAGGTTGGATGTGCGACGTTGGGAATTTGAAGCAGACCGAACGTGATCGTCAGGCCGAGGCTCGCAATGGCGTAGACGCCGGCCAGCAGCACCCCGGAAATGACCGCGTTGAGCGCGAGATCGAGCGTCATACGTATCAATCGGTCGTAAGTTGTTCGCCGGTCGCGCCAGAGCAAGACTGGCGCTGCCGCACATGTTCGGCCTAGCTCAGCTTCGCGCCTTGGTGAAGGGAGCTGCCAGTTCGCCTGTCTCCAAGGCTTGCGGCTGCAAGATGATCTGGCGACCCGGTTTGCGGAACTGATCGATATTCTTGTCTACGACGCCGCGATATTGCGCCCAAACGATTTGACTCTCGGCCCAATTGCCGTCAGGTCCGAATTTGATCGGCCCGACAATCGTATCGATGGCGTTCGCGTGCAGCCACTTGGCCATCTTTTCCTCGTCGATGGCGCCCGTCGCCTTGATCGCTGCGGCGATCAGTTGACCGCCGGCGTAGAAGAACGGCGGCAGAAAATGGCCGAGCGCATCGATCTTCTCGCGTTCGGCTACCTTCTGATAGCGATCGAGAAATTGCGTGATGCCCGGGAAGTTCATCGTCGGCGCCACGACAAAGGTGTCGTAGTTGGTTATGCCGCTCAGCGCCGAACCCAGGCTCTCCAGCTGCTGGGCGTATTGGATGCCGACCATCGCGCCGCCGAACATCTGCACGCTGTCGGCGATGCCGATCTCGGAGATGCCGCGGGTCAGAGACGCCGATTTCGGCGGGATAGGAGGCGACGAACACGAAGTCGGGCGCTGCCGCGTTGACGCCGCGCAATATGCCGGAGAAATCGACAGTGTTCGGCGGATAGTGCTGAATTGACAGCACTTTCATGCCGTATTCCTCGGCGATCTTCGCCCCCGCGTTGGCTGCGTTGGCGGAGAACTCGGCATCGGAGCTGACAATAGCCAGGGTCTCGTAGCCCTGCCGCTTGGCGAGGTCGAAATAGCCCCGGCACCAGTTGGCGCCCGGGTTTGGTCCCCAAGGAGCGATCTCGAAGAATTTATCGAAGTGCAACTTGTCGTTCTGTCCGATCTCGAATTGGCCGAGCACAAAACGATTGCGCTGCACAATCATCGGCATCACGACGGCGGTGAGGTTGGTGCCGTACGGTAGCAGCAGCAGCTCGACCTTGTCGATGTCCATGAGCTTGGCATAGATGGCCGGCACGTTGCTCGCCTGGCTTTGGTCGTCATAGACGACGAACTCGACCTGCCGGCCGACTAGGCCGCCTGCTGCGTTGACGTCGCCACGCCACAACTCGAGCGCCGCTAATCCGGCCTTTCCTCCCGAAGCGATATTACCGGTCTGCGCGATGCTGAAGCCGATACGAATTGGTCCCTCGGCCGATTTCGCAAACCGCATCGGCGCCGCGACCGTGGCCGAGGCGGAAACCGCCAGCTTGCCGAATGTCCTGCGTGTGATCGGACGCATTGTTTCCTCCACTTCTATTAGTGGCGACTGACGAGCGGCGGCAAGGATCCGGCACCCGATGACGCTGATGTCGCAACCGACTGAACCGGATACGTCACTTGTCGAAGTTGTTCTTCTTGCCCTTTCGGACATAGGCCACGGTGTCGCCGATGTGCTGCCTTCCGTGCACCGCCGCCTTCTTTGCGAGATGAGCGAACATCTGGATGCCGAACCCACCGTCGAGGTCGTTGGTGACCCGCTGGCGCCACGGGCGTCGGACGATTTGGGTGGTGAGACGGCGGGTCGTACGCGGCTGGGTCATAATATGATCGGCCAGCGCATATGCGCGCTCGATCAGTTTCTCGCGGGGCACGATTTCGTTCACCATGCCATATTCTAGCGCGGTCTTGGCGTCGATCGCCTGCCCTGTCAGCAGCGCGTAAGCGGCGCGCTTGACGCCGAGCAGCTCCTGAAAACAGCTATGAATACCATCGCCCGGGACCGAGCCGATGTCATAGTGCAGATCGTACAGGATGGCGTCCTCGGCGCAGATCGTCAGATCGCACATGAGACACATTTCGGTGTGAAAGCCAGGTCCGTTGATGACGCCGATGGTCGGGATCTCGAGGTCGTTGACAAGAGAGCTGACGTTGATGCGGCCATCCTTGTAGGCGTACTCATAGGCCCAGTAGGCGAGATCCTTCTGCTCAAGCTCGAAACCGTTGGGATCGGCGTCCATCATGAAATTTTCGCCGCTGCCGGTGAGGATGAAGATCTCGTTCTTCGGATCGGCGCCGATCGTCTTGAACAGCTGTCCGACCGAGCGATGATTTTCCACACTGAGCTGGATCGGACCGCCGAGTGTATGCGCTTGGGCCAGGATCACGCCGTCGGGTCGGCGGTCGAGCTTGTAATGGTTTTTGAAGCGCTCCTTGTATTCCTCGAAGTCCGGAGCGGGGACAAAAGGCTGCAACGACATCGCGTCTCTCTCTATCTGATTAGGTTTTTCGATCCGCCGGTCAGACTGGCGCGTAGGCTCCTGGCGCGGGCTCGAATGACGGCGCGCGTGGCGGCGGCCGGTTGATCGCGAGGCCATTCCAAACGGCGTCAAGAATGTCTTGGGTGCCGAGTCCGTAGCGGCCGAACAGGTATTCGCGGCTGCCGGATTTGGCGAAGACGTCGCGCACCCCGATGCGACGCAGCCGCGAGGGAACGCCGGCCTCCGCGAGCGCCTCAGCGACCGCCGAGCCGAGGCCGCCGATCACCGTGTGGTTCTCCGCGGTCACGACAATCTGGCTGCCGCGCGCCTCGGCCACGATCGTGCCCGCATCGAGAGGCTTGATGACAGGGGCATTGACGACCGTGGCGACGACGCCGTGCTCTTCCAGCGCGCGCCTCGCCGCTAGCGCGGCCGGGATCATCATGCCAGCGGCGATGATCAACGCTTCTCCGCCTCCGCCGCCTTGCAGGATCTGTGCTCTGGCAAGATCGAGGCGATGACCGGCCTCGAAGATCAAGGGCGTCTCGCCGCGCTTAAGGCGCATGTAGACGGGTCCATTATGGTGGGCGATCAAGTCCACCGCCTGAAGTTACCTCAAGTGCGTCCGCGGGCTCCACAATTGTCATCTTCGGCAGCGCGCGCATCAGCGCGACGTCGTCTATCGCCTGATGGCTTGGCCCTCCGGGGCTCGACAATCCGGGCATGAAGCCGATGATCTTGACGTTCAGCTCGGGATAGGCGACCGCCATCGCGATCTGGTCGTAGCAGCGGCGGGTGCAAAAGACGCCGAACGTGTTGACGAAAACGACGTTGCCCGCTCTCGCGAGGCCTGCGGCGATTTCGATCATGTTCGCCTCGGCCACTCCGGCGTTGATGAAGCGTTCGCCGATCGCATCGCGGAACATGTCGGTCTCGGTCTGCCGCGTCAGATCGGCTCCAAGACAAAGGATCCTCGGATTACGACGCGCAAGCGCGATCAGGGCTTGTCCATAGGGCTTCAGGACCGTCTCGTAAGGCGGGTCAAACAAGAGACGCCTCCAGTTCATCCTTCATGGCGCGCGCCAGGCCGGCATCGAGCTTCATGAAATGACCGTCGCTGGTGGATGGGATCGACTTCAGACGTCCGATGATGTCCGTGCGCGCGATCACCACCAGCGGCGCTCCATCCTCATCGCTTTCAAAGGCGGCGCAGAGGGCTCCCAAATCGTGACCGTCGACTTCGACGACTCGCCATCCGAATGCGCGCCACTTGTCGGCAAGCGGCTCCAGCGTCGTGACCGAATTCACTGGGCCATCGACCTGCGAGTTGTTTGCGTCGATCACCGCAACGAGGCGGCCCATCCGGTCACGGTGGTGGGCGGCGAACATCGCCGCCTCCCAGATCTGTCCTTCCTGCAATTCGCCGTCGCTCAGGAACGCGAAGGAGCCCCGGTCTTCCCTGGCTAGACCGGCGGCCAGCGCGTAGCCGACGGCCACGGACAAGCCTTGACCAAGGGAGCCGCAAACCATGTCCACAACGGGCGTCCGCTCGCCGCCGATCGCCTCGAGCGCCGCTCCGTCCTTGCCGTACGAAGCGAGCGCCTGCCTTGGGATTCGACCGACCTGCGCAGCCGCCGCATAAAGGCCAATGACGTAGTGGCCGGGCGAGATGACGAAGCGATCGCGGCCCTCGCGAAGGAAGTCGCCCGCGAATAGGGCGGTGAAGATCTCCGCCGACGAGAGTGCCTGTCCTAGGTAGCCGATGCCTTGGATCGAAACCATCTCGATCGCGTCGAGCCGAACCCGCGCGGCAACCTGCTGCAATTCCAAGACGGAACGCATGGGCATGTTTCCTCCACCGGCCCTTGGGCGCCGGTACGCGCCTTTGTTGAGTTTATGCTAACGTTCGCAGAACGTATACTTGTCACGACGGACCTAAGTCAAGGCCATTATTCGTATTGGCTCGCTTCGGCCCTCGATTTCTCGCCACAATTCGGCTAACGTTCGCACAACGAAGCTCGATCGAACTGGCCCCATTCATGATCACGATCAGGGACATAGCGGACCGGCTGGATCTGTCGGTTTCGACGGTGGGTCGGGCCCTGACAGATCATCCGCACATCAGCCGGGAGACGAAGGAACGGGTGCGCGTCGTTGCGGAGGAACTCGGCTACGTCGCGAATGCGGCGGCGCGGGTGATGCGCGGCGGTTCAAGCCATCTGATCGGATTGCTTGTCCCAGACATCCGTAGCAGCTTCTACTCGATGGTGGCGCATAATTTATCCAAATGCTTCGAGCGTGAAGGCTTTCATCTCGCGTTGTCGATCACCGATGACGATCGAGACATCGAATCGAAACAGGTCCGAGAACTGGTGAGCGCGCGTGCGGTGGGCGTCGTGACGATTCCGACTGCGGTCCCGCGCCGTGAGACCCTCGCGCTCTTGCGGACGGTTCCCCACGTTCAACTGCTGCGCTGCGTTCCCGGACTCGGCGACTGGTTCGGACTGGACGAGGAGCGCGGCATGCTCGACGTCGCGAATCACCTGTTCGCCCTCGGCCATCGACGGGTCGCGTACATCGGAGATCTGATCTTCCCCACTGGGAGGATTCGCTATGACGGCTTTCGTCGCGCGCACGCCGAGGCGCAGATCACGCTGGACGAGTCGCTCGTGGAGTTCGGCCCTCCGGAGCCACAATTCGCGGGCGAGGCGATCACACGGTTACTAGCGAAACGTCCGCCGCCAACTGCTGTCGTACTCACGACCGTCATGGCGACGCTCGGCGTTGCAGAGACGTTGATGGCCATGAAAATTGTGGTTCCCGATGACATCTCTGTTGTCGGGTTTGGGGACGGACCCTGGCAGAAGTGGTGGGGGCCGGGTCTGACGACCTTGCGCCTGCCTGCCGAGGATCTCGCCACCGGCTGTGGTCTCTGGTTTCTGAACCGCCTGCGGTCGAAGTCTGTGGTAGAGCGCAGTGAACCTTACGTGTCGATTAGCCCAGTGACACTCGTCGTTCGGGGCAGCACCGGAAAGGCGCGCAATACTGGAGAGGAAAATGCTAGCCGCCGGCTGGAGCTCCCAACCGCTCGTGGATCCGCTGACGGAGAACGTTAAATTAGCCTGGGTAGCAGCGGGTTGTTTAGGAGTTTCGCAGCACGAGGCGCTGTCGTCATGGAGAGCGTCGATGCGATGGAAGATAGTGTTGGAGGGGACGACGAGGTTCGAGGTCGGCCACCATTCGGAACTGACGATCGACAAAGATCTGGAGCGCGTATCAGCTGGCGAGATCGGCCTCCTCAGTCGAGGATGGCAAGACCATCATGGCTTATCTCCAGCAGGTGGTCGTGAACGAGCAATGCGAGGCCTACGTTGTGGCGGGCCGTTTTTTGTGAGCCGATCGGCTAGTTCGTCGACAAGGGCGACGGCGCCATCCGCTGATTGAATCCGGACGGCGCGTCTTCGCTCACTCCTGGAAATTCGCCTCGATATCCTGACCCCCGTAAAAGACGCCCTCGACGAGCACGGCGTCGGCCGTCACCATGAACGTGATCGTCGCCCGCCGTTCGAAGCCGATCGTCCGCGGGCCCGGCAGTAGAGCCTCGCAATGGAAACGCGCTCAACCCCCGCAGAAGGCGATGATACGCCCGATATAAACGTCGGCTGTACGGTCGTCGGCGCGGTCTACTATATATCGGTGAAGACTGTTCATCGGGCCCTCGGCGGAAGCGGTTGAAAAGAACCCGCACGTGGGTTACTTCGCCTTCTCCGCTGAACGGCGGGTCTTGATGCGACCGAGCAAGTCCTCTGCTGGAATCGCCTTCGACCGGTCTGCCAAATGTTCGATATGGCCCGGAACGACCTCCTCGCGTAGCCATCGCTCGATTGCGGCGTCCCGCTCTATCAGGGCGCGCACGCCGTCGCGGATGACTTCGCTCACCGAGACATAGTCTCCTGATTGGATTTTTCGTTGGACCACTTCCGCCCTGTCATTGAGGAAGCGTGATGCTGAACTGTTGAGTGGTTGTCAGGCGCCATTTTGGAAGGGTCTGATTGACTCTTGGTGCAAAGTGACGGCGAGGAAGTCCCATAACCGGCAGAGAGCGCGGGACAATCCGCCCTGCTTGGGCGCCACAGATCAACATCGTGACCGATGCGAATGAAAATATCTGAATTTCTAGCAATTTCAGGAGGTTCGCTTCTCCTTAACGCCCTAGCCTGCACCAAGAGTCAATCAGACCCCGCCAAAACGGCTCCTGACACAGGCCGTTGGGCGTCAGCACCGGCGTTCGTGAACTGGCCGGTTCGATACAGAGCCAACCCGCCCTCGAGGATCGGCGTTCTCTGGCGTGATCGGCTCAACCTTGATCGGCTTTATGCATTCGGCCGCAGATCCCCCGGGGCGCCTCGAACGGACGTTCAGCGCGACTTCGTCGGCAACGTCGGAAGCAGGCTGCGTGATTACTTCATGAAAACGTGATAACTGCCGATGGTTTCCGCCAAGTACAATCGCTCTGAACAGTCCGGGGGTCTGTCATGGCTGCGTCGTTCGCCACGTTGGAGGTCGAAGATCCGCACGACACCATGGAATCGCTATCGAACCATTTCCTCCTCCGGCGAGCGAGTCGCGGAAATATTGGACCCGGACTTACGAGGCCGCCGACTGGCGACGATACAAGGTGGAACCGAACGCCTACCGGACGCTGACATCGGTCGGCCAATCGGGGGCGTCGGCGGTCAGGCTGGGCTCGTTTGCCTATCGACCTAGATCTATCGGGAAGCTTACGGCGAACATCCATCGGAAACGTTGCGCACACGAGCCGCCGCCCGGCGTTAAACGGATCGCGGTCCAGGCCCCAAATATTTGCGCGAAATGTACAGGCTCTGCGTTTTCGGAATAGAGGCGCCGCAAGCCGCCATTCATTCTACCGCTCGATCGCAGCCCGACCGACGAAGCCGCGCATATCTCCCTGAGCCCGCTCGCCGAGGCGGTCTGCGATCAATCTTCGAACAAGGGGGTATTGAGGCATGACCAAATTTCGAGAACCAAGAGCCGGGGCCGTTGCGCTGGGCGCAGCGCTGCTCGTCGGCGCGAGTGCGGCAACCCTCGCCAGCGCAGGCGGCTTTTGTCGTAGCGCTCGAACAGGATGGCTCGAACATTGTCGCAACCGGAAGCGGAACGCTCGATCTCACGGATCTCACTTTCGTTGTGACGGGACCCGGTCTGCTATGCATATTGCAGCCATCTCTTTCTTACTTTGGCATAGCGCCCAGCACGACCGCTAGCGCGGACCTATATAAACACGTGAGTGCTCCGACGCTTTTTGGGACTGGAGACTTTGCATTTGCCACCAGCGCCACCGGAGACATCGTGAGCCTTGACGGCGCCGGTGATCTTGCTGTGCCCGCTGGGTATGCTTCTGGCGGCCTGCTGTCGGACAGCGCGATCTGGGCCGACGCCACTTTCGCGAGCCTCGGGATCACGCGCCTTCATCAACCACGCGGAAGGATTGTCCTTTCCGGTCATCGGAGCCTTTTTGCTTCCAACTCTTCCTGATTCTCTGATCGACCCGCCATTTTTTTCTCAAGACGCGATCGGCATCAGCGGAACTTTTGAAGACGGGGCCTTCGCAATTAGGGCGCCATCGGCTCCGGAACCAGCTACCTGGTCGATGATGCTTTTGGGGCTTGCGGCGCTTGGGTTCTCGAGCTGGCGCGCCAAACGAAAGAGCTTCCCAGTCGCTCAGCGCAAAAAGAGGGCGGCCGAAGCGCTCTCTCGTACTGCCGATGAGCGTGGCGCTCAGGCGCTCGGCCGCTATCACTTACGTCTTCAGAAGCGCGCGGCACGATAGGCTAAGTTGTTATACCGGCCCGGATTTACGCTAAAAACCAGATGGTCGCTTCTACACAAATTTGGGTCTGATTAACTCTTGGTGCAAATCGCTTCTCGGAACGGCATCATCCGGGCTCGGAGCAGATTGACTTCGGCGCGACCATAAATGCCTCGCTTGAGAATCTTTAGTTTGTTGATCTTCCGCCACGCCCAGTCATCGACGCCAACCAGATGGACGGCAGCCCCGGCGCAGCTTTCGGACTGAGCCCTGGCGTTCCGCCTCAGGCCCGCCAGAATTGTCGTGTCGCTGACCGGCATCCCGAGCCGTCCCATCAGCCGCTCCGAGGACCGTCCGCCCGCGCTATGGCCAAGCAGCCAGACAATTCCCGCCAGCCGGGCAGTCCGGCGGACGAACGGCGTCGCAAGACTTGGCGCGCGCTCGGTGAGGATCGAGGCCGCCTGAACAATGGCCGGTGCCCCTCGGAACGTTCACGAGTAGGTGCTATGGCGAGATTTGGACTGTTCGTTGCACTCCGGGCAAAAGGTCGGCTCCCGGCTATCCACAGTGACTGTCCACGCCTGCTCGCGCCGTTCGACGCTCATGACGCTCGAGCCCGGCCGCGCGTGACATGTAATCAACGTTTTCATCCCCACGCTGCCGCATACCACCGCAAGGCGTGAGACCGCTAGCGCACCATCGGGGAGCGCCGCGCCCGCCTCCCCTGCACCAAGAGTCAATCAGACCCGGTTAGATGGAGTCCGACACCTGGGACCTGGAACGAGCTTGCCGGACCAACCGGGTACCCGAGTTCCATCCGCAGGTCTTTCAGGCTAAATATATAAAGGGCCCAGGGGGCTGGCGTCAAATGGCTCAAGGCCGAGATGGTCGGCGAGGGTACCTCCTCAACAGACAAGAGGAGTCTATGACGTCTGTTGCCGAAAGGCGTCAGCTCACCGTGGTTTTCGTCGACATCGTCGAATTCGACCTCGCTCAGCGCGCGCCTCGATCCTGAAGAGTTCTTCGCAGTTCTCAGCGCCTATCACTCGTTCTGCAATCAACTAGTAAGAAACTTCGGCGGCAATATCGCACAACCCTTGGGCGATGGGGTCCTTGCGTACTTCGGGCTACCCGTCGCTCATGAAGACGATTGCGAGCGCGCGGTTCACGCGGCCTTGTCGATTGCGGTTGGGATACGCGAGCGGCGGTTTGAGACGCAGGAATCCGGCTCTTTGCGCCTTAATGTGCAAGTCGCGGTGAACACCGGGATCGTCGTCGTAGGGCGAAAGACTGGGGGCATCGATCACGACCGGAGGGAAGTCTTTGGCATGCCGGTGCATGTCGCCGCGAGGCTGCAGAATGTGGCGCCCTCCGATGGCGTTGTCATTGGCGGCGCAACCCACGAGCTTGTCCGCAAAGCGTTCAATTGCAAATCGCTAGGAAAGCACAAATTCAACGGCGTGAACAAATCCGTCGCCGTTTGGTTGGTCGAGGGCGCCGCCGACAGCGAAAGCCGCTTCGCCAAAACGCGACCGCTGCCCTTGTCGACGATGGTCGGCCGCGCTTCGGAACACGCAAAACTCCTCGAACTTTGGAATAAAGCCTCGTCAGGCTCAGGAAGCGTCATCGTCGTCTCGGGCGATCCGGGCGTTGGAAAGTCGCGACTGATCCATGAGTTCCGGGCGGCCCTGCCAGCCGGGGCCGCGGAGGTCATCTATCTGCAGTGCTCGCCACTGCACACGAATGCGCCGCTCGCCCCGGAAATCGAGCGGCTGAGGCGCGCGGCGCATTTCAACGACGCCGACGGGCCCGTCGAAATGGTTGCGAAACTGCGCGCCATGCTTGCCATTGCGCTTCCCGACCTGGAAAGTGCGCTTACTTACTACGGCGCGCTACTTTCCCTTCCCGCGTGCGACGGATTTACGCCCGCCGACCTAACATCGCCTCGGGAACGCGAGCGAGCATTACAAACGCTCATCCGAACGCTGATTGACCGCTCGCGGATCGTACCGTTGTTGATTATAATTGAGGATTTCCAGTGGATCGACCCGACCAGCCTCGAGCTGGCGAAGCGAATTGTCTCCCGCATCTCCTCGGAGAGGATGTTGCTCGTCGCAACGCGTCGGAGCGACTCCGACCCAGCGTCTTTACCCGAAGGCGCCGTGGTCACGCTGCCGCTTGCAAAACTCGGCGATCAGGAATCGGAACGACTTCTAAAAACCATAGTTGGGACCGCATCGCTGCCAGGCTGGATGCTCCGAAAGGTCGTTGAGCGCACCGACGGTGTGCCGTTGTTCATCGAGGCGGTGGCGCAGACGATCCTTAAATCGGCAATGCTGCCGATTGACGAGAACCGGAGGCTCGTCGCCGGTTCGCTATCGGAGCTTCTACTCCCGGCAAGCCTTAAGGATTTCCTGACTGAGCGCCTTGACAGTCTCGGCCAAGCCAAACGCCTGGCCCAGGTCGCCTCCGTGTTTGGACGTCAATTCGAGTTCGACGATCTGCTGTTTCTGACTGGTTTTCCGCGCGAAACTTTGCTGAATGGATTAAGCAAGCTCGAAGCCGCAGGCGTGTTGCGACAACAGATGCGGCCGTCTGGAGCGAGATACGTTTTCAAACACGCGATGATCGAGGAAGCGGCCTACGCCTCGATCCTCAAGGAGGAGCGCCGCGACCTTCACGCCCGCGCCGCATCCCAACTCAGCGCTCTCGGCCCAGAACATGACAGCAGCCAATTGGCTCTGCTCGCGCATCACTATTCGCGCGCCGGAATGCTGCCTGAGGCCATCCGAGCATGGATTGCCGCCGGGCATGCCGCCATGCAGCGGTCAGCCTATAGGGAAGTGATCGCCAATTTGTCCGAGGGCGTAGAGCTCGTTTTAGGATTGCCCGAGTCCCCGGAGCGATCCAAGATGGAAATCACGCTGCACTCGCACTTGGGAATGGCTTACGCTGCGCTGGGCGGGTGGTGGCACCCGCGGGCCGACCGCGCCTATGATCGCGCGCTGCATCTCTCCCGCACGCTTGGCTCGGTGCGCGAAAAATCAATTGTCCTCTGGGGCATGACGATCGCCAAGCTGGTCAGTTGCGAATTGCTAAAGGCGCATGAGTACGCACAAGAGTTCAGCGAGCTTGCGAACGTCTCCCGCGAAAGCGAAGCTGAGTTGATGGCCCAGACGGGCACGCTGCTCGTCAATTTCTTCCTCGGGAGGCTGCGGCAAGCTCAGGCGGCGGCGAACTCCGTCATCGAGCACTACAGCCCCGGCGACCACTCCAAGCTCGTTCAGATCTACCAGCACGATCCCAATATCGTGGCCTTGGTGTACGCGGCTCGAGTTCGAATGGCTGCTCGGGAATCCGAATGGAGCGCGGAATTGCAGCGACAAGGCCAGGAAGCTCGCAAGAGAGCTGAACCATCCGTTCATGCTGGCTTTCGCTCTCATCCTCGGCTCGTTCTATCATCTTCTCGAGGGCGACCACGCCGCCAACCTGGCGGGCGTCGAAGAAGGCCTTGCCCTCGCCAAGGAATACACATTGCCTCTCTACGAGAAATTCGGCTCGCTGTGGGCGATTCCCGCCCTTGCGAACCGCGATCCGGGGCGCGGTGTGCTGGAGGAGCTTTCCGGCCACCTCAATACGCTGCTCGACAACAAGTACCATCTGCAAGCCGCCCTGTATCAGAGTCACCTTGCGATCGAATTCAGCCGCATCGGCGAGCACAACAAAGCCCGTGCTTTGGCGCAGTCGGCCGAAATGATTACGGAACAGACCGGCGAGCGCTGGTTCGAACCGGAAATGCACCGCATCCGCGCCGTTTTGCTGTCCCGCGACGCCGAGCCCGGCGCTTCGGAACCTGTAAATTCCTTCCGGCGCGCGCTGGAGTCCGCTAGATCGATTGGCGCAGTTGGATGGGAGCTTCGAGCTGCGACGGGTCTGGCTAATTTCCTTCAGGCTCAGGCCAAACCGAGAGAAGCTCTCAGCATCCTGGCCGACGCGCGCGGCAAGTTTGCCGCCGAACAAACGACGGCGGACTTGCGACAGGCCGACCTGCTTCTGCACTCGCTGCGCGCGGTAACGTAGTGCGGAAATGACCTACGGCCTGGCCATATTCAGCCGATGCCGGACCTCCAGGGAGGCGCGATAAACGGCAAGTCGCATGCGGTTGAGACCGCCGAGTGGCCGGTGCTGCGGCAAGCAATGCCATGGGCTAAACGACGCCGTCTCGCAATCGTACCATCGCCCCGCCTCATCGAAGGCCTGCACGGGAATCACGAGCCGCGCGAGCGAGACCTGCTTGTCCTCAGGCCCGTCCCAACTCAGGCTCGCATTCTCAATGTCGTCCGGCGTCGGGGCGTGGCGGATCTTGACCGCGAAATCGAACACGGCTTCTTCGCCCCGTGGATGCGTCGCGGGATCGAGCTCCGCGATCATCGCGGCGCGCAGGAAATTGTCGTTCGATCCTCTGCGATCGAGGCCATGAGCATCGGGTATGCTCCGCGGCAGCGCGACATAGCGCACCACTGCGTTGTCGCCAAGGAGATACGGCGTCATGGAGTGATAGGCGACGCCGAGCGGGCTCGCCACCCGCTGGCTTGCGCTTCGAATTAAGATCCAGGATTGCCACAGGCGAAACGGGACGAAGAACGCGACCAGCTTCGCAGACCAGACCAGCTTCGCGCCCCAGCTATCGTGAGGCAACGCGATGATCTGGAAAAACTCCGAATAGTCGCCCGAGTTTTTGCAGAAGAAGACCGGATAGTTCGTCAGTAGAAAATCCTGCTCTACGTGACCATCGCGACCTTCGCCCCCCAAATTCGCAAGAAAGCTCGGACCCGGCGCCTCAAGGAGCTTGATCGCCATCCCGCGGCCATCCCAGGCGCGGTCGGGTCTCTTGGAGCTTTTCGCGTTCGAGAAGCGCACAACCGCCCGATATCGTGCGCCAGGCTGAAAAACGCCAACGGCCAACTCAGGCGGCGGATCGTCGCGCACGATGAATTCCGCCCTCACGTATCCATGCGGTTTGGCGTGTTGATCGCGCATCGCCTCGGCGCTCGCGCCCACCTCCTTTCCGTCGCAGAAGGTTTCGATAACGGTCAGTGCGGCGCGACGCGCGGTGCGTGCGATGGCGTCAGCCTCGGCAGGCTCCGTTCGTTCGAACCGGGTGAGTTGCAGCGGCCGGTCCGGTAGCTCTAGCGTATTCAGAAGGCGCTCGTAGCTTTTGGGCGTGACGATCGCGTTGGCGCCGCCGAGCGTTGGAGCGCTTCGCAGCGTGGCGCTGACCATCTGCCCCAGCCGAAGCAACCATCCCAGACCACGAAGCACCTTCACGGGCCACGCTTCGTCGTTTGCCGACCCGGCGAAGGGCTGCGGTCTATCGTTCATGATACGACAACCTCGCCCGCAGCCATCAGCCTCAAGCCAGTCAGGCTCGGCACAAAGAAATAATCGCCGCCCCTGCTGGTCACAAAGCGCGGAATTCCTTTGCACAGGAACGGAAGTCTTGCTGTCGCCTCGTCCCCAGGAATCACCATCTGGCGATTGTTGCTGCTTCCAACCAGCGGGTCCATGTCGTCACCCTGCTGAAAATCGTCGCCGCTGCCGATCCACGCCTCCTGCACGAACTCGAACTGGTCGAAGCCGGAATTGAACGCAAGAAACATGATGCCGCGAGGCACCCGCTCGGCCGCTTCCTCTCTGTCGCCTTCGGGCAGGTAGGGGCCATAGGCGATGCCGCGCCGGATCAACCGGTGACGGCTCATCAATCTGCCGCCGAAGCCAAGCAAGTCGCGCGGATTCGCGCGTCGGATGTGTGCCCCGAGCGGGCAGCACGCTCCGGCAAGGTCGGCCGAGAATTTGAAGGTGTTGTTTGGGTCGGCGGGTTTGGGCGGCCTCTCGGGGTACCGAACGAGCGGTGAGCCGTTCTTCCAGCGGCCCACCATCTTCGCCGCCAGATACTCCTCCCCGTCGACTTCGTGAGGCAGGTGCGGAAGACGCTTGGACGCCTCCCTTACGAAAGCGCGAAACTCTTCGACGTGCTGCTCCAGCTTGCGCATAACGAGATAGGTCCCGTTGTGTCCGAGCAGCCGGGGCAGCGGCATTGGGGCGACTTCGCCGCCTTCCCCCGGGTAGCCCAGGATGAATTCGCCCACTGGAATTTTGCGGAACTCGTCGTTGTCGTCGGGATTGCCGCAGTCGACCGCGGGGCCATTATTGGGCACGCCTTCGACGTCCGGATTGCTGATTCCGTCTTGGAAACCGAAGTGCTCTTTTCGGCTAAGCCGCCCCTCGACGGTCAGCCACTGGCAGTCCTGATGCTGCAAGGTCTCGATATGCGGGCCGCCGTCGGCGCGGTTGATATCCTCCACGACCCTGGAGACTTCGTGGGAATGCCGTTGCCGTTCATCGGCATTGGCCGCATAGACCATGACAACGACGTGGACACCTCCGGCGTCCCAAGGAGGCTCCCAGAGCTGAGGGTCGTCGCCGAGCGCGCGCGCGCGGGCCCTCATGCCCTGCTGAAACTCCACCGGAAAACTTGCGAGACATTCGTGGGGCAATCGCAGCGCCTCGAGCCCTGCAAAGCCGAGCGCGATATTGAAAGTCGCAGCGGGCCGTCGATCGCCCCAGTCGCCCGGAGTGATCCGCTCCGAAAGCCGATGGAGAAATCTCCTGCCGCCCCTCGCGCTCAGGATGCTAAAGAACATGAACCGCGCGAACTTGAAGGCGGGATATCCGCGCAATACGTTGTGCTGGATGTCGGACAAATCGAGAATCCGGCTGACATTCGTCATATCGATCGCCTCAGAGACTTCCGGGATGTGGCGCGGGTTCGTTATCGATGGCCTCTCGCATGGCTGCCAAACGATGTCTCAGATCCGCCGTCGTCGGCGGCGCCGCCTGCTCTTGGAGCCAAACGACAAATCCGGCAAATTTTCGTTTATACATCAGTGACTTGAGGATATCGTCAACTGTGTCCTGAGGCCGATCCACGAGGAATAGGTTCGTCTCGATCTGGCATTTCTCGAAATACGCGGTCAGGGGGTCCCGGAGCGCCACGCCGGGAAACGCAAGGCAGTGCTTCCAGATCACCTCCACCTCGCGCGGGATCGCTGCGAGTAATCCTCCGACAAGCGCGTCAGGATCCTCACCGTCGAAATCGCAAATGAAAAGCAGATAGAACGAAGCCAAGCTGTCCGCCCTTGCCGGCAGGCCCTGATAGGCTAGCCTATCTATGATGACGAACCGCGCCATGTGGATCGCGCGCACCTCGCTCAGCGGCGAACCGTAGCGGTTGCCGCTCAATGTGCGCAGGTGATCGCGCAGCTGGGCGGCGCAGTCGCCTCCCTTGATGGGAAAGAGTCCGGTGAAACCGTATTTCCTGCCCTTCTGGTTGGCCATGCAGGAACTCGCTTTCTAGGGCGGTGTAGGACCGAAAGTTCCGAGCTTGTTCTGAACACCAATCAGGAGGCGATGAAACTCGACCATGAAATCTTGGTCTGAGAGGGCCGGCGCGCGCGCGTCGAGGTCCGTCACCATCGCTCTCAATTCCGCCGCCGCCCGGACATCGCGAACAGATGCGCCGGGGTAAGCGCTGTAGGAATGGTCGGATTCGACCTGATTGCGCCGAATATATTCCTTCAGCGGGCCGACTGGTCTCGCGAACGGATAACCGATGCTCCAAAACCAGACGAGATCGAGCGCTTTGTAGAGGACGTCGGCGAAGGCTTCGATATAGGGCCCCCACGGACCGTTGAACGTACTAAGGAAAAACAGATAGTCGTAATTCAGACGCTCAGGTTCCTGCGCTGCGTCCACATGCGGAAACTGATCGCGCCTCACCACGACCCAGTGGACAAAGGGAAGGAATGCAAGATCCTTGGCGGTTTGTTGGGTCGACGGCGTGCGATCGAAATACCCAAGCAGCTTCGACACGAACCAAGTTCCGAATCTGCCCATCGGCGTGACCACGTTGAATGTGACGGCCTTGGCCAATCCTTCATGATTGCGTGCGTAGTCGCCCATGCACTTCTCACTTATACAAAAGCCAAAATAACTGTGGGCCGCCGACCAACCCGTCATTGGCCTATTCAGGGAAAATGGTTCCCGCACCGGGTTTGGCTGCTTCGATTGCAATCAAACAAACGGAGCGCTTCATTGACAAGGGTGTGACTTTATATCGCGCCCGCATTTAGCGGTTCCCTCAGTATTGCAATATCGCGGGGGATTGGCTGTGATCTGCGTCACACTAGAGCATTTTCAGGAGTGACGGAATCGAGGGCGATTCCATTCGGCTTGCGGGCATGATTCTCTGCGCCAATCGATTCGGCGCTGGGGAGCATCATGGGCGTTGCTTATTCGCAGGATCTTCGCGATCGGGTGATGGCGGCGGTGGATGGAGGGCTCGGCGTCTATGGGGCCGCGCCGCTGTTTCGGGTCAGCGTGTCGTATATTTACAAGGCGCTGGGCCGGCGGCGGGCGACCGGCGATGTGACGGCCCACAAGTCGGGCGGCGGGCCGAAGCCGAAGCTTGAGGCCTATGACGAGGCGTTGCGCGCTCAAGTGGCGCAGAAAGGCGATATCACGCTGGTCGAGCTGCAAGCCTGGCTGGCCGGCGATCATGCGGTGAAAGTCAGCGTCGGCTGCCTGTGGGCGCGGGTCCGGCATCTTGGGCTGACGCTTAAAAAAAGTCGCAACGCGCCGCAGAGCAGGACGTCAGCGACCGCGCCGACGTAGCGGAAGCGCGGGAGCAATGGCGGGCGCAGCAGGCCGAATGGCGGCCGGACAATCTGGTGTTTGTCGACGAGACCGGCGCCTCGACCAAGATGACCCGGCTCTACGGCCAATGCCCGCGCGGCGAGCGCCTGGTCGCGCCGGTCCCCTGGGGCCATTGGAAGACGACGCCTTCATCGGCGCGCTGCGGCAGGACGGTCTCGTTGCGCCTTGCGCCTTCGACGGCCCGATCAACGGCGAGAAGCTCCGCGCCTGGGTCGAGCAGTTCCTCGTTCCCGAACTCAAGCAAGGCGATATCGTCATCCTCGACAATCTGCCGAGCCACAAGGTCGAGGGCGTCAGGACGGCGATCGAAAACGCCAAAGCCCGTCTGCTCTACCTGCCGTCCTACAGCCCCGATCTCAACCCGATCGAGCAATGGTTCGCCAAACTGAAGGCCCTCTTGCGCAAGGCCGCGGCCCGAACCTTCGACACCCTAATCGACGCCATCGCCACCGCCCTCCAAACCTTCACCCCAGACGAATGCGCAAACTATCTCGCAAACTCAGGATATCGACGCCAATAATAAAAATGATCTAGCTGTTGGTCGGCTGCTTCCAACTCGCCTCGGAGCCTCTGCCGTCCTGCCCCCGGACTATGATCCGGGGGTTGACCCGGCCATCCACGCCGCGCCGCCTCAGAGACGAGCCCCGGCAGCACCGGATAGTCGCAAGGGCCTCAGAAACAACTTTTGCGCCATCGCCGTCCCCTTGCGGTCGTTCTCTACGCCGAAACGCGTTGATGGCCGGGACAAGCCCGGCCAGGACGCCTCGGGCCCGTCTCCCGCCGCCACAACATGCGAACGCTTATGGCGTTGGCGGTTGGTGATCCTGGCGCACCCTGCGGTTAGTTCGAGCCAAATCGTCATCGCGACCCCCGGGCTTTTGACCCGGGGGAAGCGATCCAGGAGTCGTCAGGCGCCCTGCGGCTCCTGGATCGCCACGTGGCTTCGCTCCTCGCGATGACGATGCCGCTCTTGCCACAGTTGCTTGAAAAGATTGACTCGCGCGCAAAAGTGCGGGCGCGGGTCCAAGGGCGCCTCTGAGACGCCCAGCGGCGGGCGCTAAAGCTCCTCGCCGGCCAATGCGGCCTTGAGCTTGTCGGCCGCCTCCTGGGCGTTGCGCCAGTGCGGCGCGATCTCAAGCACGCGCTCGTAGACCTTGAGCGCGTCCTCGCGTTTGTCGCGCGCCTCGAGGATCGCCCCCATGCCCATGAGCGCCCCGATATGCTTCGGCTCGCGCTTGAGCGTCTGCGCGATGTCGGCCATCGAGCCGTTGTAGTCGTCGTCGAGGTAACGCGCGGTCGCACGCGCATTCCAGCCCTCCGCCCAATCGGGCAGGAAGGCGATCGTCGCGTCGAGGATTTTGAGCGCGTCATCATAATTCTCGACCCCGATCGCCTGGCGCGCCCGCTGAAGCAGAAGATCCGCGGTGTCCGATCCGGATTCGGAATAGAGGTGCAGAAGCCGGGTGATAATCCCGGAGGTCTCATCGGCATCCTTCGAGGCGACGAGCCGCGCATAGAGATCGGCGCGCTCTTCCGCGGGCGTTTCCGACGGCGGCTCGTCTTTCTTCGCCTGCGGCGCCTGAGCGTCCGGCTTGTCCGGCGCGGCTTGGGGTTTGTCCTGCGGCGCAGGCGACAGTTCAGCCGCACATATCGGCCCCCCGGCCAGAAGGACCGCGGCCGCTAGGCTAACGAAGAAGGACTTTGCGGAATGCCGCATCGCACAATTCTAGCGCGCGAGACGGCGTCCGTCAAAAGTCTTGGAGCCTATCCCTGCCGCGCCTTGTAGCGCCGCTGCGTCTTGTTGATGATGTAGACGCGGCCCTTGCGACGCACGAGGCGGTTGTCGCGATGGCGGTTGCGCAAGGATTTCAGCGAATTACGGACTTTCACTTTTCTCACCAGAAGGTCTTCCCGCGAGGGACGAGCCCACCGGCGGCTAATTAAGGAGGCGCTCCTATGCCTCAAACCGGGTTCATGATCAAGGGCGTCGAGCCGTCCGACGGCCGCGGCCTTCTTTCAGACCAACTCCGGCGACACATTGGTAAGGGGGCGAAGAGAACCGAACCTTCGAATGGAGACTCTTCCCATGAGGGTTGCAGACGTCCTGAAATCGAACCGGCAGTCTCTGGCGACGTGCATTCCCGAAGAATCGATCACGTCCATCTGCACGCGGCTGAGCGCCCTCAACATCGGCGCCTTTCCGGTCTGCGACGCCCATGGGGCCCTGGTCGGAATCATCTCCGAGCGGGACGTCGTTCGCGCCTTCGCCAAGGACGGGGCCAGGCTCGCGGACATGCACGTTCGCGATCTGATGACGCATGAAGTCGCGACCTGCACGCAGGACACGACGATGGTCGAGGCGGAGAAAATCATGAACAAGCACCGCGTTCGCCACCTGCCGGTCACGGACCGCGGAAAGCTCATCGGCATGCTGTCGATCCGGGACATCATGGTGTGGCGGCAGCAGGAAGCACGCGACGAGGCCAACGTCCTGCGCGACGCCATGATCGCCGTCCGGAACCGGTGAGACGCGGGAAGCGAGCTTCTCAGGGGGCTTTCAGGCTTTCCATCAACCGCCGATGCGCGTCCGGTATCGGAACCGGGCGGTTCGTCGCCCGCTCGACATAGACGTGGGTGTAGCGGCCGGCCGCGGCGGCCTCTTTGGCCCCGGCTTTGAACACAGCGAGGCGGTAGCGCACAGAGGAGCGGCCGAGATGCTCGACCGCGACGCCGACTTCGGCCAGCTCCGGATAGGTAAGGCTGGCATAGAATCGGCAATTGCTTTCGACGACCAGGCCGATGATTGGGCTCAAGGCCGGATCGAGCAACCCCGCCTCGATGAGGATCGCGTTCACCGCTGAATTGAACAGCGCGTAATAGACGACATTGTTGAGATGGCCGTAGGCGTCGTTGTCGCTCCAGCGCGTGGCAATGGCCACGAACCGAGCGAAAGCCGCCCGCTGAGGCGGCCCGTCCCGGCCGGAGCCCTCGGTCATCGCGGCTCAGGCGCGGCTCATCCGCCCGGCCATGCTCCTGCCGGCGCCGACCAGCGCCACTGCGAGCAGGGTCTTGACGATCGTCGCGAGCGCGAATGGCGCGACGCCCGCGGCGAACGCCTTCTCCGGGCCGATGAACTGGGCGAGCCAGACAAAGCCGAAGACGAATACGACGGCGTGGCCGAGACTGAGCGAGACGAGGAGCCTGATCCAGGAGCGGTCCCACCGCCGGTCGGCGGCAAAGCCGATCAGCGCGGCCGCGGCCAGGAATCCTACGAGATACCCTCCCGTTGGCCCCGCCATGTACAGAGGTCCGGCGACCGCGCCGGCGAAGACCGGCAGGCCCGCCAGACCCTCGATCAGATAGAGCGCGACAGCGGCGGCTGCGAGCCTCGCGCCAAGCGTCGCGCCGATGAGGAGCACGACGAGCGTCTGCAGCGTCAGCGGCACCGGATAGAAGGGAACCTGAACCTTGGCCGAAAGAGCGAGCAGGAGCGATCCGCCGAGCGCGAGCGCGAGGCCCCGCCCAATCCGTTCCGCCAACGAGGGGATGGCGGCTCGCGCCGTGTGAAGAGTCATGGGAATGTCCTGTAAGGGTTGGCGCGAAACGGCGCTTCGCCACATTGCCTCAGCCCAGCTATCATGACAAGGCGGCGAGCCGCTTGCCGCGGACGGACGGAAAAGAGCGCGCGATGGCCGACGATGAGAACGAGTCCGAGCTTCTCGCCGCGCCGCGAGAGCCGCCGCCGCGCGCTCTCACCAGGCTTTCGCCGATGGTGCGCCGCCTGGTCGCGCCGAACCCCTCGCCCTTCACCTTCAATGGCACCTGCACCTATATCGTGGGTCAGGGCCAGGTCGCGATCGTCGATCCGGGGCCTGACGACGATTCGCATCTCTCGGCGTTGCTCGCTGCGGTCGATGGCGAGCGTGTCGAGGCAATTCTCGTTACGCATACGCATCGCGATCACAGCGTCGGCGTAAACAAGCTCCGCGCGGCGACGGGCGCACGCGTGATCGGCGCCGCGCCGTTCACGCCCCGCGGCGATGGCTCGGCCGGCCTCGATTCCGCACATGACCGCGACTATTCGCCTGACGCGATCCTCGCCGACGGCGAGCGCTGGCAAGGCTCCGGTTATACGATCGAGGCGGCCGCCACGCCTGGGCATTGCTCCAATCACCTCTGCTTCGCCCTTGTGGACGAAGGCGCGCTGTTTTCCGGCGACCACGTGATGGCCTGGTCGACGTCGGTCGTCGCGCCGCCGGACGGCTCGATGCGCGCCTATATGGACTCGCTGGAGAAGGTGCGCGCGCGGCCCGAGACGATCTATTGGCCCGGTCACGGCGGCCCCGTCGTCGAACCGCAACGGTACGTGCGCGCGCTGATCCACCACCGGCGGCAGCGGGAGGCCTCGATCCTCAACGCGCTCGCGGAGGGCCCGCGGACAATTCCGGCGCTCGTAGCCAGGGTCTATGTCGGCCTGAACCCGTCCCTGACGCACGCCGCCGGCCTCTCGACCCTCGCCCATCTCGAGGATTTGAGCGAGCGTGGAAGGGTGATCGAGGAGGCGGCGGGCGGCGAGCCGCGCTTCCGTCTCGTTTAGGGGTGTATTTACATCTTAACTGTGTTTGTTTTGGCGCCTTCTCGGCGGTGGCCGCCTGAGTGTCGAGTTGATCGGTTTGGATTTTCTTGAAGCGTGGGCTTTTTCGCTCCGAAGACCCCGCTCGGAGGTATTGGATTTTCTTGGATTTCCTTGGATTCTCTCGTCCGAATTTAGACTTATCAACGAGTTACACGGGCTTTTGGCGCGAGGCATTTTTCTGGCGCCTTTTCCCTGGCGCAAGAGACGCGGGGATGGGAGAGTGCGGTCTTAGCATGTGGAAGGGCAGGACTGCTCATAAACCAAGTTTAGCCCAATTTCTGCTTTTCTGCAAATAGTTGCTGCCCTCCAGGCTGTCTTTCTTATCAAGCGACTGCACTAACGGCCAGTGAGGGCGAACGCCCCTCAGTCTCGCGCGGCGGGGGCCGGCGGCAATTCGCTGACCGTTCCGCCTGGATGCGCCGAGGCCGGCTGTTTCCACTGCGGCGTGCATACGACATATTGGTCCGCAATCGCCTCGTGGTCGCCCTCTTTCTCGCGCTGGAAATAAAGATAGCAAATGCTGAGCGCGCCGGTGCGATAATCGACGCGAAACACGCCCCCCTCCTGCTCGTGACGCGTCGCAATGAGCCCATAGTCGCTCGGCTCCTGCTTGGTCGCGCCGTCGCCGCTGCGATAGCAGTTGGTGACGCCGAACGCGCCCGGGCCGACGTCGCTCCGTCCCGGATTGTGCGCGAACTGGCACGCAATAACGTCGCCGGTCAGTTTATCCAGGCGGTAGACAAGAGATAGATTGATCTGCGGCGCGGCCAGAAACTCGAATTGGGCGGCCTCTGCGCAAGGCGCAAGCGCGCAGGCGGCGAGCGCCGCGATCCCGAATAATGAAGTCTTCGCCAACATTCCTAACCCCTGCGATCTGCAAATCACGTCGGGTCAAGATGGAGCCGAGCGCCTTCACAAATCGTTAAGGCTAACGGCGAATTACCGGTCAGGCGGTCAAGATCTCTTTGCTCGCGACGGTCAAGTCGGCGTTGAGCCGATAGACAAGCGGCACGCCCGTCGCGAGCTCCATTGTCGGAATTGTCTCGGGCGTGAGCCGGTCGAGCACCATGACAAGCGCGCGCAGGCTGTTGCCATGCGCCGCCACCAGGACGCGCTTGCCGCCAAGAACCGGAGGGAGGATGTACTGGCAATAATAGGGAAGCGCGCGCGCCACCGTGTCTTTCAGACTTTCGCCGCCGGGCGGCTGGATGTCGTAGCTGCGCCGCCATTTGTGGACCTGCTCCTCGCCCCATTTCTTGCGCGCATCGTCCTTGTTCAGTCCGACGAGATCGCCGTAATCGCGCTCGTTGAGGGCCTGATCGCGCTTCTCGGGCAGTCCGGTCTGCCCCATCTCGGCTAGGGCCAAATCGAGCGTGCGCTGGGCGCGGATGAGGGCGGAAGTGAAGGCGAGATCGAAGACAAGTCCCTGCGCCTTCATTCGGCGTCCGGCCGCCTTGGCTTCCTCAACTCCCTCAGGGCTCAAGTCGACGTCGCGCCATCCGGTGAAGAGGTTCTTGAGGTTCCATTCGCTCTGACCATGGCGCAACAGGACAAGGAGACGATCGGCGGGCATGGGGCATTCGCCTTGTTTGGAGGATCAACCAAGGGGCTTACAAGCATGGCTCGCCGCCGGCGCCAACCCGAAAACCGAGAGGCCGGTCATTCCGAGCAGGATTGTCGCCGGGCGCTCGGCGCAAGCGCGGGTTTCAAGGGAGCAAGCCGCGCCCGAGCGACCGCGCGAACCCCGACCGGGCGATGGACTTGCTTGATCGCCTCGACAATGTGGACGCCGGCGAAGGGCAAGCCAAGCGCTCCTCCGACCCGCTCGATCGTCGTCGCGGAGCGCATCATGAAAGGCCGTCGGACCGGCGGGGCGTAAAGCGCCTCGCCCCAGAAGATCGGCGAGAAGTCCGCCCGCTGAAGCAAGTCGCGAAGCTGGGATTTCGAATAGGGCAGCCCCTGCCCATAAGGGGTAATGTCCGTACGCGCCCAGACGCCCCGCCGAGAGGGAACAATCACGATCATTCGCCCCTCCGGCGCGGTGATGCGCCACAGTTCCTCAAGCAGCGCGTCCGGCCGATCGGCCGCCTCCAGCGCGTGTGCGAGCAGCAGCCGGTCGATGCAGCCGTCCGGCAGCGGCAACATCTGCGCGTCGACGAGCGCCGTCGCGCAACGGCCGGCTTCCGGCCAAACTGCGGCGCCCTGTTCGGCGGGCATCAAGGCCAGGCATCGGCGAGCGCCGTCGCGGAACCGTTCGAGATAGGGCGCGCCGTAACCCAACGCGGCGACCGAGAGGCCGGCGCTCGTGCTCCAGCGCTCACGGATCACGCGCCCGATCAGCCTGCGGGCGACGCCGCCGAGGGGCGAGCCGTAGAAGCTCTGCAAGTTGAGGACGTCTAGAGGCATCGATATCGGCCGGACAGGCGCTTAACTTTGAACGAGCGCGTGATCTTTCGCAATGCGTCGGCAAGCCCAATGCGCAAAGGGAAAGCGCGGAGGAGAGACAGGCCCCGGGCGCACGGGTTATAAGGAACCGAGCGGTCAGGGCGCACGCCGGGCCTTAAGCGCCCCGCGAACGTCAAGAACCGAAAACTTAAAATCGCCGAGCCTCTCGCCCATGACCATGAGCATTCTTCAGTATCCATGCCTTAACGATAATTACGGCGCTCTCGTGCACGATACGGCGACCGGGGCGACCGCATGCGTCGACGTCCCGGAAGCCGGGCCCACTCTCGCCGCCCTGGCGGAGCGGGGCTGGAATTTGACCGACATCCTGATCACCCATCATCACGCCGATCACATTCAAGGCGTTCCGGAGGTTAAGGCGAAATTCCCGAAGGCGAAGATATGGGGACCGGCCAAAGACAAAGCGCGCATCCCGTTTCTCGATCATGAGGTGAAGGAAGGCGACACGGCCCGCGTCGGTTCGCTCGGAGCGAAGGTCATCGAAACACCCGGGCATACGCTGGGCCACATCGCCTATCATTTCGATGAGGACGATGTCGCCTTCTGCGGCGACACTTTGTTCTCCCTCGGTTGCGGCCGGGTGTTCGAGACGCCCCATGCGGTGATGTGGAGCTCGCTCATGAAACTCGCCGCTCTTCCCGGCGAGACCCAGATCTACTGCGGCCATGAATACACCCAGGCCAACGGCCGGTTCGCGGTCACGGTCGAACCCGGCAATCCGGTTTTGAAGGCCCGTATCGAGGAGGTCGCAAAGCTGCGCGCCGCGCGGCGCCCGACAGTGCCCACGACCATCGCGGCCGAGCTCGCCGCCAATCCGTTTCTGCGGGTGGAGGAGCAGGCAATTCAGGCCGCTGTCGGCATGACGGGCGCGGAGCCTGCTGCCGTGTTCGCGGAGCTCCGCGAGCGCAAGGATCGCCTTTAAGGCGTTTCGGTCTTCTTGGCCAAAAATTCCAGGCGCTTTTGCATGTCGGACAGCTGACTGCGCAGATCGTCGATATCGCCCTCGGAATTTGCCTTCTTGGGTGGGGATTCTGTGGGCAGCGTCGCGCTGGCGAAGGGCGTGAACATCGCCAAGGCTTGATTGAACGCGGCGAAATTCTTCTTCGTCAATTCCTGCAAGGCGGCAAACGAACCGGCGGAGAACGCCTCCGGACCGAACATGCGGCTTGCGGCTTCGCGCATCGCCTGTTGCTCGCCGGAAAAGCGGTCGATCGAGAATTCCAGGTAGCTCGGCAGGATCGCCTGCATGCTGTCGCCGTAAAAGCGGATCAGTTGCCGCAGGAACGTCGTCGGCAGAAGCGACTGTCCCTCAATTCCCTCTTGCTCGAAGATGATCTGGGTGAGCACCGAACGGGTGATGTCTTCATTGGTTTTGGCGTCGTAAACAATGAAGTCTTCGCCGGCTTTCACCATTTTCGCCAGATCCGCCAAAGTCACATAGGCGCTGGAGGCGGTGTTATACAGGCGACGATTGGCGTATTTTTTGATTGTAGTCGGAGTGGAATTAGCCATGACGTTGATGCCCGTCCGAGTGTGACGCCGAGTCGCGGGTCAACACAAGATAAGCGTTTTTTTGCGCAGCCCAAGCTTTTTTTGCGCTGCAGCGTACGCTGGCGGCGCAATGAAACCGAATAGCGCCGATGTTGCCCCAAGCGTTGAGCCCTGCGCCGACCGACCGGTGGGGCCATTGGCGCTCGTATGACGGTCGCATCATTCTGAAGTCATGAGAAGTTGCGTGTGAGCAAGGCGAATGGCTCGGCTTGAAATTCCGCGAGCGCCTTTTATAAAAGCCGCTCGGGATCACACGAATCATCGACGTTAGCAGGGATAACTTTGAATATACGAGTCGTATCCCTGGTTTTCGCTGGCGCGCTCTCGCTTATTGCCTCGGGAACGGCCTTGACCTTTGGCGTTGTCGCGCAGACCAATGCGGTGGCGATGGACGGAGGCGCCCCGGCCGCGCCTGGTAAGCCAGCCTCCGTCCCTCCACCTGCTTCCGAACGAGACCCCGCCGAGCGGTCCGCAAGGTCAATCGAATGCGCGCAAAAGGCCGACGCTCAGGGTTTGCAGGGCAAAACGAGAAGGCGCTTCTTGCGCGAGTGCAAGCGCGGCTCATGAGCGCCGCGCTCGAGGCGACTGCGCTTGTCTGAGGCGCCGGTCGACGAGCGGGTCGAAACGTTTCTCACCCCGCGAGACTGGCTGCGCTATGCGGTCGGTCGCTTTCTGTCTCAAGGCCTCGCCTTCGGCCATGGTGCGACCACGGCGCTCGACGAGGCGGCCTTTCTCATCCTCGAAGGGCTCCGGCTGCCGATCGACACGCTCGATCCATTTCTCGACGCGAAACTCCTTCGTCACGAGCGCATGAGGCTCCTGGAGCTGATCGAGGCGCGCGCGACCACGCGCAAGCCCGCCGCCTACCTCGTCAACCGCGCCTACATCCAGGGCGTGCCGTTCTATGTCGATGAGCGGGTCATAGTCCCACGCAGCCTGATCGGCGAATTGGTCATGACGGCTTTCGCCGAGGACAACGGGCTCGTCGGCGAACCGGAGACTATCGCCTCGGTGCTCGACCTCTGCACGGGGGGCGGTTCGCTGGCGATTCTCGCGGCGCGCGTCTTCCTCAATGCGGTGATCGAGGCGGTCGACATCTCGCCAGGCGCGCTGGAAGTCGCGGCGCGCAACATCGATGAGCACCGGCTTCAGGATCGCATCACGCTGAGAGAGGGCGATCTGTTAGGCCCGGTCGAGGGGGCCCGCTTCGACTTGATCCTGACGAACCCGCCTTACGTCGATGCGGCGGCGATTTCGCGCTTTCCGCCCGAATATGCGGCCGAGCCGATGGTCGCCCATGCCGGCGGAACGGACGGGCTCGACATCGTGCGCCGGATCCTGCGCGAGGCGCCTGAGCACTTGACCGCAAGCGGGACGCTCGTCTGCGAGGTGGGCGGCGCGCGCCAGCTGCTTGAACACGAGTTCCCGCATCTGCCGTTCGTCTGGCTCGACACCGAAGACACGTCGGGCGAAGTGTTCCTCTTGCGGGCCGGCGATTTCGGCCGGGCGAAACCGCGGGCCAGGCGCAAGCGATAGCGGCTCCGCCCCGCCAGCTCCTCACGCTGTCGCGTGAATCCAGACGGGGATCAAGCGCAGCCCGACATTTCTGTTAGTGGATCAAGCTGCGCTGTAGCGTTACGCTACAACATCAAGGGGGGCGCGGGGATGGTGCGAGAGCGGGGGGCGACGTGTGTCGCCCATAAACAGGCGAAAGCCATAAAGTTCGTGAGCGCCGCGGTCCTGCTTATCGGGACGCTGATCTTCGGCGGACCGGCGCTTGCCCAGACAGACCCATGCCCGGATGGCAAGCTTCCAGCTGGCGCGGGTCAGGACATCGTCATTGATCACAATTGCAGTGTGGTCGGCGGGACGTACAATTACGGCAACGTCAATATTATTGCGAAAGGCTCTCTCGTCTTCGAAGAAAATGTTCGTAACGAGCGGATCGACTTTTGGACGAAGGCGATCTTGGTTGAGAACGGAGGCAGTCTTCTCACGCACCAAAGCGTCGTCCAGTTTCCCTCCGACCGGTTCGGAGTTGTGGGAGGGGTGCTCACCGTCCACCTCTATGGCGCTGACCAAGGCGTGAGTGGACAGGGCATAATTTGCAAGTCTCCAATCAATAATGACGGAAAACCTAATCCCGGTGAATGTGGCGTCCCCAATAACGTCTGGCGCGGTGAGTCAAATTCGCTCCCGGGAGGCGTTAGCGACCGTTTCTATCCGTACAACTCTCTGCCGTTTGATGATGCCGCGGTAGGCCAACTTCGCGGCTATTTCGGTTACAAGGTTCTCGCCGTTTCCTATGGCGGAATATTAAAGGTGTCGGGCGATACGGGCGTGACCGGGGTCTCCCTCGCACCCAAGGCGACTGGAACGAGCTGGGTTAGGCTCGATGGGACGATCCCTCCAAAGGCGACGACTCTCTTTGTACGACCGATTACCTGGCGCGTCGGCGATCACATCGTCGTCACGACGACCGACTATCTTGCCAATCATTCCGAAGAGCTTTTGATCTGCAAGATTGAGAATGCGGGGCGACGAGGAAACAAGATAACATTCACAACAGATTTGGCTGCCGATCCGACGAAGTGCTCTGACCAGGGGGTGAAATGGTCGCACAATGGGCAGCAATATGTGTTCGACGGCGTTCCGTCTCGTCTGGGCTTGCAAAAGGGGGCGGCTGAGACACGGGCTGCCGTCGGGCTTCTTACCCGCAGCGTTCGCATCGTCTCCGAGGGTGACACGTATGGCGACTGCTTCCCTCCAAGCGTGAAAGATCAGAGCAAGGGCTGTCTAATCGATGACCCCCGTAAGGAATATTATTTCGGGGGCCATACAATCGCGCGCCAAGGGTTTGCGACCTTCCAGGTCCAGGGCGTCGAGTTCCGTCAGCTTGGTCAGGGCGGGAAGATCGGCCATTATCCCATCCACTTCCACGTGGCGCGGAAGACGCCGGGCGACACCTTTGTGAGAGATTCCTCGATCAATGAATCGATGACGAGGTGGATCACCGTTCACGGGACGCAAGGCGTCGAGTTTTCGCGCAACGTCGGCTTTAAGTCGATCGGCCATGGCTTCTATCTCGAGGACGCTGTCGAGACGAACAACAAATTTTATTCCAACCTTGGGGTCTTTGCCCGGGCGGGCGTCATGAACAAGGATGGCACGCCAACCAGCGACAACCCGCGGAAGGTTCCGGGAATCCTGGCGTCGCCGGACGACACAGAGGGCAGCATCAGATTCGGCAGCGACAAGTCCACGCCTTCCGTCTTCTGGATCACCAACGGCTGGAACGACTTTCAGGGCAATATGGCGGCAGGGGCTACATTCTGCGGGGTTTGCTATTGGGAGGTCCCGGCTTCCATCAGCGGCCACGCAAGACACGAGGATTGGGACTCCTATGCGTCCGAGCAGACTGCTGGGCGCTTCGGCTCTTCCCCGCTCATGAATTTCGATGGCAATTTCTGCACCTCCGCGCTGACGGCGTTTCAGACTGTCGGCTACACGCAAACATGTCCAGGCGTCGGGATCGGTAAGCTTGCCGTCCCCATTGTGAATCCATACGCGCCAAGGTCAAACGCTGTAGCCCCCGAGTGTGGAGCTGAGCCTAGGTCGAACAAGAACTGGCCGATGTGTCCATCGGACTATTATCCGAATGTCAACAACGGACAATCGCAACAAGCCACAAAGTGCCCCGAGACAGGCAAGTGCGACAAGTTGAATCTCCCCGCCGCGACCCTCTGCAAGAATGACGACGAAAGGAACTGCTTGCCAACCGTCATCAACGACTTCACCACAAGCTTTAACTATTCCGAATATAGCTTCGCTGCGGTTTGGCTCCGAGCTCGTTGGCACCTCCTCAGCAACAGCTTTATCTCCGACGTCCAAAATGCGGGGCTCACTTTCGTCGGGGGCGGCGATTACACCCATTCCTCGGGCATCAACGGGCTTTGGAACGAGGCGCTTCAAACCGTTTTCGTCGGTCAAACCCAGCCCCAACCGCCGGATCCTCGGGCCAATCCCTATGCGTCTGTGTTGAGCCCGTTCAACACGTTCACCCCAGCGAAGGATAAGTTCACGTGCGACAATCCTAAGGGAGACAACTATTGCATATCGGTCAACAACAGTTTCGTGTTGGGCCCGTATACCGCTTTCGCTGTCAGCCAGCATATGTTCAACATCTACGACGGCCCGGCCAATGAGGATTCGAATGCTTATCTCGACATAAAAAAAGTCGATCTTGGCTCCAGCTCCGCCCCGTCAGTTTACAAAAACCAAGTGGGTATCCCACAAGCTGTTGGGATTGATCCCAATGCTCCGAACATTCCGAAAGGCGCTTGCTTCATCCAAAACGCGGCCATTGCATGGAAACAACCGAACGGTTTCTATTACCCTCCAACATTTCACTCCGCAAATCTATTCTTTAAAAACACAAATATATTCCACTACGTAGTCGTCCCGCAATTTAATGAGAACAAATACTCGACGAACAATGAGCAGGCTGATGCGCGTTACTGCAACCCATTACCATCTCGAGATATGTTCAGGGGCTTCAGCGCGAATGATCGGCAGACAGTGTTAAGCGACGACGACGGCTCATTGACCGGTTACGTGGGGACGACTTCGGTCAGTGAGGATCCTTTCTTCAAAGTGCCGGTCGACGGCGTCGAATGCCAGTCTGAGGGCTCCACCCCTGAAAGGGGCACTGCGCGAACCAGCCCCTACGACTACGTCACAACTGTCGTATATCCAGACGATGCGCAGTTCTCCAAGCCGCGTCCCCCTCCGCTGGAACCAACTTGCGGACGCGGAGACAAGTTGGACACGAATTGGAACTCGGAATGCGTCAACGAGGCTTGCTTTGGCGTGCCGCTTTATCGTCTCTATCAGACAGGATCGGAACGCGCGAACAAGACATCCCCTCAGTTCATTCGAATGGCTGGGTTCAATATATGTCAACGGCAAACCATGAACGTTAATCATGGCCACTACTACGTCGATTTGACGGCGAGCGACGCCACGCAATCAAAGCCTCTATCCGACGCTCCGCCCAGCGCGCCCCGGAAAAACATATTCATCGGCGGGAAGAGCTATGACTTTTTCCTTGTCTACGCGAAAACGGATACTGAGCAGACCTATAAGATGTACGTTGGGTCCGGCTTCGATCCGACGACAGGCGTGAAACTTATTCGCGCCGACATTACCACCGCTCCCCTCGTGATCTGCCCAAGCGCGGGCGCAGATAAATGCAAAGATGTCCCTGTTGGCGGCGACAGCACAACGCTCACGAAGAACTACGACAGTTCGACCGGAATTCTGACCGTGACTCTCAACCTCAGCGCTTTCGAAAATGACTTCAAAAGCGCCAGCAAAGGCCTTTGCCTTCCAGCGAACTTCTGTGAATTAACGCCTACCGATCAATGCGTCGGCAAACCTGGCGGGCTAGGTAATCTCACCCAGGAAGAGCGGAATATCACCTGCGGCCGCGCGGGCGAGGACGTCGACTGTCCCACAGGCGGTTGCGTCGGGTTCCAGGTCACTCTCCCGCAGGGCTTCGAGGCTAAGGATCAGACGACCGCAAACGATAGTGCGCTTGTGAGGAGCCTAGCAACGTGCTTCCCGAAGGACACCGATTGGAATGTCCCGGTGTCTGCGGCGTCGCCAGCTCTTGCTGGCGCCTGCTTCGGCGACAATGCGCCAATGAAGTCGGATTTCTGCGCCGATCCTTGAGCCGGCCGCCCGCGACCGGACGCAACCGAGCGCAGTCTTTGGGTGCGAACGCCCTATTCTGCGGCCGAGCGCATCGCCGCGCGCATGGCGGCGCGCAGATCGTCGATCGAGGTCAGCCGGCCCTCGCGCTCGACATGCCAGAAGGTCCAGCCGTTGCAGGCGGGCAGCCCCTGCACCAGCGCGCCGATCTTGTGGATCGAGCCGACAGCAGGGCCGGCGGCGAGCGCGCCATCGGCTCGCACCAAAGCGCTATGGCGGCGGCCTGCGTCGACCAATCGTTCGCCTGGGCGCGCAAGGCCAGCTTCGACGACGCTCGAAAAAGCCACACGTGGCTCGCTGCGGCGCGTCGGCGCGACCGCAAGCGCCGCTTCGGGCAGCGGCTCGACCGCGTCGATCCGCTTGCGCGCCGCTTCGGCGTAAACCGGGTCCCGTTCGACGCCGATGAACGACCGGCCGAGCCGGCGCGCCGCGACGCCGGTGGTGCCGGAGCCAAAGAATGGATCGAGCACCAGATCGCCCGGGTTGGAAGCGGCCAGCAGCAGCCGGGTCAGCAGCGCTTCGGGCTTTTGCGTCGGGTGAGCCTTTCGCCCGCGCTCGTCCTTTAGCCGCTCCGCGCCGGTGCAGATCGGCAGAAACCAATCCGAACGGACCTGCACGTCCTCGTTGCCGGCCTTCAAGGCCTCGTAATTGAACGTATAGGCCTTGGCCTCGGGCCCACGCGCCGCCCAGATCATGGTCTCGTGCGCGTTGGTGAAGCGGCGGCCGCGGAAGTTCGGCATCGGATTGGCCTTGCGCCAGACGATGTCGTTGAGGATCCAGAAGCCGAGATCCTGCAAGATCGCGCCGACGCGGAAGATGTTGTGATAGGAGCCGATCACCACGATCGTCGCGGCGGGCTTCATCAGCCGGCGGACGGCCGTGAGCCAGTCGCGCGTGAACCCGTCATATTCGGCGAAATCGGCGAACTTGTCCCAGGAATCGTCCACCCCGTCGACCAGGCTCTGGTCGGGACGCGACAACGCGCCTTCGAGTTGTAGGTTATAGGGAGGATCGGCGAAGACGAGATCAACCGAGGCCGAAGGAAGCCTCATCATTTCCGCAACGCAGTCGCCGGTGAGGATCGCGTCGCGAGGAGGGGAAGTCTCCTCGCCGGGCGCCTTGGGCATTGCGGCCGGGCGTTTCGCCTCGGCGGCCCCAGTACGCGAAACCTGAAGCTGGGCGGGGAGGCGGAACGCTCCGGCACGCGCGATACGCATCAACGCAACCACTCGACGCATGAGCCAGATCGTTCGAACCGGCGCGTCGTTTATGCTCGGTTTAAAGTAAAGGTCCGGTTATGCCCCCGGCCATGCCGCTGTGTCGTTTTCGTACGGCTTAAGTCGTTCTAAAGGATATTAGACTTCAACCCTTTTGAAACCTTTTTGGGCCGCGGGTCACTCTTCTTCCGGCTGAAGTCGAAATGATCGCCGGTGATAGGGGCATGGGCCTGCCGAGGCCAAAGCTCGACGGTGCCCGACCGTAGCATAGCCGACATGCTCGGCGAAGCCATATTGCGGGTATTCGAGGCCAAGATTGCGCATCAGCGCATCCCGCATCGTCTTGGCGACAATCGAGGCGGCGGCGATCGACATCGAGAGTGCGTCCCCGTCGATGATCGGGCGCGCCGGGCAGATGAGGCCAGCCGGCAGATCGCGGCCGTCGATCAGCGCAAAGTGCGGACGCACGCTTAAGGCCGCCAAAGCTCCCGCCATGGCGCGCAACGCCGCGCCGCGAATGTTGAAGAGGTCGATTTCCTCGACGCTGGCGAAGACGACGGAGACGCTGAGCGCTTTCATGAAGATGATCTCGCATAACGATTCGCGCGCGGACGCCAGGAGCACTTTCGAATCGTTGAGCCCATTGGGCAGATCGTCGGGATCGAGAATGACGGCGGCCACTCCGACCGGCCCGGCGAGCGGGCCGCGCCCGACTTCATCGACCCCGGCGACCCATCGATGGCCGCTCCTGAAGGCTTCGCGCTCGAAATCGAAATGGGGCGTGACGGTGGTGGGACGCGGCGGCGGAGCGGCCTTTTTCTTTGCGGTCTTCACGCCGTTCGCCACGAATCATCCCCTCCGCCGTTGGCAATTATCGCCGCCGCCGCAAGCGAGCCAAGATAGGGAAGCCGAATTGCCGGTGGAAAGAGCGACGATGCGCTGGCGCGCCCGGGGTTGGGTTATTCTGGGGCCATGGAAACGTCCGACCCGTTCCTGGAACGCGTCTCACCCGCTCTCGCCGCTGTTCCCGGGGTCATCGCCGTGACGCTTGGCGGATCGCGGGCGACGGGCGACGCGCACGCGGCCTCGGACCATGACATCGGCCTTTACTTCAGCGAGCGCGACGGGCTCGACGTTGAGCGCCTGCTCGAGGTCGTGAAAGGCCTGGTCGACGATCCGGAGGCCGCAAAGGTGACCGAGGTCGGCGGCTGGGGGCCGTGGATCGTTGGCGGCGGCTGGCTCACGATGGAGGGCCGGAAAGTCGACCTGCTCTACCGGCCGATCGAGTTGGTCGAAGAGGTCATTCGCGACTGTCGCGACGGCCGCGTCAGCATGGACTATCAGCCGGGGCATTCGCATGGCTTCTGCTCGGCGATCTGGATGGGGGAAGTTGCGCTCTGCCGGCCGCTCACCGATTCTGAGGGTGCGCTCGCTCGTTTGAAGGCGATGACCGTCCCTTATCCGGATAAATTGCGCGAGGCGCTGATTCGCCGATTCCAGTGGGAGGTTCTGTTCAGCGTCGAGAATGCGCAGACGGCTATCCGGAAGGGCGATCAGACCTACATCGCCGGATGCGCGTTTCGCTCGCTCGCCTGCGCCGCCCAGGTCCTCTTCGCCCTTAACCGTCGCTATCTCATCAACGAGAAGGGAGCGCTCGCGGCAGCGGCGCGGCTGCCGCTGACCGTCGGCGATCTCGCGGAGCGCGGAGGTCGGCGAGGGCGGGGGCGACGCGCCAAATCTAGCGCCCGTTCATTGTTTGTTCTTTTCGGCCTTTCGGCCGTTATGGCGGCGTGGATGGGTGCCGTCGATGAGCAGACTGCAATTTCCCTTGCTTCTGCACTCCCGACGGTGAACGGTCCTGAGCGGAGCGTGTCGCGCGAGAGCGTGCCAGCAGCGAAGCGCAAGGCCACAGCACGGGCGTCAATCACCACGTGCTGCGCCTAGTCGGGGCGTGTGGCAAGCGATCGGGCTTCGCGCGTTCGACGCGGGCTTAAGCGAACTCATGTCAATTGAGCGCGAACTTGCGGGCCTGACCGAATCGGCGCGGTAGGTCTGCGCGCGCAAATGCGCAGCCGGGCGAATTCGTATATCAGACGGCCCATGACCTTCGGCCCGATTCGCATTCTCGGCGTCGATCCCGGCCTGCGGGCGACTGGCTGGGGCGTGATCGAGGCCGCCGGTTCGCGGCTGAGCTTCGTCGGCTGCGGCTCGATCGAGACCGACGCTGCGACTTCGCTGGCCGAGCGCCTGGCGGGGATCCATCGCTTGCTGATTGGGCTCGTCGAACGCGAGGAGCCGCATGAGGCGGCGATCGAGGAGACCTTCATCAACCGCGATCCGCAATCGGCGCTGAAACTGGGACAGGCGCGGGGCGTGGCGCTCGCGACATTGGCTCTGACTGGCTTGCCGGTCGCGGAATACGCCGCCAATCTCATCAAGAAGACGGTGGTCGGCGTCGGGCACGCGGAAAAGCGGCAGGTGGCGATGATGGTGAGAATGCTGTTGCCGGCCTCGACCGCGACGACCTCGGACGCTGCGGACGCGCTCGCCGTCGCCATTTGCCATGCCCAGCATCGCGCGGCGCGCGCAAGAGGCGCGGCATGATCGGTAAGCTCAAGGGCATAATCGACAGCGTCGAGGAAGAGGCCTTGATCCTCGACGTCAACGGCGTCGGCTACCTCGTCTCCGCCTCGGCTCGCACCCTGCGCGCGCTGCCCGGCGTGGGCGATGAGGCGGAGCTGCTCATCGAGACGCATGTGCGCGAAGACGCGATTCGGCTTTACGGCTTCGTCACCGCCGGCGAGCGCGACTGGTTTCGCCTGCTGCAGAGCGTGCAGGGCGTTGGCGCGAAGGTCGCGCTAGGGATTCTCGGCGCGCTCTCCGCGGAAGCCTTGAACGCGGCGGTTGCGCGACAGGACAAGGCGATGATGGCGCGCGCGCCGGGGGTCGGCCCCAAGCTTGCCGCCCGCCTCGTGCTCGAGCTCAAGGACAAGGCGCCGGCTTTTGCGATCGCCGATTTCGCCCACGCGGAATCAGGTCTCGATCGTGCGCCCAAGCTGGCCAAGGCCGCCGAGGACGCCGTCCTGGCCCTCGTCAGCCTCGGCTACGCCCAGCCCCAGGCCGCAGCCGCCGTGGCCAGGATTTCCGCTCAGCTCGGACCGGCGGCCGAGACCGCCGCGCTCATCCGCGCGGGCTTGAAGGAACTGGCGCAGTAAGTTGGGTTGGCCGTATGATGAGCAATAGACGATGGGTAAGAAAATGAGCGCCGCAACGAAGCTCTCCTCGAAGTACCGGATATCAATTCCGAAGGCTGTTCGAGAACGACTGGCTTGGCGACCCGGCCAGAAGATCGCGTTCATCGACAAAGGTGACAGCATCGTGATGGTCCCGGTGCCGGATCGTGAGGCGCTCGCAGGCATGGCGCGCGAAGCCAACACCGATAATTACCGCGACCGTAACGATCGATATTGATGCGGGTCGTCTACGTCGCGAAGGGAGCACAATGAGCGGCCGTCCGTTCTTTGTCCCGATGATCGGCATCGTGCTCTTGTTCGCAGCGCTAGGTCCGGCGATCGGCGGAGCGCTGTTCATTCCTCTTTCCGTCGTATTCAAGACGCCGACCGACCTCGAGGCGATCGGGCTTGTGGTTTTGATCAGCACGGTGTTCGGCCACGCCCTCGGGCTGATCGCGGCCTATGTCGTCGGCGTCGCGCCTGCCGCGGCCACCGGGTTTCTTTATGCGCTCTGGGACGCCGTTGCGCCGGAGCGCGCGCCCCGCGCGCTCGTCGCCGCTCTTATCGGCGGCCTGATCGTCTATGGCCTCCTCTTGCGCCTCAATCCGGTCTGGGCGTCGCTCGAGATGACCATCAGGACCAACATCGGCGGAGAGGCCGACGAATGGGCGTTTCCGGGTCGCATCGGCGTCACGCTTGGCCATGCTTTTGTTGCTTGCGCCGCGATCGCGGGTCTCGTCTGCGCCTTAGCGGCGAACCTCATCGGGCTCACCACGCGCCGGGAATTGACCTTGGCGGATCGCCTTCATCCCCCGGGCGAAGGCGGCTGAGGTGGCCGAAGCGCCCCGCCGGCTTGTCTCCGCCGAGAAACGTCCCGAGGACGACGCGGCTGTCCGCCCGCAGCGCCTCGCCGATTTCGCCGGCCAGGAAGCGGCGCGCAAGAATCTCGGAATCTTCATCCAATCCGCCAAATCGCGCGGCGAGGCGCTCGATCACGTGCTGTTCGTCGGGCCGCCCGGCCTCGGCAAGACGACGCTCGCGCAGATCGTGGCGCGCGAGCTCGGCGTCAATTTCCATTCGACCTCAGGACCGGTGATCGGCAAGGCGGGCGACCTCGCGGCGCAGCTTACCAATCTCGAGCCGCGCGACGTCTTGTTCATCGACGAGATTCACCGCCTCAATCCGGCGGTCGAGGAGATTCTCTATCCGGCGATGGAGGATTTTCAGCTCGACCTCATCATCGGCGCGGGGCCCGCGGCCCGCTCGGTGAAGATCGATCTCGCCCAGTTCACCCTGATTGGGGCGACGACGCGGGCCGGGCTCATCACCACGCCGTTGCGCGATCGTTTCGGCATTCCGATCCGGCTCAATTTTTACACGACCGAAGAGCTGCAGGGCATTGTCGCGCGCGGCGCCAGAGTGATCGGCATGGCGCTAGCCGATGACGGCGCGAACGAAATCGCCAAGCGCTCGCGCGGCACGCCTCGCATCGCCGGGCGCCTGCTGAGGCGCGTGCGCGATTTCGCCGTGGTCGAAGGCGCAAGAAGCGTGACGCGCGCGCTCGCCGACAGCGCGCTCAAGCTTCTCGACGTCGACGCGATCGGGCTCGACGAGATGGATCGGCGCTATCTCGATGTCATCGCGGTCAAGTTCGGCGGAGGACCGGTTGGCGTTGAAACCATCGCCGCCGCGCTCTCCGAGCCGCGCGACGCGATCGAGGACATTATCGAGCCCTTTCTCATCCAGCTCGGTTTCGTGCAGCGCACGCCGCGCGGACGCCTCTTGACGTCGCACGCCTTCCGCCACCTCGGCCTCGCCGAACCACGGCGCGAGGGGCCGCAGCCGACGCTGTTCGAGGAGGAGGAGTAGGGCAGATTGCAATTGAGTGGGGCCGCACCCTGTAGACGCGGTCGTCGACCGCGTCGCCGCGCTCCAAAGGGCGTCCTCAAGGACGCCCGTCTGTCGACGGGCTATGGAGCGCGGCTACAGTTTGTCCGCGTCAACCATAGGCTCGCGATATGAAGCCGCGGACGGTTTCGCACGCCGTGAGCTTCCTCGAGGCGCTCGCCTCTGAGCGCGGCGCGAGCGTCAATACGATCGAGGCCTATCGGCGCGATCTTGCCGATTACGACGCCTATCTGAAGGCCAGGGGCGCGGACCCGCTGAAGGCGGACGCGACGCATGTGCGCGGGTTTCTCGCGGCCCGCGGCGCGCAGAAGCTCAGCGCCGCGTCGCTAGCGCGACGTCTCTCGGCGATCCGTCAGTTTCATAAGTTTCTTTACGCCGAAGGCTGGCGGCGCGACGACCCGACGCTGGCGGTCGAGGGCCCGCGCCGATCGCGCCCGCTGCCGAAGCTCTTGAGCATGGCCGAGGTCGAGCGCCTGATCGCGACCGCGCGCGAAGGCCTCGAGGTCGCGGAGCGGCCGTTGCGCGAGCGGCTGGATGCAGCCCGCATCGCCTGTCTCATCGAGCTCATCTATGGGTCGGGCTTGCGCGTGTCGGAAGCCTTGAGTCTCAAGAAGTCGGTCGCGACAGCCAAGGCTCCGCTCATCGCGGTGCGCGGCAAGGGCGACAAGGAGCGCCTGGCGCCGCTGTCGGGTCCCGCCCGCGCCGCGCTGAACGCGTTTCGCGCCCTGCTGGACCAAGTCTCGCCGGGCACGGCGACGAGCCCTTGGCTCTTTCCCGCCGCGAGCGCGAGCGGCCATATGACGCGCCAAGCCTTCGCGCGCGATCTCAAGCGCGTCGCCGCAGCGGCCGGCATTGCACCTAAGCGCGTGAGCCCGCACGTGCTTCGCCACGCCTTCGCCAGTCACCTGTTGCAGAACGGCGCGGACCTGCGCGTCGTTCAGGATCTCCTCGGCCACGCCGATATCGCGACAACGCAGATCTACACCCATGTGCTCGACGAGCGCGCCAAGGCGATGGTGCGCGATCTGCATCCCATGAACGACGATAGCGAAAGCGAATGACGGCCAAGCGCCAGGCTTGGCGCGCGACGCCGGACGGCGTCATCGTCTCATGCCGTCTGACGCCAAAGGGCGGGCGCGACGCGATCGACGGCGTGGCTGAGCTTGCCGACGGATCGTGCGTGCTCGCGGCGCGCGTGCGATGCGCGGCCCAGGACGGCGAAGCCAACCGCGCTTTATGCGCGCTCTTGGCGGAGCGGCTCGGCGCGCCAAGCTCAAGCGCGCGGATGGTTGCCGGCTCGAAGAGCCGGCTCAAGCAGGTTGCGGTTTCAGGCGATCCGGCGGCCCTTATCGCCAGGCTGGAAGCGCTGTCGGCGAACCGCGCATGAGCGAGGCAGCTTCGCCGGACGGCCATTGCGTGAAAAGCGAAAAAGGGCTTCGATGGCGCAAAGCTCGTTTTCGCGAGCAAGTCGCTTTAGGAGAAGATCGCATGAAAGCGCTCACCTTCGCCGGCGTCGCGCTGGCCGCGTTGTTAGCGGGCGTGAGTTCTGGCTTCGGCAAAGACCTTGGTCTATTGCTCCGAAGGCAGCCCAGAGAATTTCACGCCGGCGATCAACACCACCGGCACGAGCTTCGACGCCGCGCGGCCCGTCTACAATCGCCTGACCGAATTCAAGCGCGGCACGACCGACGTCGTTCCCGGCCTCGCCGAAAGCTGGGAAGTGACGGACGGCGGCAAGACGATCACCTTTCACTTACGCAAGGGCGTCAAGTTCCATTCGCTGAAGGACTTCAAGCCAACGCGCGACTTCAACGCCGACGACGTCATCTGGTCGTTCGACCGCCAGTGGAAACCGGACAACCCCTATTACAAGGTCTCCGGCGGCAAGTATGACTATTTCAGTGACATGGACATGCCGAAGCTGCTCGATTCGGTCGACCAAGACCGACGACTACACCGTCGTCATGAAGCTGAAGGAGCCGAATGTCGCCATCCTCGCCAATCTGGCGATGGACTTCATGGCGATCGGGTCGAAGGAATACGCCGACTTCCTGCTCAAGAAGGGGACGCCCGAGCAGTTCGACCAGGCGCCGGTCGGCACCGGACCGTTCTCGTTCGTCTCATACCAGAAGGATTCCGTCATCCGCTACAAGGCGAACAAGGACTATTACGGCGAGAAGCCGCTCGTCGACGACCTCGTCTTCGCCATCACGCCTGACCCCACGGCGCGCTACGCTAAGCTCAAAGCCGGCGAGTGCCATGTCAACGCCTATCCCCGGCCGGCCGACCTCGCGGAGATGGAGAAGGATCCGACCCTCAAGGTGATCAGCATGCCGGGTCTCAACGTCGCCTATTGGGCTTTCAACGTCACCAAGCCGCCGCTCGACAAGAAAGAGGTGCGACAGGCGCTCGCGATGGCGATCGATCGCGACGCGATCATCAAGGACGTCTATCTCGGCGCGGGGTCGAAGGCGACGACGCTGATCCCGCCCACGATGTGGGCCTTCAACGACAAGATCCCGGACGTGCCTTACAACCCGGGAAAAGCCAAGGCGATGCTGGCGGCGGCCGGCGTCAAGACGCCGCTCGACATCGATCTCTGGTATCAGCCGGTGTCGCGGCCCTATAACCCCAATGGCAAGCGCATCGGCGAGATGATGCAGGCCGATCTCGCCAAGATCGGGGTCAACGCCAAGTTGGTCACCTATGAATGGGGCGAGTATCGCAAGCGCCTCGCCGATGGCGAAGAGATCACCGCCCAATACGGTTGGACGGGAGATAACGGCGATCCGGACAATTTCTTCTTCTTAAGAGGCTGCCCCGGAGGCAAGCCTGGCGGCAGCAACCCGACAAAATGGTGCAATGCCGAGTTCGACGAACTGCTGGCGAAGGCCCGCACGCTGACCAACCAGGCCGATCGGGCGAAACTCTATCGGCGCATGCAGGAGATCGAACACGACGAAGCCCCAGAGCTTCTCCTCGCCCATTCCATCGTTTTCGAATCGATGCGCTCGAATGTGACCGGCTATAAGCAGAGTCCGCTTGGCACGCATGCGTTCGAAGGCGTCGACCTTAAGTAAGGTCGGACCGGCTCCGCTAGCCATTTGCGGCGGGGCCCGTTGGTTTCGAACCGGCCATGCTCGCCTACTTCCTTCGCCGCATCGCGCTGACCATTCCGACTTTTCTGGCGTTGATGTTCCTGACGTTTGTGGCGATCCGTCTCGTGCCAGGCGATCCGGTGGAGGTGAGGACTGGCGAGCATGGCATGTCGCCCGAGCGGCTCGCCTACTTCCGACATGAGCTCGGACTCGACCAGCCGGTGTGGAAGCAGTTCCTCGACTATGTCTGGAAGCTCCTGCACGGCGACTTCGGCGTGTCGCTTTCGACGCAACAGAGCGTGCTCAAGGAATTCCTAACCCTGTTTCCCGCGACGCTCGAACTGTCCTTCTTCGCCATGCTGTTTGCGATCGGAATCGGCGTGCCGGCCGGCGCGGTCGCGGCGGTCAAGCGCGGCGGTTTCTATGATCAGGCGCTGATGACAATTTCGCTGTTCGGCTATTCGATGCCGATCTTCTGGTGGGGGCTGCTCCTCATCATGTTCGTTTCCGTGCGGCTGGGCTTACTCCCAGTCTCGGGCCGCATCGACCTCATCAACTATTCCTTCGACCAGCCGACCGGATTCATGACCATTGACGCTCTTCTGTCCGATCAGCCGGGCGCTTTCCTCGACGCCTTGCGCCACCTTATTTTGCCGTCGATCGTTCTCGGCACCGTGCCGCTCGCTGTCATCGCGCGCATGACCCGCTCCTCGATGCTCGAAGTTTTGAGCGAAGATTACGTGCGCACCGCGCGCGCCAAGGGGTTGTCCCCCGCCCGGGTCATCGGCGTTCACGCTTTGCGCAATGCGCTCTTGCCGGTGGTGACGGTGATCGGCCTCTCGATTTCGAGTTTGATGGCTGGCGCGGTGCTGACGGAGACGATCTTCTCCTGGCCAGGGGTTGGCCATTGGCTTATCAATTCCATCGGCCGGCGCGACTATCCGGCGCTGCAGGGCGGCGTCATGCTCATCTCCGCCGTCGTCGTTTTGGTCAACCTGATCGTCGATCTCGTCTATGGCGTCATCGACCCCAGGATACGCCATGCCCGCTGACATCGCCGCGCTGACCACGCCGATCGGCGACGACGCGGGGGCCGTCCTCGGCGAGCCTTCGCCGCTCGCGTCGTTCTGGGCCGCGTTCCGGGAAAACAAAGGCGCGGTGTTCGGTCTCGCCGTCTTTGGCGTCATTGTTCTCTTGGCTCTAACGGCGAACGTCGTCGCGCCCCACTCGCCGATCGAGCAATTCCGCGACGCGGTGCGCGCGCCACCGGTTTGGGAGGCGGGCGGCTCATGGCGCTTCCCGCTGGGAACCGACGGCGACGGCCATGACATGCTGTCGCGCCTCATCTTCGGGGCCCGGGTGTCGCTGTTCATCGGCCTTTCGGTGATGTGCGTGTCGTTCATTGTCGGCGTCGCGCTCGGACTCGCGGCGGCGATGGCCGGGCCGGTGGTCGACGTCCCCGTTACGCGGCTCATGGATTTAATCATGGCGGTGCCGAGCCTGGTGCTCGCCGTGCTGGTCGTCGCGGTGCTGGGGCCAAGCCTCGCCAACACCATTATCGCAGTGACGATCGTCTATCTGCCGGCCTACGTGCGCCTGGCGCGCGCGTCTGCGCTCGGTGAACTCGGCAAGGACTACGTGACCGCTGCGCGCGTGGTCGGCGTCGGGCCGCTCCGGCTCGCTCTTTCGACCGTGCTGCCAAACTGCCTCGCTCCCCTCATCGTGCAAGCGGCGCTTGGCGTATCAAGCGCCATTCTCGAGGCGGCGGCGCTTGGCTTTCTCGGCCTTGGCGCGCAGCCGCCGACGCCGGAATGGGGCGCGATGCTGGCCGACTCGCGCGAATTCATTGAGTCCAATCCTTGGATCGTCGCTTTCCCGGGCTTGGCCATCCTCATCACGGTCGTCGCCATCAATCTGACAGGCGACGGCCTGCGCGACGCGCTCGATCCGAAGATGCGGAGAGGCTGATGGCGGCGCCCCTGCTCGAGATCCGCAACCTTTCCGTCTCGTTCGCCACGCGCCATGGGCCGTTCACAGCGGTGGACGGGTTCGACCTGACGCTCGAACGCAATGAAGTGCTGGCGATCGTCGGTGAATCGGGCTCCGGCAAATCGGTGGCGATGCTGGCGGCGATGGGCCTATTGCCTCCGACCGCGACCGTCTCCGCCGACCGCATGGCCTTCGACGGCGCGGACCTTTTGTCCATGAGTGCGGATCAGCGCCGATTGATCGCCGGCAAGGACATGGCGATGATCTTCCAGGAGCCAATGTCGTCGCTCAATCCATGCTTCAATGTCGGGTTTCAGATCGGCGAAACCTTGAAGACCCACCTCAACCTCAACCGCGCCGAGCGCGAGAGGCGCATCGTCGAGCTTCTCGCCGAGGTCGGCATTCCCGATCCCGAACGCCGCCGCCATGCCTATCCCCATCAGCTCTCGGGGGGCATGAGCCAGCGCGTGATGATCGCGATGGCGCTTGCCTGCCGGCCGAAGCTCCTGATCGCAGACGAGCCGACCACCGCGCTCGACGTCACCATCCAGGCGCAAATCCTCGATCTTCTGATGCGCGAGCGCCGTGACAACGGAATGGGGCTCGTGCTCATCACCCACGACATGGGGGTGGTCGCCGAAACCGCGGACCGGGTCATTGTCCAATACGCCGGCCAGGAGATGGAGACGAACCGCACGCGCGAGCTCTTCGCCGATCCGCATCATCCCTATACCGCCGCGCTTCTGGCGGCGTTGCCTGAACGGGCGAATGGGCGGCGTCTGCCGGCGATTCCGGGCGTCGTGCCCGGGCCGTTCGACCGGCCGCGCGGCTGCGTCTTCTCGCCGCGCTGCGCCTTTGTCTTCGACGCCTGCCACGACTTCGAGCCGCCGCCAGCCGCGGCCTCCCTTGGCCGCGCACGGTGTCTGACGCCATTGGCCGCCGGGATTCCGAGCGCCCTCGAGCTGGAAGGGTCGGGGCCATGACCGCCATCCTCGAGGCGAGGGGCCTGACACGGGAGTATTCCGTGTCGCGCGGCGCGTTCCGCCGACGCGCGACGGTCAAGGCGCTCAACGGTGTTTCCTTCTCGCTTCATGCCGGGCGCACGCTCGCGGTGGTGGGCGAATCCGGCTCGGGCAAATCGACGCTGGCGCGGCTCTTGACTTTGATCGAAAATCCGACCGCCGGCTCGCTTCTGATCGACGGCGAAGACGTCGCTCATGCAAGCGCGGCGAGAAGGGCGCGCCTCAGGCGGGAAATCCAGATCGTGTTCCAGAACCCTTACGGCTCGCTCAATCCGCGCCAGACGATCGGCAAGGCGCTCGAAGAGCCGCTGCTCGTCAACACGGCCCTGGGCGCCGCAGAGCGCAAGGCCGAGGTCCTGTCGATCATGGCCAAGGTCGGCTTAAGGCCCGAAACTTATCATCGCTATCCGCATATGTTCTCCGGCGGCCAGCGACAGCGCATCGCGATCGCCCGCGCGCTCATGCTGAAGCCGAAGATCCTGGTGCTCGACGAGCCGGTGTCGGCGCTGGATGTTTCGATCCGCGCGCAGGCGCTCAATCTGCTCGCCGGCTTGCAGGAGGAATTCGCTCTCGCCTATATATTCGTCTCGCACGATCTTTCGGTCGTGCGCCACATCGCCGACGAGGTGATGGTGATCTACCTTGGTAAAACGGTCGAGCTTGGCGAGCGCGCCGCGGTCTTCGACCATCCGCAGCATCCTTACACGCAGGCGCTCCTGTCCGCGACGCCCGTGGCCGACCCGACCGCCAGGCGCCAGCGCATCCTGCTGTCCGGCGAGCCGCCGTCGCCATTCGCGCCGCCGCCGGGATGTCCGTTCAATCCGCGCTGCCGGCTTGCCTTCGATCGCTGCCGCGCCGAGGAACCGCCGCTCGAGCTGAAGCAGGCGCGCGACGTCGCCTGCTGGGCGGTGGCGCCATGAGCGAGGACGCTTACGACTTTATTGTGGTTGGCGCCGGTTCGGCAGGCTGCGTGCTCGCCAACCGCTTGAGCCGCGACCCCAAGAACCGCGTGCTCGTCATCGAGGCCGGCGGCCGCGACAATTGGATATGGTTCCACATCCCCGTCGGCTACCTCTACGCGATCGGCAATCCGCGTGCGGACTGGATGTTCAAAACGGCGCCCGAGCCCAATTTGGGCGGGCGTTCGATCGCCTATCCGCGCGGCCGGGTCGTGGGCGGATGCTCCGCCATCAACGCCATGATCTACATGCGCGGGCAGGCGGCCGACTATGACGGCTGGCGCCAGCTCGGTCTTGCCGGCTGGGGCTGGGACGACGTTCTGCCCTATTTCCTCCGCCAGGAGGACCATCATGGGGGCTTGGCCGAGTTGCATGGGGCGGGCGGCGAATGGCGGGTCGAGCGCCCGCGCGTGTCCTGGCCGATCCTCGACGCGGTGCGGCAGGCCGGGGTCGAAATCGGCATTCCGAGAATTGACGATTTCAATCACGGCGACAACGAAGGCTCGGCCTATTTCGAGGTCAACCAGCGCCGCGGGCGGCGTTGGAGCGCAGCGACAGCGTTTTTGAAGCCGATCCTCAAGCGGCCGAACCTGCGGCTCGAGACAGGCGCGCATGTCGAGCGCATCCTGTTCGAGGGCCGCCGCGCCATCGGCCTGCGATATAGCCGTGACGGCGTCAACCGCGAAGCGAGGGCGACGGGTGAAGTCGTTCTTGCGGCCGGCGCGATCGGCTCGCCCCAGCTTTTGGAAGTCTCAGGCGTCGGCGCGCCGGACCGCCTCGAGGCGATCGGCGTTCCGGTTGTTCATGCGCTGCCCGGAGTTGGCGAAAATCTGCAGGACCATCTGCAGCTCAGAGCGATCTTCGGCGTCACGGGCGCGCGCACGCTGAATGTCGAGTACGGGTCGCTTGTGAGGCGCGGCCTGATGGGGCTCGACTACGGCCTTCGGCGGCGGGGGCCTTTGACCATGGCGCCCTCGCAGCTTGGCCTGTTCACCAAGTCCTCGCCCGACTACGCCACCGCCAATATCGAATTCCATGTCCAGCCGCTGTCGCTCGACCGGTTCGGCGAGCCGATGCACCCCTATCCGGCGATCACGATCAGCGTCTGCAACCTGCGGCCGGAAAGCCGCGGTTCGACCCATGCCTCGAGCGCCGATGCGCGCGGCGCGCCGGTCATCCAACCGAACTATTTGTCGGCCCTCGCCGATCAGCGGGTTGCGGTGGATTCCATTCGTCTCACCCGTCGCCTTGCCGCCGCGCCCGCGCTCGCGCGTTACGCGCCCCAAGAGCTCAAGCCTGGCGCAAAGCTCAAGTCGGACGATGAGCTTGCGCGGGCGGCGGGCGAGATCGGCACGACGATCTTCCACCCTGTCGGGACCGCGAAGATGGGATTGGCGCAGGATCCGTTGGCCGTGGTCGATGGTGAGCTCAAGGTTCATGGTCTCATGGGGCTTCGTGTCGCCGACGCGTCGGTGATGCCGCGCATAACCTCCGGCAATACCGGCTCTCCGACGATGATGATCGCCGAAAAGGCGGCCGAAATGATCCTCGCTGATGCAAAGGCAGCCTGATGTGGCAGGACGTCCAAACCCTTCCGCCGGATGGGCGCCAGTCGGAGACGGCGCTCATGATTGCACGCGGGGTGCGGCGGCTGCTCCGGGCGCGCGGCTTCTCAAGTTTGACCGAGCTTTCGCTGACCGACAGGCGCCGCGCCGACGTCGCGGCGGTCAACGGCGACGGCGAGGTGCTGATCGTCGAGATCAAGTCATGCGCTGCGGACTTTCGCGCGGACCGCAAGTGGCGCGACTATGTCGCTTGCTGCGACCGGCTCTATTTCGCCATCTCGGAGCACACTCCGGCCGACCTGATGCCTCCTGAGGCGGGTCTCATCGTCGCTGATCCTTACGGCGCCGAGATCGTCCGCGAAGCCGAACTCAAGCGCATGGCCTCGGCCAGCCGCCGGGCGGTTCTGCTGCGCTTCGCGCTCGCGGCTGCAGACCGGTTGCACCGTCTGGCCGACCCGGCGGCTACGCCGGAATTCTAACCGGCGAGCGCCGCTCTGGCGCGGCGTGCGTCGCGGATTGCTTAAACTCGCGGAAGTCTGTTCCGCAAAAAGAAAGGGCCGCCTCGCGGCGGCCCCTGTCATACGTTTCGGAAAGGACAGGATCAAATCGCGCGCAGCGCCATCTGGCCCTTCTTCGAGTTGCGGCGGAACGCCGCATAACCAAGGCCAGCAAATCCGAGGGCCATCATCGCCCAGGTTGACGGCTCGGGAACGGAAGCAAGGCTGAACTCGAACGCATTGCCGGTCGAGGAGAACGTCACCGTCGTGAAGGGCGCAAGACCGCTGATCGTCACTATCTCGTTGTCAAGAGGATTGTCCTGTTGGCCTAGCCCGAGAGCTGGAGGCACCAAATCCGCACCGGTAATCAGAGTGTCTCCGATCATAATCGAGTTGAGATTTTGGTTCGCGCCGATGTCGCCGTCGATCGAGCCCCAATAAAGGCTAAGGCTGGTCTGAGGCGTCGCCCAGGTGGCCGTTTCCGAACCGCCGCCTTCAACGGCCATGTATGTCGTGCCCGTGGTCGTGGAGGTGCCCATTCCCAAAGGAGCGGCATATGTAAATGGGACAGATCCCTTTTCTGTCGAGGCTACACCAGACCCGAGATTCCAGGTAATGCCGTTAAGCGTGAAACCGTTCGCCCCTGCCGGTTCTGAAGAGAAGTAGGTAGGATCGTCAGGGCCTGGAGTCAGCGTTATCGTGTAGGCGCTCGCCGCGCCTGTCAGGGCCAGCCAAGCCAACCCGGTGGTTAAGAAGAAAGTTCTGCGCATCTTAAAAATCCCCTAATCGGCCGCACACAACTCTACGGGTAGCAGCAGGAAAGAAGTCTGTCAAGCGCTCCCGTTGCGACGCCCATCCTGGATCAAGTAAAAGAAAGACTGTAGCAGACCGCAAGAAACAATTGATACTGTTCGATCTATGGCCGCAAGCAGGCAGCCATTAGGGGTAGTCCCACGATTCAAACGGCAATAGGATCTTTCGCGGCGCAAAAAAATTCCGCCTCGATCGGGTCCAACAAGCTGGCGGTTCCCTCTCCCACCGCTCTGGACTTTTTGGTCGGGGTCCCAAGCGTTTCCGCACAGCGCCCATCATCGTATTTGGCGAATTCGGCCAGCTCCCAGCGCCGCGTTCCAACCGCCCGTCGGACGCATTTGCCCCTCTCCTGGGCGTTGGAACGCCAAGAGCCGTCCGAGGCGCGGGCGCAAAGCTTAGGGACAGAGCCTAGTCGTCAAACGGAAAGAGCGCCGTTCCCGGCCATTCGGCCGAGGTTCAAGCGCTTACGGAATCCGACGTAGCCGAGAGCGGTAAAGCCAAGCGCCATCATGGCCCAGGTCGACGGTTCGGGAATGGAGGGCTCACTGCCGACGCATTGGAGAACGCAACGCTCGGGATGTTCGCGCCGGCTTGAGTGGCGGTGAACATGAGAACAACCGGCGAATTCGTGAACAGGCTGTCGGTGTCGGTTAGCGTTCCCGTGAGGGTGACGGTGATAAAGTCAGGATCAACACTCGGCAGGGTAACGATCGACGTCACCGTGGTCAGCGTTTCGGTGAACATGTCCACGCCAGGCCCAACGACCATCGGCCACGACAGGACGACGTCGGTTCCGAGCGGACCAGGCGTTGACCCATAACTGATCCTACTGGGGGACGCTGTGATCGTATCGCCCTCATTTAGTCCGGAATCGTCGCCAGGCCCCACAGACGTTACCACCAAGAGCGAATCATCGAGGTCAAGGTACGTCGAGTTGCTCAAGGAAGAGCCGTCGTGAATGATACTCCCGTCATAGGCGCTGAAGTCGAAGGCGACTGTGGCCGCGTGCGTAGCGCAACTCGTCCCGAGCGTTGCGATTATAGCGGCCCCGAGAGCCGCAACTGCCGTACGCTTCATGTCTAGATCCCCTCGGCGAATTGGCGCGCCGCAGCGCGCTATGCCGCACCGCGCTATAATGACACATCGAGAGCGGTTGTAAACGTCCTTTTTGGAATATTACACGTTTAAGACATGTGTTATATCCCGACGATGGTAGGAACAGGCGGCCGGTCGCTACGGAAAACGGACAATCGCGGCCGTCGCTCAATTGTCGAGAAAACTCCGAAGCTTGCGACTTCGGCTCGGGTGCTTGAGCTTACGCAGCGCTTTGGCCTCGATCTGGCGGATGCGCTCGCGCGTGACCGAGAACTGCTGGCCGACCTCTTCCAGCGTGTGGTCGGTATTCATGCCAATGCCGAAGCGCATGCGTAATACGCGCTCCTCCCGAGGCGTGAGGGAGGCGAGCACGCGCGTCGTCGTCTCGCGCAGATTGGACTGGATCGCGGCGTCGATCGGCAGCACCGCGTTCTTGTCCTCGATGAAGTCGCCGAGGTGACTGTCCTCCTCGTCGCCGATCGGCGTCTCGAGGCTGATCGGCTCCTTGGCGATCTTGAGCACCTTGCGCACCTTCTCGAGTGGCATCGCGAGCTTTTCCGACAGCTCTTCCGGCGTCGGCTCGCGGCCGATCTCATGCAGCATCTGGCGCGAGGTGCGCACGATCTTGTTGATCGTCTCGATCATGTGCACCGGAATGCGGATGGTTCTCGCCTGATCCGCAATGGAGCGCGTGATCGCCTGCCTGATCCACCAGGTGGCGTAGGTCGAGAACTTGTAGCCGCGGCGGTATTCGAATTTGTCGACCGCCTTCATGAGTCCGATATTGCCTTCCTGGATGAGGTCAAGGAATTGCAGGCCGCGATTGGTGTATTTCTTGGCGATCGAGATGACGAGGCGGAGGTTGGCCTCGACCATTTCCTTCTTCGCCTGCCGCGCCTCCCGCTCGCCCTTCTGCACCATCTGGACGAGGCGGCGGAACTCCTGGATTTCAAGCCCGGTCTCAGTCGCGAGCGACTGAATCTCGGCGCGGATTTCCTTGATTCCCGTCTTGTCGACGGCGATGAAGTCCTTCCACCCCCGCGTCGTGAGCTTCGAGACCCTGAGCAGCCATTTCGGGTCCAATTCCGAATTCTGGTAGTTCTTAAGGAAATCCTCGCGGCCGACGCGATGAGCCTCGGCCATGCGCATGAGGCGCACGTCAAGGCCGATCAGGCGCTTGTTGATGTCGTAGAGCTGCTCGACCAGCGCGTCGATGCGGTTCTGGTTGAGTGACAGCGACTTGACGTCGCCGACGATGTCCTTTTTCAGCGCCTTGTATTTGCGCTCCTGGGCGGGAGAGAGCGATTCGCTCCTGAGCTTGTTCTCGACGTTCTGGTCTTGCAGGCGGCGGAGCTTCTTGTACGCGTCGGCGATGCGGTCGAAGGTCTCGAGCACGCGCGGCTTGAGGTCGGCCTCCATCGCCGACAGGGACACCGAATTCTCAAGATCGTCCTCGTCGTCGAAGCCGTCGGACGGAGGCGGAATCTCGCCCTCGAACCCTTCCGGCGGCGCCTGCGGCGCGGTCGCCGGGGCCATGCGGTCGCGGGCCGGATTGGGCGGCGGCGGCGCGCCGGGGGCGGAATAATCGGTCTTTGGCGCCTTCTTGCCGTCGGGGCCGGCGTAGGTCGCCTCGAGATCGATGATGTCGCGCAGCAGGATCTTGCCGTCGTTCAGCTCGTCGCGCCAAATGATGATAGCCTGGAAGGTAAGCGGGCTTTCGCACAAGCCTGCGATCATCGCCTCGCGGCCGGCCTCGATCCGCTTGGCGATGGCGATCTCGCCCTCGCGCGACAGGAGCTCGACCGAGCCCATCTCGCGCAGGTACATGCGCACCGGATCGTCGGTGCGCTCGGCCGGCTCGGAACTGCGGGTGGCGACCGCCGTCGGCCGGGCGGTCTCGACGAGCTCGCCGCCTTCAGCCTCCTCCTCGTCGGCGCCGTCAGCGGTCTCCTTCTCGGCTTCTTCCGCGTCCTCGCTTTCGACGACATTGATGCCCATCTCGCTGAGCATCGCGTTCATGTCCTCGATCTGGTCGGATGAAATCTCTTCGGACGGCAGGACTGCGTTCAGTTCATCCTGCGTCACCCAGCCGCGCTTCTTGGCGATCTTGAGCATCCGCTTGACGGCGGCGTCGCTGAGATCGAGCAGCGGGCTGTCAGGAGTTTCGACAACCACCGCCTCGCCCTCGGCCTTCGCCTCATCTTTTTTTGCCATCGCGGCGTCTCCGTCATGTCCCACGGCCAAGGGCGCCGGGCGTCCCAAATGCCTTCGACCGTCCCGCCGGCGGGAGGTCCCCTCAAGTCTAATCGGGCAGAGCTAAGAGCCCGCTCTTCGCGGCGCCCTCAAGAAAAACCCCACTCTCTCGCGCCGGGTCGTTCGGGTCAGATCGCGGACGATACGTGTCCAGACCCGCCGCCAAAACCGTCGATGGCTGCTTCCGCATCCGCAAGGTCAGCCAGATTCGCTTTGATATCAAGCAGTCGGGCAAGATTAAGCTCGTTCGGCTCCGTTGCGAGCAACCGCTCCGCGAGCTTCAGGTCCCTATGTAACGCGCCAGCGCGACGATGCAAGGCTAAGCTTTGCCTTAACACAAGGTCGGCGTCTTGAGGCGCGGCTTCCGGCCGCATGCACCACCAATTCGGCATCTTTGCGGCCAGGCCCAGAATCCGTTCACGGTCCGCCCCTCGCCCTGCGCCGGTCAGCCAGTCGGCGAGCGCGGTGGACGAGGCGAGCGCCTCGGCCGGAGCGGCGATGAGCGCGTCCCGCATTGTGCTCACGCCAGCGCCGATGAATTCGGTCGCCGCCAGTTCCTCGCAATAGCTTTCGAGCAGCGCAGGGTGGCTCAGCGCAATCGAAAGGATCATGACCTCGCGCGCCGGCACGCGGGCCTTGCGCCCGAGTTTGCTTTGCGGCGCCAGGGGCGCTTCGGCGACGCCCATGCGCGGTCCGGCCGGGGGAAACCGCCCGCCGCGCTTTGGGGCGAAGGCCGGCTTCGCGCCGGCGTAGCCCCGCGCCGACCGCTCGCGATCTTCGCCGAAAAAGGTCGACTGGCGTCGCTTCATGTCCGCCTGGTAATGGCGGCGCAGCGGCTCGTCGGCGATTTTGCCGACCGCCTCACCCAGGCGCCGCTCGAGCGCCGCGCGCTGCTCGGGCGTGTCGAAACGCTCGCCGTCGGTCTCGCGCATGAACAGCACGTCGGCGAGCGGACGCGCGTCCTTGAGATGTTCCGCCGATCGCTGCCGGCCCGCTCTGGCGAATGAGATCGTCCGGATCCTGCCCCTCGGGCAGAAGCGCGAAGCGCAGGCTCTTGCCTGCGCCGATCAGCGGCAGCGCCGTCTCGATGGCGCGGAAGGCGGCGCGTCGCCCGGCGCCGTCGCCGTCGAAGCACAGGATCGGCTCGCTCGCCATGGCCCACAGCAGCGCGCATTGGTCAGGCGTGAGCGCGGTGCCGAGCGGCGCGACGACGTTGGGGAAGCCAGCTTCGCTGACCGCGATCGCGTCGATATAGCCCTCGACCACGATGATCGCGCTTGCGTCATGCGCGGTCTTGCGGGCGCGATGATGGTTGAACAGCAGGGCGCCCTTGTGGAAGAGCGTGGTCTCCGGGGAATTCAAGTATTTCGCCTTGGCGCCGGCTTCCATCGCCCGCCCGCCGAAGGCGATGACGCGGCCTGAGCGGTCGTGGATTGGAAACATCACCCGGTCGCGGAACCGGTCATAAGGAACGGCGATGTCTTCCCCATGGACCAATAGGCCCGCTTCGATCATCGCCTCGACGCCAACGCCAAGGCCAGCGAGCGCGTCGCGCAGCGCGAAGCGCTCGCTCGAGGCGTAGCCGAGGCCAAAGCGCTGCTGCACCGGGGCCCCGAGGCCGCGGTCGGCGATGTAGCCTCGCGCCTTGGCGCCGACGGGCTGCTGCAGGTTGGCCTCAAACAGCCGAGCCGCCATCGCCATGATGTCGATCAGGCTCGCGCGGTGTTTATCTTGCGTCGCCTCGACGCTGCTCTGACGCGGCATTGGCAGGCCGGCCATGCCGGCGAGCCGCTCGACCGCCTCGGGGAAAGTGAGGCCCTCGGTCTCCATCAGGAAGGCGAAGGCGTCGCCATGCTTGCCGGACGAGAAGTCGTGGAAGAAGCCCTTCTGGTCGTTGACGAAGAACGACGGCGTCTTCTCCGCAGTGAAGGGCGAAAGGCCGCGCCACTCGCGCCCTTCCTTGCGCAATTTTACCTTAGTCCCCGCCACCTCGGACACCGGCAGGCGGGCCCTGATCTCGTCGAGAAATTCGGGCGGGAACTTCATGGGGAGCAATGATCGGCTTTGCTGCGCACACTAGCAAGAATAGCGCGTGCGTTGTTACCAGGATTTGGAAGCCAAATGGTCGGTTTCACGTACAGCGGCGCTAGTCGTCATTGCGAGCGAAGCGAAGCAATCCAGATGTCGAAGCGCTTCGTGTTCCAAGGACCGGCGCTCCGGCAACGCAAGACGCCAAAGCGAATGAAGCGAAGCAATCCAGGGATCGTAGAAGCGTTTCGCTTCGCCCTGGATCGCCGCATCGGCCTTTTCGGCCTCCTCGCGATGACGCTCCTCCTCGCTCGGGCGGGCGGGGAAAGCCGCGCCCTATCCCTTCGTTGGCGCGGCCGGGTCCAGAAGTTTGGCCGCTTTAAGGTCCGACCATAAGCTCGCCGGGATCTCGACGGTCGCGTCATGGACGTTCGCCTTGACTTCCTCGGGCTTGACCGCGCCGAGCACGATCGAGACGACAGCGGGGTGGCTCGCTGCGAATTGGATCGCCGCCTGGCGCAAGGTGATCTTGTGCTTCCGGCAGATCTCCTCGATCGCCTTCACCTTGTCGACGACCGCCTTCGGAGCGGCCGCGTAGTCGAATTTTGCGCCTGGTCCCGATCCGGTCGCCAGAATGCCGGAATTGAACACGCCCGCCAGCATCACGCCCATGTTCTTCTCCAAGGCGAGCGGCAGAAACTCCGCCAGGCCTGTCTGGTCGATCAGCGTGTAGCGTCCGGCCATCATCGCGACATCGAAATCGCCGGCTTTAGCGAATTTGACGCAGGTGTCGGCTTCGTTGATGCCAAAGCCGATGGCCTTGACGACCTTCTCGTTGCGCAGCTTGTCGAGCGCGCGATAGGCGCCCTCCATCGCTTCCTTGAAGCGCCCAGGCGCCTCCTCTTTGCCATGCGTCCAGACGTCGCAATCGTGGATGAGGACGATGTCGACCCGGCTGAGCCCCAGGCGCAGCAGCGAATGCTCGATCGAGCGCATCGCCCCGTCATAGGAATAGTCGAAGCGCGGCGCATGCGGGTGCCCGCCGGCAAAGCCGGGCGACACCACGTCGCTGCGCGGCTTGGGCGGCTTGGTGAAGGGGTCCATGATTCGGCCGATCTTGGTCGAGACCAGGATCTCGTCGCGCTTGGCGCGCCTCAAGCCCGCTCCCATCCGGCTTTCCGCGAGCCCATTGCCGTAATGGGGCGACGAGTTGAACACCCTGACGCCGCTCGCGAGCGCCTGCTCAATCGTCGCGATCGACGTTTTTTCGTCGAGCAGCTCATAGAAATCGCCAAGCGGGCCGGTGCCCTCGCCGACGACCGAGAAGGCGAGGCCCTCGCCGTTCCGAGCCTTGATGCGTCGCGTTTCCATATTTCCTCCGAGGCGTCCCGTCCCGCCAGCCCGCCATGACGGGACCGGCATGTTTCATGAGCGAGAGCGTAACGCAAGGCGCAACCGGATTGAAGGCTCGGAGATCGTAATGCGAGCCCGATCCCGGAATTCTGGGACCAGGGTTTATACCGACCACGCCGCGCTCATGATTGCGACTCGTGGGCTTGACCCACAAGAAACGAAGCATGAAAGCGCTTCAAAAAGCTGATACCGCTATCCCGCCGGCTCCGGGGCCGGTGGTTTGGGCAATCTGATCCTGGCCAGGATCTCCTCCGCCTGAACCGCTGCGCGCGCCGGCGGAAAGAAGCCATCAACGATCAAATGCGCGAGCCCATGCACGAGGCCCCACGCCGCCATCGCCGCGGGATTGTCGTTGAGCGGCCGCTGGTCGATGTCGGCGACGCCGCGCAAGAGCACAGCCTCGACGCCCGCGCTCGCCGCGTGAAGCGCCGGATATTTCGTCCGCTCGGCCAGAACGGGCCCAAACATGAGGCGAAAGAGGCCACGGTTCTGGTTGGCGAATTCGATATAGGCAAGACCCGCCCGGGTAAGGGGGGTGGCGCCGCGGGTCGCGCTTTGCATGGCCGCGGCGAGCTCACGGAATCCCTCGGCTGCGACCGAAGCGAGGAGATCCTCCTTGTTGGTGAAATGGCGGTAAGCCGCCGTCGCGGACACGCCGACGCGCCGCGCAGTCTCGCGCAGTCCAACCGCGTGCAATCCGTTCTCATCCAGAATTTGACGGGCCGCGGCCAAAAGCGCGGCTGGCAGGTTGCCGTGACGATAGGGCCGGATGGAATCCATTGAACTCATGGCTGTCCGCGTTCACATTGTAAACGTATGAGCCCCTTCAAGGTTCCCTATTGCCATTCCTGACTAAGGTTTATTTGATCGAGCCCTCCCCGGAGGCGCAGGAAAGCGATAATTGCGCCGAGCCCCTCTCCTCTTTTCATGTTTGCCAGCACGAACGGACGGCCCTTGCGCATCATGAGAGCATCCGTCGCCATCACCTCGAGCGAGGCGCCGACGTAAGGGGCGAGGTCGATCTTATTGATCACGAGCAGGTCCGAGCGGGTCACGCCCGGGCCGCCTTTGCGCGGGATCTTCTCGCCGCCCGAGACGTCGATGACATAGATCGTGAGATCGGCGAGCTCCGGCGAGAAGGTCGCGGCAAGATTGTCGCCGCCCGATTCGATGAGGATCAGATCGAGATTGGCGAACCGCTTGCGCATTTCCGAGACCGCCGCGAGATTGATCGAGGCGTCCTCGCGGATCGCAGTATGCGGGCAGCCGCCGGTCTCTACGCCCATGATCCGCTCAGGCGGAAGGGCGCCCGCCTCGACCAGAATGCGCGCGTCCTCCTTGGTGTAGATGTCGTTGGTGATGGCGGCGATACTGATCTCCTCGCGCAGGCGCTTGCAAAGCTGCTCCATGAGCGCCGTCTTGCCGGAGCCCACCGGACCGCCGATGCCGACGCGAAGAGGTTGTTGGCTTGTGCGTCATGACCGGAACAGTCTCGAATATTGCGTCTCGTGACGCATGGCGGCGATGTCGGAGCGGAACGCGCAACCCCCGAGCCCAGCGAGGCCAGCGGTTCGAGCTTCGTGCGCCAGATCCTCAATGCGCGGCAGGAGCGCGGCAAGAATTGTCTGGCCGTCCGTCTGCCCGATTGGACCCAGACGCAACGCGGCGGAGACAAGATTGGCGACTTGCGCGAGGATGAACGCCGCGAGGCTCATGTCGAGCGGCAGAGCATGCGCGCTCGCCGCGGCGGCGACCGCGACCGGATAGGCGACGCTCCCTTCGGGCGCCGCCTCGAGCCGGCGCAAGGGCTCGCAATCCCAAGGTCCGCGCGCGGCCGCCACAAACGCCGCTCCCTGCGCAGTCGTCTCCAGGCGCCGTTCGGCCGAAGCGGTCAGGGCGACTGCGAGCGCGTTAATCTCCATGAGCTCCGGCCAAGCGGCCCTCTGCACGGCGCGGAAGGCGGCCGCAAACAGGACGGCGTCCGAGCGCGGCGCGCCGAACGCCAGAAGATCGATGAGCCAAACCTGGAGCGAAGGCGCATCGACGATATCGCCCGCTTCGACCGCCCATTCCAGCCCATGCGAATAGGCGAAGGCGCCGACCGGGAACGTCGGCGAGAGCCATATCAGGAGCGGCAGCGCCGCGCCGCCGTTAGCCTCGGCGACCGTGACCATGATCGTGGTCGTGCGCGTGGCGATGGTCGTGATCGAGATGGTCGTGGTGGTGATGCGGCCCATGATCGTGGTCATGGTGGAACTCCTCGGCGCCGCCTTCGGCCTTCACATAGGCCCCGCCTTCGGGATTGAACGGCGCTTCGAGCGCGATCACGCGGGCCCCAAGACCCTCGGCCATCGCCTCGATGACGGGATCGCGGCGGATGCGCAGCGCCCTTGGCGTCATTTCGGTCGGCAGATGGCGGTTGCCGAGATGCCAGGCGACCCGGGTGAGCGCCAGGGGATCGGCGGCGCGGATCTCCGCCAGCGGTTCGGGCTCGGCGACCACCTCCACCACGCGCCCGTCCTCGAGCCGCAACCCATCGCCGCCGCGCAGCATCGTCGCTTCGGAAAGATCGAGCAGGAATTCCAGCCCGCCGACCCCGCTCATGGCGACACGCCGGCGATAGCGGGCGTCGAAGTCGAGCACGACCGTATCGGCCGGAGCGCCCGACCATTTGCCCGCCGGAATGACTTTGTCAGCGCGCAGCATTATCGCCTTTCCGGTTTCAGGGGCCGCGTCATGGGGAGAAACGAATTCGTTTTGACCAAGTTTGAACGAGAAGCAAAGCAAACGCCAGCCGGCCTGTAAGCCGGGTTGTGTATGGCCGGGGCTCATCGCCCCGACGTGACGGCCATTCCTCTGGGACGCCCGTCGCCGGGCGCCTCAAGCAACCAACCCGAGCGGCGGGGCCAACGGACAAGGCCTTGCGGCGCCGGGCGGCGCCGCGTGTCGCTCCTATTCGGTTTTGCTCCCGGCGGGGCTTGCCATGCCGCTGACGTTGCCGCCCGCGCGGTGCGCTCTTACCGCACCCTTTCACCCTTGCCGTCTCGCGAGGTGGCCTTTTGGGCCCGCGATTAAGGCGGTTTGCTTTCTGTGGCGCTTTCCCTGGGGTCGCCCCCGCCGGACGTTATCCGGCGCCGTATCCGTATGGAGCCCGGACTTTCCTCCGCTTTTTTAAGGCGGCGGCCGTCCGGCCGACTGGCTGAGAACGCATATGGGTCCGAGGCGAACGCGGTCAAGCACAAAGGAAACTGTCCAAGCCACGGGGCGGAACCAGGGACCCTGCTTGTTCATTGAATCGTGGGCCGAATTATGGGATTGTGGCGCTTAAGCGGACGTTCGCTGCTTCCGCCGTCTCGTTTTTCGGCTTAACGGCGTCGAGACGAGTTTTGGGGGCCCTCGGGGATGAGACGGACGGGAGATCGCATCTCATGAAAAGAATTCTGGGTCTTTCGGCGGCCGTCGCCGTCGCCCTTTCCGTCTCGGCCTGCGAAACGCCGCAGCAGCAGAACGCGCTCTTTGGCGGGGCGTTGGGCGCCGGCACGGGGGCGCTGATCGGTTCGGCGGCGTCGGGGGGCAGCGCCGGCGGCGCGCTGGCCGGCGCGGCAATCGGGGCAGGAACCGGCGCGCTCATCGGTTCGGCAGCGACGCCTCCTGGGCCGGGCTACTACGGCGGCCCGCCGCCCGGGGGCTACTATGGGGGCCCGCCGCCGCACCGATGCGCCCAGTGGGCGTATGACTATAACGGCAACCGGGTTTGCACCGCTTTCTATTGAGCCAATAGGGGAAACATGAAAAAGACGATCACTCTTGCGCTGGCCTTGGCCGGCGCGGTCTCGGTTTCGGCCTGCCAAACGCCGCAACAGCAGACGGGCACGCTAGCCGGGGGCGCGATCGGCGCCGGCGGCGGCGCCTTGCTCGGGTCGGCGCTCACGCACGGCAGCGCGGGCGGCGCCATTGCCGGGGGCTTGCTCGGCGCGGGGACCGGCGCTTTAATCGGCAACGCTGCGACAGCGCCGCCGCAGCCGAGCGGCCGATGCGCCCAGTGGGGTTATGACTACAACGGCAATCGCGTCTGCACCGCTTTCTACTGAGCCGAAGGGGAGGAATATGAAAAGGACTTTCACTCTTGCGCTGGCGCTGGTCGGCGCCTTGTCCGTATCGGGCTGCTACACGCCGCAACAGCAGACAGGCACGCTGGCCGGCGGCGCGATCGGCGCTGGCGGCGGCGCGCTGATCGGGTCGGCGCTCAGCGGCGGCAGCGCCGGCGGCGCCATTGCCGGCGGCCTTATTGGCGCGGGCACGGGCGCGCTGATCGGCAACGCCGTGACGGCGCCGCGCTACCACCACCGCTGCGCGCGGTGGGGCTGGAACGCCTACGGCAACCGCGTCTGCCGCGCCTGGTACTGATCAATCCAGGCTTCACGCGCCATGGCTTTGGTTTTAGCCATGGCGGATTCACGTCATGCCCGGCGCGCGGCTCCCGCCGCGTGACATGACGACGCGTCCCTCGCCCGATAGCCCGCTCGCTGCTCGCTTCGTGGCCTCGCCCAACTACGGCGAGCGGCGCGGCTATAGCCGGCCCAACTGCCTTATCCTGCACTATACCGGCATGCCGACCGGCGAGGCCGCGCTGAAGGCGCTGACCGATCCCGCCTCTGAGGTGTCGGCGCATTATTTGGTTTGGGAAGACGGCTCAATCGACCAATTGGTCGCCGAGAGCGAACGCGCCTGGCACGCGGGTAGAGGTTCGTGGAAAGGCGAAAGCGATCTGAACTCGGCCTCGATCGGCATCGAGATCGTCAATCCAGGCCATGACGGCGGCTCGCCAGCCTTTCCATTGGTCCAGATCGATGCGGCGATTGCGCTCGCGCGCGACATATGCGCGCGCTGGGCGATCGCGCCCGAACGGGTCCTCGCCCATTCCGATATCGCGCCGGCGCGCAAGCGCGATCCGGGCGAAGCTTTCCCCTGGGCGGCGCTCTGGCGGAACGGCGTCGGCCATTGGACCAAGCCCGCGCCGCTCAGCGGCTCGCCGCTCTTCGCCCATGAGGAGGAAGGCCCGTCGGTGCGGGCGCTCCAGGCGATGCTGGCCCTCTACGGCTATGGGGTGGAGATCACGGGGATCTACGACCGCCAGACCCGACAGGTTGTGGCCGCGTTCCAGCGCCACTTCCGGCCGGAGCGCGTCGACGGCGAGGTGGACGCCTCGACCGTGGCCACCCTGAAGGCGCTGATCGATGGGCTTGCGGGCGCGCCCGCGCCATTGGCCTGATCCGCCGCATGAATTATACTGTCTACATTTGTGATAAAGGGTCGCTACATTTGGATTTCCTTGGTCCGTTGCTCTTTCGGTTCGAAAACCCTCAATTATGCCTATTGGGTTCTCTTGGATTTCCTTGGATTCTCTCGTCCGAATCGTGACTTATCAATGGGTTACGCGGAGAGAACGGTGGAACATTGTTCGCACGCCCTTCCCCCGCATCGAGAGGCGCCGGGACCGGCGCCAACGGTCTTGTCATGCGGAAGCGTAGGCTGGTTCATGAAGCAAGCTTAACCCGATTTCTGTTTTCCTGCAATCAATTGACGACTCTTATGGCGTTACCTGTTGGTTGGGTGGGAAAGAGAACTCCGGCGGCTCTAAAGCGTTATGGCCGGGCTTGACCCGGTCATCCACGTGTTTGCCGGTTTGAACTGACGGCGGAGGAAGGTCCGGAAGGCTCTGCTGCCTGCGATGGCTTCGTCATTGAGCCCGCGCGGCGTGGATGGCCGGGTCAAGCCCGGCGCGCCCTATCTATCAGCCGACCTCGACCTCCTCCTTGAGATGCCCGAGCGCCTTTTCTTTCGCCATCGCCGCCGCGTGGTCGCGGGCGAGGAACGTATAGACCGCCGGGGTGACGAACAGGGTGAACAGCGTGCCGATCGCCATGCCGAAGAAGATGGTGACGCCGATGTTGAAGCGCGAGACCGCGCCGGCGCCATGGGCGAAGATGAGCGGCGCCATGCCGACCACCATCGCGGCGGTGGTCATCAGGATCGGCCGCAGCCGCACGGCGGCCGCCTCCTCGATCGCGCCGCGTCGCGAAAGCCCATGGGTCTCCTGCAGCCTATTGGCGAAATCCACCATGAGAATCCCGTGCTTGGAAATGAGGCCGATCAGCGTGACGAGACCGATCTGCGAATAGATGTTGATGCTGGCGAAGCCGAGGACGCCGCCGACGTTGAGCGGCAGAAGCGCGCCGAACAAGGCTGTCGGCAAAGCGATGAGAATGATCAGCGGATCACGGAAACTCTCGTATTGCGCGGCGAGCACGAGATAGATGACGATCAGCGCGAACACGAACACAGCGACGAGCGCGTTGCCCTCCTGCTCGTACTGGCGGGAATCGCCCTGGAAGTCATAGGTGTAGCCCTCCGGAAAAATCTCTTTCGATTTCGCGGTCAGGAAATCGAGCGCTTCCCCGAGCGTGTGGCCCGGAAAAGGCACGCCTGACAGGGTGGCGGAGTTGAGCTGCTGAAAGCTGGTCAGCGCGTTGGGCTGCACCTTTTCCGAGACTGTCGCCACCGCCGACAAAGGGACCAACTCGCCGTTGGCGGCGCGAACCTGATAGCGGGTCAGCCAGTCGGGCGAGAAGCGGAACTCGCGCGGCGCCTGGGGGATCACCTGATAGCTGCGGCCATAGAGACTGAAGAGATTGACGTAGTTCCCGCCCAGCATGGTCGCCAGCGCCGTGCCAACATCGGCCATCTTGACGCCGAGGCGGTTGGCCTTGTCGGCGTCGACCTTGAACTCGAGCTGCGGCGTGTCGAACTTGAGGTCGACGTCGGTGAACAGGAACAGGCCGCTCTCGCGCGCCGCCTGCTGCATCTTGAGCGCGACGTCGGCGAGGGTCGTATAGTCGCCGGTGGTGCGGATGACGAATTGCATCGGCGGGCCGCCGGTCGAGCCGGGCAGCGCCGGCGGCGAAAAGGCCTGCACCTGCGCCTGCGGCACGGCGAGAAATTTCGGGCTGAGCGCGCCGAGGACCTGCTTCTGGGTTCTCTTCCGCTCGTCCCAGGGTTTGAGAAGAAAGCCGGCGAAGGCGTTGCGGACGCCGGCCGAGCCGTTGATGGTGAAAACGTGCGAAATCTCCGGCGTTCCCCGCACGCCGTCGTACAGGCGCTTCGTCGCCTGCTCAGTGTAGTCAAGGTTGCCGACCTGCGGCGTCTTGATCAGCGAGAGCAGAATCCCCTGGTCCTCCTCCGGCGCGAGCTCGCGCGGGGTTGTGACATACATGACCGCGGTCAACGCCAGCACCCCGACCAGGATCAGCAGGGTCAGCGCGCGGAAGTTGAGCGAGCTGTGGAGGCGGCGCTTGTAGGCGCGCCGAAGGCTTAAGAACGCGCCGTCGAGCTTGCGCGCGAACCAGGTCTCGTTCTTCTCGCGGCTGAGAAGCCTCGAGCACATCATCGGCGAGAGCGTCAGCGCAATGAAGCCCGACACGATGACGGCGCCGGCGAGCGTGAAGGCGAACTCGCGAAACAGAACCCCGGTCACACCCGCGACGAAGCCGATCGGCGCATAAACCGCCGCGAGCGTGATGGTCATCGCGATGATCGGCAGCGCGATCTCGTGCGCGCCCTTAATCGCCGCGTCGAAGGGCATCATGCCCTCCTCGATGTGGCGATGAATGTTCTCCACCACCACGATCGCGTCGTCGACCACGAGCCCGATGCCGAGCACGAGCGCGAGCAGGGTCAGAAGATTGATCGAATAGCCGAGCGCCATCAGCGCGATCATCACGCCGATTAGCGAAAGCGGAATCGTCACGATCGGAATGAAGGTCGAGCGCAGATTGCCGAGGAACAGGAAAATCACCACGATCACGATCGCCGCCGCTTCGGCGAGGGTCTTCGCGACCTCGTAGATCGAGGCGCGGATGAAAGTGGTCGAATCGTAGGCGATGGTGGCTCTGAGGCCCGCCGGCAACTGAGCCTGGATGCTCGGCATAACCGCCCGCACGCCGTCGATCACCGTCAGGGGATTGGCCTCGGGCGTGCCATAGATGCCGACGAACACCGCCTTGAGGCCGTCGAAGACCGAGGAGGAATCGACGGTTTGGGGCCCGAGCTCGATCTTCGAAATATCGCCGAGGCGCACCAAAGCGTCGCCATGCGTTGCAATCACCAATTGCCCAAACGCCTTGGCGCTGTCGAGGGAGGTCAGCGCGTTGACGCTGATCTGGGTGTAGTCGCCTTTGACCTCGCCGGCGGCGGTGGTGAAGTTGTTGGCGGCGAGCGCCGCGCGCACATCGTTCGGGGTCACGCTTAAGGACGCCATGCGGGTCGGATCGAGCCAGATGCGCATGGCGAAGGTCTGGCCGCCGAGAATCTGCGCATTCGCGACCCCCTCTACGGTTTGCAGGCGGGGCTGAACGACGCGGGTGAGATAGTCGGTGATCTGGGACGCGCTCATGACGTTCGAGTTGAACGACAGATACATGAGCGCAAAGCCCTGGCCCGTCTGCTTGACCACGACCGGATCGTTGGCGTCGCGGGGCAGGAGGCCGCGCACCTGATTGACCTTGGACAAGGTGTCGGCCATCGCCCGGTCGGGATTGGCGTCGAGACGCAGATTGAGGGTGATGGTCGAGGTGTTCTGCTGCGAGGTCGAGACCAGCGTATCGATCCCCTCGGCGCTCGCCACCGCCTGCTCGATCGGGGTCGTGATGAAGCCCTTGATGACATCGGCGGCGGCGCCGGGATAGGTCGTGGTGATGGTGATCGTGGTGTTCGAGGTCGCAGGGAACTGACGAACCTGCAGCCTGAGCGCCGCCATTCCGCCGACCAGCAGAATGAGCAGACTGACCACCGTCGCCAGCACCGGCCGGCGGATGAAGAGGTCGGTGAAGGCGTTCATGGGCGAACCGTCACGGGCGATCCTTCATGGCCTTGGCGTTTCGGCGGGGCTGGGAAGCGCGGCCGTTTCGTCCATCGTCACCGGCGTATAGGCCTGCAGCTTGATCTGGCCCGCCGTCACCACGCGCTCGCCCGCCCTCAAGCCATCCACAATTGCTATTCTCTCGCCGCGCGCCGGGCCGACCTTAACGAACCGCCGCTCGACGATCAGGCCGCTCGCGCCGCCGTTGTCGCTGACGGCGCCTTGCTCGCGGGCGTGCGGGGCCGCTCTGACGACGAAGACATTGTCGCCATAAAGACTGTAAACGATCGCGGTTCGGGGGACCGTCAGCACGGCGGCGGGCTTGCCTGTGGTGACCGTCAGATTGGCGAACATGCCCGGCAGAAGCTTGCGGTCCGGATTGGCGAACACCGCGCGGGCCATGACGTTGCGCGACTCGGCGCTGACGCGCGCGTCGATCGCCTCGATCTTGCCCTCGAAACTGCGGCCAGGGATGGCGTCGACGGTCATCTTGACCTGCTGCCCGACGGCGAGCGAGCGCAAGGCCTCTTCGGGCACGGGGAAGTCGGCGTAAATCGGGTCGAGCTGCTGCAGGGTGACCAGGCTCGTCCCCACCGCGACATATTGCCCGAGATCGACATTGCGCAGGCCGAGCCTGCCGGCGAAGGGCGCCCTGATCGCCTTTTGAGCGATGACCGCCCGCGTCCGCTCAACTGTCGCGGCGGCGGAATCGCGCGCCGCGATCGCGGCGTCGACGGTCGATTGGGGCGTGTTGCCCTGGGCGACGAGCGTCTTTTGGCGGGCGAGGGTCGCTTCGGCGTTCTTCAGTTGCGCGAGGCCGTTGGCGAGATCCGCCTGCTCGACCGAATCGTCGATATTGATCAGAAGGGCGCCCGCTTCGACGTCCTGGCCGGATTCAAAATGCTTAGCCGTCACCATGCCCGCCGCCTGCGGCGCGATGAGGACGCCCTGATAGGCGCGCAGCGTTCCGATCGCGGTCAGCTCAGGAGGCCAGTCCTCCACTTTCGCCGCCTCGGCCACGACCGCGGTCGGCTTCGGCGCGAAGGCGGCGCTGATGAAGCCCTTGATCATCACGGGCTTGATGACGAACTGGAAATAGGCGAGCCCGCCGGTCAGCGCCGCCAAGAAAGCCAGCGTAAGGAGGAATATGATCGGCCGGCGCGCCACGAGCGGAAGCCTCGCGACGACGAGCAGCAGCCCCAGCACAGCGCCGGCCGCCAGGAAGGCGAGCGGGGGGGCGGGAAGGTGAATAAGCGCGAATTGCGCCGCCGCCCCGAGCGCCAGCAGCGCGAAGGCGAGCAAGATGAGAAGCCGGTTCGCCGCTCGCTTCATCACTCCATTCCGATTCGACGGATCCTGAGGCCGAGCCTTTTGCAACATTTCCCTCAAAGTCGATACGCATAGAGCTCAATCGGCGTATCGGAGCCTGAGCCTGGCCCCTCGCCACAGAGCGCCCGCGTGGTTATGCTTGGATTCATGGCCGCAAAGGGGCGGCCTGAATTCGGGAGATGCATCAATGACCAAAACGCTCGCGCTGGTTGCGCTCGCGCTGGGCCTCGCCGGAGTCCCGGCGCTCGCCTACGCCGATGACGCCTGCATGACCCAGGCCACAGACAAGAAGCTCGCCGGCGCCGCCAAGACCAGCTTCATGACGAAATGCGAGAGGACGTCCTGCGAGGGGCAGGCCAAGGACAAGAAGCTGCATGGCGCCGCAATGACTTCTTTCGTCAAGAAGTGCACCAAGGACGCGATGGCGATGTAGCCGAAACATCGGCCGCGCGGCCATTGGTTCGCTTGGACGCTCTCAGCGAGGATTTGCGCGGCCGGTTCAAAGGGGCGGATCGCTACTCTTTCACCGCCCCGGTCAGGCTCGAGACGTAGTACTCGACGAAAAACGAGTACATGATCACCACCGGCAGCGAACCGAACAGGGCCGCCGCCATGAGCGAACCCCAGTGATAGACGTCGCCTTCGACCAGTTCGGTGATGGCGCCGACGGGAACGGTCTTGTTCTCCGTCGACGAGATGAAGGTCAGCGCGTAAATGAACTCGTTCCATGACAGCGTGAAGGCGAAAATGCCGGCGGAGATCAGGCCGGGAACCGCCAGCGGCAGAGTGATCTTCCATAAGATCTGCAGCCGGGTTGCGCCGTCGATCAGCGCGCATTCCTCAAGCTCATAGGGGATGGTGCGGAAATAGCCCATCAGCAACCAGGTGCAGAACGGGATCAGGAAGGTCGGATAGGTCAGGATGAGCGCCCAGTCGCTGTCGAACAGGCCAAGCTTGAAGATGATCGCCGCGAGCGGGATGAAGAGGATGCTGGGCGGCACGAGATAAGCGAGAAAGATGGCGAGCCCGACGTAGCGCGACCCGGAAAACCGCAACCGTTCGATCGCGTAAGCCGCGCAGACGCTGCAAATGAGCGAAATCACCGTCGACGCCGCCGCGATGATCATGGTGTTGATGAGCCAGGACGGGTAGCTCGTCTCGAAAAACAGCTTGTGGATATGATCGAACGTGGGGCTGTGGACCCAGAAGGGATTGAAGCGCTTGTAGTCGTAAAGCTCGTCGTCGGGCTTAAAGGTCGTCGTCGCCATCCAGTAGAATGGAAACAGCAAGACGAAGAGGAAGACGCCGAGCGGAAGATAGAGCGTCACCAGCCGGCGCGGCAGCCGCTCAAGATAGTCCATGCCTTCGGATGCGTCGCTGCTGCGAGCCATGGTCAGTCTCGCGAGCCTTGCTGCCAGCGTCGCCGCTGCAGTCCGAAATAGCTGAACAAAATGGCCCCGAGCAGGAACGGCACCATGGCGTCGGCGATCGCTGCGCCCTCGCCGAGCCGGCCTCCGGTGATGGCCCGCTCGTAGGAGAGCGTCGCCAGCAAATGCGTGGCGTTGATCGGCCCGCCGCGGGTGATCGCGTAGACGAGCTGGAAGTCGGTGAACGTAAGCAGCACCGAGAAAGTCATGACGACGGCGATGATCGGCGACAGCATCGGCAGCGTGACGAACCGGAACCGCTGCCATGGGCCCGCGCCGTCGAGCGTCGCGGCCTCGTAGAGCGACGGCGAGATCGTCTGCAAGCCCGCAAGCAGCGTGATCGCCACGAACGGGATGCCGCGCCAGACATTGGCGGCGATCAGCGACCAGCGCGCGTTCCAGGGCTGGCCGAGAAAATCGATGTACTGGTGGATGAGGCCGAGCTTGATGAGCGACCAGGAGATGATGGAGAACTGCGGATCGTAGATCCACCAGAAGGCGATCGCCGACAGCACGGTTGGCGTGACGAAGGGCAACAGCACGACGGCGCGGATGAGCGACTTGAGCGGCAGCCGCCGATTGAGCAAGAGCGCGAGATAGAGGCCGAGCGCGAATTTCAGCACGCTCGCGACAATTGTGTACAACAGGGTATTGAACACCACGAGCCAGAATATCTGGTCGTGGGCGAGGGAAACGAAGTTGGCGAACCCGATGAAGCGGCCCGCCTGACCAATCGTTGCGTCCGTCATGCCGAGCCAGAAACCCAGGCCCAGCGGATAGGCGAGGAACACCAGCAAAAACAATACTGCTGGCGCGATCATGACGAGGCCGAGAACGTTCCGGTCGTCGAGCAGGCGAAACGCGGATCGCCGTCGCGTGGGAATTGGCTGCGCTGTTCGTTGAGCCGGCGTCAGTGAAGCCATCAGCAGCCAACTCGGGCGGTGGGCGGTGGGAGATCAATTCGGCGAATGCTTCACCTCCGCCACATCCTTGTCGCGCTCATCCTTGCCATGGCGCCGTCTCAAGCGCTGTAGTACCGTTTGACCTGCTCCGCCGCGTCGTGAGCCGCGGCTTTGGGCGACTTGTTGCCGGTGCAGGCCTCAGCGAACATGTCGACCACCACGAAATCGCCCATGGTCGCAGCCGAAGCCGTTCCCAGGGAGCCGGAATAGCCGTCATCGAGCGCGTACTTCAGAACGTCGCGGAAAGGGGTCACCTTTGGATCGGCCGTCCAAATCGGATTGTCATTCCAGGCCGGCAATGGCGGCGCCATATATCCATTCGACTGGGTCTCCCAATAGTCGACCTGCGGTTTGTCCCACATGAAGCGGAGATATTCACGGACCGCGTTCGGATATTTGGTGTAGGTGTACGCATAGGTGTTGAGGATATTTTGCTGCTCGGTCGGCCGTCCGATCGGGCCAATCGGCATGTTGGCATGGTCCATATCGGCGGCGATCGCCTTAAGCGCCGGATCGGGCGAGTTCTTGGCGACCGTGTAGATCGATATGCCATTCAGCGTCAGGCCGATCTGGTCGGCGAGGAACGCCTTGTTGTTGCTCGGATCGAGCCAGGACAACACGCCGTCGATATAGGTTGCATAGAGCTGCTTGGCGTATTCGAGGGCGGCGACCGTCTCGGGTGAATCCAGGGCGACATTGTTCTTGTCGTCGACCGTCTTGCCGCCAAACGCCCACATACACCATTGGGTCCAACCGTTGGCGTCGCCGGTCGCATGACCGAGCGCGAAGCCGGGAGGTTTGCCAGCCTTTTTGAAGGCCTGGCATAACTTGAGATAACCGGCGGTGTCCTTGGGAAATTCATCGAAGCCGGCGGCGCGCATCGTGCTGATGCGATAATTCATGCAGCCGCCGCTCGCGCCCTGGGGGAGCGCGATCCAGCGTTTTCCGTCCATCCCGTACTTACGCGCCACCGGATACCAGCCGCCAGACCGGGCCCCGATATATTCGGCGAGATCGGTGAGATCGAGCAGCTTTTCCTTGAATTTGAACGGGTCGTCGAGCGTGCCCATGATGATGTCGGGGCCGGCGCCGACATTGGCGGCGACCGCCGATTTCGGTCGGATGTCGTCCCAGCTCTCCGCCTCGACACGGACTTTGACGCCGGTCTCATCGCTGAATTTCTTGGTGTTGGCGACGAAACTGTCGAACTCCGCCTGGATGAATTGCTTCCAGCGCAAAACGCGGATTGATGCCCCGTGCTCGGGCGCAGGACCGCTCCAGGTCGGCGCTGCGCGCGCTACACCGCCCGGCATGAGCAGCAATCCAGCGGCGCCGCCGGATTGCAGGATCCGCCGCCTGGTGATGTCGCTCATGAGGTCCTCCCTTGCTGGCGCCGCGTTCGACGCCGCTGCACTGCTTCTTTCCATCAAGTCTACACTGCGCAGCGACGAGGGCAAGGCGCGCCGCGTTCCGCGCCATCGCCGCTAGGGCTTCGCGCCCGCGCGCAACGTGCGATAGGCGCTGACGAATCCGTCGCGATTCGGCATCTTGATCTTGGCGAGACTGCCTGCATCGAGCGTCGCGTCTTGCGGAACGATCCCGTTGAGGAACAGCACATAGGCCGAAACGGCATAGACTTCGTTAGGCGTGAGCGACTGGGGCGCGTTGAGCGGCATGGCGCGGCGCACATAGTCGAACAGCGTCGTGGCGTAGGGCCAAAAACTGCCGACGGTCTTGACCGGCTTCTTGTCGCGCAGCGTGCCGATCCCGCCGGCCAAGCGGACCATCGGCTTGCCCTCGCCATGGGCGCCGTGACAGCTCGCGCATTTCGCGGCGAAGATCGCTTCGCCCTGCTTGACGTCGCCGCGTCCGGGCGGCAATCCCGCGCCGTCAGGCGCAATGTCGATGTCCCAGCCTTTGATCTCCTGCGGCGTCGCAGGTTGACCGAAGCCGTAACGCTCGGCCGCGCCGACGGCGCCGGACGCCAAGGCCGCGGCGATTGCGAGCGCGATGCGGAAGGCGATTTTATCCGGCATTGGTCACCGCGCCGCCGGCCGCGACGCTCCAGTTCTGGATTGCGTTGTAGTGGTAGTAGGACCGTACGTCGCGAACTTTCATGAGCGCCTCGCGGGTCGGCTGTACGAAGCCGGTCTCGTCGGTGGCGCGGCTCGCCAGCGTCGCCGGGCCGCCGTCCCAGCGCCAGGGCGCGCGGAACCGGGTCAGGCACTTCGACATTACCGGCTCTTGCAGCGCAGCGTCGCGCCAGGAGGCGCCGCCGTCACTCGACACTTCAACTCGCGCGACTTTTCCCGCGCCCGACCAGGCGAGGCCGGAGATCTCGTAGAAGCCAGGAGAGCTCAGCTTTTGCCCGCCGGACGGAAAGGTGATGACCGACTTCGCCTTCATCACGAAATTGAACTGGCTCGCGACGCCGTCCGGCATGAGCATTGTGTACTTCGAGGTTTCCTCGCGCGTCTGGAACGGCTCGGTCCCGAGCTTGAGGCGCCGGAGCCATTTGACATTGGTGTTGCCCTCGTATCCCGGCAGCAGCAGGCGGAGCGGATAGCCTTGCTCCGGCCGTAAGCTCTCGCCATTCTGCGCATAGGCGAGCACCGCGTCGTCGAGCGCCTTTTCGATCGGAATGCTGCGCGTCATCGCCGCCGCGTCGGCGCCTTCGGCCAGCATCCATTTCGCTTGCGGTTTGACGCCGGCTTCCGCCAGCGCGGTCGCGAGGGGAACGCCAGTCCATTCGCAGCAGCTGAGCAGTCCGTGGGTGTCCTGCGCCGTCAACTCCGGCTTCGGCGCGCCCCAGTTCTGAGTGTTGCCGGAGCATTCGAGAAAGTGGACGCGCGACACGGACGGAAATCGCGTCAATTCGTCCATGGTGAAGATGAGCGGCCGCTCGACCAATCCATGAATGATCAGCCGGTGCTCGGACGGATCGATCGTCGGAAACCCGGCATGGTGGCGTTCATAATGAAGGCCGTTGGGGGTGATGATTCCCTGAAGGTCTTGAAGCGGCGTCAGGCTGAATGACGACAGCCGCGTCGGCGGCTCGGGCAAGCCGTGGCGATAGCGGCGCACGACATTGGCTTCGAACTTCGATGGCCGCCCGTAAGGCTGGCTCAGCGTCTCGTCGCCGGGTTCAAGCTGCCATTCCGGGACCGAGGGCGGCAGGTTGTCGCCCTCTTCCGCCAGAGCCGGGCGGGAAACGATCGCCGCAGCCGCCGCGCCCGCGCTCGCTCCGAACAGACGCCGGCGCGTGAGACGGCGAGCGCCCTCATCCCGCGGGTCGGACTGCGCCGGGGGTCGCTCCTTCGGTTTGGGCGTCCGAGGAATCATCTGAGCGCTCCTCGCTTCAAGGTGTTGACGGACAATTCCTGCAATGGTCGCTCAGATCGCCCGGCCCAACAAGGGCTTGGCTGCGAGTTGGTCGGCGCGAGATCGCCTTGATGTCGTCGTCATTCGGGGAGTAGGCGATCATGTGGCAAACGACGCCCCCCATGCTTTCGGAGTTTCGCCCATGACGCTTGGCCGCGCCCTTGGCTGCTGTCTGTCCATCGCAATGGTCCTGCTCGCCGCGTTCGCAGCGCCCCCGGCGCGGGCCGAGGCGATGGGCATCGCGCTCGAGGGATTTGCTTATCCCTATCCGGTTCATTTCATGCCGCTTACGCTTCACGGCGAGGATTTGCGCCTTGCCTATATGGACGTAGCCCCGGTCGGCTCGTCAAACGGGCGGACGGTCGTTCTGCTGCACGGCCGGAATTTCCCCTCGAGCTATTGGGAGCCGACCATCAAGGCGCTGACCGAGGCCGGTTATCGGGTCATTGCTCCGGACCAGATCGGCTTCGGCAAGTCGTCCAAGCCCACTTTCGCCTACAATTTCGACGATATGGCGCGCTCCACAATCGCGCTCCTCGACAGTCTTCACGTCGACCGCTTCGACTTGGTCGGCCATTCGATGGGCGGCATGCTGGCTGTCCGGCTTGCGCGCGCCTATGGGGCCCGCATCGACCACCTCGTCCTTTATTCGCCGATTGGCCTTGAGGATTACCGCTTTTATGTCCCACCGGTAACGGACGAAACGCTCGCGAACCACGAGCGCGCGCTGAGTGCGGACGGCTACCGCAAGCAATTGATGACCAATTACGCGCTGAGCCTCCCTTCGAGCGCGATCGAGCCCTTCGTCCAGCTGCGCGAAGAGATCAAGCAGAGTGGGGAATATCCGCGCTGGCTCAAGTCGTTCGTCGCGTCCTACCAGATGATCTATTCTCAGCCGGTGGCGCACGAGATCCCGCTCATCGACCGGCCGACCCTGTTCATCATGGGCGCCAACGATCACAATGCCCCGGGACGCCCGTACGCGCCGCCAGAATTGCGTCCAAAGATGGGGCAGAACGCGGCTCTTGCTCAAGCGCTGGCGGTCCGGATGGCGAACGCGAAGGTCAAGGTTTTCGACGGCGTCGGCCATCTCGTGCATCTCGAGGCGACGCAGCCCTTCAATGCGACGCTCCTGGACTTTCTCGCGCATTAACCGGGTTCGCGCTGAGCGGCGTTGCGCGCCCGCGCTTGACGACGGGCGCCGGCGCCTGTGAGATGGACCACACGCGGTCAATTCCGCGCGCAAGGGAGGAGATATGCGCCGCTCGATCAGCGCCCGTATTGTGGCGCTTGACGCAAGCAGCATCGGCCTGCCCGCATGAGGCTTGGCGACGCGCCAGACAAGAGCTTGCTCGACCCGATCGAGACGGCGTCCCGTGACGAGATCACCTCCCTGCAGACGCGCCGTGTCGCCGCCACGCTGCGCCGTTCTTACGACGCGATCCCAGCGATCCGCGCCAAGTTCGATGAGCATGGCGTTCATCCCGACGATTTCCGCGAGCTTCAGGATCTCAAGCGTTTTCCATTCACCGCGAAGTCGGACCTAAGGGCCAACTACCCCTTCGGTCTTTTCGCCGTGCCTAAAGAACAGCTCGCTCGGATTCATGCGTCCTCCGGCACGACGGGGAAACCTACTGTGGTCGGCTACACTGGCAACGATCTTGCGATGTGGGGCGAGGTCATGGCGCGAACGATCCGCGCCGCCGGCGGGCGCAAGGGCATGATGGCGCACAACGCCTATGGCTACGGCCTCTTCACCGGCGGGCTTGGTTACCATTATGGCGCCGAGCGGCTAGGCTGCACGCTCGTGCCCATTTCCGGCGGCATGACGGAGAGGCAGGTTCAGCTGATCAATGATTTTGCCCCCGACGTGCTTTTCTCGACCCCTTCCTATGCCTTGTGCCTTGTCGATGAGTTTCGCGCCCAGGGGCTCGACCCGCGCCGCTCGTCGCTCAAGCTTGGCTCTTTCGGCGCGGAGCCCTGGACCAACGCCATGCGCACCGAGCTCGAGGATGCGTTCGATATGCACGCGCTCGACAGCTACGGCCTCTCCGAAGTCATCGGACCCGGCGTCGCCGGCGAATGCGTGGAGACCAAGGATGGCCTGCACATCTGGGAGGATCATTTCTATCCCGAGATCATCGATCCCGTTAGCGGCGCCGTCTTGCCCGACGGCGCGTTCGGCGAAATCGTCTTCACCTCGCTCACCAAGGAAGCCATGCCGGTCGTCCGCTACCGGACTGGCGATCTCACGCGCCTCTTGCCTGGCGCCGCGCGCTCGATGCGACGGATGGAAAAGGTCTCGGGCCGAACGGACGACATGATGATCGTGCGCGGGGTCAATGTGTTTCCAACCCAGATCGAGGAACTGATCCTCGGCGTCTCCGGTCTCTCGCCGCACTATCAGCTCATTCTGACCCGTGAAGGCCGGCTCGATAATCTCGAGGTTCAGGTCGAAGCTCGAACGCTGTCGGATGCGGGCGAGGCCCGCGATTACGCCGTGGCTAAGCTCATGCATGCGATGAAAGCGCATATTGGCATATCCGCGAAAGTCAGCGTGCTCGCGCCGGGTCGGATCGAGCGGTCGCTCGGCAAGGCGAGGCGCGTCATCGACAAGAGGCCCAAAGCATGATGCCGCCGACCGAACTTGGCCTGGGCCCGATGCGCGCCGCCGGCTTGCCCGAGCAAGAGCTGCGCGAATGGTCCGAGTCCTTCCCGGTCGCGACGGGCGAGTTTGAGCCCGACGCTCGGGACTACAGCGCCTTTTGGCGCCGCTCGACAGCGCTCCTTCGCAGGCTGCCGCCAAAACCGCGGCGGAGCGCGGCCGAACAGGGGGCCGCAGACGCGCTGTTGTCGGACGCGCGCGCGTCTCGCGAATCGTTCCTCGCCGCTCATATCGAGCCGGTCTACGATCGCCTGACCGAACGCGGTTCGACCTTCCGGCGCCTCGACGACCTCGTCTATTCCGCGGCGGCGTCCGTTCCCGGGCTGGTCCCGACACAGAAGGAAGTCCGCGCCGAGGCGGCTCATCCGCAGCGCGACAAGGACGGAGTCGAGATCGACCAGGGACTGTTCTTTGCACACGTGCTTTCGCGCCCGCGCATCGGCCAGCATCTTTGCCATGCCATGCTGCTGCCGCGGCCAGAAATCGCCGCGCTCTCCGAAGAGTTCTCCACGCGCGGCTCGCTCGATCTCGGCGCGGCGCGCCTCACCCGGCGGGGCAAGGCCGTCCATCTCGACATGATCAATCCGCGCTTCCTCAACGCCGAGGATGACACGACGCTTGCCGAGACCGAGCTCGCCGTAGACGTCGCAACTCTCGATCCGACGACCGAAATCGCCGTCATGCGCGGCGTTGCGGTGGAGAACGAGAAATACCGCGGCAGGCGCATTTTTGGCGCGGGCATCAATCTCACCCATCTCTATCGCGGCAAGATTCCCTACCTCTGGTTCCTGATCCGCGACCTCGGCTATGTACACAAGCTCATCCGCGGCGTCGCCAAGCCGGAAAGCGTCCCCGACGACGTCAATGGCCACGGGGTCGAAAAGCTTTGGATCGCCGCAGTGGACACATTCGCCATCGGCGGCCATTGCCAGGCAATTCTGTGCATGGACTATGTTCTGGCCGCGTCGGACGCCTTCCTGACCTTGCCGGCGCGCAAGGAAGAAATCATCCCGGGCTTTTCGAATTTGCGCCTGCCGCGCTTCGTCGGCGATCGCATCGCGCGACAAGCCATCCTCTACGAGCGCAGACTGAACTGTGACAGTCCGGAGGGGCGTCTCATCTGTGACGAGATCGCGCCCCCGGACGAGATGGATTCGGCGGTCGACCGCGTCGCCGAAGGTCTCACCAGCGCGGGCGCGGTCAGCGCCATCGGCAATCGTCGCGCCTTCCGGGTTGGCCAGGAGCCGCTGGATCTCTTTCGGCGCTACGCCTCCGTTTACGCGCGCGAGCAGGCCTATTGTCACTTCAGTCCGGCGTTGATCGCCAATCTCGAGCGCAACTGGGACGCGAACAACCGGAAGATCTGAAACCGGCCCCGGATCGCCTAGCCGCGCTTGACGATCCGCGCCCCCGCCTGCGAGATAATCCCGATCACGTGAACGACGGATCGTCCAGGGAGGGAACATGCCGAGATTGACCGGGCTCCGCTCGATCCGACAAAACCTTTCGGCCGCTCGCAGATTTTTCGCGGCGCAGACGCTGGTCTTCGTCCTCGCCTTCGGAGCCCCGGTTCTCGCCTTCGCTCAAGACAAGGAGATCGACCTCAGGCTCTCGCTCTGGGTCCCGCCCGCGCATCCATTGACCAGCTCGGCCAAGGCATGGGCGGCGGATATCGCCAAAGCGTCGAACGGCACAATCAAGATCACGGTCTTTCCCTCCGAGCAGCTCGGCAAGGCGTTCGATCATTACGACATGGCGCGCGACGACATCGCCGACATCGCCTACGTCAACCCCGGCTATCAGCCGGGCCGTTTTCCGATCATCGCCATCGGCCAAATGCCGTTCATGTTCGGCGACGCGCGAAAGGGCACTGCGGCGCTCAACTCGTGGTATCGCAAATACGCCCCGACCGAGATGAAGGATACGCACTTCTGCTTCGCCTTCATTCACGACCCTGGCGCCCTGCACTCTCGCAAGAAGATCGTGATGCCGGAGGATCTGCGCGGCGTTAAGGTGCGCCCGGCGCAGAGCACGATCGCCGAGCTTGTGACCAAGCTTGGCGGCACGAATGTCCAGGCCTCGGCGCCGGAGGCGCGGGAAGTTCTCGAGCGCGGCGTTGCCGACGCCATCACCTTTCCCTGGGGCTCGCTCTATCTGTTCGGCATCGACAAGGTCGTCAAACACCACATGGACGCGCCGCTCTATACGACCGTGTTCACCTTCTCCATGAACAAGGACAAATACGAGTCCATGAGTTCCTGCGCAAAAGAAGGTCATGGACGATCATTGCTCGACCGACTGGGCGGTGAAGATTGCCGGTCCTTGGGGCGACTTCGAAGCCGCCGGCCATGCCAAGATGAGGGCCGATCCCACGCACGACGTCTACAAGCTCACGCCGGATCAGATGGCGGCGTGGCGCGCCACGGTCAAGCCGCTCGAGGCGAGCTGGGCTCAAGCGGTGAAGCAGGCGGGCGCCGATCCGGACGCTGCGCTTACGGAGCTCAACGCTGCAATCGCCAAATACGGCGCCGGTCCGTGAGCGCAGCGGAGCGCCGAGGCGCGGGAATGACGGCCAATGCGATGGACCGCTTCATCGACGGCATCGAGCTCGCCGCGGCGGCGTTCATCGGCATCGTCGCGGTCGACATTTTCGTCTCCGTCCTGCTCCGTTACCTCTTCAACACGTCCATTCCCAGACTCCTACGACTTCGGCCGCCTGCTGCTCGGCATCCTCATCTTCTGGGGCATTGCGGCGACGAGCTATCGCGGCGGCCATATTACGGTCGACCTTGTCTGGGCGGCGGCAAGCCCGCGCGGCAAGCGCCTGATCGACGTCTTCGCCACGCTGGTGCTCCTGTTCGTCGTCACCGTGCAGACCGCCATGCTGTTCGACAAGGTGCGCTCGACGCGGGCCGACCATGTCCTGACCTACGATCTACATCTGCCGACCTGGCCGTTCTTCGCCGTCGCCTGGGCGGGCGACGTGTCTGCTGTCATCCTCATCGCCGTGCGCACCTATCGGCTCATTTTTCACCCCGAAAAGCTGAACCTCGAACTGATCGCCAAGGCGCTCGAATGAGGTCAAGGCGATGAGCGCCGATGCGGCGGCCGTGCTCGGCTTCGTCGCTTTGTTCGGACTGATTCTGCTGCGCGTCCCCGTCGGAATGGCGATGGGCCTCGTCGGCGTGACCGGTTATGGCTCGATCGTCGGCCTCGAGCCCGCGCTCAAGATGGTCGGGCAGACCTCGATGCGGACGGTCACCGACTACACCTTCGGCGTCATCCCGATGTTTCTGCTCATGGGCGCCTTCGTGTCGGCGTCCGGCATGAGCCGCGAGTTGTTCCGCGCCGCCGACAGTTTCGTCGGGCACTGGCGGGGCGGACTGGGCCTGGCGACGATCGCCGCCTGCGCCGGCTTCGCGGCGATCAGCGGTTCGTCCGTCGCGACCGCCGCCACCTTCGCGACCGTCGCCTATCCGGAGATGCGGCGATACGATTATCCGCAATCCTTCGCCGCCGGCGTGATCGCCGCCGGCGGCACGCTCGGAGCGATCTTTCCGCCCTCGACGGTGCTCGCCGTCTACGGCCTCATCACCCAGCAGGACATCGGGAAATTGTTCATCGCCGGAATCCTTCCGGGAATGCTCGCGGTCTCGATGTACATGCTGACGATCGCCGCCATTGGCCTCCTCCGGCCGGGTTTTCTGCCGTCCGGCCCTCGCAGCGGCTGGAGCGAGCGGCTTCGTTCGCTGCGCGACGTCTGGGCCGCGCTGGCTTTGTTCGGGTTCGTGATCGGCGGGCTGTACGGCGGCCTGTTCACACCGACGGAAGCGGGCGGGGTCGGCGCCTGCGGGGCGTTCCTGATCTCGGTCGCGCGGGGAAAGCTCAAGCCCGCCGGCGTGCTTGCGGCGCTTCTGCAGGCCACGCGCACCGCAGCCGCCGTGTTCACTGTCCTCATCGGGGCGCTTCTGTTCGGCTACTTTCTCACCGTCACCGAAGTCCCGCAGAAGCTGACCGAGTTCATGACCGGTCTCGGCGTCGGCCGCTACGGCGTGCTGGCGCTCATCATGCTGATGTATCTCGCGCTCGGCTGTCTCATGGACGCGATGGCGATGATCATCCTCACCGTGCCGATCGTCTTCCCCGTCGTGACGACGCTCGGCTTCGATCCGATCTGGTTCGGCATCATCATCGTCATGACGGTCGAGCTCGGCCTCATCCATCCGCCGGTGGGCATGAACGTCTTCGTCATCAAGACGGCGGTCAAGGACATCAGCTTCGCCACCATCTTCAAAGGCGTCTTGCCGTTCATCGCGACCGACATCCTGCGGCTCGTCATCCTGATCGCGTTTCCCTCCATTGCACTCTATCTGCCAAGCTTGATGTAAGATCGCTCCCAGCAGCCTTAAGACAAGGACAATTCGACCATGGCCCGCAAGCGCCCGGAAGATTTACGCTCTCACCGCTGGTATGGCGTGAACGATCTGCGCGCTTTCGGCCATCGCTCGCGCACCGCTCAGATGGGCTATGACCGATCCGATTACGCCGGCAAACCGGTGATCGGGATCATCAACACCTGGAGCGACATCAACGCTTGCCACACCCATTTCAAGCAGCGGGTCGAGGAGGTGAAGCGCGGCGTGTGGGAAGCGGGCGGCTTCCCGGTCGAATTGCCGGCGATGACGCTGTCCGAGCCGTTCCAGAAGCCGACAACGATGATGTATCGCAATTTCCTCGCGATGGAGGCGGAGGAGGCTTTGCGCTCCTATCCCGCCGACGGCGCCGTGCTGATGGGTGGCTGCGACAAGACGACGCCCGCGCTCATCATGGGCGCGATCTCGATGAACCTTCCGGCGATCTTCATGCCCGCCGGTCCGATGCTGCGCGGCTCGTGGCGCGGCAATGCTTTGGGCTCCGGCAGCGACGTCTGGAAATATTGGGCGGAACTGCGCGCGGGCGCGATCACCGACAAGGACTGGGAGGAGATCGAGCACGGCATCGCCCGCTCCCCCGGCCACTGCATGACGATGGGCACCGCCTCGACCATGACCAGCGCCGCCGAGGCGCTCGGCATGACATTGCCGGGCGCGGTCTCCATCCCCGCGGCCAATTCGCGCCACGCCGTGATGGCGACGCGGACGGGAAAACGCATCGTCGACATGGTCTGGGACGATCTCAAGCCGTCAGACCTCATCACGGCGGATTCGATCCACAATGCCGTCTCCGCGGTCCTTGCGATCGGCGGGTCGACCAACGCCGTCGTGCACCTGATCGCGCTCGCGCGCCGCGCGGGGCTTGAGCTCGACATGGAGGCTTTCGACAAGCTCGCTCGGGAGACGCCGTTGCTCGCAAATATCCGCCCTTCCGGCGCGTATCTCATGGAGGATTTTTTCTATGCCGGGGGCCTGCCTGCGGTGCTCAAGCAACTCGCGATCGGAGGCCGGCTGAAGGTCGGCGCGCGCACGGTGAACGGGGCTACGATCGGCGCGAATGTCGAGATGGCGACGATCTACAACGAAGACGTCATTCGGCCTTTAAACAATCCGCTCGTCTCGTCCGACAGCCTCGCCGTGCTGCGCGGCAATCTCGCCCCCGACGGCGCGATCATCAAGCCGCCGGCCGCCGAGTCGCGGCTGCACAAGCACGCCGGAAAGGCGGTCGTGTTCGAAGATTATAACGACATGGCGGCCCGAATCGATGACCCCGATCTCGACGTGGACGAGAATTCGGTCCTGGTGCTCAAGAACGCCGGGCCGATCGGAGCGCCGGGCATGCCGGAATGGGGACAATTGCCGATCCCGAAGAAAGTCCTGGCCAAGGGCGTGCGCGACATGGTTCGCGTCTCCGACGCGCGCATGAGCGGCACGAGCTACGGCGCCTGCGTCCTGCATGTCGCGCCGGAATCGTTCGTCGGCGGCCCGCTGGCGCTGGTGCGCGACGGCGACGTCATCGAACTCGACATTCCCGGCCGCCGCCTCTCCTTGCAGGTGAGCGACGAGGAGCTCGAGAAGCGCCGCGCCGCCTGGCGGAAGCCGCCGCCGCGCTACGGCCGCGGCTACGGGCGGCTGTTCTCGGAGCACGTGAGCCAGGCGAACGAGGGGTGCGACTTCGATTTTCTCGAGCGCGCCGCGCCGACGTCGGACCCGGAAATTCACTAGGTCCGGCGTCGAAACGGCGCCGTCCTTTCGGGGTTGCAGCTAAGCATACCTCATGCGTTGGCCGCCCGGCTGTTCGGGGACTTGCGTCCCCGCGGCATCCCCAAATTGGGCCGTTATTCCGCCGGCCTTTTGTTGGACCGTCTCCCCGCGTCCGTGTTATGCGCTCAACTCATGTCCAAAAGCCGGGCGAAGGCCCGTGCGAACCGGCCGTCGGCAGTCCGCATGGGGCGTGCGCGCAACGAATGGAGGTCGGCAAATGACGATCGCATCAGTCATGGCGGCGCCCGAGGCGAAAGATCATGCGGCGCTCGCGGAGTCGACGCCGCTCGATGAAATCGACGTCAGCGACCCCGCTCTATATCAGCAGGATGTGTGGCAGCCTTACTTCCGCCGCCTGCGGCGCGAGGCGCCTGTCCAATATTGCAAAGCGAGCCCGTTCGGTCCGTATTGGTCGGTGACCAAGCACAAGGACATCATCGCGCTTGAGGTGGACCATAGGCGGTTCTCGTCCAGCTCGGCGCTCGGAGGCATCACCTTGCGCGACCGTCCGGCCGAACTCGAACTGCCCATGTTCATCGCCATGGACCCGCCGAAGCACGACGTCCAGCGCAAGGTGGTGCAGCCGATCGTCTCGCCCGAGAATCTCGCCAATTTCGAGGGCCTGATCCGCGCCCGCGTGCGCGACACGCTCGATCGTCTGCCGCGCGGCGAAACCTTCAACTGGGTGGACAAGGTGTCGGTGGAGCTCACCTGCCAGATGCTCGCGACCCTGTTCGACTTTCCCTTCGCCGACCGGCGCAAGCTGACCTACTGGTCGGACGTCTCGACCGCGCTTCCCTACCCGGGAGGGCTCGTCGAAAGCGAAGAGCAGCGCGAGGCGGTGTTTCGCGAATGCCTCGGCTATTTCATGAATTTGTGGAACGAACGCATCAATTCCGAGCCGCGCCCTGATCTCATTTCCATGCTGGCGCATGGCGAAGCCACGCGGAACATGAGCGCGCGCGAATATCTCGGCAATGTCATTCTGCTCATCGTCGGCGGCAACGACACGACGCGCAACTCGATGAGCGGCGGGCTTCTTTTCTTAAGCCAGAATCCGGATGAGTTCGCCAAGCTGCGCGCCAAGCCCGAACTCGTAGAATTGATGGCGCCGGAGATCATCCGCTACCAGACGCCGGTCATCTACATGCGCCGCACCGCGCTCGAAGACGTCGAATTCGGGGGCAAGCTCATGCGCAAGGGCGACAAGGTCGCCATGTGGTACATCTCGGGCAACCGCGACGAGGAAGCGATCGAAGACCCCGACCGCTTCATCATCGACCGGGCCCGCCCGCGCCAGCATCTGTCGTTCGGCTTCGGCATTCATCGCTGCGTCGGCAAGAACCTGGCCGAGATGCAATTGAAGATCCTGTGGGAGGAGATCCTGGACCGCCTGCCGAAGAATCGAGGTGGTCGGCGAGCCGAAACGGGTGTTCTCGTCCTTCATCCACGGGATCAGCGAATTGCCGGTCAGGATTCTTAAATAAGGCCTTCGCGGCGAAACGGCTGCGCGCCAAGAAAACCCAAATGAGCCCGGCGAGCCATCAGGGGCGCCGTCCGAGAAGGCGCCAACTCATTCACAGTACGTTTAAAAGCGGCTCACCAGCGCCCGCGCCCGCCTTGTTGATGCACCGTCATGACCTCCACCCGGCCCCTCGGCCCGATCCAGCCGGACATGACCCAGCTTGTGAGGCTCACGACGATCGCAGCGAACACGGCCGACCAGAAGCCGCCGACCAGGAAGCCTGGGACAAGCCAGGCGACGAGCATGAGCATGAGCGCATTGATCACGAGCAGGAAGAGGCCAAGCGTGAGCAACGTGATCGGCAGGGTGAGGATGATGATGATCGGGCGCACGAAGGCGTTGACGACGCCAAGCAGAAGCGCCGCGGCGATCAGCGTCCCGGTCGAACTGAGCGCGACCAGGCCCATCTTCGAGGCGAGCCAGAGGCCGATTGCGACCACTGCTGCGCGAATAAGGAACCCTTCCATGGCGCCCTCCTCATGTCCGAGGCTTCATTTAGCGACCAGGCGCTCGATCCGCCAGGGGAACCCATGACAGGCGGGCGCAGATTGTCTATGTACGCTGCAGAGATTAGCCGATGTCCGCAGACACCAAGCCTCCAGCCGCCCTGCGCGCCGCCGATGCGCCGGCGCGCGCCTTTCGCACCAATTATCCCGAGCCCTTCGCCTCGCGCATGGCCGGACGCGACAAGCGGCCGCTCGGCGACCTGTTCGGGCTGACGAATTTCGGCGTCAACATCACGCGTCTCAAGCCCGGCGGCTGCTCGGCCCTGCGCCACGCGCACACGAAGCAGGACGAGTTCGTCCATATCCTCGAAGGGCGCCCGACCTTGCTCACCGACGCGGGCCGGACGCCTCTGAACCCCGGCATGTGCGCCGGGTTCAAGGCTGGAACCGGCGACGCCCATTGCCTCATCAACGAGACGGAGGAGGACGTCGTCTATCTCGAAATCGGCGATCGGACCGCCGGAGACGCGGTCAGCTACCCCGACGATGATCTCGCAGTGGTGACCGTCGACGGCAAGCGGCGGATGGCGCATAAGAACGGCGCGCCTTATTGATCGGCGACCGACGAATGGATCAGGAGGTGGTCGCGCGCCGACGCCGAAGAGCCAACGTCCGCGCCATTTTGCGCTGTTCGATGAGCGGCATATTTCCAGTTGACAGGCTATGCGCTCCCGCAACATAAGCCACGATCCGCCTCGGGCCGAGCCCGGGGCGTTTTCGTCCCGCGAGCGTTGATCCTCATGGATGCGGGGGAGTGTCCCGAGCGGCAAAGGGGGCGGACTGTAAATCCGCTGGCTAAGCCTTCGTAGGTTCAAGTCCTACCTCCCCCACCAGACCTTTAAAATCAACCTGTTAGACCGCATGCAAGGCAACTGGCTGAGCTTGGCCTTGGAGAACGCGTCGCGCGAGCCACGAGGCCGGAACTATTCGCCCATAGCGCGCCGAGGTTTGCTCTTTGTTCTAAGAAGTGGCGCCGCGGCCGGCGTTGGTGATGGCATCGAGGCCGTAACGCGGGCGGCGGCGTCACAGCGCGGGGCATCGCGAAAAAGGCAGGACAGGCAAGGGATCACGTCCATGACAGACGTGATCCCGTGTCCCGGGGAGGCCGAATTAGGCGCTGGCCGTCGCGCGTCCTGGCGCTCCGCGCCGCCGCCTAAAGCCTATTGCGCCTAGCCCAGCGAAACCAAGCAGCATCAGCGCCCAAGTCGAAGGCTCCGGCACAGGGGACTGGAGAGTGAAGTGCAGCGCAAACTGGAACTCGTCAGCGTCTGTCGGGATGCCGCCGCTCGTAACAAAGCTATACGGATCGACGAAAATCTGGTCCCAGCTCGTGAAAAGCCCTGCAGGGAGCGCGCCACTGAAGCCGGAGTTGTAGAAACCGCCACCCGGCAGGATCGGATTTGTACTTGATGCGCAGCAGATACCGCCGATGCTGCCCGTCGGCGTTACTGGGCTGCCTCCAACGACCCACTGATTAACGACCTGATCGAAATTGACTGCCGCGCTCAGCGTGTAGTCCATCTCGATTTGCCAATTGCCATTAATATCTCCGGCAATCGGAGACCCATCGGTTGTTGTGAAGGAGAAGATATCCCACGCTCCGGTGGGCCCGGTGGACACCTCCGAAGTCGTTTCCGTGACGGCGCCGTTGTTGATCGTGTTTGTCGAGCCGAATGTCAGGTTTGACGTGCACTCCGCGTCGGCGCATCCGGCGAAGTTGGTCAAATATAAATTCAGCGTCGAGCCGGTCGGTATGATGCTGGCTTGAGCGACGCAGGCAAAGGCAAGAACGCCGGCTGCAGCGAGCGTCGATCTAAATACAGTTCGGATCATCATGTTGCGCGTTCCCCAGTTTTTGGGCCTCCGGCCCGTCCGTGGCTTTAGCATCGCCAAAAACAAGGGTTGCAGGTAATTTCGCCTCAGTAAATTGGGCCAGAGGGCCTAGTCCAGTCCTAGGACGCCGCCTCAGCGAAGGCTCGATGTCGATCAAAGCGACGGGCTCTCACGCTTCCGACCTGCGCAACCACCGCTCAACGTCGCTTCACGAAACGTGGGCGCGCATCAGGTTGCCGACCGTCGCCCTGAGCTTGATCTCGGCCACGGGTTTGTGCAGCAGGATGAGGCCGCTCTCCTGCGCCTCCTTGAGGCGATCCGAGGCCGTATCGCCAGTGATCAGCACGGCCGGGACGCGCTCGCTATAATTGGACTGAAGGCGTTTGATCACGCCGATACCGTTCTCGCCATCCCGCAGCCGATAGTCGCAGACGATGAGATCCGGCCGGCGCGAGCCTGTCGCGACGCGATCCAGCATTTCGGCGCCGGAGCCCGCCACGATCACATCATGCCCCCAACTCGACAACAAGCTCTGCATCGCGCTCTGAATGACCGGGTCGTCATCGATGACCAGGATCAGCCCGCTAGGCATTGCGAACATTGGCGCCCTCTGAGGGCTCGGCGCGCTGAGACGCTGTCTTCCAGCCAGCGCGACGCTGATCTTGAACACAGACCCCTTTCCGGGTGTGGAGCGCAGCGTGACAGGGCAATCAAGCAGCTTCGCGAGCCGGTCGACAATCGCGAGCCCGAGACCAAGCCCCTTCGCGCGGTCGCGCTCAAGATTGCCCAATTGAAAGAACTCGCGGAAGACTTCGCGTTGTTGGTCGAGCGGGATGCCGCGTCCGGTGTCCCACACCTCGACGCGAAGCCTATTCCCGCGACGACAACCCACCACGATGCGTCCGCGATCCGTATAGCGAACAGCGTTGGAAACAAAGTTTCGCAGGATGCGCTCCAAGAGGAAAGGATCGGTGCGCACAATCGCCGAGCATCGGCTCCAAATGAGCCTCAGACCCTTGGCCTCGGCCTCTGCGAGCCAGTCGCGACAGACACGCTCCAGGAGCGGCTCAATCGGAAAGTCTTCAATCCGGGTCTCCACCACGCCGGCGTCGAGTCGAGAGATGTCGAGCAGCGAGTTGAACAGGCCATCCATAGCGGTGACCGAACCGCCGATCTGCTCGACGAGACGGCGCATCTCCTCGTTCATCGAGTGGCCTTGCAAGGCGCCCGCGAGCAGTCCGAGGGCGTGAACCGGCTGCCGCAAATCGTGACTCGCAGTGGCGATGAACTTTGATTTGGCGATATTGGCCTGTTCTGCGGCCTCTTTTTGAATGCGGAAGCTCGCGGACCAAATTTAGGTTTTCGAGCGTGAGGCGCGAGTTGAGTATGAAGTTTTTGTTGAAACCGAGCGTCAGCTGGATGCTCGAAACCGAGTAGACGAGCACGGTGAGCGCCAGCATCAGATGAAGCCCATCGCCCTGAAGGATCGCCCAAAAGACGTATGGGATGGTCGCGCCCAGGAACCGGCACAGGAAGGTTGGCATGTGGAAGCCGAAGCTAAGCGCCGCTCCGGCTGCGACGCCGGCGCCGAGCAAGAGAACGGTGAGTTCCTGCTCGATCGGCCGTGTCGCGCTGACGCCGACGATCCCGATACTCCAGACCAGGCCTTCGACCAGACCAATAGCAGTGAACAACGCGAGCCCAGCGCGCGTGTTAAGGCCAGGGCTCGCGCGCTCGCGGAGCAGAAGGGCAAGTCCGACTTGGCCGGCATAAGTCACAACCAGGAGCCCGTACCAAAGCGCCAAACCAAGACTTAGGAAGCCGTCCTCGTAAGCGACGGCGGCGATCATGATGCCGCCCCCCACCAATGCGCTCGCCGCGCCAACCGGCGAGTTTCGCACCATGGGTTCGAGTTGAGCGGATTCGACCGCGGCAGCGTTCGGCACGGGGGTTCCTGGGCAGGGAGGCGTAAGCTATTCTATAGCACGTGCGTCGGCAGTTGAAACTTTCGGGACGCGAGGCTGGACGCCGTCGATTGACCCGAAGGCCTAAGACGGGACCTAGGCCTTTAGGCCAATCTTGTGCGGCGAGGAGAACGTGGTCGACAATCGGTCCATGAAGCTCTTGATCATTGACGACCATCCGGTCGTGCGGGACGGCCTCGCCGCGTTGCTGCGGCAGTTGGGGCCGGAGGTTGCTGTGTTGCTGGCCGAGGGGGTTTCGCAAGGGCTCAGCCTAGCCGATGTTCATCCCGATCTCGACGTCGTCATTCTCGATCTGGCGATGCCGGGGAGCGACGGATTCGCGGCGCTTCATGAATTCGGCAGGCTGCAGCCTCAGCTTCCGGTCGTCGTCCTGTCTTCGTCCGAAGACCCGCGCGACGTGCGCCGCGCGCTGGCGTCCGGCGCCCTTGGCTATATCCCCAAATCCGCGCCGCCGCGAACCATCCTCGCGGCGGTGCAGTTCGTGCTCGCCGGCAATGTTTATGTACCGACCCTATTGGCTCTGGACGCAGCGTCCACGCGCGACCAGGCTGCCGACCATGGCTTCCCGAAAAGCGGGGTGAGCTTGACCAGCCGACAAATCGATGTGCTGCGGTTGCTTTGCGAGGGGCGTTCGAACAAGGAAATCGGTCGGACGCTCGGGGTCTCCCAAAAGACCGTCAAAGTCCACGTGACCGCCATCTTCAAAGCGCTGAACGTGGCTAATCGCATTCAGGCTGCCTCGGTGGCGGACAAAGCGGGACTGATCTAGCGAGACCAATTTCATGCGCGGCGGCAACCTTACTCTACTGGCGAATTGGCGAGTTCGCGCTCGAGCCACGCGGCGATCCGGAGCGCTCCCTCCTCATCGTTGCGCGGCGTGACGATCTGGAGGCCGACCGGCAGGCCGCGGGCGGAACGCCCCGCAGGCAGCGACGCCGCGGGCTGGCCGGTGAGGTTGAACGGATAGGTGTAGTAGACCCACGACACGAGACTCCGATCCTCGAGCCCTTCTGGGATGTTGCGGCCCGCCTCGAGCGCTGAGACGGGCAGAGTGGGGCTTATGAGCGCGTCGTAGCGACTGAAAAAGGCGACCATCTCGTCGCGCAGCGCGTAGCGCCGGAAGACAGTGTCGTAATAGGCGCGCATCTCCTGCTTCAGGGCCGCGTCGAGAATGTCCGCGACCGCAGGGTCAAGCAGGTCCCGCCGCGTTTCGAGGATGGGCCTCAGCCGCGTGCCGACGCCGGCGTAGAATTCGGCGGCCCACAAATCCTCCGGGTCGGCGGCGAAAACGCGCTCGACCTCCTCGACCATGCAGCCGGCGCGCTCGAGAAGACGCGCGGCGCGGCCGCAGATCTCGACGATCTCTGGGTCGGGCTTCGCGTAGCCGAGCGTCGGGCTCCAGGCGATCTTCAAGCCCCCAAGCGGCGCTTCGCAGGCGGCCAGGAAATCGGGGACAGGCCCGGCGATGGAGGCGGGATCGCGCGGGTCGTAGCCCGCAACCGCATGAAGCAGAAGGGCCGCGTCGCGGACGTTGCGGGCGAGCGCGCAGACATGCGCGAGCGTCGGCGTCGCGGAGGCCGGCCACACCGGCACGCGGCCGAAATTCGCTTTGAAGCCGAAGGTTCCGGTGAAGGCCGCGGGGATGCGGATCGAGCCTCCGCCGTCGGTGCCGAGTCCGAAAGGCGTGATCCCGGCCGCGACGGATGCGGCGCAGCCGGCGCTCGATCCGCCCGGCGTGAGCGAGAGGTCGAGCGGATTGCGGGTGACCCCGGTCAGCGGCGAATCGCCGACCGGCTTGCAGCCAAACTCGCTTGTCGTCGTCTTGCCGATCAGGATCGCGCCCGCCGCTTGGGCGCGCTCGACAGAAGGCGCATCGACCTTGCCGATATTGCCCTCCATCGCCCGCGAGCCGGAAGCGTAAGTGAGGCCAGCGACCGAGATCAGGTCCTTCGCCGAGAAGGGCAGGCCGTGCAGCGTCCTGAGCGGCTCGCCACGCATCACCGCCTCCTCGGCCGCGCGCGCCTCTTTCAGCGCCTCCTCGCGACGAAGCACGGTAAAGGCGTTGAGCGTGCTCTGCGTCGCCTCGGCGCGATCGAGCGCGCTGCGAACGAGCTCGACCGGCGACAGCTCCTTCAGCCCGATGAGCCTTGCCGTCTCGCGCGCGGTGAGAGCGCCGAACTCGCCCGCCACCGGGTTAATCGCTGACAAGGGCGAAGGCGCGCACCGGAGAGCCTGAGCCGCCCTTGAACTTCAGCGGAACGCCGAAGAACTGGAACTCGCCCTTGTCGAGCAACTCTTCGAGATTGACGAGCCATTCCCAGTGCGAGATGCCGAGGTCGCGGCAGAGACGGTGCTGGGCGAAAATATTGTCGGTCGGCTTGTCGGTGGACGGCCCTTCGACGCCATGCATGCGCGAGCCGCGCTCGTGGAGCCAGTGCGTCGCCTCAACGGTGAGGAGCGGATTCTTCCACACGCTGTCAAGCGTGGGGTAGTTGCGCTTGTGGAAGCCGGTGCACATGAGGACGATGTGGCCGTCCACCTTGACCTTCGCCTTCGCTTCCGCCGCTTCCATGTCGGCGGCCGAGATGTCGCCGAGATCGGGAATGTGTCGCAGGTCGAAGCAGACCGCCTTGCCCATGAAGAGATCGAGCGGCATCTGGTCGACCGACAGCCCTTTGGGATTGACGTGGCGGAAAGCGTCGACATGCGTGCCGACATGGTCGAGCATGCCGATGAAGTTCGTCTGAAACGTCATCGGATCGCCCGGCACGCCAAGATTCTGCGCTTTCGAGCTCTCGTGGGTCAGATGCTCGAGATACATCGGCCGCTGGAAAAGCTTGTGCGCGGGCATGTTGTCTTCGATCATGAGCGAAAGATCGATAATGCGGGTCATCGTCGTTGTCTCCTTGGCGACACACTTCTGTTTCCGCGCGAGGCAGGCCGCGCGGATCGGAAGGCTTCTCCGAATCCTTCAGCCGGCCTGTCGGCGGGCGCGGCTCAACTCACTTCTTGCGAGGGAAACGCTTGGCGAAGTCGTCCGCCATCTCGTTCATCGTGACGAACTTGACGCCCGGCTGCGCGATCATGTGGTGGTAAAGCCGCTCGAGGATCATCAATACGTGCGGGCGGCCCGACACGTCGGGATGGATCGTCATCGGGAAGACGGCGTAGTCGTATTCGCGATAAACCCAGTCGAACTGGTCTCTCCACATCTGCTCGATGTCGCGCGGATTCACGAAGCCGTGGCTGTTCGGCGCCTTTTTGATGAACATCATCGGCGGCAGGTCGTCGAGATACCAGCTCGCCGGAATCTCGATCAGATCCGTCTCATGACCGCGCTTGAGCGGCGTCATCCAAGCTGAGGGATGCTTGGAATAGTCGATCTTCGTCCAGCTATCGCCGACGCGCACGTAATAGGGCTGATGGTCGTTATGCATCAGCGAGTGGTCGTATTTGATGCCGCGCTCGAGCAGAAGCTCATTGCTGACATTGGAGAACTCCCACCACGGCGCGACGTAGCCGGTCGGCGTCCTGCCGGAGAGCTTGCCGACAAGCTCGATGCATTTGTCGAGAATGTAGCTCTCCTGCTCGCGGGTCATCTCGATCGGGTTCTCGTGGCTATAGCCGTGAATGCCGATCTCATGACCGGCGTCAGCGACCAATTTCATCTGCTCAGGAAAGGTTTCGATCGAGTGGCCGGGGATGAACCAGGTTGTCTTGATTCCCAGCCGGTCGAACAGCTTGACCAGGCGTGGCGAGCCGATCTCGCCCGCGAACAGGCCGCGGGAAATGTCGTCTGGGCTGTCTTCGCCGCCATAGGAGCCGAGCCAGCCTGCAACCGCGTCAACGTCGACGCCAAAACCACAGAGTATCGTCTTGCCCATTTTCGTCTCCTCACCAGGTTGTTGGCCATCGTCGGTCCGCCAGCGCGACGGCCGGCCAGCCCGCAATCAAGCGATGACTGGACATATATCTTCGGTCGAAGGGCGCCCCGCTCGCGTGGAGCGCGAGAGCGGGCGCGCCTGGAAAGCGTATGGCTCGCAAAACATATGGGCGAGTAGGGAATAGGGAACGCTTCGGACATGGCTCTATATGGCAGGGCGGATAAACGGCTCGGCGGAAAAGGCGGCTGACAGGAGAGCCGTGTCTCGACCATGCGTCGCCGAAAGCAAAAAGCTTGTCGGCATGCCCTCTGCATCGACGCCGCTTGGGATTGCGACGCCGCACCAGTCGAGGAAATTGCCGAGCGAAGTGTTGCGCAGCGTCTTCGAGATTCTCGCGAGCGAACACCGCATCGTCCGCTTCGAGCGGCGCTATCGGCATTGCAACATGCGGTGTCGTTGGAAACGCGACGATGCGGTCTCCAACGCGAGCGTTCGCTTGCCCGATGAGCCGCTTTCGCGTCTCCAAGATCTCAACCAGGTCGAGCCCTGTCATCAACTCTGCGAGACGGATGCGGGCGACGACCCGCCTGTCCATCCGCTCGGCGTCAGGCCCGTTTACGCGCGCCTTGTGAACGTGCAGCGCTTCGAGGCCAAGCAAGCTTCCATGGCTCGCGATGAGCTCGGGAATCGCGGCAAGCTCCGGCATGGGCCCGCGCTCGACTTTCGCTCCCTGCGCTGCGAGCCGCGCCATCGCCGCTTCGAAATTCGCCAGCACCGCCTCCTGGCAGTCATCGAGGACAATCGTCTCCGGCACGAAGATCTTGAGGTCTCGGATCGGCGCAGCATGCGCTTTCACTGGCTCCTCGCCGCGCAGAGCCGCGTCAGCGAGGACGCAATCTTCGACGGTGCGCGCGAGCGGCCCGAGAGTGTCGAGCGTGCGCGACAGCGGGAAGACGCCCTCCATCGGGAAATGTCCGGTGGACGACTTGTAGCCGACAACGCCATTAAAGCTCGCGGGCACGCGCACGGAGCCGCCGGTGTCGGTGCCGATGGCGAGCGGGGTTAAGCCCGCCGCGACAACCGCGCCGGAGCCGGACGACGATCCGCCCGGCGAGCGCGCAATGTTCGGGTCACGCGGATTGCGGGGCGTGCCGAAATGCGGATTGAGGCCGATGCCCGAATAGGCGAACTCGGTCATGTTGACGAGGCCGACCATGACAAGGCCGGCGCGCCCGCCCGCCTTGACAAGCGCCGCATCCTCCTTGGCTGGCGGATCGCTCGCGAGCACGCGCGAGCCGGCAGTGGTGACGCGTCCTTCAACGTCGAACAGATCCTTCCACGCGCATGGGACGCCGTCGAGCGGGCTGAGCGCCTTTCCCGCCCTCAGGCGGGCCCTGGCGGCCAACGCCTCGCGCCGCGCGCGCTCCGCGGTCACTTCGGTGAAGATCGCCTTGTCGGGATAACGGGCGATGGCCGCGAGCATCTCCTCGATCAGGTCGCAGGCGTCGATCTTTCCCGCGCGCAAGCCGGCGCCGAGGCGAGCGGCGGTGGCGGGCGGCCTTGATACGGCAAGCTTTGATCCGGCAAACATCCCGTGCGCTCAGTGCGAGATCAGCGTCGCCGCATCGCGGCGCCACGCCAGCAGCACATCGTCGCCGCAGGCGTACCGGCCTGCGTATTTGTCCGCGTGACCCTCGACCTGGATAGGCTCGGATGCGCCGATCGCTGCGGCGATCTGGACGATGTGGCCGACCTGCTGGATTGCTCCGATCTTCGCCCGGACCGGATTGCCGCCGTAGCCGGCGACGATCTGCTTAAGCGAGGTCGAAAGCGGCAGCACGTCGATCGCTTCAGCAGGGACCGCGAGACTCGCCTTTTGTCCGACACTGATGCTTTCTCCTAAGCATGCGCCGGCGAGCTGCCCGAAAACCGTATCGAGCATCATGCCCCCTTCGACGGCCGCGATCGCTTGGCCGGGAATGAGCGCATTGCGTCCGATGAATTTGGCCACGAACAGCGTCTTCGGCCTTGTGTAGAGTTCGTATGGCGCGCTGATCTGCTCGACACGGCCGGCGTTCATCACGACGATGCGATCGGATAGCGCGAGGGCCTCGGACTGAGCGTGCGTCACGAAGACAAAGGTGACGCCGAGGCGCCGCTGAAGCAGCTTGAGCTCGTTCTGGATGCTCTTGCGAAGATTGGCGTCGAGCGCGCCGAGCGGCTCGTCAAGCAGCAAGATGTCGGGTTCGACCACCAGCGCGCGGGCGAGCGCGATGCGCTGCTTCTGGCCGCTCGACAGGCGATCGGGGCGGACGTCGCCGACGTCGGCAATCCCGAGCTTCTCGAGGATGCTCTCGACCTTGGCGTCGCGCTCCCGTTTCGCCATCTTCTTCACGTCGAGGCCGAAGCGCACGTTCTGCCGCACCGTCATGTGGGGGAAGAGCGCGTAGCTCTGAAAGATCATCGCGGTCGGGCGCCGCTCGGGCGGCATGTCGTTGACTTGGCTACCGCGGATGAAGATGTCGCCGGAGGTGATCAACTCGAATCCGGCGATCATGCGCAAGGTGGTTGTCTTGCCACAGCCGGAGGGACCTAAGAAGGCGATGAACTCGCCCTTGGCGACGCTCAGGTTGAAGTCTATGACGGCGGGAGTCCCGCCCTCATAAACCTTCCCGACGCTGATGAGTTCGAGGTCGTAGCTCACGCGACTTTCGCCTTAACGATCGTTCCGGCTCCCCCCGCTTCGCGAAGTCGCTGAGAGAAGCCAAGACCCGGACTTAAGTCCTCATGCGCTGAGGAATTCATCCCACTTCTGCATCAGATAGTCGTACTCGTCCGGCCACTGATGCCAGTACGCGACATGCGCAGCGCGCGTAGCGAGCGATCCGCCGTCGCGCAGGTCGCCCTCCTTGATGCCGCGCTCCGGCGGGAGAGACCAGGGCTTGCCCTCGTACCAGAAGGCGTACCTCGCCGGATCCATGATCTTCTTGATGTTCTCCGTGGGCGAGTAATAGCCCTGCTCGGAGACCATAATGGAGGGCGGCCCGGACAGCCAGTAGTCGGCGTAAGCAGTCACCGCATCCTTGTTCGGGGTGCCGGTGATCTCCGAGACGCCGATCGCCCAGGCGCGATAGCCCTCCTTCGGCACGGCGTAGGAACAGGGCGTGCCTTGCGCCTTGACCGCCATCACCGCGGGCTGCCACGCGTCCGCGATCACCATTTCGCCCGAGGCCAAGAGGTTGACGAGCTCGCCGAAATCGCCCCAGAGCGCGCGGAACTGGCCGCCCTTCTTCTTCGAGACGAGAAACTTCGAGGCTTCGTCGATCGCCTTCTTGTCCGGATTGCCCGGGTTCGGCACGTCGAGGAGCTTGAGCGAATTCATCGCCAGCACCGCCTGGCCGAAGGCGATCAGCGGGTCGACGTTGAGGCCCGACTTGCCCTTGAACTTGTCGTCGAAGATCGCGGTCCAGGTGTTGGCCTCTTCCGCGGTCACGAGGTCCGGACGATAACCAATCGAATCGTAGTTGTAGACGGTCGGGACCATCCAGAGGGTGGTTTCCTTGTCGTCCGTCCAGATCTGCCCGACGATCTGCGCTTTCCGCGGCCACTTGGGATAGGGCTTGGTGAAAGTGTCGCGGATGTCGGTCCAGTTCTTGAGCGCAGAGGTCGGAATCGGCTCGATCTTGTTGGTGGCGATAACCGCCGGCAGGCGCTCGCCGATCGTCTCCCAGCAATCATAGGCCGTCGAGCCGGAGAGCAGCTCCGTCTGCGTGTCCGGGAAGATCGCGCCCTTGCCCGAGACCGCCTTCACCCCGGACCTCTTCTTGAAGTCCTGGAGAATGCGCTCCTGCACCGTTACGGAAAGCCCGACGGTCCGCAGTTCCTCGTCCGCAAGACCTGCCGCGAAGGCCTGCTGTGCTCCGAACGGCGCGCCGATCGCGGAGACCGCGACCCCGCCAGCGGCGCCCTTCATGAAAGCGCGGCGTGACACCTCAAATCTATCCATTACACCTCCTCCTCACCTTCCTGGCGACGCCCTCGGATTCAATACCTTCCGACAAGCAATCCGCCATCCACCACCACCACCTGTCCTGTCATGTAGCGGGCGCCGTCCGACGCCAGAAACACAATCACGTCCGCGATCTCTTCGGGTTCGCCAATTCGGCCCATGGGAATGAAAGCGCCCGCGGCTTCGGCCCCTTTGGGTCCGAGCGAGTGCTCTTCGCTCAGGAGTTGCGCGGTCCGGATGTAACCGGGGGCGACGCCGTTCACCCGGACGCCGTCCTTCGCGAGCTCGACCGCGAGCCCGCGCACGAGGCCGACGACGCCGGCCTTCGCCGAGGAATAGTGGACATGCTCGTCCCAGCCGTAGGCGACGCCCATGATGGAGGAGAGGCACACAATCGCGCCGGCCTTGCGCGCCCGCATGCCCGCGACCGCAGGGCGGACGACGCGGAAGACGCCCTTGAGGTCGATCTCCAACGTATGGTCCCACTTCTCATCGTCGAGCTTGGCGAGTGGGACGCGGTGGGCGATGCCGGCATTGGCGACGATCGCGTCGATGCCGCCGTATTTCTTTTCCGCCGCTGCGACGACGGCGTCGGCAGCCTCTGTCGAGCGGACGTCCAGCTTGTGAAACTCGGCCTTTCCACCCCCGCGTGCGATCTCGTCGACGACCCTCATGCCTTCCTTTTCCAGGACGTCGGTCGCCACGACACTATATCCAGCCTTCGCGAAGGCCTTGGCGGTCGCCCGGCCGATGCCGATGCCGGCCCCGGTGATAAGAACAGTCTTGCTCACAGCATCACGTCTCCGGAATTGGGGCCTATGGTCTGGCCGACAAACAGGCTCGCCTCATCGGAGCAAAGGAAAGCCACCGCCGCGGCAACCTCCTCCGGCTCGCCGAAGCGCCCGAGCGGCAGCTCCCTTGCCTTGGCCTTGCGCCAATCCTCGGAAAGCGCCCGCACGAGCGGGGTGTTGATCGGGCCGGGTGCGACGGCGTTGACACGGACGCCAAGCGCGCTCACCTCGCGCGCAAGCGATTTGGTCAGGCCGATGATTGCGGCCTTCGCAGCGCTGTAATGGACGAGCTCGACGCCGCCGATCTGCCCGAGCTGTGACGCCATGTTGACGATGACGCCGGACTTGCGTGAGAGCATGGCCGGCAGAAACGCCTTGGTCATCAAGAACACGCCTCGGACATGGACGGCGAACATGCGGTCGAAGTCGGCCGGCGTCAGGTCGACGAACAGGGCTTGGTGCGCATAGCCGGCGTTGTTGACGAGATGGGTGGGATCGCCAAAGGCGCTTCGCGCGGCCGAGGCGATCGAATCGACGTCGGCTTCGCGCGACACGTCGCCCGCCGCGGAAATCGCCTTTCCGCCGCTCGCCTTGATCTCCGCTGCGACAGTCTGCGCCGGCTTGGAATTGAGGTCGTTGACCGTAACGCCATAGCCGTCCGCGGCGAGACGCAGGGCGCATGCGCGCCCAATTCCGGAGCCCGCGCCAGTGACCACGGCGCTCTTCATCACACAGCCTCCTGGATCGCGATGCGGCGGGCGCGCCGCATGCTGAGCGACATCAGGATCGCGTAGACGGCGAGCAGCGCGAAGGAAAACAAAGTCGTCAGCACGCCGAAGGCGAAGAGATTGGGGTGTATCTCGACTGCAAAGGTCGAATAGATCGCGAGCGGCAGCGTCTGCTCGCGGCCGGAGGAAAACAAGGTTCGCGGGAATTCGTCATAGGAGAGCGTGAAGGCGAACAGCATCGCCGAAAGGACGCCGGGAAAGATCAGCGGAAACGTGATCTTCCTAAAGGTCGTCGCCGGCGAAACGCCAAGCGACCAGGCCGCCTCCTCCACCGAACCGTCAAACCGGTTGAAGATCGCCAACATGACGAGGAAACAGAACGGCAGCGTGTAGACGACGTGCGTCGCGAAAGCAGTCGTGTACCAGTGGCGCTCGATCCCCGTCGTGGTGGCGACGAGGGCGGAGCCGAGGCCGACGAGCACGCCGGGAACGATCATTCCAAGCACGATCAGATAGAAGACAAAGTCGCGGCCGCGAAAATTGCGGCGGAAGGCCTGAGCGGCCATGACGCCAAGGACGGTCGAGGTGACCATCGTCATGAAGGCCAAGGTCAGGGAGCGTACGAGCGAAATGCCGATCGGCAATGGGGCCACGCGCGATGGCGGGGCGAGGCCGAGGATGTGTTTGTACCAGAAGAGCGACCATTCCTCGATCGGGAAGTGCGGGCCGCCCTCCGGACCCTTTTGGAAGGACAGGATGCCGAGCACGATGAACGGCCCATAGAGGAACAGAAGGAAGAGCCCGACATAGACGGCGAGAATGGGCTTGAGGAGCCGGGACTCCATGGCTCTCAAAGCTCCTTCTTCAGGTCGACGATGCGCAGGAGGCCTGCGATCACGATCGCCATGATGATGGTCAGGATGACGCCGACAACGGAAGCGAGCGCCCATTTGAGCGAGCCGACCTCCGTCACGATAATGTTGCCGAGCAGATTGACTTTGCGGCCCGAGAGCGCGGCGCTCGTCGCGAATTCTCCAAGCACCATGACGCTGACAAACATCGCCCCGACCACGACGCCGGGCAGGCTGAGCGGGAAGATGATCTTGCGCAGCACGCGCCAGAAGTCGGCGCCAAGATCGCGCGCCGCTTCGAGGATGTTCGGGTCTATGCGGCCGAGCATGAAGGCGATCGGCCCGACCATGAAGACGACGTAGATCTGCGTCATGCCGATCACCACCGAAAGATCGGTGAACAGCAGCGCCTCAATCGGCTGGTGGATGATCCCCGCCTTCATAAGCAGGATGTTGATCGCCCCTTCCCTGCCGAGCATCGGACGCCAGGCGAGAACCCGGATCAGGAACGAGGTCCAGAAAGGTATGACGCACAGGACCAGGAGGGTCGTCTGGACGGTCTTGTTCTTCACGAACAGGCCGACGAACAAGGCGGTCGGATAGCCGACCACGAAGGTCATGAGCAGCACCGTCAGCCAGATCCGGATCGTCGTCCAGAGCGAGGTCAGATAAGTGTCGGAAGAAAAGAAGGTCCGCCAGCTCGCGAGCGTCAGCGTGCTCTCGATCTTGAAGGTCGTCTGCGTCCAGAACGACACGTAGACAATCATCGCCATGGGAACGACGAGGAACAGCGTCATCCAGACGACGGCCGGCGCGATCAGGAGATAGCCGCCGGCGTCCCTCGATGATTTCGAGGGCGCCGTTTCGACGGCCGAAGCGGGAAGGTCGGTCGTTGTCATAAGCTCTCAGCCGAATGCGATGCCGTCGTCGGCGCTCCACGCCAGACGATAGGTCTCACCGGGCGAAAAGGAATTGGGCGGGCCGTTGCTCAAGTGATGCTCAACTTCGACGACCTTTCCATCGCGGGCCTCGAAGAAATGCACGATCGTCGAGCCGAGATATTCGCTCGCGACATAGGCGGCCGAGAGACCGGGCCCTTCGCCGTTCGGCCGAATCCGATCGTAGCGCACCGCATAGGCGGGCTGCGGACAGGCCACTCGCGGCCCGAGTGAGAACTTGCCGTAAGGCGTGCGGAACCCCTGGCCTTCGATCGCGCCGTCGAACACATTGTAGCAGTTCAGGAAGCGCGCAACGAGCGGGTTCGCCGGGCGGTCGTAGATCTCGCTCGGCCTGCCGAACTGGAGGACACGCCCTTTGTCGAGCACGATGAGGCGGTCGCCCATCGCCAGCGCCTCGGTCTCGCTTCCGGTCACGTGAAGGAACGGAATGGCGAGCTGCTCCCGAATGCGCCGAAGCTCCGCGCGCATCCTGAGACGCAGATTGGCGTCGAGCGCCCCCAAGGGCTCGTCAAGGAGCACGAGCCTCGGCTTGATCACCAGCGTGCGCGCGAGCGCCACGCGCTGCTTCTGGCCGCCAGAGATCTGGTGAACGCCGCGGTCCTCGAGACCCTTGAGGCCGACGAGATCGAGCATGTCGAGCGTGCGCGAGCGAGCTTCGCTGTCGCTCGATCGGCTGCGCTCCGTTGCGCAACCCGAAGGCGACATTGTCGAAGACGGAAAGATGCGGGAACAGCGCGAAGTTCTGGAACACGAAACCGACGCCGCGGAGATAAGGGGGCCGGTCGGTGACGTCCTCGCCTTTCAACAGCACGCGCCCGCCTTGCAAGGGCTCGAAACCGGCGATCGCGCGCAAAAGCACCGTTTTGCCCGAGCCGCTCGGTCCGAGCAGAGAAACGTACTCTCCGGAATTGATGGAGAAGGAAACGGAGTCGAGCGCCGCGCGCCCGCCAAAAACTCTAGTTAAGCCTTCCAGTGTCAGGACGGGAACTTCGGCCACGGCCTCTTGCTCTGTTCGAGTGGCGGCCCAGGACTTGACGAAACCGATCAGCGGCTCTCGTTCCGTTGGGTCTCTTGCGTAGGATCGATCAAAGCAAAAATGGCTAGTGTATGCAACCCAATTCATTCGCTCAGGGGCAAATTCTCAGCGCCTTAGGCAGCGCGCCTGTTTTCTGCGCAACACGTGATTGCAACTTGATCAGACGTGCGATACATAACCAATATTGTACGCAAAAGTCATCTTTCCCAGGCGTCCCTCGGCGTGAGATAGGGGACGCCCACAGGCGGGTCGGGAAAGACCGCCACGATCTTCAGCCTTGCGAGATTTTTCTCGCCAAGCGTCGAAAGATGACTGCGCCAGTAGGTCGCCGCAGCCTCGATCGCTCGGCCCGCGATCAACTCAAAAAGCATGAGATACTCGCTCGTCGCGACCGCATCGTCCGGAAGCCCGAGCTTCGTGAGGGCCCGGGAGGCCGCCGCTAGCGGCAGGCGATTTTGCTCGATGAACTCGACGAGATGGCGATTGGGCGCACGCATGAGGCAATGAATTATGAGCGCCTCGTCGAGTCCGGCCCATGCGCCAGCATCCTGCGCGGCCGGATCGCGTTCGCGTTCTTGGCCCAGCGTCTCGGCGATCCTGTCGTATTCCGTGGTCTCGGCGGCGAGCCGGAGCGCCTCGGGCTCAAGGATCTCCCGCAACTTGAATCGCTCCCGCACGGATTGGGCGGTCAGCGCGTTGACGACCCAATGCGAACTCGCCGTCTTGGCGATGAGGCCCCGTTCGTGCAGGCGGGAAAGGACGTCGCGGACGACGGTCCGGCTGACCCCGTAATATTCGCCGAGCTCCGACTTGATGATGCGAAAATCGCCGAAAACGAGCGACGCGGCGACCGCCGTCTCGACCTCCTCATAGACGCGCTCCCAAAGGCCGCGATTTTGCAAGGCGCTGTCGATCTCGTCGGACACACGCAGTTCGAGCTTCGCAAGGTCTGTGCGAATGGGCTTCTCGGTGGAGCTGGGACCGCCCACCAGATAGCCGCGCCCTTCGAACCGGCGGACAAGGTCCTCCTGCTCGAGGATGCGGAGCGCGGCCTGAACGGGGGCGCGGCTTGTCCCGAGCAGACCAGCGATCGGCCCTTCCAGCAAGACAAGGCCGGCAGGCAGGCGCCCCGCCGCGATATTGGCTCTCAAAGCCGCAGCGACAAGCTCGTAGCGTTTCGACGTTTCGACCCGGGCCCGGCGCGGATTTATCGCATTTTCCGGTTCACGTCGGCCACAAAGCGCGACCAGAGCCGGGAAGCGTAATTGTACTCGTCCATCGCCGTATTCCACATGGCGATGCGGCGCGCGCGCTCCACATAGCTGCCGCCGGATCGCTTCGCGCCCTTCGGCACGACAAGGGTCTTGCCGTCGACGCCGACGAGGTCGGTCGCGGCCTCCTTGCCGTCATACCAATAGGCCCATTCAGCGGGGGTGAGATAGGTGCGGATCGCATCGGGCGCGGAGATGTAATAGCCCTGCCGCGCCATGGTCGCGCCCGCCCAGCCCGAGAGCCACCAGTCGAGATATTCGTACGCCATGTCGAGATGCGCTCCCGAGACGCGCCGCGCGATGCTCATGCCGCCATGCCAGGCGCGGTAGCCTTCCTCGGGCGCGGCTTCGCGTATGAAAGGCGAGACCGGCCCGAGCTGGTTATAGATCGGCGACCACATGCTCTGAATTGCCGTCTCGCCGCGCCGCAAGAGGAGGGCGCCTTCCTCATTGGTGTTCCAGCAACGCGCGAAGAAGCCTTCGTCAAGCCGGGCGCGGAGGAACCGGAATAGGCCCGCGAGTTCCGCGGGCGTCATGTCGGCGATATTCTCGAAGCGCACCGCGCCTGACGCCTCGGCCGCGAGCGCCGCGTCGAAGAGTCCGATCGCAGGCTCGTCCACCAGCGCGAGCCGGCCTCTCGCGCGCGGGTCGAACAGCATGGCCCAGCTTTCGCGCGGCCATGGGTCGCCGGCGAAAATGCGCTTGTCGTAGCCGAAAGAATCAAAATTGTGGACTGTCGGCAGCATGGCGATATGCCTTGTCGGCTCCGAGCCGAGCGAATTATCTGGCTGGACGTAGAGCCTGTTCGCGGGCGCGTCGCCGATGCCGCGGCTTGCGTATTTGTCGACGCCGCCGAGCCGCGTCAGAGGCCCAACCGAGCCCCAGCGGGCGATCCGCTCAGTGTCGAGCGGCTGGAGCGCGCTCCAGTACCAAACGATCGCCAGATTATGAAAGGTCTGGTCGTAGACGTGGTAGGATTTGGGGTGGAGCGCCGCCTTGCGCTGGCAATCCTGGAAATTGAGCACCTCGAATTCGAGGTCGAAGCCGAGGTCGGCCGCCGCCCGCTCCCTCACCGCCTCCAAGAGCGAAATGAAGGTGCCGAGCACCTTGAGGCTCCTCCGCCGGCGGATTGCGGGGAGGGACGCGGCGAGCTTTTGTCGTTTGGACGCCATACTCAAATCAATGTCACGGGAAGGCTTCGGGCGTTATCGCACGCGCCCCGCACTTGCAATGGCGGCGCCGGCGCCCTTCATTGGAGCCGGTTGCGCCGGTCTCGGCCGTAATCGAGGAGTTGGCGCATGTGCGCTTTATGCGGCGTTCTTGGGGGCAAGGAGCATTGGACGGCGCCCGTAAAACGGGAGGGCGTCTATGTTCTCGGCCAGGAACCGGCGGATCGGAGGCGTGAGCGAAGGCGGCGGATCGCCGAGGCCAACGCCATTCTCGGCCTCATCGGCCTCACGCTCGAGGACTGGCAGGCGGACTTCTACATCTTGCGCAGCCGGACCGGGAAATCCCAGGTCATCGACAGCCTCGCCGCGCTCTGGCCGGCGGCCGAAGCCCTGGCCGGTCGCCCGCTCGACCCGCTCGACCCCAAGATCCTGGACCGGCGCGAGGCGATGAATGGATGAGTCCTTGGCGAGGGATGTCCCGGACTTCACGCCGGTCAACCTGATCTCGGGCTTCCTCGGCTCTGGCAAGACGACGCTGCTCAAGCGCATGCTGGCCTCGCCCGCGCTTGCCGACACGGCGGTCCTGATCAACGAATTCGGCGAGGTCGGCCTCGACCACGAGCTCATCGGGCGCATCGACGAAAACACCGTGCTCATGCAGTCGGGTTGCCTATGCTGCACGATCCGAGGCGAGCTCGGCGACGCGATCAAGTCGCTACACTCGCGGCGCGCTCGGGGCGAAATCCCGGTTTACCGGCGGCTCATGATCGAAAGCACGGGCCTCGCCGACCCGCTGCCGATCCTCACCACCATCACCGCGGAGCCGGCGTTACGCCATCACTACCGGCTCGGCCTCGTCGTGACGACGGTCGACGCGGTCAACGGCATGGGCCATCTCGACCGGCAACCGGAATCGCTGAAGCAGGCCGCCGTAGCGGACCGATTGGTCGTGACCAAGACCGACATCGCCAATTCTGCCGCCACCGCCGATCTCGTCGGGCGGCTCAGACGCCTCAATCCCGCCGCCCCCATCCGGTTCGCGGCGGACGAGGACCTCGATCCGGAGGAGCTGATCGGGCGCGACCTTTTCGACATCGCGACCAAGAGCCGGGAGGTGATGCGCTGGTTCGAGGAGGAGGCCGGGCTCGGGATCGATGACGACGATCACGCCCAGGCGCGCGGCCACGATCACGGGCATTCGCACGCGCACGCCCATGACCTGAACCGGCACGGCGACGACATCCGGGCCTTTTCCTTCATCTTCGATGAGCCGATCGACTGGACGGCGTTCGGCTTATGGCTGTCGGCTCTCCTCAACCGGCATGGAGAGGCGATTCTGCGGGTGAAGGGAATCCTGGCCATTGCCGGAGAAAGCGCCCCCGTCGCGGTGAATGGCGTCCAGCAGCTCGTCCATGCGCCGACCCACCTCGCAAGCTGGCCGACCGACGATCGACGCACCCGGATCGTCTTCATCTGCAAGGGACTCGACGAGGCGCTGATCCGGAGGTCGTTCTCGACGTTCGTGCTGAAGCAGAAAGGAAATCATATTTCCGATTTACAATATCGCCGGGCTTTGCCACCGTGACACGCTGACCGAAACGGAGAGAACGGTGACGTTGTCGAATCAAACGACGCTACTCAATTGCGACATGGGCGAGAGCTACGGAATTTGGCGCCTCGGCGACGACCAGCGCATCATGCCCTCGATCCATATCGCCAATGTCGCGTGCGGCTTCCACGCCTCTGACTTCAATCACATGCGCGCGACTGTCCAGCTCGCGAAGAAGCATGACGTCAAGGTGGGCGCGCATCCATCCTTGCCGGACCGCCAGGGCTTCGGCCGGCGGGAGATGAAGATCGGCCGCGACGAGCTCGCCAATTGCCTCATCTATCAGATCGGCGCGCTCAAGGGCTTTCTCGAAGCCGAGGGCATGACGCTCCACCATATCAAGCCGCACGGCTCGCTCTACGGCATGGCCGCTCGCGATCCCGAGGTCGCCAACGCTGTTTGCGACGCGGCGGACGTGTTCAAGACGCCCATCCTCGGCATGATCAACACGGAGCACGAGCACGTCTATAAGACGCGCGGCCATCGCTTCATCGGCGAGTTCTACGTCGATCTCGACTATGCGGACGACGGAAAGCTCATCATCACCCGCGAGCACGAGCCGGTCGCGCCGGAGGTTGCGGCGGACCGGGCGGTGCGGGCGCTCAGGCAGGGCCTCGTGCGCTCGGTCGGCGGCAAGGAGGTGCGCGTCGCCGCAGAGACGATCTGCGTCCACTCCGACACGCCGGGCGCCGACATCGTCGCGAAGGCGGTTCACGATCGGCTGGTCGACGAAGGCTTCATCGCGGCGCGCGCCACGGTTCACTAAGATTTTCGCGGTAAGGACTCGGCAATGGCGATCAAGACGATCGAGGCTCCGATACCAGGCACGTTCTATCGCCGGCCTTCGCCAGACCAGCCGCCGTTCAAGGGAGAAGGCGATGCGGTGGCGGTCGGCGACACGATCGGTCTGATCGAGGTGATGAAGACCTTCACGCCGGTGACGGCGGAGGAGCCAGGAAAGCTCGTCGCCTTCCATGTCGAGAACGAAGACCCGATCATGGCGGGCCAGCCGCTTTACGATATTGAGGCCTGATCGGGTCTCATGGCGATCAAAAAGCTCTTCATCGCCAATCGCGGCGAGATCGCGGTCAGGATCATCCGTGCGGCCAAGGCGCTCGGGATCAAGACTGTACAGGCCGCGAGCGCCGCGGACAGGGACATGCTGGCCGTTCGGCTTGCGGATGAGACGGTCGAGATTGGACCGGCCCACGCCGCCAAATCCTATCTGAACAAGGACGCGGTCGTGGCGGCGGCGATAGCCAGCGGCGCCGACGCGGTTCATCCGGGTTATGGCTTTCTCGCCGAGAATGCGGATTTCGCCGAGAAGGTCGAGGCGGCGGGGCTCATCTTCGTGGGCCCGAGACCGGAGACGATCCGCGCCATGGGCGACAAGGCCACGGCGCGCGAGATGGCGGCGCGCGCGGATGTCCGCATTGTTCCTGGCTCCGAAGGGCGGATCGACAGCGTCGAGGCGGCGCTCGAGGCGGGCGATCGCCTCGGCTATCCGCTGATGATCAAGGCTGCTGCGGGCGGCGGCGGGCGCGGCATTCGCATCGCCGAGACGCCGGACGCGCTTCGGAAACAAATTCCGGAAGCCGCCGCTGAAGCGCGCGCCGCGTTTGGCGACGATGGCCTTTATCTCGAGCGCTATGTCGCCCGCGCCCGGCATATCGAGGTGCAGGTGCTCGGCGACGGCGAGAATGTGGTCCATCTTTACGAGCGCGAATGTTCGCTGCAGCGCCGGCGCCAGAAAGTCTGGGAAGAGGCGCCCGCCGCCTGCCTCACGCCCGCTTCGCGCGAGGCGCTTTGCGCTTCCGCCGTGCGGCTTGCGAAAAGCGTCAACTATCGGGGGGCTGGCACGCTCGAATATCTCTACGACGAAACGACGGGCGAGTTCTTTTTCATCGAGATGAACACGCGCATCCAGGTGGAGCATCCGGTGACGGAAATGATCACCGGCGTCGATCTCGTGCAGGCGATGCTGCGCATTGCGGGCGACGAGCCGCTGCCCTACCGCCAGTCCGATATCGTGATCCGCGGCCACGCCGTCGAAGTGCGGATCAACGCCGAGGACCCGGCGAAAAACTTCATGCCCGGCCCCGGCAAAGTGACGGCGCTCACGACCCCTCAAGGCGAGGGCGTGCGCTTCGACACGCTGCTCTACGAAGGTTATGTCGTGCCGCCTTTCTACGATAGCCTGCTCGGCAAGCTGATCGTCGGCGGCGAGACGCGACCTCAGGCGCTCGAACGCATGCGCTCGGCGCTTGATGGGCTGGCGATCGAGGGCGTGCCGACGACGCGGGCGCTGCATCTCGCGCTCATCGAGAGCGACGAGGTGAAGGCCGGCGCGGTGCACACGCGCTGGCTCGAGGCTTGGCTGGCGTCGCGCCCGTTGACGCCTGTCGAGGCGGCCTGAGAGGAGGGGAAGAGGGCCATGGTCATGAAGACACGATATTCGTTCGGCGGCGACGAGCATGTTTTCGTCGAGGTCGACGAAGAAATGTCGCTCGAAGCCTTTTTCAAGTCGCTGTCGATGACCAACGCCGTGCGCGAGAGCCGGATCAAGGGCGTGACGGAAATCTGCCCCGCCAACGCCTCGCTGCAGGTCCGGTTCGATCCGGACGTCATCAGTCCCAACGACATGCTCGCCGAACTCAAGCGCCTCGAATCGGGGGCGGAGAAGTCCGAGGGGACGCTCAAGACGCGGATCGTCGAAATCCCCGTATATTACAACGATCCCTGGACACGCGAGACGCTGATGCGCTTCCGCGAGCGGCATCAGGCGCCGGAATCGACCGACCTCGAATATGCGGCGAAGATCAACGGCTATGGCGATATCGAGAGTTTCATCGCGGCGCATTCCGGGGCGCCGTGGTTCGTCTCGATGGTCGGCTTCGTCGCCGGCCTCCCCTTCTTGTACCAGATGGTCGAGCGGGCGAAGCAGATCGAGGTCCCGAAATATCTCCGCCCTCGCACCGACACGCCAAAGCTCACGGTCGGACACGGCGGCTGCTTTGGCTGTATCTATTCCGTGCGCGGCGCCGGCGGCTACCAGATGTTCGGCATCACGCCGATGCCAATCTATGACCCGAAGCAGGAGGTGTCCTATCTCCGCGACTTCATGATCTTTTTCAATCCAGGCGACATCGTGAAGTTCAAGCCAGTCGACCGCGCCGGTTATGACGCGGCGGTCGAAAAGGTGGATAAGGGAACCTTCGACCCGCCGATCCGGCCGATCAATTTCTCCCTCGATGAGTTCCACGCCGATCCGGCGGCGACCAACGCCAAAATTCTGGGGGCGCTCCATGGCGCTTGAGTTTGTGAAGCCGGGTCTCTCGACCACGGTCCAGGATCTGGGCCGGCCGGGCTATTATCACCTGGGCATTCCCGAATCCGGCGGCATGGACCGCTATTCGCTTGCCGCCGCCAATCTGCTCGTCGGCAATCCGGAAGGCGCGGCTGTGCTGGAGGCCGTCTTTCAGGGACCGGAGGTGCGCGTTGCGCGCGACTGCATCGTCGCGGTGACCGGCGCCGAAATCCCGCCGAAGGTCGACGGCGCGGAGCAGCCGGGCTGGACATCCTTTGCGGTCAAGGCGGGACAGACGCTGTCCTTCGGCTATCTCAAGCACGGCGCCCGCGCCTACATCGCCTTTTCCGGCGGCGTCGATGTGCCGGTCGTCCTCGGGTCGCGCTCGACCTATCCGCTCGGCGCGCTCGGCGGCCATGAGGGTCGGCCGTTGAAAGCGGGCGACACGCTGTCGCTCGGCGCGGCGCCGTCGGGCGTAAAGTCTGGGCGGAGCATCGCAGCCGACCTGCGCCGCCTCCCGGGCAAGTCGGCCGAATTGCGCGCCGTGCCCGGCCTCTATTGGCATCGCATCACCGACGAAGCGGGCGTCCATTTCTTCGAGGATATTTGGAAGGTCGCGCCTGAGGCCGACCGCATCGGCTACCGCTTTCGCGGCGGACGCCCACTCGCCTTCGTCCCGCGCAAGCAGCCGTTTGGGGCGGGGTCCGATCCATCGAATATCGTCGACAGCTGCTACCCCTACGGCTCGATCCAGGTCCCCGGCGGCACGGAGCCAATCGTGCTCCATCGAGACGCGGTGTCAGGCGGCGGCTATTTCATGCTCGGTACGGTCATCTCGGCGGACATGGACCTGATCGGCCAGTTGCAGCCGCATCAGCCCGCGCGCTTCGTCAAGGTCGACCTCGAGACGGCGCTCAAGGCGCGAGCCGACGAAAAGGCCCGCCTCGGCCGGCTGCGGCAAAGTCTGGCCTGACGAGAGGCCGCGCGAAGCCCGGCGCTCCCACTCGGCTCGGGGTTAGGGAGAGCGGAATCGCGGCGTCCCGGTTCTCGCGCCCTCACCGTGCGTTCGACTGACGCTCCAGGACAGCATGGCGAAGCTTGCGAGCCGGAACGCCAAAGGAGGCGATGACGCCGCGGCTGGTGCGCACCAGATTGGCGCTCGGGCCTTTCGTTCCGACGCTGCGGCGGCTGACCCGCGCGCCTTCAATGAGGAGGAAAAGCGTGTCAGCCAAGAGCCCCGGCTGCGAGGCGCCCGCGGCCTTACAGAGATTCGTCAGGCGCTCGCGCTGACGCATCTTGAATTCCTCGATGACGCGGAGACCCGGATGGCCCTCCTCGGTCAATTCGATCGCCGCGTTGGCGAGATCGCAGCCGCGCTCGTCCTCAGCGATGAAGAGAGCGGCCTTGTCCATGAATCCATAAAGCTGACCGACGGCGTCTCCCGGACTCTCGGCTTCAATTTCTGCCCAGACTTCGTCTGATTTTCGCCCTTTGTAGTTGAGATACTCGATGATGAGTTCGTCCTTCGAATCGAAGTGGCGGTAAAGCGCCATCTTGCTGGTGCCCGCGGCCTCCGCGATCGCTTCGACGCCGACCCCGCGGATGCCGCGTCGATGGAAGAGGTCTTGAGCGCAGTCGAAGATGCGGTCGCGGGGCTTCCCGACCCTGGCGACAGGCGGCTCAGGATCCGAACTCGATTTTTCTTTATTCATGGTGCTTGACGAACCTGTTACCGATCGGTATCAGTGAGCGATACCGACCGGTACCATTCCGCGCTTGTAAAGTCAAACTTCCGCGCGGTAACAGCCCGGACGCCCAGTCGAAAGGAACATCGCCATGGCGTATCGAAGCGCCGAGACCATCGACGACCTTCTGGCGGACTCGCTTATTCAGAAGGTCATGCTCGCCGATCACGTGGAACCCCAAGCGCTCAAAACCCTTTTGGATAAGACCGCTCGCCGGCTTGCCAATTCGCGGCGCGGAAGCGCCGTGCAGGTCGGGCAAGACCTCGGCCGACGGGGCTTTTTTCGCGGACCCCTCCTCTTGATGCGCCCCGCGGCGCGTGCAACAGGCGGCGAATGCGGAGCGTCCCTCTGCGGCTGACCTTGCTCCGCTGAAGCCGAGGCGATCGAGTGGTCGGCTTTTTCATCCAGCGCCCGATCTTCGCCTCGGCGATCGCCGCGATCCTCGTGCTCGCGGGCGCGATCTGCTTTTTCCTGCTGCCGGTCTCTCAGTTTCCCGAGATTACGCCGCCGCAAGTCGTCGTCAGCGCCAACTACCCCGGCGCGAGCGCACAGGTCGTCGCGGACACCGTGACGACGCCGCTCGAAGAGCAGATCAACGGCGTCGAGGGCATGACCTACATGTCCTCGGCGAGCTCGAATGACGGCTCGTCGACGATCACCGTCACGTTCAAGGTCGGCTACCCGCTCAACATCGCCGCGGTCGACGTGCAGAACCGCGTGTCGCAGGCGGCGTCCTCGCTTCCGGCGATCGTCAACCAGGGCGGAGTGACGATCAAGAAGCAGAATCCGAACTTCGTCCTCATCATTAATCTGATCTCGCCCGACCGTTCGGTCGATGCGGTGACGCTGTCGAATTACGCCTATCTGCAAATCCTTGACCAGTTGAAGCGCCTGCCAGGCGTCGGCGACGTCCAGATGTTCGGCGAGCGCCGCTACTCGATGCGGGTCTGGCTCGATCCGGACAAGCTCGCCAATCTCGGCGTCACCGCCGTCGACGTCCAGAACGCGATCGCTGAGCAGAATGTTCAGGTCGCCGCCGGCAAGATCGGCCAGTCGCCGGCCCCTCCCGGAACCGCCTTTGAACTCCAGGTCAACGCCCAGGGACGGCTCAACGATCCGGAAGAATTCCGCAACATCATCGTCCGCGCCGATCCATCGAGCGGCGCCGTCGTGCGGCTTAGGGACGTCGGGCGCGTCGAACTCGGGGCGCTTCAATACTCATCGTCCGCCTATTTCGGCAAAGACCCCACGGTCGTGATGGGGGTCTTCCAGATGCCGGGCTCCAACGCGCTCGACCTGCAGAGGCAGGTCAAGACGAAGATGGAGGAGCTTTCGAAGCGCTTCCCGCCTGGAATCGCTTATGCGATGCACTACGACACGACGCGCTTCGTGTCGGCCGCGATGCACGACGTGGTGATCACTTTGGTCGAGGCGCTTCTCCTCGTCGTGCTGGTCGTCTATATCTTTTTGCAGAGCTGGCGCGCGACGATCATTCCCACGATCGCCATTCCTGTTTCGCTGATCGCGACGCTCGCGGTAATGCAGATCTTCGGCTTCTCGCTCAACATGCTGAGCCTGCTCGGCATGGTGCTTGCCATCGGCCTCGTCGTCGACGACGCGATTGTCGTCGTCGAGAACGTCGAGCGCCAGCTTGAGGCCGGCTTGCCGCCCCTTCAGGCGGCGAGAAAGGCCATGTCGGAGGTGACTGGGCCGATCATCGCAACCACCGCCGTGCTGATGGCGGTGTTTGTTCCCGTGGCGTTCATACCCGGCGTCGCCGGGCGACTCTATAACCAGTTTGCGCTGACCGTTGCGATCTCCGTCGGGATCTCGGCCTTCAATTCGTTGACGCTCAGCCCAGCGCTTAGCGCTGCGTTTCTGCGTCACGGGCCGAAAGGGCAGTTCATTCTGTTCCGCTGGTTCAACGCCGGTTTCGATTGGCTCGCGAACTTTTACGCGCGCTGCGTGAGGCAGTTCATTCGCTTCGGCTGGGCGTTGGTTGGGGTCTTTTTTCTCTTCGTCGGCGGCGCCTACGTGCTGTCGCGGTCCATCCCAACAACCTTTCTACCGGTCGAGGACCAGGGCTATTTCTTTGTCATCGTGCAATTGCCCGACGGAGCGTCGCTCGAGCGCACCGACGCTGTGGCGCTTAAGGTGCGCGACGTCTTGCAGGCGACGCCGGGCGTTCAGATTGCCGGTTTCATCAGCGGCCTCAATTTCCTGACCAACGCGGCGCAATCGAACTCGGCGATCGAATTCGCAATTCTGAAGCCGTGGAGCGAGCGCGGCCCGGAGGAGAACGCGTCCGCATTGGTGGCCGAAGTGCGCCCGAAGTTGCTTGCGATCCCGGAAGCTCTTGCGCTGAGCTTCGATCCGCCTTCCGTCAATGGTCTCGGCACGACCGGCGGCTTCGAGTTCGAGGTCGAGGATCTGGCGGCGCGCGGACCCGCGCAGCTCAGCGATGCAACTCAGGCGCTGATCGCCGCGGCGCGGAAGCAGCCCGAGATCAACCCGCAATCCTTGTTCACCTCGTTCTCCGCTTCGACCCCGCAGCTCTTCTATGATCTCGACCGGACGAAGGCGAAGCTCTTGGGCCTGAGCCTGCCCGACGTCTTCAACACGCTGCAGATCTATCTTGGCTCGCTCTATGTGAACGACTTCAACCTGTTCGGCCATACGTTCCGCGTCACTGTGCAGGCCGACACAAAATCGCGCGCCTCGCCGTCCGACCTCAGCAAGCTCTACGTCCGGAACGGCTCCGGGGGCATGATCCCGCTCAACGCGCTGGGCAGCCTCAAGCCGATCGTTGGGCCGGAAACGGTGCCCCATTACAACAACTTTGCTTCGGCGCTGATCAATGGAGCGCCCGCGCCGGGCTTCAGCTCGAGTCAGGCGGTGGTCGCGATGCAGCGCGCAGCGGCCGCGGCGTTGCCGCGCGATTTCGGCTACGAATGGACCGGTGTGACCTTTCAGGAGCTGAGCGCGGGCTCGATCGCGACGGTCGTTTTGGCGCTCGCGATCTTCTTTGTGTTCATGATCCTCGCCGCGCAATACGAGAGCTGGTCGATGCCCTTCATGGTGCTCTCGTCCGCGCCGCTCGCGCTGGTCGGGGCGCTTGGCGCGATCTATGTCCGCCAGATGCAGGTCGACGTTTATTCGCAAATCGGCTTCGTCATGCTGATTGGCCTTGCGGCGAAGAACGCGATCCTTATCGTGGAATTCGCCAAGCGCCGTCGCGAGCAGGGGCTGTCCGTCGTTCAAGCCGCGATGGAGGCGGGGCGGCTGCGCCTACGTCCGATCCTGATGACCGCCTTCGCCTTCATCTTCGGCGTGCTGCCGCTCATGTTCGCGACGGGGGCGGGCGCGGCGAGCCGGCAGTCGCTTGGCACCGCCGTCTTCGGCGGTATGGTCGCGGCGACCGCATTGACGTTGATTTTCGTGCCCGTGTTCTACGCTCTCATCGAGCGCGTTCGCGAGGGCCGCGAGGCGGCGGAAGAAGCGCCGCACGAAGCTGGCGCCCATCTTGCGCCCCGCGCCGAAGCCGCTGAATAACGCCCAGGAGTTTTTCCATGCGGGTCCTCGAACTCTCCCTTGCCGCGATCGCGACAATCGCAATTGTCGCGATCGTAGGCGTCCGTATTGCGGGCGAGCGCGCCGACGGCGCCACGGAATCCGCTGCGCGGCCAGCGATGATGGCGATGCCGGTCCCGGTCGTGTCGGTCGTCAAGAAGACGCTGCCGATCTATCTCGAATATCCCGGACGCATCGAATCGATCCGCAGCATCGCCCTGCAGGCGCGGGCGTCGGGCTACATTGAGTTCCCAGCTCGCCCCTGACGGCGCCGATGTTAAGACCGGCGACCTCCTTTACCAGATCGATCCGCGCGACCTTCACGCCGCACTCGATCTGGCCACCGCGCAGGCCCAGCGCGACGAGGCGTCGCTCGAATATGCGAAGGCCAATTTCGGCCGCGGCGAGGAATTGGTCAAAAGCGGCTTCGTCACCAAGGACGCCTACGATCAGAGGGCGAGCGCGATGCATCAGGCCGAAGCAGCGCTGGTGGCGGACCGCGCCGCGATTGAGACCGCGAAGCTCAACCTCAGCTACGCCGAGATCACCGCCCCCTTCTCTGGCCGACTGGGGCGCAACCAGGCGCCGAGAGGCGCGCTGGTCGGACCGGCGAGCGGACCGCTCAACACGCTGGTTCAGCTTGATCCGATTTATGTGACGTTCAACCCGAGCGAATCGGATCTGGTTGAGATCACGAAGGCGCGGGCAGCGGGCCAAATCGACGCGGAGATCTCGCTCGCGGACCAATCCAACTCCGTCTACAAGGGCGAACTGACCTTCCTCGATAACGTGGTCGACAAAACGACGGGGACGATCGCGGCGCGCGTCACCATCGCCAATCCCGGCTTCACCCTGCTGCCGGGCCAGTACGTGCGGGTGCGGCTCCATATCAGGGACGAGCCCGACACGTTCATGGCGCCGCAGACGGCGCTCGGCTCGAGCCAGATGGGCAAGTTCGTCTATGTCGTCGGCGCTGGCGATAAGGCCGAACGGCGGCTCCTTACGCTTGGACCGATGGACGGCGACCTCGTCAGCGTGACGAAGGGCCTGAGCGAGGGTGATCGCGTGATCGTCGGCAACCTGCAGAAGATCGGCCCTGGCTCGCCGGTCAAGCCGCTGCCGCAAGAACAGAAGCCCAATCCCTAACCGGGTCGGTTTGCGTCAGTCGATCGCATCCTCCATCGCCGGCCGTTCGGGCCTGCGCCGCGCGGCGACCATCTCCGCGACAATAGAAAGCGCGATCTCATCGGCGGAGATCGCGGAGATGTCGAGCCCGGCCGGGGCCTTGATCACCGCGAGCGCCTCTCCGGATACGCCCTCCTTGGCAAGTTCGCTTCTGAGCGTCTCGGCCTTGCGGCGCGAGCCGACAAAGGCGCAGTAGCGCGCATTCATGCCCGCTGCGCTTTTCAGCGCGGCCCGGTCTCCCGCCCCCTGCGTCGACACGACGACAAAGGCGTGGTCTCCAATATCCTCTGGCGGCGACAAACCCACGACGCGCGAAACGCCCATGTCGAAACGCTGGTGTTCCTCGGGCGCCGCCGCGACCGTCACGGCGAAGCCCATCGAGGGGGCGAGTCTCGCGAGCGCCACCGCGACCGGCGAAGCGCCGAGAATCAGGAGCCGCGGGCTCGGCAGAACCGGCTCGACGAAAATATCCATCGTGCCTTGGCTCGGGCAGGAATTCTTGGCGTAGAAGACGCCGCCTCGCTCCTCGCCGGCCGCCGCGCCAAGTTCGGCGAGCGCGTCTTTGGGCGCGATCGAGACCAGTCGCGATTGGCCGTCGGCCATACATTGCCGCGCCGCCTTGACGACCGCGGCGCGGGCGCAGCCGCCGCCGATCCAGCCTTCCTCGATCGAACCGTCCTGCCCGATCAAGGCTTTGGCGCCGGCCTTCGCAGCGGTCACGGAGAGCGTGCGGACGACTGTGGCGAGCGCGAACGTCTGGCCTTTGGCCTGACGCAGAGCGGCTTGCTCGAGCACGCCCATCATATCCTCGCGAGATAAGGTTCGAGCGCCGCGAGGCTCTCGAGACTATGCGCAGCCGCAAACAAATCGAGGTAGGGCAGCGCCGCCTGCATGCCGCGCGCGCTGGGCTCGAAACCGCCCCGGCCCGTCAGCGGGTTCAGCCAAACGATGCGCTTGCAGCGCCGCCTCAAGTCGCGCATCGCCGAGGCAAGCAATTCCGGCGGTCCGGTGTCGTAGCCGTCCGACAGGATCATCACGCAGGTGCGGGAATGGATGACGCGTCGCGCGTGGATGCGATTGAACCCGCTTAGACACTCGCCGATCTTTGTGCCGCCGCCGACGCCGGCGGCCATCAAAGCGAGCCGGTCGAGCGCGCGCGCCGGATCGCGCTCTTTAAGCGCCGAGGAAACATGGGCGAGCCGTGTATGAAACAGGAACGCCTCGGATTCGCGAAAGACCTGAGTCACGGCATGAAGGAAGCGGGTGAAGAACGCGACATAGGATTCCATCGAGCCGGACGCATCGAGCAGGGCAACGAGTTCAGCGGCTTGATCTTGCGCCGGCGGAACTTGAGGTCGAGCGGCTCGCCGCCGTGCGCGACGCTCAACCGAATGGTCGCGCGCAAGTCGAGCCGACGGCCGCGCCGCCGCGCGCGCTCGCGACGGGTAAGCCGCGTCCGCATCACCCGCGCGAAACGCTCGGCGAGCTCCGCGGCTTGCGCGCGCTCCCTATCGCCGACGAACGCCGCAACGTCCTTCCTGGATATCGCCTCCTGCGCCGACGCCCCGCCGAGCCGCCCGCCGCCGTCGGCGGAAGCGCCTTCGGAGGCGGACCCTCCGCCGATATGGGCTGGGTCCCGCCGCTGCTCGTCCGCGCCCGGCCCATGTTGGAAGCGCCGGGGCGAGCGGGCGGCGACGGCTTCGGCGTCGATCTTGAACGCGCGCTTGACCCCTCGCCCGCGCCAGAAGGCTTCGAACAGCTCGTCGAACCGCGCCATCTCTGTCCGGCGCGAAGCGAACAGTGTCCGCATCGCAGCGCGCAACCGGTCGGGGCGCTCGGCCATCGGGCTCACGATGAGCCGCGCCGCGTCCCGCGCTTCCGCTTGTCCAATGACGAAGCCTGCGTCGCGCAAGGTGATGACAAACCCGGCGAGGCGCTTGCGCATCGCCGGACCTGGTCCGGCCCCCTCGACAGCAAAGCGCTCAGCGCCCATCACGCGACGCTCCTCATGCGACTTGGCCGACGAGCCGGCTCGTCGTCTCCCTGCTGATCGAGGCGCGATCCTCACGGGTTTTTAAGAGCGCGATCAGCGTCGCATGCACGATCTCCGGGTCGTCCCGGAGATCCTTGACCTCGAGGCCGGCGAGTGTGGCCACCCAGTCGAGCGTTTCCGCGACGCCCGGAACCTTCTTCAGGCCTTCCTTGCGCAACATTCCGACCATACGCGCGATCTGCAATGCGAAATTCGCATCGAGATTGGGCTGACGGTTGAGCAGAATCGCCGCCTCGCGATCGACATCGGGAAAATCGAGATAGTGATAAAGGCAGCGGCGGCGAAGCGCATCAGACAGTTCGCGTGTGGCGTTGGAAGTCAGCACGACGCGCGGAATCGACTTGGCCGTGATGGGGCCGAATTCGGGGATCGTCACCTGGAAGTCCGACAGGAGCTCGAGCAGGAACGCCTCGAATTCCTCGTCGGCCCGGTCGACCTCGTCGACAAGCAGCACAGGCGATGTCTCTCGCCGAATGGCTCTGAGCAGCGGCCGCTCGAGCAGATAGTCTTCGGAGAAGATCTGCGCTTCGATCTCGGAGGGGCGTTCGCCCGAGCCCTCGCGCGCCTTGATCGCCAGCAGCTGGCGCTGATAGTTCCATTCATAGAGCGCCGAGCTCGCGTCGAGCCCCTCGTAGCACTGCACGCGGATGAGCTCGCAGCCGTGCACGGCCGCAAGCGCCTTCGCGACTTCAGTCTTGCCGACGCCGGCCTCGCCCTCGATCAGCAGCGGGCGCTTGAGGTAGTCCATCATCCAGAGCGCCGTCGCGAGGTCGCGGTCGGCGACGTAGCCGACTTCGGCGAGCCGCGCCGCGATCGCTTCGCGCGGGATGCGCTCGCTAGGCATGCAAAGACTCCCCTCTCCCCCCGGGAGAGGGGTTGGGGGTGAGGGCGGGGCTGCGGTCGTCTATCACTTCAAGGGACCCTCATCCGTCGCCATAGCCCGTTCGGAAGAACAAGCGTTCTTCCGAACGCCCTATGTGCGCCACCTTCTCCCGGAGGGAGAAAGGGTCACGTATGCAGGCCCAAATCTTCCGCCGCCTGCCAGATGCGATAGGCGTCGTGGGGCATGGGAATATGGGTCGAGCCGGCAAACTTGAACGCGTCGTTTACCGCGTTCGCGAAGCACGGAACGCTACCGACGTTCGGGCTCTCGCCGACGCCCTTGGCGCCGATCGGATGGTGGGGCGAAGGCGTGACCGTGTAGTCGGTCTCCCAATGCGGCGTCTCGACCGCGGTCGGCAGGAAGCAATCCATGAACGACGCGCCTTTGACGTTGCCGTCCTCGTCGTAGACGATCTCCTGGCCCATGGCGATTGCGTAACCCTCGGTGCAGCCGCCGTGCACCTGGCCCTCGATGATCATCGGATTGATGCGCGTGCCGCAATCGTCGAGCGCGTAGAAGCGCCTCACCTTGTGGACGCCGGTGTCGACGTCGATGTCCATCACGCAGATATAGGCGCCGAACGGATAGGTCATGTTCGGCGGGTCGTAATAGCTCACCGCCTCAAGCCCCGGCTCCATGCCGGGGGAATCTTGTTGTAGGCAGCCCAGGCGAGTTGGCCCATCGTCTTGAACGCATCCGGATTGCCTTTGACGCGGAACCGGTCGACGTCCCATTCGAGGTCGTCCTCGTGCACTTCGAGCATGTAGGCCGCGATCATTTGCGCCTTGGCCTTGACCTTGCGCGCGGCCATGGCGATCGCGGCGCCGGCGACCGGGGTTGAGCGCGAACCGTATGTGCCGAGGCCGTATGGCGCAGTGTCGGTGTTGCCTTCCTCGACCATGATGTCGTCGGCGGGAATGCCGATCTCGGTCGCGATGATCTGCGCCCAGGTCGTCTCATGGCCCTGGCCCTGGCTCTTCGTGCCCATGCGCGCAATGCCCTTGCCGGTCGGATGGATGCGGATCTCGCAGGAATTGAACATCGCAATGCCGAGGATGTCGCAATTCTTCGATGGGCCCGCGCCGACGATCTCGGTGAAAAAGGAGACCCCGATCCCCATGAGCTCGCGCGTCTCGCCGCGCTTGAACGCCTCCTGTTTGGCTTTCTGCTCCTCGCGCAGCTTGCGGTAAGCGGTCGCGTCGAGCGCCTTCTGCATGGCGGTGTGATAGTCGCCCGAATCGTATTCCCACCCGAGCGCCGAATTGTAGGGAAACTGCTCGCGCTTGATGAAATTCTTTATGCGGAAGTCGACCGGATCGAGCCCAAGTTTCTGCGCCATGATATCCATCGCCCGTTCGATCGCATAGGCGACTTCGGTGACGCGGAACGAGCAGCGATAGGCGACGCCGCCCGGCGCCTTGTTGGTGTAGACGCCATCGACCGAAAGATGCGCGACCGGGAAGTCGTAGGAGCCGGTGACGATGTTGGCGAAGCCGGCGGGCCATTTCGACGGATCGGCGCAGGCGTCGAACGCGCCGTGGTCGGCGAGGATATGCACGCGCAAGCCCGTCACCCGGCCGTCGCGCGTCGCGGCGATCTCGGTCGTCATGTGGTAGTCGCGCGCGAAGGAGGTCGTGGAGAGGTTTTCGGTCCGGTCCTCGACCCATTTGACGGGAACGCCCGTCACGATCGAGGCGACGGCGGCGCAGATGTATCCCGGATAGGCCCCGACCTTGTTGCCGAAGCCGCCGCCGATGTCGGGCGAGATGACGTGAATCTTCTGCTCCGGCAGACTCGCGATCAGCGCGAGGACCGTGCGGATGACATGGGGCGCCTGGAACGTGCCGTAGATCGTAAGCTCGCCCGTGATCTTGTTGAAGCTGACCACGCACTGGCAGGTCTCGAGCGGGCAAGGATGGACGCGCTGATAGCTGAGCCGGTCCTTGGGCGCGACCTCGGCCTTCGTAAAGGCGGCGTCGGTCAGCTCCTTGTCGCCGACCTGCCAGTTGAAGATGTGATTGGGGTGGTTGCGCGGCCCATGCGCGCCGTCCTTTTTGTCCTTGATGTCTTCCCGCAGGATCGGCGCGTCTTGATCCATTGACTTGAATGGATTGACGACAACGGGAAGCGCTTCATATTCGACCTCGACTAGGTCCGCGGCGTCGGCGGCGACATAGCGGTCGGTCGCGACAACGAAGGCGATTTCCCGGTTCTGGAACAGGACTTTGCCGTCGGCGAGCACCATCTGCACGTCGCCCGCAAGCGTCGGCATCCAGGCGAGATTGACCCCTTTGAGGTCCTCGGCGGTCAGAACCGCGACCACGCCGGGCACGGCCTTGGCCTTGGACGTGTCGATCTTGACGATGCGCGCGTGGGCGTGGGTCGAGCGATGGAAGTCGCCGTGCAGCATTCCGGGCAGCTTGATGTCGTCGATGTAATTGCCGCGCCCCTGGGTGAAGCGCACGTCCTCGACGCGCTTGCGCTTGCAGCCCATGCCCTGCAGTTTTTCGGCGCGCTCGAGCGAGGTGGGCGAGGGGGCGTCGTTCATTCCGCGGCTTCCTTGAATTCGAGGCCGGCCAGCTTGGCGGCGGCGTATTGGATGGCTCGCACGATGTTCTGGTATCCGGTGCAGCGGCAAAGGTTACCCGAAATGCCGATGCGAATTTCGCTCTCGGTCGGGTTCGGGTTCTCCTGCAACAGCCGATGGGCGCGGATGATCATGCCGGGCGTGCAATAGCCGCACTGGAGGCCATGCATTTCCCGGAACCCTTCCTGGAGCGCGCTGAGCTTGCCGTCGGCGCCCGCCATGCCCTCGATGGTAAGGACATTTGCGCCCTCGGCTTGCACAGCGAACATCGTGCAGGATTTGACGCTCCTGCCGTCGACGTCGACCGTGCAGGCTCCGCAATGGGAGGTGTCGCAGCCGATATGCGCTCCCGTCAGGCCAAGGTTCTCGCGCAGGTAGTGGATCAGAAGCGTGCGCGGCTCGACGGCGGCGGACATCGCTTTGCCGTTGAGCGTCATGCTGACGTTGGTGAGAGACATGTCGGGCCCTTTCAGGATCTTGCGCGCGCGAAGGCGCGGGTCAGCGCCCGCGCGGTCATGACGCCGGCCATCTTGGCGCGATATTCGGCCGAGCCGCGTCCGTCGGCGGCGGGCTCAGCGATCGCCGTCGCCGCTTCCGCCGCCCCCGCGAGGGTCGGCTTGTCGAGCGCGGTCCCGATGACGGACGCCGCCGCGTCGGCGGCGAAGAGCGCCGTTCCGCCGACATTGGTGAGGCCGATCGCGCAGGTCGCGATCTTGCCCTCAGAGACGGTCAGGATCACTGCGGCGGCTGCGGTCGCGTAGTCGCCGACCTTGCGCTTGAGTTTTTCGTACGCCCAGCCGTGGCCCGGAGGGGGCGCGGGAATACGGACGGCCACGAGGACCTCGCCGGGCTCGGCGGCCGTTTCGTAGGTCGAGAGATAATAGTCGCGCGCCGCGATGCGCCGCTCGCCGGTCGCGCCCCGCAAGACGTAAGTCGCGCTGAGCGCCATCATCAATGCCGGCATGTCGTTGCCGGGGTCGCCATTGGCGACATTGCCGCCGATCGTGCCGACATAACGCACCTGGGGATCGGCGATCACTTCGGCGGTTTCACGCAGGACGGGCGCGTGTTGCGCCAGCAATTCACTGCCGATGATCTCATGCTGGGTGGTCATCGCGCCGATTACGATCTCGCCGCCATCCAGACGCACCCCTTTCAGTTCGGCGATTCCTCCGAGGTCGACGAGATGGCTTGGACGGCGAGGCGCAGTTTCATCATCGGGATCAAGCTGTGGCCGCCGGCGATGAGGCGCGCGTCGGAATCGAACTGGCCAAGGAGCGCGACCGCTTCCGAGAGATGGGTCGGCCGATGATACTCGAAGGATCCGGGGATCAAGACATCCTCCCAAAGCGAGTGAACGCGCGTCTGGCTCGCGCCTTTCGCGCGATTTGCACGCGTAAGGCCAAAGAGGATCGGCCTCGTGGGTTGGACGATCAACGGTGGATGAACCGGGACCGGAAAAGGCGCCAGCGACGGGTCGCGCACGAAATGCGTCAGCGCCTTTGACGTATTTCATGAGCTGAAGGCGGCCTCAGCTTATGAGCGCGCCGATTTTGAGCTTGACCTGACGATAGTGCGCACGCGCAATCGGGATGCTGCAGCGCACGGGCAATCCGAGTTCGGCGACGCCGGCTTCGCCAGACCGCCTGACCCGCGCGATGCGGTCGACCGAGACAATGTAGCTGCGGTGGACCCGCAAAAACGCCTTCGGATCGAGCTGCGCTTCAAGCATGCTGATCGAGAGATTGCAAAAGTATTCCTTCTCGCCGTCGTGGATATAGGTGTAGTGGGCGTTGGCGCGAACGGCGTAGATGTCGCCGACTGCGATATCTCGCGGGCGCCCATCCTTCTCGATCCGGATCGATGCGGCGCGTCCGACCGGCGGCGCGACCGGCGGCGGCTCGGCGGACCGCGGCGGTTGGAATGGCGTCGGCTCCGGACCGTGCGCGCTTATCGAGGCGAGCGCTAAGGCCGGCTCAGATTCCACCCGGGCGACGACGTCGATTCGGGGCGCGCGCCCATCAGGCACGAGCGAGAGCAGAAAGGCGCCGGACACCCCGAACGCGACGATCGTGGCGAGCAGCGCAAGCGTGTTGCGCGACAATGCCGATTTGGCGCCGACGAAACGCGAGACATCGTAGCACAGCGGGTCGAGGCGCATCCCGGCCATCGCCGTATAATGCATGCCGGAAATCGCGAGCCCGAGCGCGATTGCGCCCAAGAACAATCGCGGACGGGTGGGCCGGCTGTCGATCGTCCACAAAGCAAAGGCGCTGGCCGCAATCGCCACCACGATCGAAGCGACGACATAAGAGAGCGCATAGGACGTCGGCCCGGCCAAATGCACCGCCGACATGCCGACATAATGCATGAGGCTGACGCCAAGGCCCATCGCGAGCGCGCCTGTGCCTATGCGAAACGCCGGCGGCCCCGACATATGCGCGGCGTAAGCGCCAATTCCGACGACAATGACGCAAATGAGAAAGGAGATCAGGGTCGGCAGCACAAGATAGTCGACCGCGCTCGGGAAATTAGCGGCCAGCATCCCGACGAAGTGCATCGACCACACGCCGGTCGCGAGCGTTATCGCCGACCCGCGATGGCGAGCCTCCGACGAAAGCCCTCAGCCGAGTCGATTCCACGCGCCAGCGACAAGCCGACGAAGCTGCCCTGGATGGCGATCGCGATGGAAAGAGCCACGAGCCAAGGGTCGTGAGGAATGGTCACTCCGCGCCTCCCTGATGCGTCTGCCCGCAGGAGAGGAAAGTACTCAGGCTTGACGGGAGCTGCAATGATTTAGCGTTGTATAACTTCGGAGATATCGATCGCTTCCGGAAGTCTTGACGCGACGACTTGAGCGATGCGGCAACGAATCTGGAGCCTCGACTTCCCATTTCAGGAGGCCGCCATAATCGAACGGCTTCAGACGTTGGAGCCGGCAGAGTTCGGCCCAAGGACTCGGAACTCAAGCTCCGTGTCACGGCTTTCATCAAACGCGTCGCGCTTGGCCCAAAGCAAATCGACGCCGTAAGCTGCCTCGATCTTGAGCGCCGGCAGAGGACGCCCGATGCTTAGTCAGATGCTCTTTGTGGAACCGATCGGGCAGAGCTGGATGCAGCTCAGCGAGCTTGCTCTCGCGTTCGTATTGTCCGCGCTCATCGGGCTTGAGCGCGAGATACGCCAGAAGAGTGCGGGCCTCAGGACCTATACGCTCGTTGGATTCTCGTCCGCGCTGATCATGATCGTCTCCAAATATGGTTTCACCAATATCCTCGAATCCGGTCGAGTGGTCCTCGATCCTTCGCGAATGGCGGCTCAGATCGTATCGGGCATCGGGTTCATTGGCGGCGGCGTCATTTTTGTGCGGAAAGACATTGTTCGTGGACTTACGACGGCCTCCATAGTCTGGCTCACGGCGGCCGTGGGCATGGCGGCCGGCGCGGGCCTTCCCATTCTCGCCGTGGCGGTGACGTTCGGCCATTTCGTCGTGATCTTTCTGTTCCCTGCGATCGAGCGGCATTTGCCGAAGTCGCGCTGGGCTCCAACGTCGATGCACATCTCCTATGAAGAACGACGCGGCGCCTTGCGCGAGATCCTCGCCGCCTGCACCAGTCAGGAGTTTTCGGTGAGCCGCGTACAGATAGAGCGCGACCCGTCGACCGGCCGAGGCTGGGACGATCCCTCGCGGGAGGTCGAGGAAGCGCTATCGGGTGATCTGCCGAGACAGGGGATCGTCACGCTCATGATCGAAGTTCGTGGCGCGAAATCCGTGCCTAAGCTTGTGGCGCGGTTGAGCGAGATCGGGGGCGTCACGTCGGTTCGTATCGGGGACGGCGATCCGGGTCTGGATTGACGATTTCCGCCGCATTGAAATGGGGCTTAAAAGCCGGCCCTCTCGCTTGTCGTTAATCGCCAGGGGCGCCTTCATCGCCAAGTCTAACAGTCGGGCAACGTTAATAACGGAAGGCCGCGTTGCTTCCGATTTCCAGCGCTCTTTGGCTCGCATCTTCATCAAAATTTCGCATCGGGGATAAGACCGAAGTAAGGCCTTGGCGCGCAACATTCGCCGTCAAAACAAGGTTGCGGCGACGATGCGGTGCGTGGGCAAATTCTTCGCGAAAATGTGCCGCCTGGGCCGAAGACTGGCGAGCGATGAGGCGGGTTCGCCAGCGGTCGAATTCGCCCTCGTCTCTCCCATTTTCATCGCCGTCGTTCTCGCCACTCTGCAGGCGGGGACGATCTTCCTGGTCAAGGCGTTCTTCGAATCCTCGGCGGAGGAAGCGGCGAGGATCGTTCTCACCAATCAGACCGGCGGCCTGACCGCGGCGCAGTTCCAGACCGAGATCTGCAATCAGCTGACCGCCCTCTTCAACTGCAGTCAGGTGGTCATCGAACTCGAGCCTGTGCCGGCCGGCACCACAAATCTTCAGACCCTGCTGCCGACATTCGACGCCAAAGGAAATGTCGTCGGCACGCCGGCGGTCGATGTGGGCTCCAACGCCGCCGCCTCCGGCACGGACATGCTGCTGGTGGTGATGTATCCGTGGCCGGTTTATGGCGGCCCCCTCGGCCTCAATTTCTCGAACATGGGCAACGGCAAGATGCTGATGACTTCGACGCAAGTGTTCCGCACTGAGCCCGCCAACATCGGGTCCTCAGGATGAGCAAGACGGTTCGCATCGCGCCCAGATTCCGTCGTGGAGCGCGCGCGTTCCTTGCTGACGCTAAAGGTTTGGCGGCCATCGAGCTGGCGCTGATCCTGCCAGTGGCGCTGATGCTGATGAGCTTGGTCGTGTTCGGCGGCCAGGCCTATAGCGTGCAGCGCAAAGTGACGTTGTCCGCGACCACGGTCGCCAACATTTTCGCCCAGGCCAACAACACCAACGCCTCCGTCATCACTGCCGCGCAGCTCAACCAGATCCTCGCCTATCCGAACCTGATCCTCTACCCTTACGACGCCAGCAACGTCCAAGTTGTTGTCTCCCAGTTGCTGGTCACCGCATCGAACGGGACCGCGACCGGAACGGTCTGCGGTAGCTGGGCCAACGCCAATGGCACTGCTCGCACGGCTGGCGCGCAATTGTCGATCGATCCATCGATCGCCTCCGCCTTTTCCGGCTCGGGCGCCAATAACAATCCCGCTTGCGGCGGTATCCCCGCCAATACGGTCCCTACCAATTACGTCGTTCTCGGCGAGGTGCAGTATCCGTTCCAGCCGACCGGGATCTGGTTCTCAGTCGGCTCGATGACCCTGCACGACTCGATTATCATGATCCCGCGCGTCGCGAGTCCGATCACCGTGCAGTGACCCAAGGCGGCGCTTCGTAGAGGCGGCGCGTCCGAACTGAGGCGCCGTCGGACCGCCTCCTTCAGCCTGGCCTGCAGCGATATCGACGGTGCGCTTCGCCCATTGGGTAGCGTCGCGTGCGCGCTCGGAGCGCTAGGCGGGTTTGCTGACCCCGTATCTCTCTAGCCATTTTGCCGATTCGGCGCTGATCCACTCACGCGCTTCTGCTTCCGTTTTGAAACTGCCGATTTGCTGCGGCAACATAGCGGGGCGCGTCAAGCGCACGTACCATCCGCTTCCGTCCTTCATCTCGACAGCTTCGAATATCGCATCACGGTCGGGATCGGCCATAGCGACCATATGGGCGCGGTCAGCAAATGGCGCTACCGTAAATTCGGCCGCCGCATTCAGAGTTTGGCGCTCGAAACAATGCTGTTGCGGAAAAACAGGATAATTGATATAATTGGTCTAAATTAGCAAAACGTGAGCGCTCATGTCCGATGAACCCGAACCGACCTCCGAACGGGCGCGCAAGCGCGCCGCCGGCAAAATCCTCCGCGAGGGATGATCAAGCGGCGCGAGGCCTATTTCGACCTGCTCGTGTCGGGCTACAGCATTGAGCAGATCGCGAGCTATATGAAGAAAACTCCGTCGACGGTCCGTCGCGCTGTCGGTCAGGCCTTGGCGGCGCGGCGGCTCGATACGCCGGAGGACTACGCTCGCCTTCAGGTCGCGCGGCTGACCAAGGCTTTGCGCTGTGCGGACGAGTTCGCTGGAGGAGGGGGACGTGAGGGCGATCGCGCCTTTCCTGAAAGTCGTGCGGGAGCTGAACCTCTATCACGGCGTCAATGTCGGCCCGGCGCGGCCCGCTCCGCTGGCGGCGCTGCCGGACATCGCGCCGACCTTACCGCCGCTTGCGCTCACCCATTCGGCCGGCGCGGCCGCGCCGGAATTGTCCGAAGACGAAAAAAAGTGCGCGAAAGCGCACTTAAGTCACTGAAATCATTCGCCAGCGTAAACTTGTGCGCGCGCCCGCCTGTCATCCAAGTCGCAAATCCAGGCAATTTTGCCTGGATCTGGCTGGCTAATAGCGCGCCCTATTGCGTCAGGTGGCCGGGGACGGCGGCCAAGTTGAACAGCTGGGCAAGGTCCGCTCCGATGTTCGCGTCGTTCGCCTCGTCAATGAACAAGTTCGGCGAGGCGCAAGCCTGCAGGGCAGGCCCGATTTCGGGTTGGAACGGAGAAATATGGTTCACGTACCAGGCATTGGCGGGCACCTTCAGATAGTCGGTGTAGAGGATTGCGATCTTGATACCGCGATTTTTGATGGCCGTGCAATAATCGGTTCCCGGCGCGTTGCCATAAGGGGGGCCGCTGGGGTCGCCGGCGAGATCGTTGATTGTCTGTTCGAGGCGCTGGCTGCCGCTCTGCTCGTCCTCGACGCCGTCGGTGACAATGAACAGCACTTCCTGCGGCGTATCGCCTGCCTGGTTCGTGCCGTTGCCGGGATCGGGAATGGAGAAGGAGCTCCCCTGGCTGAGCTTGCCGAGCGAATCGTCGTAGTTGGTGGCGACGTCGCCGCCCGGGCTGCTCGTGCTCGACGAGCACGTCGAGTTGGCGCAATCGTTGTTATTCGAATACATTTCCATCACGCCAAAATTGGCCGAGGCGTTGGTCCAGCCCGATGTATAGCCGGAAGTCAAGGTCATGAGCTGGTTGAGGCCGATCTGCCACAGGCTATCCATCGAGTAGATTGCAAATTGATACTTTGGCGGGGTCGCGAACACCGTCGACTGCGCGCTCGTCAACGCGGTCTGGAGCAGGGTCGAAACGCCAGTGTTCAGCTCGTCCAGACGCAGCGTGATGTTGTTCTTGCGGGCGAGGGCGTAGTTATCGATCTGGGCGCCATGTTTGGATGTGCAGTAGGCATTAGTCACAGTTTTGCCGCTTGGAGAGGTTCCGCTTTGCGTCGGGCTCGTCCCATCAGCGCAAGGATTGCCAGCGCTGTCGGAGTTGTTCGTGCTGGCTTGATGGCAGGCGAAGGCGCATCCGCCGGACCCGGCGTCTGTGATCAAAGTCTCTTTGGAAGTCAGGGTCTGCATTTGCGTGATGCCGGTGTCCGTCGCCGGCAGCGCCATCGATGGCGAATTGTCGAGCAGGACGTAGAAGTCGATGTTGGGCGGCGCCTCGGCGCTCGCCTTCGAAACGCCCGAGAGCGACAGCGTCGGCCTGCCAAGCACTTGAGCGAAGATGGTGTTGACCGATGTCGAATAGTCGACTTCGACAGTGCGCGTGAGAGAACTGGTGTCGACCGTGACATTGACCGTCACTTGCGTCGCGCCGGGCGTCAGGCTCGAGATGCCGTCAGCCAGACCGGTGAACATGTTGACGGCCGCGTCATGGGCGACGCTCGTGCTTTGCCCCAGCATCGAAGGCGTCAGGGCGGCGAGCGCCGCGGCGTCGGCAGCCGCGTTCAGTTTGGTGTGAATTTGCGCCGCACGCCCGTAGTCGAGCGCGGCCCCGCCGGCGAACACAAGGATCGGCGCGATAAGCGCGTACATCATGGAGACGTTGCCACGCCGGTTACCCAACAGGCGATCCAAACCAAATGTCGACACGGGGAAGGCCCCCCAACTGTTGTCGAAGCCCGCAGGGTCTCGTAAGACCGTGCGCCTCGAGTGAATACTTCGGACATCAAACAACCAGCGGGTTTATGTAGTTTTAACGGACCCCAAACGATTTGCCGGAATGCTAAAGTTTTTCTCAGCGGACCCGCGGCTTTTTCGGCCATTCGGGCGCGTCATCCGGAGCTCGGGCGCTCGCCCCATGAGCCCCGCCGCCAATGACCGATCCACCTTTCACGCGCGTTTTCGTCCCGCGAAAGCCATGAAACTCGGGGATTTCCGGGCCCGAGAATGGGTGAAGCGTCCGCCGAGAATCTCCTCGAGGGTCCGCCTAAGCCGCCGACCTTAGGCGGACCTTCGGGCGCGCAATGGCGCCCGTCACAGCCTCAGCCGTTCGGGAAGTAACGTTGACGGCGGCCGGTCGAGGGGCGCGCGAGGTTCCGAGGCGGCCTCCGCGCGGAGCCCGGGGCGCGCTGCTCGACGAACGAATTTGCGGCCAAAACGAAATCGCCCTATGCGGTGGACGAGACTGTTTAGGACAAGATCCCCCTTATGAAAGCCCCCCGTCGGTATTTCGATCCGCTGGCGATCGGGGCCCCGCCCCCGTTGCTTGAGCTTCCCTCACGGCTTGAGCGCATGATTCATTTCATACCGCCGCACAATGAAAAGGTGCGGGCGAAGGTGGCCGAGCTCGTGGGCCAGGTCGACGTCGTCCTCGGCAATCTCGAGGACGCGATTCCAATCGACGCCAAAGAGGCGGCTCGGGACGGCTTGATTGCGATGGGAAAGGCGATCGACTTCGGCTCGACCGGACTTTGGGTCCGCGTCAACGCGCTCAATTCGCCCTGGTTCATCGCCGATATGACCCGGCTCGTCGGAGAGATTGGCGACAAGCTCGACGTGGTGATGGTCCCCAAGGTCGAAGGCGACTGGGACATTCATTTCCTCGACCAATACCTTGCGCTGCTCGAGGCGCGCAGCGGTCTCAAGCGCCCCATTTTGGTGCACGCGATCTTGGAGACGGCCCAGGGCGTCAATAATGTCGATTCGATCGCCGCCGCTTCGCCCCGTATGCAGGGCATGAGCCTCGGCCCGGCGGACCTCGCGGCCTCGCGCGCGATGAAGACAACGCGGGTCGGCGGCGGCCATCCGGACTATCGGGTGCTTGCCGACGCGGCCGAAGGCGACGCCGGGCGCTTGAGCTTTCAACAAGACCCTTGGCACTACACCATCGCGCGCATGGTGGACGCCTGCGCGGCGAATGGGATCAAGCCGTTCTACGGACCGTTCGGCGATTTTTCCGATGCCGCTGCCTGCGAGGCGCAATTCCGCAACGCCTTTCTCTTGGGCTGCGCAGGCGCCTGGACCCTGCATCCGAGCCAGATCGCGATCGCCAAAAAGGTGTTCTCGCCCGATCCGGCGGAAGTCGCTTTCGCGCGGAAGATCTTGGCGGCCATGCCTGACGGATCGGGCGCCGTCATGATCGACGGCAAGATGCAGGACGATGCGACCTGGAAGCAGGCGCGGGTCATCGTCGATCTCGCGCGTCAGGTGGCGGCGAAGGACGCCGACTATGCGGCGCTCTATCAGTTTTGACCGCACGTTTAAGCGCATACGGCCCAAAAATTGCTTCCCGAGGAGAAGCCCCAGTTTCAGATCGCCGATCTGTGGGCAAGTCAGGAGATTGGGTCGACGCGGGTTCCTGTTTTGGCGCAATGCGCTATAACGGAATGACCGTGGGGGAAGGGAGATCGGAGGCTATGCAAAGTCGCAACGCGAAATTCGGGATTGGACAGATCGTCAAACACCGGTTCTACCCATTCCGTGGGGTGATTTTCGATGTCGATCCGGTTTTCGCCAATACCGAGGAATGGTGGCGTTCGATACCCACTGAAGTGCGTCCCGCTAAAGAACAGCCGTTTTATCACCTCTACGCCGAGAACGAGGACAGCCAGTACGTCGCCTATGTCTCTGAGCAGAATCTGGTGTCGGACGAATCCGGGGAGCCGGTCCGGCATCCGCAGGTGAGCGAGACCTTCGAACGGACCGAGGACGGCAAGTATTACGCTCGCGGTCGGTCGCGGCTGAGCTGAAGCCGCCACAGCGGCCTCGGGCAAGCTTTCGAACAAGACGCGCTTGCGCCCGTCCTCCGCGTCAGGCCTCCCGCGGTCGCGAGAGGCCTGAACGGCAGGGTTACTTCTTCGCCGGAGCGGCCGGAGCTGGAGCGGCGGGCGCCGCAGGAGCCGGCGCTGCAACCCCCTGCTGCTGCTCAAGCATCTTGCGCTGCTCTTCGGCCTTCTTTTGCAGCTGCTGCTGCAACGCTTGGCGCTGCTGTTCCAGAACCTTGGGGTCCGTCGGCTTGCCGTCGAACGCCGGACCCAAATCCTTGAGGGGAATGTTGAACGTCAGTTCGCGCCCGGAGACGTCGCCGCCGGGCACGCGCATGACCACGGCCATGTTCTGCCCTTTTTTCAAAGTCTCGAGCGTCTTCGCGCCGATGTCGATTTCCGCCGAGCAGGCGTTCTGGAAGCACATATCGTACTTGCCCTCGATCGGCTCGTTCTTGTCGATAATCACCCGGAAACCAGGCTTCAACAACATGCCGATCGGCAGGATCAGAAAGCGCAGCTTGCGCCTCTCTTCGCCAGCGACGTCGAAGAGGTTGATGCTGATCATTGGCGGCTGATCGGCCGAGGTCGAGAAGTCGCGCATCGTGGCGCAAGCCTCCTTGCCATTGGTAGGCTGTTTGGCGCAGAATTTGGCCCATTGCGGCTCCGGCGAGACCAGGTCGACCTTCGACGGCGGCGCCGGCTGCGGCTGGCCCTGCGGCGCCGCCTGACCTGGCGCCGCGGGCTTTCCTGGAGCCGGCTGTGCCTGCTGCGCAGAGGCGCCGCCAACGAGCGCGACGCTCATTGCGAGCGCTGCTGCGCCCAAGCGCATCACTTGAAATCTCATCAATCGTCCTTTCGAACCTGTTTAAGCGGAATCGTGTTGCGCTTGCCCTGCGCCAGAACAACGCCAATCGGCGCCCATGAATTGGCGTCGGCGAGCCTCCGAGCGACCTCATGACGCAAGGCTGTGAGCGCGCTTGCGGGTTGCGCCCTCTTTTCACATTCGAGGCGACATTCCAATAGCAATTTCGCCTTTCAACTACGCGCTCGCCGCAAAAATAACGGCCAATTCGGGGCGTCGCCCGCCAAAGATGCGACCTCCGTTGGGAATCCGCCGACTGCCGATGCTAGAACGGTTGCCCATGATCGGCCGGACGATTCGCTCCCTCCTCGGCGCTGCGCTTGCAATCGCGCTCATGGGCCCGTCCGCGATCGCCGGCGGCGTCGGTCCTCCGGCGGGCGCGATTGCGATGCATGGCGAGCCGGCCTTGCCGCCCGACTTCGACCATCTGCCCTACGTGAACCCGCAAGCGCCCAAGGGCGGGACGCTCAATCTCGCTTACCTCGGCGCCTTCGACAGCCTGAACCCTTATAACGTCAAGGCCCTGTCGACCGCCCAGGGCCTCATCGGCAACGTTTATCAGTCGCTGATGACGCGCTCGGCCGACGAGCCGTTCACCCTTTACGGCCTCATCGCCAAGAGCATCGAGACCAATCCCGCGCGCGATCATGTCGTCTTCCATCTCGACCCGGCCGCCAAATTCTCGGACGGAACGCCGATCACCTCGGCCGATGTCGTGTTCACCTTCAACTTGCTCAAGGCCAAGGGGCGCCCCCAGCAGCGCGCCGCCTTTTCGCTGGTCAAAAGCATCGACGCCCCGGATGACCGGACCGTCGCTTATGACCTCTCCGGCGCCAACGACCGCGAGCTGCCGCTGACGCTCGCGATCATGCCGGTCCTGCCGCGCGCCCATACCGACGCCGAGCATTTCGAGGACCAGACGCTGCAAATTCCGGTTGGCTCAGGCCCCTACCGTGTCGCAGAGGTCAAGCCCGGGCAGGGCTTGGTGCTCGAGCGCGACCCCAATTATTGGGCGAAGGACCTACCAATCTCGCGCGGTCTCTACAATTTCGACCGGATTCGCATCGATTACTACCGCGACGCCACGGCGATGTTCGAGGCCTTCAAGGCTGGGCTGATCGACTATCGGGTCGAGGACGATCCGAATCGGTGGCGCAACGAATACACCTTTCCCGCCGCCAAGGACGGGCGCGTCATAAGAGCGGCCATCTCGAGCGGCCTGCCGAAAGGCGTGTCCGGCTTCGCCTTCAACACCCGCCGCCCCGTCTTCGCCAACCCGCATGTGCGCGAAGCGCTGGCCTCGATGTTCGACTTCGAGTGGATCAACGCCAATCTCTACGACGGCGCGTATAGACGGTCGGAAGGGTTCTTCGACGACAGCGAACTCTCGTCGATCGGCCGGCCGGCGTCGGAGCGCGAGCGAGCGCTGCTCAAGCCTTATCCGGGCGCGGTGCGCGACGACGTGATGGCAGGCGCGTGGCGCGCTCCCGTCTCGGACGGTTCCGGCCGCGACCGCGCAATCGCCAAAAACGCGCTCGGCGAGCTTGCCGCCGCCGGCTATTCGCTGCGCGACGGGCGGCTCGTCGACGCGCATGGCGCGCCGCTCGCCTTCGAGATCCTGGTCAGGAACCGCGACGAGGAGCGCCTTGCGCTCGCTTACGCGCGCAATCTCGCCCGCATTGGCGTGGCGGCGACCGTGCGGCTCGTCGACGAAGTGCAGTTCGAGCGGCGGCGCACCAGCTTCGACTTCGACATGATGGAGGGGTCGTGGATCGCCTCGCCCTCGCCGGGCAACGAGCAGCGCGGCCGGTGGAGCTCGGCGGCGGCGGACGCCCAGGGCGCTTATAACATTAGCGGCGTCCGCTCGCCTGCGGTCGACGCGATGATCGCGGCGATCCTGGCCGCCAACACGAATGAGGATTTCGTGGCTGCGGTCAGGGCGCTCGACCGGTTGCTCATCTCCGGCTTCTATATCGTGCCTTTGTATTATGCGCCGGAGCAGTGGATCGCCTATTCGGCCAAACTGGGCCGTCCGGACAGGACGCCCCTGTTCGGCGTCGAGCTTCCGACTTGGTGGCGCCGCGAGCCCTGAGGGTCGAGCGCAACCGTCGCCTTGGCTGCGGCGGACTGGCAACTCGGGGCGCGCCCCTGAATGCAACCAAGACGGGAACAGCAACGAAGCAAATGCAAATAGGAAGCGCCTAAACGCTAGTAAGCAGCGCTTAAACGCTAGTAAGCGCTAGTAAAATAGCTAGCGTTTACTAGCGTTTATTTTTTCGAATCGAGCTTTTTCAAAGGGTTACGAGAGGAAAAAATAAAAAAAATCCCTCCCGCCCGCTTTTTGCCCTCTAGGTTGTGGATCAAACGCCTCAACCAGCCTGCCGGCTTGTCCTTCCGCGTCTCGCTCACGCCAAACGCGGGTTGATTTTGCCAGCACCAATAAAGGTAACATACCATTCCGGTTTTTGCAATTAAGGAAAATCGCGACTCGCAGTCCTTTTCGTTCCGTCGTCAGATTTAAAACACCAAGCACGTGAATTACCGAGACATTCTCGGATCTCAGTCCGGGCGCGGCCATGACGATTGAGCGCCTCAGCGGACTTGTTTCTCTCGATTCCGAGCGGCGGGTTAGGTTCCGGGCGCTCCCGAGAGGGTCAGCGGATCAGCCCGACTTGCTTGGCGAAACCCGGCCGCAAAACCAGGCTCGCGTTCCTGCTTTCTCAGCTTCGGCCGACTTCGCCCGATTTTGCCAATGGTCGCGGTCGCGGCGCAAATCGTCCATTTCCCGGCGCAGAGCCTCGCGGTTCGCCTGAACTTCTGCGAGCCGTTGGCGCAGGCCCACGATCTCCGCCTTCAATACCGGAACTTTCAGAGCCGCTTCGTCAGTCGCGTCATTCGCCGGTTTCATCGTTCCGCCGGGGCTTTCGGAAAGTTGCTCCCGGCGCTGCCGGACGGAAGCTGGCGTCGATCCGGGAGGCGATCTTCGGAGTAGCCGACCAGACATCAAACGAGCGCTCCTTTGCGCACGAGGGTTGAGAACCGCCCGCTCTTCGAGGTCCGATAGCGGGCGAAGGTGACGGCAGCGAGGCCGATGAGTGTCATCACCCAGGTCGAGGCTTCGGGCGTGGCGGACGGTTCCGCGGCGAGGTCAAAAGAAAACGAAGAGCCCTCGAACTGGTAGAGGCTGCTCGGCAGCCAAGGCGCGTCCGCCGGAACGCCAGCGACCAGGGACCAGGAATGGGCGCCGTTGTCGTCCAAAGCGCGTTCCGACACGACGACCCAATTCATGAGCGAGCCGGAGCCGTCCGACTCCAGCCGCTCGATCACGACCATGCCTCCGACCCCCATCGGATGCCCGGTTGCGTCGGCGGTCTTCCTCGACGAGACGTCCGCCGTGTTCGAGGTCAATAGGTCGCTTCGCCGGACGACGAACGTTCCAAAAGCCGGGCCGCAATTGACGAAGCATCCAGGCGACCAGCCGGCGACGAGCGCCGGCGGACGCTCGAGCCCATTATTGGCCAAAAGCAAATCGGCAAAGCTGTAGGACGAAGCGCCGATCTCGCGCGCGCCGGCGTCCGCCTCCGTCACGGTTGCGGCGAGAGCCGCCGCGGCCGAGAAAACGAGCCTTATCGTCGATGGAACGATCCTGCGCCGGGGGTGGCGCGGGCGTCCGCGCGGCCGAGATTGTCAAAGCTTTGGGCCACCTCGACGTGAGAACTACCACGAACTCGGTAGAATACAACTAAAAGTTGTTCTAATTCGCTACAACCCGATTTAATTGTGCTCACGCGGTCGCCGAGCCAATCCTGAGCTAGCAATTCGGGGGCATGTTATGTCATCTGTTGCAACCATGTTTTCACAATCATTTTTCCACGGCACGCGAGCCGATTTGAAACCCGGAGACCTGATCGTCGTCGGCTATCAGTCCAATTTCACGGACGTTAAACCGCTGTCTTGGGTTTATTTCGCGGCCACGCTGGATGCGGCGATCTGGGGCGCTGAGTTGGCCCTCGGCAACGGACGAGAGCGAATTTATGTCGTCGAGCCAACTGGGCCGGTCATGGATGATCCGAACCTAACAGATAAAAAGTTTCCCGGTAATCCGACGCTTTCCTATCGCTCCCGCCATCCGCTCCGAGTCATTGCCGAAGTCACGAAGTGGCAAGGGCATTCGCCTGAACGGCTACAGCAGATGAAGGAGAATGTCGCACGCGCGAAGGTGGAGGGCGCCAATATCATCGACTAGACCGAGATGCGGTTAGGCCGAACCAAGACCGTCATCGCGAGCGTAAGCGAAGCGATCCAGGAGTCGTCGGGCGCCCTGCGGCTCCTGGATCGCCGCGTCGCTTCGCTCCTCGCGATGACGATTCCATCCGAACGCATCGTGCTCTAACTGGCGGGGATCAGGCCGTAACGCCTGATTTGAGCACACCGCGCAGACATTGCCGAGCGCAGGGCTTTGTCCGCTTATGGTGATTTTCGCACGACGAAAAGCTTGTCGCCCATGGACGCTTTCGCTCCCAGGACATCAGGCAAGGCTCGCCGCGGCGATCTCGCCGTCGCTGACATAATGGTTGACGCGGACGGCGAGGGTTTCCCCGGCGCGCCGCCAGATCACCTCGCCGATGGCGCCCTTCTGTTTGAGCTCGGAAATGATGAAATCGCGCTCGGCGTTGACGTCGTCGTCGGTCGCGTGAGTGAACTGGAAGGTGAGCTTCGTGAAGGAAAGGCCCGTGTCCCGCGTGCCCGCCCCCACCCAGAGGGCGGGCTCGGCAATTTCCGGACGATCGGCGTTCAGCCAGAATTCAGGATCGTTCAATGGTTCGTCGCTGCGCTCGAGGCTCAGCGACCAGAAGCGGACGTGGTGGCGCTTTCGCGGGCTCTTGTCGATCGCCTTCTGAAAGCCGACGTCCTGGCCGCGCCCGAACAGGAAGAGCGTGCTGAAAGGCGCGGCGGGATAGGGCCGGTCGAGCACGAAGGCCACGACCATGCGCCAGGAGCTTGCGAGGCCGAGCGGCTCCGCCTCCGTCCATCCCGCCGCGAGGAACGCGGCGCGCAGCTTATCGAATTCGCCGATGAGGACGAGATTGACCGGGTCGCCCGGAAATCCGTCGCCGGTGACGGTGAAGCTCGGCACGCTTTTGCGCTGCAGGATCTTGAGGCTCATGCGCACGATGCGCGGCAGGATCACGTAGGCCGCGAGCGCATAGGCCAGGCTCAGCGCCAAAATCGTCGGCAGCCTCGAATCGGTGAAGCGGAAAACGAAGACGATCAGCCAGACGCCGAAAGCGCCGAGCGCGAAGGCGGCCAGGCGCCGACAGATGAGCGCGAGAAACCTCACCGTCCCAACCCCATCCCCCGCGCGCTTGTTCGATTCGCGCTGGCCGATCAAATCTGCCCTTGGTCGGATGCTGCTGCAAGCGCCAGGCGTGAAATTGTAGCCGCGCTCGATGAGCGCGTCGTCAGACGGGCGTTCTTCCGGACGCCCTTTGGAGCGCGGCCGACGCGGTCAGCGACCGCGTCTACAACCACGGCGTCTCGGTCCAACTTTACCGCGCCAAGTCCTCGGCGAGGCGCTCGAGGAAGTCGAGGCAGGCGGCAAGCTGCGCCTCGTCCACGAATTCGTCGGCCTTGTGCGCCTGATCGATCGAACCCGGCCCGCACACGATGGTCGGCAATCCGGCCGCCTGGAAATGGCCGGCTTCGGTCGCGAACGAAACGGCGATCGTCTGATTGGAGCGGGTCAGTCTCAGCGCCAGCGCTTCGGCCGCGGAGCCCGCCTTGGCGGCGAGCGGGGGAACGTCGACCTCGATCGTCGTCGCAATCGACGGACCCTTGACGAAGCGCGTCAGCCTCGGCGTCGCGACCTCGTCGACGAACGCCTGCACCTTGGCCAAAGCCGAGGCGGTCACAGCGCCCGGCAGGCCGCGGAACTCCCAGTTGAACACGCATTCGCGCGCGAGGATGTTGCGCGCCGCGCCGCCGTGAATCATGCCGACATGGAGCGTCGAATAGGGCGGCGTGAAGCGCGGGTCGAGCGGGCCTTCCTCGTAAGCGCGCGCAAGCCGGCCGATCTCGCTCACCACGTCCGCCGCCGCCGCGACGGCGTTCGCGCCGAGCTCGGGCAAGGCCGAATGGGCTTCATGGCCACTCACCACTGTGCGAAATGTCGCCACGCTCTTGTGCGCGTCGGCGACCGCCATCATCGTCGGTTCGCCCACGATGACCGCCGCCGGAAGCGGCTCGTCCTTGCCGAACCGGGCGATGATGTCGAGCGAGCCGAGACAAGTTGTCTCCTCGTCATAGCTCATGACGATGTGAACCGGGCGTTTGAGGCCCGCGTCGCGAAACGCCGGCGCCATCGCCAGCACGCAAGCGTCGAAGCCCTTCATGTCGCAGGCGCCGCGCCCGTAGAGGCGCCCGGACGCCTCGCGCAACGTGAACGGCGGGCTCGACCAGGGCTGCCCGACGACCGGCACGACATCGGTATGGCCGGACAGGACCACCCCGCCGTCGACGCGTGGCCCGATCGTGGCGAGGATCGCGGCCTTGTCGCCCGCCGCATTGGGCGCCCGGCGCGATTCGATCCCATGGCCCTTGAGATAGCCCTCGACAAAGTCGATGAGCGGCAGGTTGGAGGAGTCGCTGACGCTGTCGAAGGCGATGAGCCGCGCGAGCAGCGCCTTGGCCTCGGCGAGACGGCCCTCGGCGGTCATTGGAAGGCTCGCGGGAAGGCGCTGGGCAAAGCGGCGGCCACAACCGCGGAAACGGTGGACGGCGGCGGGGCCGCCGCTACAATGACGAGTGCATGTACGAGGCCATAACGCATCAGGTCAAAGTCACCGTCGAGCCGACCTTCGATCCGGAACGGTCCGATCCGGACGAACGGCGCTATTTCTGGCGCTATGCGATCGAGATCGTCAATCTCGGCGACAATCCTGTGACGCTGATGGAGCGCCACTGGCGGATCACCGACGCCAACGGCAGGCAGCAGGAGGTGCGCGGACCCGGCGTCGTCGGCGAGCAACCGACGATCGCGCCGGGCAAATCGTTCAAATACACCTCGGGCTGCCCGCTGACCACGCCGAGCGGGCTCATGGTCGGCGAATATCGGATGGTCGATCCGGCGGGGCGGATCTTTGAGGTCTCGATCCCCGCTTTTTCGCTCGATTTTCCGGACGGCAAGCGGGTGCTCAATTAGGGCGGCGTCCAATCTTGCCCACGTCAAGCGGGCTCACTTTGCGAGACTTGCAATATAGGCGCCGAGGTCCCTGGCCTCGTCTCGCGTGAGTCGCATGTCGGGCATCTTCGGATGCCGATCCAGGAGGAATTGCCCGATGTTCTCGGCGCTGAAGCCTGGCGTCTTGGCGATCGCGGCGAAGCTGGAAGATTGTCCGCGCCGCGCGTCTGATCAGCCGACACGATATGGCAAGACGCGCACCACCGCTTGGCCAGCCGCTCGCCGTTGGCCGGATCGGCAGGCGCGGCGACAGCATCCGCGAAGGTCGTAAGAACCGCGAAAGCGAAGATACCGGGGCGTCTTGCGGCGGCGACCCTAGGGCGCGCCCGCTGGCGAAGCGAGTGGATCATCGGTTTCATGCGCCTTGCCAGCGCGCCGCCCGCATCTTGAGGGCCGGCGCACGATAGGGCGTGCTCTCTTTGCGGGCCAAGACGCCAGCCCAAAAACTGGATTAACTTGAAAAATTGCCTCTGCGCCCGTCATGACGTCGCAAAAATACCGTAATCCAGTCGAATATACGCAAAACTACCTAGGGGGTTAGCTGGGTGGGTTCCTGAACGTGGCGGGAATTTCCCTCTGCGTCACTGATCAGCGCAGCGCCAAAAAATAACGCGCACCGTGCATTGGAGGAGACAGACCGCATTTTTTGCGCATGGCAAACAATCAAAAACGGCGGGCTAAGGGGCGACCGCTTCAGATGATGATTTGGGAGGCTAACATGATTGTATCTCACCGTTCGAACAATTCCGTGTTTCGGTTCGTGCGAGGCGCCGCTACGCGGTGTTTGCTGGTGGCGGCTCCGCTGGCTATCTCGCCCGCGGCGCATGCGGCGTACAATCTCTCATTTGTCACCGATCCGACTGGCACTGGTTTCATCAACCTGCTCGGCATCAACGGTTCCGGCGTGATCGCCGGCTTCGACAACGGCGTCACGAACCAGGGCTTTACCCTTACCCTGCCGAACAGCTTCACCACGGTGAATTTTCCGGGCGCCGCGTCGAGCCAGGTGACCGGGATCAACGCGGCCGGCCATCTGTCTGGCCTCTACGTGGACAACATCGGCAATACGCATGGCTTCACCGACATCGGCGGCACGTTCACGACCGTCGACAATCCCTTAAGCACGGTCTTCAACCAGGCGCTCGGCATCAACAATTCCGACGAGACCGTCGGCTATTACGCGCCGACCCAGGCCGGAAGTCCGGGCGACGTCGCTTATTCGCAGACAGGCGGCTCGTTCACCGACATCAATGCGTTGCTGCCTACCAACTTCAACAGCCAGGCGGTGGGCATCAATAGCGCGGCCACGCCATGGATCGTCGGATTCTACCAGCCGGACGCTGGCCTCACCACCTCGTTCGGCTTCCTCGACGAGGGCGGCGCGATCACCACTATCGATCCGTTCGGCTCGACATTCACCCAGGCGCTGGGCGTCAACGACCTGGGCGAGATCGTCGGCTTTTACACCGACGCCGACGGGGCTCAGCACGGCTATATTGACAACGGCGGGGCCTTCACCAGCTTCGACCCGCCGGGCTCAGCCTCGACGACAATCAACGGTCTCAACGACAAGGGCGACATAGTCGGCTTCTACACCAACCCGAACACAAACTCCGTCGACGGGTTCGTCGGGACGCCCGTACCGGAGCCTTCGACCTGGGCGATGATGCTTTTGGGCTTCGCAGGGTTCGGTTTCCTCTCTTATCGGAAAGTGCGCCAGGGAACGGCCGCGGCCTGAGTCTCTCATCTCAAAATTGCTGATGCTTATGGAGGGTCGCTTGAAACGCGGCCCTTCTTTTTCATGTCATTCAACCGGCGCCGCTCACTCCCCGCGAAGGCCTCCCGCCCTCGAAGACGCGAATGCGGCCGAAACCAGCGCAACGCCCGCCAGCATGACGATCGTCGAGCGCAGTCCCACGGCGGAAGCGATCGCGCCAATGACGACCGGCCCGATCAGCAGACCCACGTAGCCTGCGGTTGCGGCCGAGGCGACGCCGACCGCAGGCGACGACCCAACCCGCCCCGCGACGCTGAAGAGGACCGGCACGACATTGGCGAGGCCCGCGCCGACCAGTCCGAAGCCGATGACGCCGCCGGCAAGTCCCGGCCAGGCGGCGCTGATCGCGAGCCCTGCCGCGGCGATGAGAGCGCCAAGGCCAATTGTCGCGCGCCCTCCCGCGGCGCCGACGATGCCGTCGCCGACGAGCCTCCCGGTGATCATCAGAAGCGAAAAGGCCGCGTAACCCGCGGCGGTCGCGCCTACAGCCACGCCCGAGCGGGCGAGATAGGTTCCGCTCCAGTCGCCGACCGCGCCTTCCGTCGCCATCAGCACGAAGGTGAGCGCCGCAAGCGGCAAGAGGCGCCGGCTTGGCGCCGCAAATCCCGCGCCGTGAAACCCATGACCCTCGCGCATGAGGAAAGGAACCGCGATGGCGACAAGCAGCGACGAGAGCACGGCCGGGCCCAAGAGACCTAAGGCCGTTCCGCTCTCCCCTAGCCACCCGCCCAGCACAGCGCCGCTCGCGCCCCCCAAACTGAACGCGGCGTGAAACGAGGACATGAGCGGCCGTCCTGAACGGCGTTCGACATCGCTCGCGTTGGCGTTCATCGCGACGTCCATGACGCCGCTCGCCATTCCCGCGAGGCACGCGGTTGCCGACAGGCTCTCGAGCGACCGGGTGAACCCAATCGCGGCGATCGCGACGGCGAAGGCGAAGCCGGCGACGATCGACGCCGGGCCGCTACGCAGACGATGGGCGACAAGTCCCGTGAGCGGCATCGCCACGATCCCGCCCGCGGCGAAAGCCAGAAGCGCGAAGCTCAGCCCCGCGTCGGAAAGCGCGAGGTCCGCCTTGACCCTGGGAATTGCCGCCGCCCATGCGCCAATTCCGAGGCCGTTCGCCAGGAAGACGCTGAGCGTGCCGAGCCGCTGAGGCCAGAGCAGCCCGATCCTTTTCCTCGCGACAGTCGCAAGGCGTGCGTCGATCATTTCTGCTGTCCAGCGCGCAGGCTCGAGGCGCCAAATGACGGGCATGGCGGCGGCGGCCTGGATCCCCGCTTTGCGCGGGGATGACAAGAAACGGCATTGAGGCCGGGCGCGAGAAACGACGGCGTAGCCCCGCCTACCCCACATGCTTGCGCAAAAACGCGATCGTGCGGGTCCAGGCGAGCGCGGCGCTTGGCGCGTCGTAGCTCTCACGGTGATCGCAATTGAAGCCGTGATCGGCGGGATAGATGTGGACCTCGACGTCCGGATGGGCGGCGGCGACCTCTTTCACGCCGGCGATGGGGATGTGCTGGTCCTTCTCGCCGAAATGCAGCTCAGTCGGGACCTTCGGCTTCAAGTCCTTGAGCCCGATGATCCCGCCGCCGTAATAGCCGACGGCGCCGCTCAAGCCCGGAAGGCGCCCCGCTGCCGACCAGGCGACCGTGCCGCCGAGGCAGAAGCCGACGATGGCGACCTTCCCCCCTTCCTTGGCGACATCGATCGCGGCGGCGACGTCGCGCAGCACCTGCTCGCGGTCGATTTTGCCGGCGATCGCCATGCCGCGCGTTCTCGCTTCTTGGTCGTAGCCGGTCTCGAAGTTCGGCTCGACATGCTCGAAAATCGCCGGTGCGACGGCAAGATAGCCCTCGGTCGCGAACCGGTCCGTGACCTCCCGGATGTGGGAATTGACCCCGAAGATCTCCTGGATCACGACGATGCCGCCGCGGGGTTTTCCCGACGGGTCGGCGCGCCAGGCTCGAATCGGGCCCGCGCCTTCCGGCTTCAGTTCAATCCAGGCCATGTCGATCTCTCCTTAGGGTTAAGCGGCGCTTGAGGGTTGAGCGCTGCTCGCGCTTCTTTGCGCAATCGCGATGCCCCCGACAACCAACAAGAGCGCGAGGACATGATAGGTCCTGAACGGCTCGCTCAAAATGACGACCGCCATGATGGCGCCGAACACCGGCACCAGATTGACGAATACGCCGGCCCGGCCTGGCCCGATCAGTTCGACCCCCCGCATGAAGGTGAGCTGCGCGATGAACGCAGGCCCGAGCGCCGCGAAGGCGAGCACGAGAAGGCCGCGCGCCGTCGGCCAGACGAACCCGCCGGAAATGATTTCCCAGATCATCAGCGGAAGGGAGGTGACGAAGGCCGCGAGCGCCATCGCCGCCAGCATGCTGACCTGCGAGACATTGGGGCGTTGGCGAAGGCCGATCGTGTAGCCCGCATAGAGCACCGCGCCCACGAACATCATGACGTCGCCGCTATTGAAGGCGAGCGCCACAAGCCTCGCCGGATCGCCCTGCGAGGCGATGACGATGACGCCAATCATGGTGGTGAAGGCGCCGAGCGCCTGCAGCGCGGTGAACCGAACCCCGAGGAAAAGCCGGGCGCCAAGCAGGACCAGCGCGGGAATCGCCCCCTGGATGATCGAGAGATTGAGCGCGCTCGTATGGTGCGCGGCGACGTAGAAGAGCGCGTTGAAGGCGGTGTATCCGGACGCGCCCATGATGGCGAGATAGACCCAGCGCGCGCGCAAGGCCGGCCAATCCTGCCTGAGCGAAGGGCGGGCGGTGATGAAAATGGGAATGAGCGCCGCCGCCCACCGGAGAGTGACCAGCGTCATCGGCCCGATCTGGCCGACGGCCAATAGACCGACGATCGAATGGGCGGCCCAGACCAGGGTCGTGATCACGAGCAGGAGGATCGGGCTCGCCCAGACCGATTGAAGCCCGGTCCGTGGCGCGGTCGCGTCGGTCATGAGGGTCTTCGGCTTTCAAGGATCGCCCGCAATTTCACGTTCGGCCGGAAAGCGGGGTCGTGACCGTGAAAGGGGGGACTGGCGACGGCATAAGCCGAGGCGCGGCGGAAGGCAAATTCGTGCGCGTGAGCCGAAGCGAAAAGGATCGGCTCAACCGAGGTGCGTCCGCCCTCGTTCAGGCGGCGGCTTGGCGCGCCTCGCCGACGATGGTCTCGCGGATCGCTTCGGCGAGCGCCTTGGCTTCTTCGCTCGGGCGTCCCGGCGCGTGGATGAGACCCATGCGGGTTAAGGGCAATTCCGGCAGTCCCTCGGCGCGGCCAAGAACCTTGAGGCCGGGACCGACCAGCGATAAGGGCAGGGTCGTCGCCGCCAGTCCCGCGCGCACGAGCGTGCCGATGGCGGAAAAGTTCTTGGAGTAGAACCGCGTCCGCGTCACGCCCGGCGCCGCGGTCAGCGCCTCTTCCGTCGCGCGCCGCCAGCAACAGGTCGTGCTGCTGAGCGCGAGCGGGATCGGCGCTCCCTCCTCGACCTGGAACCGCTCCGATGCGACCCAGACGAGCGGCTCCTCGCGCAGAAGTTCGAGCCCCTTCAGCCCCTCGTGCTCCGTGATCAATGCGAGATCGAGTGCGCCCGCGGCGACCTGTGGCGCAAGCTCGGTCGACGCCTCGCAATTGACCGAGACCTCGACCAGGGGATGGCGGCGATTGAAGCGGGCGAGGATGTCGGCCAGGAACAATTCGGCGTAGTCGTCTGGGATGCCGAGGCGAGCGGCGCCCCTGAGGCCCTTGCGCGACAGCGCGGCAAACGCCCCTGCCTCGACCTGGACGATGCGCCGCGCGAATTCGATCAGCCGCTCGCCTTCGTCGGTGAGCCTCGCGCCGCGTCCCTGCTTGACGAACAAAGCGCAGCCCAATTGCTCCTCGAGCCGGCGGACGTGCATCGAGACGGCGGACTGGGTCTTGTGCACCCGCTCGGCCGCCTTGGTGAACGAGCCGGTGTCGACGATGGCGAGAAAGGAGCGAAGCTGGTCGGTATCGAGCATGAAACCCATCCGAAATTTTGATCGGTTACTCTACAAACATTCGTTGGACCGATCAATGGCGCTCACCATATAAGAACGCGTCCCGAGATCAGCATCCCGAGATTGAACGACTTCCACCGGCGCAAGCTTCGCGCCGAACGGAGAGTCGTCCCTAAAATTAAGGTGACGAACATGGTTGTGACCCTTTCACATACAGGCTTCGCGCCGATGAAGGCCTTGTGGCGCGTCCTGACCTGGCCGGCGCGGGTCAGCGCGGCGCGGCGCACAATGTCTCAACTGGCGCAAATGTCGGAGCACCAGCTGCGCGACATCGGCCTCACTTCCTCCGACGTCAACGACGCGACGGCGCTGCCTTTGGACGCTGACCCGTCCAGCCTGCTCGTCAGGCGGCGGGCCTGGCGCGAACGAACTCCTCGCCGAGAAAACGATCTCGCGGCCTGATCCAGGCTTAGCCCCGCCGCCGCAATGACGTGGCGGCGCTCCCCAAAGGCGCGGAAAAGGTTTACGTTACGTCCAAGACCCCCACGCCTTTCCGGAGGACCTCATGACAGCGCATGCGGCGGTAGCCGGCGTCGAAATCAACGCCAAACCCAGCGGCCGGCAGGCCGAAATTCTTTCCGCCGAGGCGCTCGCCTTCGTCGCCGGGCTGCATCGGCGCTTCAATCGGCGGCGCCTGGAGCTGCTGGCCCGGCGGAACGAGCGTCAGGAAGACTTCGACGCCGGGAAGCTGCCGGATTTTCTCCCCGAGACCAAATCCATCCGCGACGGCGACTGGACGGTCGCCAAGATCCCGGCCGACCTTCTCGACCGGCGGGTCGAGATCACCGGCCCGGTCGACCGCAAGATGATCGTCAATGCGCTCAATTCCGGCGCCAAGGTCTTCATGGCCGATTTCGAGGACGCTTCCTCGCCGGTCTTCGCCAACATGGTCGAGGGTCAGGCCAATCTGAAGGACCGTTGGGAAGGCAAGATCGACTTCACCGACCCGGCCAGCGGCAAGTCCTACGCGGTCAAGCAGGACCCGGCCGTGCTGATGGTGCGGCCGCGTGGATGGCATCTGCCTGAGCGCCATGTCGTCGTCGACGGCGAGGAGGTTTCCGGCTCGCTGTTCGACTTCGGCCTCTATGTCTTCCACTGCGCCAAAGCCCAGATGGCGCAGGACTCGACGCCAGCCTTTTACCTGCCCAAGCTCGAGAGCCATCTCGAAGCCGAACTCTGGAACGACGTCTTCTCCGACGCGGAGCGCGAGCTTGGCGTCCCGCATGGAACCTTCAAGGCGACCATCCTGATCGAGACGCTGCCGGCCGCGTTCGAGATGGACGAGATTCTCTACGAATTGCGCGACCATATCGTCGGCCTGAATTGCGGCCGCTGGGACTATATCTTCTCGTTCATCAAGCGCCTCGGCAAGCACAAGGCCTTCCTCACCCCCGACCGGTCGGAAATGACGATGGGCAAGGCGTTCCTCAACGCCTACTCGCTCCTGCTCATCAAAACCTGCCACCGCCGCGGCGCCTTCGCGATGGGCGGCATGGCGGCGCAGATCCCGGTCAAGGGCGACGCCAAGGCGAACGAAGCGGCCTTCGCCAAAGTCCGCGCCGACAAGGAGCGCGAGGCCGGCAACGGTCACGACGGCACCTGGGTCGCCCATCCCGATCTCGTGCCCATCGCGATGGAAGTGTTCGACCGGCTCATGCCCGGCCCCAACCAGCTCGCGAAGAAGCGCGAGGACGTCCATGTGACGCAGGCCGATCTCCTCGAGGTCCACAAGGGCAAGCGCACCGAGGAGGGGCTGGGCGTGAACATCCGGGTCGGGGTGCAATATATCGAGGCCTGGCTCAGGGGCCGCGGCGCCGTCCCGATCTACAACCTGATGGAGGACGCGGCGACGGCCGAGATCTCCCGCGCCCAGGTCTGGCAGTGGATCCACCTCAAGGCCAAGCTCGACGACGGCCGCGAGGTCAGCCCACAGATGTTCCGCGACGCGATGGTCGGCGAGATGGAGCGGGTCAAGGGCGAGGTCGGCGCTAAGGCGTTCGACGGCGGCCGCTTCAAGGAGGCGATCGCCCTCTTCTCCGACATGTCGCTGAGCGAGACGTTCGACGAGTTCCTGACCCTGCCGGCTTACAAGCTGATCGACTAACAAAAAAGGGCCGGCTCATGGGCCGGCCCTTTCCTGAAACTTGAGGCTTCAGGCCTGACGCGTCAGGCCGCAACCGCCGGCTTGGCCGTCCCGCCCTGCTTGCGGCGATAGGCGGCCGCTCCGGCGAGACCGGCGAACCCAAGACCCATCATGACCCACGTCGACGGCTCAGGAACCGGCGAAGGGATCGCGCCAGGCTTGAACAGGTCGCTCAAGTCGTTCGCGCCGGCCGCGCCCCCGAGGAAGCCGGGGCCTCCGACTTGGAAGATCTCCTGGAGCGTAGCCAGATCCGACGAGTGCGTGTAGTAGGTGTCGTTGGTGTAGGCGTTGCCCTTGGCGAGCGGCGAGATGACGATCTCGGTGCTGGTGTAGCCGGCCGTATCGACCGCGCCCTCGCCCTCGGTCTCATCATTCCAGATCACGATCATGCCATTGTCCTGGAACGCCTGCGAGGCTTCGATTTCCGGCACGATGATCGACAGGAAATTGTCGCCTTGCGCGATCTGCTCGGCGTCGGTTCCCGCTAGGTAAGTGACGCCGTTGTAGGTGAAGTTGGTGTTCAGCGCCGTGTGCATATCGTTGTACTGATCTGGCGTGATCAAATTGTAGCGCGCAACCGTATTGTTGTTGAGGTCGGTCTGAAGCTGTTGCAAGGGGGCATAGAACTGCGTCTCAGGGTTGCTCGGCGAGGTGTCCGGCGCTGTAGCAGTCCCGCCATTTGTGGCGGTGAAGAAGAGCTGCCCGTCGTGCTTGGCCGCAAAGTTATATTGGTGTGAGCCATTGTACGGGTTGGTATAGGCGGCGGACGTGCCGGATAACGAGCTTGTCGGCACGCTCCATTGGTTGCTCGGCGCGACGGTGCTGGTCAGGCTGTTGGCGCCAGGGTGGTTCACCGTTCCGCTATTGGGGACAAGGTCGATGTCCTCCTGGTACGACTTCCAACCTGAGGCGCCGTATTTGGTCTGGAGGAGGGCGCTCAAATTCGGCGCATTGACGATATTGTTCGGATAGGGGTCGTTGTCGTTGAGCGGTCCATGCATCCCTGATTCCTGCCAGACGTAGTTCGGCTCGGAGGGATGAACGCCCGGCACGTTCTGATAGTTGCTGGCGTAGGAGGTCATCGCGGCGTTGGGATTGCCCGGCGTGATCAGGCTGTTGAGATACGGCGCTGCAGAGTTGCCAAGGAGCTGTTCAGGAGACGTTACGCCCGACGGCTGGGTGAAATTATGGTTTTCGAGGTCAATGTAGAACACATCGCCGATCTGCTGCGCCTGCGCCGAACTGGCGATCATGATGGCAAAAAGGGAAACGCCGATAGTCTTGGACATGAGCATCCTCCGTTGCGCGACGCCCCGCGCGCCGCGCGTCGATTTAGGGACGCCGATGAGTTTAGGGACTGGGAGTGACCGCCTCTCGCCACCAACGTGACGGAACGCTGAAGCCTTCGTGACGATGAGATGAAGAGGGAGCCGCTGCTCGCTCAGAGGCTTACGCGCCCCGAGGCGCCGCTTAGCCGGCGAACATGACGCGCAGCAACGCTCTTCCACCGCACGGCTCTGGAGAGAACCGCGGCGCGGCGGATGGCCCCTTGGGCTTCGTCGCCATGAAGCTGCCTACGGAATCATTCGCTCGATGAGGAGATCAAAGACGCGCGTTGCGGAGGATAGTCGCCAGCGTGCGCGCCAAAGCGGACGGACGAGCCGGTTGGCCGCGAGCTCAGGCCATTCGTTGATCTTTAGATTTCCGCCGGCGGCGCGGGACTCAGGGTCTCGAACGCCTCGCGAAGACGCGAGGAAAGGTCCATGGCGGCCGATAGATCCATCCGGATGATTACGCTTGTGGGCCGCAGCGTTTGACGCATCGACACAAGCGGGCTTGGCAGAAATGACGCGATGAGCTCGATCTCGCGGGTCGAAGTCGTTTTCACGGTCACGTTCTTTACAGCCCGCCCGAACGACCATTGTGAGCCGTAGGGAACATCGACCTCTGTTCCTCCCATCTCCCGCCTCTCTTTTGGTTGTCGTGCGCTCATCTCAGCTCTTGGGCGTGGATGTTTCACACGGGAGTTTGAGCTGGCGCTCATCGACCTTGCCGATGTTTCCGCGTAGATATCTTGCTGAAGGGCCTTGCATTTTCTGGGTGTGGTGAAGCAGATTGCGATCGGCTGCGCTTGCCAGCGAAAGCTCCTCTCGTTTCGCCGGACTTGCGTCAGGCGAGCTAGGGCGTAAGCGATCTGTCCTTATAATCGATTCCCGATATCTATAGTCGATTATGGAGAAACAATCCGAGGTGCGCAAGCGATGGAGCATCATGAGCTTCTCTCGGGGTTGGTGCGGCTGCACGTCCTGCACCACGCGGCCGAGGGCGATCTCTATGGCAACTGGATGATCGAGGAGCTCGCCCGGCACGGCTACAAGATCAGCCCGGGCACGCTCTACCCGATGCTGCACGCCCTGGAACGCAAGGGCTATCTCATCTCGCGAACGGAACCATGAGGCCGCTCGCGACGCCGCGTCTACCGAGCGACGCCGTACGGCATGGGGAGGGCGCGGGAGCAAGTCAGGGAACTGGTGCGGGAAGTGGCGCCTCAGGCCCGGCCCGCGGTCGCTTGACAGGTTGACGCGCCCCGTTTTCCGGTGGAACGCTAAATGTGGAACGGTGTCGGGAGCCGAGGAGAGACCGTGATGGCCAAAGCGTATTGGATCTCCACATATCGTTCGATCAGCGATCCGGATGCGCTGGCCGCTTACGCCAAGCTAGCCGGGCCGGCGCTCACTGCCGCAGGCGGGCGGCTCCTGGCGCGCGGAATCCCGGCGCAGGTCTATGAGGCGGGCCTGAAGCAGCGCACGGTGCTCATCGAGTTTGACAGCGTCGAGGCGGCCCGGGCGGCGCACGATAGCCCGGCCTATCAAGAAGCGCTGGCCGCGCTCGCCGGCGGCGCCGACCGGGATATGCGCATCGTCGAAGGGGTGTAGCGCCCTCACGTTCCGTAGCCGTGCGCCGTAGCCGTGCGCCATCGCCGCGGCGCATAGCAGAATGAGGGCGAACAGGCCTGCTAGACGTACAAGGCCTGCCTGCCGTCGCCCATGGACTCCCATCGGGCTGCGACCGGTTCATGGAACCGTCGCAGGGTTCGGTTAAGCCGATGGCGACTGAGGGCTTTATCCATTCCTGCGCGTTTCTATCTTCCATCTCCAGAGCGGGTAGGCGCGCGCCGAAACCTCCATTGCCCGGCAGCCTCCGCTGTCCTAGGGTAAGCTGCTTTCAGGGGAAGGGCGATGAAGCTTCATCGGCGCGAATTGCTCGGGAGCGCGGCGTTGCTGCTGGTCGGCGGAGGAACCGGCGCTCGGGCGCAATGGCTGCCGTGGCGTCCGGAAGCGGGATCGCCGCCCGCGCCGTTTGTCCAAGGACCGTGGATCTTCTTCGACCCAGCGGAGGGCGCCGCGGTCGAGGCGCTGGTGGATCGCCTGATACCGCCGGACCCCGACACGCCTGGCGGCAAGGACGCCGGTTGCGCGGTTTATATCGATCGGCAGCTTGCTGGCCCCTACGGCCGCCGGGCCGGCCTTTATCTCAGCCCTCCGTTCATCAAAGGAACGAAGCAGCAAGGGCCGCAGGACGCAGACGGGCCTGCGGCGCGATACCGCAAGGCGCTGGCGGCGCTCGACCAATATTGCAAAAAGGAGAAAGGCGGCGCGTTCCCGTCCCTCAGCGACGCGGACAAGGACGCGATCATTGGCGGGTTGGAGAGCGGCGCAGCCAAGCTGGACGGCGTCGACGGGCAGGCCTTTTTCGAGCTCTTGCTGAAGAATACGCAGGAGGGATTTTTCGCCGATCCGATCTACGGCGGCAACCGCGACATGTGCTCGTGGCGGATGATCGGCTTTCCCGGCGCGCGCTACGATTACCGCGACTGGGTCAACCGCCATAACGAGCGCTATCCGCGTCCGCCCGTCAGCATCACAGGACGAGCGGATTGGAACGTCCACAAGAGCTGAGAAGTGAGCCCATGGCCCAGAAGCTGCCCAAGAAGGACGTGGCGATCATCGGCCTCGGCTGGACGGGCTCGATCCTCGCGCATGAGTTGACCGACGAGGGTCTCGACGTCATCGCCATCGAACGGGGGCCGTGGCGCGACGCGCCGACGGATTTTCCGACCACCTACGTTCAGGACGAACTGCGCTATCGCATCCGCCACGAGCTTTTCCTGCGTCCCGACCAGCTTACCTTCACATTTCGCAACAAGATGAGCCAGCAGGCTCTGCCAATCCGCACCTGGGGCGCGTTCATGCCGATGAACGGCGTCGGCGGCGGGGGCGTTCACTGGAACGCTGAGACGTTCCGTTTCCTGCCGTCCGACTTCGTTCTCAAGACGCATCTGACGCAGAGATACGGCGCGAAGTTTCTCCCCGAAGACATGACGATCCAGGACTATGGCGTCACCTACGACGACCTCGAGCCGCACTACGACCAGTTCGAGTATCTTTGCGGGACGTCCGGCACCGCAGGTAATCTCAAAGGGCAGATTCTCGAAGGCGGCAACCCATTCGAAGGGCCGCGCTCGCGGCCCTATCCTACTCCGCCGCAGGCGCAGCCGTTCAGCCATACGCTGTTCGGCAAGGCGGCGCGCGAGCTCGGCTACAAGCCGTTTCCCCAGCCCTCCGGCAATCTGTCGCAGGCTTATACGAACCCGCTCGGCGTCCGGCTCGGGCCCTGCACCTATTGCGGCTTCTGCGAATGGTTCGGCTGCGGCAACTATTCCAAGGCGAGCCCGCAGACGACCATTCTTCCGGTGCTGGTGAGAAAATCGAACTTCAGCTACCGCGCCGAATGCGAGGTCACGCGCATCAATGTCGACGGCTCCGGCAAACGCGCGACCGGCGTCACCTTTGTCGACTCAAGCGGCCAAGAATGGGAGCAGCCGGCCGACCTCGTCATCCTCGCCGCCTTCACGCCCTTCAACGTTCACCTCCTCCTGATGTCGGGCATCGGCAAGCCTTACGACCCGGTCGCCAATCAGGGGGTGATCGGGCGCAACTTCACCCACCAGACGATCTCCAACGTCCTCGGCTTCTTCGACAAGGACAAATTCAACTTCAATCCGTTCATCGCCTCCGGCTCGATCGGCATGTGCATCGACGAGTTCAACGGCGACAATTTCGACCATGGGCCGCTTGGCTTCGTCGGCGGCGGATATATGGGACAGGTGCAGACGGGCGCCCGCCCGATACAAACGACGCACGTTCCGCCAGGCACGCCTCGCTGGGGCGCCAAGTGGAAGACCGCGGTCAAGGACAACTACCTGAGCACGGTGACGCCAGGCACCGGCGTGCACGGGAGCTTCTATAGTTACCGCGACGTCTATCTCGATCTCGACCCCCTTTATAAGGACCGGTTCGGCCGCCCGCTGATGCGCATGACGATCGATTTTCACGACAACGAGATCAAGCAGAACGCGTATCTGACCGACAAATTCGCCGAGATCATCAAGGCGATGGGCGCAAAGGAGGTCGAGAAGGAATATCGCAAGGCGCCCTACGACATTACGACGTACCAGACGACGCACCTCTGCGGTGGCGCGATCATGGGAACCGACCCCTCGACCAGCGCGCTCAACCGCTATCTGCAAAGCTGGGACGTTCCCAACCTTTTCGTCATGGGCGCGAGCGCCTTTCCGCAAAACGCCGGCTACAATCCGACCGGGACGGTCGCGGCGCTCGCCTACTGGTCGGCGGAGGCGATCCGGACCCAATACCTCAAGAACCCGGGGCCTCTCGTCCATGCGTGAAAAGCTCGCGCGCCGGATCGCGGGCGCCGCGATCGCCTCGTTGATCCTGGCCTCGAGCCTGGTCGGGGGGGCCAGCGCGCAAGAGAAGGTCGGGACGAGCCTGGACCCGCAGAATTTCGGCCAGATCGAGCGCGGCCGTTATCTCGCCATCGCCGGCGACTGCGCGAGCTGTCACACCGCGCCCGGCTCGGGCCAACCCTACGCGGGCGGCCGGCCGATCGAGACGCCGTTCGGCGTCGTGGTGGGGGCCAACATCACCCCCGATCTCGAGACCGGGATCGGCGCCTGGAGCGACGAGCTCTTCGTCCGCGCTTTGCGCGAGGGCAAGGGGCATAATGGCGAGCTGCTCTACCCGGCAATGCCCTATCCATATTACACCAAGCTGACCGAGAGCGACGCGCTCGCCATTCGCGCTTACCTCAACACGGTGAAGCCGGTTCGGAACGCCGTCGTTTCAAATAAGCTCCCGTTCCCGTTCGACGTTCGTGAGGGCATGGCGGCGTGGAACGCGCTCTACTTTAAGAACGGCGAATTCAAGCCAGACGCCACGAAATCCGCGGAATGGAATCGCGGCGCCTACCTTGTCGAAGGTCTCGCCCACTGCGGCGCCTGCCATACGCCCAAAACTCAGCTGGGCGGCGACGATCGCGCCCACGCTTTTCAAGGCTATGCGCTGCAGGGATGGTTCGCGCCCAACATCACCAATGACAGCGAGCGGGGTCTCGGCGGGTGGAGCGTCGCCGATATCGTGGCCTATCTCAAGAAGGGCCATAACCCGGCCACCGCCGCCACGGGAATCATGGGTGAGGAAATCGCGCTGTCGAGCTCGCAGATGACCGACGCCGACCTCACCGCTATCGCCACGTACCTCAAGGACCTGCCAGGTCAGACGGCTTCGCCGCCGGCGGCTTTATCCGCCTCCGATCCGAAAATGGTTGCCGGAAGCGCGATCTATGCCGACGAATGTTCGGCTTGCCATGGGCTGGATGGGAAAGGCGTCCCCTATCTTTTCCCGTCGCTGGCCGGATCGCCGAACGTCCGTTCCGCCGATGCGGCGAGCCTCATTCGCGTCCTCATCGAAGGCGCGCGCAGCGTTGCGACCGTCGGCGAGCCGACCGGTCCGGGCATGCCGTCATTCGCGTGGAAATTGAGCGACGATCAGGCCGCCGCCGTCTTGACCTATGTTCGCAACTCTTGGGGCTCATCCGCGCCGGCGGTCGACCCGGGACAAGTCGCGCAAGCTCGCGCCCGCGCCGCGATGGCGTCTGGTCGTTAGGCGCTCTTCACATCCCGTAGCCGCGCGCCATCGCCGCGGCGCATAGCGGGATGAGGGCGAACAGGCCTGCCTCGACGTATAGAGCCTGACGCAATTGCTTGATCTCGTCCGCCGGCGGCCGGAACGAGGGATCGGCGCGGACGCGCCGCCGCCAGACGATGTACATGTAGGTCGGCGCGACGGAGACGAGGCCGACCCCGACGAACAGCGCCATCTTGGCCCAAAAGAAGATGTTGACGAAATAATACTCGTAACCCTTGGCGCCGAAGAACACCCGCAAGACCCCCGCGGCGACCACAAGCGCCGCCATAATGCCGAACCAGGCGTCCACGCGAGCGATCCTGAGGACCAAGCGGTCATCGATCGGCCCCGCCGTGAGGAAGATCTCGGCCGACAGGATCCCCGCAAGCGAAAAGACCGCCAGATGATGGAAGCTTGCGAGCAGCCAATCGACGAACATATCTTCTCCAAGACATTTAGGCTTAGCGTACCTAGAGCAACTTGCCTTTGAGCGAAATCGTCATTGCGAGGAGCGTAAGCGACGAAGCAATCCAGGGATCGTGGCGCCCTACAGCCACTGGATTGCTTCGCCATAGCCCGTCCGGAAGGACGGGCGTCTTCCGAGCCCTATGGCTCGCAATGACGGCCTACCGCTCCGTAGGGCTCGCGCCAGGCCGCCGCAAAAGCGATTGACTCTGGTTGAGGCTCCGCCTATAGGCTCAGCCGCTCCAGCGCGGCCGCAAAGCCGCGCTTTTGGTTTTCAAGCGCCTCAAGCTTAAAACCCGAGCGTCAAGCCCGCGGCGAAAGCCGCATTTTCGGTCAACTGCCAAGAAGCCGGCCGCGCGCGTTCCATGCGTAGCAAGCCGGGTGGAACACGGGAAAGAACGATGTTCGCAGTCATCAAGACCGGCGGCAAACAGTATAAGGTTGCCGCCGAGGACAAGATTACCGTCATGACATTGCCCGGCGAAGCCGGCGCAAAAATCGTGTTCGGCGAGGTGCTGGCTTTGTTCGACGGCGCGACGAACCACGTCGGCGCGCCGCACGTCGCAGGCGCAAGCGTCGTCGGCGAGATCGTCGAGCAGACGCGCGGGCCCAAGGTCATCGCCTTCAAGAAGCGCCGGCGGAAGAATTCGAAGCGAAAGCGCGGCCATCGGCAGGACCTGACGGTCGTGCGCGTGACCGACATCCTGACCGGCGGCGAAGCGCCCTCGACGGGAGAGGCGCCGTCCGCAGGCGAATAGGCGCGAACGAACGATTCCCCGGCGCGTTCGAATGCGCTATAGGTAAATTCAACAAGGGGCCGCGCCCAGAGGGGCCGGCCCGAGCAAGATTTCGGAGCGAAGACAATGGCTCACAAGAAGGCAGGCGGTTCGTCGCGCAACGGGCGCGATTCGGCCGGTCGGCGTCTGGGCGTGAAGAAGTTCGGCGGCCAGCAAGTGCTTGGCGGCATGATTCTTGTACGCCAACGAGGAACGAAATTTCACGCCGGCCGCAATGTCGGCGTCGGCACGGACCATACGTTGTTCGCCACCGCCGCCGGCGAAGTCGCTTTCGAGCGAAAAGGCGACGGGCGCCAATATGTAACGGTACGCGCAATTAGCATTTCAGAATAAAGCGGGGAGAAGACGAGAACCCCGCTTCGGCGACAAGCCCCGCGGACGTTCTCGAAAAGACAAAGTTTCGAGATGAGATTAAAGGCCAAAGAGCCTGCTCATTCGTCCGGTAAGCGAAGCTTACGAAGGGGAGGCGGCCGCCGCGTCCCCTTCGTCGTTTTTGGCCCATTGAACGGGCCGCTGACCGGTGATGACATGTTCCCCGATCTGGCGAGAGACGATGTGTTCCGGCTTGAGACGCCGCGGCTTTGGCTGCGCTGGCCCAGGATCTGCGACGCCGCCGCGATTCACAAATTTTGCAGCCGCTGGGAAGTCGCTCGCTATACGGCGCGCATCCCCCATCCCTACCCGGCGGGCTCGGCCGAGCGGTTCATCTACGCCGCGCGCGAAGCCAATTCCGCCGGCCGGGACTTGACCTTGGTTATGACGCCGATCCGGGGCAAAAGCGACGCCATCGGGGCGATCAGCCTCGAATCGCGCGGCACGGACCGCCTGGCGCTCGGCTTTGTGCTGGCGCCGGAGGCCTGGGGCAAGGGCTTTGCGACGGAGGCCGCGGAGGCTGTGATCGACGCAGCCTTCACGCTCACTCGGACAGTCGAGATCCTGGCCAGCGTGAGGGTCGAGAACGAGGCCTCGCAGACTGTCCTCGGAAAATGCGGGTTTGTGCGCATCGGCACGGGGCTCCAGGGTGCGCCGGCCCGCGGCGGCTTGGTCGAATGCCACTCCTTCCGCCTTGCCCGCGCGGATTGGGCAGGCGCCGGCGCGCCGAAACGCGAAGCGTCCGCGCCCTTGGCGCACGCCCCGTGACAGGCCGCGCTCGATGAAGTTTCTCGACCAGGTGCGCGTGTACGTTCGTTCGGGCGACGGAGGCGCGGGCGCGGTCTCGTTCCGGCGCGAGAAATTCATCGAATTCGGCGGCCCCGACGGTGGGGACGGCGGGCGGGGCGGCGACGTCGTGGTCGAATGCGCCGATGGCCTCAACACGCTCATCGACTTTCGCTACCAGCAGCATTTTAAGGCGAAAACGGGAATGCACGGGATGGGCCGCAATCGCGCGGGCGGGCGCGGCGCCGACGCGGTCCTGAAGGCGCCGGTCGGAACGCAGGTCTTCGACGAGGAGAGCGGCGCGATGCTTGCCGACCTCACTGAACCAGGTGAGCGCGTGGTCGTGGCCGCGGGCGGCAACGGCGGGTTCGGCAACCTCCATTTCACCACCTCGACGAACCGCGCCCCGCGCCGCGCCAATCCCGGCTTGCCGGGCGTCGAGCGCACGCTGGTGCTCAGGCTCAAACTGATCGCCGACGCCGGGCTCATCGGTCTGCCGAACGCCGGCAAATCGACCTTCCTCGCCGCTGTCTCGGCCGCAAAGCCCAAAATCGCCGATTATCCGTTCACCACGCTCCATCCCGGCCTCGGCGTCGTCCGGATCGACGGGCGCGACTTCGTGCTCGCCGACATTCCGGGCCTGATCGAAGGCGCGCATGAGGGACAGGGCCTTGGCGACCGCTTCCTGGGCCATGTCGAGCGCTGCGGGGCGCTCATTCATCTCGTCGACGCCACGGGCGCCAACGCAGGCGCGGACTATCGCACGGTCCGCCGCGAGCTCGCCGCTTACGGCGAGGGCCTTGCCGAGAAGACGGAGATTGTCGCGCTGTCGAAAATTGACGCGGTCGACGAGCCGACGCTCAAACAGCAGACGGAGCGCCTCAAGCGCGCGGTCCGCAGCTATGGGCCGCCACTCGCGGCTGGCGATAAGCGCGGCAAGCTCTTTCTGCTCTCGACGGCGACCAGGTCCGGCCTGACCGATGTATTGCGCGCGACGATGACGGCGATCGAGGCGCGGCGCGCGAGCGAGCCGACCGCGAACGCCAGGCCGGCTCAATGGGCGCCGTCGGTTTAAGCTCCGGGGCATGAGGGTTCAAAACCGGAGCTAAGGTTTTACTCCAGCTCGAGAACACGACCGACGTCTCGCAATGTGACGCAGATCATAGCCGATCCACGGCTCGTCTGCCATTGCGTACGCTGGCGGGCTACCGGGCAGGCTCGCCGCTTTTCGAAGCAATCCCGGATTTTGAATGGGGCCCCGGGTTGGCGCGTTAGCTCCTGCGACCTTCTGGAGCCCATGAGAGGAGATTACGCCATGTCTGTTCCTGGAAATTGGACATTGTATTACGATTGGAACTCGACGGGAAATTATGGGTCCACACCCATGACGATCGCCGCAAACCATACCTGGACAAACGGCCAGGGATATAGCGGCGTGTGGGTTCAAGTCGCCGGAATTTTGACGTTCCTGTTCAACGGCTTGAAGACAACATACTCTGGCAATCTTGCCGATAAGTCCGTCACGGGCATCAATACCACGTTCGGGGGACTTAACGGCTCCTTCTATATGCTGGAAGCCGGAGCGGCCGCCGCGAAGGTGGCGGAAGCGGCGCATAAGGTCGCCGACGCGAGCGGCAAGGCGCACAAGTGAGCCATGTAGCCTGAAGCCTACAATCCTAAACTTCGGCGCGCGAGGAAGTCGCTCCCCGCGCGCCTTTTATTTGGACGAGCGCCGCGCTCAGTCCAGCGCCGCGAGTAGGAGTTGGTCGTTCTCTGGCGCTTCGCCCTTTTAACGCGCCGTCAATCGTCGAGCTTGCGCGCCTCCTCCGGCAGCATGATCGGCACGCCGTCGCGGATCGGATAGGCGAGCCGCGCGGCGCGCGAAACGAGCTCCTGCCGAACAGGATCGTAAGTGAGCTCCGCCCGCGTCACCGGGCATACCAGGATCTCCAGGAGGCGAGCGTCGACTTTAGGCCCTCCGCCCCGCTCGTTGGTCTGCGTGCGCTTGTCCGCGTCATCGCTCATGGGCGCCACCCTCATCCGGCCGCGCTTGCGCGCAGCCACCTTCTCCCGGAGGGAGAAGGGAGAAGTCAACTCAGAACCGTAACGCCGCAACCTGCCGCACGCCGTCGATCTTGCCCACTTTCGCAATCACCTCAGGAGGCGCGGCGCCGTCGATCGAGACGAGCGCGATCGCCGAGCCTCCTTGTTCGTCGCGGCCGAGCGCGAAGGTCGCGATGTTGACGCCGGCGTCGCCGAGGAGGCTGGCGAAACGGCCGATGAAACCCGGCTTGTCCTCGTTGGTGACATAGACCATCGAGGGGGTGAACTCGGCGTCGACCTTGATCCCCTTGATCGAGAGAATGCGCGGTTTGCCGTCATGAAAGACGGTCCCGCCGATCGCGCGGCTTTGCTGCGCCGTCTCAACCGTGAGCGTGATGAAGCTTTCGTAGTCGCCGGCGGCGGCGCGGGTCATTTCCTCGATGACGATGCCGCGATTGGCGGCGACGGTGGGCGCCGAAACAACGTTGATATCCGCCAGTGAGGGCCTCAACAGGCCCGCGATCGCGGCCGACGTCAAAGCCTTGATTTTGAGTTCGGCGACCGCGCCCTCGTAAGTGAGCGTGACCTTTTGTATCGGCGCCTGCGTGAGCTGGCCGGCGAATGAGCCGAGACCCTCAGCAAGCGCGATAAAGGGTTTCAGCTTCGGCGCCTCTTCCGCCGTAATCGAGGGAAAGTTGATCGCATTCGAGATCGCCCCACGCGTCAAATAGTCCGACATCTGCTCGGCGACCTGAAGGGCCACGTTCTCCTGGGCTTCGTTGGTGGAGGCGCCAAGATGGGGCGTGGCGATGAAGTTCGGATGTCCGAACAGCGGATTGGCCGTCGCGGGCTCCTCGACGAAGACGTCGAAAGCCGCGCCGGCGACGTGACCGCTGTCAAGCGCGGCGCGCAATGCGGCCTCATCGACCAGGCCGCCGCGGGCGCAATTGATGATGCGAACGCCCGGCTTGGTCTTCGCCAAATTCTCCGCCGAGAGGATGTTGCGGGTCTGCGCCGTCATCGGCGTGTGCAGCGTGATGAAATCGGCGCGCTTGAGAAGATCGTCGAGTTCGACCTTCTCGACGCCGAGTTCCTCAGCGCGTTCAGCGCTCAAAAACGGATCGAAGGCGACGACCCGCATCTTCAACCCCAAGGCCCGCGAGGCCACGATCGAGCCGATGTTGCCGCAACCGATGATTCCAAGCGTCTTGCCGGTCAATTCGACTCCCATGAAGCGGTTCTTCTCCCACTTTCCCGCTTGGGTCGAAACATCGGCGCTCGGGATTTGCCGGGCGAGCGCGAACATGAGCCCGATCGCGTGCTCGGCGGTGGTGATCGAATTGCCGAACGGGGTGTTCATCACGATCACGCCGCGAGCGGTCGCGGCCGGGATGTCGACGTTGTCAACGCCGATGCCCGCGCGGCCGACGACTTTCAGCTTCGCCGCCCGCTCGAGCAGCTTGGCCGTGACCTTCGTCGCGGAGCGAATGGCGAGCCCATCATAGTCGCCGATGATCTTGGCGAGTTCCTCCTTGTCGAGTCCCGGTTTGACGTCGACGTGAACGCCGCGCTCCTTGAAGATGGCGACGGCGGCGGGGGAAAGCTTGTCGGAAATGAGAACTCGGGGAGTCATGAGGATTGTCCCGAAATGGCGGCAGCGCCGCGCGATGAAAGGGAAGCGCCTGTCTCTCCACTGTCATGCCGGCGAAAGCGGGCATCCAGAATGGCGGCGGCGCGGCTCTGGACCCCCGCTTTCGCGGGGGTGACAAGGGGCGCGGCGCCGGGCTCAGGCCGCCTTGGCGAGCTTGCTCTTCTCGATCGCGAAAGCGTAGTCGAGCCAGCGGGTCAGCGCCTCGACATCGGCCGTCTCGACGGTCGCGCCGCACCAGATGCGCAAGCCCGCCGGCGCATCGCGATAGGCGCCGATGTCGAACGCGACCTTTTCCTTTTCGAGGAAGCTCGCCAACGCCTTGGCGAACGCAGCCTGGGCGTCGGCCGTCAAAGCGGCGACCGCCGGATCGACGACCTTGAGACACACGCTCGTGTTCGAGCGCGTCTCGAGCGCGCGAGGGAGGAAATCGATCCAATGCGTCCGCCCGACCCAGTCGGCAATCGCCTTGGCGTTGGCGTCCGCGCGGGCGATGAGGGCCTTCAATCCGCCGAGCGACTTCGCCCAGTTCAGCGCGTCGAGATAATCCTCGACGCACAGCATGGATGGCGTGTTGATGGTCTCGCCCTCGAAAAAGCCCTCCGTCAGCTTGCCGCCCTTTGTCAGACGGAAGAGTTTCGGCAGGGGCCAGGGCGGCGTGTAGGTCTCGAGGCGTTCGGCCGCGCGTGGGCTCAGGATGATGATTCCATGCCCCGCCTCTCCGCCCAAGACCTTCTGCCAGGAAAAGGTGACGACATCGAGCTTCGGCCAATCGAGGTCCTGCGCGAAGGCGGCCGATGTGGCGTCGCAGATCGTCAGCCCCTTGCGGCCGGCGGCGATCCAATCGCCGTTCGGCACGCGGACGCCGGAGGTTGTGCCGTTCCAGGTGAAGACGACATCGTTGTCGAAATTGACTTCAGCGAGGTTCGGCAATTCGCCGTAAGGCGCCTTGAGCGTGCGGACGTCCTTGAGCTTGAGCTGCTTGACGACGTCGGTCACCCAGCCTTCGCCAAAGCTTTCCCAAGCGAGGACATCGACGCCTCGCGCGCCAAGAAGTGTCCAGAGCGCCATCTCGACGGCGCCGGTGTCGGAGGCTGGCGTGATCCCGATTCGGTAATCGGCGGGAACGCCAAGCGCTTCGCGAGTGAGGTCGATCGCGAGTTTAAGCTTGGCTTTGCCGAGCTTGGCTCGATGCGAACGGCCGAGGGCCGCGTCTTTCAGAACTGTGGGGGACCAGCCGGGGCGCTTTGCGCATGGGCCGGAAGAGAAGCAGGGGTTCGCGGGCTTAACGCCCGGCGCAGTCGTCGCCATGATGAGCCATCCTTTCAGATGGGCGCCTCTCGTTGGGGAGAGGTGTCCCGCTTCGGCTTATACCGGAATCGTCGAACAAGGGCAAGCGGCGAGGAGCCGCATGACACGATACGAGGTTCGAGGAGCGCGGTGAGGAGCTGTCAGCGGTGGCTCTTTCTTCCCTGTCGGGCGCCAACAATCTCGGCGGGCTCGCGCTTTCGGCGGACGCGTTGCGGCGGCTCGGCTGGAGCGCGCGGATCATCGCTCCAACGCTGATACCTGACGCCAGTGAAAAACAGGATCTGAGCGCCGCGGTCACCCGAAGCCGTGCGACGGGGGCTGTTCGCGGGCCGGAAAAGGATGACATTGCTCATTGCAGCCCCCGCTGAGAATCGGTCGATCGTTTCGATCGCCCCTAGTGTCGAAGGGCGAAGGTTAACAAATGGTCAAAAGGCCCGGCTTCGCGTTTACGCTAACGGCGTTGCTCGGCGTCGCGTTGCAAAGTCGGTTCATGGGGGGCAAATCCGCGCACGACGATTTTAATATCCGAATTGCCTCGCGGCCGCCGCATCGCCCCAGGCGATGAAAGGTCCGTTGCGCAATGCGCTCTCGGCCTTTCCGTACAAAAGCGGCCGGCCCGAAGGATCGAGAACGGCGCCGCCGGCCGCGCGCAGCACCGCGTCGCCCGCCGCAGTGTCCCATTCCATCGTCGGCGCAAACCGCGGATAGACGTCGCCGAGGCCCTCGGCGATGAGGCAAAACTTGAGCGACGAACCCGCAAATCGCGTCTCTCCGATCGGCAATCTCTTAAGAAAGGAATCCGACTCCGGATCGAGATGCGAGCGGCTTGCAAAAGCGGTGAGGGTCGTTGGCGCGCGTCGAGTCTCAATGCGCCGACGCGATCCTTCGCCTGGCAATTCCGCGCCGGCTGGCGCCTCGCAGGTGAACGCTGTTTCGCCCCCGACCCACAATCGGCCGATCGCAGGCGCATAAACCGCGCCAGCGATTGGAGCGCCCCTCTCGATGAGCGCGACATTGATCGTGAACTCGCCGTTGCCCGCGAGGAATTCGCGCGTGCCATCGAGCGGATCCACCAGCAGGAACCGTTCGGCGACTTGAGCCCGCCCTCCAGCAGCGACCGATTCCTCAGCGCAGACCGGCAGCTTCGGGGCTATGCTCTCGAGATATTCGCAGATGATGACTTCGGCCCGATGATCCGCTGACGTAACTGGACTGCCGTCGGCCTTCGAAGCGACGTCGCAGCCTCGCTCGTACTCCTCCATCACCGCCGGTCCAGCCGCCAGCGTGGCCCTCGCAAGAAAGAGGGCGATCTCGTCGCGGCTGCGCCGGTCGAGCGCGAAGCGGTTGGGATCCCAGAGGGCCGAGCTCAAGTCATCGTCCTCATCTCAGTCACCAGCCCGAGCGAAGGGACTGCATTGCCCTAAGCGGGGTCGCATCGCAACCTGGGTGCGAATCGGATAGATTGGATGCGAATCAGGCAAAATGCGGCGACCCGCGCCTCCGTCTCGGCCAAAGCCCCGAAATCGAACCCAGGATCAACCGCTTGATGACGACCTCGCTCACCCCGCTCGACCTCGCCGCCCTGCTTTGCTCGCGCGTGTGCCACGATGTGATCAGCCCGGTTGGAGCGATCATCAATGGCCTCGAAGTGCTGGACGGAGAAGAGGACGAGGAGATGCGAACGGTCGCCATGGAGCTTATCAAGAAAAGCGCGATCTCAGCCGCCGCGCGGCTTCAATTTTGCCGGCTGGCCTTCGGCGCCGCCGGCTCCTACGGCGCGATGATTGACACGGGCGACGCGGAAAAGGCGGCGAGAGATCTTTTCGCCAATGGCCGCACGGCTTTGGAATGGCGCGGCGAACGGCGCATGGCGTCGAGAAACTCCGTCAAGCTCTTGCTCAACCTCTGTCTCATCGCAGCTGCCGCAGTCCCGCGGGGCGGAATCATCACCGTGGACCTCTTCGGTGAGGGCGACGCGATGGCGATGCGCGTAGAGGCCAAGGGCCTGAACGCGCGGCTCTCGCACAGCGCAGCCGACTTCCTGAGCAACGCGCCGCCCAAGGACGCGGTCGACGGCCATTCCATTCAGCTCTATTTCACGACGCTTCTCGCCCGGGAGTGCGACGCGACGCTCAACGTCTCAACCGGGCCGGAATGCGTAACCTTGGCGACAGTTCCAGCCCCACGGCTTGCGGAAGCGCCCGCGGCGGTTCACTCGCTCAGCTCTCCCGCCGCCTAAACGAGTCGCGCGCGCTATTCCCTGACCGGCGTGTCGTCGGCAGGCTCCGGAGCGACATCGGGCTGCTCGCCTTCGCCTGAATTGGCTGCGCCAAACCCGTAGGGCGACCGCAGCCGGCGACGGCGTCCCCGCGCCGGAAAAGCATTCCCCTCCGACGAGGGTTCGAACTCTGACGGAGCAGCCTCCGGCGTCGCGATCGGGGCGGGCGAAGCCAACGTATCGGCCGCCGGAACGGCAACGGGCGAATCCGCGTTGTTGGGCCTCGGGCTCGTTATGAAGGACGGAAGGCCCGCGGGCGCCGCCGCCTCTGCGCCGGGCTCGCGCGCCGGCTGGGGATCACGGTAGGGCCGGAAATCCCGGGGACGATTGTCGCGCCCCTGTCGATTGTCGCGATAATTCTCATTGCGCTCCTGGAACGGCCGATCCGGTCGGGGGCCTCGATCCTGAAATCGGTTGCCCTGCTGACGATCCTGCCGAGGCGCAAAGCCCCCGCGATCATTGCCGCCTTGACGATCGGCCTCGTAAGGCGGTCGGTCGCCGAAGGGCTGCGGGGCGTTGGGCGGGAGGTTTGGTTGCGGTTGAAAGCCCTGTTGCGGCTGCTGGTAGGCGTTCTGCCGCTCCGCGGGCGAGGCGAAACGATCGGACAGCGCGTCAAAGTCGCCGTCATCGTCCATACCGTCTTCGTCCTCCCCGGGCGGCCGCTGCTGACCGCTCTGCGCCAGCGCCTGCGCAGCGTGAGCCGCGGCAATGAGCCGGAAGTAATGTTCGGCGTGTTGCAGATAATTCTCGGCTGCGACCGGATCTCCGCCTGTATGAGCGTCTCTTGCAAGCTGGAGGTATTTTTCCGCGACGTGATGCGCATTGCCGCGTATTTTGACGTCTGGCCCGTTCAATTCATAGGATCGCGTCAAAGGATTGGGCCCTCGCCGATTGTTCGTCGGCCGGCCGCGCATCCTCTTGTTCTGACCTGGTCTCATTTTAATTTCCCAACATTCATTCGGTTAGCCGAAAGCTTTTCCGATCGTTTTCGACCCAAGCTTTCTCGAATTTGCTGCGTGAGGGACGGTTCACGCCTTCGCGTCGTTCGACTGGGCAGATCTCATCACGCCCGACGCGCAGACGCGACCGATCGCATTGATCTCGACCCGTGCGAATTTCCCTTTACCAGCGGCGCCCCTGGCCGCGCTCGGACCACTGTCCTACGTTCGGAAGGCCTTTTTGCAGGCCGCCTCGCCTGACCCTGTTCCGCTGCTTCAGCAACCCTTCCCGCGATCAAATGGTTCGCGTTGGCTCGGGGTGGAAGGCTGAGGCGACGAAATCTGCGCTGCCGGCGAATCCTTCCCGAACAGAATAGCGTTTTTTGCTTGGATCGCCAAGTCGTAATTCGATCCAGGCTCCACTTCCGGGATTCGGATCACGAAAATGACGACAAACCATGCGCCGGCGGGTCAGTTTTTAGCCGTCCCTTGCATCGGTTCGACCGGGGCGCGGAAACCCTGAGGAGGATCGGTCAGCCACTCGCGGTCGGGCTCAGGACCGAGTGGCGTTTTCTTTCCCATTCCAACCCAGTTCAATGGATTGAGGTTGCCTAGCACCGACGAGCCCGCTCCGCAAGCGCCTTCGCATTTCACCGTTTGTCCGTCCGGAGTGACCGAGCGAACGGTCACAGGCTCGTTCGCCGGAAACCCGTGCGTATAGCGCAGACGCGCGTCGCCCACGCCGGCGATCGATTTCTTTCCCTCTTCCTTGAGCGCTTTCTTGCGCAAGATCTCCTGATTCACAGGCCAAGCGGGATCCGCAGTCGCTGAGGATTCCGGCGGCGGCAAGTCGGTATTCGGAGGCAGGACGAGCTTGCCGTGTTCGCGATAGTCGATCGGAGGCGGCTTGTCGCCGCCAAAACCAAAGCCGGCCAATCCGACAACCGGAGCAAAAATCGATCCAATGCCTTGCCAAAGAGGCGCGGCGCCGTCGTCGCCCGCCCAACCGGGCGAACTGATCAAAACCGCTGAAGTCACCGCCAATGCGACCGCCGCCGATCGGAAACCAATGCCCATCCCTGGCGCCCTCACCCTCCGCAGGCCTTGCGATAACGCTTCGACGTCGGCTGTGTCTCGCGACAAATTTCGGCTATTCCATGACATTTGCCCCGTTCCTCGGCCGATTTACGCCCGACATTAAGGCGACGCCCGGCGATCTTTAGATCGCGCCACGAGGCGGACTCCCTTGCCCTTCGCTCTTGGCCATGCGGGGGCCGAGCAAAAGATCGAAAATCAACAAAGCGACCCCGACGTTGATCGCCGCGTCGGCGACATTGAAGACGAAAAAATGACGGCCAAACGCGTGCAGGTCGAGATAGTCAATGACCGCCCCATGCGCAAGGCGGTCGATCGCATTGCCGAGAGCGCCGCCGATAATCAATCCAAGGCCCGCTGCGGGCAACGCGGATCGGGAACGAATGAGCCACCACGCGAGCAAGCCGGTCGCCGCCAATGTCACCGCCAGCAGAACAGCCTGTCCGGCAGCCGAATCGCCGGCGAACAGGCTGAACGAAATGCCCCGGTTCCATCGCAGCGTCAAATCAAGGAACGGCCCGAGCGGCGTCGAAGCGAGTTCGGACCCGTCGGAATGCGCGAGAACGCCAGCTTTCACGATTTGGTCGACGAGGATCACGCCGAGCGCGATCACGCCTCCCAGCACGGGCAGCTTCATTGCAAGCGGCCGAGGGCGCGAAGCTCCCGCAGCGCTTCCGCGTCACGGGGAGTCACGTCGGGAAAATCGGGCGAAGCGGTCGCGGGATCGAAGTAGCGCCACGAGCGGGCGCATTTGACGCCCCTCGCCCGCTCCACCACGACGCCGACATCCGGCGCTTCGGGCAGGCGAAACGCTGAATCCGGAATGGCCACGCCAAATTCGATCGCAATGTCCGAGGTGATGCAGACTTCCGCGAAATCAACGCCGTCAAGCGCCTTCAAATGCTCGGGATTGCTCAGATAGACGCGCGGCGCAGCTTCGAGCGAAGAGCCGATCAGCTTGTCGGCGCGGGCGATTTCGATCGCGCCGGTGACGGCGAGCCGCAACATCCGGATCGTTTCCCAGGTCCTGGCCAGCTCGTCATCTCGCCAGGAGGCGGGAAGGACCGGAAATTGTTCGAGATGGATCGACCGATGCGCGGCGTCCCGCGCGCCCCAGGCTTCCTCGGTCGTGAAGACCAGGATCGGCGCCAGCCAAACCGTGACCGCGCGAAAGATGTGCTCGATCGCCTCCAGCGCCCCGCGCCGCCTGACGCTCGACGGCGCATCGCAGTAGAGCGTGTCCTTGCGAATGTCGAAATAAAAAGCAGACAGGTCGGCGTTCATGAACGCGGTGAGCGCCGCGACGACGCGCGCGAAGTCGAAATTGTCATAAGCTTCGCGAACCTTGAGGTCGAGTTCGGCGAGCTTGTGCAGCATCAGCCGCTCGAGTCCGGTCATTGCCGAGTAGCCGACCGAATCGCCTTCCTCGCGGTGAGCCAAAGTTCCCAGCATCCAACGAATCGTATTGCGCAACTTGCGATAATTGTCGCTCACGGCTTTCAGGATCTCGGGGCCGATGCGCTGGTCGTCGGTGTAGTCGACGCTCGCCACCCATAGACGCAGGATGTCGGCGCCCGAGACGCGAATGACGTCCTGCGGGAAGGTCTGGTTGCCGAGAGACTTCGACATTTTGCGCCCGCTCTCGTCGAGCGTGAAGCCGTGGGTCAGCACGATATCGAACGGCGCGCGCCCGCGCGTGCCGCAGCTTTCCAGTAGCGACGACTGGAACCAGCCGCGATGCTGGTCCGAGCCTTCGAGATACATCACAATGTCCTCGCCGCCGTCGACAGCCCTCCGGATGCCGGCCAATCCCGGAAAGTGCTTCGGGTCCTCGAGGACGAAGGCGTGGGTGGAGCCCGAATTCGAACCAGACTTCGACCAGGTCGTCGATCTTGTCGTAAGCCGCGGCGTCGTGCTTAGCGCCAAGGAACCGCTCCTTCGCGCCGTGAGCGAACCACGCGTCGGCGCCTTCCCGTTCGTAGGCGTCGGCGATTCGCACGTTCACCTCTTCGTCGAACAGGATTTCGTGGCCGTCCTTGCGGACGAAGATCGACAAGCGGGACGCCCCAGGCGCGCTGGCGCGACAGCACCCAGTCCGGCTTGTTGGCGACCATGCCCTTGATCCGGTTCTCGCCGGACGGCGGCGCCCATCGCGTGTGCTCAATGGCCTCGAGCGCAATGGTCCGAAGGGTCTTGCCGCCTTGCGCATTGGCGAAGGGCCGATCCATCGCCATGAACCATTGCGGCGTGTTGCGGAAGATCACCGGCGTCTTCGACCGCCAGCTGTGCGGATACTGGTGCTTGAGCCTTCCGCGCGCCACGAGCGCGCCAGCCTTGACCAGCGCATCGATAACCGCCCGGTTGGCGTCGCCGACCTTGCCGTTGTCGGTGATGACGCGCTTGCCCTCGAAACCCGGCGCCTCGTCGGTGAAGGCGCCGTTCTCGTCGACCGTGTAGGGAATGCGCGTATCGATGCCGCGCTCCTGAAGCAGTCGCGTGCTCGCGGTCCAGAGCTCGAAGTCCTCGCGCCCATGGCCGGGAGCGGTGTGGACGAAGCCCGTGCCTGCATCATCCGTCACGTGGTCTCCGTCGAGCAACGGAACGACAAATCCATAACCGTGGGCATGAAGCGGGTGCGCGCAGACCATCGAGGCGAGCGCATCCCCGGTGACCTCGCCGAGATATTCGAATGCGGTCAGCTTCGCCGCGTCGAAGACGCTTTGAGCCAGCGATTGCGCGAGGATGTAGGTCGCGCCGACCCTGGCCCAATTGTCCGCGGGGGCGTCCGTAACCCGATAGCGCCCATAAGCGATGCGGCGGGAGAAGGCGATCGCGCGATTTCCCGGAATCGTCCACGGCGTCGTGGTCCAGATGACGATCGAGGCGTCGTCGGACTCGACCGGGAACGCCGCGAAAATCGTGTCGCTCACATGGTCTTCATACTCGACCTCAGCCTCGGCGAGCGCCGTCTTTTCGACCACACTCCACATCACCGGCTTCGAGCCTCGGTAGAGAAGCCCGCTCGCGACGAATTTGAAGATTTCCCGGGCGATCTGGGCTTCCGCTGGATAGCTCATCGTCGTGTACGGATGATCCCAATCGCCGACGACGCCGAGCCGCTTGAATTCCTCCCGCTGCACGCCAAGCCAATGTTCGGCATAGGCGCGGCATTCCCTGCGGAACGCGATGATAGCCTGGGAGTCTGAAAAGTCCGGCTTTGACTTGCCCTTGCGTCGGTAGAATTCCTCCTCGACCTTCCATTCGATCGGCAGCCCATGACAGTCCCAGCCCGGAACGTAGTTGGATTCCCGGCCGGTCATCTGATGCGAGCGGACGACGATGTCCTTGAGCGTCTTGTTCAGCGCCGTGCCGATGTGGACATTGCCGTTCGCGTATGGGGGTCCGTCGTGGAGGGCGAATTTGGGCCGGCCCTTGCCGCTTTCGCGTAAGCTCCCGTACAGATTCTCGCGCGCCCAGCGAGCCAGAATCTCCGGCTCTTTCTGCGGCAGACCGCCCCGCATGGGAAAGTCGGTCTTCGGCAGGAAGAGCGTGCGGGAATAATCAAGGGCCGTGACGGACGCGTCGGACATGGGCTTGGGGGCCAAATTCGGGTTCATTGCCTGGGCGGCGTGGCATTAGAGGATTTGCCGCAATTCGCCAACTTTGTTCTCAGCGCCTGGCCTGGAGAGGGTTCTGGAGAAGCGTGATGGCTCCGTAAGTCAAATCGCTCTCGAAACAGAGCGATTTGGCTGTCGAGAGCGAATTTCCTTGACAAAATCAGAAAGGATCGCCACACTTATCTTCTAATCTAAATCTACGCGCCGGGCGGCAGCCGGGCGACGAGGGCTCTTGGCTGTTTGATAATCTGCCTGACTACAACCATCGCGCGAATTGAGCGGAGAGGAGATTTTTTTATTTCTTTCGGGTGTAACCCATTGAAAAGTCCGGAATCCGAAAAATAAACGCTAGTAAACGCTAGCTATTTTACTAGCGCTTAGTAGCGTTTATGGGCGTTTATTAGCGCTTGCTTGCGGGGGAGCCGCGCGCGCTGGTTGTCCGAGTGCGATGTTATACGCGCCGCCTCCACGCCGGCTCAAATGACTCGAGAATGGCGCGAGCCCGCTCCTTGTCGCGCTCCATTTCGGCGACGAGCAGGGGAAGGGAATCGAACTTGAGCTCATCCCGGATGCGTTCGATGAACTCGACATCCATCTCGCGGCCATAGAGGTCGCCGTCGAAATCCAGGAGATGAACCTCGAGCAGCGGCGGGCCATCGTCGACCGTCGGGCGGGTGCCAAAGCTGGCGACGGCCGGAAAGGCGCGGCCATCAACCCGGGCCACGACGGCGTAAACGCCATGCGCAAGGCGGTTGGTCGGGTCGAGCGCGATATTCGCCGTCGGCACGCCAAGGGTGCGCCCCAGACGCTGGCCGGAGATCACCCGGCCTGAAACCGAATAATTGCGGCCGAGACCTTTCGCCGCGGCGGCTAGATCGCCGCGCTCGAGGGCTTTGCGAATCGTGCTCGAGGAGACAGCGCCGGCCTCGTCCTCCACCTTCGCGACAATCTCCACGCCAAAGCCGTATCTTTTGCCCGCCTCGGCGAGAGTGGCCGGCGAACCGGATCTGCCCTTGCCGAAATGGAAGTCCCACCCGATCACGATCGCGGACGCTCGGAGTCGCGCGACCAGAATCTTCGCGATGAAGTCTTCCGCGCTCATTCCGGCGAGCGCGGCGTCGAAACGGATGACGACAAGGCCCGTCAGGCCAAGCCGCTCGCAAACCTCAGCTTTTTCGTGCGGCGGCGTCAATCGGAACACAACCGGACGTCCAGTAAAAAAGTCGGCGGGATGCGGCTCGAAGGTCAATAAGGCGCTGGGAGCCGCCTTCTCTTTGGCCACGGCCACGGCGCGCGCGATGACCGCCTGATGCCCAAGATGCAGGCCATCAAAGTTGCCGATCGCGTAAACCGCGCCTTCAAGCCCGTGCGGCGGCAGCATCGGGTCCGTGGCGAGCACGAAGCCGTTGGTCATTTCCGTCCTGGCGATCCTCGGGATTGCGGCGACCCCGTACCCGCGTTTCACGTCCGGCGCAACTGCCGGCCGGCCGGATGCGGGTCAAGCGGCGGAAGGCCTTGGCTTCGGCGTCGGCGGGACGCTAAGGACGCCCTCGCCATCGAGCACGAGCCGGTCCTCGACACGACACTCGCAATGCAATCGGACGCGGCGGTTCTTCTCTATCAGCTCGACCACTTCGACGCTGACGTCGACGACGTCGCCAATCTTGACGGGCCCGCGAAAGTTCAAGGTTTGCGAGATGTAGACGGCGCCTGGTCCTGGCAATCGCATGCCAATGACCCCGGAGATAAGGCTCGCGGTGTAGAGCCCATGGACGATTCGGCCGCCAAAGCGAGTCTTGCGGGCGAAGTGCTCGGACAAATGGATCGGATTGTGATCGCCCGAAAGTTCGGCGAACCCGATCACATCTTCGTTTTCGACCGCCTTGCGGATCGTCGCCCGCATGCCGAGAGCAAGATCTTCGAAATAGAGCGTCTGGAACAGCGCCAAGACTAAGCGCCTAGGGCCGAAGCAGAGGGATGGCGGCGACCGGCCACACCTCGTGTTCATCGTAAAGCCGTCTGAGTTCAATGGGATCGGCCGGCGACGTCAGGGTCTCTTTGTGCAAGGACCGGTGAATGCCGCCGGTTACGAAGAGGACGTCCAACTCTGCTCGCGTCGCGCCTATTATGTCCGTCTTCATGCCGTCGCCGATCGCGAGCACGCGACTCTTGTCGATTCGTGCGCCCCGAGCCCGCTCGGCGAGCGCCAGCGCTCGATCGTAGATCGGCCCATAAGGCTTGCCGGCGTAGGTCACGGAACCGCCGAGATCCTCGTATCGGCGCGCGAGCGCGCCAGCGCAATAGATCAGAGCATCGCCCCGGTGGATCACGATATCGGGATTGGCGCAGATCATCGCCATGCCCCGAGCGAGCATCGCCTCGAGTTCGGACCGGTAGTCGTCGACTGTCTCGGTCTCGTCGCTTCTGAGGCCCGTGCAGAGCGCATAATGCGCGTCTTCGAGAGCAACGAGCTTCGGCCGCGCGCCGGTCGCCTCCACGGCGTCGAACAGGATGAGGTCGCGCTCCGGCCCGATGTGGAGGAGCTGGTCGCCCGTCTGCTGTTCCATCAGTCCGATGGTCACATCGCCTGACGTGACGACGGCGTCGAATGCGTCGGGCGGAACCCCAAGCTTCAGCACTTGCCGTTCGATCGGCGCAGAGGGGCGCGGCGCGTTGCTGATGAGAACGACCGCGCCGCCCCGGCGCCGGAACGCAACGAGCGCCTCCGAGGCTTGCGCGAAAGAAGCCAGGCCGTCGTGCAATACGCCCCAGATATCGCACAGAATTGCGTCATAACGGTCGGAGATCTCGCTCAGACCGCTAATCTGCCGGATCATCTGCGCCTGCTCCTGACCCATCGCAGGCTCGGCTAGGCGACGACTTTTCCCCTGTCAAGGGATAGATCAAACACACAAGCGATCCGCGCTCCGCTGGCATGCTTGACGGCGCCCGGGTTGGTTCCTAGCTATTGAGCGCGGCAAGCACGCCGTCTTTCGAGGACGCCATGTCAGCACCGGCCAAAGTCACGGACGCGAGTTTTGAGACCGACGTTATCAAATCCGAGGAGCCGGTCGTCGTCGACTTCTGGGCGGAATGGTGCGGGCCCTGCCGCATGATCGCGCCGGCGCTTGAAGAAATCGCCACCGAAATGAACGGCAAGGTGAAAATCGCCAAGCTGAATGTCGACGAGAACCCCGGCGTCGCCAGCAAATATGGCATCCGGTCGATCCCGACGCTGATGGTGTTCAAGGGCGGCAAGCAGGTCGCCACCAAGACGGGAGCTGGCCCGAAGAGCGAACTCAGTCGCTGGATCAACGCGTCCGTTTTAGCTTCCGCCTGATTGGCGGAGCTAAATCGGAATCCGCACGGCCGCTCTCAGGCCTCCCATCGGGCTATCCGAAAGCGTGATGTCGCCTCCGTGAGAGCGAGCGATGTCGCGCGCGATGGCGAGGCCCAGGCCCGAGCCGCCCTCGTCCTGATTGCGCGCTTCGTCCAGGCGGTAAAATGGCCGGAAAACGTCTTCGCGAAAGGCGGGGTCTATCCCCGTCCCGTCGTCGTCGACGACGATCGACAGGAATTGAGCCTCCCGGATCGCCGAAACGCGGACATTGTCCGCGTGACGGTGGGCGTTGGCGACGAGATTGCCTACGCAGCGTTTCATCGCCATTGGCCGAATACGGATATCGAGATTGCCTCTCGCCTCGACGCCAAGGCTTGCGCCGTGCCGCTCGCAAGCCGCCCGGAGGTCCTCGAGCATCGATGCAATATTGACGCGCGCGGTTGCTTCGCCGGTGTCGCCGCGCGCGAAGGCAAGATAGCCTTCGAGCATCCGCCCCATCTCATCGACGTCCTTTTGCAAAAACTCGCTGTCGGCTGAATTGTCGAGCAGCGCCAATGACAATTTGAATCGGGTCAGCATCGTGCGCAGATCATGGCTGACGCCGTTCAGCATCGCAGTGCGCTGTTCCGTCGCTCGCTCAACTCGCCGTTTCATCTCAATGAAAGCATGGCCCGCTTGCCGGACCTCGCGCGCTCCATGCGGACTGAAATCGAGATCCCTTCCCTTGCCGAAATCCTCCGCCGCCTTCGCCAGGCGCAGAATCGGCCGGATCTGATTGCGGAGGAAAATGATCGCGACCGTCAGGAGGACGATCATCGCCCCCAGCATCCAGAGCACGAAAATATGGGCGTTCGCCTCATAGGCTAGGGCGCGGCGCGTCACCAGGCGAAGTACGCGACCCCCGAGATCGACGCGTATTTCCATGAGGCCCGATCGGCCGACAGTGTCGATCCAGAACGGCTGAACAAGCTGCTTCCTGATCTCCTTGGGCAGGGTCCGGGTGAGCGGATCCAATGCGCCGTAGAAGGATCGAGGCATTCGCGGCGGCAAAGGCCCCGCTGGCAGCAATGACGCGTCCATGCGGAATCTTTCGGACGCAAGATTCGCCAAAAAAGCTTCGTCCTCCCCTGGCGGGAGCCTTTGATAAAGGTCCGTCAGCGCTCCAACGTCGCGCGCCACCGCGTCAGAAAGCCTGCGGGCCACCAAATCCCACTGATGCTGCATGAATACAAAAGTCACCGCGGTCTGGAGCAGAACCATCGGCACGATCACTATGAGAAGCGAGCGCCGGTAGAGCCCTTTCGGCAGCGCGTCCGCCAGGCCGCGCGCCGCGCGCCGCCAAAGCATGCGGATCTGCGCCATGAGCCGCAGCTTGCCGAATGCGAGTCGCTCGCTCATCGGTCAGCGACTAGCCGATATCCCGCTCCTCGCGCCGTCTGCAGGTATATCGGATTGGTGGGGTCTTGTTCGATCTTGCGCCTCAGCCGATTGACAAGGACGTCGACTGTGCGCTCCTGGGCGGCGCCGCCCGATCCCGACAGAGCTTCGCGAGAAACGATCGCGCCGGGATTTGCGCTGAGCAAGCGCAGCATCTCGCGCTCGCGCTCGGTAATGCGGACCGGATCGTCTCCGGCGCGCAGTTCTCCGCGCTCGAGCGAGAATGCGAAGCGTCCGAAGCGAACGATGCTGGTCTCCGGGCTGCCAGCCGGCGCGACGCGGGTTCGTCGAAGTACCGAGCCGATCCTGAGCAACAGCTCCCGCGGCTCAAACGGCTTTGCGAGATAGTCGTCGACGCCAATCTCGAGGCCACGCACGCGATCCTGCGATTCGCCGCGAGCCGTCAACATGAGAATCGGCACCTGCGATCGTGTCCGCAAATCGGCGGCGAAATCGAACCCGTTCTCGACCGGCATCATGACGTCGAGCACGATGATATCGAAGGCCAATCCGTCAAGAAAAGCGCGAGCCTTGGCGGCCGTGGGAGCAACCGTGACGCGATGGCCATGCTTGACCAGGTAGCTGGACAACAAAGCGCGAAGCCGCCGATCGTCGTCGACCACGAGAACATGGGCGGCGTCGTCCGGGAGGGAAGTCGGCGTCGAGTTCACCGCGCCTGACCCGCCCACGTGGTTGGCTCCGGGCGGTCGGCGACGTCGCCCGGCGCCTTCTGAGGATCGATCATCGCTTTGAGAAAGGCTTGCGCCGATGGGAGGCCTCGGTCGCCCAATTGCTCCAGCGCCAAGGCAAACCGACGCGTCTGAACCAGGGCCAGTCTTAGCGCGAGCCGCTCGCCGTCCGGCGTCGCGTAGAGCTGCCGACGGCGACGATCGAGCGCCCCAGCCTGGATCTCAACGAAGTTCTTGTCGACGAGTTCGCGCAATACGCGATTGAGGCTCTGCTTTGTAATCCGCAATATCTCCAAAAGCTCGGCGATCGTGAGCCCCGGCCGCCGGCTGACGAAATACAGGACTCGATGGTGAGCGCGGCCGAACCCATAAGACTCGAGCAGCCGATCGGCGTCTCCGACGAAATCGCGGTAAGCGAAAAAGAGCAGTTCAATCAATTCATACATTGGCTCTTGGCCGCAGCGCGATGGCGCGGCCGGACCGGCCTTGGAGATGTCAGACGACATTGATGAAGCTATTAGGTCAGCAATGTTGACATAATTCGGCCCTCTTGCTATCCTAGGGAGATAATCGCCAGGATCCATGTAACTCCAATCGCCAAAAAACCAAACCGCTTCGAACAGAGGAAACCGCCATGGCCGCCCAGACATTTGATTCCCGTGAAGGCTGGATCTGGATGGATGGCCATATGGTCGAGTGGCGCACAGCGAAGGTTCACGTTCTCACTCACGCCCTGCATTACGCCAGCGCGGTGTTCGAAGGGGAGCGCGCCTATGGCGGTCGTATTTTCAAATCGACGGAACATTCCCGGCGGCTCAAGGAGTTTGGCCGAATTCTCGACTTTGAGATTCCCTGGAGCGTCGCGGAGATCGACGCCGCCAAGGCCGAAGTTCTGAAACGAAACCATCTCGCTGACGCCTATGTCCGGCCGATCGCCTGGCGCGGATCAGAAATGATGGGCGTGTCGGCGCAGCATAATACGATCCACCTGGGCATCGCCGTGTGGGAGTGGCCGAGCTATTTCGATCCCGCCCATCGGATGAAAGGCATCCGTCTCGACATCGCCGAGTATCGCCGGCCGGATCCGGCGACCGCCCCCGCCCTGGCGAAGGCCGCCGGCCTCTATATGATCTGCACCATCTCCAAGCACCGCGCCGAGCGACGCGGCTACGCCGACGCCTTGATGTTCGACTGGGAGGGCCGGGTGGCCGAATGCACCGGCGCGAACATCTTTTTCGTGCGGAACGGTGTGATTCACACCCCAATCGCCGATTGCTTCCTGGCTGGCATCACCCGGGCGACGGTTATCGATCTTGCGCGTAAGCGCGGGTTTGAAGTCATCGAGCGGCGCATATTGCCGGCCGAGCTCGGCGAGTTTGACGAATGCTTCATCACTGGAACGGCTGCTGAAGTGACGCCGGTCGGCGAGATCGGTCCGCACAATTACAAGCCGGCGGCGGTGACCGCGGCGCTCGTCGACGCCTATACCGAGGAAGTGAAGCCGAGGACAAAGGCCGCCTGACGCAAATTGCACATTTGGGTCAACGCGTCCACCGTAGGCGCGCTCGATAGCCCGTCGTCAGACGGGCGTTCTTCCGAACGGCCTTTGGAGCGCGGCCGGCGCGGTCGCTGACCTAAGGGATTCACACATTTTGGCGGATTTGCCATCCTTCTCGGATGGCGTCGAAGCGGGCGAGGCCTCTGGTCATTGTGATGGGTCCGGGAGGCTTGTAGCCGCGTCCGATATAGCCGTCCCAGCCGCCAAGGCGGCCCACCACCCAGGCCAGACGCGCGAGCGCGCCCTTGGGGTGTGGGTTCCTGAGTTTGACGGTCTTGCCTTCGAGCTTTTGGGTCAGGATTTCGACCAGCGGCTCGGCGGCCTCGTCCATGGCGTCGGCGAGCTTTTGGCCGGTCGTCCCCGACCGCGCGTTGACCAGCTGCATCGTGCGCAACGCCGCGATCAGAATGGCGAGCACGAGCTTGGCCATCGCTTCGGGGGTTTCGATCTGGCTCTCCTCCACATCGAAACCTTGGCTCTTCATCACCCGAAACACCTGCTCGATCGTCCAGCGCGCCCGATACCAGCCCACGATCCGCAGGGCGTCCTTAAGGGTCTCGACGGCATGCGTGGTCAACAGAAGCCACACGATCGGCTTGACGCCCGCCGGCGGATCGATCTCCTCGACCCGAACCGCATTGAGCTTGACCGTGGGCGCCAAGCGCTTGACGTCGAAGCCGACCCGCGGCCGTGGCGCCTCGATCTTAAGCCAGCTCACCCGCGTTTTCGCCTCGCGCGCCGGTCGGCCGTCCTTGGCCGGAATGACGATCTCCTGCCCTTCGACGTGAGGCAGCGCCGCCATCGCCGCAAACAGCTTGCCCCCGTCGCTTAAGACGCGATCGTGCTCGGCGCGCACCAGCAAATGGACATGCGCCGAGCGCGGCGCGGCGAACAGCTCGTAGATGTCGCCTTCGCAGTCCGAGACCACAGTCACCATCGCCGCTTCGCTCAACAGCCGGTCGGCTTCGCACACCCCCCGGACCCAGCGTCCGCTTTCCTTCGCCTCGATCGGACGGGGAGCCTTGCGTTGCCGCTCCCGCGACTTGCGCCCGCCCGGCGGCGCCTTGTTGCGGCTATAGATGTTGGCGTCCGCCAGTCCGATGATCCCGCCGGCGTGGCCGACTTGCCGCGGGTCACTGGCGCCCGCCTCCACCACGATCACCGGATGCAGGAAAAGCCCGATGTCGCGGCCGTTGCCGACCACGCCGAACCCGCGCTTGCTCCCCGCATGTCCGGAAAAATTGAGCTCCGTCGTATCCTGGATCGCCAGCACATGGCGCCCGCGCGCCGCCTCCGCCGTGTGACGGGCGGCCGTCGCGAGCATGAGCTCGCGGGTCACCGCCGCATTGTGCAGAAACCGTCCATAGGCCACATTCCCAGCGCGATCGCCGCCAAGACGCCGCAGACAGGCGGTGCGCTTGGCGATGAGCGCCGCCAGAAACTGGGCCCCCTTTTTTGCAGCCGTTCGTCGCCGAACAACCCAAGATCGATCACCCCCTGCACCGTCAACTCCCGCGAATCACCCGCTCGCACACCAATGAATCCGACCTCGACAGCCTTGGCCAGAAAAAGATCTGTGCACGCCTTAGGTCAGCGACCGCGCCTACAGCGGCCGATCTCGCTATCCCTCTGCGGCGACAAAACTGTCCATCACCAGTTTTCGACCCGCCTTGTCGAAATCGACGGTCAGTTTGGAGCCATCGACGGCGACCACCGCGCCCGGGCCAAACTTATTGTGAAACACCCGCGATCCGGCTTGGAAGATCGAGGCGGACGAACTCTGTCTCACGACCGAGCCTTCGTAGGTTGGGCCTGAAGACCTAGGGCCGCGCGGACCCGCTTCGCCCCATTCGCGCTGCCGCGCCTCGGCGCGGCGCCAGCCCGGCGTGTCGTAGCGGGAGGCGAACCCTTTATTGTGACCTGTAGGCAGCCAGGAATTGTACGACCGGTCCGAGGACCCGACGATCTCGTCGAATTCGACATGGTCGGCGGGCAATTCCTGGATGAATTGGGAAGGCAGCGAGGTCTGCCATAGACCGCGCACGCGCCGGTTGAGGGCGTAGTAGATCCTCGCCTGCCGTCGCGCTCGGGTCAGGCCGACATAGGCAAGCCGTCGCTCCTCCTCGAGCCCGGCCAGGCCGCTGTCGTCGAGCGAACGTTGATTTGGGAACAGGCCCTCCTCCCAACCCGGTAGAAACACGAGATCGAACTCGAGTCCCTTCGCCCCGTGAAGGGTCATGATCGAAACGCGCTCGCCCTCCTCGCCCCTATCGACGTCCATAACCAGCGATACATGTTCTAGGAACGCGCTTAAGTCCGGAAACTCGCCCATGGAACGAACAAGCTCTTTCAGGTTGTCGAGCCGTCCGGCCGCATCAGGAGTGCGCTCCGCCTTCCACATGTCGATGTAGCCGCTCTCCTCAAGAACGAGCTGCGCCAGCTCTTCATGGGGGATTTGCTCGGATTGTCTGCGCCAACGGTCGAAGTCGTCGAGCAGGCCCCTTAAGGTTTGGCGGGGACGCGGTTTCAATTCTTCGGTTTCGACAAGCGACCGCGCGGCGCGAGTGAGCGACAGACCGGCTCGCCGGGCGTATTCATGCAGGATCGCAAGCGTCGCATCGCCTAGGCCGCGCTTGGGCTGATTGTAAATCCGCTCAAAAGCGAGGTCATCGTCGGGCTGGGCGATGCAGCGAAGATAGGCCAACGCGTCGCGTATTTCCGCCCGCTCATAGAATTGCGGGCCGCCAATGACCCTGTAAGGCAGCCCCAGGGCGATGAACCGCTCCTCGAATTCTCGCATCTGAAAGGATGCGCGGACAAGGATGGCGATCTCGTCGAGAGAGACGCCTTTGTGCTGAGCCGCTTCGATCTCCTCGCCGATAAGCCTCGCTTCTTCCTGGCTGTCCGACCCTTCAGCAACCCTTGGCCGATCGCCAAGCGGCTTGTCAGTGAACAGCGTCTTGCCTAAGCGGCCGCGATTGTGGGCGATCAATCCCGACGCGACGGCGAGAATGTGCCCCGTCGAGCGATAATTTCGCTCGAGCCGGATGACCTTCGCGCCGGGAAAATCCTTCTCGAAGCGCAGAATGTTTTCGACGTCCGCGCCGCGCCAGGCGTAGATCGACTGATCGTCGTCGCCGACACAGCACAGATTGCCATTGGCCTTAGCGAGGAGGCGCAGAAACAGATATTGGACGACGTTCGTGTCCTGATACTCGTCGACCAAAATGTAGCGGAAACGCCGGCGGAATGTGGCGAGAACGTCGGGGTTTTCGCGCAACAGACGCAAAGGCTCGAGCAAGAGATCGCCGAAATCCACCGCATTGAGCGTTTTCAGCCGTTCCTGATAGTTCTCATACAAGGCGGCGCTTTTGCCGCCGGCGAACCCCGCCGCCTCACTCGCTGGGACGCTCTTCGGATCGATCCCGCGATTCTTCCATCCATCAATCAGATTTGCGAGCGCTCGCGCCGGCCAGCGTTTGTCGTCCAGATTTTCCGCTTGCAGAAGCTGCTTCATGAGGCGCAGCTGGTCGTCGGTGTCGAGAATGGTGAAGTTTGGCCGCAAGCCCACGAGCTCGGCGTGCATCCGCAGGATCTTGGCGCCGACCGAATGGAATGTGCCGAGCCACGGCATCGCCTGCTCGGAGCCCAGGAACGATCCCACCCGATGGCGCATCTCCCGCGCGGCCTTATTGGTGAAGGTCACCGCGAGGATTTCGTGAGCCCGAGCGCGACCTGTCGAAATGAGATGCGCAATTCGGGTGGTGAGGACGCGGGTCTTGCCAACGCCTGCGCCAGCAAGAATGAGGACGGGGCCGTCCAGCGACTCGACCGCCTGACGCTGTTCTTCGTTCAATCCCTCGAGATAGGGGGGATCAGCGTCGCGTGGGCGACGGACGAGCGGCGCTAGGCGAGGGGAATCGCGCGAGGGGCCCTCAAGTGAAACAATCGCTGGGGCGGGCTTTTCTGCGGGTTGCGACACGAATTCAAATCATGCGCCGGCAGGCCAAGGAGCGCAACCCGAAACGTGTGAGCCGAAGCCTTGGCCTCCCGGGCCTGCCGGAGGTCGCGATCGGAGACGGACGCTTGTCAGCGGGACGTCACGCCTCGGCCAAGCCTTCGCTAATTCCAGTTGTTGATCTGTACGATGGCCGGCGTCAGAATCGCGGCGAAGAGTCCCGGCAGAAAGAAGAGGATCATTGGCACTGTCAGAACCGGCGGCAGCGCCGCGGCCTTCTTCTCAGCCAGGGCCATTCGATGGTCCCGGCTTTCTTGGCTGAGAACTCGAAGCGCGGCGCCGAGCGGCGTGCCATACTTCTCCGACTGCGACAGCACGGTAGTGAGCGAGCGGACGGAATCCAAGCCGGTTCTTAACCCCAGATTCTCGAGCGCGGTCCGCCGCTCGGCCAGATAGGACATTTCCGCAGCCAAAATCCCCATCTCCTCCGCCATCGAGACGCTTTCGAGGCCGATCTCCTGACTGACCTTGCGCACCGCATGTTCGATCGACATTCCCGATTCCGCGCAAATCAGAAGGAGGTCCAGGGTGTTTGGAAACGCCCGCTCCAGCTCCTTCTGCCGTTTGGACGTCTTGTTCTTCAGGAACAGCTCGGGGGCCTTGATGCCAAGGTAGGTGGCTGCGATGGCGATGCCGATCTTGACCATCGCGGGTTGGCTCCACTTGATGATCAGAAATTGATAGATAATAGCGGCGATGAAGAAGGCGATCGGCGTCGCTAAGCGAAACGTAAGAAAGGCGTACTCCGCCCCGAGCCCGCGATACCCGGCCATCGCCAATTGAATCTTGGCCTTTTCAGTGCTGAGCCAGCTCGACAGGTTGAGGGTTTCGACCAATTGCTTGACGAGGCCCGTCGGCTTCACCCTCAACGTGCTTTTGCTCTGGGACGCCGCCAGCCGCTCGCGTTCGCGCGTTCGAATTCGCTCGCGCTCTGTGCTGACCGCCTTAATGCGGCGTGACAAGGTGTCCGGCTGGAGCCAAGGCATCGCAGCGGTGAGAACAGTCGCGGCCGAGCCGATCGCCGCGAACAGCATCGCCAGGAAGTGAGCATCAGAGAATTTAGCGACGATTTCGTCCAGCATGGCTAGGCTCGAGTTAGAAGTCGAACGAGATCATCTTCTTCATCATTGCGACTCCTATCCCCATCCAGAAGATCGCAATCACCGAGATCACCTTTCCATGACTCGACGTCCACAATATCGAAATGTATTTAGGAGACGAAACGTATAACGCGCCGACAACGAGAAACGGCACCGCGCCGATAATCGCCGCCGAAGCTTTCGCTTCCATGGACATGGCGGTGATCTTCGCCTTCATCTTTTTCCGCTCGCGCAAGACGCGGGAAAGATTGCCCAAGGCCTCTGAGAGGTTGCCGCCCGCCTTGCTTTGGATGGCGATGACAATCGAAAAGAAGTTCGTCTCGGCGATCGGAACTCGCTGCGCCATCCGCTCGATGCCTTCCGACAAGGTCATTCCGATCGAGAGCGCCTCGACAATTCTTCGAAACTCCGACTTGACCGGCTCCGGGCTTTCCGTCGCGGCAATCCGGATTGTATCGCCAAGGGGAAGGCCGGACTTGATGCCGCGCACGATGATATCGATGGCGGTCGGAAAGTTGGAGATGAACTTGTTGATGCGCCGAATGCGCAAGCGCGCCAGCGTGAGTTGCGGCAACCCGATCGTGGCCGTGACGACAACAAGAAGGGTGAGCAACAAGCTTCTCGACTGAATATAGGTCAGGGCGCCGCAGATCAGGCCAAGCAGCACGCTCCCGATCCAATATTGCTGTTTGGTGATCGGGAGCCCGGCCTGTTCAATTTTTGTCGCCAGGCTGACGCGCCGCCGCTTTCCCTTCATTTCGCTATCGCGGACGCCATCGGCAATCTGCTTCTTGCGCGCAGCCCGATCAACGCCAACCGCCACACTCGCCTTCGCGTCAGTTTTTGTGACGGCCGCGCGCCGCTTCTCAGCTCGCGAGTTTCCGCCAACAAAGGCGAACGCGAGCCCGCCCAATCCAATCGCCAGACATCCGGCCACCGCTATCGGATTGATCATGCCGATTACCCTCTACTCACTCGAACTCTAGGCGGCGCCGATTTCCGAGATATCCAGCGCCGCCGCCAGACGGGCTTCTTCTCCATACATGCGCGCCCGTTCCCAGAACCGAGGCCGTCCGATCCCGGTCGAGCGATGCCGCCCCAGCAGCTTGCCCTGAGCGTCCTCCCCCAGAAGTTCATAGACGAACAGGTCCTGCGTGATCACAACGTCGCCTTCCATGCCGAGGACTTCGGTTATGTGCGTAATGCGGCGGGATCCATCGCGAAGACGAGAGGCTTGGATGATCACGTCGACCGAGGACGTGACCATTTCGCGGATCGTCTTCATCGGCAGCGCATATCCGCCCATCGTGATCATCGATTCAATACGACTTAGCGCTTCGCGCGGGGAGTTCGCGTGCAGCGTTCCCATCGACCCATCGTGACCGGTGTTCATGGCTTGCAGCAAATCGAACGCCTCGGGTCCGCGGACCTCGCCGACGACAATGCGTTCGGGCCGCATGCGCAGGCAATTCTTGACCAGGTCTCGCATCGTGATCTGGCCGACGCCTTCCAGATTGGCCGGACGCGTCTCGAGCCGCACGACATGGGGTTGCTGAAGCTGGAGCTCGGCGGCGTCCTCGCAGGTGATGATTCGCTCGTCCCCGTCGATATAGTTCGTCAGGCAGTTCAGAAGAGTTGTCTTTCCCGAGCCCGTGCCGCCGGAAATGATCACATTGCAACGAACGCGGCCGATAATTTTGAGGATTTCCGCGCCGGCGGGCGAGATCGAGCCGAACTTGACCAATTGATCGAGCGTCAGCTTGTCCTTCCTGAACTTGCGGATGGTCAGCGCCGCGCCATCAATGGCGAGCGGCGGCGCAATGACATTGACGCGCGAGCCGTCGAGCAGGCGGGCGTCGCAAATCGGCGAGGATTCGTCGACGCGACGTCCGACCTGGCTCACGATCCGCTGACAGATGTTCATCAACTGCGACGCGTCGCGAAAACGGACGTTGGTGAGTTGGATCTTGCCGCCAACCTCGATGAAGCAGCGCGTCGGCCCGTTGACCATGATGTCGGCGATGTCGTCGCGCGCCAGCAGCGGCTCGAGCGGACCGAATCCGAGCACATCGTTGCAGATGTCATCGAGCAGATCTTCCTGTTCGGCGATCGACAGCACCAAGTTCTTGATGGTGACGATCTCGTGCACGATGTCGCGGATCTCTTCGCGCGCGCTCTCGGCGTCGAGCTTGGAGAGCGCGGAAAGATCTATCGCCTCGATAAGAGCGCCGAAGATCAGCGACTTGGTCTGAAAATAGGTCTCCGATCTTCGTTCCGTTTGAACCGGCGGGGGCGGAGCGGACGCGGGTTTGGGCGGCTCGCTCATCGCGCTCACCGATGCGAAGCGCGACACGGCGACCTGGGGGCTCACGCTCCCACTACGCTTGCCGAACATCGCTCAGGCTCCTTTGCGCTCGCGCGACCGCTCAGCGGAAATGGCGCGATGCGTTTGCAAGCCGATCATTTCTTCTTGCGCCCAATCTTGGCGATGAGCGGCTCGAGAATGCCTCTTTTGGGCTTGCGCGCGTCGGCTCGGCCGGCAAGCGTGGCGGCAAGATCAACGAAGGCCTGCGCGGTTTTCCCGTTTGGTTCGATCTCGGCGATCATTTGCCCGTTATTGGCCGCAGCGCCGAACAGCTTCGCGTCGTGCGGAATGACCGCAGTCGGATCCGTTTCCACCGCCTTGGCGAATTCCGCGGCGGCGATTTCCGGCCGCTTGAGCATGCCGACGCCGTTCAGGACCAGCCGTGACGGCGCGTCGTTGAGGCGTGCGCCTTTGACATTGTCGATCAGATTTTTGGTGTTGCGCAGATTCGCGAGATCGGGGGTCGCGACGACGATGACCTCGTCGGCGGAGACGAGAATTCGTCGGGCCCAGCTCGACCATACGTGCGGCACATCAAGCACAATCCAGGGCGTCGACGCGCGCATGGCGTCGAGCAGCGAGTTGAACGAAGCCTCGCTGAAGTCGAGGACCCGATCGAGAGTGGCGGGCGCCGCGAGCAGACTAAGCTTCTCGCCGCACTTGGAAAGCAGACGTTCCACCAGGACGGTGTCGACGCGATCCGGGGCGAACACCGCCTCCGCGACGCCCTGAGGCGGATCCTGATTGTAGTCGAGTCCCGCAGTTCCAAAGGCGAGATCGAAATCGGCGATGATCGTCGCCATCTCGGTAACCGACGCCAGGCTCCAGGCCAGATTGTGGGCGATGGTCGATGCGCCCACTCCCCCCTTGGCGCCGACGACGGCGATCACACGTCCAAGGGGCTTGGCGCCGGGCACGCTGAACAGTTGAGACATCGCCTGAATGAAGTCGACGACGCCAAACGGGGCGACGAGATATTCGCTGACCCCACGCGCCATCAACTGCCGGTAGAGAACGATGTCGTTGTGCTTGCCAAGGACGACGACCTTGGTCCCCGCGTCGCAATATTCGGCGAGCTCCTCGAGCTGTGCGAGCAGCGCGTCCCGGCTGGCCGGCGCCTCGAGAACGATGACATTCGGCGTCGGCGAGCTCTTGTAGGCTTCGACCGCAGCCGCCGCCCCGCCCATGTTCTGCTTGACATGCGCTTTCGCCATGCGGCGATCGGATATCGCGGCGCTAACGGTCGCCGCGATATCGGGCGATTTGCAGAAGGCCTGGATCGACACGCGCGGCACCGGCTCGATTTGCGCAAGCGGCCGATCCGCGGCCGCGTCGCCATTGCTTCCAGCGTCAGCGTATTGCGCCTTCATGGTCGATCAATTTCCGTTGGTCGGCAGATCGCCGCCGATTGGCGTAAGCACGGCGTTCTTCCAGTCGGTGCTCGGATCTTCGCCGCTGCGGACAGCCTCGATGGCTCTGGTGCGCATGTTCACGTCGGATGGACCAAGCGCGCGCGGCTGCACGAAATCGCGCGGGTCGTCGACCTGAGCCGCAATTGTCGATTGGGTGGCGCAGCCGAAGTTCGAATAGGGCTCATTCTTCCAACCTTCGACCGACGATCCCGAAGCGAGATCTTCCGGCCACTGACCGCATGGCGTCGGAACGATCGCTTTGAGCCCGGTGAACGAGACGCGCACCGGCGGCGCTGCGCCGTCATTCGGGGGCAGGTAATCTCCGACGGCGATCCTGCCTTTGACGCCAGCCGCGACAAGCGCCCTGCGGACCTCGTAAACAGCGATCGAGTTTGGATTCGTTCCCACCGGCGTCTCGATCATGACCACGCCCGAACCATAGCGGCGATAGCGGTCCGCAAAGGCGCGGACATTCGCTCGCGAACGCGCATCAAGCCTGCCGCCAACGGGATAGAGATCCATGCTTGCGGGCGCGGCGGCGACCACGATCGGGTGACGCTGCTCAAACCCGCCAGGGAAACCGGGATCGGAAGACGCGTAGGGAACGCCGCCGCAGCCGGCGAGAGCGGCGGCGGCGGCGGCGGCGAGGCTCAGCCTCAAGCCTTGCGCCGTGAATGAAGATCGTGCGTCAGGAGAAGCGGCCATGAGAGCTGTCTTTCTGAGGAAATTGTTGGCGAAGCACGCAAGGCCTACTGGGTGATGAATCCGATCTTGCCTGAATAGGCAGGCATTGGCTGGAGCGATTGCGAGGCGGAGTAGATCCGGTTGACGCGGCCGAGGAACCAGGTCTGCGGATCGCTGGCGTCCTGGAAATTCTCATCGGGCCTCACGACCTGGCTCGGGTCGATCGGATGGACGATGTAGGGCGTCACGGTGATCAAGAGCTCGGTCTCGTTGCGCTGATAGTCCCGCGAGCGAAACAGCGCGCCCAGCACTGGAAGGTTCATCAGCGCCGGAAAGCCGTTGATCGCTTGCTCGGTCTGCGTGCTGATGAGGCCGGCGGAGGCGACCGAGCCGCCGGAGGGCAATTCGACTGTCGTCGTGTTGCTGCGGGTCCGGAACCCCGGGATCGTGATCCCACTGAACGTGACTTGTGTCGATGGGTCGATATCGGTGACTTCGGTTGCGATTCGCAGTTGGATCCGTCCGGGGGACAAGACGATCGGGGTGAAATTCAGGGTCACGCCATAGGGCTGCTGGATGAATCCATACTGGCAAGTTGGCTGGCACGTCACGCTATTGAGGATGGGAACCGTGCCGCCGGCCAGGAATTTTGCGGTTTCGCCGGAGACTGCAGTCACGGTCGGCGCGGCGAGCGTGTGGGCGACGCCCTGTCGCTCGAAAGCTTGCAAAGTGGCGCTGATGCTGCCGGCGCCCTTGAACCAATTCAGGGTCCCCTGGGAAGCCGCGGCCGCGACGGAGCCGTTGATCGCGAACGGAGGATCGAGCGTGAAGCTTCCGTTCGGCCCGGAGCCGCTCAAGTTGACGCCCAGCTGCTTGACGATGTCACGCCGAATCTCGGCGACCGTGACGCGCAAGCTGACCTGGTCGAGTCCTCGTATCGTCAGAGAGTTGATCAGTTTGCCGCATCCTGAACTGGAGCTGCCGCTCGCGCCGCCTGACCCTCCGCTTGAGCCGCCTGATCCTCCGCTTGCGCCCACGGACACGGAGACTGGCGACGAAGTCGTTCCATTGCACGAGCTTGGAACGAAGTTGACGAACCCGGAGGCGATGTCGACGGCCTTCTGCGCTTCGGCGGCAGAGGCGACGGAGCCGGTCAGGATGACAGAGTCCTCGACCGTGCGGACAGTAATGTCATTTCCGGGGATCGCAGCGTTGAGGATCGCCTTCAATTCGCTGGTGGCGCGGCCGACAGAGACCTGGATCGCCGCGATTGTGTGTCTGTCCTCGCCGCGGGCCAAGGCGAGAATGCTCGTCTGGCCGTTGGTCTGGCCGGAAATATAGATTCGCCGCGCCGTGCGCACGATCGCATTGGCGACCTTCGGGTCGCCGACGTAGATCTCCTCGGCGTCCTCGGACAAATTGTAGACGCAAGACTGGCCGACACCCAATTGCAGTCGCCCGCCCACCGTATGGCACTCGCCGCCCGTCCGCGCGAAGTCCTCGCCGTCGGCGGCTCGTGCGGTCGAAGCCGGCGCGGTGGCGAGAAGCGCCGCCGCGACGAAACATGCGATATTCGACCATCCGTGAATGCGATGGGACCTCATGTCCTGGCTCCGTCTCTGCAGAACACGCGGCGAACGACTGGAACGCGAATCATCGGGCCGCCTGCTGCGGGGCGCCATAGCGAACGACCGTCAACGCGCTGTCGGCGCTGACAACCGTCTTCGCTGGGCCGCCGCTGTCGACGAGACTGCGGAGAACAAGATGAAGGTTCGAATTGCCCGCGTGTTGAGCAAGGATGATGAGATTGACCTGGTCGGGGTCGAGCTCGAGCGTCGCGTTCGCCCCCGTGACCACCTTCTTGCCGTTCTGCTCTTCGACGTTCTGACCGATGGCGAGGACACGCACGTTGGTCAGGATCGACTGCGCTGTCATAACCTCGACCCCCCGGGCCTTGGTGGCCTCGTCGTCGCGCGCGAGACGAACAACGTCGACTCGATCATTGGGCAGAATGAATCCGCCAGCCGTCGAGTCGCCTTCGTTGTCGATCTTGATCGCGACTGCGCGCTTTCCGGTCGGGAGAATCGCCGACATGAAGCCGCCCGTGCCGGCCTTGACGAGCTTGTCATGCCGGATCGGCTCGCCGCGCAGGAACGCGACCCGCGTCATCGAGCCCTCCACGTCCTTCAGCGCGTCCAGCTTTCCGGACTTCGTGATCATGAGCTCGGAGACGTCCGCCTTTGGCCAAGGGTGCCAGACCGTGGCGCTCTCGTTGACGACCGTCCCCATGGGCAGGTCCTGAGCCGCGACAAGGACCTGCTCAACGTCAATCTTCGGCTGAGCCTGAGCTGCGGGGGGCGGCGCCGAGTTCGAAGCGCCGCGCAGGAACATGTAGGTCGCGCCGAACGCCAGAACGGCGATCGCCCCTACGATGATCAGCCTACGATTTATGAATCATGGTCCTTCAAGCCCTGACCGCCGGCGGCATGATTTAGACATCGTAATCGTCAAGGTACGGTTAATTTAAAGTATCGAAATGTATCCCAAGGGCGCGAGAGCCAGGCAAATATTCCGTTGAGCACCGTCGTCACTATGATATTCCGAAGAGAGAGGCATAACAATTTTCACTATTGCAACCTGAATTGAGATAATTACCGGAAATAATGAAACCACGCTTCCCCAGTTGCGCGATGAATGCTTAGATCGACGGGCGTGACTTCATCCGGCCGAATATTATCCCTTTGCCGAGAAAATGACCGAAAGCGAATGTTGGCTCTCAGTGACCCCATCGGGACGATCCAGCACAGATCGCGAGACCGGTGACTTCCGCGCGCTGATCCCGCGGACGTCGGCGACCAGGAGGGTGTTGGCTTAGGTGACCGCAGCCCAAATCGATGAATTCGGATATTGCATCAACCCCGCCGCCGCCAACGCAATTCCATAGGGGACCCCAGCGTTGGCGTTGTGCAATCGCACAAGCCAATCCATACGGCTGAAGACGGCGGGCAGAGGAACCATACGCACGCCTAGAAGAATCAGAGTGAGAACTCCGCCAAACAACGCCGCCGCGAGGCCATAGTCTAAGATCGTGGTCCATCCGAGCCATGCGGCCGTGGCCGCCGCCAGCTTGGCGTCGCCGCCGCCGATCCAGCCGAAATTGAACATGGCGAATGTAATGACCAAGATCGCCAAGGCGCATGAAACATTAAGGAAAATATCTACAGCCGGAACCCCAAACATCGCGGCGAAGATGAAATATCCAACGGCGAGAGTGATACAAAGCCGATTGGGTATCGTAAAGGTCAATAAGTCCATGGACGCTGATAGCGCCATTACGGTGGGAAAGAAGGCGAAAGCCAGAAGATGGAGGACGCTCGAAGCCATTTTCTCAATTGATTTACGAGGAAGCGGATCCCAGGTCCCGCCTAAACCTTTCCCTTGACTAAGAGCAGCCAAGGCGGATGGTTCGCGCCGACGCGGCGCCGCGCCGACGCGAAGGTGTTGAGCGAGGTCGCTCTACTTGAGGGTGGCGCCGACTTCGTTGAACACCGTGCTGACTTTGGTGCCAACCGACTGGACCGCTGTGATGATGAAGACGGCGATGAGCGAGGCGATCAGCGCATACTCGATCGCGGTGACGCCAGATTCGTCGGCCGCGAAGTTCTTCATGGATTTGAACACTTGTTTGCTCCTGCTCCGAAACCCCATTCGGCGGCAAACCCGCTTTTCCACGCCGCCGATGGGGTCCATTAGGACCGCCCGATTTCGACCGCGTTAATTTGAACGATTTCCATTCGAGTTCGCCGTCGAAGTTAAGCAATTGGTTAAGCCGCGAATAAAGTTGAACCAAGCAAACCAGACATCAATTTGAAACAAGTTTTAACTAAAATCCAGATTCGGAGCTTCGCTGCTCTATTTTTGACTGCGTCTGCTTTCCGTCGCTTGCTTAGACGGCGCGACGCTTGGCTTGCGAAGCTTCGACTATGGCGCCAAGTCGAGCCAGGCGCCCGCCACGCCGTCCTCCACCTCGACGATCCAAAGGTCGGGATCAAACGCAATTTCCCGTTTGAGCCGCTCCTCCGCCTGGTTGGAATCGATCGACGGACCTTCATGAGCGCGGGCGAAAAGCCTTTCGACCCCGGGCGGCGCGTCGCCCGCGAGGGACTGCGGCGCAGGCTCATAGAGCGTCGCGCTTCCATCGAGGTGGTCAACTTTGACGAAAATCGCGCCAGCCTCCGCAGCGCCTCGCCTGCGCAAGACGGCGCTTGCCCCCTCCACTCCGCACCGACGCAAATAGGCCGCGACCCAAATGTCGGAGCGCAGGCGCACCTCGCTCAGCGTCCTCCCGCGCGCGCGGCCGCGGCCAGCTGTTTGACCAGTCGTTCGGTTATTTCGGCGCCGGAAGGCAAGCCGTGCGCCTTCTCGAACTCCCGCAACGCCTGCTCAGTGGCGGCCCCCTCTTTCCCGTCCGGCTTGACCGGATAGCCAAGCCTGGCCAACGCGGTTTGGGCGTTGAGAACCAAATGCGACCCGTCACTGTGGGTCTCCCCGGCCAACAGTTCAGCGATCGGATCGGAAGCCGGCGGAGCGCTCTGGGCGGCGTCTGCCGGCCGCGTCGGCGGAAGAGCCGCGGACGACGGGGCTGGCGAAGCACTGGCTTCCGCGCTGGGGGGCTTTGGAGGAGGAGCCGGAGCCGGCGCTGGAGCGGCGGATAAGGGTTTCGGCTGCGCGAGGCCGAATAACGGAGCGGGATGACGCTCGCGCTGCAAGAGAAGCGCATTAACGGTGACGGCGACAAGAGCCAGCAACAGGGCCGCTCCCAGGTAATAGCGCAAGTGCGCGACCTTCACGCGCCCGGCTATCTTTCGCCGCAACGTTTCGCGAGCTGAACGTTGGACCGGCCCGCGGAGTTGGCCCAGATTACTTTTTATGCGGGCAAGCGCTAATTCCAAGTCTTCACTCCTGAGAGCCCGGCGCCGTTCGATTCCGTTTCGTGCGTGAAAGAACAGACAAAGAATGACGGGCCGGACGTGCTGGCTTTTGGCGACAGGTCGCGGCGTAACGATTGGCCGGCATTGCTTGGCCCAGCGGAACGGCGGAAGGATGCGGACGTGTCACTTGCGGGCGCTTGAGACCGTCGCGCGTTTCCTTAAAATCGCAGCCGCTGATTAAATCAATCTTAAGTCTAGAGTTTGGCCGCTTCCCTAATTACAAGCTCATACGCCGGTCCTTGCGCTATGGTTTACGCTTTATTACAGCTCTCCTCCCCTGCCTTACTGACATGAGGATTCTCGCTGGGGGCTGGCCGATCCCTCATAAGAGCCCATATAAGTGACATGGACGACGCAATGAGGCTGGCGCATCCTTTGTCGGCGATCGACGACATCCGCGATGATTTCGCCTCTCTCGATGACTGGGAGGACCGGTATCGCTATGTCATTGAACTCGGCCATTCGCTCGAGCCCTTGAGCGCGGAGGCGCACAATGACGCCAACAAAGTGCGAGGCTGCGTCAGCCAGGTTTGGCTCAAGTGCGAGCCGAAAACGAACGCCGAGGGCGAAAAAATCCTGCACTACCGCGGCGATAGCGATTCTCACCTCGTGCGAGGCCTGATCGCGATCGCAATTGCGCTTTTTTCGGACCGAACTCCTGAGCAGATTCTCGCCGTGGATCCGCTTGCGACTTTTCGCGCGCTCGGACTTGAGCAACATCTCACGCCTCAACGCTCAAATGGCGTGCGCGCCATGGTGGACCGCATTCGGACGGACGCTGCCGGGCTTAGGCTAGGCGCTGCCTAGCCAACGTAGAAGCTGAGGCAAGGTCCTGCCGGCGGCGACGGCGCGGGCCGACGTTCAAACCGCGCCGACCTTCTCGCGCCTTCAATTTCGCCAGGACCGCTACGTGACGGTCAACAGTTCGTTAATCCCATTGGCGGAGACTAGAGTAAATGCTTCGTTAGCCGCGGATGTTAGCCAATGGGCGGATTCGGGATTGCCAACGCCAGCCACGGGCCGCAGCCGCCTAGCTCCTCGCGCGAGCTTATTGTCGTGCTTGAGCCGCCGGAAGCCAGATCGGCGAGGGAGCCGCCGGTCGAGCCTGCGAACACGCTCTTTTTGTCTCGACTTCCGTTGGCCGCCGCGGCGGCCCTTGCCGTCCTCATCGCCGTCGCGGGCGCCTTGTTTTTGGAGAACCGCCTGCAGGCCAAAGCTCTCGCTGAGCAGGCGAGCGAGAACGCGGCTCTGGCTCACACCATCAAGTCGCTGAAGGTGCGCCTCGACGCGGTCGACAGCGCGATGTCGAACGCGGGCCTTGCGGACCTGCGTCAGTCGATTGGGGAGATCAAGTCAAACCTCGTTTCGTCGCGGGAGTTCAGCGGCGCCCTGTCTCAGCTCTCCCAACGCGTCGACAAGCTGGATCGCGAAGAGAGCGCAAAAGTGGACAAGCTCGGTGAGCGCGTCGATCGCGAAGCAACGGCTCTGACAGCCGGTCTTTCCACTCGCATGGACAAGCTCGAGCAGAAAATCGCCGCCCCGCCTCCAGCGCCGGCGCAAGTCGCACAGGCCAAGCAATCTGCTGCCCGCCCGAAGTTCGACAACGTCGCGATGGACAGGACGAGCTCAATCGAGCGACCGAGACCTCTTCTTCGCGGATATGTCGTGCTCGACGCTCGCGATGACATGGCGCTCGTCGGAGGGCGCTATGGCGAACGCGAGGTCCGGCAGGGCGATTATCTCCCGGGTGCGGGGCGCGTCGAGCGTATCGAGCTCGGAGGCAACGGGTGGGTTGTCACGACGAGCGAGGGCCTCATCGCCTCCGCTGATTTTCCGCGCTACTGACCGTTTTATCACGACGACAGCGGCATCCTTACCGCCTCCCGCTCCAGGGCGTTAACCTTAAGCTCAGCGCGGAACGCTTTCGGTAAGCAGACGCCTGTGTTACCAAGCCGGCTTGAGGCTGCCGCGCCTGGCGCGGTCCGGGGGACAAGACCGCGCGCATGAGTGAACGGCGCACCAGTTTCGATTATGAGGATCTCATCGCCTGCGGTCGTGGCGAGTTGTTCGGAGAGGGCAATGCGCAACTGCCTTTGCCGCCGCTCTTGATGTTCGACCGGATCAGCGAGATTTCCGAAACCGGCGGCGCCAATGGCAAGGGAGAAGTCCGGGCCGAGCTCGACATCAAACCCGATCTCTGGTTTTTTTCTTGTCATTTCAAGGGCGATCCGGTGATGCCGGGATGCCTTGGCCTGGACGCGCTTTGGCAATTGACCGGCTTCTTTCTCGGTTGGCTCGGCCTGCCTGGACGTGGCCGGGCGCTTGGCGTGGGAGAGGTGAAGTTCGCCGATCAGGTGCTGCCGACAATAAAAAAGGTCGTCTACGGCGTGGACGTGAAGCGCGTCTTCAAGGGCAAGCTGATCCTTGGCGTCTCGGACGGGTGGCTCGAGGGCGACGGTCGACGCCTATATGAGGTCCAGAATATGCGCGTCGGCTTGTTCGGCCCTTCGCCCGCGACCCCGGCCTGACCTACTCGCAAAAGGGAGGGTGAGACATGAGGCGCGTTGTCGTCACCGGCATGGGCATTGTGTCCGCGATCGGCAACAACACGCAGGAAGTCACCGCCAGCCTTCACGCAGGCAGATCAGGGATCACGCGCGCCGACCGGATGGCCGAGCTCGGCTTTCGCTCGCAAGTCCAGGGAGCGCCCACGCTCCGCGCCGAAGAGATGGTTGATCGAAGGGCGATGCGCTTCCATGGCGGCGGAACCGCCTGGTGCCACGTTGCGATGGATCAGGCGATCGTGGACAGCGGTCTTGCGCCCGGCGAGGTCTCGCATGAGCGGACCGGCATCATCATGGGTTCGGGCGGTCCTTCTACGCGCGCCATTGTCGAGGCCGCCGACATCGCCCGCGCCAAAGGCCCCAAACGCGTAGGCCCGTTCGCGGTGCCGAAGTCCATGTCCTCGACGGCGTCGGCCACTCTGTCGACCTGGTTCAAGATCAAGGGCTTGAGCTACTCGATTTCCTCGGCATGCGCCACGTCCAATCATTGTATCGGCGCCGCCTACGAACAGATCCTGGCCAACCGGCAGGATGTGATGTTCGCCGGCGGCTGCGAGGAGCTGGATTGGACGTTGTCGGTGCTGTTCGACGCGATGGGCGCGCTCTCTACCGGTTACAACGACACGCCTTCGCGCGCGTCGCGCGCCTATGACAAGAACCGGGACGGGTTCGTCATCTCGGCCGGCGCAGGCGTGCTGGTTCTAGAAGAATACGAGCGGGCCAAGGCGCGAGGGGCCAGGATTTACGGCGAGATCGTCGGCTACGGCGCGACTTCGGACGGTCACGACATGGTCGCCCCGTCGGGAGAAGGCGCCGCGCGATGCATGCGTCAGGCGCTGGCCGGGGTCAAGGTCCCGATCGACTATATCAACCCTCATGCGACTTCGACCCCGATCGGCGATCTCAAGGAGATCGAGGCTTTGCGCGAGGTCTTTGGCTCCGGCGACAAGTGCCCGCCGATATCGGCGACCAAGTCGCTGACCGGACATTCTCAGGGCGCGACCGGCGCGCACGAGGCCATCTATTCGTTGCTGATGATGCAGAACGGCTTCATCTGCGAAAGCGCTCATATCGACGAACTTGACCCAGCTTTCTCGGATATGCCGATCGTGCGCTCGCGCCAGGACAACGTAAAATTAAGAGCCGCCCTCTCGAACTCTTTCGGCTTTGGCGGGACAAACGCGACGCTCGTGTTCAAGCGCGTGGACGCTTGAGTCCGCACAATCTCCGCCCCCCGCGACGAAGGCGAAATGACTTAAGTCCCCGCCCGTCTCCAACACTTCCGAAGACCTAATCGACGAGCGCGCCCCATGAGATCCGGCTTGATGAACGGCAAACGCGGCTTGGTGATGGGCGTCGCGAACGATCACTCGATCGCCTGGGGCATAGCGAAGGCTTTGGCGGCAGAAGGCGCGGAGCTGGCGTTCACTTTCCAGAACGACGCTTTGGGCAAACGGGTCGCGCCGCTCGCCGCAGAGTTGGGCTCGGCGGAGCGTCTCTATCGCTGCGATGTCGAAGACTTAAGTTCGGTCGAGACCATGTTTTCCGCGCTAGGGGCGGTTTGGGGCAGACTTCGACTTTTTTGTTCACTGCATCGGTTTCTCCGACCGCAGCGAACTCAAGGGGCGATACGCCGACACGAGCCGCGAGAATTTCATTCGGACGATGGTCATCTCGGCCTTTTCATTCACCGAGCTCGCCAAGCGGGCGGCGCCGATGATGTCCTCGGGCGGCGCGATGCTCACCCTTACTTTCGGCGGCGCCACGCGGGTCGTGCCAAACTACAACGTCATGGGGGTCGCCAAGGCCGCCTTGGAGGCGAGCGTGCGGTATTTGGCAGTCGACTTCGGGCCGGTAAATATTCGCGTCAACGCCATTTCAGCCGGACCGATCCGCACATTGGCTGGGGCCGGCATTAGCGACGCGCGTTTCATGTTCAATTTCCACCGCGCCCATTCGCCGCTGCAGCGGACAGTCACGATCGAGAATGTCGGCGGGGCCGCCGTCTATTTGCTCTCGGAACTCTCGGAAGGGGTGACAGGCGAGGTGCACTTCGTCGACGCGGGCTACAACATCATCTCCATGCCGCGTCCCGACGAAATCAACGGTTGACAGTCGATATTACGCCGGCCTCTAAAGGCGTGGGTTGCGTTTTGCTCGTTTTGGCGCAGTTTCTAAACCAGACCTCTTCTGTGTACGGCCCGAGTTATGGCCAGAATTGACCGTAAACAGCGGACCTGCCGCTTTCTGGGCGCAAGTCTTGCCATCCTGGGCGCCCTCATTGTCGCGCTCGGGTTGTCAGGCGCCGCTTTGTCCGCGAGCGCCGCCAACAAATCCGTCCGGCCTCATCAGCCAAGCTTCCGCGAATTCATCGACGCGCTTTGGCCGCTTGCCGAGGAGCGTGGCGTCTCGCGCGCCACTTTCGATAAGGCCTTTGCCGGCGTCGCGTTTGATCCCAAGGTTGCGGCTAGCGCGCAATCGCAACCCGAGTTCGTGCGTCCCATTTGGGACTACGTCGCAACCGCAGTCACGCCCGACCGCGTCGAGCGTGGCCGCGACAGGGCGCGTTCGGAAAGCTTCTGGCTCGCCGAAGCCCAGGAGACCTTTGGCGTCGACGACGCTGTGCTTTTGGGCGTCTGGGGGCTGGAGACCGATTTTGGCGGCTTTACGGGATCGAACAATGTCATTCAGGCTCTTGCGAGCCTCGCCTATATCCACTTCCAGGGCGACTATTTCCGCGACGAATTGCTTTCGGCGCTTGTCATCCTCGAGGAGGGCGACATCGATCTGTCCCTTATGCGCGGCTCCTGGGCGGGAGCGATGGGACAAACGCAATTCATGCCGTCGAGCTATCTGGCCTACGCCGTCGCGTTTCAACGGCACGACCGGCGCGACATCTGGACGAGCGAAGCAGACGCGATCGGTTCAACGGCAAATTATTTGGCGAAGCACGATTGGATCAAAGGCCTGCCCTGGGGTTTCGAAGTCCGCCTGCCGCCCAAATTCGCGTTGACGGCCGCCGATTTTCATCGCCGGCGCCGTTCTCGTCCTTCGCCGCTCGCGGCGTGGCGAGAGCCGACGGTTCGCTTTTGCCCCAATCGGGCGAGGGACGGCTCTTGATCCCTGCCGGGCTCGAAGGACCGGTGTTCCTGATCACCAGGAACTTCGATGTCATCAAATCCTATAACAATTCCACGGCATACGCGCTCGCGGTCGGCCTGCTTGGCGACGCCGTGAAGGGCGGCCCCGGTCTCCTCGCCCAGTGGCCGACGCATGACCATCCGCTCACCGCGACGCAAATCCAAAGACTGCAAGAAAAGCTGAAGAAAATGGGCTATGAAGTGGGTGAGATCGACGGAAAAAACGGCGATGCGCTCCGTTCGGCGGTGCGGGCCTACCAGGAGCGCAATGGTCTTACGCCCGACGGCTATGCCAATCAGGCGTTGTTCGGTCGGGTTAGCGCGTTGCGATAATCAAGAGGGCGGCTCCCGCGCTTGTTTGGACATTGGCGCCATGCTAGGCGACCGGCCCGAGATTTAAGGTCTAAGCGATCGCCAAGAGGCGCTCGAAGTCGCGTTCAAGGAGCAGTTGACGATGGCTGAACAGAACGGCAATGGCGCTGGCGCGCCGCAAGCCGGAGCCGGTCCAAAATTTTCGGTTCTCGCTCAGTATACGAAGGATTTCTCCTTTGAGAACCCCAACGCCCCGCGCACCCTGGGGCCGCAGCAAACGGCCCCCAACATCTCGATCCAGATCAACGTGAATGCCCGTCAGCTCGCTCAGTCGGATTACGAGGTGAGCCTGATGCTTGAAGGCGGCGCGGGTCAAGGCGCTGATACGATGTTCAAGTTCGAGCTCAATTATGCGGGCGTGTTCCGGGTGGAAAATTTTCCAGCCGAGCAGGTCCAGCCGGTGGTCATGATTGAAGGCCCGCGAATCTTGTTCCCTTTCGCGCGCCAGATTGTTGCGGACGCGGTCCGCGGCGGGTCCTATCCGCCGCTCTTTATTGATCCAATTGATTTCCAAGCTTTGTATCTGCAGAGATTGGCTGCGGCGGGCGGCCAGCCGCAGCAACAGACAGCCTAACCGTTCGCCCCAAACGAACTCACCGGCTGAGCCAGATACCGAAACCAGATCGCTTCCTGGCCTAAACTTTCAATATATCGAAAATGAGCGCTCATTTCTGAGCGCTCGACTGGAAATGCCCTTGCGGGCCGCGGACCAGAGCGAGAAATGGCCGCGAGAACGGGCGCCACAGCACCCTCAAGCGCGTCTCCAAACACGAGCGACCGCTGACGACCTCCGGTCAACTCGCAATAGACCTCGACGAGGATCTCCGCGTCCAGAAGCGCGCCGTGGCGAACCCGGCGCGAACGGTCGATGCCATAGCGGTCGCAAAGAGCATCCAGGCTGTTCGGCGCTCCCGGGTGCTTTTTTCGCGCAAGCGTCAGCGTGTCGACAACGCGATCCATGCCGATCGTGGCTAGCCCGAGCCTTGCCAACTCTGCATTCACAAAGCGCACGTCAAAGTCCGCGTTGTGGATGACGAGTTTCGAGTCCCCGATAAAGGCCAGAAAATCGCCGACCACGCTTGCGAAGACCGGTTTGTCCTTGAGCGCCGCAAAATTGTGCCCGTGAACGCGCACCGCCTCCTGGGGGACGTCGCGCTCCGGATTGATGAGGGTGTGAAAGACCTTGCCCGTGAGGCTTTGGTGCACGATCTCGACGGCGCCGATCTCGAGCACCCGATGTCCGCCGGCGGGATCGAGGCCGGTCGTTTCGGTGTCGAGCACCACTTCACGCATCGCGCGTTCGCCCTCCCGCCATCGCCCCGACCGAGCGCATGAATTGACCGACGACAGCAGACGTCAACTCGAGCCTGCCGCGCGTATCGATGATGAAATGAGCCCGGCGCCTTTTTTCTCCGTCGGGCATTTGCCGCGAAAGAATGGCCTCGAGTTTCGCCTCGGTCATGCCCGCTCGCGCCAAGACGCGCTCACGCTGGATCGATTCTGGCGCGCTTACCACGATCACGAGATCAACGTTCGCTTCCCCGCCGGTTTCGAACAACAACGGCACGTCGACGAGGACGAACCGCCGTCCCACCGCCGCCGCGCGCTCGACGAACTGAACGCGCGACTGGGCGACTGCAGGATGCACAAGTCCCTCGAGGCGCTGCAACGCCTCTGCATCGCCGAGCACCCGCGCGCCAAGCCGCTCGCGATCGACTCGGCCCGAAACGAGGACGCCCGGGAACGCCGCCTCGATCGCTTTCGCGCCATCTCCAGAGTAGAAGTCGCGCACGGCGTCATCGGAGTCGAATACCGGAACCCCCAATTCGCCGAACATGCCAGCGACGGTTGACTTCCCCATCGCGATGGAGCCCGTCAGCCCAGCCACGATCACCGCGCCGCCTCATATGTCGCCATCACTTCGGCTTCGACCAGCGCGCGCAACGCCGGCGTCACCACGGGCTCTCTGCCGAACCAGCGCGCGAAGGCGGGCGCGGCCTGGTGGAGCAGCATGCCGAGACCCTCGACAGTGCGCAGTCCACAGGCGCTGGCGGCTTCGATGAGGGGCGTCCGCAAAGGAACATAAACGATATCGGCGACGACTGCGCGCTCTGGTAGGGCGCTCAAGTCCAGCGCGAGCGGCGGCTGTCCGACCATGCCAAGCGAGCTCGAATTGACGAGCAAGTCCGCTTCAGCCAAGTTCTTCGATAGATCCGCCCAAGCCATCGCTGTTGTCGAGCCGCCGAAATGCGCGGCCAGCGTTTCGGCTCGCTCTTGCGTCCGGTTGACGATCGCAATGCGCTCGAAGCCGCGCGACATCAACGCATAGACGATCGCCCGGGCCGCTCCGCCAGCGCCGATGACGATGGCCAATTTCGCCCGTTCCGCCCAGCCGGGCGCAGCCTCGTCCATGTTGGCCAGAAAGCCTGCGACGTCCGTATTGTCGCCCATGAGACCTCCGTCTTGACGCCATAGCGTGTTCACCGCTCCGAGAGCCTCAGCGACGGGCGTTCGCTCATCGCAAGCGGCGAAGGCCGCTTCCTTGTGGGGCACGGTGACATTGGCGCCAACGAGTTCGCCTTCACGGATCTTATCGAGGAACTGGCGAAGCTCTCCCGGTCGAACAGCGAATTTCTCGTAGCTTCCTGGTATCTTGAGCTCCTTGAGCCAGTAGCCGTGAATCATCGGCGACCGCGAATGCTCGACCGGCCAGCCGACCACCCCCGCGCGTGGCGCATTCGTTCCGGTCATAGCGAGATCAGATTTTCGCGCCCCATCCACGCAAGGAGGCCCAACATCGGCAGTCCGAGAACAACGGAATGATCCCCTTCAATGTGCTCGAACAGATGAACTCCAAGACCCTCGCCCTGATACACGCCCACGGAGGCCAAGACGCTTGGGCCCGCGCGTTCGAGATAGCGCGAAATCTCGTCGGGAGCGAGCGCTCGCATTCGCAGGTCCGCATGATCTCTGTGGACGACGAGCGCTTGCCCGGCGCGAGCGACGCAGAATGCTGAGGTCAAGCGATGGGTCTTGCCGGACAGCGCGGCTAGGGTTTGCGCCCCTTCAACGAGGTCGCGCGACTTGTGAAAGATCCTGCCGGCGAGCGTGAGCGTCTGATCGGCGCCGATGCAGTAAGCGTCCGGACGTTTCGCGCTGACTGCGAGCGCCTTCGCCCGCGCCAACTCGATAGCGACATCTTCGAGCGCGCCGCCTTCAACGAGATACCGATCTTCGAGCGCGCGCTCGTCAACCTCAGGCGCGACCAACTCAGCGTCCAGTCCCGCGGCTGACAGAAGCGCGCGGCGGCTTTCGCTCCTCGACGCCAGAACCAAGGGTCCGGCTCCGCGCCACAATGATGGCAAGGCGGCAGGCGGCATGAGAGTCAACCATTGGCGATGAATTGAAGACGGTGCTCGCGATAGAGATCAAGCACCGCCGCCGCCGTCTCCTCGATCGACCGTCGGGTGACATCGATTGCAGGCCAGCCGCGCTCGGCGAAGAGACGGCGCGACGCGGCGATTTCCTCGGCGACCGCGATGCGGTCGACATAGTCGGTCTGCGAGTCGGCGTTGAGCGAAAGGAGGCGGTTTTGCCGGATCTGCACAATTCGGTCAGCCGAAGCAATAAGGCCGACAACCAGCGGACGGCGAAGATGGTCGATGGCTCTGGGCAAGGGCAGACGCGGCACGATGGGCACATTGGCGGTCTTATATCCGCGATTGGCGAGGTAGATGCTGGTTGGGGTCTTCGAAGTGCGGCTCACCCCAAGCAGAACGATATCGGCATGCTCCAGATTCTCCGGCGCCTGGCCGTCGTCGCTGAGCATGCTGAAATTGAGCGCGTCGATCCTCTTGAAGTAGTCGGCGTTAAGCATGTGCTGCGCGCCGGCGCGCGGCGTGTAATTCTGTCCGAGATAGGATTTGAACAAAGTCAGTATTGGTTCGAGGACGGACAAGCAGGGCGAGCCCGAAGCCTCGCAGCCTGTCTGGAGCCGCTTCGACAGGTCGAAATCGACCAGCGTGAACAGCACGATTCCGGGCGCGTTCTCGATCTCGGCAATCACGCGATCGAGCTGCGAGGGCGTGCGCACCAGCGGATAGACGTGCTCGATCGACGCGACGCCCTGGTATTGCGCCGCAGCGGCGCGAGAGGCGGCGATCAGCGTTTCGCCGGTCGAGTCCGAGACCAGATGAAGATGGAAGTAGCTGCGGCCCAATGCCGTCCCCAGGGTCAATCGCAGCTTGTTATAACCAGCGGCGGCGCTTGTGGACAGGCGTGGAGAACGGGGAGCGGCCGACGCGAGTCCTAAGCCGCCGCGGGCTAGGCGAATTCGATGGCGCACAGCCGTCGCGAACGGGAAAAGATTGGAGGTCCCGGCGAAGGCGCATAGGAATTGTGGGGACAATTTGAACGATATTCATATGATGTTTGGCGAGGCCAGCGTTTCTTAACGAAACGTTAACCATTCCGTTCCGCTTGCACGCGACAGCCGCGCCCTTACGTCAATTGTGACTGTTCGGCTCTCTGGATTGAATCGAATTTGCGCAAACAGGCCTCTTAAGAAGAAGAATCAGTCTAGAATCTTAATTGTATATTTGACGCCACTCGCCCCGGCTTGCGCGAACGGAATGCAGCGCCTAATGCCGATGAACCATTCGAGCGGGTGAGCGAACCGCTCGCCGGCGGCGAATTTCATATGATTCTCTGGATCAAGGCTCTGCACGTCATCGCCATCATCGCGTGGATGGCGGGAATGCTCTATCTGCCGAGGTTATTCGTCTACCACGCCGACGCGCCGAAGGGCTCCGACGTGTCAGAAACGTTCAAGGTGATGGAGCGGCGGCTCCTGAAGGCCATCGTCACGCCTTCGATGATCCTCGTCTTTTTGACCGGGTTCACGCTTGTCTATCTGACCGAAGATTGGCGAGAGGGCTGGTGGCAGGCGAAATTCATCCTGGTTCTTGGCCTTGCCGGACTGCATGGCTATTTCGCCCGCTGCGTGCGAGCATTCGCCGAGGACGCCAATGAGCGGTCGGCCCGTTTCTATCGAGGCTTGAACGAGGCTCCGACCGTGCTCATGATCGTCATTGTTGTCTTGGCGGTGGTAAAGCCTTTTTAAAGCCATTCGGGGATGAACCGGACGACGCTTGCAAATTGCAGTTGAAAAATTTCCCAAAGGCGACTATGGACCGGCGCCCGCATTTATCAATGCGGGTCTTACGAGCGGCGCGGATCGCCCGGTCCAATTTTCGTCGCGCGGCCCTGACACGATCAACTCCGCCTCGAATCGTCAGCGCCATCACCCATCCAGTCTAACGACTTTGCAGGTCTGCGGGACCGCAAGTCCAAGGTAAGGTCCGCCAATGCGGGAAATGAAACTCAAGGAATTAAAAGAGAAATCGCCAACTGAGCTCCTAGCGTTCGCTGAGGAGAACGAGGTCGAAAACGCGTCGGCGATGCGCAAGCAGGAGCTGATGTTCGCGATCCTCAAGCAACTCGCTAGCGTCGACGTCCAGATCATCGGGGAGGGCGTCGTCGAGATTTTGCAAGACGGATTCGCCTTTCTGCGATCGCCCGACGCCAACTATCTCCCGGGGCCGGACGATATTTATGTATCCCCGTCGCAAATCAGGCGGTTGGGGCTCAGAACCGGCGATACGGTCGAGGGCGTCATCCGAAGCCCGAAGGAGGGCGAACGGTATTTCGCTCTGCTCAAGTGCAATGCGATCAACTTCGAGGACCCTGAAAAGACCCGGCACAAGGTCCATTTCGACAACCTGACGCCGCTCTATCCCAATGAGCGCCTGAAGCTCGAGGTCGAGGATCCGACCCGGAAAGATCTGTCGGCGCGCGTCATCGACATTGTGGCGCCGATCGGCAAGGGCCAGCGCGCTTTGATTGTCGCGCCGCCGCGCACTGGCAAGACGGTGCTCCTGCAGAATATCGCCCAATCCGTCACCGCCAACCACCCGGAATGCTATCTGATCGTGCTTCTCATCGACGAACGGCCGGAAGAGGTGACGGACATGCAGCGATCGGTGAAGGGCGAGGTGGTGTCGTCGACCTTCGACGAACCCGCCGTGCGCCACGTTCAGGTCGCCGAGATGGTGATCGAGAAGGCCAAGCGGCTTGTCGAACATGGGCGCGATGTTGTCATCCTGCTCGATTCGATCACCCGGCTTGGACGCGCCTACAACACCGTCGTGCCGTCGTCAGGCAAGGTCTTGACCGGCGGTGTCGACGCCAATGCGTTGCAACGTCCGAAGCGCTTCTTCGGCGCGGCCAGGAACATCGAAGAGGGCGGCTCGATGACCATCATCGCAACCGCATTGATCGACACCGGCTCGCGCATGGACGAAGTCATTTTCGAAGAGTTCAAAGGAACGGGAAACTCGGAAATCATTCTCGATCGCAAGGTGGCCGACAAGCGCACCTTCCCGTCGATGGACATCACCCGGTCGGGAACCCGGAAGGAAGAGTTGCTCGTGCCGCCGGATATCTTAAAGAAAATGTATGTGCTGCGGCGCATCCTCAATCCAATGGGCACGGTGGACGCGATCGAGTTCCTGCTCGGCAAGTTGCGCGAGACGAAGACCAACGCGGGCTTCTTCGAGTCGATGAACACCTGAGCCGCTGCCTACCAGCTCTCGGGGAAAATCGGATTTCCCATCACGTCAGTCCCTCGAAAGGGGAGGGCCGCCCGATGTCTCAATCGACCAAACCCACTCTCGCCGACCTGAGAGTGGAGATCGATCGCATCGACGCTGAGATGCATGCGCTGCTCATGGAGCGAGGTCGTGTCATCGACCGTTTGATCGAGATCAAGACGCGCCAAGGAGGGGGTTCGGCGTTTCGGCCCGCGCGCGAAGCCTCCATGATGCGCGCGCTTGTCGAGCGACATCGGGGCATTCTGCCGCTCGACACGGTCGAAGGCATCTGGCGGGTCATCATTTCGACTTTCACCTATGTCCAGGCGCCGTACAGCGTGCACGTCGATGTGTCGGGCGGCGACGCCGCAATGCGGGACTCGGCGCGTTTTCACTTCGGCTTCACCACGCCCTGCGCGCCGCACTTCGGGGCTGGCGAGGTGATCCGGGCGGTCGCAGATTCGGTCGGCGATCTCGGCATGTTCGCCGTCGACGGGGGCCCAGGGGCCGGCGCCTGGTGGACAAAGCTGGCTCCGCCCGAAGCGCCGAAGATCATCGCCCGGTTGCCGTTCGTCGAGCGGGCCGATCATCCGGCAGGCATGCCCGTATTCGTGATCTCGAAGCCATTGGTCGACGGGATGGCGCGCGACGTGGTGCTGGAGTTTGTCACGCTCGACCGGTGGCGAGCCGAGGTCCCGCACGCCTTGCGCGCCATCGGAGCGGAGGCGATCGGCTCAGCCGCCAGCGGAATGGGGCTTGCGCTGCTGGTCGCGCGGCCGGGCGACGCCGCCTCGAATGCGGTGAGCGAGGCCCTGCGGTCGGTCGGCGGCGCCGACGTCCGGGCGTCGGAGATCGGCGCGCATGCGGACCGATTTGACGTCTCGACGTTGCGCAAGCGCGCGGTTTGAGGCTAATCGGACGCTCATGACCTCCGCCGCTCCCGTCCGTCCTCAGCCCAGGGCGGCCATCCTCGAAATCGATCCCTACGTGCCGGGCAAAAGCCACGTGCCGGGCGTGGAGAAGGTTCATAAGCTCTCGTCCAATGAATTGCCGCTTGGGCCCTCGCCGAAGGCGGTTCAAGCGGTGCGGGCGCTGGCCGACAGGCTGGAAATCTATCCTGACGGCGCTTCGACGGCGCTGCGCGGGGCGATTGCCCGCAGGTACGGCCTCGAGCCGTCCCGGATCATCTGCGGCAATGGCTCCGATGAGCTGCTGGCGCTCTTGGCGCATGTCTTTCTGCACCCCGGCGAGGAAGGCCTCTATAGCCAGCACGGCTTTTTGACCTACCCGATCTGCATACGCGCCGCGGGCGGGATTCCGGTTGTCGCCGAGGAAACGGACAGAACGGCGAGCGTCGACGCGCTTCTCGCAAAAGTGAGCGCCCGCACGAAGGTCGTTTACCTTGCGAACCCGAACAACCCGACCGGCACCTACATCCCTTATTCCGAGGTGAAGCGCCTGCACGCGGGTCTGCCCCCGCACACGCTTCTGGTGATCGACGCGGCTTACGCCGAATACGTGACCCGCAATGATTATGCGGCGGGCCTCGAATTGGCCGCGACGGCGGACAACGTCGTCATGACCCGGACCTTCTCCAAGATCCATGGCCTTGCGAGCTTGCGCATCGGCTGGGGCTACGGCTCGGCGCATGTCATCGATGCCTTGAATCGGGTTCGCGGACCCTTCAACCTCAATGGAGCGGCGCAGGCCGCGGGCGTCGCGAGCCTTGGCGATGCGGCGCATATCGAAGGCGCGATCGCGCATAACGCGCGCTGGTTGCCTTGGCTCGCTGAAGCGATAACCGAGTTGGGCATCGAAGTGACGCCGAGCGTCGGAAACTTTCTGCTCCTGACCTTCCCCAAGCAATGCGGCCGGACCGCTGCGAAGGCCGATGAATTCTTGAGCGCGCGTGGGTTCATCCTCCGGGCGGTCGCGGCCTATGGCCTGCCGGACTCCCTGCGTCTGACCGTTGGCGGCGAGGAGGCGAATAAGGGCGTGGTCGCTTCGCTTGCCGAATTCATGCGAGGCGGAGGTGGTTGAGCGGCTCGGGGAGCCGCTCGCCGAGCCGATCTTCGAAGAGCTTGCAATCATCGGCGTCGGCCTGATCGGCTCCTCGATCGCGCGCGCTGCGCGCCGCCGCCATGCCGCGCGCCGTATCGTTCTAGCGGACAATTCAGTCGGGGTGTTGGAGCGCGCGAAGGCGCTGGCGCTTGGCGATGTCGTCACCGACGATTTGGTCCGCGCGGTCAGCCACGCGGATTGTGTGATCCTCTGCGCGCCGGTCGGCGCCAATGAGGCGATCGGGCGCGTCATCGCGCCGGCGCTTAAGCCTGAGGCGATCGTGTCGGACGTCGGTTCCGTCAAAGGCGCCGTTATCGCGGCCCTGAGGCCGGTGCTGCCCGCCCATGCCCGCCTGGTCCCGGCGCATCCGGTCGCGGGCACGGAATATTCGGGGCCGGATGCAGGCTTCGCCACCCTGTTCATCAACCGCTGGTGCATTCTCACGCCCCCCGAGGGAACGGACGCAGAGGCGGTCGAGAAGGTGCGGGCCCTTTGGGAAGCCTTTGGATCGCATGTCGAAACCATGAGCGCGGCGCACCACGACCTGGTGCTGGCGATCACCAGCCACGTGCCGCATCTCATCGCCTATAACCTCGTTGGCGCCGCGGCCGACCTTGAGGAAGTGACCCAGTCCGAGGTGATCAAGTTCTCGGCCGGCGGGTTTCGCGACGCCACCCGCATCGCCGCTTCCGACCCGACCATGTGGCGCGACGTCTTCCTGCACAACAAGGACGCGGTGTTGGAGATGCTCGGCCGGTTCAACGAGGATCTGACTGCGCTGCAGAGGATGATCCGGCGCGGGGACGGCGACGGACTGTTTCGTCTCTTCACCCGGACGCGCGCGATAAGACTTGGAATTGTCGCCGAGGGCCAGGACACCGCGGCGCCGGACTTTGGCCGGCACGCCGCGGAGACCGACGAGCCGCCTTCGTGACGGCTTCAGATGTCATCGCGCCTGTTGCCGACGACAATCTCTGGGTGTTCGGCTACGGGTCGCTGATGTGGCGGCCAGGATTTGCCTACGCGCGACGTTGCAAGGCGCTCCTTCGCGGCTGGCGCAGAAGCCTGTGCATCTACTCGCATGTCCACCGAGGCTCGCCTGAACGGCCCGGACTTCGTGCTTGGCCTCGATCGCGGCGGCGCCTGTCCAGGGGTGGCCTTCGAGGTCGACGCGGCGCTGCGCGAAGCGACCATTCGCTACCTTAGGGAACGCGAGCAGGTGACCTCCGTCTACCTCGAACGGGTTACGCCGGTAACGCTCGAATGCGGCGACCGCGTTCCTGCTCTGACTTATGTCGCCGACCGCCTCCACGACCAATATGCCGGACGGCTCGATCGCGAGGCGATGCTCGAACACGTGCGCGCGGGCCAAGGACAGTTCGGCCGCAATACGGAATATGTCCTCGAGACCTATGATCATCTGCAGGAGATGGGCGTACGCGACCGCGATCTCGAATGGCTGAGCGCCAAACTGAGAGCCTGATGGCGCTCGGCGGTCATACAGCACGCGCCTGATCGATTCTCTTTGCCCGCAACCGCTAAACGCGCCCGCGCACAAGTTTACGCCAGCAAATGATTTCATGAGCTTGGGTGCGCTTTCGCGCAACTTTGTAGCTCCCAAGCTGGACGTGATTTGTAGGGCGGCGTCGCTGACGCCGCCCTGGCCGGGTCCATAGCCCGTCGTGAGACGGGCGTCCTTATGGACGCCCTATCGACCCGGCCCTACAGGCGCTGCAAACGCCATGGTATTAGCGACGCGGCTTGGCGGTTACGCAACTTTGAGCCGCCCGGCCACACCTCAAAGCCGCCACAGCTTTCCCTCCCACCCAATAAACGGCTCCCGCCTCAGCCCCCGGCTACCGCCAGATCGGCGACTGTCGCGGCGCGGTCCGCCGGCGACGCAGCCAGCAAATGGAGATGGAGCTCAAGCTCGGGACCGAATGCGCGGAACTCGTGCTGCAGCTGAGCGACGACAGGCTCGGGAAAGGCGCCCGTGTCGCGCACCGAAACGACGCGGCGCCGCCCCGTCATGTCGCGAACGACGCCCATGAGAACGGCGTCGGGAAACGCCGGACACTCCGACGCCGGGTAGACGGAGAAGACGTAGCGCCGCCCCGACTGCCCGATCCATGAACAGAATTGAGAAGCGATCGGCATGCCGGCCAGCGCCTTGAGCGAGGCTCCTCGCGTCTTGTCCTGGCCGCTCATTGGAGCGATCCATTGCGCCGCGGGCGATTCCGAGAAGCCGTCGCCCGTAGAAGCCTCATTCTCACATGCCAGCATCATTGCCCCGACCCTGATTATTACGAGAACATTAATAGAACAAAGCGAGACTACCGTCAAGACGAACGCAGCGTTTCCTCATCGCTTTTCGCGCCTTCCGCAATGACCGCCGCGAGTGAAGGGTCCTTTTCGACCGCCTCCGCGTTGAGCCGGTCGCAAGCCGATTCGATCGTAAATTGCAGCCGCTTAGTGAATTCAACGCGGCTTAGCCCCGGCGGGATGACCGGCAGATATTCGATGACTGCGAGGCCCGGTCGCCGCAAGAAGCCGCGCCGCCGCCAGAATAGGCCTGTGTTGACGGCGACCGGCAGGCAGGCCACTCCCGTCTCTGCGTAAAGCGCTGTGACGCCCGCTTTGTATTTCGGCGGCGCTCCGGGAGGACGGCGCGTCCCCTCCGGGTAAATGAACACCTGCCGCCCAGCGGCGAACACGGACCTCGCGGCGGTTGTGATTTGCTGCAGCGCCTGCCGCCCGCGCGCGCGATCAATGGCGATCTGCTTCGAGACGATGAGATAGAGGCCGAACAGGGGAATATAGGTCAGCTGGCGCTTGAGGATGATGGCAAAGTCAGGCGCGTATTTGAGCAGCGCGAAGGTCTCGAGAAACGACTGGTGCTTGGCCGCGATCAGGAGCGCGCCGGGCGGAATATTCTCAACCCCGCGATATTCGAGCCGAAGACCGCAGATCTTGTCCAGAAGCCAAACGAATATTGCGGCCCAGAGTTGGGCGAGCGCAAAGATCGCCTTTCTGCCGAACAGCATGGTTGGCAGGCCGATGATCATCGCCACCACCAGAGTCAGGTAAAAAAGCGCATTGAAAAGCAGCGATCGCGTTGCAAGCATGGCAGCCGTCGGGGTTCGCGTAAGAAAAGTCCCCGCGCCTTGTCTATTGCAACGATTGCAAATGGCGCATGACAATCTCGCGCGAGAGAAGACCGGTGAGCAAAGTAACCGCGACGCACACCACGACAAGCGCGAGATAGCCTAGAGGCCGGAGCGCAAACGAGCCGAACATCGTCGCGATTTCCTCAGCCCCCGGCGAATGCGCCCACCAGAGGGACAGAAGCGAAGCGATGGCGAAGAACGCGATGGCCGCCGATCCGCCGATCATTGCGCCGCGAAACCCCAAACGACGGAAATGGGTCTGGAACTCCCTCGCGATGAAGCGATTGGACGCGCCGACGAGATGCAGCACCTCCACGATTTCTCGGTTTGCGGCCACTGCGCCGCGAGTGGCGAACCCGATCGCCGTCGCCATCGCCACGATCATCAGCACGAAAAGAGCGGCCGCAAGAACGACGATGGCGTCGGCCATGGCGCCGAGTTCGCGTCGCCCAGATCCGATGGTCATCGAGATCAGCCTCAGGAACCGCCGAGGCGAGCGCCGCGCGCAGCGTCGCAAGGTCTTCCGGGCGCTGCTTGCCAAGCCTTACGACAATCACCCGGGGAACGGGCAATTGGCTCAGGTCAAACCCCGCGCCGAGCCAAGGCTCGAGAAGCTTCTCCGATTCGGCCTTTGAATAGGCGTGAACGGATTCGACGTCCGGCGCCTGTGTGGCGATGGCGACGGCTTTGGCGACAAGGCTTTCAACATCGTCGCCCGCGCGGGGCTTTACCTGGATCGTGGCGTCACGCAACACTTCCGAGCGCCAAGCTTGGGAAGCGTGGGCGACCAATAAAGCTGCGCCGGCGGTCAGGCATGCGAGAAAGGTCATGATCGCGATGACGACGACCAGCGCGCGCCCGGCCACGGAATCGCGCGGTATCAGCGGCGCATTGGTGTTGAACGACGGCTCCGGCTCCGCCGCAAGAATCGGCTCGACGATCGGTTCGTTCATGACGGCAATCCGTCAAAAATCGTCAGTTTGCCGTCGCCGACGACCAGCCGGCGGGCGAAGCCGAATTGGTCCATCAGATGGAGATCATGCGTGGCGATCACAACCGCCGTCCCAAGCCGGTGAAGCTCGACAAACAGCCTGAGGAGTTGCCGCGCGAGACCCGGATCGACATTTCCGGTCGGCTCGTCCGCCAGCAACAATTCCGGCCGAACGATCAGAGCGCGAGCGATCGCCGCGCGCTGCTTCTCGCCGCCGGAAAGGACAGGCGGGGAAGCGTTCATGCGATCGCCGAGACCGACCCAGCGCAGAAGTTCAACCACTTCGGCCCGATAGCCCAATTCCTCCCGTCCCATTGCGCGTAACGGCAGCGCCACGTTCTCATAAGTCGTGAGGTGGTCCAAGAGACGAAAGTCCTGGAAGACGGCGCCGATCCGCCGTCGGACCGTTGTCAAATCGTTCTTGCTCAGCGCCGCCGAGTTCTGACCAAAAACGCGGATCGTTCCCCGTGTCGGCCGCAGCGAAAGCAGCATCAGCCGCATGAGGGTGGTCTTGCCGGCGCCGGACGGGCCGGTAAGGAACTGAAAGCTTTGCGGCTCGACAGAAAAATTGAGATCGCCGAGCACCTCCGGCCCCATGCCGTAGCGCAAACCGACGTTTTCGAACCGTAGCAACGCGTTTCCCTTGACGGCGCGGGTTGGCCGCTTAACGCGCCTTTAACCGTGTTCCCAACCAAATACCATCATCGGCCACCCCATCGGAACAACAAGGTCAGACGTCATGACACTAGACCGTAGGTTCGGCGCAAATTGCGATCAGGGCTTTTACCAAAGGACTGGCGGCGCGTCTCGCCGATCTTCGCGAGGTGGCGGCGCCTTAGCCCCAGCTTTTGTCCTCGCCGGCTTGGCAGTCGCAACGATGACGGTCGTCGCAGCGCGGGCGACGATCGTTTCAATCGCGCCGGCGACGGCAAGCATTTATGCTGGCGTAGGACTGCCGGTGAACTTTCTCGGCCTGTCGATCGTCAAAGTTCATGCGACGGTTGCGCAGCAAACGGAAGGCCCGGGCGAGCTCGTGGTCTCAGGCGAGATAGAGAATTTGCGTGACGCCACGACGTCTGCTCCCGAATCTGCGCCTGACGCTGCGCGGCGAGGACGGGCGCGAGATGTATGTCTGGACGGCGAGGGGGCCGAAGAGCAGCCTCAGCGCGCATGAGCGCGTCGCATTTCGAGCCCGATTGGCCGCGCCTCCCGCCGGGGTTCGCGACGTCCTGGTAAAATTCGCCGAGCCGGGCAATAAGGGGGCGTTCACAGAGACCCCTTCATGAGCGGCGAGAGACAGGTCAAGGTTCTCTTCGACGAACGGACGATCGCCGAACGAACGGAAGCGCTGGCCCGGGAGATCGCAGCGGCGAAGCCGAAGGATCTGCTTGTCGTCGCCATCCTCAAAGGCTCGTTCATGTTCGCGGCCGACCTGCTGCGCGCCCTGCACCGGGTGGGGCTCGAGCCGCAGGTCGAGTTCTTTCACCTGTCGAGCTATTTGAGCGGGACGGTGTCCAGCGGGACGGTGAAGATCCTCCGCGACATTGAATTTTCGGTCCGCGACCGTGACGTTGTGCTCGTCGACGATATTCTCGAATTGGGCCGGACGCTGGCCTTCGCCAAGGATCTTCTGGTTGCGCGCGGCGCGCGGCGGGTTCTGGTCTGCACGATGTTGGAGAAGCCGGGCAAAAGGGTCGTTGAGATCAAAGCCGATTTCGTCGGCTTTGTCTGCCCGGATGTTTTCGTGGTCGGATACGGCATGGATGTCGCTCATTCCTATCGCGAATTGCCGTTCATCGGCCGTGTCGTGACCTCTGAGGACTTGAGCGACGCGGCCATATCGGAAACTGTCGCGCGTGTTTGAAAGTCGTTTTCAATCGTTCGTCGCCTTGGGGGATCCTTCGCATGGGGCCGCTCGGGTCAACGAATTGCGCGCCGAATTGGCGAAGGCGGGGCTCTCAGGTTTCATCGTTCCGCGCGCCGACGAGCACCAGAACGAATATGTGCCGGCCAATTCCGAGCGGCTCAGGTGGCTCACGGGATTCGCCGGCTCGGCGGGAATTGCAGTGGTGCTGAAGGACAGCGCGGCGCTGTTCGTCGACGGACGATACACCGAGCAGGTGAAGAACGAGGCCGACCCCTCGGTCTTCGAGTTCCGTCCTGTGATGGAGGACCCGCCGAGCGAATGGATCGCGCGTCATCTCAAAGCCGGCGACAAGCTTGGCTACGACGCGCGGCTTCACACGCCCGACGCGGTTGCGCGTTATGTGGCCGCCTGCGAGAAGGCTGGCGCCGGGCTCGTCGCGGTCGACTTGAACCCGATCGACGCGATCTGGCTCGATCGGCCGCCGGAGCCGCTCGGCGCCATTACGCCGCACAAGCTGCGCTTCGCCGGCGAAAGCGTGGGCGCGAAGATTGCGCGCGTGCGCAAGGCCATGGGGCCGTCGCACGGCCTCTTGATCAGCGACCCGCACAATCTGGCGTGGCTGTTCAATATTCGCGGTTCCGACGTCTCCTACACGCCGCTGCCGCTCGGCTGGGCCTATCTACCGGTCGAAGGGCGTCCGGTGGTGTTTCTCGACCGAAGAAAACTCACCGCCTCGGGCGGCAATAGCCTCAGCCGCCAGGCGGACGTGCTGGAGCCCGACGCCCTGCTCAACTTCGTCGAGGACTTGGGCCGAAAGAGCGCGCGTGTCGCCTTCGACGCCGCGACCGCGCCCGCCTTCCTCACCCAGGCGATCGAGCGCGCGGGCGGCAAGGCCGACATCGGCGCCGATCCGATCACGCTCATGAAGGCGAAGAAGAATCCGGCCGAGCTTGCCGGCGCGCGCGCCGCGCACGAGCGGGACGGCGCGGCGATGACGAATTTCCTCGCCTGGTTCGCCGCCGAGGCGCCGCGAGGCCGCTTGACCGAAATCGACGCCGTCGAGGCTCTGGAGACATTCCGGCGGGCGAGCCCGGCGCTCAAAGATCTGTCGTTCCCGACCATCGCTGGCGCGGGAGCGAACTCCGCGATTCCCCACTATCGGGTCAGCGAAGCCTCCAATCGCAAGATCGCGCGCGGCATTTTCCTCATCGACAGCGGCGCGCAATATGAAGACGGCACGACTGACATCACCCGCACGATCGCGGTCGGGCGGCCGAGCGCGTTCATGCGCGACCGGTTCACCCGCGTGCTCAAAGGCCATATCGCCGTCGCCCGCGCCGTCTTTCCGGCGGGAACGAACGGCGCGCAGATCGATGCCTTGGCGCGCGCCGCGCTTTGGCGAGCCGGCCTCGATTTCGACCATGGCACGGGACACGGCATCGGCTCGTATCTCTCGGTGCACGAAGGTCCGCAGCGTCTCGCCAAGAGTGGAACAACGGCGCTCGCGCCGGGCATGATCGTGTCCGACGAGCCCGGCTATTACGCCGCTGGCGCATTCGGCATCCGGATCGAGAACCTGCTCGTGGTCGAGCCGCGGACGATTCCCGGAGGCGAACGCCCGATGCTGGGCTTCGAGACGCTGACGTTCGCGCCCATCGACCTCAGCCTGGTCGAGCCGAAGCTTATGGACGCGGACGAGATCGCCTGGCTCGACGATTACCACGCCCGCGTGCGCAAGACGCTATCGCCGCGGGTCGACGTCGCAACCCGCGCTTGGCTGGCGAAGGCCACGCGGCGGCTCGCGGCGAGCAAACGCCCGACCTGATCTCCCCTCTCCCTCCGGGAGAGGGGTCGGGGGTGAGGGGATGCAAAGCGACCACCACCCTCATCCGGCGGGCTTCGCCCGCTACCTTCTCCCAGAGGGGAGAAGGGGAAGGAAATCCCTCACCCGCTCGCAGGATCGCCGCGCAGCTCGCGCAGATGCGTGACGAGCCCAGCCGTCGACGAGTCCAAGTCTGAAATGGCCGCAGCCGCGTCGCCGACGATCGGCGCCAGGCTCAAGGCCAGCTCCTTGCCCAGTTCGACGCCCCACTGGTCGAACGAGTCGATGTCCCAGACCGCGCCTTCGGTGAACACTTTGTGCTCGTAAAGGGCGATGAGACGCCCGAGGGTGCGCGGATCGAGGCGGCGGTAGAGGAACGTGCTCGTCGGGCGGCTGCCGGAAAAGCTCTTGTGCGGCGCCAGCCTTTTCGCCTCGGCCTCGCTCGCCCCCTGCTTGTGCGTGATCGCCTCGGCCTCCTCAGGCGTGCGGCCATGCATCAGAGCCTGGCCCTGCGCGAGACAGTTGGCGACCAGAAGATCGTGATGATGCCCGTCAGCGTCGGTCGGCGTGGCCGCGACAAGGAGATCGAGGGGAATGATCTCCGTGCCCTGATGGATGAGCTGGAAGAAGGCGTGCTGGCCGTTGGTGCCGGGCTCGCCCCAGACCACCGGCCCGGTCGCCGTGTTGCAGGGCGAGCCGTCGAGCTGGACGTGCTTGCCGTTGCTCTCCATCTGCAATTGCTGGAGATAGGCGGGGAAGCGCCCGAGCCGCTGGTCGTATGGGATCACGCCGTGCGTCGCGTGCCCGAGGACGTTGCGGTTCCAGCAGCTGAGAAGCCCCATCAGGATCGGGATGTTGCGCTCGATCGGCGCCGTGCGGAAGTGCTCGTCGATCTCGTAGCCGCCGCGGAGGAATTCGTTGAAGCGGTCAGGCCCGATGGCGATCGCGAGCGGCAGCCCGATGCTCGACCAGACCGAATAGCGGCCGCCGACCCAATCCCAGAAACCGAACACCCGCGTCGGCTGGATGCCGAACTGAGCCACCTTGTCGAGCTGGGTCGAGACGGCGGCGAAATGGTCGCCGACCGCCGCTTCGCCCACCCCTTGCGCGATCCAGGCGCGCGCCGTCGCCGCATTGGTCATCGTCTCCACCGTGGTGAAGGTCTTCGACGAGACGATGAACAGGGTCCGCGACGGATCGAGGCCGCGCAACGTATCGCCGATGTCGGCGCCGTCGACATTGGAGACGAAATGGCTGCGCAGCTGCGGCGGCGCGAAGGGCGCGAGCGCGCGCGTCGCCATCGCGGGCCCAAGGTCGGACCCGCCGATGCCGATATTGATGACGTCCGTCATCGGCTGGCCCAACGCGCCCCGCACCCGGCCCTCGCGCACATCCGCCGCGAAGGTCAGCATCTTTTCCCGCACGCCAACCACCTCGGGCATGACGTCCTTGCCGTCGACCAGCACCGGCTTGCCCGAGAAATTGCGTAAGGCCGTGTGCAGGACGGCGCGCTTCTCGGTGACGTTGATCTTCTCGCCGGCGAACATGGCTGCGCGCTTGGCCTCGACCCCGCAGGCCTTGGCGAGCTCGACGAGCGCGCTTAAGACCGCGGCGTCGATGCGCTGCTTCGAATAGTCAAACAGGAGATCGTCGAGGGTGACGCTGAACTCTTTAAATCGCGCCGGATCGTCGGCGAAATCTTTCCGCGCCGTTCGCGCGAGCGTGGCCTCGCGCAAGCCGTCCAATTTCGCCAACGCCGTCAGAGTCGCCTTCGTCGCCATGGGCCTTTTCCTTTCCCCCGCTTGCCGTTAAGCGTCACGCCGCCGCGTACGGACTTAATTCTATGGCGCCCCTCCTACAATTGCGAGACACTGGCCTGACGCTAGGCGGCGCGCCGCTTCTGGACGGGGCGGAACTGTCAATTTCCGCCGGCGACCGCATCGCCGTCGTCGGGCGCAATGGGTCGGGCAAGTCGACCTTGTTCCGGATCGCGGCCGGGCAGACGAAGGCCGATCGCTGGATCGCGCTTCGTTCAGCCTTCGGCTCGCCTCGCTTATCTGCCGCAGGAGCCGGACATGACCGGCTTTAAGACGACTCTCGACTATGTGCTGGCGGGCTTGGGCGAATTCGACGACCCCTATGCGGCGAGGGCGATGATGGCCGAGCTCGGGGTCGATCCGGCCGCCGATCCGGCCCGGCTTTCCGGCGGCGAGGCGCGGCGGGCCGCGCTGGTCAGGACCTTGAGCCCGGAGCCCGACATTCTACTGCTCGACGAGCCCACCAACCACCTCGATCTCATTGCGATCGAGTGGCTGGAGGCGCGGCTTGCGGCGGGCCGCTCGGCTTTGGCGCTCATCAGCCACGACAAGCGCCTGCTCGCCGACTTGACCCGCGCCACGATCTGGCTCGATCGCGGCCGCACCCGCCGCCTCGAGGCGGGCTTCGGCGCGTTCGAGGCCTGGCGCGACCAGAAGCTCGAGGAGGAGGAGCTCGAGCGCCACAAGCTCGACCGCAGGATCGTCAATGAAGAGCATTGGATGCGCTACGGCGTCACCGCGCGCCGCAAGCGCAACATGCGGCGCGTGGGCGAGCTCGCCGATCTCAGGCGCGAGCGACGCGAGACGCTGCGGTCGGTCGGCGCAGCCGCCATGATCGCGCAAGACACGAAAGCGTCGGGCGCGCTGGTGATCGAGGCCGAGCGGATCAGCAAGGCTTACGGCGATCGTCCGATCGTGCGCGACTTTTCGTTGCGCGTCATGCGCCGCGACAGGATCGGAATCGTCGGCGCGAACGGCGCGGGCAAGACGACGCTCATCAACCTCTTAACCGGCGCGCTCGCGCCAGATTCGGGTTCCGTGCGGCTCGGCTCAAACGTCACGATGGCGTCTCTCGATCAAGGGCGCGCATCGCTCGAGCCGGCAACAACTCTCGTCGACGCGCTGACCGGCGGCGGCAGCGATTATGTGACGATCAACGGCGAACGGCGGCACGTGATGGGCTATATGCGAGACTTCCTGTTCCCGCCTGAGCAGGCGCGCACGCCGATCGGCAAATTGTCCGGCGGGGAGCGCGGGCGGCTCATGCTCGCGAGGGCCTTGGCGAAGCCGTCCAACCTGATGGTTCTGGACGAGCCGACCAACGACCTCGACATCGAGACGCTCGATCTCCTTCAGGAGCTGCTCGGCGACTATGCCGGAACGATCCTCCTCGTCAGCCACGACCGCGATTTTCTCGATCGCGTAGCGACGTCGGTCATTGTCGGCGACGGGGACGGGCGCTGGGTCGAATATGCCGGCGGCTATTCCGACATGGTCGCCCAGCGTGGCTATGGGCTGGCGGGTCCGCTCGCCGCGCCGGCGGCGACGACGGAAAAGGCTGACAGGGCGCCTTCGCCTGAAAGGAGCGCTCCAAAGCGCAAGCTCGGGTTTAACGAGAAGCGGGCGCTCGAGACGCTGCCAGGCAGAATCGAAAAGCTGCGCGCTGATCTCGATCAATTGGAGCGCAAGTTGGCGGACGCCGACCTTTCCGCCCGCGAGCCGGCGGCGTTCACGGCCGCGACAAAAGCTTACGGGGAATTGCGCGATGCGCTGGCCGGCGCCGAGGATGAGTGGCTTGGGTTGGAGATTCTGCGCGAGGAGCTGGAGAAGCCGTAGAAGGCTTCAGTTCGAGAATTGTCGGCCTTCCAACCGCTCGAGAAGCTCGATCGCATCCCGCGTCGAGAGTATCACGGCCCGTGACTGGGCTATCAAGTCTTTCGATTTCGATCATCAGACGCCGAAGAAGCGTGAGCGGCTGCCGATCCTTGGGGGTCCACTCGTGAAAGCGGGGATGGGGACTCGCGAAACGAGGTTCGGCGATGCGTTTCTCCACCGGAAAATCGGCCGCAACCCAAATGACGGAAAGTGGTTCCATGCGCCGGCGGGGAAAGCCGGTATGGTTAACTGGTCGATAATCGAAAAATGGGGATCTCGTCAGCGACACGAAATACATACTGCTCGAGTGAGGCGGAAATCGGCTGAGGCCCCATTCGCACATAGGTCCCAAAAGTGGCTCAGGCGACAATTGGTTGCAGAAAAGCCGAAACCCGGCTAAACTTTCCTCATGAGCGATCCTGCCCTCCGAATGCCTCGACCGCAGCCTCACGTCGTGTGGGCTTCGAACGCTATGACAGAAGCGACGAGAAAAATCCTCGCTCCGTTTTTCCCGCGTAACCCATTGATAAGTCTTGATTCGGACGAGAGAATCCAAGGAAATCCAAGGAAATCCAATAGCCATAAACTTGGGTTTCGCGGCGAAATGGCCACCATTCAAGAAAACCCAAAAGCTTGCCAGCCAAGTGACCATCGTTCTGATGTAAAACTGGCGTAGCGCCCGAGCGTCTGGCTCAACGTCTCGCCCCGCGCCGCCGCGACGCTAGCGTCCACAAAGCCCGCGTCGCCAGAACGTCGGCGAGCTGCGAGTCGGTCCGAACCCGCGCGCTCGCTTGCCGAATTGCGGGCAGGCGCTCGGCGATCGAGTCCGTCGTCCAGCGCTCCGCCTGTTTGGCCAATGCGCGGCGCGCTGACATCGGCAGCTTCACGAAGAGAGCCTGACACGCCGCTTCGAACGGCCGGCCCTGATCCATCTCAAGCCTAAGCCGATGCAACAAGGTTAATCGCGCGACGAGCCGGATCATCAGATAGTCCGCTTCGCCCCCCTCGTGGAAGAACCGGGAAAGCGACGCCTCGACCGCATGCAAGTCGCCAAACAGGGCGTCGTCGATGACTTGGTCGAGATTGGAGGGCGCCGCGTCAGCGACGATCGCCTCTATGTCTTCCGTGGTGATCTGCGACTGCCCTCGCGCATAAAGCATGAGCTTCGCGATCTCGCCTCGCGTGGTTCGTCGATCGGCTCCGACCATATGGGCGAGCGCGGCGCGCGCGTCCGGCGCAATTGCAAGCCCCGCGGCGCGGGCTTCCCCATCGATGAGAGATTCAAGAGTGCTCGAATCGTCCGGATAGCACTCGATCGATGCGCGCGCGGCCGAGCTCTCGAAGGCGGCGCGCAACCCCGTTCCCTTCTTGAGTTGCCCCGCCTTGATGACAATCGTGCAGTCGGTGAGCGGACGGGCGAATAGAGGCTCGAGCGCGGGCATGAGATCGCGCCCCTGCGCATCGATCCAGATCGCTCTCTCGCCGCCGAACATGGAAATTGCGTAGGCTTCATCGGCAAGCGCGCCCGGATCGCGCGCGACAGCATCGCCGTCGAGGCGCACAAGTCGCATCGGGTCCGAATCCTCGCCGATCCGACCGCGAATGATGGCCTTCACGCGCTCGTGCGCGAGGCCCTCGTCGAGCCCGTGAACCAGGCAGAAGCGAATCTCCTTCGGCAATCGCTGGATGAAGCCGTCAGCGGCGGCGCTGCTCACTATGCTCATGGCCTCGCCAAACGCGTAAGGGCCTTCCTATTCGTCGGCGCCGGCCCGATCGAGCCGAATCCAGGCTTTCGCGCGTCCAGGAAATCGTCTAGCACACGACCCCGCTTCCCCTGACATGAACGTGACGGAACATGGCGACTTTTAAGCTCCTGCTCTTTCCTGGTGACGGCATCGGCCCCGAGGTTATGGCCGAACTTGAGAAGGTTATCGAGCATTTCAATCGCGAGGGCGTCGCCAAATTCGAGATCGAAAAGGGATTGGTCGGCGGCGGCGCCTATGACAAGCACGGCAAGGCGATCAGCAACTCGGACATGGACCTCGCGCAAGCGGCTGACGCGGTCTTTCTGGCTGCCGTAGGCGGTCCGAAATGGGACGGTGTTCCCTATGACGTCCGCCCGGAAGCGGGGCTCCTGCGCCTGCGCAAGGAGCTCGGCCTTTACGCCAATTTGCGCCCGGCGATCTGCTACCCGGCGCTTGCTTCCTCTTCGTCGCTGAAGCCCGAGGTTGTTGAAGGCCTCGACATCATGATCGTGCGCGAACTCACCGGCGGCGTCTATTTCGGCGAGCCGAAGGAGATCCGGGACCTCGGCAACGGTCAGCGGCGTGCGATCGACACTCAGGTCTACGACACCTACGAAATCGAACGGATCGGACGGACCGCCTTCGAGCTCGCACGCAACCGCGGCAATAAGGTCACCTCGGCCGAGAAGCGCAACGTGATGAAGTCCGGCGTGCTGTGGAACGAGGTGATGACTGCGCTGCACAAGCGGGAATATACGGACGTCAAGCTCGAGCATCAGCTCGCCGACGCCCTTGGCATGCAGCTGGTCCGCTGGCCCAAGCAGTTCGACGTCATCGTCACCGACAACCTGTTTGGCGACATGCTGTCCGACGTCGCGGCCATGTTGACGGGCTCGCTTGGCATGCTGCCCTCCGCCTCGCTCGGCGACGTCGATCCGAAAAGCGGCCGGCGCAAGGCGCTCTACGAGCCGGTTCATGGATCGGCGCCGGACATCGCCGGCAAGGGAGTCGCCAACCCGATCGCGATGATCGGTTCGTTCGGCATGGCGTTGCGATATTCTTTCGGGCTTCACACGGCCGCCGACCGGCTCGACGCTGCGATCGCCGCGGTGCTCGCCGCCGGATATCGAACCGCAGACATCAAAGGCGAAGAGGGCGCCGCGGTGTCGACAAGCGAAATGGGCGACGCGATCCTCAAGGAGCTCGCGCAAAAGTCCGCCAGATCCTGAGCGGAGTCGAGGCAAAGCCACGGCTCGGGCCGCGCTCCGTTCCGCGGGGCGACGCGGAGCTTGCATCTCGCACGTTTCCTGTATAACAAACGGTCCGTTCGGCAAAGAGAACAGGCCGATTTATCGGATGTCTGGAAGGCGATAAGTTGGGGGACCTGGGCGCGCTTCTGAACGGCGCCGCGGCGCAATCCGTTTCACCGGATAGCCTGACGCTGCGCTTGAGCTCCAATTCCCCGCTGCAGATGGATTCGGGGGCCGCGTTGGCGCCGCTGACCCTCGCCTACCAGACCTATGGCGCCCTCAACGCGGCGAAATCCAACGCAATTCTCCTTTGCCACGCTCTGACCGGCGACCAGCACGTCGCCAACCGGCACCCCGTCACCGGCCGGCCCGGCTGGTGGGAGACCATCGCGGGCCCTGGCCTGCCGTTCGATACGAATCGCTTTTTCGTCATTTGCTCGAATGTCCTTGGCGGATGCATGGGCTCGACGGGCCCCGCATCCGTCAATCTGGAGACGGGTGAGCCCTATGGCCTCGATTTTCCGATCGTGACGATCGCCGACATGGTGCGGGCGCAGGCGCTCCTGGTCGACCATCTCGGCATCGACACGCTGCTTTGCGTGGCCGGCGGTTCGATGGGCGGCATGCAGGTCCTGCAATGGGCGGCGACTTATCCCGATCGCGTCTTCGCCGCCCTCCCGATCGCGACGGCGGCGCGCCATTCCTCACAGAACATCGCCTTCCACGAAGTCGGCCGGCAAGCGATCATGGCTGACCCCGATTGGCGCGGCGGGCGCTATCTCGTCGAGGGCACGAGGCCGGCCAAAGGCCTCGGCGTCGCGCGGATGGCAGCTCACATCACCTACCTCTCCGAGAGCGCGCTGCATCGCAAGTTTGGCCGCAATCTCCAGGACCGCTCGGCGCGGACCTTCTCTTTCGACGCGGATTTCCAGGTTGAATCCTACCTGCGCCACCAGGGCGCGATCTTCGTCGAGCGGTTCGATCCCAATTCCTATCTCTACATGACGCGGGCGATGGACTATTTCGACCTCGCCGCGGACTATGGCGGATCGCTCGCGAGCGCCTTCAAAGGCTCGCGCACGCGCTTCTGCGTGGTCTCCTTCACCTCCGACTGGCTCTTTCCCACAAGCAACTCGCGAGCGACCGTCCGGGCGCTCAACGCCGGCGGCGCGTCGGTCTCCTTCGTCGAGATCGAGACCGATCGCGGTCATGACGCTTTTCTCCTCGACGTGCCCGAGCTCATCGACACCACGCGCGGCTTCATCGACGCCGCCGCCCGCGCCAGGGGCGTCGATTGAGCGTTGCCCGAACGCAAGCCCCCGCGCGCGTCGACCTCCTGCGCGTGGCGGAGCTCGTCGCCCCCGGCTCCCGCGTTCTCGACGTCGGCTGCGGCGACGGGGAATTGCTGCGGCTTCTGGCCGAGGAGCGAGCCGTCGACGGGCGGGGCATCGAGCTCTCCCAGCACGGCGTGAACGATTGCGTCGCCAAGGGCCTGTCGGTGATCCAGGGCGACGCCGACGCGGATCTCGTCGATTACCCGGACGACGCGTTCGACTATGTCATCCTGTCGCAGACGCTGCAGGCCACGCGCCAACCTCGCGTTGTGCTCGAGCACATGCTGCGCATCGGCCGCCGCGCCATCGTTTCGGTGCCGAATTTCGGCCATTGGCGCATCCGCGCCCAGGTCGCTTTCCTCGGCCGTATGCCGGTGACGAAAAACCTTTCGCATGCCTGGTACGACACGCCGAACATCCATTTCTGCACGATCGCCGATTTCATCGCGCTCGCGCGCGAGGTGGGCGCAACGATCGACAAGAGCGTCGCCCTCGATCTCAAGGGCCGGCCGCTCAGCCCAATCTTCTCGCAATGGGCGTGGAATCTCATGGGCGATCAGGCGATTTTTCTTCTTCACCGCAAGCGCTGACCCTCGCGCGCGTTGACAGCGGCTTGAGCGCAGCGCCAACCTGTCGGCTGTTTGCGAGGGTCCCGTTCCAATGCCGATCAGCTCCGCCATCAACGACCTCGTTCCCGAAGTTCGAACCTGGCGCCGAGAGCTCCATCAGAAGCCTGAAGTCATGTACGACGTCGAGGAGACGGCGAAATTCGTCGCCGAGCGCCTTCGCGCCTTTGGTTGCGATGAGGTCAAGACGGGGATCGGCCGCACGGGCGTCGTCGGCGTGATCCGCGGCGCCAAGGGATCGAGCTCGCGTTCGATAGGACTGCGCGCGGACATGGACGCGCTGCCGATCGAGGAAGAGACGAACCTCCCATATCGGTCCAAGACTCCCGGCAAGATGCACGCCTGCGGTCATGACGGGCATACCGCGATGCTGCTCGGCGCGGCGCGGCGCCTCGCTGAGACACGCGATTTTGGTGGCGCCGCAATCGTCATCTTCCAGCCGGCCGAGGAAGGCGGCGCGGGCGCGATGGCGATGATCGACGACGGGCTCCTCGACCAATTCGGCGTCGAGCAGGTCTATGGCATGCACAATTGGCCAGGCTCGCCGATCGGCGCCTTCAGCATCCGCAAGGGCCCGCTGATGGCGGCGGCGGATGAGATCACGATCACGATCGAAGGCAAGGGCGGGCACGGAGCGATGCCGCATCAATGCATCGATCCCGTCATGGTTGGCGCGCAGATTGTCACCGCGCTTCAAACCATCACGTCGCGCAATGTCGATCCCCTGGACTCGAGCGTCATCTCGATCACCCAGTTCAAGGCTGGCGCGGCCAACAACATCATCCCGCAAACGGCCTGGTTGAACGGCACGGTCCGCACGCTGAAGCCCGCGACCCGAGACGCGGTCGAAAAGCGAATCCATGAGATCGCCGCCGGGCTTGCCGAGGCGAGCGGGGCGAGCGCCCGAGTCGAATACCGCCGCGGCTATCCCCCGACCATCAATCATGAGGCTCAGACGGACTTCGCGGCGAGCATCGCGCGCAAGGTCGCGGGCGACTCAAAGGTCGATGTGAACACGCCCCCGACGATGGGCTCGGAGGACTTCTCGTTCATGCTCGAGGCGCGGCCGGGCGCCTTCATTTTCATCGGCAATGGCGACAGCGCGACGCTTCATCACCCCTCGTACGACTTCAACGACGAGGTCCTGCCCTATGGCATGAGCTATTGGGTCGAGCTGGTCGAGACGGCGCTAGCGCCCTGACGCTCTCCGGATGAGGGGAGAGCGTGGCGGGGGCTAACGGCGCTCGGCGCGAAGCCCTCACCTCGACCCTCTCCTGTCAGAGAGGGGGAACGATCGGCAGGCGGCCAAGCCTGGGGCGTGTACAATCTTAAGGCGAGTTTCGTCCAAACAAATCCTAATAAATTCAAGAAAAAACGCTTGCATTTCCTTGTTTTTCTTTGGTCGAATCGGGACCTTTCAAAGGGTTACGCGCGAAAAAATATTCTCCCTGGCCCTAACTCGCGCGCCGGGTTGTAAAGCTGCGGCTGTGATTTTTCATGGAATAGGGACCCCGTTGCGGGGCTGATTTGCATCCAATCGGAACCCTGGCGGCGCCGGGTTCACATTGGCCTTCCGACAGCTGGGAGGCCTGGGTTGGAATGCTTGTTGTGGAAACGATCGCGAAGATACGGCGGGCCTATTTTTCACAGGGGAAGGCGATCAAGGAGATCTGCCGTGACCTGCATGTTTCGCGGAAGGTGGTTCGGAAGGTCATCCGGTCGAACGCGACCGAGTTTCGCTACGAGCGGTCGCAGCAACCGTTGCCGCGGATTGGCCCCTGGCGGGAGCAACTCGAGGCCCTGCTTGATGAGAACGACGGTCGGCCCGCTCGCGAGCGTCTGACGCTGATCCGGATTTTCGAGGACCTGCGCGCTCTTGGCTATGGAGGCAGCTACGCGGCGGTCAGGCGCTATGCGATCGCCTGGCGGGAGAAGCGCGCGAGCACAACGGCTGACGCCTATGTTCCGCTGAGCTTTGCGCCGGGCGAAGCCTACCAGTTTGATTGGAGCCACGAGATCGCGCTGATTGGCGGTGTGACGACCACCCTGAAGGTCGCGCACGTCCGGCTCTGCCACAGCCGGATGATGTTCGTGCGCGCTTATCCTCGCGAGAGCCAGGAGATGGTGTTCGACGCGCACGAGCGCGCCTTCGCGTTCTTCAGGGGCGCTTGCGCGCGGGGAATCTACGACAACATGAAAACGGCGGTCGACGCGGTCTTCGTCGGCAAGGACCGGCAATACAATCGCCGCTTCCTGCAGATGTGCTCGCACCATCTGGTCGAGCCAGTCGCCTGCACGCCGGCGTCCGGCTGGGAGAAGGGTCAGGTCGAGAACCAGGTCGGGCTTGTCCGCGAGCGGTTCTTCACCCCAAAGCCCCGCTTCAAGAGCTATGGCGAGCTCAACGCCTGGCTGCTCGACCGATGTCTGGTCTTTGCGAAAGCCCATCCCCATACCGAATGGCCGGATCGGACGATCTGGGAAGTTTTCGAGGAGGAGCGGCCGAGGCTCGTTCCCTATCGCGGCCGGTTCGACGGTTTCCACGCCCTGCCGGCCTCGGTGTCGAAGACCTGCCTGGTCCGGTTCGACAACAACAAATACTCGGTGAACGCTGGCGCGGTCGGGCGCCCGGTCGAGATCCATGCCTACGCCGACCGGATCATCATTCGCCAGGACGGCCGGATCGTCGCCGAACACGAGCGGTCCTTCGGCCGCGGCAGGACGGTCTACGATCCCTGGCATTACGTGCCTGTGCTAGCCCGCAAGCCAGGCGCGCTGCGCAACGGCGCGCCGTTCCGGGATTGGGTTTTGCCCGGCGCCCTGGAGAGGATCCGGCGTAGGCTGGCCGGCTCTGACGACGGCGACCGGCAGATGGTCAAGATTCTCGCCGCCGTCCTGACCGACGGCATGTCCGAGGTCGAGGCGGCCTGCGCCCAGGCGCTGAGCGAGGGCGTCCATTCCGCCGACGTCGTCCTCAACATTCTGGCGCGCCGCCGCGATCCCGAACCGGCCGAACCGATCTACACGCCTGCGGCGCTACGGCTGCGCCATGCCCCGGTCGCCGATTGCACCCGCTACGACGCCTTGAGGAGCGCCTGACGATGGAGCGGACCGAAGTCCTCGACATGATGAGCGAGCTGAAGCTCTACGGCATGAAGGCCGCCTACGACGAGACGCTGTCCGTCGCTCTCAAGCGAAGCCACGAGCCGCAGCGCTTCGTCGGCGACCTTTTGCGCGCCGAGATCTCGGAGAAGCAGGCGCGCTCGATCAAGTATCAGATCACAGCCTCCAAGCTGCCGCTCGCCAAGGACCTCGATGACTTCGTGTTCAAGGACACGCCGATCAACGAGGCGCTCGTCCGCGATCTCGCCGGCGGCGGCTTCATCGCCCAGCAGCGCAACGCCGTGTTCGTCGGCGGAACCGGCGCCGGCAAGACGCACGCGGTGATCGCCATTGCGCGAAGCTGCATCCGCGCCGGACGGCGGGGGCGCTTCTTCACCACCGTCGATCTCGTCAACCAGCTCGAGGCCGAGACGCGCGCCGGGCGCCAGGGCCGCATCGCCGATTATCTCAGCCGCATGGACTTCGTCGTCCTCGACGAGCTCGGCTACCTGCCGTTCGCTCAGGCCGGTGGCCAGCTTCTCTTCCATCTCATCAGCCGGCTCTATGAGCGCACCTCGATCCTCGTCACCACCAATCTCGCCTTCGGCGAATGGCCGAGCGTTTTCGGCGACCCTAAAATGACCACCGCATTGCTCGACCGTCTCACTCACCAATGCGACATCGTCGAGACTGGCAACGAAAGCTGGCGCTTCAAAAACCGCGCCTGAACTCTACAAAAATCCGAGCCTCACCGACCCGCGCTCGCCCCGGCTGCGCAACCCCGCCCAGCTCCGCCGGGGCGAGCGCTACCGTCCGTGCGTGTCTCAGAGCGGGGTCCCTTTTCCATGAAAATCTGGGGTCCCGTTTCCGCGATCATTGACATTCAACAATGTCAGCGGACTGGGCCGGCCGGGGAACGGGACGCTCAGCGTCGACGGCAAGGTCGTCGCGACTGCGACCATGGAGCGAACGATCCCGTTCCTCCTGCCGTGGGACGAGACTTTCGACATCGGCTCGGACACCGGCACGGGAGTCGACGACGCCGACTATCAGATCCCGTTCGCCTTCATCGGCAAAATTGACAAGCTGACAGTCTCGCTCGCCCGCCGGTCCTGACCGAGGACGACAAGCGCAAGCTGATGGAGGCCGAGCGCGCCAAAGAGGACGCCAACTGAGGCTTAGCGGGATGATCGAACGCTCAGCGGCGTTGTCTTGCGCGCGAGCAAGTCGACCACGCGCGCGCTGATTAGAGGACGCCGAAGGTGTCAAACGCTTCGCGGGCGCCCATCCCATTCCGGATGGCGGTCGCGACCTTATTCTCCGTCGATGCCTTGGCGAGCGCCGCTTCGATCGCCTCGGCCTCGGCTTCGGAGGGAATGACGAGCACGCCCTCACGGTCGCCAAAGATGAGATCGCCGGGCGCGATCCGGACGCCCCCGATTTCCACGGACACGCGAAAGTCGATCACCTTGCCGCGCGGGCCCTGGTCTTGCGCGTACAATCCGCGGCTGAACGTCGGAAAGCCGAGCGCCTCGATTCCCGCAGCGTCGCGAACGAAGCCATTGAGCACGGCGCCCGCGGCGCGCAAGTAGCGTGCGCGGGTGGACATGAGTTCGCCCCAGAACGCGTAGCGAAGCGAGCCGCCCGTGGCGACATAAACTTCGTTGGGTCGAAATCGTCGAGCGCCTCCAGCATCAGCCCGAACGGCTTGGCGCCATCCTCGAAGATGTCTGCCTCGAGGACCGGCATGGCGCGGCCGACCACCTTCATCTCAGGCTTGAGCGGCCCGATGGCTTGCGGCAGGAATTGACGCCGCCATCCCATCTTGTCGAGCACATCGCCAACGACCGCTGTAAACAGCTTGTCGCGCAGGTTCGAGAAGAGGACGTCGTCCTCAATCTTCGCCATGTTTCCTCCGTCGGCGGCAGACTGACCGCAAACGCCTCGCCGGTGCTAATCCGCCGCCGACTGGCAAAGCCTCCGACAGAAGTCGTCGAGCTGGTCGAAATCCCGGAAGGCGATGCGAATCTCGCCGTTTTCCCCCGCATGCCGGATCGTCACTTTGGTCCCGAGCGCCAGCGCAAGCTTGTCCTGAAGAGCCTTCGTGTCGGCGTCGACCGGCGCGGTCCCCTTGCGCGGCCGCGCCGTCGTGCCGGAATTCTCGCCCAGGCGTTCGATGTTTCTGACCGTGAGCCCCTCGGCGACGATGCGGTTGGCGAGCGCGTCCGGATCGGCGACGGCGAGCAGGGCGCGCGCGTGTCCGGCCGAAATCTTTCCGCCCGCAAGCAGGCTCCGCGTGTGCTCGGGGAGGTTGGTCAGGCGAAGCGTGTTGGCGACATGGCTCCGGCTTTTGCTCACGACGCGGGCGATGTCGCTGTGCGAATAGTTGTAATCGGCGCCGAGCTGGGCGTAGCCCGCGGCCTCTTCGAGCGCGTTCAAGTCGGCCCGCTGCACGTTCTCGACGATGGCGATTTCGAGCGCCTCGCGGTCGCCGGCCTCGACCACGATCACCGGGATCTCGTGCAGCCCGGCCCGTTGCGCCGCTCGCCAGCGCCGCTCGCCGGCGATGATCTCAAAGGCGTCCGCAACGCCGGGAATCGCGCGAACGATCACCGGCTGAATGATCCCGCGCTCCTTGATCGAGGCGGCGAGTTCCTCGAGCTCGGCGGCGTCGAACAGCTTCCGCGGGTTGCGCGGATTGGGGCGCAGGAACTCGATCGGCGTCTGGCGCGGCCCACGCGCGGTCTCGGCATGTTGCGAGTTCGCCCCGCCCAGCAAGGCCGCGAGCCCGCGGCCCAGGCGAGGCCGGTTCTCGATCACCCGGCTACCATCTTCAGCCATGAGTCCCTTCCCTGCGGTTCTATCGCCTTAAGCGGCGCGCCAGCGCCCCTCGCGCCGAATGACTTCGGACGCGAGCTTGAGATACGCCTGGCTGCCGGCGCATTTGAGATCGTAAAGCAGCGCCGGCTTGCCGTGCGACGGCGCTTCGGAGAGGCGGACGTTGCGCGGAATGACCGTCTCGTAGACCGTGTCGCCCATGTACGCCCGCACGTCCGCGACCACTTGTCCCGCGAGGCTGTTGCGGGGGTCGAACATGGTTAAGACCACGCCATGAATGGTTAGCGATGGGTTAAGGGTGCTGCGGACTTGCTCCACCGTGGTCAGGAGCTGCGACAGGCCCTCGAGCGCGAAGAATTCGCATTGCAGCGGGACGACCACCGCATCTGCGGCGGCGAGCGCGTTGATGGTGAGAAGATTGAGCGACGGGGGACAATCCACCAGCACGTAGGTGGACCTTTCCGGGTCTTCCGCGGCCGAGGCGGCGTAGCCGCGCAGCGCATCGCGCAATTTATAGGAGCGGTTGGCGTGGCCGGCGATTTCGAGCTCGACGCCAAGAAGATCCATGGTCGAGGGCGCAATGGTGAGGCGCGGCACCGAAGTCGGAATGACGACGTCGCGCAGGGGCTTCTCGCCGATCAGCATCTCATAGCTCGATGTTGTCCGAGCGTTCCGGTTGATGCCGAGCCCGGTCGAGGCGTTGCCCTGGGGATCGAGATCGATGACGAGCACCCGCTCGCCGATCGCGGCCAGCGCAGTCCCGAGGTTGATGGCGGTGGTCGTCTTGCCGACGCCGCCCTTCTGGTTCGCCAGCGCGAAAACCCGCGGACGCGCGAAGCCTTGGGGCTCGCGAACGAGGGGCTCGGTCTCGGTCTCAATCATCGGCTTTCAGCCTTGGCGGATGCGCAGGATCGCGGCCTTGGGGTTGACGACGCTGGACATCGTTTCGATTGCATGGACGCGTGCCTCAGGCAGAGCCGCGATTTGGTCTCTAGCTGATTCGCCGCGCGGAAACACGGCAATGGCGCCGCGCTCCAACCACGGTCTCGCCAATTCGAGCGTCAGCGGCAAGGGGGCGAAGGCGCGCGCGGTCACGGCGTCCACAGGTCCGAGGTTTTCCGGCGCGATGGCTTCGATGCGGACCGGGTGGATCTGAGCCGCCGCGCCGGTCGCGCGGGCCGCTTCGCGGAGGAAGGCGCACTTTCGCTGATCGCTGTCGACGCAATGGACGATCGCGCCGGGGACCTCCGCGAGCTGGATGGCGATCACGAGGCCGGGGAAACCGGCGCCGGTTCCCATGTCGAGCCAACGCTTGGCCTCTGGCGCGAGCGCGAGGAGCTGGGCGGAATCCGCGATATGGCGGGTCCAGACGGACGGGAAGGTCGAGTCGGCGATGAGGTTGGTCTTGCGCCGCCATCGGTCTAGCAGGTCGACGAAGACGGCGAGGCGCTGCCTTGTTTCACGTGAAACAGGGACGAGGCGGAAAGCCGCCCGGCGATCGTCTGCGAGTTGGTCCGCCAGAGCGCCGGTTGGCGGCGGCCGGCTCACACACAATCCAGTCGATCGGATCTGTCATTCCCGGCGGACCGCAGGTCTGACCGGGAATCCACCCATCCCGATGGCTGACGGCGCCCTGGATTCCCGATCGGCCGCGTTGCGGCCGCCGGGAATGACAAAGGGAATCGATCAGGCGGATTCGCTTTCAAGTGGCCGCGTCCAGCCGCCTCCGGCCTGAAGACCGCTCCGCGCGCCTGGCGTGCGCGGCGAGGAGCGCCAAAGCCGCGGGCGTGATCCCCTCGATGCGCCGGGCCTGACCCAGGCTCGCCGGGCGGACGGCGAGGAACTTCTGCTTCATCTCGTTCGAAAGCCCGGAAAGGCGGCCATAGTCGAGATCGGCGGGCAGGATCGCCGAATCGTCGCGGCGGTAGCGAGCGACATCCTCGGCCTGACGGTCGAGATAAACAGAGTATTTCGCGTCGGCTTCGAGCCGAGAAACAAGAGAAACGGGAATATCGGCAAGTTGAGGCCAGATGCGCGCAAGACGAGCGATCGGGAACTGGGATTGCGCCGCGAGCTCGAAGGCCGAGCGCCGCGCCCCATCGCGATTGACCGTAAGGCCGTGCGCCTCGAGCTCCCGCGGCGTGGCGGTCGCGGCCTTGAGCATCGCCCGCGCTTCATCCAGCTGGCCTTGGATTGAGCGGAAGGCGCGCGCCCGCTCGGGCGCAATGCAGCCCAGCGCAATCCCCTTGCCGGTCAAGCGCTCATCGGCGTTATCGGCTCTGAGCGACAGGCGAAACTCGGCGCGCGAGGTGAACATACGATAGGGCTCGGTGACGCCGTGGGTCGTGAGATCGTCGATCATCACGCCGAGGTACAATTCGGCGCGGTCAAACGTCGCGAGCGCCTGGTCGCCGGCCTTGCGCGCGGCGTTGATCCCCGCGACGATTCCTTGCGCCCCCGCTTCTTCATAGCCGGTCGTGCCGTTGATCTGCCCGGCCAGGAACAGGCCCGCGACGCGACGCGCCTCGAGCGTCGGATCGAGCCCGCGCGGGTCGATATAGTCATACTCGATCGCGTAGCCGGGACGGAGGATGCGGGCATACTCGAGGCCGGGAATCGAGGCCACGAGGGCGGCTTGCGTCTCAGGCGGCAGCGAGGTGGAAATGCCGTTCGGGTAGATCGTGGGATCGTCGACGCCTTCGGGCTCGAGGAAAATCTGGTGGCTCTCGCGATCGGCGAAGCGGATCACCTTGTCTTCGATCGACGGACAATAGCGGGGGCCGCGGCCGGAGATCGCCCCCGAATAGATGGCGGAGCGATGGGCGTCGGCGCGGATGATGCGATGGGTCTCGGTGGTGGTGCGGGTGATGTAGCAGGGGAGCTGCGGCGCCGCGACTCCCGTCGTCAGCGAAGAGAAGAATTCCGGCTCGGGATCGCCGTGCTGGATCTCGAGCGCATCCCAGTCGATCGTCGCGCCGTCGAGTCGAGGCGGCGTGCCCGTCTTTAGCCGCCCGAGTGCGAAGCCTGCGCCGTCCAGGCTTTGGGCGAGCGAGACCGAGGGCAGATCGCCGAAGCGGCCGGCGGGCGTTCGCTCATCGCCCAGATGGATCATTCCGCGCAGGAAGGTGCCGGTGGTGAGGACGATTGCGCGACAGGCGATGGCGCGGCCGTCCGCGAGTTCGACGCCAGTCACGGCCCCGGCGTCGGACGCGACCCGAGCGGCCTCCCCTTCGACGACGGTCAGGTTCGGAGTTTCCCCGACGAGCGCCTGCATGGCGCGCCGATAGAGCTTGCGGTCGGCCTGGGCGCGCGGCCCTTGCACTGCGGGCCCCTTGCGGCGGTTGAGAACCCGGAATTGGATTCCGGCCGCATCGGCGGCGCGGGCCATGACCCCGTCCAGCGCGTCGATCTCGCGCACCAGGTGGCCCTTGCCGAGGCCGCCGATCGCCGGATTGCAGGACATCTCGCCGATCGTTGCAAAGCGATGGGTGACGAGCGCAGTCGCAGCGCCTAAGCGCGCCGCCGCGGTCGCGGCTTCGCAGCCCGCGTGCCCCCCGCCGATGACCACGACGTCAAATTTCATCGGGGTGCTGTTTCACGTGAAACACGCCAACGGGTGGCTTTCCCCGGCGCCATGGCTAGGCTCGTCCCGGTCATCCCCGTCTTTGATGCGCCAGACTTCGGGCAAGCGCCGCCAAGCAATGCAAGCATTTTTCTATTAAAGGCATCTGCTCCCGCGGGCGGTGTCAATGCGTTCTCGCGCCGCGTCGCGTGGATGGCCGGGTCAAGCCCGGCCATGACGATATAGGTCCTCGGCGCCTCTAAGAGAGCCAACATCTCCACCTACTTCCCGACACACAAACGCGCAAAAATCTCGCCCAGCACGTCCTCGACCCCGATCCTCCCGACGATCCGATCCATCGCGGAGGCCGCGCGGCGAAGGTCCTCGGCGATCAGTTCGGGCTCCGCCGCCTCGGACTTGAGCGCGGAAGCTAGCGCCTGGCGCGCGTCCTCAAAACCGCGACGATGCCGTTCAAGGGTCAACAAAGCCGGCTCACGCGAAGACATGCGCTCTTCGGCCAATTCTGCAATGACGTCAAGCAGACGGTCTATCCCCGCCCCCGTCTTTGCCGATATGGCAAGCTTCGCCGTCCCCGCCGACGAGGAGTAAGGTTCGTTGAGGTCGATCTTGGTCCGCACCGCCAGCGTCGGAGTTTTCAGGCTGGGCGCCGGACCGCCGCCCCCGTCGTCGAGCCACAGGGCGAGATCCGCGCTCTCGGCCCTGCGGCGCGCTCTCGCGACCCCTTCCTGTTCGATCGGATCCTGACTTTCGCGGATGCCCGCGGTGTCGACAAGAATAACGGGATAGCCGCGGAGATCGAGAAACACCTCGATCAGATCGCGGGTCGTTCCCGCGATCGGCGAGGTGATCGCGACGTCCCGGCCAGCCAGGGCGTTCATCAGCGTCGATTTGCCGACATTGGGAGGGCCGGCGATCACGATTGTGAAGCCCTCTCGCAGGCGCTGCGCGGAATCTGCTGTCAAGAGCGCCCGGTCGATCCGTTCGAGCGCGCCGCGCGCCGCGTGTCTCACCGATTCGAGCGTGAAATCCGCCGCGTCCTCGACATCGGTGAAATCGATTTGCGTCTCGACCGCCGCCATGGCCTCAAGGAGCTTCGAGCGGATCGCCTCGCACGCGCGGGTCAGCGCCCCGCCGGCGATGTTTTGCGCCTGGCGGCGCTGCGCCTCGGTCTCCGCCTCGACCAGATCGGCAAGCCCTTCCACCTCGGCAAGATCGATCTTTCCGTTCATGAAGGCGCGCCAGGCGAACTCGCCGGGCTCCGCGGGGCGCAATCCGGAAACGAGCGCCAGCGCCCGAAGAACCGCGGACGTGACCGCTCGCCCGCCCGTGACGCTGACTTCCGCCATCTCCTCGCCGGTGAAGCTGCGGGGCGCCTTGAAGCGGGTGATCAGGGCCCGATCGAGCGGTTCATGAGATTGAGGATGGCGTAGGGTTCGCAAGACAGCGCGGCGGTCGGGAAATTCGGCGCCAGGCGCGATTGCCTTCAGCGCGCCCGCGCTACCAGGTCCTGAAATTCGCAAGACCGCAATGGCCGCCCGGCCCGCTCCGGTCGCCGGCGCGAAGATCGTGTCGTGATCGTTGGCGAACATGATCCGCTAGGTCAGGCTGCGTTGGGACGGAATCGTCATCGCGAGGACCGCGCCGGCGCGACGTGGCGATCAGCAGTCGTTCGGCGCCCTTCGTTGCCGTCGATTGCTCACTTGCGGAGGGTTCGGTCAAGGGGCTTGGGCGATGAGGCCGCGTCCGCTTCCCCGGACTTGATCCGGATCGCGATGAAGCTCGTGGTCAAACGCCAGGGTCGCTTGCCTGACCGGCTGTCCTATTTCGCGGCGATTCCCGAGGCGGCCGCGGCGTAACCGTTGCGGGTCGACATCTGTTCGCCTGCGTCCTTAAACGTCTTGTCGTCGTCGCCGAGTTGAACCGTCGGCATGCAAGCGGGATTGCAGGAGTAGGAAATCCTGGAGCTTCCGTTCTGCAAGACCAACACTGTTTTCGACGGCACGACCTGGATTTGCTTCTCCTCTATGAGCGATCCGGCGGCGTCGATCGCGATCAGGTTCGTCTGGCCGAAGCCCTTGCCAGTGATGATCATCGTATTGTTGTTCTTGAGCATGGTCACGTCCGCGATCATCGGGTTTCCGACGATGAGCGTCGTCGTGCCCTGCGGCAGCTGGGCGATCTTGGCCTGGTCGAGAATGACAGCGATCGCGCTCGTCTCGGCGCGCGCGGGCGAGGCGCCAGAGGCGAGAACGAATGCGACGGCAAGCCAGAGGCGCGACGACATCATAGCCCTCTTGGTCGGGAGACTACGGGCTATTTCGCTCGCCAATGATGAAGAAAGCTTCAACGTCCTCAGCCCTTCCGTGCATCAGGCTTCCTAAAAATCCTCTCCTTTGATCCGACGCGCGGCCGCCAAGCGTCACTCGCGCAGAGACGGTCAAAAAGGCGGCCGAAAGGATGTCGGAAGCGAACGCCGGGAGCCTCGCGACGGGCGTTAGAAACCAGCGAGCTCGTGCACCATCTTGGTGAAGCGCCGCCGCTCGTCGAGCGTCAGATTGGCCGTCTCGACGTCGAGTTCATCGTCTTTGAGCCCACCCGCCTTGGCGAAACTGTTCCAGGCGGCGGCCTTGGCCATGTCCTTCGGCAGCGCTTCGCCCTTCGCATAAAGATGAGCAACGCGGTTCTGGGCTATCGGGTTCCCACGGGCGGCGGCGGCGAGGAGGATCTTGGCCGCCTCCGCTTCGTTTTTCTTTACGCCCTCGCCGTTGAACAGCATGATGGCGTATTCGACTTGGCCCGCGATGATGCCGTCATCGGCCGCCCGCTTGAGCCAGTGCACCGCCTCGACAATATCTTGCGGCGCCCCTTTGCCGTCGCGGAGCATGACGCCGTATGAATAGGCCGCGTCGTCGTCGCCTGCGTCCGCAGCGCGCAGGAAATATTGCGCCGCCTGGTTATAATCCGGTTTCTTGCCGTCGAGCCCTTGGAGAGCCATGACGCCAAGATTGTAGAGCGCGCCTGGATGATCCTTGGCGGCGGCGCGTTCGAACTGCGCCTTGGCTGCCGCCGGGTCTTTCGGCACGCCAGTCTCGCCCTGAACCAGCATCGCGCCGAGCTCGTAAGCCGCCTGGGGATCGCCAAGATTGCTGGCTAAACGGAACCAGCGCGAAGCCTCTTGATCGCTGCGCGCGACCGCCGCGCCGTCGCGGTAAATCTCGCCGATCAGCGTCATCGCCGCCGCGTCCTTGTGATTGGTGTCGAGGCGGCGCTCAGCCTCCAGCAGGGCGTAAAGGAAGTTGCCGCGCTGATAGGCGCCGAAGGCCATATCTGCCGGCACTCCGTCCGCCCGCGGCGGCAGTGGAGGCGGCGGCGCAGTGGGGGGAGCGAGGTTCGAAGGGCTGGCCAGCGGCGATGTGACGGCAGGGGCCGGCGCTTGCGCGAAGGCGGCGCTGGCCGGGATCACCGCCAACGCGAGGACGATCGCGATCCGCGTCATCGAGCGTCGACTCCCACGCCGGCGATCAAGGCCTGGGCTTCGCGCACAGCCGCCGCTGGCGAAGAGCTGCCCCATATCGCATCGCCCAGCGCGACGAAATCGGCGCCGGCCTCGGCCAAGGGTCCAGCCGCCGCCATCGTGTCGGCATAGGCGACGCACGGCGTCTCGAAGATCTCGGCCCACCAGACGACCCGCTCGGTGAGCGACACCAGCGACGCCAAGCCCCTTGTTTGCGGGCCTCCATGCGGCTCTCCGAACATCACGTAGTCCGCCCCCATTTCGCCTGCAGTCATTGCCTCGTCCCGCGTGCGCACGGATCCCGCGCCGACGATCCGTTCCGGTTTCAAGCTCTTGATCGCCTCGACAAGCTCCTCCCCCACGCCCGCAACATGGACGCCGTCTGCGCCAAGCCGGGCCGCCAACCGGGCGTCATTTTCAATCAACAGCGCACAATCGGCGCCCGTGGCGGGGCGAAGGAGGGGCGCCATGATCGCTTTCGCATGGGCCCCGGAGCCTGGCGCGAAGCGGAGCAGCGCGCAGGCGATCGGCGCGGCCTCGACCGCCTCGGCAAAAATCTCGCCGAAGGCGTTGGCGTCGGCGGCCGACAGGAGGGGGGTGACGAGATAGAGCGAGCAGCGGGGCGATGTTTGAGTAATCAACGGCATGAGCGGCAAGCGAAACGGAAGCGGACATGTCACCGACCATTGCGGCCAAATCGCGGTCGAGGCAAGGCTTTTGGAGACGGATCGTCGCCCGAAGGGCGTCCAATCAAGACCCCGGTTGAGCGAAAGGCTCTTGGGCGGCTATTTGTGAAAACGCGGCGCGAAGGCGCTCGACTTGCGAGGCGACCTCGGATCGCGCTTTCACAGGTTCACACGAATGCGCGACCACCAAGCCTTTATCAAGATGCATCACCCGCTCCTGAATGCGCACCGAGCGGTAACTGAGGCTCCGCAGGGTTGGCGGCAATTGTTCAAAGAGCTCGGGCCTGCAGCCATAGTCCTCGCGGGAAAGCTTGACGCGCACGCGTTCGGCCTGGGCTTGGCGCGAGGTCAATTCGCCCTCATTGACCGCGCGTTGCAGCAAAAGCCAGGAGGCGACCTGCATCAGACGGGTGGTCAAGCGCATGCTTTCGGTCGAGTAGGCGAGAGCGGCGGGGCGAGGAAGAACGCGCGACTCTTCTCGGCCCGGACCATCGAGGTAGGACGCCGCCTCTTCGACGAGCGTCATTCCTTCTCGAAAGAGGTCTTTGAATGCCGCCGACGACGCAAGATGGTGAATGAACGGAATCGCGGGCGAAGCCGGCGAGGTCGCGATAAAACTGCGCTTCGGTCCTTCGTACTGATGACCCATACGCTCTCACTCCCACCTACTGAGAGGCGCGGCACGGCCGCTCCGCCTTCTTGGATCCCCGAGCCACCATAGCGCCTGCGCGGTCGTTTCCGCTCATTTACCATTGAGCAAGGTTAACCGGGAAGTCCACGGTCTCCAGGCGGATAAAAAAAGCCGCCCTAAGTGGCGGCTTTAAGGTTGGGTATGGGAGGGTTCACTGAGGAGTAGGCGCCCACTCAGACTGCTGTTGGGCTCAGCGATTTATAAACAATAAGGATTAAGGGCTTCTTAACGCGGCTCAGAAGAACCGCGATGGCTCAGATTTTGAAGACCGAGTTGGCCGCCGCGCGCGTCGCCTGACGCGCCCCAATCGCCTTTTCCAGCCGGTCGATCTCCGAGCGCAACAGAGCAATGCGCTCCCTCAGCTCGGGCGCTGACAAGTCGTCGATGTTCTGGCCTATCTCGTGAGCGAGGGTGGGTTTGGGCTTCGCCCCAAAGACGGATTCGTCGTCGAGTGCAGCCATGCGCTCCGTCCGGTCTCCATCCTCAGGCGGGGACGATGAATCCGCCCCCAAGCACCCGCGCGTGCGGGCCGACGGAATTCGTAAAAGACGCAGGCCTGGCCGGGCGAAACGCCGCTCTCGGGCTCAACGAACTCGATCTCGCCCGCGGGCATGAGCAGGGCGGGAGCCGGCGGACGCGTCGAGCGGACCCGCGCGGCAATCGACAGTCCGCCGCGCGGCGCGCCGTTGATTGAGCCCGGACCGATCCAATTGACGTCGCGCAACTTAAGCCGCGTCACCGCGAGAGAGGCGCGCGGGCCGACGATGACGCGCGCATGTGTAGCATCGAGCCCGACCACATAGAGCGGCTCGGCCGCTGCAACCCCGATGCCGCGCCGCTGGCCAATGGTAAAGTGAACCACGCCGCCGTGCCGACCGAGAACGCGGCCGTCCACATGAACGATCTCGCCAGGAACGGAAGCGCCAGGGATCAGGCGCTCGATCATTTGGGTGTAATGTCCCGACGGCACGAAGCAGATGTCCTGGCTGTCGGCCTTCTCGGCATTGGTCAAGCCAAATTCGCGCGCCAATTCGCGCACCCGCGCCTTCGGCATGCCGCCTAGGGGAAACCGCAGGCGCGCGAGTTGCGCGCGCGTGGTGGCGAACAGGAAATAGCTTTGATCACGATCAGGGTCGGCGGCGCGGTACAAAGCTCGTCCGCCGCGCCCGTCGTCGCGGCTGACGACATAGTGACCGGTGGCCAACAGATCGGCGCCGAGATCGTTGGCTGCGTCGAACAGATCGGCGAATTTCAGATATTGGTTGCACGCGACGCACGGAACGGGAGTTTCGCCCGCGACATAAGATCGGGCGAACGGCTCGATCACCTTCTCGCGAAACCGCTCCTCGTAATCGAGCACATAATGGGGAACGCCGAGCCGCGCCGCGATATCGCGCGCGTCGTGAATATCCTGTCCCGCGCAGCAGGCCCCCTTGCGGTGGGTCGCTTCGCCGTGGTCGTAAAGCTGCATCGTGACGCCGACCACGTCGTAACCTTCGGCGGCAAGCAACGCCGCCGTCACCGACGAATCAACCCCGCCCGACATCGCGACGACGACGCGGGTTTCGGCGGGGGGCTTATCGAGCCCTAAACTGTTCAGTGCGCCGTCCAAAGGCGGCGCGAGCGATGGCGCGAGCATGTTGACCTATTGCCGGCGAAAACGCCCGGACAAACGGTTTATCTTGGGCTTCAAACCCGATCTCGCAAGGCCATAGCCCAATTTGGCCATCCCCGCCATAAGAGATCTGGTCCAAGCGGCAGATTAGAATTTATCCAAGACGATAGGACGAGAGCCGGCGGCGCGCCCTATTCTTTCCCCGCCAGCTTGTCCGCGAACAGCGCGACCGTGTTGGCGTAGACGGGCGACGAGTTCCATTGCAGCAAAGTGTTGAAATTTGGCTGACCTTGATCCCAGCCCGCGCCTGGGCTCCAGCCCTTCGAGCGAAGGAAATTCGCGGTCGACGCCAGCGCGTCGGCGGGGCTGGAAATGATGTCGCCGCCGCCGCCCCCTTCGGCGTTGACCGCGTATTTCAGATAGGCCGACGGCATGAACTGGGTCTGGCCGATCTCGCCCGCCCATGCGCCGCGCTGTGACGGGCGCAGAAGGCCGCGCTGGACGAGCATGAGCGCGTCGATGAGCTCGGCGCGGTAGATTTGCGCCCGGCGGCAATCGTAGGCGAGCGTCGCCAGCGCGCTAAAAGTCGAATAGCCGCCCAAACCGGCGCCGAAGTCGGTTTCAAGACCCCAGATCGCCACCAGGACAGGCCCGGGCACGCCATAACGCTGTTCAATTCTCTGCAGCGGTTCGGCATAGGCAAGCATCATCGTCTTGCCCCTTTTGACTCGGGGAGGCGTGATGTGGCGCGCGGCGAAGGCGGCGGAATTCGTTCCAAAGTTCTGGCCGCGATCGTGGGCTTCGACGGAAGAATCGAACGTAACGCCGTTCAGGGCCGAATTGACCACTTGCTGGGAAACGCCGTTGCGAACCGCGACTTGCTTGAAGGAGGAGAGCCATTCGTTGAAGCCGTCCGCGCTGTCTCCGCAATCTGCGGCGCGCGCTGACGCGACTCCGATCGCTGCAGCCGCGGCGATCAAAACCATCGCCGTCTTCAAAGCCCTTACTCGCATTTCCCGCGCTCCATCATCGTGGATTTGGAAACCGCTAAACGCAAACCGCGGTTGAAAGTTGGCGGCGTCCTTCGATCCTTATCGACTTCGCGATCCGGCGTCGTCCCGCTCTTTTGCAGATCCCCGCACAATTCTGGTTATGCATCGATATATTTTTGCAGCAGTGGCTTAGGCAAATCTTAAATCGCTTGGTCTATTGTCACAGCAGTTGTGTGACATGCGTCTGAGTGAGAGTCCAATGAGTGAAACGCTGCGGCCGAGAGTAAAATACGTCATCGGCCCGGACGGCAGTCCCCTGACAATCGCCGACCTGCCGCCGCCCAGCACCCGGCGCTGGGTCATTCGCCGCAAGGCCGAAGTGGTCGCCGCGGTTCGCGGCGGGTTGCTGTCGCTGGAAGACGCATGTTCGCGTTACACACTGACCGTCGATGAATTCCTGAGCTGGCAAGTCTCGATCGACAGTCACGGTTTGGCCGGGCTCCGGACGACCCGCATCCAGCAATATCGGCACTAGCCGCCACGATTGCAGCGGCGACCGTTGGTCGCGGCTGACGCGATCCAAAGGGCGTCCGGAAGGACGCCCGTCTTTCGACGGGCTATGGATCGCGTCTACACGCCCACGCCTCACGGCATGAGCTGGCCGCCATTGACCTCGATAATCTGCCCAACGACATAGGCGCTGAGCGCCTCCGAGGCGAGGAACAGGTAAGCGCCGACGCAGTCCTCGGCGGTCCCGAGTCGTCCTATCGGAATCGTCTTGCGAATCGCCTCCAACGCCTCGGGACTCGTATAGCGCTCGTGAAATGGCGTCGTTATGACCCCGGGCGCCACGCCGTTGACGCGAATCTTTTTATCGATCAGCTCCTTGGCGTGGCCTTTGGTGATCGTCGACACGAAGCCCTTGGCGGCGGCGTAGAGGATTGCGCCGCCGGCGCCGCCGTTCCGCGCCGCAATTGAGGTCGTATTGATGATGAAGCCGCCCTGGCGCTCGAGCCAGGGCCTCGCCGCGCGCGTCACCCAAATGATCGAACGCGAGTTGAGATCGATCACTGCCTGGACGTGCTCGTCGCTCGCCTCGAGCGAATGCACCCGCCCGAGCATGAGCCCGGCATTGTTGATGAGGCCATCGAGATGGCCGAATCGGCTCGTCGTTTCGGCGACGATTTCAGCGCAAGCTTTTGGATCGGAGACGTCGCCCTTCACCGCGATCGCCTCGCCGCCTGCGGCCTTGATCTCGCTCACAAGCGCGTGAGCCTTCTCTGCGCTCGAATGGTAGCCGATAGCGACGCGCGAGCCTTGCTCCGCAAAGCCGCGCGCGACGGCCGCGCCAATGCCGGTCGAGCCGCCGGTAATCAAAACAGCTTTGCCGGCGAGATCGGGAATAACAAGACGGGATACGGTCATTGGGCGCCTTCTCAAGGTTCGGAGCGATCTTGTCCTTGGCGTCGCGCGCCGCGCGTCGGGTGCGCGACTGTCAACGCGCGCGCTTCGCCCATTGTGGGACGGCAAGTTTGCGCGCCGAGCGAAATGTTGGGCGGCGACGTTGAGCGCATTGTCCTAGCGCCAGCTTCTCCAACGCGCAAATCCTGGATAGCGCCGGCCGCGACCCTATATAGAGCCGCGAAGCGGCGGAGAGTCCAATCCCATGACTGAGGCGCGCAAGCTGGCGGCAATCCTCGTGACCGACATCGTCGGGTACTCGAGGCTCGCTGGCGCTGACGAAGATCGGATCTTGGCGCGTTTGCGCACGCTGAGGAGCGACCTGATCGAGCCGACGATCTCCGTCCATCGAGGACGGGTGGTCAAGGGCACGGGCGACGGCTTCATCGTCGAGTTTCGCAGCGTCGTCGACGCCGTACGCTGCGCGATCGAGTTGCAGCATGGACTTGCGGAGCGCAACGCCGGCCTTCCGCCCGAGCGCCGCATCGAGTTCCGTGTCGGCATTCATATCGGCGACGTGGTCGAAGAGAGCGATGGCGACCTCATGGGCGATGGCGTCAACATCGCTGCGCGGCTTGAAGGCATCGCCAAGCCTGGAGCGATTTGCCTGTCGGAGGACGCATACCGGCAGGTCAAGGGACGGCTCGATCTGATGGTCAACGACCTTGGCCAAACCGAGCTCAAGAACATCGCCGAACCGATTCGCGTTTATTCGCTCGAGATTGGTCCTGCGGCTCAAATCAGCGTTGCGCCCGGCGCCGCCGTAGCCGAGAAACCTGCGCCGCCACGCTTGTCGATTGTGGTGCTGCCATTCACAAGCCTCGGCGTGGATCTCGAGCACGAGATGTTTGTCGACGGCGTGACAGAGAGCCTGACGACTGACCTTTCGCGCCTAACCAATGCGGTTGTGGTCTCGCGCAACACCGCCTCCACGTACAAAGGCAAGTCGGTCGACGCCAAGCAGATCGGCCGCGACCTCAACGTGCGCTACGTCCTTGAGGGAAGCATTCAACGCGCCGGGAGCCGAATGCGCGTCAATGTCCAGCTCATCGACGCCATCACCGGAAACCACCTATGGGCGGATCGGTTCGACAAGACGATGGCCGACCCGTTCGATATGCAGGATGAAATTGTCTCTCAGGTGGCCAATCAGCTGCGGCCGGAGCTGATCGCCGCCGAAGCCCGGCGCGCCGAGAGCGAGGAAAACCCGGATTCCATGGATCTCTATTTCCAAGGGGTTCAGTGGTTCAACAAAGGCGGGCCCGCCAACATCGAGCGCGCTCGCGAAATTTTCGAACGCGCCGTGGCGCTCGATCCAACCAATGTCGACGCTCTTGTCGGCGCCGCGCGGGCCGACGTGCTGGTTGGGGCGATCTACACCACCGAGCATCGAGCTGAGCGCTTGGCCGCCGCCGAGGCGCTGTTGATCAAGGGCGTCTCGATTGCGCCGCGCAACTATTGGGCGCATCTTTGGCTGGGCTTCATCCAGATCCAGACCAATCGTGCTTCGCGAGCGATCGGCGAATTGCAGCAAGCCTTGGCGCTCAACCGAAATCTCGGCGCTGCGCATGCCTGGACGGGACAGGCGAAAATCACCATGGGCCATGCAGAAGAGGCGGAGGCTCATGTCAGCGAGGCCTTCCGGCTGTCGCCCAACGACGCGGTCGGCTTCATGTGGACTCACATGCGCGGTCTCGCCAAACTCCACCTGGGAGCCGACGAGGAAGCGGTCGCCTTCTTTCGCCGATCGGTCGACGCGAGCCGGAACTACCCGCTGAACCATTTCTACATGGCCGCCGCGCTCGCTCTTCTCGGTCGTCTCGATGAGGCCCGAGCCGAGGTCAAAGCGGGCCACGCGCTCGCGCCGGGTTACTCGATCGCGCGTTTTCTCAGCATGGCGGAGAGCGACAACCCAACGTACCTCAAGCAGCGCGAGCGCATCCTCGAGGGACTGCGCCAAGCCGGCGTCCCGGAGAAATGACCGTTGGCGGCGACGAACTGAGCAAGTTCGTCGCGCCGCGGCGGCAAGTAGCGGTTGCTTGCCCGATCCGCAGACTTGGGCCAAGGCTGACGAGTGGTTCGGCGGCGCTCTCCTTTCCGTCTCCTCGCGCGTGGAATCGTCTGGGCGGGGCTTGCGCTTCTCGCGCTCTTCATCGGGCTGGTGGCTCTCTACGCCTCCGTTCGTCCGGTCTCGACGCTGATGCTCGCGCGCACGATCGAAGGCAAGGGCTATCAGCGCATCTATGCGCCGCTGAGGACGATCGCGCCGACCGCGCTCGCAACGGTGATCGCATCGGAAGACGCGAGCTTCTGCGACAATGACGGCGTCGACTGGGGCGCGCTGCATGAGGTTCTGAGCGGCGCGGGCAAACATGGGCCGAGCCGAGGCGCCTCGACCATCACCATGCAGACCGCGAAGAACCTGTTTTTGTGGCCCGGCCGGTCCGTCATCCGCAAAGGGATTGAGATCCCCATGGCGCTGGTCCTGGGCAAGGCCTGGCCAAAGGCGCGCACGCTCGAAATTTATTTCAACATCGCGGAATGGGGCGACGGGCTCTACGGGATCGAGGCGGCGGCTGAGCGGTATTTCCACAAGAGCGCAAGTCAGCTCAATCCACACGAGGCCGCGCTCTTGGCGACTTCGCTGCCGAACCCGCTTGAACGCAACCCCGCACATCCCACGCCGCTTCAGCGCCGCCTCGCCGGCTGGCTGGAAGCGAAGACGCGAGAAGACCCCGATCTGCTCAAATGCCTGCCGCGGTAGATCGTGGTCGCCTTGCTTTAGGTTCCGCCGCGCTCGCGCGAGGGAATAGCCGGGGAGCAAGAGCACGATGCCGATGCAACATCTGTTTGTGGCCATTCGCCGCTATGATCCACCTTACGCATCCGGCCTGCAGATCGAGGAGCAGCAGGATTGGGAGGCTCACCGGACGTTCATGAACGCGCTCGAGGCCGAGGGGCTTGTGCGCCTTGGAGGGCCGCTGGAGGAAGGCGAAGACATCCTTCTCATCTTCCGGGCGAAAGACAAAGCCGAGATCGAACGGGCGCCTGGCGGATGATCCCTGGACAAAGTCTGGCATCCTCTCGACTGCGCGCATCTCGGGCTGGAGCTTGCGGATCGGGGAGGTGGCGTAGCGGCGCGCCGGGAATTGAGGGCGTGTCACCGCGATTGCGTGATCTGGTCATTGGCCGGAAGGCGAAAGGCCCTTATCTTTCGTCCAATTCAAACGACAGCGAGCAAACTCATCATGGCGATGTTGCGCCCGGCCGCCCTTCTTGCCGCATTCGTGGCCATGTCGCCAACGCATGTCGCTGCACAGGACCCCGATCTCATCTTTCGCGAATCGACGACGTTCAAATTACTCACGCCGAACGACAAACTTGCGGTATATGGCATTGACGACCCGATCGTCCAAGGAATCGCCTGTCACTACACCGTTCCGGAAAAAGGAGGACTTTCAGGAGCCCTCGGCCTCGCCGAACAGACGTCAGACATTTCCCTCGCCTGTCGTCAGTACGGCCCCATCAAGTTCAAGGAAAAGTTCTCTCAGGGCGATGTGGTGTTCAGCGAGAGGCGATCGCTTTTCTTCAAGAAGATGCAGATCGTAAGGGGTTGCGATACAAAACGTAATATATTGGTGTATATGACGTACAGCGACAAGCTCGTCGAAGGTTCGCCAAAGAATTCCACCTCGAGCGTTCCGATTGAACCTTGGGGCGTCGGGGCGAACGACATCCCGAAGTGCGCCGATTTTCTTCGCTGAATAGGGGAGAGCGGCGCGTATATTCAAGCGCGCCGGCCACAACCTGCCGCATGAGCGGCCGGAATGGGCGCGGGCGTCATCGAAGCGCGGAAGAGGGCGGAAAGCTAGGAACGAAACGGGTTATCGCTCGTTAACGTCGGGTTGAAGGGGATCCAGAATTGGCGATCGCAGACGTTCCGGGCGCCGGTCAGTTCAAGCAGCCTGACCGGCCCAAGCTCGCCGACGTTCTCGGTCCGGGCCTGATAACCGGCGCTTCGGACGACGATCCGAGCGGCATCGCCACCTATGCGCAGGCGGGCGCGGCGTTTGGTTACGCCATCTCCTGGACCTTGCTTCTCACCTATCCGCTCATGTGCGCGATCCAGATGATCAGCGCCGAGGTCGGGCGGGTAACGGGCAAGGGCGTCGCCGCCAACATGCGGCGCTGCTATTCCCCGTTCCTGCTTTACGCGCTGGTGAGCCTTCTCATCGTCGCCAATGTCATCAACATCGGCGCCGATCTTGGAGCGATGGGCGCGGCGCTTGAGCTCATTCTGCCCGGCCCGCAATGGCTCTATGTGGGGGCGTTCGCCATTGTCATCGCGCTCCTGGAAGTGTTCATGCGCTACGCGAATTATGCTTCCGTGTTGCGCTGGCTCACGCTTTCGCTTTTCGCTTATGTCGCAACGGTGTTCGTCGTTGGCGTGCCATGGGGAACGGTCGCTTATCATCTTGTCGTTCCGCATGTCGAATGGACCACCGCCTATTTCACCATCGTCGTCGCCATTTTCGGCACGACCATCAGCCCCTATCTCTTTTTCTGGCAGGCTTCGGAGGAGGCCGAGGAGGTCAAGGACGACCCCACCGCGGAGCCCATTCTCGATGCGCCGGCCGACGGGCCCCGGCAGCTTCAGCGTATCGAGCTCGACACGATCGTCGGCATGGGCGCATCCAATCTGGTCGCCCTTTTCATCGTGCTGACGACCGCGGCGACCCTCAACGCGCATGGGCTCACCAACATCGAGACCTCGGCGGACGCCGCGAAGGCGCTGAAGCCGATCGCGGGCGACTTCGCCTTTGCGGTCTTCGCGCTCGGCATTGTCGGCACGGGATTGCTGGCCGTGCCCGTCCTGGCCGGGAGCGCGGCCTATGCGGTTGCCGAAGCGCTCGGCTGGAACATCGGACTCGACGAGCGTCCGGCCGGCGCGCCGGCCTTCTACTGGACGATTGCGGGGGCGATTTTCGTTGGCGCGGCTCTCAACTTTACCTCGCTCGATCCGATTAAGGCGCTGATCTACAGCGCCGTGGTCAACGGGGTGGTCGCGGTCCCGGTCATGGCGATGATCATGCATATGGCCTCGCAGCGCAGGGTGATGGGCGAATTCGCGCTCCACCCCTGGCTCAAGACGCTCGGCTGGATCGCGACCGCGGTCATGGCCGCGGCGGCCATCGGCATGTTCGCGACCTGGGGCGGCTGATCGCGGAGCCAAAATGCGCCTGCCCAGAGTTAAATAAGCGCGAGTAAACGCCAATAAACGCTAGTAAGCGCTAGTAAATTTACTAGCGCTTACTAGCGTTTATTTTTCCTAATCGAAACTTTTCAATGGGTTACAGGCGGGAAAAATTAAAAAATTCCGCTCAACTCGCGTCCCGGGTTGCGGTCCAAACATATCAAACAGCGCGCAGTCTCATTCCGGCGCTCAGTTATCGCCAAGCCCGGTGAATTCGTCCAGCAAGGATATCTCTAGCAGACGTTTCCGGTTTTAGCAAGTAAAAATCTACTCGACAGGAAAACCTGACACTCGAAGCCTTGGCTGCTGGTATGGCTCATAGTCGATTTTTCGGCCGTCATGGCCGCGCGGCCATTACGTGGAGAGTCTTTGGACGAGAGCGGGAGGCGGGATCGCCTAGGTCCCTCCTCCCGGTGATTTCGTTCCGCCAAATCGTCGGCGGACGAGACCCAGGGCGGCTATCAGGAACAAAACGACCAGCGCGATGGCGAGCATCGGCGCAGCCAGCGCCAGAAAAGAGATCAGGGCCGCGCCCACAAGCTCCGCAGTGGCGATGATGGAGTTCCCCAAGCCCCCGGTCAAAACGGTCGAGTGGGCTCTCAGAATCCCGGTCAATCCTCGCGTGATTCCGGCGACGCCCCCGCCCGCGATGACCGCCGCCGTCCATTTCACCATCGGCGGCATATCGGTCATGACCGCGGCTGACAGAATCGTCCCGGCGATAAATGCAGCCGGCGCGGACACAACGTCGAGCAGGTTGTCGACGACCGGAATGTAATACGCCAGGACCTCAACGAGGGCGGCGACGCTGAGCATGATCAGGGCCGACGGCGTTCCGAGCCAGGCGAAACTGTCATCTAAATGAAGGTGTCCGGTATAGGCCGCGCCGCTGACAATGAGCATCGGCAGAAACACCCGGAAGCCAGTCGCGGCGGCGAGCGATATGCCCAAAACAATGGATAACGCCAAGTCCGACATGGGAGCCAACCTATAACATCTCGACCGCGCGTGGAGGCGCGCGCGGCGCCCAACCCGAGCCTTAGCGTGGCGCGCTTAGACGGCGCCGTCGCCGTCATCGCGAGGAGCCCGAAGGGCGACGCGGCGATCCAGAGGAATGCAGGGTTCCCTTCGTCTGAAACGACTGGATTCCCGGTCAGACCTTCGGTCTGCCGGGAATGACAAGGAAGGGGCTGACCAGAGCCGCTTCCCGGACCGAACAGGCGCTTATGGGGCTTGAGCTATTTGCGTCGAAGCTAATATGCGTTGACACGTATATTCGCCTGTGATGATATACGTGGATGAACCAGCAAACGCTCGCCGCGCTGGGCGAACCGAACCGGCTTCGGATCGTCGAACTGCTTCGCTTAAGCCCTCGGCCGGTGAACGACATCCATGGCCGACTCGGGCTCCGACAATCGCAGGCGTCGCAGCACCTGAAAGTTCTCAAGGATGCGGGCTTGGTGGAGATGGAGCCGCGCGCGCAGCAGCGGTTCTACAAACTGCGCGCCGAGCCCCTGAAGCAGCTTCACGAGTGGCTCGATCGTTATCGGCACGTCTGGGAAGAGCGTTTCGAAGAGCTGGACAAGGTCGTCGAGGAACTCAAGCGGAAGGAACAATCGGATGCGGCAGGCGAGGACAGCAGGCGCCACACGAAACGAAACGATCGTCGAGCGCGCCGGCGATCGTGAACTCGTCGTCACTCGCACGTTCAATGCGCCGACGCATATCGTCTTTGACGCATGGACGAAGCCCGAGCTTCTGAAACGATGGTGGGCGCCCAAGTCGTTCGGCGTGTCGCTCTTTGAATGCGAACAGGACGTGCGCGCAGGCGGCGCCTACCGCTTCGCATTCGGGCGCGACCCAAAGAACCCGGAGGTGTTCTCGGGGCGATATCTGGAGGTCAATCCGCCCTCGCGGCTTGTCCTCACGCAAGTTTATGAGCGGATGGCCGACATCGGCGAGGTCGTGGTGACGGCCACATTCGAGGAGAGCCAGGGCCGGACCCGCCTTACGCTCAGCCAGCTCTTCCCAAGCAGGCAAGCGCTGGAAGGCGCGCTCAAGTCGGGCATGGAGCGCGGCATGCGGGTGACGCTCGATCAACTCGACGAACTGGTCGCCTCGATGCGCTGACGACCCGGGCGGCTCATGTCATGGCGCCGCCTGGCAAACTTGGTCGCTGACCGCGCAAGCGCGGCCATCAGTTTTTACGCACCTGATTTCTGCGCCGGATAATCCATTGATGTCATTGGCAAGCGTTTGCGGTGCAAAAATCTTGATTTTCGCAACGGGCAGGCTGGAAAAGGTCGCGCCCCCACGGATCAGACAAGCTGCGGAACTTAGGAGACCTGTGTATGCTCCAAGCTGACCATGCTGGAAGGAGAGGGCCGTCCAATGCCCATGCCAGGCGAACAGCAACGGAGGGAAAAGGAGAAGCAGGACGCGTATCAAAGAGCTAAAGAACATCACTACAAATGGCTTAAGAGCGACTCAGAAAAGATGTGGGCAGAGACAGCGAAGAGGAACGCTGCTTTTGAAAAAGGGCTCCGCGAAAAAGACTATGGAAACGTCGGGGGTAGTGGAGGCGTAGCGCGAGGCGGTGGCTTTGGTCGCTTGTTGGCCTACGGCGTTCTTGTGATCATCGGGCTGGCGGTCTATCGCGAACTTCATTATCCCGACGAGCAGCGTCCATCGAGGACGGAATCAACCGCAGCATCCGGCCCCGACCAGCAGGGGCCAGCTAACACGGAATCAACCGCAGCATCCCGCCTTGCGCTCACCTCACAGACCACTTCCTTGCTCTCGCACGACATGCTGATATGCGAAGGAAGCGGGTATGGGTGTTCGGTAGGGGATAGGTTCATTGCCGCCCATCGTTATCAGGTGCTCAAATGCGTCTACGGCGGCAGTTACTACCTTTTTTGGAAGGATGATGCGCCCCCCGGTTGGGACCGTTTTATCAATGGTCACGCCTTTGAGTACTTCGGCAAAAGCGCGCTACCGCAATGTCCAACGAATAGCACCGAGGCCCTCCGAGTATTTTGAGGCCTGCATAAGCGCCGTTCTGTAAATCTGCTGCGCTGCGAAATTCTTGATTTTTGCACCATTCGCTACGCCCGGCGTAGGGTCGAAACCGGCCAACGCTGACTGAGTTTCACCCTAGGGCGCACCAGCTCAATTCACCATCGCGCCCGGCCCGGGAATCGCGCCGGGCGGGCATTTGCCGAGGATGATCATGCCGAGCACCTCGTCCTTGGTCATGTCCTCGACCCGGCCCGTGCCGACGACCTGGCCGTTCTTCATCACCGTCACGCGGTCGGCGAGGTCGAACACGTCGTGGATATCGTGGCTGATGAGGAAGATGCCGAGGCCCTCGGACTTGAGCTGCTTGACGAGCTCGCCGACCTGCGCCGTCTCCGCCGGGCCTAACGCCGCCGTCGGCTCGTCCATGATGAGGACCCGGGCGTTGAAATGGATCGCCCGCGCGATGGCGACCGACTGGCGCTGGCCGCCTGAGAGCGCCACCACCGGCTCCTTGAAGCGGCGGAAGTTCGGATTGAGCCGCCCCATCACCTTGCGCGCCTCCGCCTCCATCGAGGCGTCGTCGAGCGTTCCCCAGCGGGTGAGCAGCTCGCGGCCGAGATAAAGGTTCGACGCCGCGTCGACATTGTCGGCGAGCGCAAGCGCCTGGTACACCGTCTCGATGCCATAGTGCTTGGCGTCGCGCGGGTTGTCGATCCTGGCTTCCTGCCCGTCGATGAAGATCTGTCCCGAGTCGCGCTTGTACGCGCCAGAGAGGATCTTGATGAGGCAGGACTTGCCCGCGCCATTGTGGCCGAGCAACCCGACGACCTCGCCGGGGTATAGGTCGATATAGGCGTGGTCGACGGCCTTGACGCCGCCGAAGGCGATCGAGATGTCCTTCATCTCGACCAGCGGCGTTTCAGCGTTCGCTTCCATTCTCTCAACCCTTGGCGGTTCTGCGGCGGTAGAAAGTGTCGATGCCGACCGCGCCGACGAGCACCAGGCCAACCACCATCTGCTGGAAGGCCGAAGTCCAGGCCGAGCAGCACCATGCCCGATTGCAGCGACTGGATCACCAGCGCGCCGATGAGCGCGCCGTAGATCGTGCCGACGCCGCCGGCGAGCGAGGTGCCGCCGATCACCGCGGCCGCGATCACGTAAAGCTCGTCGAACTGCCCGAGCACGTTGGTCGCCGAGTTCGAGCCGCGCCGAATCGATGCAGGCCGCGATCCCCGCCAGCGCCCCCATGAGCGCAAAGACCATGATCGTGATCTTCTTGGTGTTGACGCCGGCGAGCTCGGCGGCCTCCGGGTTGCCGCCGGTGGCGTAGACATAGCGGCCAAACCGGGTGCGGCGGGCGAGGAAGGTCATGACCACGCCGGTGACGAGCGCGATCAGCACGGGAATCGCGTATCCGGTGGAGATGAACAACCCGCCCTCGGGCACGGGAATGTTGGCGGCTTTGGCGTAGGCCGCGGCGACCCGCTCAGGCCAGGGATAGGCGTTGACGATTGCGGTCGCGCCGAGGACGACGAAGCAGCCGACGATCGCGATCACATATTCGGCCCACATCGGCCGTTGCGGGAAACGAAAGCGCGCCCGCCGCTGACGGCCGGCGTAGAGGCCGAACACGATGCCCAAGCAGCAGATCGCGGCGATGACCCAGCTCGCCGTGGCGCCGACCGAGCCATGCGGGCCCCCGCCCATCAGCGCGAAGCGGTCGTCGAGCGGCGCAATGGTCTGGCCGGTCGTCACCCACCACGCCGCGCCACGCCAGAACAATTGCCCCCCGAGGGTGACGATGAAGGACGGAATGCCGATGTAGGCGACCAACGAGCCTTGAAAGGCGCCGATCGCCGCGCCGACCGCCAAGGCAAGGACGACGGCGATGATCCAGATCGCCGGATTGTCGAGACCGAGGTAGGCTGGCAGGATATGGACCTGCGCCACCCCAATGATTGTCGAGACGAAGCCAATGATCGAGCCGACCGAAAGGTCGATATGGCGCATGACGATGACGAGCACCATGCCCGTCGCCATGACCGCGATCGACGATGTCTGGACGCTCAAATTCCATAAGTTGCGCGGCGACAGGAACAGGCCCTCGCCGGTTTGAGCCCAGGTGATGATGTTGAAACCGATCCAGATCAGCGCCAGCGCGCCGATCATGCCGAGCATGCGGGTGTCGACTTCGGTGGCTCTCAGCAGCCGTCGAATCGCCGGCTCGTTGGGAGCCGCGCTGGTCGCGCTCGGCGCCGCAGAGGTCATAGCTCCTCCCGATTTTCTCGCCTTACGCCGTCCCGCCGTACTGGGACGTTGCAAGACAAAGCCGCGCCGCCTTTGATAACGGCGCGGCCTTCTTTTGTTTCACTCTGGGCTTGAGGGGTCAACTCAGCCGCAGAACTTCACCGTGCCCGGCTTCACGCCAGCGCAGACTTCCGCCTTGGTGATCCAGCCCTTGTCGACGATCACATTGAGGTTGTCTCGGGTGACCGGGAGCGGCGTCAACAGGATGCCGTTGACCTTGATCCCCTTGGCGCCGCCGGTGAACGGCTTCACGTCCGGAATGGCGGTCATCTTCTTGCCGTCGCCAAGCGCGACAGCGGCCTCGCCCGCCGTCTTGCCGAGATCACGCGCGTCCTTCCAGATCGAGACGGTTTGGGTGCCCAGCGCAATGCGGTTGATCGCCGCGTGGTCGCCGTCCTGCCCCGACACCGGAACGGAGCCCGCCATGCCCTGCGCCGAGAGCGCGGCGACGACGCCGCCGGCCATGCCGTCGTTCTCGGCCACCACCGCGTCGACTTTGTTGTTGTTCTTGGTGAGGATCTGCTCCATGTTCTTTTGCGCGTTGTCCGGCTTCCATCCGTCGGTATAGGACATGCCGACATTCTTGATCTTGCCGGCGGTGATCGCGGGCTTCAGCACTTCCATGATGCCCGAAAACAAAAAGTCGGCGTTCGGGTCGCCTTTGTCGCCTTTGATGAAGGCGTAGTTGCCGGCGGGCTTCGCAGCCTCAATCGCCTTGGCCATCATCCGGCCGACGCCGACATTGTCGAAGGTGACGTAGAGCACGTTCGGGCTCTCGATCAGGCGGTCATAGGCGATGACGGGGATGCCTTCGTCCGAAGCCTTCTTGACCGCCGGCAGGATCGCCTCCGAATCCATGGCGAGGATGATGAGCACATTGGCGCCCTTCGAGATGAGGTCCTCGACGTCGGTGAGCTGTTTGGTCGGCGAGGCCTGAGCGTCGGCTGAGATGTATTTGGCGCCGTGCGCCGCGAGGGCTTTCTTGATGGCGGCCTCGTCGGTCTTCCAGCGCTCTTCCTGGAAGTTCGACCAGGAGACGCCGACCGTCAGGTCTTTCGCGAAGGCGGCGAGCGATGTCAGTCCGACGGACGCGAGTAGCGTCGCGCCCAAAACCAGTGTTTTTGCAGTTTTCATTGTTTTCCTCCACCTGAGGTCCAACAAGGACCGACTAAAAACTTGATTGGACTGCTCATAACACCGCGATCGGGCGGAGGGACGAGCCTATTCGTCGATCGAGCGTCGGCGCAATTGGCCAAGAGTCGCATAAGAGACTTCAGCTTCAGGGCAGATTGTCTCGCATGATAATATCGATGTTGATCTTTTCCTGCTCGGCGAGAATCGGTTCGCCGCGCATCAAGGACAAGAGAACGCGCATCGCGGATCTCGTCTCGTGGCCGGGGTCCTGAGCGATGACCGCATCCATCACGCCGCGAATGAGGCACTTGCGGGTGACGCTGCTCAAATCGTGGCCGATGAAGGTCACGGTCTGCTCGCGGCCCGCGTCGGTGATCGCCTTGGCGACCCCGGGAACGCCGGCGCCGACATTATAGACCCCGATGAGGCCCGGATGATCGACCATCAATCTGGCCATGAGGGCTTCGCTCTCACCGTCGTGGTCGCTTCCCTCGACCGGGCTTAGGATGTCGAGGTGCGGATACTCGAGGCTCATCACCTGATTGAAGCCGAAAATCCGCTCCGCGTGATCGCGCAACGACTGCGATCCGGCGATGACGCCGATCTTGCCGCCCTGCCTCTGAACGAACCGTCCCATCAGCGACCCGGCCGTTCGCCCGGCGGCGACATTGTCGACGCCGATGTAATGATGGCGGCGCGAGCCGGGCACGTCCGAAACGAGCGTCACGACATAGGTCCCGCTGTCGACCAGATCGTCGATTGCGGCGCGAACGCTCTGGTGATCGAGCGCCACCACGGCGACGCCGTCATAGCGCCCGGCTAGGGATTCCAGGGCTTCGGCGAGCGCGGCGGGGTTGAACACATTGGTCTTGGTCGTCTCGGCGACCGCCCGCCGCGCCGTCAGCCAGCCCGACATGTCGGCGATATTGTCGAGAATCATCGACATGAAGACGTTCGAGCCTTCCGGCATCACGAAAGCGATCTTAAGGGTCCGGCTCCGCGCCAGCTCGGCGCCCGCAGCGAAGGGGCGAAATCCGTGTCGGTCGATCGCCTCCCGGACGCGGCGCGCCGTCTCTTCCCGGACGCCGGCCCGGCCATGCAGCACGCGGTCGAGGGTCGCCACGCTGACGCCTACCTCCCGAGCAATGTCTTTCAGAGTGAGATGGCTCGCCGCCATATCGCTACACATTGCCGGCTTGCGTAGCAATCAATGCTGAGGGGCGCAACTCAAATTTTGAGGGCAACGACCTTCCGCCTTGGGTTTCGCGCTTGCAACGAGGGCTTCGATCGTGACAAATGATGAAGTCGACGATCTCCTGCTGTCAGCGGCGAGGCGCGAGGGACATGAAACGTAGCTGGGGAGCGGCTTTCGCGTTGGGCGCGTTGGCCAGTCTCGTCGTCGGCGCCGCATTCGCCGCGAGCTGGGACGAGCGCGTTTTTCCCCCCGGCTCGCATCTCGATTTCGATGCGATTGCCGCGGCGGGCCCATCCGCCCTCCCCGCCCTCATCGAGCGCGGGCGCGAACTGTTCAAGGCGAAATTCACCACCGTCGATGGCGCCGGACGGCCAAAGGCGACCCAGGCGATCATCCCAACCAAGCGCAAGAACGGCGTCAACCCGCCGTTCAGCCGCACCAGCGGGCCGGATTCAAATTCCTGTTTTGGCTGTCACAACGATCCGGTCATCGGCGGTTCAGCCGACGACGTCGCCAACGTGTTCGTTTCGGAAGGGTTCGAAAGCGCGCAGTTCGACTCCATCGACCCGTCGTTCTCGAGCGAACGGCACACGATCGCGCTCATGGGCGCAGGCCTTGTCGAGCTTCTGGCTCGCGAGATGACGGCGGATCTGCAAGGCATCCGCGCCGCGGCGATTGCCGAGGCCTACGCTACGGCCAAGGATGCCCACGCCGATCTCGTGACCAAGGGCGTGCGGTTCGGCTCGATTGTCGCCCACCCCGACGGCATCGTCGATCTCGACGCCATCGACGGCGTCGACGCCGACCTCATCGTGAGACCCTTCAGCCGCAAGGGCGTGTTCACGTCGCTAAGGCAATTCACCATCAACGCGCTCAATGTCCATCATGGCATGGAGGCGGTCGAGCGCTTCGGCGTGCGCTGGACCGGCAGCCACGACTTCGCCGAGAGCGGCGTGCCCGACGCCATCACCGCCGGCGACGTCTCGGCGCTGGTGGCGTTCCAGGCGACGCTGGCGCCGCCGACGGTGAAGGCCGACCTGCCCGACGATTGGCGCCAGGCGGCCAAGGCGGGCGCCGAGACGTTCAACGAGATCGGCTGCGCCTCCTGCCACATTGAGACCCTGCCCTTGAAGTCGCTCGTCTTCACCGATCCCGCGACCTACGACATGGCGGGCACGCTGCGCTCGGGCGAGGTCAAGGCGCCGATCCGCATGGATCTTGGCGCCCTGCCCTTCGCCAAGGCGCTTCAGAAGAACGACAAGGGCGAGTGGCTGATCCCGCTCTATAGCGATCTCAAGCGCCATCTTATCGTCGACGAAACGGTCAACTCGCTCGGCAACGAATTGCAGGCGCAGCGCTTCGTGGAGCGCGACGTGTTCTTAACGCCCCGACTCTGGGGCGTCGGCTCGACCGCTCCATATGGCCACAACGGCGCCTTCCGCATGCTCGACGAGATCATCGCGGCGCACGGGGGAGACGCGCGCTTTGCCCGCGACGCGTATGAAGCGCTCGACCCCGACAAGCGCGACGACGTCATCGCCTTCCTGCGCTCGCTGGTCATCGAGGCGCGATGATGCGCCTCGCGGTTTGCCTGCTTGCATTGCTCGCCACGCTCGCGGGAGCGCGCGCCGGCGAGGACCGGCAGAAGCCGCTCGGCGACGTGCCCCTCATGCATGAAGAGGCGGAGGCCGCGGGCCTGCACAGCGTCTACGACGGTCCGTGGGAGTTCTTCGTCGGCGGCGGCGGGGCGGCGTTCGACTGCGACGGCTCGGGCTTTCCCTCGGTGTTCTTGGCCGGCGGCAAGAATCCGGCGCAACTCTTCGTCAACAAATCTAGGGCCGCGGGTGAGCTCAAATTCGAGGAGAAGGCGCTCGACATCGGCGCCGATCCCAAACTCTTGCGCAATGTCATCGGCGCCTATCCGATCGACATCGACGGCGACGGCCGCATGGATCTGTTCGTCCTGAGGGTCGGTCGCAACCTCCTGCTCAAGGGCGGCCCTAACTGCACGTTCACGCTCGCCAACCACGAATGGAATTTCGACGGCGATTCCGGCTGGACGACTTCGTTCGCCGCCGAATGGGAGCCGGGACAGAAATTCCCGACGCTCGCCATCGGCCATTACGTCGACCGCGACGCGCCCGGCTCGCCCTGGGGCACATGCGCGAACAATTCGCTCTATCGACCTCAAGCCGGCGACAAGCCCGACTATTCCGTGCGTACGCCGCTCGCGCCTGGCTTCTGCGCGCTCTCCATGCTGTTCACCGATTGGAACAAGTCGGGCGAGCCTTCGCTGCGCGTCTCCAACGACCGGCAATATTACCGCGGCGGCGAAGAGCAGATGTGGCGCATCGAGCCGGGCAAGACGCCCCGCCTTTACACCCGCGCGGACGGTTGGCGGCATCTGTCGATCTACGGCATGGGCATCGCCGAGGGCGATCTCGACGGCTCCGGGTACCCGCAATATTTCCTCACCTCGATGGGTGACGAGAAGCTGCAGAAGCTCGATCCCGAAGCGGCCGAGCGCGGCGAAGCGCCCGTCTATCGCGATATCGCCGGCGAAGTCGGCGTCACCGCGCATATTCCCTATGCGGGCGGCGACAAGCGGCCGTCGACCGCGTGGCACGCCGAATTCGCCGACTTCAACAATGACGGGCTCAGCGACATCTTCGTCTCGAAGGGCAATCTCGAACAGATGCCCGACTTCGCCGCCTACGATCCGAGCAATCTCCTGCTCGGCCAATGGAGCGGCAAATTCGCCGAGGCCGGGGACGAAGCCGGCATCGCCTGCAACGCCAAGGGCCGCGGCGCGCTGATCACGGACTTCAACCTCGATGGACGGCTCGACATCCTGCAGATCAATCGCGGCTCGAATGTTCTGCTCTGGCGCAACATGGGCGCCAGAATCCTGGAGAGCATGGCGACGGCCCGCCGTTGCCCATGGGCAACTGGAGCGAGATCCGGCTCATCGAGCCCAATCCCAACCGCAACGCGGTCGGGGCGCGGATTTCAATCAGGACAGGAACCCGCACCCAGACCCGCTTCGTCGACGTCGGCGGCGGCGACGCCTCGGGCCATTCGGGCTTCATCCATGTCGGCCTCGGCACGGCGGAGCGCGCGGAAATCCGCGTGCAATGGCCCGACGGCGATCAGAGCCCATCCTATCGCGTGTTCGCCAACCAGTTCGTGGTCGTCGACCGAATGAAACCACAGGCGGCGTACTGGTACCCGACTCGTTGAACGAGCGACGGTTGCGTCGCGAATGGCGACGCTCCAAATTCCGTCCTTAAGAGGCCATAGCCCTCAGCTCGCCATCACCTCGTTCACCTGCATGATCGGTTCGATCTTCGTGTAGTTGGGGACGTCGCCCATGATCTCGGCGCCATGCTTGGCGAGCGCTTTTTGGAGGTCCTCGACGGAGTTGAACTTGAGATAGGCGATAGCGAGATAGGGCGCCTTGCCCCCGGCGGGATCGGACACGCCCTTATCGAATTCGCAGCTCACCATCCCCTCCGGCTTCCATCGAGAGACGAGGAGCTTGTGATGTGTTCCGAAATAATAATCGTAGTTAAAGGCTTCGCCGTCCTTCGCCGGATAGAGAACCGTCAGATCGAATCATCGCTTCCTCCTCAATTTTCAATCACCAGTCAGTCAGGCGCTCGTTCGGCGCCGTAAGTCCTTCGTCCGATCCTAGCGCTCGCCGCATTGCGAACGCCACTTATTGTTTCGCGCAGACGATCACCGCCTTGGCGCCGCCGTCGCAGCTTGCGCCGGTTGTTCCGTCGATGCGCATGCTGGCGCCGCCCGCGCAATAGGCGCTGGCCATGATCTCGCCCGCGCCGCACGACGCCTGGCCGGCGTCGCTGACCACTCTGAGGCGCGCGCCGCCGCCGGGCGGGCCTTGCGGTCCGGGCGCTCCCACGGGGCCTTGAGGGCCATGCGGCCCCATCTGCCCCTGGGCTCCGACGGCGCCAGGGGGGCCAGGGGGCCCTGCCGGCCCGGCGGGGCCTATGCGCCCCGTGGGCCCCTGAGGTCCGATCAGGCCGGCGATCCCGGCCTCTCCCTTTGGCCCTGCCGGTCCCGCCGGCCCAGGCGGTCCGGCCGCGCCAGTTTCCCCCTTGGGCCCGGCCGCCCCGATTTCTCCCGTGGGCCCGGGAGGTCCCACTGGTCCAGCTGGGCCGACCGCGCCAATCTCACCCTTCGGCCCAGCCTCGCCAGCCTCGCCCTTTGGGCCAGGCGGTCCAGCTGGTCCGGCCAGCCCGGGAGGCCCGGCTGCGCCGGCTTCGCCTTTCGGACCAGGCGGGCCGGCTGGTCCTTGAGGTCCAGTCGCGCCAATTTCGCCTTTCGGCCCTGCCGCTCCGGCCTCACCCTTGTCTCCGGAAGGTCCTGGAGGCCCAGGCGGTCCGATCGCGCCGACCTCTCCCTTCGGTCCCGCCGCGCCGACATCGCCCTTGGGTCCAGGCGGGCCCGCCGGCCCTGCCACGCCGAAATCGCCTTTGGGTCCTTGAGGCCCGGCCGATCCTTCGAGCCCCGGCTCGCCTTTGGGTCCCTGCAAACCGGGCGGTCCGACCGCGCCCACATCGCCCTTCGGCCCCGGCGGCCCGTCGGGACCGGGGGGACCCGGAGGTCCTGGCGGCCCGGCCGGCCCGATTTCGCCTCTCGCGCCGGGCGGACCGTCCGCGCCGGTGTCGCCCTTCGGCCCCTGGGGTCCGATGGCGCCGACCGCGCCCGGCTCGCCCTTCGGTCCGGGAGGCCCGGCGGGACCCTGCTGTCCCGGCGGCCCGGCCGAACCTTGCTCGCCCCTGTCGCCCTTGGAGCAGGCCGAAACCGCGAGCAGCGCCGCAAGAGCGACGCCGACGATAGTCAAGCGCATTCGCTTCTTCCCCTCATAGGCGCTTGATCCCCGCCTCGAACACGATATTGGCGCCGGCTTGTCATCGGCATGTGTAGACGACACGCCCCGCGTCGCGCCAGAGCCGAGGCTTTTTATCCTGCGCCATCCAAGCGCCTCAATCCTACGGCCGATCGCTCGCAACGCAGTTGAGGTCAAACATGCATCGCGTAAGCCGTCGCGCCCTCCTTGCCGCGCTCTCGGTCACGGCGCTGTTCCTTCGGGCGCGCGCCGCGCCCTCGGCCAAAGAGAACCTGAGCCTTGCCAACAAGCGGCTCGCTGAGATCGAAGGCGCGCGAGGGCGGCAGGCTCGGCGTGTTTGTGCGCGACACGGGATCTGGGGCGATGATCGAGCATCGCGCCGACGAACGGTTCCCGATGTGCAGCACGTTCAAGCTTCTCGCTGCCGCCGCGACGCTCAAGCGCGTGGACGAAGGCGCCGATCGCCTCGACCGAACCATCCGCTTTGGGCCAAGCGATCTGCTCGACTATGCGCCAGTCGCCAAGGCGCATGTCGCTGAAGGAGGCATGACGCTTGCCGATCTCTGCGCCGCGGCGATCGATTGGAGCGACAACACCGCCGCAAACCTGATCCTACAGGCGATCGGCGGCCCTGCCGGATTCACGCAATTCGCGCGCTCGCTCGGCGACAATGTGACGCGGCTCGACCGCAACGAGCCCACTCTCAACGAAGCGGCGCCCGGGGACGAGCGCGATACGACAAGTCCGGCCGCCATGGCTGAGGACATGCGGAAGGTGTTGTTGGGCGATGTGCTGTCGGATTCGTCGCGCCGCCAGCTTCAAACCTGGCTGATCGACGACAAGGTTGGCGACAAGAGACTGCGCGCCGGACTGCCCTCTTCATGGCGGATCGGCGACAAGACCGGCAGCGGCGATCGCGGATCGACGAACACGATCGCGATCCTATGGCCGCCCGAACGCGCGCCGGTCATCGCCACGGTCTATTACACAGAGTCGGCCGCGCCGTTGGACGCGCGCAACGCGATCCATAAGGAGATCGGCGGCCTGATCGCGGAGACCTTCTGACGGCCACCCCGTGTGCGCGCGTCCCAACGCCACTCAGGCGAATTCTGGTCGCCGCGAATGGCGCAGGCCGAGGCAGCCAAGGGCGATGAAGCCCGTGAGCATCATGAGCCAAGTGGCCGGCTCCGGCACAGGGGTCCCAAGGGCGCCGTCAGTGTTGCCGGAAGCGTCGACAAAGAAGCCGACCACATCGCCCGCATCGTTAAGTCCGTTGAGCGTGGTCGAGGTGCTCCCCGGCGGATCCAGTATAGTGAATGCGTTTGTCAGGCTGTCGAAAAGGATGCCGTGCTGCACCCCTCCGATAACGGCGAACCCGTCCGCTATCCCGTTGTCGTTCAGCCCCAGCAGCTGGGTCTCGGTCGAGCCAGCCGGATCGACGGTCGAAAAGACGCCGCCGTTGTCGATGAAGCCGTGGGTAACGCCACTAGAATCCGTAAAGAACCCGGCGATGTCGTCCGAGTTGTTGATCGCCGCCGTAACCGTGCTCGCCGCATCCGGATCGTTGATGTCGGCCGAGAACGTGTTCGTTGCGATATTGTAGGTGTAGCCGTGGCTGTCTCCGTGGCTGTCGTTATAGAAGCCGACCGCGAGATTCTTGTTGTTCACGCCGATCAACTGGTTTTCGGTTATCACGCCCGAGTCGCACGCGCCCGAGACACTGCAGTCGGGGGTCTTGGGGTTGTTGACCATCGTGAATGCCCCGCCCTGCTCGTAGAAGCCAAACTGGAAATCGAAGGGCACCCCCAGGTTTGTCGGGTACGTGTACCCCGTCCGCGTTTCGATGTCGTTTAGCGCGGTTATTTGGGTTTGCGGCATTCCAGGAAAGTTGTCAGGGGTGAACGTCTTGGTGGGCAACGTAAGCAAGAAGCCCGTGTTGGGATCTCCGGCTTGGCCGCTTCCGTAGAAACCGGCGATTAAGTCGCCGCTGCTGTTGATGCCCATCAGGTTGGTGAATTTCGTGCCCATGAAGGGCGCCTGGGCGGGATCGTTGATCGTTTGGAAGCTGTAGCCCGCCGCCTGCGCGCCCATAGGCGCGAGCGCGGCTCCGCCCGCCGCAAGCGCCGCTGCGGCTATCCCGACCCCGGGCCAACGCGCAACGGCCAATTTCAGGAAATTGCTCGATTTCATGGTCGCCTCCGTTCGGACTGGATCGCGCATGCGTCTCCGCAAGTTGCGCATTTCCCGCCAGCCCCGTCGCGCGCTAAAAACACTCCATGAGGACAATTTATTCGGACGCAGCGGATCGGCGGCTGTGAGGTTTCCGGCGCAAGCGCTGACCACGCACGTGCGATCCTGCAATTGTAAGGAACGTAAAGGAGTCGGCCGGGCAGATCGTGGCTGCTCAGGCTGGGCTTTGGATGCGGGGGCGCCGACGACCGGCGCAAAAAAAGGGCCGGCGCGAGGCCGGCCCCCGTCGTCATCACGTCATGCGAGGCTTAGCTGCCGCCGCCAACGCAAGTGTCGGCCGTCTTCGGCGTGCAAACGTCAAGGCCGGTATAGGTCGGGTCGGCCGGGGCGCCTTGCCGTCCTTCATGTCTTTCAGGAAGTACATTGCCTTATATCCCATCTCGAACGGCCGCTGGCCGACCTGGCCGGAGGAGAGGCCCTTCTTCAACAGATCGATCTGGACCGGCAGCGTATCCGCGACAACGAGCGCGAGTTTGCCGGAGGCGATCTTGTCCTTGTACTTCACGGCCGTCTTCGCATAGGCGTCCGGCAGGAACTGCGGGAAGCCGCCTGTCGGCGTAAAAGCATCAAGGTTGGGATACTTATTGAGGATGTCCTCCAGCTGCTGATTGGCGACCGTAAAGTCGTCATTTGTGTAAAGCGGGCAGCCATCGGCTTCCTTCCAGCCATTCTGTCCGGTCAGGCGGACGCCGGGTGATTCGGCGCTCTTCTTACCCGCAAGGGTGTCGCGAATCCCCTGCATGCGCTCGTTATGGTTAGACGCCGCGGCGCCGCCGGATTGGATGCAGATCGTTCCGCCCTTGGGCTTGATCGCCATGACGAGCTTGGCGATATTGACGCCGATGTCATAATTGTGGGTGCCGACATAAGCGGCGCGCAGGCCCTTGTCCTGCGGCAGCAGGTCCGAATCCCAAGTCAGGACCGGGATCTTGTTGGCGGCGGCGTCCTTGAGCGCATTGGCGATCGCCGGCGCGTTGGCGGCCGAGACCGCAATGCCGTCGACTTTCTTGGTGACGAGGTCGGCTACGATCTGCGCTTGCTCGTCGCCGCCGCCATGTTCGCCAGGCCCGATGTAGAGGCACTTGATCGCGCCCTTGAGCTCCTTCTCGGCCTTCTTGCAGCCGGCGAGCGCCTGATCGAAGAATGGGTTGTTGGTGTTCTTCGGCACGAGCGCGAAGGTATAGGGATCTGCGGCTCTCGCCGAAGCCGAGACCGCAAGCAACGCCCCGGCGGCGACAGCGCCAATCATCACAAGTTTCAACATTCTCTTCCTCCCAGTTGAACACGGCCTTGCTGGCCAGGTAGACGCGGCCCCTTGCGGGGTTACTCGCGTTTCGCTCCTCGAAGTTTCCCGAGGTAAACCGCTCCGATCAAGAACAAGCCGACGAACGTGCCTTGCCAATTCGAATCGACGCCCGCCATCAGAAGCGAATTGCGGATCGTAAAGATGAGCGCCGCGCCGATGAACGCGCCATAGGCGCTGGCCTCGCCGCCCATCAAGTTTGCGCCGCCGATCACCGCGGCCGAAATGGCCAGAAGTTCGTAGGTGGCGCCAAGGGCGTTGATCGCCGACCCCGCCCAGCCAACGGAGAGAATGGCGGCGAAAGCCGCCGTTAGGCCGGAGAACACATAGACTTGCACCTTGATGAGGTTGACCGGCACGCCGGTGAGCAGCGCCGCCTGTTCGTTTCCGCCGATCGCCAGCACGTGGCGACCCCAGCTCGTCATCTTGTAGACCAGCCCCACGATGAAGGTCAGAACGATGAGGAACAGGAGCGGATAGCTCAGCTCGAAATGCGGCGTGATGTGCCATGCGCCGCTGCCAAGGGTCTTGAAGCCGGGCCCGCCGGGACCGAAGTTGTAGAGCATGCGGTTACCCGACAGCACCACCGCGACCGACCGCGCGATCGCCAGCATTCCGAGCGTCGTTACGAAAGGGGAAAGTCCAAGATAAGCGATGATAATCCCGTTGATGAGCCCTGCGACGCCTCCCGCGAGCAGGCCGACGATCACGGCGGTCCAGGCGGGATAGCCGCCTTCAAGAGCGAGGCCGCACGAGACGGCGGTCAGACCCATGATCGAGCCGACCGAGAGATCGATGCCGCCTGTCGCGATCACCGCAGTCATGCCGAGGGCCATGATGCCAATGAAGGAGAAATTGCGCGTGGTGTTATAGAAATTGTCGGCGGTGGCGAACGACGCCGGCTGCAGCCAGCTCATCACAATGCAAATGATGATGAGCGCTACCGTCACCCAGAACGCTTGGGAGCTCGTGAAGCGTTGCAAAAAGGTGTGTTGCTGGACGCCCAGCACCGATTCGATCGAGACATTGGCTTGCGGCGCTTCGCTTGCCATAGGACAGCTCCTCAAGCCGCGTGGATTGCGCCGGTGATCAAGCCGGTCACTTCTTCCGGGCTCGTCGCATGAATCGCCTTGTCGGCGACCTTGTTGCCGCGCCGCATCACCATGACCCGGTCGCAGACGGCGAACACGTCCGGCATACGATGGCTGATGAGGATGATCGCCATGCCCGCATCCTTCAGCCGGCGGATAAGCTCCAATACCTCAGCCACCTGTCTCACCGAGATCGCGGCGGTCGGCTCGTCCATCAAGACGAGCCGCGCCTTCGAGAGCCGGGTGCGGGCGATGGCGACAGCCTGGCGTTGACCGCCAGACATCTGACGCACGAGGTCCCTGGGCCTTGTCTCGGACTTGAGCTCGCTGAACAATTCGCCGGCCCGCTTGGCCATCGCCTTATGGTCGAGCCATCGTAACGGACCCGCGCCGCGCTTGATTTCGCGCCCGAGGAACACATTGGCGGCCGCCGACAGATTGTTGCAGAGCGCCAGGTCCTGGTAGACGACCTCGATCCCCTTCTGGCGCGCCTCGACGGGCTTGTGAAAATGCACCGCATCGCCGTTGATGCGAATCTCGCCGTGGGTCGGAGGAAAATTGCCGGCGATGACCTTGACCAGGGTCGACTTGCCGGCGCCATTGTCGCCCATCAGGCCCAACACTTCCCCGGCCTCGAGCGCCATGTCGACTTCGTTCAGCGCATGAATCGCGCCGAAATGTTTCGACACTGCGTTCAATTCAAGAATCGGCAAGCCTTGCTTCCTCTGCGCTCGACCCGGTTCACGCTGACGTTTCGCCCGTCCGCTTTTGTTCTGACATGTCACCACCACAGATCAGGCCGAAGTGCAAGGGGGAACGAGGTAATGACAGGCGCCGGTTCGGCTTATCGTAACTTCGGCGCGGACCCGGGAAGGCGGCGATAAAATTGCCGCCGACCACTGGGGGACCAAACTCTATGCCTCAGTCAGTTGTTGCTTCCCTGCAATGTTTGGGCTTCATTCTAGGCCATGGCGGCCGTGTCCCAGAAGCAATGGCTTGGGCTCGTCGGCGTCTCGGCGGCGCTTCCGGCGGGCGTGACCTGGGACTCGCTAGGCTTCGCCTTGCGTACGACCGCGGCGTCGCTGGCGGCTCTCTATGTTGCTTTCCGGTTCGACCTCGAGGAGCCGAAATGGGCGCCGATGACGGTCTGGATCGTCGCCCAGGCCACTCGCGGCATGAGCCTATCAAAGAGCCAGTATCGCCTAATCGGCACGATCATAGGCGCCGGCGCTGGCGTCGCTCTCATCGCCCTGTTCGCCCAGGCGCCGGAGCTCCTTTTCCTCGCTCTCGCCGTCTGGATGGCGGTCTGCACTGCGACCTCGAGCGCGCTCCGCAATTTCCGTTCTTACGGAGCGGTCCTCGCCGGATATACCGCCGCGATCATCGCCGTCGCGGCTTCCGCCGAACCCGCCAGCGTTTTTGACACCGCCGTGGCGCGCGTGAGTTGCATCGCGCTCGGCGTTGTTATGGAAGCCGGTTTCAGCAACGTCTTTTACCTCGGAAACCCCTTCGTTGGAGTCGCGCAGGCGCTGGACGCTTTCCTCCGCCAAGCTGCCCAAACTTGCGCCAAGACACTCCGTGGAAGAGGCAGCTACGACGCTCTCCAGCAGCTGTTCGCACAAGTTGTCGAACTCGATACGGCGGGGGAGTATGCGGCGACGAGTTCACCCGCGTTCCGCCGCCGGTTCGGGCATCTCCGGGGCGCGGTCGCGGCCGCGTTAGGCGAGCTGGCCGCCGCCCAAACGTTGAGAGAGCATAGCGACCGTTACGGCGACGACAGCGAGCTGATCGGCGAGGCGGCGCGGTTGATGGATCGTATCGCGGACGAGCCGGCCACAGGGGCGGAGGAAGGGTCGAAGCTCCTGACCCATCTCAGAACCGAGGCGAAGCAGGCCACGACGTCCGGCGGACCCTCCTTCTCGCGCCTCCTGCTCTCGGAGCGCCTGGAATTCCTGATCGCGAGCGCGCACGAGTCGCTCACTCGACGAGCTTTGCTCGACGACCCGCACGCACCCGCGTCGCGCATGCGGTTTCATGCCCACATCGACTGGGGCGCCGCGGTCCGGAACGGCCTCAGGACTTTCATCGCCGTGCTCGCCGCGGCTGCGTTCTGGGTCGCCACCGCCTGGCCTTCTGGCGGCGGGTTTGTGGCGATGGTGGCGGTCGTTTGCTCGTTGTTCGCGACCCGGCGGAATGCGATTGCCGCCGGGGCAGGCTTTTTCAAGGGCGCTTCGCTTTCCGTGCTGGCAGCCGCCTTTTGCAATTTCGTTCTGTTGCACCAGATGTCGGACTTCGTCATGCTCGCCGCTGTCCTCACGCCGTTCCTCATAGCAGGCGGGCTTGCGATGCAGCGCCCGAGCACAGCAGCGGTCGCGACCGGCTTCACGATGTTTTTCATAGACCTCGTCGGCCCGGACAACGCCGCGCGGGCGGACCTGCTTTCATTCCTCAACGATGCGATTGCGCTCTTGATCGGCATCGCCTGCGGCGCTGTCGTCTTTGCGCTTGTGCTGCCGCAGGATCCGCTTGAGGACCGGGAGAGGCTGCGGGCTTCGATCCGGCGCGATCTCGAGGCGATCGGCCGCAATCCTTATCGTTGGTCGCAGCACGTATGGCTCACACGCGCCGCGGACCGAATGGGGCGCGAGTTCGCCGGCAGCGACGCCATCTGGACCGCCGAAGCTGAACGCGATCTTCGCGGCATGCTCGCTGCGCTGAGGATCGGCCACGCCGCAATCGGTCTTGCGACGCCGCCCCGCGGCTCGAGGAATCGGCTTGTCGACACCGTGTTGAGGCGGCTCGCCGACGGCGAGCCGCTCAGGCTCGCGCGCCTTTGCAGGCTTGCGGTCCGTCGCCTCATGCGGCAGGCTGATTCCGAAACGCCTGCGCACAGAGACGCGTTGCGGACAGCCGTGCTGATGGAGGACATTGGCGAAGCCGCGGCCAACCACGCCGACTTTCTCGGAGGCCATCGGTGATCCCGCTCGAAATCGCAATCGGCGGGATCCTAGCCCCGGGCCTGATCGTCTCGGCGCTTCTTGCGCTGGTCGTGATGCTCATTTTGCGCCGCCTGCTTTCGTGGATCGGGTTTTACGGCCTCATCTGGCGTCCGGCCTTGTTCAACGCCGCCCTTTTCGTTCTGCTGCTCGGCGGCATCGCCGCGATTTCGAGCCGAACATGAGACCGCTTGTCATCAACCTTATCCGGACCGTGCCTACCCTCGCCATTGTCGCCGCGGCGATCGCTGCGGGTTTCTGGCTGTGGGATCATTACATGCTGCAACCCTGGACGCGGGACGGGCGCGTGCGCGCCGATGTGATCAACGTCGCCCCGGACGTATCGGGCCTCGTCAGCGAAGTCGCCATCCGCGACAACGCCGAGGTCAAGAAGGGCGACCTGCTTTTTCGCATCGACCCGCAGCGCTTCACCATAGCCGTCGAGAAGGCAGAGGCCGCCGTGCTGTCGACTCAAGCGATGCGAGACCAGGCTCAGCGCGACCAGGAGCGCTATGACGCGCTCGTCGGCGTAACGTCGCAGCAGAAAATCGAGGAAGCGCGCGCGGCGAGCCTGCGGACGCAGGCCGACTATCAGGGGGCCGTGGCGGCGCGGGACGCCGCGAAACTCGATCTCGCCCGAGCGGAAGTGCATGCTGCCGCCAACGGCATCGTCTCGAATTTGTCTCTTCGGCCCGGGGACTTCGTGTCCGCCGGAAGACCCGCTTTGGCTCTCATCGATACCGACTCGCTCCGGGTCGAGGGTTATTTTGAGGAGACCAAGCTGCCGCGGATTCGGATTGGGGCGCCCGCAATAGTCACGTTCCCGGGGCAGGCCTTAAAGATTCGCGGGCATGTCGAAAGCATCGCCGGAGGCATCGAGGATCGCGAGCGCACAGACGCGGCGGGAACACTCGCGAATGTCAATCCGACCTTCACCTGGGTGCGCCTTGCGCAGCGAGTGCCCGTCCGCATTGCGATCGATTCCGTGCCGGACGGCGTCCGCCTCATCGCGGGGACGACGGCGACGATCGAGGTGCAGTCGTAAGGTGGGCTGCCCCGAGTTTCCACCCCGGCCCCCTCAGCGCCACATCGCCCGCATGCGCGCCTGAAGATCGACGCGCGGGCCGTCGGCCGCCGCGCGCCGTGGCGCGGACTCGGCTTCGGGCCAAGTCTGCCGGTCGAAGTGCTTCAGCAGCGGCGGCGGGATGAAGCGGGTGCGGCTCGCGTACACGCTGCGGTCGCCATTGCGCGGCTGCCCGTGGACATAGAAGCGCTGCGGAACGACAAGCGCGAGCTCGTCTTTAGCCCGTGTCATCGCGACATAGAGCAGGCGACGCTCCTCCTCGATCTCCTCCGAAGAACCCGTCGCAAGGTCGGAGGGAATGCAGCCATCGACGCAATTCAGCACGAACACCGAGCGCCATTCCTGGCCTTTGGCCGAATGGATGGTCGAAAGGATGAGAAAGTCCTCGTCCCTCAGCGGCGGTCCCGCTTCGTCGCTGGTCGCGTCCGGCGGATCGAGCGCGAGCTCGCTCAGGAAACGCTCGCGCGACGAGAACGAAGCCGCGATGCGCTCGAGCGCCTCAAGATCGCCCATGCGCATGCGCGCGTCATCGTAGCGGGCCTCCATGAGGGGCATGAGCCATGCGACGGCGTCGGCGATTTCCGCCGGCCACGGCGCAGCGCGCGACGCGAGCCGGCGCATGAGATCGGCGAAGGCAGGAAAGCCGTCGCGCGCTCGGGCGGGAGTCAACAGCGCCGCCATCGTCGCGAAGCCATCGTCGGCAGCCGCGGCCGCGACAATGCGCTCGGCGACCTTCGGCCCGACGCCGGGCATGAGCTGGGCGACGCGAAAGCCCGCGACGCGATCGCGCGGATTCTCGGCGAAGCGCATGAGCGCGACCGCGTCCTTGACATGCGCTGCGTCGAGAAACTTGAGACCGCCATATTTGACGAACGGAATATTACGACGCGTGAGTTCGAGCTCGAGCGCTGCGCTATGGTGGGAGGCGCGGAACAGCGCCGCTTGAGCCTTCAACGAAGCGCCCGCTTCGCGATTGGCGAGCACGCGGGTTGCGACGAAGCGGGCCTGGTCGGAATCGTCGTGAACGGCGACCAGCTGGGGAAGGGACCCATGCGGCCTTTCGGTCCAAAGGGTCTTGGCGAAGCGCTCAGGCGCGAGCGCGATCATTGCATTGGCGGCGGCAAGGATAGCGCCGCTTGAACGATAGTTGCGCTCGAGCGTCGCCACATGCGCCGGTGGATCGAAGGCGCCCGGAAAGTCGAGGATGTTGCGCACGGTCGCAGCGCGGAACGAATAGATCGCCTGCGCGTCGTCGCCGACCACGGTCAGGCCGCGCCCGTGAGGCCTGAGCGCCAACACGATTTCGCCCTGCAGCGCGTTGGTGTCCTGGTATTCGTCGACCAAGAGATGATCGAATCGCGCGGCGACCTCGGCGGCGATCGCCGGCTCGGTGAGCATCTGGGCGAAATAAAGCAGAAGGTCGTCGTAATCGAGCACGTTCTGGCGCTGCTTCATCTCGACGTAAGACGCAAACAGCGCGCGTAAGGGCTCCTCGTGCGCTGCGACCCAAGGAAACCACTTGCCGAGCGTCTCCTTAAGCTCGCCGCGCGCATTGACGACGCGCGAATAGATCGCAAGGCATGTCGTTTTGGTCGGAAACCGCTCCTTCGAATCGCCGAGGCCGGCTTCGTGCCGCGCCCAGTTCATGAGATCGGCCGAATCCTCGCGGTCGTGGATGGTGAATTGCGGATCGAGCCCGAGGCGGGTCGCATATTCGCGCAAGAGGCGGGCGCCTAGGCCATGAAACGTCCCCGCATAGGCTGGCGTCGCGGCGGCGGCGGCCTCAGGCGCGAGACGGCGGGCGAGCAGGCGTTCGACACGACGGCCAAGCTCCGCCGCCGCGCGGCGCGAAAAGGTCGCGAGCATGATGCGCTTCGGATCGGCGCCTGAGAGGATGAGCGCCGCCACCCGATGCGCCAGCATCGCCGTCTTGCCCGAGCCCGCGCCGGCGATGACGAGCAAGGGCTTAGGCCCTTGCGGATCGCCGATCCCATAGTCGACCGCGAGCTGTTGCTCGGGATTGAGATCGACGGCCGGGCTCGAGCGAATCAGGGCGAGCGACATGGGTCGACGCAATCATGTTTCGCGCTTTGTTCGCAAGGGCGATGGCCGCCCGCAGTAAACTTAGTTAATGTGCAGACCAACCACAAAGCCTCCCCATGCCCACCGTCACCATCCACGATGCGAAGACGAATCTTTCCAAGCTCCTGGCTCGAGTTGAGGCCGGCGAGGAAATCGTCATTGCGCGCGGTAAAACTCCGATCGCGCGGTTGACGCCCATCCATGGGTTGCCGGCCAATCGCAATTTGGCGCATTCAAGGGTGTCGTGAGTGTCGGCCCGGGACCTTCGCGCGTTGCGGCGCTCTTGAAAGTAAGGCGATTGCGCCTTACCAACAGGAGCGATGAGCGTATGAGGCGTCATCATCGACGTCTGCTACGGGCCGGCTATGAAAAGCACTTTGAAGATCACCTCGAGGGGGCAGGTCACGCTCCGCAAGGCGGTGCTGGACCGCTCAAGCGTTCGGCCGGGCGATAGGATCACGGTCGAGCTCGTTGCTCCTGGCCGCGTGGAAGTGAGGCCGGCTAAGGCCGGCGCAAGTCTCGAAGCGTTCGTGGGTTGCCTGAAAGAGCCCGGGGCGCCGAGTTTTCGGTCGAAGAGATGAGCGCGATCGCGAGCGAGGGCTGGGCGGGTCAGCGGTGAGAATCACCGCAGACACGAACGTGCTGGTGCGTGCGGCGGTCCTGGGCGAACGACTCAGAGCCGGTTCGCGGTCGCTGCGCTCCTCCAGGCGGAAGCGGTCGCCGTCACGCTTCCTGCTCTCTGTGAGTTCGTCTGGGTGTTGACGCGTGGCTATAAGAGAAAGGCGACGGAGGTCGCCGCCGCGATGCGAAAACTGGCCGAAAGCGAAAGCGTCTCGGTCGACCGGCCCGCGTTGGAAGCCGGTCTCTCTGTTCTGGAAAGGGGTGGCGATTTCGCCGACGGAGTCATCGCTTTCGAAGGGCGGAGAGCCGGCGGCCGGATTTTCACGAGCTTCGACCGCAACGCCGTCGAACTGATCAGCGCGACCGGCGGCGAGACACGGTTGCTGTCCGACTGACGGGGCGCAATGTCTGGAGCGGAATCGCACTATGTCAATCGCACCGCCTGGCTGCGGGCGGCGGTCCTCGGCGCCAACGACGGGATCATTTCGACCGCAAGCCTCATCGTTGGAGTCGCAGCAGCCGCGAGTGGGCGGGCCGAAATTCTGACCGCCGCGGTCGCCGGGTGGGCGGCGGGCGCAATGTCGATGGCGGCCGGCGAATACGTTTCCGTCAGCTCGCAGGCCGACTCCGAGGCGGCGGACCGCGCGCGCGAGCGGCGCGAACTCCGCGAGCGACCGACCGAGGAGAAGGAGGAGCTTGCCCATATCTACGAAGAGCGGGGTCTGAAGCCGGAGCTTGCGCATGAGGTCGCTGGCCAGCTCATGGGCAAGGACGCACTCGAGGCCCATGCGCGCGACGAACTCGGCTTCAGCGAGGACACTGAGCCTAAGCCGATCCAGGCCGCCTTTGCATCCGCAGTCGCCTTCTCGGTCGGCGCCGCTCTGCCCACCGTGGCGGCGTTTCTCGCCCCGCAAGGCGCCGTCGTCAAAGTCGTGCCTGCCGCCGCGTTGATTTTTCTCGTCGCGCTTGGCGCGCTCGGCGCCTGGGCGGGCGGCGCCCCGATGATGAAACCGGCGCTGAGAGTCGGCTTCTGGGGCGCGCTCGCCATGGCGGTCACGGCGGGGATCGGCGCCTTGATCGGCAAGGCGGTCTAACTCGCCGACGCGAGCGCGAAGTTAGCCTGCCTTTTGCGTCTGATGCGGAAACAGGTGCCGCTTGGCCTCGTCGTCGAACTCTTGCTTGAAGGCGTGCTTTTCCTTCAATTTGTTGACCCGAGCGACGGCCGGACGCTGGTTGATCTCGTCGACGAGCCGCTTGACATTGGCCATCTTTGACCACGTCTCGGCGCCCAACAGGAAAGGAGCAGCCGAGCTCCAGCCCCAAATCGACATGTCCACGATCGTATACGTGTCGCCGAGCACGTATTTCCGTCCGGCCAGCCGGTCGTCGAGGATCTTCCAGTGCCGGTGGGTTTCGAAATTGTATCGATTGATCGCGTATTCGATCTTCTCAGGGGCGGCTGCGTTGAAGTGGAAGGCCTGGCCGGAATACGGCCCGACGCCGCTTGCAACGAAGAAGAGCCATGACAGGAGTTCGCCCCGCGCTTTGGGCGTATTCTCGGGGAGGAAGCGCTTCGTCTTCTCGGCGAGATAAAGCAGGATCGCGCTCGAGTCGAAGACGGTCGCTTCGCCGTCCACGATCGCTGGCGTCTTTCCGTTCGGATTGATCGCCCGGAAGTTTGGCGAGTGCTGTTCGCCCTTGCGCGTGTCGACTGGCATGAGTTCGTATTCGAGGCCGGCTTCTTCGAGGAATAAGGCGACCTTCGCCGGGTTTGGCGACGGGTGATAATAGAACTTGATCATGCCGATGCTTCCCTATCATGCGGCCGCGCCGCCAGGAGAAGGCTAGTAGCGCAACGCGCTTAGGTGCGCAAAGGCCCGCCCGCAGTCTCAGGTCACAGTCTCGGCGCTGTAACGAGCGATCAGGCCATTGCGGATCACGGAGCGGTAAACGGAGAAGAAGAAGAAACAGGCGAGCACAAGGTAGACCAAAGCGAGCGCTCCTCCGATCGCCAGGCGATCCCAGGGAAGGCCTTGTCCGGCGACGACCGAGCGCATGCCTTCAAACACATAAGCCGGCGGCAGGATGAGCGCGATCGCCTGCATCCATCCGGGCAAAACCGTAACGGGATAGAAAACGCCGGCGAAGGGCGAGATCAGCATCGGGATCGGCCAGATGAGCCATTCGGAGGCAGGTCCGAGCCTCAGCACCAAGGCCGACGCCGCGACGCCGAGCGCAATGCCGGTGACAAACAGCACCATGAGAAAAGGAGCGATCGCAATCCCATAAGAGAAAAAGGACAATCCGAAAGCGATCTGCGCCAGAACGATCATCGCGATGAGGCTCAACCCGCTGGTGATGATCGCGACGATCAGGAGGCCGACCAGATATTCGGACGTTCTCAAGGGGGAGGCGAAAAAATTGAGGAAATTTCGCGTCCAGACATCCTCGAACAATGTCATCGTGATTTGCTGCATAACGCGGGTCAGAAAGTCCCATAAGAGGACCGCGCCGAGCAGCGCCGGCACGAAATTGAAGTCCGCGTGCGAGACGGAATTGAGGTAGCGGGTGAGAAAGCCCCAGACCAAAATATCGATCGCGACAAAGATGAAGATGGGAAAGATGCGCTGCGGGCTGCCGCGATAGAGATAGAACATCCTGAGCACGACGGCGCCGATACGGGAGGCGTTCATGGCCGGGCGCCGTTGTGCAGCGCCTCTTGCGCGACATTTACGAAGAGATCGTCGAGGCTCTCGGCGCCGTGTTCCTTTGGCAGCGTTTTCGGATCGCCCTCGAGCACGATCCGCCCATGCGACAGGAACAGCACGCGATCGCAGACCGCCTGCACCTCATACATGTTGTGGCTCGTCCACAACACGCCGCAAAGGCCGTTGTCGACGAATTTCGCGATGCCGGCGCGAATGTCGCGCGCGTTCGAAGGATCGATCGAGGCGGTCGGCTCATCGAGCAGGAGCAGCCGCGGGAGGTTGAGCATCGCCTTGGCGAGAGAAAGGCGCGTCTGCTCGCCGGACGATAGAACGCCCGCCTTCGTCCGCCGATAACGCTTAAGATCATAGACCTCGAGCAGCTTCTCGATCCGAGCGGACAGATCGCGGACGGAATAAAGCATGCCGAAGACGCGAAGGTTCTGCTCGACCGTGAGATTGCCGGGCAGCGGCGCATAGACGGCGGCAAAGTTGGTGCAGGACAAAGCCTTGCTGCGGTCGGCGGCGAGGTCGATCCCCTCGATCTCGATCCGCCCAGCGCTCGGCTCGAGAACCCCCAGGATCATGTTGATCGTCGTCGTCTTGCCGGCCCCGTTCGGGCCAAGCAGGCCGACGATCTCCCCGGGCGCGACGTGAAAGCTTACGCCATCGACCGCTCGCACGTCGCCGAACGACTTTTCGAGACGCTCGACCTTAAGCACGAAAGGGACGGGCGGAATCATCCGCCCGTCCTATCAGGTTGGGCGGTAGGCGCGTCAAGCGCCCGCCGTCACGGCTGCCCGCTTCCTCCGGCGGAGCCATAGACTTGGCCAGTCGCAAAACTCGCATCCGCCATCGCCAGCTGGACATAGATGGATCCGAGTTCCGCAGGTTGGCCCGGCCGGCCGAGCGGCGTTTGGCCGCCGAACTTCTCCACCTTTTCCTGCGTCGCGCCGCCGCTGATTTGCAGCGGCGTCCAGATCGGCCCGGGAGCGACCGCGTTCACCCGAATGCCCTTCGACGCGAGCTGCTTCGCCAGCGACTTCACGTAATTCATGGTCGCGGCCTTCGTCTGCGCATAATCATAGAGATCGGGCGAGGGGTCATAGGCCTGCTCAGAGGCCGTCCCGATGATGGCCGAACCCGGGGGCATATGCGGCAGAGCCGCCTTGATGATCCAGAAGGGCGCGTAGATGTTCGTTTTCATCGTCGCGTCGAAATCCTCGGTCGAAACATCGAGGATCGAGGGCCGGCTCTGCTGGCGTCCAGCATTGCTGACAAGGATATCGAGGCCGCCTAAGCCACGAACCGCCTCGTCGACGAGACGCTTGCAGAAGGCTTCGTCGCGAATATCGCCAGGTATCGACAGCGCCTTGCGGCCTTCCGCTTTCACGAGGTCGATGACCTCGCGCGCGTCCGGCTCCTCCGCCGGCAGATGATTGATCGCCACGTCTGCGCCTTCGCGCGCGAAGGCGATCGCGGCGGCGCGGCCCATGCCCGAATCCCCGCCGGTCACCAGCGCCTTGCGGCCGGCGAGCCGGCCCGACCCGCGGTAGGATGTCTCGCCGTGATCCGGACGCGGATCCATTCGGCTGGCGAGCCCCGGCCAAGGCTGCTCCTGTCGGCGAAACGGCGGTTTGGGATATTTGGTGCGGGGATCCTGCAGGGCTTCAGGCGCCTCGCTGTCTTTCGAGAGGGGCCGTTCCTTCGAACCCTGCGCAAAGGCCGGCGCGGCGGCGGCCACGAGGCCCATGCCCCCGACGCCGACGATTGCGCGGCGGGAATAGGGGAAGCGTTCGTCTGAACTCATGTGCGATCTCCACGATTTTCTGGAGAACGCCCACTTCCGTCGTTTGTTGCGGGTCCGCCTGCCGCGATCAATCGACGGCGTTAACCGGCTACCGCGCTCTCGCGAAGATCGAGCGTGAACAGCTCCTGCGGCCTTCCCACGCCGCGCAGCGCGAAGCGCCCGACCGAGGCGAACGCCCGCCGCTGCTCGGCGCAGGATTCGGCGAATGCGGCGGAGATGAGGACGGGCTGGTCCACCGACCGGCACATCGCCGCGATCCGGCTCACCTCGTTGACCGCTGGGCCGACGACAGTGAAATCGAGGCGCTCCTTGCTGCCGATGTTGCCGTAGAACACCTCGCCGATATGGAGCCCAAGGTACATGTCGGTCGCCGGCAGACCTTTCTCGAACCGGCGCGTGTTCAAGGCCGCCACAGCCTCCTGCGCCGCCCGCGCGGCGTCGAGCGCCGCGGCGCAGGCGCGGCTCCGCTCCTCGGCGGGGAAAATGGCGAGCACGCCGTCGCCGATCAGCTTGAGGACGTCGCCGGTGTTCTGGTGGATCGAGGAGACGACGGCCTCGGCGTAGTCATTAAGAAGCGGAATGATTTCATCCGGGGCAGAGGTCTCGGAGATGCGGGTATAATTGCGCAAGTCGCTGAACCACAGCACGGTGTTGATCCGGTCCGTCACCCCGCGTTCGATGCGGCCTCTCAACACCCGCCGGCCGGCGTCGCGTCCGAGGTAGGTTTCGACCAGCGTCTCCGCGATGCGCGCGAGGGACGCTGCTTTGATCGCAAGCCCGAGGAAAGGGGTGAGCCGCTTCAGCGCGCCGATCTCATCGTCCGAAAAACCTTCGGCTCGATCCGTCGTCCAGTACGAATACACGCAGTCCATTTCGCCGATCACCCCGTCCTCGGCGAAGCGGTTGATGATCGCAACATAGTCGGTGAACTTCGCTTCGCGAAACTCGGCGAAGGAAGGAAACTCGACTTCGGTCTCCGCGGTCACACGGAGGCGCAATAGCGATTCGCCGCTCGTCACGAGCCGGTAGAGAGGGCTCGTCCGCCAGCGTTCCGCCGCCTCTCCTTCGGCCGTCCGCCCATACTCGGTCAGCGTCGCTTCCGGCTTGTCGCGCTCCCAGCGAAACGCGCGGCCCTCATGGATGGGGTGGAGGGTGTCGACGAGCAGCATCACACGCGCGAGCGGCAGTCCGCCGGCGACCGCACGACTGCAAAAGCCCTCGACCAGCGCGGTCTCCCTCCGTCCCTCAAGCCCCGCTTTCGCGAGCCAGGTCGCAAGCTTGGCGATCTCGGCTTCCGTCATGGGCCGATCATAAATCGTATGGAAAAGAAGGCCAACGTCCCGGCGGCCGGACGCTTGCGCGAACGCTTAGGAGGCCGTAACGGTCGCGCGCCGGAAGGCCCGCCGCATGCTCGTTGCCTAGCCCAGCGCCGACCCGATGTGCATTTGGGTTGACAAAGTATATAATAATGCTGGACTTGAGGCAGCTCAAGGAGGATTCCATGGCTCTTCGCATCAATGACACCGCGCCCAACTTCACCGCCGAGACGACGCAGGGGCCAATCGATTTCCATCAATGGATTGGCGACAAGTGGGCGATCCTGTTCTCCCACCCCAAGGACTTCACCCCCGTTTGCACGACCGAGCTCGGCTACATGGCCAAGATCGAGCCCGAGTTCACCAAGCGCGGCGTCAAGCTCATCGGCTTGAGCGTGGACCCGAGCGAGGCCCATGCGCGCTGGCTCAAGGACATCGAGGAGACTCAAGGCGCGAAGGTCAACTACCCGATCATCGCCGATCACGACCTCAAGGTCGCCAAGCTCTACGAGATGCTGCCCGCGGAGGAGCCAGGAACCTCCGAGGGCCGGACGCCCGCGATCAACCAGACCGTGCGCACGGTCTACGTCATCGGGCCCGACAAGAAGATCAAGCTCCTGCTCGCCTATCCGATGACCACGGGCCGCAACTTCGACGAGATCCTGCGGGTGATCGATTCGCTCCAGCTCACCGTCAAGCACAAGGTCGCCACGCCGGTGAACTGGAAGCCGGGGGAAGACATCATCATTTCCAGCGCGGTCAGCGACGACGAGGCCAAGAGGGTGTGGCCGGAAGGCTGGCGGTCGCCCAAACCCTATATCCGCATCGCCAAGCAGCCGGGCTGAGCGCGGACGCACCGGAAAATAGAAGGGGCTTCGGCGGCGGCGCGCCCCATGTTGCGCGAGACCAGGAGTGGCTTACGTGAGGTTGGCGGAGACTGTCCTCGTTCTCGCGCTCTTCAGCGCCGCTCTCATTTTCCCTGCGACGCCGAAGGCCGATGAGGCGGCGCTGACCGCTCAATTGCAGCGGGTCGTCGACGCCTATGTCAAGGATCGCGCATCGATCGAGGGGCTCTCGGGCGCCGCGTTGCAGGTGGACCGCGGCGCCGGGCGCCCGATCATCGCTGTCTTCGCCGGCGACGATGGGCTCGCCGACTTAAAGCCGATCGGCGCCGATACGTTGTTCCAGATCGGCAGCAACACCAAGGAATTCACCGCCGCGCTGATCCTCAAGCTCGAGGCGGCAGGCAAGCTCAGGCTCGACGACACGATCGGAAAATGGCTGCCGCAATATACGGCATGGAAGGACGTGACCATCCGCTCGCTCATCCAAATGACGAGCCCGATCCCCAATTATTCGGAGACGGTCGCTATCGGCGAGATCCAGGCGGCCGACATCCATCATCAATTCCGCGACAAGGATCTGATCGGCTTTGTCGATCCCGGCAATGGCCAGCATTTTCCGCCGGCCTCGGGATGGTTCTATTCCAACACCAACTACATCCTCGCCGCCCTCATCATCGAGGCTGCCTCCGGCATGGATTACGAGCAGGCGCTGACGACAATGATCCTCGAGCCGCTCGGATTGCGTGACACGTTCTACGCCAACGGACCGCATCCGGGGCCGGCGGCGGCTAGCCCCCATCTGGCGCGCGTGCCCCGCGCGCTCTTCCTGCTCAAGGATTGCCTCGACTACCAGCCGCAGCCATGCCGCGTTTCGACAGTCGCGCCGCTTATCGGCAAGGACATGCGGACGCAGAACCTGTCCTGGGCCGGCGCGGCGGGGGCGATCGTATCGACCCCTCACGACCTCGCTCTATGGATCCGCGCTCTCTTCGGGTCGCGCGTCATTCCGGCGCAGCAATTCAAGGAGATGACCACGCTCGTCTCGAACAAGACGGGCGCGCCTCTCTCCGAGGTCTCCGCCGGTGATCCGGTCGGCTTCGGCCTTGGCCTTGGCCGCTTCTATCGAAAGGAGCTGGGCGGCGCCTATTGGTTCTACGAGGGCGAGACGATGGGCTTCCGAACGATCTTCGCCTATTGGCCGCAAGACGATCTTCTCATTACCGGCGCGGTCAACAGTCGGCCGCCGAACGGCGAGGACAAGTTCGGTCCCGCCGTGATCGGAGGCGCATTTATGGCTTTGCAGCAGGCCCATCTGATCAAAACGTCCGGAAGCCCATAGGCTCCGGATGATCCTTCGTGAATGGCGCGGACGCGCAAGCTCACTGCAAGCCGACGCCTACCCGACACACTTTCGCACGAAAGTGCTGCCGGAGTTGGCGCGCATTCCCGGATTTCTGGGCGCGCAACTCAGCAAGCGTGGGATCGGCGATACGATTGAATTTCTCGTTCTCACGCGCTGGCGAACGATCGGCGCAATCCAGGATTTCGCCGGGAGCGACATCGCCAAGGCGATCGTCGAACCCGGCGCGGTCGCAGCGCTCATCGATTTCGATGCGCGCGTGCTGCACTACGAGGTGATTGAAGACGTGGTCCCCTAAGGATTGGGGACGACCGATGAGGCAAGATGTGCTATGAGGCGCTGTTGAAATAGAGGCCGCGGAAGGTCGAAAATCGGGCGGCGTTGGGGAGGCTGCGCATGATTTTTCGCCAATTGTTCGACAGCGTCTCGAGCACCTATAGCTACGTGCTCGCAAGCCGGCGAGGCGGCGAGGCGCTCATCATCGATCCGGTGCTGGAGAAGGTCGACCGCTATCTCAAGCTGATGGAGGAGCTCGATCTCAAGCTCGTCAAGGCGGTCGACACGCATCTGCACGCCGACCACATCACCGGGCTCGGAGCGTTGCGCGATCGCACGCGCTGCGTGACCGTCATGGGCGAGCAGAGCAAGGTCGATGTCGTGTCCATGCGCATCGCTGACGGCGACAAGCTCGGCGTCGAGGGCTTGAGCCTCGACGTGCTCTACACGCCCGGCCACACCGACGATTCCTACAGCTTCCATTTCGGCGATCGGGTGTTCACCGGCGACACTTTGCTCATTCGGGGCACCGGCCGCACCGATTTCCAGAACGGCGATTTCCGCGCCCAATACGAGAGTTTGCAGCGCCTGATGCGATTGCCGGAAGAGACGCTGGTCTTTCCGGCGCACGATTACAAAGGCGACACCGTCAGCTCCATTGGCGAGGAAAAGCGCTTCAATCCGCGCCTTCAGGTTTGTGACGCCGACGAATACGCGAAGCTGATGGAGAGCCTGCACCTGCCCAATCCGAAAATGATGGACGTCGCCATTCCCGCCAACATCCATCAGGGGCTGCATCAGGAGGATGTGGCGCGCAAGGGATGGGCCTTTTCGGCTGAACAGGCGAAGGGGCTCCTCGGGCGGTCGGACGTTGCGCTGATCGACCTGCGCGAGAAAAAGGAACGCGAGCGCACCGGCGCCATTCCCGGTTCGCTTCACGCGCCCTATGGCGAGCTTCAGGACCATATCGGCGAAGGCGGCCTCATCCACGAGCTCGCGCGGTCCGGCAAGACGATCGTCTTCTACTGCGCCTTCGGCGAACGTTCGGCGATGGCGGTGCAGGCGGCCCAGGACCAGGGCCTCGCCTCAGCCCGGCATCTCGAGGGCGGCATGTCGGCCTGGACGAAAGCAGGCGGCGCGGCGAGCTGAGCCTCTTCACATCGGTTTATTTCGATCAGTTGCGCCGCCGGGTCAGAGATCGTTGACGGACTTTCCGTTGACCTCATTTGGCGCCAGGGCGTAGCGTCGCGCGCATCGGCGGTCTGGGAGGCGTCCATGCCCAAGGTCAAAGTCAACGACATCACGATCAACTACGAGACCCAAGGATCGGGCGAGCCGCTCGTGCTCATTCCTTATCTTGCCGCCGACAACGCCTGTTACGCCTTCCAGGTCGCCGACTACGCCAAGCATTTCACCTGCATTTCGCTCGATCCCCGCGGCGCGGGCGAGACCGACAAGCCGGACGGGCCCTATTCGACCCAATTGTTCGCCGACGACGTCGCCGCTTTCATGGCGGCGATCGGCGTCGAAAAGGCGCATGTGAGCGGCCTGTCATTGGGCGGCGCCATTGGCCTGTGGCTCGCCAGCAAATACCCCGAGCGGGTCAAGACGCTGTCGCTGCACTCGTGCTGGCCGAAGAGCGATCCGTTCCTGAAGGTCATCCTCGGCGACTGGCAAATCATCGCCAAGGCGCTCGGCAACGTGCAGGAAATGATCATCCAGGGGATCTTTCCATTCTGCTTCACGCCCGAGCTTTACGCCGCCAAGCCCGAATATATCGACCAGCTGGCCGCCTTCGTACGCAGCCGGCCGAGACAGCCGGTCGACGCCTTCCTTCGCCAGTCGGACGCCGTCATCGCCCATGACGCGCTGGCGCAGCTCGGCAAGATCACGGCGCCGACGCAGATCACGTTCGGCCAACATGATATGGTGACCTCGACTCGCTTCGTCGGGCCGTTCACGAGCGGCGTCAAGAACAGCGAGCTCGTCATCTTCGCGATGTGCGCCCACGCCCCGATCTATGAAAGGGTGAGCGAGTTCAACGAGAAGACATTAGCCTTTCTCAAGCGGCACATCGGCTAGAAGGGCCTAGAAATGCTGGTGTGAGGGGGATGACGCCAGCGGTTCGCCGCCCTCGTCCATGGCCCGCGCTCCATTGGCTGGGCGTCGCCATCGCCATCGCCGGCGCCCCTTCCTTGGCGAGGGCCGACGACGATGAGCTTTCGGAGACGGCGGCGACCAATCCCTTCTATGCGCTCGACACCAAGAACCTGTTCGGCTTCCTCGAGGGGGCGGACGTGGGCGAGCAAGGCGATCGGTCGCTCGAATTCGAGACCACCGGGTCCTTCGGCAGGCAGCAGGGCGTCTACAATTCGATCGAACAGGAAATCATCTTCGAACCCACGCTGACCAATTCGCTTGGAGTCGAGTTCGGAGCGCATGTCCTCGGCCAGGACATCCACGGCGTGCCCGGCCTGCCCGATTTCGCCGGCGTCAATTTCATGGGCGCCTCGGTTGAGCTCCGCTACGTGGTGATGCACCGGACCGCCGATCTTCCGATCCAGGTGACGGTGACGGCGGAGCCCGAATACAATTCCATCGCCGACGCCGGGCGGCAGGCCAATGATTTCAGTACGGCGTTCCGCGCCATTGCGGACGTCATCTCCAGCGACCGTCGACTTTATGGCGCGATCAATCTCGTCTACGCGCCGGATGGCGCCCGGTTTCCGGGTCAGCCGTGGCAGGACACGGGCGTGCTTTCCGCTTCCGCCGCGCTTTCTTATCGCCCGACGCCGGCTCTGATGTTCGGCGCGGAGGCGGACTACGACCGCGCCTATGGCGGGCTCGTCCCGCGCGGATTCGAGGGGCAGGCTTTCTACCTCGGGCCGACGTTCCACTACCAGATCAACGAAAAGATCGATCTTTCAGCCGCCTTCCTCGCGCAAACGCCCGTCGGCCGGCTCGACTTCGACGAATTCCCGCGGGAGCTCGCCAAGCTGAGGCTGGAAGTCGAGTTCTGAATGTGCATGGAGCAACCGGTCTCCAGCGAGTGGCGTCCGAGGAAACCGTCATTGCGAGGAGCGCAGCGACGAAGCAATCCAGGGAACGAAGGGCGCCGACAACTCCTGGATTGCTTCGCTTCGCTCGCAATGACGATCGCGGTGCGACCAATCTCGTCACTCGTTCTAGTCACCCCGCGCCGACCGCACCTGGCGCGCGCAATTCGTCGACCAGCACCCGCTCGTTCTCCGAATAGTCGATCGGCGTCGACACCAGATGCACGCCGCCGCTGGCGAAGGCGGATTCGAGCGCGGGCGCGAGCCCGTCGGCGCTCTCCACCAGGCTGCCCTTCGCGCCATAGGCCTTTGCGTAAGCCGTAAAGTCCGGATCCCCGAACGTCATGCCGTAGTCGGGGAATCCATCCACCGCCTGCTTCCAGCGGATCATGCCGTAGGCGTGGTCCACGAGCACCAGCACGACGAGATTGAGCTTGAGCCGCACGGCGGTTTCAAGCTCTTGCGAGTTCATCATGAAGCCGCCGTCGCCGCAGACGGCGAGCACGCGGCGGTCCGGATTGAGGCACGCGGCCATGATCGCCGAGGGCAAGCCGGCGCCCATGGTGGCGAGCGCGTTGTCGAGCAGAAGCGTGTTCGCGACATGGGTGCGATAGTTGCGCGCAAACCAAATCTTGTACATGCCGTTGTCGAGACAGACGACCCCGTCCTCCGGCATGACTTGGCGCACATCGTGGACGATCCGCTGCGGCGTCGGCGGATAGCGGCTTTCCTCCGCCCGGTCGGCGATGTGAGCGAGAATGTCCTCGCGGAGATGAAGGAGCGCCTGCGCTCTCGGCAATCGATCCTGAAGGCGATCGGCCAAGAGCGTGAGTGTGGGGCCGACGTCGCCGATGAGTTCCGCTTGCGGAAAGTACACTTCCTCGACCGTCGCCGGCAGATAGCCGACATGCAGCACCGTCGGCCCGTCCGGTCCCATGAAGAAGGGCGGCTTCTCCACCGTGTCATGGCCGATGGCGATGATCAGGTCCGCCCGATCGATCGCGCGATGAACGTAGTCGCGTTCCGATAGCGCGGCAGTGCCCATGTAGAGGTCCGAGCCGCCGGTGACGGCGCCCTTCCCCATTTGCGTATTGAAGAACGGGATCCGCACCCGCGTGACGAACTCCGACAGGGCGTCGGAAAGCCACGGCCGGCTGGCCGCGGCGCCGAGCATGATCAGCGGCCGTTTCGCGCCGAGGATAAGCTGAGCCGCCCGATCGAGCGCGGCGCTGGAGGCGATGGGCAAATCAATCCGGTGAGGCGGGATCGGCGCCATGTCGGGCGCCGCCGCATGCGCGATGTCTTCCGGCAACTCAAGATGAACCGGGCCCGGCCGTTCGAGCTGCGCGACGCGGAACGCTTCCCGCACCATTGTCGGGATGGTCGCGGCGCTCACGATCTGATCGGCCATCTTGGTGAGCGGCGTCATCGCCGAAACGATGTCGACCACCTGGAAGCCGGCCTGCTTGCGGCTCAAGATCCCCTTCTGTCCCGTGATCATCACCATCGGCATGGCGCCGAGCAGCGCGTAAGCGGCGCCGGTTGTCAGATTGAGCGCGCCAGGGCCAAGCGTCGCGATGCACACGCCGGGCCTGCCGGTGAGCCGCCCGTGCGTCGCCGCCATGAAAGCCGCCGCCTGCTCGTGGCGGGTCAACTGAAGCTTGATCTTCGAGCGGCGCAGAGCTTCGACCACGTCGAGGTTCTCTTCGCCGGGAACCCCGAAGATCTGCTGCACGCCCTCGTTCTCGAGCGCGGCCACCATGAGTTCGGCGCCGTTCATCAGACCGCCCCTTTGGGGACAATCCTGAAGCGCACGGTCGCGCATGCATGCCTCATCAGCATCACGTCATCTGGGTGACGAGCTTCGGGCTGAGATAGGCCTCGAGCGCCTCGGCGCCGCCTTCCGAGCCGTAGCCGGAATCCTTGACCCCGCCGAACGGCAATTCCGGCAGCGCGAGCCCATGGTGGTTGATCGAGACCATTCCGCTTTCCACGTCCCGGCCCACGTCCGCCATCGTCTTCGCTGACTTTGTATAAGCATAGGCCGCAAGCCCGTAAGGCAGCCGGTTCGCTTCGCCGATCGCGGCGCTGTAATCCTTAAAGGGGCTCATCAAGGCGATGGGGCCGAACGGCTCCTCGTTCATGACGCGGGCCCCCATGGGAACGTCAGTCAGCACGGTCGGCGCAAAGAAATAGCCGCGGTTGCCAATTCGCTCCCCACCGCACGCCACCTTAGCGCCGCGAGAAACCGCATCCGCTGTCAGCGCCTCCATAGCCTCCAGCCGGCGCCCGTGGGCCACAGGCCCCATTGTTATGCCCTCGGCGAGCCCATCGCCGACCTTGATCGACTTCGCGGCTGTGACGAAACCATCGACGAATTTGGGATAGACGCTCTCGTGCACGAGGAACCGAGTCGGGGCGACGCAGACCTGTCCGGCGTTGCGAAACTTCGACGCCGCTAGGACCTTGACCGCACGGTCGATGTCAGCGTCTTCGAACACGATCGCCGGCGCGTGGCCGCCGAGTTCCATTGTCACTCGCTTCATGTGCAGACCTGCAAGCGAGGCCAGCTGTTTGCCGACCGCGGTCGACCCCGTGAACGAGATTTTCTTAATTGTCTGGTGTGGGATGAGATAAGCGCTGATCGCCGCCGGGTCGCCGAACACGAGATTGAGCACGCCGTGCGGAAGGCCTGCGTCGGCAAAGGCGGCGGCAAGCGCGGCGCAGCTCGCTGGCGTATCTTCCGGGCCCTTGATGATGATCGAGCATCCTGCAGCGAGCGCCGCGGAAATCTTGCGGACGGCCTGATTGATCGGGAAATTCCACGGCGAGAACGCCGCCACCGGACCAACCGGCTCTTTGACCACCAACTGGCTGACATTTGTGGCGCGGCCGGGGACAATGCGCCCGTAGGCGCGCCGGCCTTCCTCTGCGAACCAATCGATGACGTCGGCGCCTGCGGCGGCTTCCATCCGAAGATTCGGCGAGCGGCTTGCCTTGCTCAATCGTCATGGCGCGCGCGACGCTTTCGTTGCGCTCGCGCAGAAGCTCGGCGGCGCGGCGCATGAGCTTCGACCGCTCGAAGGCCGAGGTGTTGCGCCACTTCGCAAACCCGAGCGCCGCCGCCGCCAAGGCGTCGTCGAGGTCGGTTTTGTCGGCGACAGCGTGCGAGCCAATCGTCTCCTCGGTCGCCGGGTTGAGCACCGGCGCCTGGCCGCCCCGGCCGCGGCGCCACTCACCGTCGATGAAAAGCTGGGTCTCGGCGAGCATCAGGCGTCCTTTCATGAATACGCGTTGCTTAGGCGCGCGCTCCTTAAGCCGAGCGGGCGGGCGCCCTACTCCCTTCAAGCTTTCTCCATCTTGATTCCATCACGCGGCGCAGGGCAAGGGTTTAAGGCGCGCGATCGCCCGCGCCGCAGCTTCTTCGCGGGCGCGGTTGGCCGACGACCTGAACGCTCGCCGTGGCCGCTGACGGGTAACCGCCAGCCTGAGCGGCGTTGAGGGTTCGATATCGGTTGCGGCAGTTCGCCACAAGGAACGTATAAGCTGGCGCTCGAAGCGCTCGATTCGGCGCTTCAAGCATCGGTGGAGCGGGCCGCCGCGTCGCTCGTTCCCGAACCGGAGTCGCCATGCGGTCTCGTCTGCTCGCTCTCGTCTTGCTCCTCTTGCCAGCTCCCGCGCTCGCCGGCGTCAAGGAGACGGTCGCGGCGCTCGCGCCATCGGCGACCGTGCTCGTGGTGGATTCCAAGGGCAATGAGCTCATCGCGCAAAATGCCGACAAGCCCTTCGTCCCGGCCTCGGTCACCAAGATCGTCACGGCTTGGCTCGCGCTGGAGGCGCTAGGCGCCGACTACCGTTTCGAGACGCGCTTCTATCTCGACGACAAGCGCGTGCTCTACGTTAAGGGCGGCGGCGATCCTTACCTGATCTCGGAGGAGTCTGGCGCCGCTTGCGGCCGCGCTCGTCGCCAAAATCGGCAAGGCGCCGATCACGGGCCTCGTCGTCGACGCCAGCTACTATCCTTCAAACCTGCACATCCCGGGCATCGAGGATGATGGCACGGCTTACGACGCGCTGAATTCGGCGCTGGGGGTCAATTTCAACACGATCGACGCGGAGCGCATCGGCAATGAGGTGCGCTCCGCGGAGGAGCAGACCCCGATCACTCCCATCGCGACCGCTCGGTTCCTCGCGAAGGGCCCGCCCGACGGAGAGGGCCGCATCAGTCTTGGCCAGGACCCTACGGTCGGCCTCCGGTACGCCGGCGAACTGATCGCCGCCTTCATCCAGCGGGCCGGCGGCAGCGTGAAAGGCGACATCTCGATCGGAGCCGTGCCCAAGGGCCTGGAGCCGATCTATGTCCACCGGCAGTCGCGCAGCCTCTCGGAGATCCTGGCCGAACTCCTTCTCGATTCGAACAATTATACCGCCAACCAGGTCTTCTTGGAGATCGGCGCCCATGAGCTGGGAGGGCCGGTCAGTCTCGCGAAGTCGCTCGAGGTCGCGAACACAATGCTCGCGGCGCACGGCCTCGCTGGCGCCATCCATCTCGAGGAGGGCTCCGGCATCAGCCGCGACACCCGGTTCACGGCGCGCGGCCTCGCCAAGGTGCTCGAGCTCTTCGCGCCCCATGCCGCCCTGCTCCATGGCCATGACGGCGGCTTGAACAAGAGCGGAACCATGGCCGGAATCCGCACGCTCGCCGGCTATGCCGACACCTCTGCGCACGGGCGGGTCCGTTTCGTCATCTCGGTCGCGAGCAATGACGAGACGCGCTTCCAGATCCTCCAAGCGATCAAGTCCGGGCTATAACCCAACCTTCGTCGTCCTCAGGAAACATGAATGACCGACTATCCGTTCACCGCCCAAGACCTCGAGGCGCTTAAGGCCTGGGACACGCCGACGATCTGCAACGGGCTCGAGATCGTCTCGCCGGAGAGACGGGCGATAGGCTTCACCGTCGAGCCGGTGGTCGTGGTCGACCGCAAGCTGCCGCCGATCGTCGGCCTCGCCCGGACCGGCATGATCCGGGCCAAGGAGCCGCCGCGCGGACCCATCCCCCCGCGGGAAGACTGGTATGACTACGTGGCCGCGGGGGCGATGCCGACGATCGCAATCATCCAGGACGTGGATGACCGGCCCGGCTTCGGCGCGTTTTGGGGCGAGGTGCAGACGGCCGTGCACGCCGCCCTTGGCGTTAAGGGCTGCGTGACCAATGGCTCGTTCCGCGACATCGACATGCTGGCCCCCGGCTTCCAAATTCTGGGCAGTCGAATTGGGCCAAGCCACGCGCATGTGCACATGACGCAGATGAAGTGCGAGGTGAACATTTTCGGCATGCTTGCGCGCCACGACGACGTCATCCACGCCGACGTGCATGGCGCGGTCGTCATCCCGGCGGAGGCGGTGCGCGCGTTGCCCAAGGCGATCGACCTTCTGACCCGGCGCGAGAAGGTGATCCTCGACCGGGCGCGCGCTCCCGGCTTCACGAGCCGCGACATGCGCGAGGCGCTGAGCCAGTCTCGCGAAATCCACTGATCGAACCGAAAAGCGTCCGCGCGGTTATAAGAACCAACAGCCAAGCCGCGACGCGATCTCTGGCATCATCGACGAGAGTCCACGCCGCATTCAGGCCTGGCTTCGGTCCGAACACGCTCGTTCGTAACGGTTGGGTTCTGCGGCCGTCATTGCGAGCGAAGCGAAGCAATCCAGGAGTCGCCGGGCGCCCTACGCACCCTGGATCGCCACGTCGCTTCGCTCCTCGCGATGACGGCGCGCGCTAAACTAGAACCCCTGGTCCTGCGCGGAAATGTAGGCCCGGTTCCAGGTCGGCGCGATCAAGACGTCGTTGAGGCACACGCGCGGCGGCAGGCAGGCGATGTAGCGGATGAGATCGCCGAGGTCCTCCGATTGCAGCATCCGCGCCTTGTCCTCGTCGCTGACGGGAACCGGGCGCTTGGCGAGGATCGGCGTCGCCACTTCACCCGGAGAGAGCGCGGTCGAGCGAATGCCGTTCCGGCACTCCTCCATGTTGATGCTATGGCTCAGAGCGACGACGCCATGCTTTGCCGCGATATAGCCGACGCCGGGTTGCGTGCTCACGAACCGCCCGGCGATCGAGGCGATGTTGATGATCACGCCGTCCTTCTGCTTGCGCATGATCGGCAGGACCGCGATCGCGCCATGAAAGGCGCTCGACAGGTTCGCGCGGATGAGCTCGTCGGCGCCCGCGGCTGTAAGTTTCTTCCAACTTCGATCCGGGATGTTGGAGCCTGCATTGTTCACGAGAATGTCGAGGCGGCCGAATTCCTTTTCGATCGCTTCCGCAATCCGGGACGCGTCTTCGGGGCGTGTCATGTCCCCGACATGGACACGCGCCGTTCCGTCGCTTTTTGCGATCCGGGCGGCAACCGCCTCGAGCGGCTCCTTTCGCCGCCCCGTCACCATCACGCTCGCGCCTTCCTCGGCGAGCGCGAGCGCTCCAGCTTCCCCGATGCCGCTTCCCGCGCCGGTGACCCAAGCAACCTTGCCCTTGAGCCGCTTCATCGATTCCCTTCCCATTCAAAAGGACCGCGTTTCCCATGACAGAGCCTCGGCGTGACGGCAACGCGTTCCGACGATGCTTGGGGCGCGACACGCTTGACACCCATACCAAGTGGTTGGTATGGGTAGATACCCGCAACCGACACGATCATGCAACATCAACACGAATCCAAGACGAAGCTCCTCGACGCGACGCTCAAGGTCGTGCGCGCCAAAGGCTATACCGCGACCCGGATCGAGGACGTCTGCGCCGAGGCCGGACTGACCAAGGGCAGCTTCTTCCATCACTTCAAGAGCAAGGAAGATCTGGCGTTGTCGGCGGTCGCGCATTGGGAGGCGATGACGTCGGCCCTGTTCGCCACGGCGCCGTACCATGAGGCCGCGGACCCGCTCAGCCGCCTGATTGCTTACATCGAGTTCCGCAAGGCCATGCTGACGGGCGACCTGCCCGACTTCACTTGCTTTGTCGGCACGATCGTCCAGGAGACCTATCAGACGCATCCTGAGGTGAGCGCCGCCGCCGCGGGGAACATCGAGAACCACGCCAAGACGCTCGAGGCCGACATTCGCGCGGCGATGCGCGAGCACGGGGTTTCCGGCTGGACGGCGGAGAGCCTCGCCTTGCATCTCCAGGCGGTGATCCAGGGCAGCTTCATCCTGGCGAAGGCGAAAGGAAGCGCCGCGGCGGCGGCCGAAAGCCTCGACCACCTGAAACGGTACGTCGAATTGCTATTCCGGGCGGATGAGTCTGGCGGGAAACGCAGACCGCAAGAACCAAGCCGTCATCGAGACGTCGATGTTGGAGCCTGAACTTGTCGCGTAGAGCATGGCGCATTCAGGCGGAATCGTCATTGCGAGGAGCGGAGCGACGAAGCAATCCAGGGAACGAAGGGCGCCCTACGTTCCCCTGGATCGCGTCGCCGTAGCCCGTCCGGAAGGACGGGCGTCTTTCGACGCCCTACGGCTCCCGGCAATGACGTCTCCATCCGAACGCGCCATGCTTTAGCGGAAGTCCTCAGCGCCGACAGTTAATCCGCAAGCAGACGGCGCAGGGCGAGCGCATCCAATGGCGCAGCGCTTTTCTGGTCATTGTCGAAATAGACGTAAGCGTCGCAGCCTCTGCTTTGCCAGAGGCGGATTGATTTACGCCAGGCGCCAAGCGTTGCGGCCGGATATCGCCCTTTGTAACGGCCTTGGGGCCCATGACCTCGCAGATAAACGAAGTCGGCGGTCCGCTCCCACGGCGCGGGCGCGTCATGATGATCCGAGATGCAGAGCGCAATGTTGCGGTCGGATAATACCTTCAGGATTTCCGGCGCATACCAGTTCGGGTGGCGGAACTCGAAACTGTATCGCCGCCCCTTGGGAAGAAGCGTCAGGAACGCGGAGAGTCGCCCCGCATCCGCCTCGAAATTGGGCGGCAGCTGGAAGAGCACGGGGCCCGCCTTGTCGCCGAGAATCGACAGCCGGTCTTCGAGAAGCTCAAGGCTATTGGCCGAGTTTTGCGACAGGCGTTTCCAGTGGGTAATGAATTTCGACGCCTTCCAAGCGAAAATAAAGCTGGGTCCGGTTTGATCTCGCCAACCTTCGACTGCGGCGGTGGTCGGCGTCCGGTAGAAGACGCCGTTCAGTTCCGCGGTTTCGAACTGGCTCGCGTAATATGCAAGATGATGTCTTGCCGCGAGCCGCGTCGGAAAGAAGGGCCCGCGCCAAGACCGGTAGCTCCAGCCCGAGGTTCCGATGAGGATCCGGGCGGCCGACTGCTGACGATCAGACCGTTGCCCGGAGGTGGCGACACTGACGGACATTGGACATCACGCCAGCGCGTCTGCCGCTCTCGGCTGCGCAAGCGCTTCGCCATTGCGCCGCTGACGCAGCGCCGCCATCCGGCCGTCCTGACCCATGTCTTCGATCGTGGACGCGTAGCGCAGGTGAGCCATCGATCGCCTCCGGCAATCTCGAACGTCACCGGGCGCCCGTAGGTTCCATTTCGGCGGTGCGGAATGATCAGTCGGCGGTCTCCGCGCCGGCGCGCCGAGCATAGTGACCTGCCGGCGCCGGAATGGATCGGCGCGGTGCAGGATCTGTCGGGCCGCCGCGCCATCGAGAGGTGTCGGTACGCCGGCACAACCGCAAACGTGCGTCCACGCCTGGAAGCGAGTGGCGCAGTCCACAGCCTGTGGATAACTCGCCAACATATATGTCTAGCCAAAAGCCGCTGTGGAAAGACTGAACCTCATCGCGCGCTTCCTCGCGGAAGCGAATGCACTTGGGGCGGCGCCGTCGCCCGAGCGGATCGCGCGCAGTGCATTTACTTTGCAAAAAGAGAAATCTGTGCTATGGATTTCAGATGAGGTCGACCCAGGCGAGCCGAGCCTGCCTGGCCGGGCGCTCCCGGTTGGGTCAGGCAAGGGGACGAGGATAGCATGAAGAGGGTTTCACGTAAGAGATGAGAAAAGCCGGATTTTTTATTTTTATCGGCTGTAAGTGATTGAAAAGTCTCGTTTTGCAAAAATAAACGCTAGTAAACGCTAGTAAATTTACTAGCACTTACTAGCACTTACTAGCGTTTATTCGCTTTTATTTCGGTGGATTTTGCCGCCAGTCGACACACGCCCATGGGTTTGACCTGTCTAGGCGCAAAGCCACCGCTCGGGCTAGGTTGCGTAGGCGTCCTCGTCGGCGGCCGTCCGTTCGAGCCCGGCCCAGAAGCTCGCCCGGGCGCCGACCAGTTCGCCGATCCGGTTCAGCCCGCGGGCTTCCACCGCACGGCTGAGGCCCTCGAGGATCTCTTCGACAATTCCATGCCCTTTGATGACGAGGCCGGTATAAAGTTGCACGAGGTTCGCGCCCGCCTCGATCTTGGCCAGCGCCGTCTTGGCATCCTCGACCCCGCCGCAACCGATGAGCGGCATCGCCCCGCCAGTCAGGAGATGGGCGCGGGCCAGCAGCCGCGTCGACGGCTCGAACAGCGGCCGCCCCGACAAGCCGCCGCTTTCGCCGCGGTTCCTGGAGGTCAGGGTCCCGGGCCGGGCGACCGTGGTGTTCGAGACGATGAGGCCGTCGATGCGGCGGACGAGCGCCGTCGCGACGATGTCCTCGAGGCCGCGGGCGTCGAGGTCGGGCGCAATCTTGAGCATCAGAGGTCGATGCGGCTCGGTCTCGTCGCGGGCCTCGACGGCCCGCGCGATCAGGTCGTCGAGCGCCTCGCGCTGCTGCAAGTCGCGCAATCCCGGCGTATTGGGCGACGAAACGTTGATCGTCAGGTAATCGGCCACGCGAGCGAAGGTCCTGACGCCGAGCGCATAGTCCTCGACGCGGTCGGCGGCGTCCTTGTTGGCGCCGAGGTTGACCCCAATGAGGCCAGGCGGCCGCCGCTCGAGCCGCGCGCGAGCCCGCTCGAAGCCTGCATTGTTGAAGCCGAAGCGATTGATCACCGCGGCGTCCTCTTGCAATCGGAACAGCCGCGGGCGGGCGTTGCCAACTTGAGGCCGCGGCGTCAGCGTGCCGACCTCGACGAAGCCGAAACCGAGTCTCAGCATCGCGCCCGGAACCTCGGCGTTCTTGTCGAAGCCGGCGGCGAGCCCAAGCGGATTGGGGAACTTGAAGCCCAGGACCTCGACCGAGAGGCGCGGATCGGAAGAGGCCGCGTTCGCGGGCGGCGCGATCTTCAACGCGTTGATCGCCGCCCGATGCGCCGTTTCCGGCGGCAGCCGCTTCAGAACCCGGCTCGCGACTTTCGCCAGCCTCACGCTTCAAGGCTCCCGAAAACATGGGCGCCGTCCGCTCCCAGCGGAAGCGGGCGCGACCAGACCACGGCGCTCATCGGCAGGGCGGCGTAGAGATGAGGGAACAGCGCGCCGCCGCGCGACGGCTCCCAGCGCAAGTCCTCGCCCAGCGCTTCCGCGTCAACCGCGGCCAGGGTCAAATCGCCCCGGCCGGCGAACCATTTGGCCGCCGTCTCCGGCGCCTGCTCCGCAGTCGAGAAATGGATAAAGCCGTCGGCGCGGTCGACGGATGCGCCCATGAAAGAGCCGGCCGCCTCGGCCTCGGCCCATTCCTCAGTGGCGACGATCTTATAGACAACCATTCTGAACAGGGGTCGCAAAAGCGCGTCGCGCGTCAGGATCGACGGGACCCGCAATTGGAGAGACGAGCCCTCCCTAGGTTCAACTGCCCGCGGGCGAACCAAATTTCCTCACTCTTGGAGCATCCGTTTCAAAAGCTCAAGCTCTTCACGCAGGATCGTGTCGGTCTGCAACAGGCCCTCAATCTTGCGCACCGCATGCAGGACCGTCGTGTGGTCACGGCCGCCGAACCGTCGGCCAATCTCCGGCAGCGAGCGCAGGGTGAGCATCTTCGCGAGGAACATGGCCACCTGGCGCGGCTTCACGACGGCGGCGGTGCGACGCGAGGAGAGGATATCGGCCCGCGAGACGCTGTAGTGGCTCGCAACCAGCTTCTGGATATCCTCGATCTTCACCCGTTTGAGTTCGTGCGTGCGAATGAGGTCGCGGATGGCGGTTTCCGCCGTCTCGACCGTGAGCGCAGGCCCCGTCGGCGTATAATGCGCCCTGAGCCGGTTGACTGCGCCTTCCAGATCGCGGCCGTTCGAGCGAATGGCGCGGGCGACAAAGGCGAGAACGGTCGGCGAAACGTCGAAATGAAGCTCCTCCGCGCGCGCGGCGGCGACCCGCGCCTCCAAGATCTTCAGCCGCAACGGCTCGTCAAGCGCGCCGATCTCGACGCAAAGGCCGACGCTCAGGCGCGAGCGTATGCGCTCGTCGAGCAATTCCAGATCGTTCGGAGGACGGTCGGCGGCTACGATCACCTCGCGGCCCGCGTCAAGCAAGGCGTTGAGCGCATGACCGAATTCAGCCTGAATGTTTTTCCCCTGCAGGAACTGCGCATCGTCAAAGATGAGGAGGTCGATCGCGCGCAGCCGCTCCTTAAAGGCGATCGCCGTCTGAGACTGAAGGGCGGCGACGAATCCGTACATGAATTTCTCGGCCGTCAGGTAGATGACCGAACGCCCTTGCTGGGCTGCGGTATGGGCGACGGCCTGCAAGAGGTGGGTCTTGCCGAGGCCGACGGCCGAATGCAGGTAGAGCGGGCAAAAGGCGGGCGTCCCGCCCCGGTTGGGATTGGCTACCCGCTGTACGGCGTTAAAGGCGAGTTCATTCGACCGCCCAACCTGAAAAGTGGCGAAGGTCAGTCGCCGATCGAGGGGGGACCCGGTCAAGGAGTCGCCAACCGGGACCGTCGCCGGCGTTCGGCTGGGCGGCCGACGATCGGGGACGCGATCGACAGGCAACTCCAGCGGCTTGGGCGGGGTCTTACCGGACAAGGCGCAGTCGGCCAGTGGACCTTTGGTCAACGGCGCGAGCGACGGCGACGAGCGCACGGAGATAAGGATTTGCCCGACCGGGCCAACTTCGGCGTTGAGCGCCGAAGCCACATGCCCGGCATAATGGGTGACGATCCAACTCTTGAGGAAGCGTGTCGGAACGGAAAGCCGGGCCTGCCCCGATCCGACCAACTCCAGAGTGAGGCTCCCAAACCAGCTGTTGAAGACGGCGTCGCCGACCTCGGCGCGCAAACGGTCGCAGCAGCGCCGCCACGCTTCGCCAAAAGGAGGACCGCCGGTACCGCCATGGTCAAAGCGATCCGGATTGGGTTCGTCATACATATCCATGATCGTGTCTCGGGCGTTGGGTGGACAGCCGACGTTGCGGCGTTGCCGGGGAACGGGATTTGCTCGGCGCTTTATGTCTGCGTCCAGGGCAACCCGCCCGCCTTCCACCCGCTGGCCATCCCTCTTCGGCGTGACTCGCTGAGCGCGCCTTCGAACCCGTCCGACACATTGAAACAAGGGGACCACCCCGCGCTGGTCATGGCTGTTGCGGCCTGGCGCGACCGCGCGCCCGAACGGCACAGGAACACGAGCGAAGCGCCCCGCTCGACGCCGCCCGATTGGAGCAGCGCTTCAAGGCGGGCGGTGAAGCTGGCGTCGATCGCCATCGAAGGATAGCTTTGCCATTCCAAGAACAATGGCGTCTTGCCAAGCGCTTGAATGTCCGGTGTCCCCACGTAAGTCCACTCCGCCTGGGTTCGGACATCGATAAGAACCGACCGGGAGTCGCCCTCGAGCAATGCGTATGCATCGACTGCGAGAATATCTCCAGCATATCCAAGGAAATTCTGATAAGACATTGCCTCTCCCTCCGCAGCCCACACTGCGGATTTACCTTGGGTTCAATCTATTCTTGAAAACGGGCCTACAAAAACACTGGCCCCAATTTCGCGCCCAAGCCAGACGCGGCCACCCTTGTATTCAGCTCTTGCCCTGACCGTCTATTCTTTTTGTCTACTCACGCTTCCCTGCCCATACACACCATAGACGCCCGCATTTGCTCTCGTTTCTTGTTGTTGCCAAGATTATGGCACGGGTCTGGCGCCAGCGCAACCTTGGTCCAGAGACCACGAAGCTCCACGAGGGCGACAAGAGTGGACAATTATTGAACAGTTTTATTGTGCTTTTATGCAAAGGCTTGATTCAAGAGACAAGATCGCGGCCCGGTTGCAATCAGCCGCCGCCAAATTGCGGCGCTCATACAAAGTGGCGCTGGCCGGGTCAGCGCGACCGGACCGGGCGCCGACGTGGACCCGACTCGGCTTGGCAAGTAAAGGTTTGGCAATTATGAATTTTTTGTGAGCGACTGACGAACGCCCCAAGCGTCGTTAATTCGTTGCAAAATTGTTATGTGTCGTCTCGACGTCAAACTGGCGTCATCGTCGCGGCAGCGAACGCGTGCGCGAAGATTGAATCAGGTCCCTGCATGGACCGAAGGGCGACCTCGTCCCTGGTCCGAAGCGATGACGCCGTAAAAGGCCGGAATCGCCAGAAGGTAGGCGAGACCCGCGACTTCGATTACCGCTGCAAGGCCGAAGTTGGTGGCAATGACCGGCGCCGCGGCGGCCCCGATCACTGAAAAGCAGCCGTTCACGCCCCACGCCCAGACGAACATGTGGTCTTTGCCGAGACGTCCGAGCGTCGTCATGGCGACCGGCATCGGGAAGCCCATCAAGAAGGCAGGCGGCGCGATCAACAGGAAGCAGATGATGAGGCGCGCCGGATAGGGAAAGGCGCCAATCGCGTCAAGCGCCTGACCGAGAAACAGCCCATACAGGATCAGCATGGCCCCGACGACGACGAACAGAACCGGCATGACCGTCCGCATATGGGGCAAGGCGCGTTCGGAGGTCAGAGCGCCGAAACCCGAGAACACCAGCATGCCGGTGATTAGCACCGAGGCTGAAATTGTCGCGTTTCCAAGCGCCATGACGAAATGGGCGATGAGGCCGACCTCGACCATGATGTAGCCAGCGCCGAGACAAGCAAAGTAGAGCACGGTCAGCGCCTTGCCGGGGGAGCGCGAGAACACGGCGCGCCAACCCCAAATCAGCGGTATGACGAGCAGCACGGTCGCCGTCAGGCAAGCGACGCCGAGCGTCGCCCAAATCAGAAGGTATCCCCACTCGTCCTGCAGCAGCTCGAGTCTGTCGAGCACGCGGGGCAGGTCAGCGGTCTTGACGTAAGCGGCGAAGTAGGGCGCGTCATTCGTGAGCGCGCGCGTATTGAACACATAGCGATCGGCGATGTCTGGCCATTGCCCGGCGATCAACGCATGCCAAGCGAGCCGGCCCATGACGGTCGCCGGCAGAACCCCGTCATCGGCCTTGCCCGACGGCGGGGAGTCGTCCGCTTTGCCGGGACCAGCGTCGGCGTCCGCGGCCGTCCCAGCGGATTCCGCCGGCTGTGCGGCGGGCGGACCGCCAGCGGCGCCGGCGAAAATCTGTTCGACATAGCCGGCGAGCGTGCTGTCCGTTTGCGACGGATCATAGAAGAAGCCGGGCGAGTAGATTTCGTCAAACGACATGGCCCGGGTGTGAGCGCGCAGCTTGTCGACCTCCTCCGGCGTGAAGCCGCCGTTCTTATAGAGCACGGTCGCAGTCGAAAGGTACATCGAAGCGACGAAAAAGGAATTGGCCATGTGCGCGGGGTCGACCTCGCGGGCCGCCGCGGCCATCGTCGCATAGAGCTTCAAGACCGATTTGGGCGGCTCCTCCTTGTTCCACAGCGTGACCGAGAGCACGCCGCCGGGGGCCAGCGCGCGCATGTAGGTCTCCATCGCCTCCTTGGTGTAGGAGAACTTCTCTGTGATCGCGAAGCCGCCGGGATTCGACAGGCCGACCGAATCCGCAAGGCTTAAATCGATGACGTCGAAGCGGTCCTTGGTGTGGGCAAGGAAGTGGCGGCCCTCATAGTCGATGACGCGAACCTTGGAGAGGATGTCGCCGGTGAACTTGCGTATCACGTCGGAGTGAAACGCCTCGAGCACGGCGCGATTGCCTTCGGCGACCGTCACCTCCTTGGCGCCGGAGTGCAGCGCGACCTCGGTCGAGATGCCGCCGCCAAACTGGACGATGAATGTTTTCGGCGCGGACTTGATGATGTAAGGATACACCATCGGCAAATAGTGAAAGTACGCCGTTTCCTTGTCGGTCAAATCGCGCATGATGCCGATCGGACCGTCGCCGTCGATATAGAGGCCGAGATACGCGTTGGCCGGCATGGTCGGCAGGTTGAAGCCGGCGTTGTCGGACAGGCCCGGCGCAAAATGCAGGTAGGAGCTCGAATAAGCTTCGAGGAAGCCGAACGGCGAGGCGCTCTCGTAAACCCTTTTCGCGTCCGGAAATTTGCGGGCGTAGGCCACGCCTTTGTAGTCGTTGGTCGCGAGCGTCTTCAGGCCAAAGGCCTGCGGCAGGACGAAATGGCCGGCAAAGGCGGCAACGCCGGCGACCAAAAACGGAATGAGGGTCACGCGCCCTCCCGGTCCGAACGACCAGGCCAAGCAGGCGGCAAACCAAAGCGCCAATGGCGCGGCGATCAAATTCGCGGGCGGAAACACGTACATCGCCAAGAGGAATACGAGGCCGCAAAGACCGGCCCCGGCCAGGTCCGCGAAATAGACGCGGCCGAAAATGCGGTTGCTCCTGAGAAAGACGCATCCAAGGAAGAAGGCGCCGGCCAGGAACGGCGTCAGCTCCGCCAGGAAAATCGCCAAAAGCTTCCACTTCTGCGCCGGGTCGGAGACGAGGAAGATCGCGTTGAAACCGAGATGCTGCACATAAAGGTTGGCGCCGACCGCAAGCGGCCCGAACAGCGCGAGAGAAACGGTGGCGGTCCAGCGCCAATTGCGGGCGAACCAGTCCTTGGCGACGGTCATCACCGCGCTCGCCAGACCGAAGCCCAGCATCGCCAAGCTCACCACCAGCGAGCCGAAATGCGCCCAGCTGCCGACGGCGAAGACCCGCATGATATCGATCTGCAGCGCAATCACCGAGCCGGCGGCGAGGCCTACGGCGATATAAAGTCCAAGTCGCGGGCCCGGAGCGACCTCTGCGCCCGGCTCAGCCTGGGCTTCGAGGCCATCAGCGATTGGAACTTTGCTGGCTTCGTTCATTGCGTCTCGGAGCAAGCCGGTCAGGAGAGACAGGCCATGCTCTTAGCTTGAGGGCGCCCCCGCGGCCGAAGCGATTGTTACGCGAAGAAGGGCGCTAGTTGTTGTGCGTGCCGACGATCTGGTCGCCTTCAAGCTTCGTGAACGGAACGAATGGGACGATCCGGCCGCCGTAAATGTCGGATCGAGCGACCGTCAGCTGGCCATCAGGCTGTTGCGTCTTAACCACCCTCAACACGCGCTGCGCTCCCGGCGGTCCGACCGGAATGACCATGATCCCGCCCGACTTCAATTGCTGCAAGAGAGGCGGAGGGACATGGTCGATGCCGCAGGTGACGATGATCTTGTCAAACGGCGCCGCCTCTTCCCACCCATAGTAGCCGTCGGCGGCCTTGGTCTTGATCGCCTCGAACTCCTTGTAGCCGTCCTTGATGAGCTGGTCGTAGATCGACCGCGTGCGGTCGGCGAGCGGTTTGATGATCTCGATGGTGTGGACCTGGTCGGTCAGATGCGAGAGGTAGGCCGACTGGTAGCCGGAGCCGGTGCCGATCTCCAGCACCTTCTCCCCCTCCTTGGGATCAATGTTCGAAGTCATCCGGCCGACGATATGCGGGCCAGAAATCGTAACGCCGTAGCCGATGTCGAGGAAGGCGTGGTCGTAGGCGCGGGCGAGATTCTGCTTCAACACGAATTTTTCGCGGGGCGTCAAAAGGAAGGCGTGTTTGTTGCGATCGTTGACCAGGTCCTCATTGCGAACCATCGCGCGGAACCGGTCGAATCGCTCGCCCAGGAATTTCGGATCCTCGCCGCGTTGCGCCACGCCCCAGGCGATGAACTTCTCACGATTGTCCATCGGCGGCGCCATATCGAACGTGAAGGCCGTCGGCACGTCGGCCATCGCCAGGCGCGGGGCGAGCGAGCCTGCGATCAGACCGGCGGCGCCGGCGATAAACTGACGTCTGCGCACCAATAGCCTCCTCAAACGGCTTTCGCCGGTTCGACTCACGGTGGCCTCATATCCTAAATAGAAAGGAAACGCGACACCCGGGCGGGCGAAATTCGGCGCGGATGACGCGTTCTTAATGCGCCCTTAATGGTCGTCCTCGTCGCTCACAGTGCGAGCGGAGCGCGCGCCCATTCTTTGAGGGTCCGCGTGCGATGGACCGGCGCGTACCCAAGCGCCGATCCGGACCGACGTTCGCTGCGCGCGATATCGCTGAAGGGGGACCCGACGATGCGGATTTCCGCCCCCTGCTTTTGCACCATGGCGAACAGCATCGCCGCGTTGGCGGGCGAGATGCGGACGCAGCCATGCGACGCCGGACGGCCGAGATGGCCAACCGCGGTCGTGCCGTGGATTGCGTATTGGCCATAGAAGAAGATGGAGTGCGGCATCGGGGCGTTGCCGTACTTGGCGGAGTGGACCATGACATACATCGCTCTCGGTCGGAAGACGCCGTTCGGCGTCGCATGACCCGCCTTGCCCGACGATATCGGCCAGACATAGGTTTCGCCCGAGTTCGAATGGACGGTCATTCTCTGCGACGCGAGGTCGATGTTGATCTCGACATGGGCGTAGGCGCAAGTCGGCGCGGCGATCAGAATCGAAAGCGCAAGAAAGCGCGCGAATAGGCTCCCCATTTGCCCCGTCCCCTCGTCAATGACCGCCTTGCTTACCCAGCCCTAGCCACCGGCGCAGAGCCCGCGGCCCTTAAGATCAATACACGCACCCGCGCCTTTGAATGTGTCCCTTAGCCCGCAGAGGGTCCAGTTCAAATCAAGGCGTGGAACCAGCGATCGCGCAATCGTGATCCTCAAGGTCTTCGGCATAGCCCCCTCCCTCCAAAGAAAACTGGTCGGCCAGCAGCACGAAGCCGGGCTTCCCATCGAAAGTCGCGCCCACTGCTGCAAGGCTATAGGCGCCCATATGGGTGCGAGCGCCCTCGACGCCGTCCGCGAGAAGCTTGAGGGGGGCGACGTCGACCAGATCCTTGGAATCGACCCGGCGAGCGAAGTAGACCCGGCCTTGGAGCGGAACGGTCATCGCACGCCATTGGCCGTCGAGGGCGGAGGCGTATTCCGCTAAAGCCTTCATAACAGACACGGCCATGCAATCGACATGGACATGCAATTGGTCCTGGCTGCGCGCCCATTTCGAGTTGATCGCCAGCCCAACGGCTTCTCGCGGCAGCGCACGGCCTAGGCGCGCCTCGACCGATGTCTTAGCGCCCCAAGCCACGGCAAATACAGGAGGCGCGTCAGGCGCGAGCATCTGCGGATCTTCGATGCCCGTGATGCGCCGAGTTGGAATGGCAAGCATCTGAGCGACGCCGGCCAGGTCCTTCAGGATCGCCACGCCCTGGTCGACGCCGCCATCGAGATCGACGCGCTCGCACGGCTTCGGCCCCAACCCCGCCTGGAAATGGGGCACGCACGCGTCATGAACGATGCGCCATAAGGCCATCGGATCGGCGTGGGCCGGAGCATTGAATGCTGGCAGCCAAACCCAGAAAATGAGGGCGAGCGTCACGCCGGCCATCTGCCGTGCGCTTCGGAAAGGCAGTGTCACGGGCCTCGTCACGCGGCGCAGGCACGGGCCGGCTTCAACTACAAGCCTGAAACCAATTTCCAAACGAGCGCCCCCACCGATACGAAGTTCGCCGGATCGCTTCTCCTCGCCGGCGACCGCAAACCACCTTCCTTAGCGAGTCCGTTTTGAGTGATTTCAACGGCTTGCAGCGCAATTAGCGAGTCACCTTCCGCTCCAGACGGCACGGAGGATGTTGCCGCAGAAAGTCATACTTCTGCAAAACAATATATAACACCCTCTATTGGCTTGGCAAGAAATTGTCGATTCTTCGCGTCGACCTCCCAGTCAGTGAGAGCGCTTCGCCCGAGCGCCGCTCTTAAATGTGGATCGCCCGCTTAGCCACCGCCAGCGCCGCCTCCTTGACGGCTTCCGACATCGTCGGATGCGCGTGGCAGGTGCGCGCTAGGTCTTCCGACGAGCCGCCGAACTCCATCAGGACCGCGATCTCGTGGATCATCTCGCCCGCGCCGAACCCGACGATGTGGCCGCCGAGCACCCGATCGCTGGCGGCGTCGGCGAGAATCTTCACGAAGCCGTCCGTATGGCGCATCGCCCGCGCCCGCCCGTTGGCGGTGAACGGGAATTTGCCGACCGCGTAGGCGACGCCCTCCGCTTTGAGCTCTTCCTCGCTCTTGCCGATCGAGGCGACTTCGGGGCTCGTATAAACGACGTTGGGAATGACGTTGTAATTGACGTGGCCCGCCTGCCCCGCCAGCAGCTCGGCGACCGCGACTCCTTCCTCCTGCGCCTTATGCGCGAGCATCGGCCCGCGGATCACGTCGCCGATCGCATAGATCCCAGGAACATTGGTGGCGAAGCGCGCGTCGACAACGACCTGGCCGCGCTCCGTTTTGATCCCCAGCGCTTCCAATCCCAGGCCTTGAGTATAAGGACGCCGTCCGACCGCGACGAGCACAACGTCGGCGTCGAGCGTCTTGGCTTCGCCGCCCGCCGACGGCTCGATCGTCGCCTTGAGTTCCACCTCCTGCCGTTACGACCTTGGCCAGCTTGTGGCCAAGCTGAAAGGCGAAGCCCTGCTTCTCCAACGTGCGCTGCATGAACTTGCCCGCCTCGCCGTCGATCCCCGTCAGCACATGATCGAGAAATTCCACCACCGTCACCTCGGAACCCAGCCGCCGCCAGACGGAGCCGAGTTCGAGCCCAATGACGCCGGCGCCCACGACAATCAGCTTCTTCGGCGGAGTCGGCAAACTCAACGCGCCAGTCGATGAGACGATCGTTTCCTCATCGATCTCCACGCCCGGCAGCCGCGCGAAGTCGGATCCCGTAGCGATGACAATCGCCTTGGTTTCGTGCGTGGCCTCGGCGCCGTCAGCGCCCTTGACGGTCACGCGCCCGGGCGCGGCGATGCGTCCCTCGCCGCTCACCCAGTCGATCTTGTTCTTCTTGAACAGATAGGCGACGCCGTTGACGTTGGCCGCGACGGTCACATCCTTGTGCTTCATCATCGCCGCAAGATCGAGCTTAGGTGGAGAGACGATGGCGCCGAGGGCCGCAAGACCATGTCCCGCCTCGTCGAACATTTCGGATGCGTACAGGAGCGCCTTGGACGGAATGCAGCCAATGTTGAGGCATGTCCCGCCGAGCGTCTTCATCTTCTCGACCACGGCGACCTTCATGCCGAGTTGGGCCGCGCGGATCGCGCAAACATAACCGCCCGGGCCGGAGCCGATGACCACTAAGTCGTATGCCATTGCCGATCTTTCTTACGCGCCGATAGAATTCCGGTCCGCGCCAACTACCAACCAACCAATCGCCCCAGCATCATCATCAGGCCGACAATGGAAAGCGCCCAAATCGCGGTGCGGGCGTAGATGACGTCGAACAGATAAATCGGGATATAGACGATGCGCGCCAGAATCCAGATCGTCGCGCCAAGCGCGCTGGAACCGCCCATCCGATGAGTGACAATGAGCGCAAGCGCCACGGCGACGAACGGCGTGAGGTTCTCGACATAATTCGCCAACGCTCGCGTGGCTCGGCCGAACAGCAAGCCGCGCGCCGCGGCCGGCTTGTCGCGCGAAGTCAACAAAAAACCGAACGGCAGCTCGATGTTGCCGACGGTCACCTGGACAAGGACATGGACCAGCCACAACGCCACGCTCAATTCGAGACACGTCAGCTCGCTCATGGCGTCCTCCCGAATGGCCCTCCATGGGGCCTTCCTCAGAGGTCTAGCACGAGCCGCGCCGAGTCTTCGAGCGCCTCCCCCCCGTTCGCCTCAGCCGACCATCCCGGCCTCTCGGCAAGCTACGCAAGCCGAACCCGCGCTTCGACGCTTGGTTGTTCTCAACAACGTTCACGGCCCGGACAAACTCGTGACCGCCGTCGCCGACGACCTAACGGATCACGATGTTCGTATCGATCGCGAGCATAACGACGTTTCGCCGCAGCGCGCAGACCCTCGAAGCGCCCGCATCAAGTAAGACGAAAGTAAGATAAGAGCGTTGTTCAGCCTGAGCAATGCCGGCGCGTCATAAATCAGTCATAAATCCAGCACGAGCCGCGCCGGGTCTTCGAGCGCCTCCTTGACGCGGACGAGGAAGGTGACCGCCTCCCGGCCGTCGACGATGCGGTGGTCGTAGCTCAACGCCAGATACATCATCGGCCGGATTTCGACCTTGCCGCCGACGGCGACCGGGCGGTCCTGGATCTTGTGCATGCCGAGGATGCCCGACTGCGGCGCGTTGAGAATCGGCGTCGACATCAGCGAGCCGTAGATGCCGCCGTTGGTGATGGTGAAGGTTCCGCCCTGGAGCTCCTCGAGCGTGAGCTGCCCGTCGCGGGCGCGTTTGCCGAGCGCGGCGATCGTCTTCTCGACATCGGCGATGCTGAGCTTGTCCGCGTCGCGCACCACCGGCACGATGAGGCCCTTGTCGGTGCCGACGGCGATGCCGATGTGGTAGTAGTTCTTGTAGACAAGGTCTGCGCCGTCGATTTCGGCGTTGACCGCGGGGATCTCCTTCAGCGCCTGAACGCAAGCTTTCACGAAAAAGCCCATGAAGCCGAGCTTGGCGGAGTGCTTCTTCTCGAACGCGTCCTTATGGCGGGCGCGCAGCGCCATCACTTCGCTCATGTCGACCTCGTTGAAGGTCGTGAGCATGGCCGCGGTGTTTTGCGCATCCTTAAGGCGCCGAGCGATGGTCTGACGCAGCTTGGTCATGCGCACCCGCTCTTCGCGGGCGCTGTCGTCGGGCGTGGTGGTCCGCGCGGCGGGCACTGGCGCCGGGGCGGAGGCGGTCATAGGCGCCGCCGCGGGCGCTTGCAACGGTGCGAGCGCGACGACAGGCGCCGGCGCTTGAGCGGCCGAAACCGCCGCGAGCACATCGCTCTTCAGCACCTGGCCGCGCTTGCCGGTGCCGGCGACCGACGCGAGGTCAATCTTGTCCTCGGCGGCGATCTTGGCCGCGGCCGGCGCCGGCGGCATTGTCGTTGCGGCGGGCGCGGCTTTGGCGGCCGCAAGTGGCTGGGTCGCTGGCGCGGGCGCGGATTTGGGGGCGACAGCCGGCGCGGCCGCTGCGGCCGCCGCTCCGGGCGAGACCTGGCCGAGCAGCGCGCCGATCGCGACCGTCTGGCCGGTCTCGGCCGCGATCTCGCTCAAAACCCCCGCGCTCGGGGCATTAACCTCGAGCGTCACCTTGTCGGTTTCCAACTCGACTAGGGGCTCGTCGGCTTGCACCGGGTCGCCGGCATTCTTGAACCACTTGCCGACGGTCGCTTCGGTGATCGACTCGCCGAGCGTCGGAACACGAATCTCAATCGCCATTTCGATCGCGCCCCGAGGCGCCCTTCTTGTCGTTAGGGAGAGACGGAAGTGATGGGCGCGAGCGGCTGGCTGGGGCGCACAGCGATGCCCAACATGCGGCAGTTCTCGTAAGCAAAGCCGCGTCCGGCCGCAACGACTGGATCGGCCCTTTGCATCGCCTCCAGCGCCGCCTCGGAGGCGGCTTCGACGATGGCGACGCCATAGCCGCCGGCTGGGTCAGCGACCGGCCCCATCGCGATCACCACGCCCGTCTCGACCTGGGGCGTCCAGTACTCGCGGTGGGCGCGCATAAGCTGGGCTTCGTCCGGCGTCATGTCAGAGATGAAGGTCGTTCGCGGCGGCCTCAGCTTGCAAAGGAAGTGGGGCATGTCGAACTGGCTTCGCTCAGGCCAGGCATTCGTCAAGGATAGTTTTCAGCTGGGAGAGATGCTTCGACATGAGCCCGGTCGCGGTCGCCGCCGACGCAGGACGGCCGGCGTAGCGGGCGCGCTTCGACTTGCCGCCGACCTGGCCCAGCACCCATTCGAGATAAGGCTCGACGAAGCCCCAGGCGCCCATGTTCTTGGGCTCCTCCTGACACCAGACGACCTCCGCCTTCTTGAAACGGGAGAGCTCCTTCACCAGCGCCTTGACCGGGAAAGGATAGAGCTGCTCGACCCTGAGCAGGTACACGTCGTCGACGCCGCGCTTCTCGCGCTCATCATAAAGATCGTAGTAGACCTTGCCCGAGCACACGACGACGCGGCGGATCTGATCGTCCTTGGCGAGCTTGATCTTTTCGCCCTTATGCGTCTCCGCGTGATCCCACAACAAGCGATGAAAGCTCGTTCCCGGGCCGAAGGCTTCGAGGTTTGAGACCGCGCGCTTGTTGCGCAGCATCGACTTCGGCGTCATCGCAATTAGCGGCTTGCGGAACTCGCGCTTGAGCTGGCGCCTCAATGCATGGAAGAAATTGGCCGGCGTCGTGCAGACCACGACCTGCATATTGTCTTCGGCGCAGAGCTGAAGGTAGCGCTCGAGGCGCGCGGATGAATGCTCCGGCCCCTGGCCCTCGTAGCCATGCGGCAGCAGGCAGACGAGCCCCGACATGCGGAGCCACTTCCTTTCGCCGCCCGAGATGAACTGGTCGAACACGACCTGAGCGCCGTTGGCGAAATCGCCGAATTGCGCCTCCCATAGGACGAGCGCGTTCGGCTCAGCCAGCGAATAGCCGTACTCGAAGCCGAGCACCGCCTCTTCCGACAGCATCGAGTTGATGACTTCGTAGCGCGCCTGTCCGTCGCGGATGTGGTTCAGAGGGATGTATCGCGCTTCGGTCTCTTGATCGATGAGCGCCGAATGGCGCTGTGAGAACGTGCCCCGCTCGCTGTCCTGGCCGGACAAGCGAACCGGAAAGCCCTCGTCGAGAAGCGCGCCGAAGGCCAGCGCCTCGGCGGTCGACCAGTCGATCCCCTCGCCAACCTTGATTGCCGCGCGGCGGTTCTCGAGGAAGCGACTGATGGTTTTATGAACCTTGAAGCCTTCCGGCGCCACGGTGATCCGCTCGCCGATCGCGCGCAGGCGATCAAGGTTGACGCCAGTCTTGCCGCGGCGATCGTCGTCGGCGATCTCCCGCGACGCCTTGACGCCCGCCCAGCGGCCGTCGAGCCAATCGGCCTTGTTGGCGGAATAGGATTGGCCGGCCTCGAATTCGGCCTCCAGCCGTTGGCGCCAGTCAGAGCGCATCTTGTCGACCTCGCCCTGGGTGACGACGCCTTCGCCGATAAGCTTCTCGGCGTAGATCTGTTGCGTCGTCGGGTGGGAGCGGATGAGTCGATACATGATCGGCTGGGTGAACGAAGGCTCGTCGCCTTCGTTGTGGCCGAAGCGCCGATAGCAGAACATGTCGATGACGACGGGCTTATGGAACTTCTGCCGGTATTCGGTCGCGACCTTGGCGCAGAAGACGACCGCTTCCGGATCATCGCCATTCACGTGAAAGATCGGCGCCTCGACAAGCTTGGCGACATCGGAAGGATAGGGCGAGGAGCGCGAATAGCGCGGATAGGTGGTGAAGCCGATCTGGTTGTTGACGATGAAATGCAGCGAGCCGCCGGTTCTGTGGCCGCGCAGGCCCGAGAGGCCGAAGCATTCGGCCACCACGCCTTGTCCGGCGAAGGCGGCGTCGCCGTGGATGAGAAGCGGCAGAGCCTTCGACCGCTCTATGAGGTCGTTGAGCTGATCCTGCTTGGCGCGCACCTTGCCGAGAACGACTGGATCGACGATCTCGAGATGCGACGGGTTGGCGGTCAGCGAGAGGTGAACGCTGTTGCCGTCGAACTCGCGGTCCGAAGACGCGCCGAGGTGATATTTGACGTCGCCGGAGCCTTCGACTTCATCGGGCGAAGCCGAACCGCCCTTGAACTCGTGGAAGATGACGCGGTGCGGCTTGCCCATCACTTGGCTCAGCACATTGAGCCGGCCGCGATGAGCCATGCCGAGAGCGATTTCTCGCAAGCCAAGCTGGCCGCCGCGCTTGATGATCTGCTCGAGCGCCGGAATCATCGCTTCCGCGCCATCGAGTTCGAAGCGCTTGGCGCCGGCAAATTTGACGTCGAAGAAATTCTCGAAGCCCTCGGCCTCGATCAGCTTGCCGAGGATCGCCCGCTTGCCCTCGCGCGTGAACTGGATTTCCTTGTCGGGCCCCTCGACGCGCTCCTGGATCCAGGCCTTTTCCGCCGGATCGGAAATATGGACAAATTCGAAGCCGATCGTGCCGCAATAGGTCCGCCGAAGGATCGCGAGCATTTCGCGAACGGTCGCATATTCGAGCCCGAGCACATGATCGATGAAGATCTTGCGGTCGTAGTCGGACTCCTGGAACCCGTAGGTCGAGGGATGGAGCTCCTCATGGTCCCGTTGCGACTCGAGACCGAGCGGATCGAGATTGGCGTAGAGATGGCCACGCATGCGGTAAGCGCGGATCATCATGAGCGCACGCACCGAGTCGCGGGTCGCCCGGCGAATGTCGTCCTCGCTCGGCGCCGCTTTCAGCCCGGCTTCCTGCGCCTTGGCGCGCAGCTTCTCGGCGACGGCCTTTTCCGTCGCAGGCCAATCGCCGTCCAGCGCGTTGATGAGATCGCCCTTGGGGATCGCGGGCCAATTGGGCTTGCGCCATGACGCGCCGCGCTCGGTTTTGGCTACGCTCGCCGGATCATCGCCGAGGGCTGCAAAGAATTCGCGCCAGCCGGGTTCGACCGACTGTGGGTCTTTCTGGTATTGCGCCTGCAACGCTTCGATGTAGGCGCTGTTCGCGCCGTACAGAAACGATGTTTGCAGCAGTGCTTGATTGACGTCCTGACGAGCCACGGACGGGACTCCTTTTTACTTGCCGTGCAACAGATCGGCCAATGTCTTGCCGAGCCGAGCCGGAGAGGGCGAGACGCGGACGCCAGCCGCCTCCATCGCCGCAATCTTGTCATCGGCGCCCCTTTGCCGCCAGCGATGATCGCGCCTGCATGCCCCATGCGCCGCCCGGAGGGGGCGGTGCGCCCGGCGATGAAGCCAACGACCGGCTTTGAACGGCCCCGCCTGGCCTCGTCCTTCAGAAACTCGGCGGCGTCCTCTTCGGCCTGCCCGCCGATTTCCCCGATCATCACGATCGCCTGGGTCTTGGGATCGCCTATAAACATGGCGAGCACATCGACAAATTCCAAGCCCTTGATCGGGTCGCCGCCGATCCCGACCGCCGTCGTCTGCCCGAGACCCTCGCGCGTCGTCTGAAAGACCGCCTCGTAGGTCAGTGTGCCCGAGCGCGAGACGACGCCGACGCTGCCGCGCGTAAAGATATTGCCTGGCATGATGCCGATCTTGCATTCGCCGGCAGTCATGACGCCTGGGCAATTCGGACCGATCAGGGTCGACTTCGAGCCCTGCAGCGCCCGCTTGACCCGCGCCATGTCGAGGACCGGAATGCCCTCGGTGATGCAGACGATGAGCGGCGTCTCGGCGTCGATCGCTTCGCAGATCGCGTCCGCGGCGCCCGCCGGCGGCACATAGATCACGCTCGCGTCGGCGCCGGTTTTCTCCCGCGCTTCGACGACTGTGTCGAAGACCGGCAGCCCGAGATGGATCGAGCCGCCCTTGCCGGGCGAGACGCCGCCCACGAGCTTGGTCCCGTAAGCCATCGCCTGCTCGGAATGGAACGTGCCGTTCTTGCCTGTGAAGCCCTGGGTGATGACCTTGGTGTCGGCGTCGACGAGAATGGACATGAGAGGCTTTCGGCGATTGGCGGTTCAATTCGATTGGAACGGATTTTCGCAGCGGACGGAGCCATACATCTGGCCGTGGTTGAGGTCTTCGCTATAGAGGACAGCGGCGCCCAAACGCTCCGCAGCGGCGACGATTTGGCTATCCCAGTAGCGCAGTTGGCGCCGCCGTTGCACGATCAGCGCTAACTCGACGGCTTGGCGATCCACTTCGACAAGCGGGAAACGGAAGAGCCACCCCACCCATTCCGCCACCTCGTCAACAGTCAGCGGACGCGGCATCTTCCGCGCCTTCTGAACGTTATCGACGAACTCTCCGATAACTTGGGTCGAGATGCCGACATCCGCGCTCGCGACGATGTCTCGGGCGCGGCGAAATTTCGGAGGATGCGCCTCCCGCCCCGTGGCTGCGTAGACGAGAACGTTCGTATCGAGAAACGCCTTACCGCTCATGGGTTTCCTCGCGATCGAACTTCCAATCAGGCGCCATGCGGCCCTTGGAGGTATCCATCAGCTGCAGAAGCTGCTTTGGCGCCTCAGCGAGCCTTTCGTCGCGGTTGGCGAGGTCAGCTAGAAATTCACGGACGAAAGCGTTAACGGTCGTTTTCTTCTCGGCCGCGACGATACGGACCTTGTCAAGGATATCTTCATCGATCGCGAGCGTAACGTTTTTCATCTTAGCCTCGAGGACACAGTATATGTGTAACTGTGTTCTGCTTTCCAACCCTTTCTCATGCAACCTAAAGCCGGTCCAGTTCCCGAACCGTCAACGTGCTGTCCGCGTCGCCGGTGTTGAGCGTAGTGCTCGGCTCGAACATCAAAACGACGGGCTCCGGCGAAAGCGACCGGGGCCGGTGTTCGACGCCCCGCGGAACGACGACAAAATCACCTTCGCCCATTTCCGAGACGCCATCGCGAAAATCAATCGCGATCCGCCCGCGCAGCACGAAGAAAGCCTCATCCTCGTACTCGTGCGCGTGCCAATCGAACTGATCTCCGAACTTCGCCACCTTGACTTGGGCCTCGTTGACGTCGCCGACGATGAACGGATGAAAGACTTGCCTGACCTTCCGGTCGACCGCCTCGAGAACGTTGATCTTGGATGGGGGCATCGGCGTGTCTTCCTGGTCGTGATATGCGCTTGCGTCCTTAGGCCCGCGCCCTCACCGCGTTCACGATCTTCTGCGCCGCGTCGTCGAGGTCGTCCGCCGGGATGACGTCGAGGCCGGATTCGCGGAGGATTTTCTTGCCAAGGTCGACGTTGGTGCCCTCAAGGCGCACGACCAGCGGAACCTTGAGGCCCACTTCCTTCACTGCGGCGATCACGCCCTCGGCGATGATGTCGCAGCGCATGATGCCGCCGAAAATATTGACCAGAATCCCCTTCACGTTCGGATCGGCGGTGATGATCTTGAACGCCGCAGCGACCTTGTCCTTGGAGGCGCCGCCTCCGACGTCGAGGAAGTTCGCCGGGCTTTCGCCGTAGAGCTTGATGATGTCCATCGTCGCCATGGCGAGCCCGGCCCCATTGACCATGCAGCCGATCGAGCCCTCGAGCGCGACATAGTTGAGATCGTGCTTGGAGGCTTCAATCTCCTTGGCGTCTTCCTCGCTCTCGTCGCGCAACGCGGCGATGTCGGGGTGACGGTAAAGCGCGTTATCGTCGAACGACACTTTGGCGTCGAGCACGCGCAATTGGCCGTTCGACATGACGATCAGCGGATTGATCTCCAGCATCGACATGTCTTTCGCCAGGAAAGCGGCGTAGAGCTTGGCGACGAGGTTCTCCGTCTGCTTGGCGAGATCACCCGTAAGCTCGAGCGCGCGGGCCGCCGCGCGCCCGTGATGGGGCATGATCCCGGTCGCCGGGTCGACAGTGAAGCTCCTGATCTTTTCCGGCGTATTGTGAGCGACATCCTCGATATTGACCCCGCCCTCGGTCGAGAGGACGAAGGCCACTCGGCTCTTCTGCCGGTCGACCAGCGCCGAAAGATAGAGCTCCCGGTCGATCGTCGCGCCGTCCTCGATGTACAAGCGATTGACCTGCTTGCCGTTGCGGCCGGTCTGCACCGTCACCAGCGTCGCGCCGAGCATCTGCGTTGCGAACGTCTTGACTTCGTCGACCGAGCGGGCGAGCCGTACGCCGCCCTTGTCGCCAGCGGCGGCCTCCGTGAAGCGGCCCTTGCCGCGGCCGCCGGCGTGGATCTGGCTCTTCACCACCCAGATCGGCCCGGCGAGCTTCTTGGCGCCCTCCACCGCCTCGTCCGGCGTGAACGCGGGAAAGCCGGAGGCGATCGGGACGCCGAACGCTCTCAGCACCGCCTTGGCCTGGTATTCGTGGATGTTCATGGGCTCCGAAGACCTCAAAGAAAAGAACGCCCGCCGACGGCGGGCGTAAGCGGCGATCAGGCGGCGAGGGCGGGATTGATCCCCTTGCACGCCTCCATCAGACCATGAACCGCGGCGACCGACTTGGCGAACATCGCTTTTTCGTTCTCATCGAACGTGATCTCGATAATGCGCTCGACGCCGTTCGCGCCGACCACCACCGGCACGCCCACATAGGCGTCTCTGACGCCGTACTGGCCGCTCAAGTGGGCCGCACAGGGCAAGACGCGGCGCTGATCCTTGAGATAGGATTCCGCCATCGCGATCGCCGAAGCGGCCGGCGCATAAAACGCCGAACCGGTTTTGAGCAGGTTGACGATTTCGCCCCCGCCCTTGCGCGTCCGCTCGACGATGGCGTCGAGCCTCGCCTGCGTCGTCCAACCCATTTTGACGAGATCAGGCAGCGGAATGCCCGCGACCGTCGAATAGCGGACGGAGGGAACCATATCGTCGCCATGGCCGCCAAGCACGAAGGCGGTCACGTCTTCAACCGACACCTGCAGTTCCTCAGCCAGAAAATAGCGAAAGCGCGCGGAATCAAGCACCCCGGCCATGCCGACGACCTTTTTGGCGGGCAGCCCGCACAACTTCTGCAACGCCCACACCATGGCGTCGAGCGGGTTGGTGATGCAGATGACGAAGGCCTCGGGGGCGTGCGTCTTGATGCCCGCCCCGACCGCATCCATGACCTTGAGGTTGATGCTGAGCAGGTCATCGCGGCTCATGCCGGGCTTGCGGGGGACCCCGGCGGTGACGATGACGACGTCGGCGCCGGCTATCGCCGAATAGTCGCTCGCGCCGGCCAGCCGCGCGTTGACGCTCTCAACCGGGGTCGATTCCGCCAAATCCAGCGCCTTGCCCTGCGGAACTCCGTCGATGATGTCGAAGAGGACGATGTCGCCCAGCTCTTTCAGCGCCGCCAGGAACGCCAACGTCCCGCCAATCTGTCCGGCTCCGATCAGACCAATCTTCTTGCGCGCCATAGGATCTTTTCCGCATTGCGTGACCGCCGTGCTTTGCCGCACTGCGGTCGCTTGGCCGGTGCTATCGACCTATCGATGCACGCGATCAAGCCAAACTTTTGGCCAAGGAGCTGAAAAAGCGCTGCAGGCCGCACGGGGCAAATCAAATCCATGTATTTTTCCAAGACCATGCTCCGGTCTCGGAATGGCGGAGGATTGGCTCAGTCGAGAGGCGCCTATTTCTCAGGCAAACCTAGAGGCAGGGCGCTCCGAACGCTCGCTTTGCCAAATATTTAACGTCCTCTCCTCGAATTTGGCGCAGATCGAGCTTCTCGCTGCGCCCCCATCAATAAACGTAGCGTCCGAACAGGCTCGCGGTCAGGTCGACAAGCAGAAGCGCGCTTTTTCCCCGCTCGTCTAGGAACGGATTGAGCTCGACGAGATCGAGCGAGGGCTTGAGGCCAGATTCGTACAACAGCTCCATGACAAGATGCGCCTCGCGGTAGGTCGCCCCGCCCGGGACGGCGGTGCCGACGCCCGGCGCGATCGCGGGGTCGAGAAAGTCGACGTCCAGACTGACATGCAAAAGGCCGTTGCGGGCGCGAACGCGATCGATGATGCGACGAATCGAGACCGCGAAGCCGTCTTCATCCAGCCTCCGCATGTCGACCACGTCGACGCCGCGAGTTTGCAAGAGCCGCCGTTCGCCCGTGTCGATCGACCGGATGCCGAACAGGTGCAGCCGCGCGGGATCGACCAATCCGTGCGGTTCGCCCCCGAACACGCCCTCGAGCCCGGGCTCGCCACATAGCATCGCGAGCGACATGCCGTGCATGTTCCCCGAAGGCGAGGTCAGCGGCGTGTTGAAGTCCGAATGGGCGTCGAGCCATAGCACGAACAATTCGCGCCCCGCCTCGGACGCGAAGCGGGCGACGCCGCCGATCGAGCCCATCGCCAGGCTGTGATCGCCGCCGAGGACGATCGGGGTCCGTCCGGAGCGCGCGACCGCATAGGTTTCGCGGGCGAGCAATTGCGCCCAGGCCGCGACATGGGCGAACCGATGCGCCTTGCCGTCCGGCGCGGGCGCGTGGATCGGCAGATGGGGGTGCGCGAGATCTCCCCGGTCATCGACGTCATGGCCCAGGTCCCTCAGCGTCTCCACAATCCCTGCCGTGCGCAGCATGGCCGGCCCCATCGCCGCGCCCGCCACGCCCGCCCCGGCATCGATCGGCGCGCCGAGGAGGGTGATCGGCCGTGGAAGGGGCAAAGTCGCCCCGCCGCCGTCCTCGGCGATCGGTTTCGGGCTCAAGACGTCTCCTTTCACGGCCAATTTCTCCGCCCTTAGGCGCCGCACGTCTTGACAATAGGGCGCCGCCTCTCCATTGCATGCGCGATGACGCCCGCGCTCCGCATTATCCGGATTTGCATCATTAGCCGCTAGCTCCCGGCTGGCTGATTCGCGTCTCCTCATTCCTCAAAATCATCGAGAAGCGATCATCCGGCCAACCGGGCGACGTCCGTTTGTACGCCGTTAGAGATCACGCCGACGAGAATCGCCGATGAAGTCGCCGCCCCGATCCCAAGACGAGACGCCCTCGGAGGCGACGAAGGCGCATCTGCGTCTCCACAACACGCTCTCCCGCCGCAAGGAAGACTTCGTCCCCATCGACCCCAAGGCGGTGCGTCTCTATGTCTGCGGGCCCACCGTCTATGATTTCGCCCATATCGGCAACGCCCGGCCGGTCATCGTGTTCGACGTGCTGTTCCGGCTCCTGCGCCATCTCTATGGGCCGAGCCATGTCATCTACACGCGCAACATCACCGACGTCGACGACAAGATCAACGCGCGCGCCGAGCGCGATTTTCCAGGGCTCAAGCTCAACGAGGCGATCGCCAAAGTGACGGAAGCCACGGAGCGCCAGTTTCACGACGACGTGGCCGCGCTCGGCGCGCTGTCGCCGACGCACGAGCCGCGCGCCACCCAATATATCGATACGATGCGCGCGATGATCGAGCGGCTGATCGTGCGTGGCGTCGCCTATGTCGCCGAGGATCACGTGCTGTTCTCGCCGAATGCGATGGACGCGCTTCCCTGGGCGCCGCGCTACGGGACGCTCGCGCATCGTTCGCTCGACGAGATGCTTGCCGGCGCGCGCGTCGATGTCGCGCCTTACAAGCGCGACCCGATGGACTTCGTCTTGTGGAAGCCCTCGAAGCCGAACGAGCCGGGCTGGCCGAGCCCGGCCGGCATCGCAGCGCTTGGGCGGCCCGGCTGGCACATCGAGTGCTCGGCGATGTCGATGGCGACGCTGCTCGAGCCGTTCGGCGGCGGCCTCCAATGCGACGACCCGAGCCGCAATGCGTTCGACATTCATGGCGGAGGGATCGACCTCGTCTTTCCCCACCACGAGAACGAGATCGCGCAATCCTGCTCGGCCTTTCATTCCGCCGCCATGGCCAACATATGGATGCACAACGGCTTCCTGCAGGTCGAAGGCGAGAAGATGTCGAAGAGCCTCGGCAATTTCGTCACCATCCACGAACACTTGCGCACAACCAAGTTCGGCGGCCGCAAATGGTCCGGCGAGGCGCTGCGCCTCGCGATGTTGCGTACGCATTACCGTCAGCCGATCGACTGGACGGTGAAGGCGCTCGAGGAGGCGGAGGCGACGCTCGACCGATGGTATGACGCGGTCGGCGATGTTGAACCGGCGAGCGACATTGCGCCAGGTGTGCTCGACGCATTGGCGGATGATCTCAACACGCCGGAGGCCGTCGCAAATCTCCACCGCCTCGGGGGACAAACGTCTGAGCTCGAGCTTCTCAAGACGAGCGCCAATCTTCTCGGCCTCCTGCAGCAAACGCGGTCCGAGCGCCAGGCGACGGCGCTGAGCGAGGCGAAGATCGACGCCGCCGAGATCAACGCGATCGTCGCGGAGCGCGCTCAAGCACGGGCGGCGCGCAATTGGGCCGAGTTGGACCGGTTGCGCGACCGTCTTGCCGAGCTCGGCGTCGCCATCAAGGACAATAAGGATGGCGCCACGACCTGGGAGCTCAAACGATGAGCGCCGTTTCGCTTCGGCCCTATCTGCCCGCCGACGCGCGCCGCTGCGCCGAGATCTTTCGCTTAAGCATCGATGAGCTCGCCGCCGAGGACTACGACGAGGACCAGCGCGAGGCCTGGGCGTCGCGCGCCGACGACGAACAGGCTTTCGGCGCAAGGCTCAAGGAGGCCTTGACCTTGCTCGCATTGATCGACGGCGCGGTCGCTGGCTTCGCCAGTCTCAAAGGAGCAGAGGAGATCGACATGCTGTTCGTCGATCCCGGATTCGCCCGCCGGGGCGTCGGTCGGACGCTGGTCGACGCTTTGACGAGGTTAGCCCAGGCGCGCGGCGCAAAGCGCCTAACCACCGAGGCGAGCGATGTCGCCAAGCCGCTGTTCGAGCGTCAGGGCTTCACTGCGGAGCGCCGCAATCTCGTCCGTAAGGGCGACCAATGGCTCGCCAACACCACTATGACCAAAACACTGGCCGGCGAATCGACGCCGCCAACGCGACATTGACGAAGAGCCCCATGGCCAAAGAACGCCTCTATCTGTTCGACACCACGATGCGCGACGGTGCGCTGACCACCGGCGTCGACTTCTCGCTCGACGACAAGCGCCACATCGCCGCCATGCTCGACCGGCTCGGCGTCGACTATGTCGAGGGCGGCTATCCGGGCGCGAACCCGCTCGACACCGAGTTCTTCAAAAAGAAGCCGACCAAGCGCGCTCGCTTCTGCGCCTTCGGCATGACCAAGCGGCCCGGACGCTCGGCGGCGAACGATCCCGGCCTTGCGGGGCTCATCGCCGCCGACGCCGATGCGATCGTTTATGTCGCGAAGTCCTGGGACTATCACGTCCATGTGGCGCTGGGCTGCACCCTCGACGAGAACCTCGAGGCCATCGCCGACAGCGTGAAGGCGGCGCTCGCCGCGGGCCGCGAGGCGATGGTCGATTGCGAGCATTTCTTCGACGGCTACAAGGCCAATCCGAAATATGCGCTTGCCTGCGCTCGCGCCGCGATCGACGCAGGCGCGCGCTGGGCGGTGCTCTGCGACACCAATGGCGGAACGCTTCCCCATGAAGTCGAGCGCATCGTCGGCGAGGTCACGCGCCTCATTCCCGGCGAGAAATCTTGGCATCCACGCGCACAACGACACCGGCAACGCGGTCGCCAATTCGCTCGCTGCCGTCCGGGCCGGCGCGCGGCAGGTGCAGGGCACGCTGAATGGTCTGGGCGAGCGCTGCGGCAACGCCAATCTTGTCAGCCTCATCCCCACATTGGCCCTGAAGCCGGAGCTGAGCGAGCGTTTCGAGACCGGCGTGACGGCGGAGGCCTTGCGCGAGATCACCCATGTCTCGCGGACCTTCGACGAATTGCTCAACCGCGCCCCGAACCGGCACGCGCCTTACGTTGGGGCATCGGCCTTCGCCACCAAGGCCGGCATTCACGCCTCCGCCCTCGCCAAGGATCCTCGCACTTACGAGCATATTTCCCCCGACAGCGTCGGCAACCAGCGGGCTGTGCTGGTCTCGGATCAGGCGGGACGCTCCAATCTCCTCGCCGAGCTCGATCGGCTTGGGGTCGAAGCGAAAGCCGACGATCCGCGCCTTCAGCGCCTGCTCGTCGAGGTGAAGGCGCGCGAGGCGCAGGGCTTCGCCTATGAAGCGGCCGACGCCTCATTCGAGCTTCTGGCGCGCAGCGTGCTCGGCGGGGTGCCGGAATATTTCGCGGTCGACAGCTTTCATGTTGGCGTCGAGCGCAAGGTGGTCGCGCCCGGCGTCACCTATTCGGCTTCGCAGGCGGTGGTGAAGATCCGAATCGGCGAGGAGCGGCTCATTTCCGCAGCCGAAGGCAACGGCCCGGTCAACGCGCTCGATCTCGCTTTGCGCAAGGACCTCGGCGTGTACCAGAAGTATATCGAGAACCTCGAATTGCGCGATTATCGCGTGCGCGTCTTTCAGGGCGGCACCGATGCGGTGACGCGCGTCCTGATCGAGTTCGGCGACGGCAACGGCGACACCTGGTCGACCGTCGGGGTGTCCGGCAACATCATCGACGCCTCGTTCCAGGCGCTGGTCGACGCCATCACCTACCGACTGCTCAAGGTCGGCGTCGCGGCGCAATAGGCGACGCCAGCCTCCCTTCGCTCCGATAGACGATTTATAAACCAGCAACTCGGCAAAGTCGCCGCGGGGTCGTCGACAGGGCCCTTCCCGGGAACATTAGAGACCGGCCGGGCGTTTTCCGAAGTTAAGACAAAGCCTTCTACCGGAGGACCGTAATGCGAGTTGCTTGCTGGGCTTCGATAGCCGCCGTTTCAACACTGCTTGCCGGCTCCGCGGAGGCGATGCCGACTCCAGCGCCCTATCGCGCGGATTCAGGAATTCGTCTGGCTGCCGGCGGCTGTGGCCTTGCTTTCCACCGAAACATCTACGGCGCTTGCGTGCCGAACGGCTATGGGGGGGGCGGCGTTGTCGTGGCTCCAGGATTTTACGGAGCCCCGGGGTGGCACGGCGGATACTACGGCGGCTATCACGGCGGCTACTATCACGGCGGCGGCTGGCATGGCGGCTACTATCACGGCGGCGGCTGGCATGGCGGCGCCTGGCATGGCGGCGCCTGGCACGGAGGGGGTTGGCACGGAGGGGGTTGGCACGGAGGGGGTTGGCACGGCGGCGGCGCGCACTGGCATGGCGGTTACCACCGCTAATTCGTCATTGGGGACATCGACTTGAGCAGGTAATCTTCCGCTCAAGTGTCTCGCTGAATTGTTTGAGGCGCAGCCGCATGACCGCGCCGCTCGAGTTCGCCTGACGGCGCGTTAACGGCTTGCGCTGCGGTTTCCTGGACGCGCAACGAATCGCCTGGACTCGAACTTCGCGAATGGCGCACGGCGGCCCGCTTGTTCTCATTACTTTCTTCGCCCTGCTCTGCGCCGCCGGCGTGGGGATGTATCTTCACGATCTGCTCGGGGAGCGGCATCGGACAAGCGAGACAGTGGACCATGTCCGGCTGGTCGTGTCGATTCTCGTCACCTTCACCGCCTTGGTGTTGAGCCTTCTGCTCTCGGAAGTGAAAGGCACGTTCGATACGTTCGACGCCCGGCTCCGCTCCTTCGCAGGCGACCTTACAAATCTCGATATTCATCTCCGGGAATATGGCCCGGACGCTGAGCCGATCCGCGCAACTTTGAGAAAATACGTGGCCGCGGCCATCGCCGATGGCTGGCGGGACGAGGCTGCGCCGACGGGCGATTACCCGCGCTATGAGAAGGACCCTGGCGCCGAGCGCCAGGAGCTGGGCGCCCTTATCATCCAGGTCGACGCCGCGATTGGACCCGCCCGATCATTTCCGGCAACGGCTCACGGATTCTCTTTCCAACCAGATCGACGAGGCGTTGCGCGCTCGGCGTCAGTTGCTCGAGATGTCACACGTCACGATCTCGTGGCCGCTGATGCTGGCGATGTGCGCCTGGCTGGGCGTCGTTTTCGGGGTGTTTGGCCTGCTCTCGCCCCGCAATGCGGTGGTGTATCTATCGATCACGATCTGCCGCGATCTGCGTCGCCTCCGCCGTATTCCTCATCGACGATTTTGATTCGCCCCTCGACGGAACGTTGCGCGCGCCGAGCGATTCTCTGCGCGCAACTTTAAGCCGCATCGACGCGCCCTAAAAAGCAGGCCTGCTTTTTTCTTTTCCCGCGGGAATAAACTGCGCCTGCCTCGAGTTCCCTCCTTGACGGCGCTTTTCGCCGGACAAGGAGAGAGTCATGACGCACGATCACGACGGCGGGCTCGACCGCCGGCAAACGCTCACATGCATGCTGTGGGCCGGAACCGGCGTGGTGTGGACGGTCGCGGGCGGCGTGCCCTCGTCGCAGCTGATCGGCTCGGCGAAAGCGGGGACAAGCGGCTTTTCCTTCATCCAGATTTCCGACAGTCACATCGGCTTCGCAAAGCCCGCCAATCCGGACGCGCGCGCCACTCTTCAAGCGGCGATCGACAAGATTGCAGCGATGCCCGGCAAGCCCGCGCTCATGATCCACACGGGCGACATCAGCCATGCGGCCAAGGCCAACGAATTCGACGACGCGCAGCAAATGATCGGCCGCGCCAAGCTCGACGTCCACTACGCGCCCGGCGAACATGACATTCTCGATCCCAAGACGCGCGACGTCTATCTCGAGCGTTTCGGCAAGGGAGCGACGGGCGGCGGCTGGTATTCCTTCGATCAGGGCGGCGTGCATTTCATATCGCTCAACAATGTCGTCGACCTGAAGAAGAACGGGCTTGGCTCGCTCGGAACGGATCAGCTCGAGTGGCTGGAAGACGATCTCAAGGGCAAATCCGCTTCGACGCCCGTCGTCATCTTCTCCCACATCCCGCTCTGGATGATCGCCCCCGAATGGGGCTGGGGCACGGAGGATTCGGCGCAGGCGCTTGGGCTTCTGTCGCGCTTCGGCTCGGTGACCGTGCTCAACGGCCACATCCATCAATTGATGCAGAAGGTCGAAGGCGCCGTCACGTTCCACACTGCGCGCTCGACGGCGTTCCCGCAGCCAGCCCCGGGAACGGCGCCGGCGCCGGGACCCAAGCTCGTCCCGGCGGGCGAATTGCGCAAGTGGCTGGGCGTTCGGGAAGTCGTCTACGCGCCCACCTCCACTGAGCTCGCCGTAACGGACACGGACCTGTCGTGAGGACGCGCGATGCGAAAGCGGCCGCGCTCGTCCTCGCGGCCGCCAGTTTCATCGCGGAGACCGCGTGGGCCGGCGGACTCACCGGGGACGCCGCTCGCGGCGAGACGCTTTATGAGGCCTGCCAGGATTGTCATTCGCTCGACAAAAATGACGTCGGGCCGCGTCATCGCGGCGTGTTCGGGCGCAAGGCCGCCTCGTTGCCGGATTACGACTATTCCGACGCGCTCAAATCAGCCAATATCGTGTGGAACGAGGAGACGCTCGACAAGTGGCTGACCGATCCGCAGGCTGTCGCGCCGGGCGCCAAAATGTTCTTTCACCTGGACAATCCTCAGGACCGGGCCGATGTGATCGCTTACCTCAAAGAGCGCGCCAAGTAAGGCGTGTGTACGCGGAGCGCGCCGCTTGAGCAGCCCAATTGCCGAGCAGCGCTTCCGCGAAATCGTGCCACCTCTGCTCGATGATGCTTACTCACTTGCCAAATGGCTGTCGCAAAACTCGACCGACGCCGAGGACATCGTGCAGGACGCTGCTTTGCGCGCACTCCAGGCTCTCTCCACCGTGTCGGTCGATCGACCGAAGCCGTGGTTTCTCGCCATCGTTCGCAACGCCGCCATGACCTTCATGGCTCGCAATCGGCGCAAGACCGTGGCTTACATCGGCGACATGGCGGACCTCGACACGCTCGATTTGCCTGAAGGCGCGGATGCTGCGCCCAATCCCGAACAGGAGCTTATCGCGCTCGAAGATGGCGAGCGCTTGCGCCAGGCGATCGCGGGGCTCCCTTCGCCCTTCCTGGAAACGCTGGTGATGCGCGACATCAACGGCCTCTCCTATCGCGAGATCGCCGAAGCGACCGAGACGCCGGTCGGCACGGTGATGTCGCGGCTCGCGCGCGCCCGCGCCATGCTCGCCAAGACCTTGAGGTCCGAGCCATGACCGACCGCGACGCCAACGAGCGGTTGGTCAGGCTCAACGTTGCGCTCGACGGCGAGCTCGACGCCATGGGCTCGCTCCAGTTCGAGCGCGAGCTCAGCGAAGATCCGGCCCTCGCCGCCGAATACCGGCGCCTCACAGCGTTGCGCGACGCGGTCCGTCGCCACGCGCCGCGTGAAGCGGCGCCGCAAGCGCTCGCCGACCGCATCGCGGCATTGACAGCGTCCGCTCCGCCGCCTCAGGCGGCCGTGGGCCCGACCGCGACGGTCGCCCCATCTCGCCGTCGCGCTTGGCTCGATAGCCGTGCGCTTGCGATGGCGGCCTCCTTCGCGGTCCTCGGCTTTGCGGCCGGCGCGGGGCTGATGGCGCTGCGCACGCCTGCGAGCTCGAGCGATGTCGCTCAACACCTGGTCTCGGATTTCGCGCGCGCCGAAATCGCCGGCCAACCCTTCGACGTGGCCTCCTCCGACCGGCACACGGTCAAGCCCTGGCTCGCCAACCGCACCACTGTCAGCGGAACCATCGTCGATCTCGCGCCGGAGGGCTTCCCGCTCATTGGGGGGCGCGTGGCCATCGTAGACCGGGTTCCGGCGCCCACACTTGTTTACCGGCATAACGAGCATTTTGTCGCGGTGACTGAGCTGCCGCTCGACGCCAAGGGCGCGCGCGGGACAGGCGGAATTGAAACGATCGACGGCTACCACGTCGCGCGCTGGTCGGACGCGAACCTCGCCTATGTCGCCGTTTCCGACATGGACGAGAAGGCGCTCGGGGATTTCGTGGAGGCGTTCCGGCGTGGCGGGGGCGCGGCGAGCGAGCCAAGCAAGCCGTGAGAGCGGATTGCGGCTGCGCCGCGCTCAGCGAGCGCGGCTACAATAGGCAAAACGTTGGAATAAATCTCCCCCAGTCGAAGTCATCTTAGCAAGACGATCGCAATGGAAACATCGATCGTCGAAGATGGCGAAGCTGCAGAAGTAAATAAGCCGGCGCATCATCACGCCGCGGATTTCGCCAAAGCGAGGGCGCTCGTGAGTCCGCAGCCCGTCCTGGTCCCAGAGGCGGTCCTCCCGACGGGACCGGAAAACCAAGGCCGCCTGACGGCGGCTCCGGAAACCAATGGCCTCGGCCGCGCCGATGACGAATGCAACTTGGGCTGCATCGACCATTAATGCGCCGCCTCGCCGGAACCCGCCCGCGGCCTTCCCAGGCTTGTGACTGATGCGAGCCGCCCAGGGTGGCTAGGGGAGCCGGCCTCATCTCGAGACCGGCGCCGGCTCCTCTTATCTCGCGCTTGCCCCGCGCGTCGGGCGCGGCTAGAGGGCGCGGGATGCGTCCCTCGGCTCTCGATCCGCTGTTCGCGCTGGCGAGCGCCCTGCCGGGGATCGGGCCGAAGAACGCGAAACTCTTCGACCGCCTGCTCGACAAGCCCCAAGGCGCGCGAATTATCGACATCCTCTTTCACTTGCCGCAGGCAACCGTCGACCGCCGCGCGCGCCCCAAGATCCGCGACGCCGTTCCCGGTACGATCGTCACGATCGAGGCCAAGGTGACTGAGCACCGCGGACCGCCGAACGCGCGTTCGCGGGCGCCGTTCAAGGTGCTGGTCGAGGACGAGACCGGGGACGTCGAGCTGGTCTTCTTCCTCGCCAATCATGAATGGGTGCGGTCACGGCTGCCGGTCGGCGCGACGCGCTGGATTTCCGGCAAGCTCGAGCTCTGGGACGGCCGCCGCCAGATGGTGCATCCCGACCGGGTGATGAATGCGGAGGAACTCGACCGCCTGCCATCGGTCGAGCCCGTCTATGGGCTGACCGAAGGTCTCTATCAGCGGGGGGTCGCCCGCGCCGCGGAGGGCGCGCTCAAGCGCCTGCCGCCGATGCCGGAATGGATCAGCGCGAAGACCTTGAGCGATCTGAAATTGTCGAGCTTCACGCAGGCGCTCAGCGCGATGCACCGTCCAGAGACTCCCGAAGATGTCGATCCAGCGAGTCCGGCGGCGACGCGGCTTGCCTATGACGAGCTCTTGGCCAACCAGCTGGCGCTTCTGCTCATGCGCGCGCGCCTGCGCGTTATTCCTGGCCGCGCGCACAAGGGAGAAGGCGCTTTGGCGCGACGCCTCGAGGCCGCCCTGCCCTTTTCCCTGACGCGCGCGCAGCGCCAGGCGATCGACGACATCCGCGCCGATCTCAGGGCCGAGAAGCGCATGCTGAGGCTCCTGCAGGGCGATGTCGGATCAGGCAAGACCGTGGTTGCGCTGATGGCGATGGCGGAGGTGGTCGAAGCGGGCAGGCAGGCGGCGATGATGGCGCCGACCGAGATTCTCGCCCGCCAGCACTACGAGCGCATGGCCCCGCTGGCGGCGAGCGCCGGCTTGCGCATCGCGCTCTTAACTGGCCGCGACAAGGCGGCCGCTCGCCGCGCCTCGCTCGCCGCATTGGCGGAAGGGACCATCGACATCGCCGTCGGCACACACGCGCTGTTTCAGGAAAGCGTAGCCTTCGCCGATCTCGGGCTCGCGGTGGTCGACGAGCAGCACCGGTTCGGCGTGCGCCAACGCCTTGCGTTGGCTTCCAAGGGCGCGGCGGTCGATCTCCTGGTGATGACGGCGACGCCGATCCCGCGTTCGCTCGTGCTCGCCTATTTCGGCGACATGGATGTGTCCGCTTTGCGCGAAAAGCCGCCGGGGCGTAAGCCCATCGATACGCGCATCTTGCCGATCGAACGCCTCGACCAGGTGGTGACGCGCCTCTCGCAGGCTCTCGCCTCCGGTGCGCGCGCCTACTGGATTTGTCCGTTGGTCGAGGAGAGCGAGACGCTCGACGTCGCCGCGGCGGAAGAGCGCGCCGAAGCGCTCCGCGCCATCTTCGGCGACGCCGTCGGACTTGCGCATGGACAAATGGCGGGCCCCGAGCGGGACGCGGCGATGGAACGCTTCCAGCGGGGGACAACGACCATCCTGGTCGCAACCACGGTGGTCGAGGTCGGCGTCGACGTGCCGGAGGCGACGATCATGATCGTCGAGCACGCCGAACGCTTCGGGCTCGCGCAATTGCATCAGTTGCGCGGGCGCGTCGGCCGCGGAGCGGGGCGCTCGTCCTGTCTCTTGCTTTACAAAGGGCCGCTCGGCGAGGCAGCGCGCGCGCGGCTCGAGATCCTGCGCGAGACCGAGGACGGGTTCCGCATCGCCGAGGAGGATTTGAAGCTGCGCGGCGAAGGCGACGTGCTCGGCGCCCGGCAGGCCGGCGCGCCCGGCTTTCGTTTCGCCCGGCTCGACATCCATAGCGGCCTCTTGGCGAGGGCGCGGGCTGAGGCGGAAGCCGCGCTCAAGCGCGACGAGCGGCTCAAGGGCGAGGCGAATCGCGGCCTGAGGCTGCTCCTCTACCTCTTCGAGCGCGACGAGGCCGCTCGGCTGATCGAGGCCGGATGAACGGACGTTCAGACTAGCGCCTCCTGGCGATCAAATCCCGGTGATAAGCCGGCCGATGTCATGTTTGTGAAAGACTTAAGGACTTCTGCCCGCTATATAGCCGCACAATGCAGCGACAGGATTTCGAGGTCGCTGAATCACCTCCCCGTATGTTTGGAACTGATCAAGGAGTGGCGCTGTTTTTGCGCCGAGGCGTCTGACATGAAAGCAAACCGCGTCCGCGACATCGACTTTTGGCGCGGGGCCGTGCTGATCGCGATTCTGATCGATCACATTCCCGGCAACCCGCTCGAAAAGTGGACTCCGAGAAACTACGGCCTTTCGGACAGCGCCGAGGCGTTCGTCTTTCTATCCGGTCTGTCGGTCGGCCTCATTTACTTGCCGAGAGCGTTCAAGCACGGCCTCGAGCCGGTCGCTGGCGGATGCCTCAAGCGAGCGCTCAAGCTTTACGGCGTGCATATCGCGCTCACTCTGGGTGCGCTCGCCGTGTTCGGGGCGGCCTATTGGGCGAGCGGCGTCCCCGATTTGATCCAAGCGCACGGACGCGCCTTCGTCTTCACTTCGCCAGGCAACGGCCTTTTGGGACTTGCCCTGCTCAGCCATCAGCTCGGCTATTTCAATATCCTGCCGTTATATATCGTGCTGATGCTGTGGGCGCCGGTCGCGGTCGCGCTCGCGCTGCGCGGCCCTCTCTTGGCTTTGATCGTTTCGGTGGGTCTCTATGCGGCCGCGCGCGCTTTCGGCCTCAATCTCCCGAATTGGCCGGAGCCGGGCGGCTGGTTCTTCAATCCGATGGCATGGCAACTCGTGTTCACGCTTGGGGTCGTATCGGCGATTTTATGGCGCGACGGTCTTCCGCGGCCAGCTCCCTGGCTGGTCACGTTGAGCGCCCTGACGGTCGCTGGCGCAGCGTTGATCGTAACCAACGAGGGGGGCCTCGCGCCCGGGCTCCGCGACACGGCCACCGCGCACCTCGACGTCGCCAAGCAGGATCTCGGGCTTGCGCGCCTAACTCACTTCATCGCGTTGGCTTACCTGATCGCGATGGCGACGACGGCGTTCGGGCGATTCATTGCGCCGGTGGTCCGAGGCGCTTTTGGCAGCGCCGTTCAAAGTCTTGGGCGCAACAGTCTGCCCATTTTCGCCGCTGGCTCGATCTTGAGCGCTGGCGGCCAGGCCGCGCTTGCTGCGACTTCCGCTCACGCATCCGCAGGGATTGAACAGTTTGTCGGACTCGCGTACACGATTGCATCAATCGCCGCCCTGTTCGCCGTCGCCCACTGGATCGAGTGCAGAAAAACGTCCGCCGATATCGCAATTGCCGCCGCGCAGGCCGCGCGCTTGCGCGTCTCGCGGGCGCTGTCTGCGTCCTCTTCGCCCTGAGCGCGGCGCACGCCGAAGAGGGTTCATGCCCGAACCAAACGGCGGCGTTCGAGCCCAATGGCGCCATCCTCGCGTTCCCGAAGGTGCGCGTGGGCTTGCCCAACGACATTCTGGCGATAGGCTCGTCTTCGACCGAAGGCATTGGGGCCAGTTCGCCAGCCAATAGCTACCCAGCCCGGCTCGAGGCGGAGCTCGAAAAGCAGACGGGCGTCGACTTCGACGTTAAGAATGCCGGAATTGGCGGCGAATTGGCCGCCAAGACCCTGGAGCGGCTGAAAAGAGCGCTCAAATCCGGCTGGGCTCGACTGGTGATCTGGCAGGTCGGCACAAACGACGCGATCGTCGGGGTCGACGAGACTTTGTTTCGCGCCACGGTGCAGGCCGGCATTGCCGCCGCGCGCGCCGCAGGCGTTCCGATGATGCTGGTCGGCCCGCAGTTCACCCTGAAGACTCCCAACCCCATCCGCTACGAGCGCTTCGTCAAGATCGTCGACGACATTGGCGCCGCGGACCATGTGCCGGTGCTGAGCCGCTATACATTCATGAAAAGTTGGAGCGCCAAGGGCGCGAAGGCGATCAATCTGCTCTTGTCCGGCGACGGCCTGCACATGAGCGACCTCGGATACCGATGCCTCGCGCATGCTCTCGCCACGGCGATCGAGGGCGGAGCCGAGGCCAAGCTTTAGGTCGCTTCAGGGCGTTCTTAAGGAATCTCAACAATGCGACGGCGTGTTTGGCGGCGCGGCACGGTCTCGGCCGTCGGGTTCGGCGCCATGAGCTTCGGCGGCTTCTACGGCCCGACGAACGAGGCCTGCTCGATGCGGACGCTGGCGAGGGCGCTCGAGCTTGGCGTCGATTTCTGGGACACCGCCAACGTCTATGGCGATGGGCTTTGCGAACACGTGATCGGCAAGTTCCTGGCCGAAGACAAAAGCCGCCGCGCTCGGGTGACGCTCGCGACCAAGTTCGCCATTCGCCGGCGCGACGACGGCTCGCGCTTCTTCGACAATAGCGCGGCCCATATTCGCGACGCTTTCGACAGCTCGCGGAAGCGGCTCGGCGTCGACCATATTGACCTCTACTATGTGCACCGGGTCGACAAATCGACGCCCATCGAGGATACGGTCGGCGAACTGGCGCGGCTCGTCAAAGCGGGCGCGATTGGCGCGATCGGGCTTTCCGAGGTCGCGCCCGATACGCTGAGACGCGCTCACGACGTGCACCCGATCGCCGCGGTCCAGTCGGAATATTCGCTCTGGACGCGCAATCCCGAAATTGGACTCGTTCAGGCCTGCGCGGACTTGGGCGCGATTCTGGTCGCCTTCTCGCCGCTTGCGCGCGCCTACTTGGCCGGCGTGTTGCAGGACATCGAGAGCTTCGGCGAGAAGGATTTCCGCCACGCCAATCCGCGTTTCCAGGGCCTCAACTGGCGCCGCAATCGCGACCGGCTCAATGCCTTTCTCGCTCTCGCCAAATCATGGGGGCTGAAGCCGGCGACGCTCGCCATCGCTTGGACGCTCGCCAAGGCGCCGCACATCGTGCCGATCCCTGGCACGCGCGCCGTCGACCATCTCGAGGAATGCGCTCAGGCGGCGAAGATCGATCTGACCGACGCCCAACTCGCAGAGATCGAGCGCGCGCTGCCGCTCGGCTTCGCCGCTGGCGAGCGCTATTCCGATCAACAATGGGTCGGAATCCAGAAGTACTGACATCCGTCGGACGGCGGAGTCACCCCGTCACTTCGGCGCGGGCTTCGGGTCCGGCTGGAATGTCCAAGGGACATCCGCCGGCGGGGGCGCGGGATAGGCGATGCGCAGGCCCGCCTCCCGCATTCGGCGCAAAACCTCGAAATGGATGTCGCTTCGCGTCCGCTCCGCCTGCTCGATGTCGTCGACAAAGCAGATCAGATTGAACTTGATCGACCAATCGCCGAACTCGGCGAACAGGACCGAAGGGGCGGGAATCGCGAGCACCTGATCCTGCGCCTTGGCCGCTGCGATCATGAGGTCGCGCACTTCATCGACGTCGCTTTCGTAGGTGATGTTGACCGCGATGATGATGCGCCCGACGCGATCGTTATGGACCCAGTTCTTGACGACGCCGCTGACGAAGTTGGAATTGGGAACGATCAAACTGCTGCGGTCGAAGGTCTCGATCTCGGTCGCGCGGGCGTTGATCGAGCGAACGAATCCCTGATCCGATCCCACCACCACCAGGTCGCCGACGCGGATGGTGCGGTCCCACAACAGGATGAGGCCGGAGACGAAATTGTTGGCGATTGTTTGCAGCCCGAAGCCGATACCGACCGACAGGCCGCCGGCGATCCAGGCGATCTTCTGAACGTCGAGGCCGATCTGCGCGGCGGCCATGAGCGCCGCGACGATGACGCCGATGTAGCCAAAAATCGTCCGGACCGAGTTTCTTGCGCCGGCGTCCAGACGGGTCTGCGGCAAAAGCCGCGAACCGAGCCAATCCTGGACGAGCCGGGTGAAGAAGACGGCGATGGCGAAGACGACCGCCGCGCCGACCAGCGACGACAATGACAGGGTGACGCCGCCGATCGAGAAGCCGAAATAGGCCGAGCGCAGCGCGCCGAACATGTCTTGCGACTGCACGCCCCACGGCCTCAGCACCGCCGCGAACGCGAGCAGCACCACCACCAGTCGGGCGGCGCCTTGCAGGGTGACGCAGATCTGCGCGAGCAAATTTCGGCGCAGGCCCGCCAGGGCTATCAGACGCGACCCAATCAGCGCGTCCGGCTTCAAGACGGCCTCGGTTCCGTCCTGAGCGATGATATCGGCGATGGTGAGCGCGGCGCCGATAACGCTGAGGTAAATCGCCTGATTGACGAGGAAAGTGGCGAAGGCGACGTAGCCGGTCACCGCGGCCAGGAAGATGATCAACGCCGCCGCCCAGCCCAGCGTCCTGAGCGGCGTCCACGCTTCGCTTTGCGGCGATCCTTGCGCGCCGGCCGGCTGGGCCCCGAGCTGGCGCAGCGCATAAGACATCGCGATCGCGACGATGACCGCGCCGACGCCGCGTGTGGCGACCGCGAGATTGAGCGAGGCGGCGGCGTCGGCGACAGGCTCGACCAACCCTTCGACAGCCCAGACCGCCGCAAGCGCCATCGCGAGGCGATAGAGGATTCCCGCCGTCCGATCATTGACCGGAACGAGCCTCCAGGGCCTACGCTGGGGGGCGAGCATGCCGCGGCCAAGCGCATTGACGCCGATCAACACGCGCGCCCCCGCGAACACCGCGTCGATGAGCGCCTGCGTGCTTCGGTCGGTGAGATTGAAGGAATCGAGCGCGCCGGCCAGCACGCCGAGGCCCGCGAGCGGCAGCGCGGCGTAGATCACAAACGTCCAGGCCGCAGCGAGCGCGCGGCGCAGCCGGCTTGGCGCCGCTTCGCCGAGATCGCGGTAGACGAATTCGACGCGCAATCCAGCCAAGCGGAGCAGCGGCCAGCGCCAGCGCGAGCGCGATCGCGGCCATGCCGATCTTCTCAGGCAGCGTCGGCCGCCCCCCGAGCGCGCCGAGCCAGTTGTCGACAAGATTGCCAACGACCTCGACGTCGACCGGGAGCTCGCGCCTGACAGCCTTCCAAAGCTGCGGGTTGAGAAGGCTCACCGAGCGAGCGAACGTTCGCTCCGCGAACAATTGACGCCGCGCCTCGCTGATGCGGGTGCTGACGTCGTTGGCTTCCAGCAACATGGCGCGCGCCGCGCGCAAGTTGGCGTCGAGCCTGTCGTGCCTCTGCTTCTCGTTCTGGAGATCCTTGGCGGCGACGTCCGTCGTGGGCGCCGGTTCGCCCGATTTGGGCGTGAGCTCCTCGAGGCGCTTCGTCGAGTTTGCGAGGCGAGGCGTCAGGTTGGCGATCGCTCCCTGCAAGGCGAGGGAGAGCGCGTCGCTCTGGGCGCGCAGGTTCTGCAAGCCCGCATCGTCGAGGTTCTTGTCCCGGAGCGCTGTTTCAATCCCGGTCAGCGCCGCTCGCGTCTGTTCGAGGTCGAGCCGATGGGTTTCCTGGGCGCTCGCTTGGCTAAGCGCCACGAGGACAAAGGCGAGAACAATCCAGCGCAACAAGCGCAATGCGGAAGTAGGCTTCATTGCAAGTGAGATCGCCCCCAATAAGTGATTCGGCGCGCCCCTTTGTCATCCGACCATGGCCGCGCTGCGGCCGCAACCGGGCGCTGACGGAGCGTTCACCTTGGGCAAGGTTAGGGGCTGCGCGCTTGCGCCAGCTTTGTTAAAGGGGGCCAAAGACCCATGAGGGCCATCTGGTGACCGAAACGATTCTGGCCGATTCCTGGCGCAGCAGCGACCCCGCCAACGAACCGGCGCGCCCGGCCGGCGAACGCGCGCTCGATTGCCTGCTTGCGGCCGGTTTCGAGCGCACCGAGCCGCCGATCCTGCATCCGGCGGCGATCTTTCTCGACATGTCGGGCGAGGAGGTCCGTCGCCGGCTGTTCCTGACCGCCGACGCCGCGGGCGAGGAGCTATGCCTCAGGCCGGAATATACGATCCCCGTCTGCCGCGCCTATCTGAGTTCGGACAAAGCCGGCAAAATCGCCGAATATTCCTATCTCGGTCCGGTATTTCGTGCTCGCGCAGGCCAGGGCGGCGAGCAGACCCAGACCGGGCTCGAGAGCTTCGGACGCCGCGACGCCGAAGCGGCCGATGCGGAAGTGTTCTCGCTCGCCATGGAGGCGGCGACGGCGGCCGGGGGGGCCATGCTCGCGGCGCGGCTCGGCGACGCCGGCCTGTTCGACGCCATGCTCGATTCGCTGAAAATCCCGGAGCCGTGGCGGCGGCGTCTGCGCCGCGGCGTCGCCCGGGGCTTAAGCCTCGAAGCCATTTTCAGTCGCCCGAGCCAGAGTGCGCTCGCGCAAGGCGGCGTGCTGGCGGCGCTCGAGAGCGCCGATCACGCCGGCGCAAAGGCCTTGGTCGAAGACCTTCTCGCGATCGCCGGCATCGACGCGGTCGGCGGGCGCACGGCGAGCGAGATCGCCGACCGCTTTCTGGAGCAGGCGTCGCTGCGGTCTGGCCCGCCGATCGAACCGGAGAAGCGGGCGGCGCTCGACGCCTTCTTGAGGATCTCCGGCGATCCCGATCAGGCCGCCGTCGAGCTTCGGCGCCTGGCCCATTCCGCCGGCCTCGACCTGGACGCGGCTTTGGACGCGTTCGAGCGCCGCAACGGCTTCATCGCCGCCCGCGGCGTCGCGATCGAGGCGACCCGGTTCAGCGCCGCCTTCGTGCGCGATTTCGACTACTACACCGGCTTCGTGTTCGAGGCCCACGATCCCCATGTGTCCGGCGCGAAGACTGCGCTCGCTGGCGGGCGTTACGACGGGCTCGCTCGGCGCCTCGGCGCGAGTGAGGACATTCCCGCGGTCGGCGCCGCGATCAATCTCGACCGGCTTGTGAACGGAGGAGAGCGCTGATGGCCGCCGGAAATGGCGCTGAGGCGCCGTTCGTCCTCGCCGTCCCCTCCAAGGGCCGATTGCAGGAAGCCGCCCATGCGTTCTTCGCTCGCGCCGGGCTCGAACTCGTGCAGGGCCGGGGAGCGCGCGACTATCGCGGCGCAATCGCTGGCCTGCCGGGCGTCGAAATCGCCTATATCTCGTCAGCCGAGATCGTCGGCCAGCTCGCGGCGGGCGCAGCGCATTTCGGCGTCGCCGGCGAGGACCTGCTGCGCGAGAAGGCGCTTGACGTCGAGTTGCGGTTCGAGCTCTTGAGCCCGCTGGGCTTCGGCCACGCCAATGTCGTGGTCGCGGCGCCGAAGGCGTGGATCGATGTGCGCACCATGGCCGATCTCGACGACGTCGCTTCTGCCTATCGCGCCAAGCGGGGCGAGCGCATGCGGGTCGCCACCAAATACGTCAATCTCACCCGCCGCTTTTTCGCCGAGCATGGCGTCGCCGACTACCGCATCGTGGAAAGCCTTGGCGCGACCGAAGGCGCGCCCGCTTCCGGCGCGGCGGAGCTCATCGTCGACATAACCACCACCGGCGCGACGCTCGCCGCCAATGCGCTGAAACCCCTCGACGACGGGATCATTCTGCGCTCGCAGGCGACGCTCATCGCATCGCTCGCCGCACCGTGGGGCGAGAATGCGAGGCAAGCCGCGCGCGCCATCCTCGCCCGCATCGCGGCGAGCGAGGAAGCGCGGCAGTCGCGCGAAGTCCGGGCGCGGCTGCCGGGTTCGGCGCATGTCGTGGTCGAGACGGCGGCCGAGCGCTTCGGCGCGGTCTCGGCGACCGGCGAGGACGTCGATCCGCATGGGCACGTCGCCCTGCATTGCGCCCGCGACAAGGTGGCCGAGCTCGCCGGCTGGCTCCTGAGCAAGGGCGCCGAGCGAGTCAGCGTCGCCGCGCTCGAACAGACCTTCGCCGCCCGCAACCCGCTTTATGAAGCGCTGGAGAGACGGATCGGCGCGGGCGGGCACTGAGCCGCGGTTAAGCTGGATCGCTCGCTTAGGCGCACCAGATTTGGGCGTTGGCGAGAGGTCGTCCCCGACAGTTGTTTTGCCGTCGTTGGCCCTTTTTTGGTCAGCCACTCGTCGTAACCGTGCGGTTGGCTCTATTGGAGCATACCCATGGCGGATCCGAGCGTATTGATCGTCGGCGCAGGCCCGACCGGACTGGTTCTCGCCCTTTGGCTGACGAAACAGGGCGTCCCCGTCCGCATCGTCGACGAGACCGCCGAACCTGGAACAACGTCCCGGGCGCTTGCCGTCCACGCGCGTACGCTCGAGCTCTATGAGCAGCTCGATCTCGCCGGGCCTGTCGTGGCGAAAGGCTACACGGTCCCGGGCCTCCGCTTATGGCTCGCCGGTCGTGAAGCGGCGCGGGTTCCGTTCGAGCAAATCGCCTCGGATCTCACGCCCTATGGCTTCCTGCACATCTTCCCGCAGGACGAGCACGAGCGGCTCTTGATCGAACGTCTGCAAGACCTTGGCGTGCAGGTGGAGCGACGGACCGGATTTCTCGGATATGCCGAGGAAGGCGACCACATCACCGCCCGCTTGCGTGGGCCCGAAGGCGCCGAAAGCACGGTGACTGCCGCCTTCATCGCCGGCTGCGACGGCGCGAAATCGAAAGTCCGTGAAATCATGGGGACGGGCTTTCCGGGCGGGACCTATCCGCAGACCTTCTACGTCGCCGACGTGGTTGGCGAAGGCCTGGCCTTCAACGGCGATCTCGACGTCGATCTCGACGAATCCGACTTCCTGGCCATTTTCCCATTGGCGCATGAGGGCCGCGTCCGCCTGATCGGGGCGGTCAAGCCGGATCCTAAAAAAGATCCCGACAAGCTCACCTTCGACGACATCAGCGATCGGGCCACGCACAATCTGAAGCTCAAGGTCGACAAGGTGAACTGGTTCTCGGTCTACCGCGTCCACCATCGGGTGACCGACCGTTTCCGAAAGGGCCGAGCCTTCGTCCTGGGCGATGCGGCGCATATTCATACGCCCGTGGGCGGGCAGGGGATGAACACCGGCATCGGCGATGCGATCAACCTCGCCTGGAAGCTCGAGGCCGTTTTGGGCGGCCGCGCGCAGGACGCGTTGCTCGACACGTACGAAGCCGAGCGGCGCGCCTTCGCTTTGCGCCTGGTGCAAACGACCGACCGCTTCTTCAACGTCGCCGCCGCCGAAGGCAATCTGGCCGAGATCATTCGCACGCGCGTCGCGCCGATCGTCCTGCCGCAGATGGTGAGGTTCGAGGCGGCCCGCGACTATATTTTCCGCACCATCTCCCAGATCACCTTGAACTATCGCGGCAAGGGCCTGGATGAAGGCCACGCCGGACCCGTTCACGGCGGCGATCGCCTGCCCTGGGTGAAGATGGGCGAACGCGACAACTACCAGGCGCTCAAGCGCATCGGCTGGCAGATCCATGTCTATGGGAAGGCCGACGACTATGTGAAGCGGTGGGCGCAAGATCGTCGCATTCCGCTTGAGATCTATGCGTGGGCGGAGGCAATGAGCCATGCGGGCTTGAGGGAGAACGCGCTCTATCTCATCCGTCCCGACACCTATATCGCGCTGGCCTTATCCGCCCCGTCCGTGGATGCGGTCGAGCATTATCTCGCCAAGCTTCGGATCAATCCGTAAACGCCGTCAGGCTGATGGCGCGACGCGGAAGCGGCCGGCCTTGAGATCCTGGACAATGATCTTGGCGATCGCCCTCGGGCTCTCGTCGTTGTCAGGCTCAACCACATGCCGCGCATCGGCCGAGAAAAGCGCGTAGAAACCCTGGTCGTATTTCGCGATTCTGCCCTCGGCGCGGTCGCGAGCGCGCGCCTCGCAGATTTCAAGCGGCGGGCGCAGCACAACATAGTCGAGCCGCGCATCTCTCAGGATCTTCTGCGCTGCCGGCACGAAGGGCGGCGGAACCGAGAAATCGAGCAGCACATCGTAGCCGGTGCGTGCGAGCGATCCCGCCGCCGAGGTCATCGCGCGCATGATCGCGCGGAAGTCTTCGCGCCGGTCGCGCTCCGCCCGCTTGACCAGAAACACCCAGAATTGGTCGCCCTCGATATAGGCGAGCGGTCCCGGCGAGAGCCCGATCAGCTCTTTTGAAACCGCCGTTTTGCCGGCCCCGATCGGTCCGGAAAGGATAGTCACCGCCGCCACGACTGTCTCCTCTTCTCGGGCAAACGTTCGCGGCCTTCCGGCCCAAGCAAGTGTCGCCGCGCCGCTCAAAGAGCTAAGCTATCTCCCCGGATCACGTTTCAAATGACAGGAGCGGCGACGCGTGGGCAAGCCAGATCTCAAATGGAGCGAGCAGGAGGAAGACGACGATTTCGAGGCTGCGTTCAAATATCTTTCGCTTCTGCGCCCCGACGCGAAAGCCCACGCGCTCGTCAAGAGCCTTCGCGGCTCGAAGCTTGTCGAGCACGCCGCGAAGGACTTGTTGCGCGCGGCTCAGCTTCCGCTTCTGCCCCGTGACGAGCCGCATGTCGATCAGGACCTGAAGCGGATTCAGAAAGGCAAGGCGCTCGCGCCGGTTCTTCTTGTTCGCGGGGATATGGGAAACGGGCTTCCTCTTGTTGTCGCGGATGGTTATCACCGCATCTGCGCGGTCGTCTATTTCGACGAGAGCGCGCCCGTTCGCTGCCGAATCGCCGACATCGTCGGCGGAAGCACTTAACTTAAGGACCTTGTTCTGCTGGTTGCATCGCTTTCCCGTCTCTTGGCGTCTGTACAAGGCCATTGGCTCAACGTTTAGAATTCGTAAGTGAACAAATAGCTCGGACACCTGGCCCGATCTTACAGGAGATAGTTCCCATGAAGGCAATCGTGGTGACGGATCAGGCTACGGGAACGGCCGGGATGAAGCTGGTGGAGCGGCCCGAGCCGCAGGGGGCAGCAGCGCTCGCCAGCCTCTCGGGCGCGAATTACGGCGATGTCGTTGTTCAGGTCCATGCGTCGGGATTCACCGGAGATGAGCTGGCGTGGCCCTCGACCTGGGTCGATCGTCTCGGGCGTGACCGGACCCCTTCGATCCCAGGCCACGAGCTGGCCGGAGTGGTCACCGCCCTCAGCTATGGAACGACGGGGCTGTCGGTGGGACAGCGGGTGTTCGGCCTCACGGACTGGACTCGCGACGGCACGCTGGCGGAGTATGTAGCCGTCGAGGCGCGCAACCTCGCGCCGCTGCCGGGGGACGTTGACTTCGTGGTGGGCGCGGCCCTCGTGATGTCGGGCCTGACCGCGTGGCAGGGGCTGTTCGAGCACGGCCGCTTTTGTGCGGGGCAGAGCGTCCTTGTGCACGGCGCGGCCGGCGTAGTCGGTTCGATGGCGACCCAGCTCGCGCGTGAGGCCGGAGCGTATGTCATCGGGACCGGGCGCGCTGCCGCCCGTCAGACGGCTCTCGACTTCGGCGCGCAGGAGTTCGTCGACCTCGATAACGACGCTTTGGAAGATATCGGCGGAGTCGATCTGGTTTTCGATGTCCTCGGCGGCGACATCGCGAAGCGGTCTGCGGGCGTGATTCGAGCCGGAGGAACGCTGGTGAGTATCGTCGGCCCGACCGAGGCGCGGCCCGCTGACGGCCGGACGGTTGACTTCGTCGTCGTACCCGATCGCGCCCAACTGAGTGAGATTGTCCGGCGGGCTCGCGACGGACGAGTGCGGACAAACATCGGCAATGTGGCTGCCCTCGACGATGCCGTCGCCGCCTTCAACCCGACCGAACGGATCAAGGGAAAGACGATCATCCGCGTTCGTCCGTGAGGACTCGGGGAGGGCGAGCGGTTCTGCTTTTATACGTCCAACGCCACAGGCGCGCCGAAGGGCGTGGCGCCTGACATCGGCGGCTATCTGGTCGCGCTCGAATGGTCGATGTCGGCTTAAGCAGCCCGCTCGCCCGATCGACGGCGGATGCCCGCGCCGATCGGTCAGTAAATGACCTTGCTTGCTGCGGCGACGGCCGCGCGCTTGGCGAATTTTTCAACGATCGCCTTCAGCTCCGGGTCTCGAATGAGTGAGATCGCCTTCTCCGGATCGACCCACTGAACCACGCGCTGTCCGAATTCGGGCCAGGTCGAGCTTTGCCTGCGAACCAGGAGCGGGAAAATCTTGACCTCGTAGTCCGGGTCGGCGCCGTTCTCGCCCGCCGCCTTTTTGTATCTGAAAATCCCGATCGCTCGCGCGCCGATCTTTCCTCTGACGCCGGCTTCCTCGAACGCCTCGCGCGCGGCCGACTTCGAAGGCGTCAGTCGCTTAATGGGCCAACCCTTCGGCACGATCCACCGCCGCGACTGACGCGTCGTGACGATGAGGATCTCGAGCGCGGCCATGGACGTGAATCGGTAAGGCAACGCGCCATATTGGACGCGGACCGCCGGCCGTCCTTTTCGTCTCTTTGCATTGCGGGGGATGATCGCATCTCCGAAGAGCCAGCTTTTAACGCGTTGCAATCCGGATAGTTACAAATCGGCCGGATTGAAAGTCCCACGCAGCCGCGCATCGGCCAAATTCTTTCTGCCGGGAGCCTACGGGCGATGCCCGTCACGGAAGAAGCGCGCTTTCCCGGTAAGCCTCGATGATCGCGTCGTAGACCTTCGCGTCGCCACGGCTACGGGCGATCAGTTGCGCGCCTTGGACCGCAGCGTAAATCGCGAGCGCTTGGCCCTTGACGGCGTCACCCCCTCGGGACTCGCCGAGCGAGAGAATTTTGACGAGCCAGTCGACATTCGCCTCGCCGAACTTGACCACCTCGATCCTGACGTCGAGAGGGAGCTCCGTGAATTCGGCCGCCATCATGCCGCCGAGGCACATCCGATTGTCGTTTTGTACGGTGCGACTAAAGACATCCGTGTATTTCTGGATGCAAGCCCTCTGGTCGAGCCCCTCGGCCAGCAGCCCGTTGAGATATTCCAAAAAATCGAACGTATAGCGCGCCGCCACCGCGCTCCCCAGTTCGCCCTTGGTCGGGAAATAATGGTAGATGCTGGCGCTCTTGATACCGACATCCTTTGCCAGCTCCCGGAAGCTCAAGCCGTTATAGCCGCGGTCCTGCACGGCCAGGCGCGCCGCCGTCATGATCCTCTCTTTCGTGTCAGTCGCGGTCGCCATTGTCTTTGCCCTTCACTCTACCTGACGACAGATAGACGTTGACAGCGTCCATGGGAAGGGGTAGACGGCTGCTGCCGATAGTGTCTACCTGTCGTCAGGTAGACAGCTCGAACAGGAGACGACTATGCTCCATCAGCAGATCACGGACACCAGCGCCATCCATTATCAGGAGGCGACCGCGCTCGCGGCGCTCATCCGGACGAAACAGCTCTCATCGCGTGAAGTGGTCCAGGCGCATCTGGACCGCATCCAGGCCGTCAACCCGCAGGTCAACGCCGTCGTCACCCTCATGGCGGAACAGGCGCTGACGAGCGCCGATGCGGCCGACCGAGCCGTCGCCGCCGGCGCGCCGCTGGGGCCGCTGCACGGGGTCCCGTTCTCGATCAAGGACGCTTTGGACACCGCGGGCGTTCTCACCCAGCGCGGCTCGAAGCTGTTCGCCGGCAACGTTCCCGACAAGGACGCGACTGCGGTCGCGCGCTTCAAGGCCGCGGGCGGCATTCCGCTGATGAAAACCAACCTCCCCGAGTTTTCCGCCTGGACCGAGAGCGACAACCGGGTCACGGGTCGAACCAACAACCCCTGGAGCCTCGAGCGCACGCCCGGCGGCTCATCCGGCGGCGAATCGGCGGCGCTTGCGGCCGGCATGTCGCCGATCGGCATCGGCAGCGATGTCATGATCTCGGTGCGCGGCCCGGCCGCCTTCACCGGCGTCGCGGCGCTGAAAGCCACGCATGGCCGCATTCCCTATACCGGCCATTACCCCAGAGTGACATCCCACTGGTGGCATGTCGGGCCGATGGCCCGCACGATCCGCGACGTGGCGCTTGGCTACTCGATCCTGAAGGGGCCGGACGGCACCGACGGCTACGCCATTCATGCCCGGGACGCTGAAGCCGACGGCGGCGGCCTTGCCGGTCAGCCGGTCCGCGTGGGTTGGGTCTCCGACGCGGCTTTCGCTCCCGTCGATCCCGAGATCACCGCGGCGGTCGCCACGGCGGCGCGTCAGCTCGCCGATCTCGGATGCGTGGTGGAGGAGGTGAGGCTGCCTTTCCTTGGCGATCCCTTCGGCACGCTCGCCACCCTTGTCTATGGCGAGATCGTCCCGTCGATAAAAGCCCTGGCCGCGGGCCGGGAAAGCGAACTGCATGCGATCGGCGCCGGCATTGTCGGGATGGCGGATCCCTCCTTCGGCGATTTCGCGGCGGCGCACGCAAGGGTCGAGGCGCTAAGGTCGGCCTTTGCCGGCTATTTCCAGAAATACGACGTGCTGTTGACCCCGGTCACTCCGATGACCGCCACGCCGCACGGCGCCCTGGAGCTCGTCGTCAATGGCGTGACGGCCCCGTGGACTCACGTCATGGCGGCGACCTGCCCCTTCAACATGACGGGGCTGCCCGCGCTTTCGGTGCCCTACGCCTTCAGCTCCGAGAAGCTGCCGATCGGAATCCAGCTTGTGGCCGAGTGGCTGGATGAGGCGACCATCCTGCGGCTCGGCGCAATGCTGGAACGCCGCGGCGGCCTCGGCGACCGCCATCCCACCCTTTGAACCGAGCGGGGTCTCTCGCGATCAGATCGCGGGAGACCCGACCGATGGCGGCCTTAGACCCCCCGGGGTCGCTGGCGGAGTTCTCGAATTCAATCGACATTCTGTTGCGTTAAAGCGAAAGCACCGTTATGATTTCGGACATGAGAAACTCGGCTGCCCCGCTTCGCCACAACGAGATCCTTAATGCGAGGCGCCCACGATTGCAACCAGGACGGGTCTCCGGCAGTGAGGGGGATTTTTTTTATTTTTTTCCGCTGTAACCCACTGAAAAGTCTCGATTTCGGAAAAATAAACGTTAGTAAACGTTAGTAAATTTACTAGCGTTTAGTAGCGTTTATGCTCGTTTGCTAGCGTTTACTTGAATCGAATTCGCGCTTTCGGGTTGTATCCGGCCCCCGCCGGGATGCGCTCACGGGATGGTCACCACCAGCCGTCCCCGCGTCTCGCCCTTGAGGATGCGGGCCCCGGCCTCGAACACCTCGGCCAGAGGGATGGTCTCGGTCATCGAGGCGAGCTTCAAGCGGTCGAGGTCGAGCGCCAGGCGCCGCCAGGCTTCGAGACGCCGTTCGGTCGGGCAGTGGACGCTGTCGACGCCCAAGAGCGAGACGCCGCGCAGGATGAACGGCGCGACCGTCGTGGTTAAGTCCATTCCGCCGGCGAGCCCACAAGACGCGACCGCGCCGCCGTAGCGCGTCTGCGCCAGCACGTTGGCGAGCGTCGTCGAGCCGACGCTGTCTATCGCCGCGGCCCATTGCTCCTTGCCGAGCGGCCTGCCGGGGCTGCTTAGCGTCGCGCGGTCGATGATCTCGTCCGCGCCGAGCGCCTTGAGATATGCGGCCTCAGCTTGGCGTCCCGTGGAGGCGATCACCCGCCAGCCTTTGTCGGCGAAGAGGGAGATCGCCATCGAGCCGACGCCGCCGGCCGCCCCCGTCACCAGCGCCGCGCCCGCGGAGGGCGCGAGATCGTGCCGCTCGATCGCCATCAGCGCCAGCATCGCCGTGAAGCCGGCTGTGCCGATCGCCATCGCCTCGGCCCGGGTGAGGCCGGTCGGCAGCTTGACCAGCCAGTCGCCATTCACCCGCGCTCTCTCGGAATAGCCGCCGAAATGGGTCTCGCTGAGCCCGTAGCCGGTCAGCACCACCTCGTCGCCCGGCGCAAAGTCCGAGCGGCGGGAGCTCTCCACGATTCCAGCGAGGTCGACGCCGAGCACCATCGGAAACCGCCGGATGACCGGCGATTTGCCGCTGAGCGCCAGCCCGTCCTTGTAATTGACGGTCGAATGCGTCACCCGGACCGTGACGTCGCCCTCCATGAGCTCGGACTCGTCCATCTCGACGAACTTGACGGCCTGCCCGGCCTCGGTCTTGTCGGCGCGAACGGCGCGAAAACTCATGGTCTATTCCCCTTGAGTTGGCCCACGAAGAAGCGAAGTCTATGAGCGGGATTCCGGGCGGGTCAAACGGTTTGCCTGAGGCACGGGTTGAGGAGGGAAGGTCGCCAATGGCCGGAAAAGAAAAGCCGCCGCTCACCGAAAAGGAAAAGCCGCCGCGCGTCCTGACCGCCCTCAAGGGCGCCGACGGATTGACGCGGTGTCCGTGGCCCGGCGTCGATCCGCTCTATGTCGCTTATCACGACGAGGAATGGGGCGTGCCCGAATACGACGATCGGGCGATGTTCGAGAAGCTGGTGCTCGACGGCTTCCAGGCCGGTCTCTCCTGGATCACCATCCTGCGCAAGCGTCCGGCCTTCCGCCAGGCGTTCGACGGCTTCGAGCCTGAGAAGATCGTGCGCTGGACGAATAAGAAAAAGGACGCGCTGATGCAGGACGCCGGCATCATTCGCAACCGGGCCAAGATCGAGGCGACGGCAGCGCTCGCCCGCATCGTGCTCGACTTCGCGGACAAGGGCGGCTTCGCGCGCCATTTGTGGAGCTTCGTCGACGGACGTCCGATCGACAATGCGCGGATGAGCTTCAAGGACGTGCCGGCTGAGACTGAGGTTTCCCGCGCCATCGCCAAGGATTTGCGCGCGCGGGGCGGCAATTTTGTCGGGCCGACGATCATCTACGCCTTCATGCAGGCGACCGGCATGGTCAACGATCATCTCGTCGATTGCTGCCGCCACGAGGCCTGCCGGGCGCTGGCGCGCGAGCTTGGCCCATGAGCGAGCGCGCGCCGCGGCGCGCCTGGCAGCGGATGTTGTCGGGACGGCGGCTCGATCTCATCGATCCCTCCCCGCTCGACGTCGAGATTGGCGACATCGCTCATGGCCTTGCGCGCGTGGCCCGCTGGAATGGTCAGACGAGGGGCCCTGAGATTTTTTCCGTCGCGCAACATTCCCTGTTGGTGGAGGCGTTGTTCGCAGCCGCGGAGGTTTGTCCTCCCGCGGGAGCGCGGTTGACAGCGCTGCTGCATGACGCGCCGGAATATGTGATCGGCGACATGATCTCGCCGTTCAAGGCGGCGATCGGCGGCGACTACAAGCGGATCGAGGCGCGGCTCAGGCGCGCTATCCTCATCCGCTTCGGACTGCCACCTGAACCGCAGGATGATCTCGAGCGCCGCATCAAGATCGCCGATCGCGCCTCGGCCTATCTCGAGGCGACTGCGCTTGCCGGCTTCTCGATTGCGGAAGCGCGCAAACTGTTTGGCGAGCCCGACCTCATGATCCGTGATTTCGCCGCCTTCCTTGAGCCGATGCGGCCGGCCGATGTCGAAACCCAGTTTCTCGCCCGTTTCGATGAACTCGACGCCGAGGTCGCGAGATTCCAATAAGCCGCCGCCAAGAGGCCTGTTTTATGCCCCGCCTTCATGTCTGCTCGCTCGCTTTGATCGCCGAAACCGTCGCGAAAACCGGCGCGCGCTCGCTTGTCACCCTTCTGAGCCCTGGCACGGAAGTCGAGCGGCCGGGCGCGATCCACCCGGCCCGGCATCTTCATCTCGCCGTCTCCGACATTGTCGAGGCGACGCCGGGGCAGGTGCTGCCTGACGCCTCGCATCTCGATGAGCTCATAGGATTTGTCCATGCGTGGGACCGCGCCGAGCCGATGCTCATTCATTGTTTCGCCGGGGTCAGCCGCTCGACCGCCGCGGCCTACATCGCCGCATGCGCGCTGGCGCCCAAGCGCGACGAGTTCGACGTCGCGCGCTCGCTTCGCGCAGCGTCGCCCACCGCCTCGCCGAACCCGCTGCTCGTGGCGCTCGCCGACCGCGCTCTCGGACGGCGGGGACGCATGAGCGAAGCGATCGCGGAAATCGGGCGGGGCCAGGACTGTTTCGAGGGAGAGCCGTTCGCGCTGGAGCTGAACTGACGGGCGCTCCTCAGCCCTTCACCGCCTTCGTCATCGCCTCCTGCTCGGCCTGCGTCGGCGAGCCGTAGAAGGCAGGATCATTGTCCTTGCCGCCCAGCGCGCCATAGGCATGCTCGCCCTTGGCGTCGAACAGCACGACGAACTTGTGCCCCTGGCAGTCGGTTGGCTCGCAGACGAACGAAAGCTCGTAAGGTTTGCCGTCGATGGTGAGGTTCGTCATCTGGCCGGCGACGCCGTCGAAGTTCCGATTGAACCGGATAAGCCAGTCTGGCGTCGGCTGCACGAGCTTCATCAGCTTCTCCCATGAGGCGTGGTAAGGGGTCCTGCCGTGCAGAGCGTCGAACAAAAACGCCATCTCCGCCTCCGTTGCGTTCGCGGCGCAGGCGAGAACGAAGAGAGCGAGAGAAAGGCTGAAGCGCATCTTGGAGTTGGACCACTTGCTGTTGGAGGTTGGAACAGGGGAGCTTATCGCGGCTCAGCGACGCTCGGTTGCCGCTGCTCGACTAGAAGGCTTTGAATGTGATCATGGTGCGGGTGTCGACGATTCCTGGGATCACTTGCACTTTGTGGCCGACGAAATGACCGATGTCGACATTCGACTCCACGTAAAATTTGGCCAGAATGTCGAAGTCGCCGGCGATGGAATAGATTTCCGAGGCGATTTCCGCTTCCGCCAGCGCGCTCGCGACCTCGTAGGTCCGGCCGAGGGCGCATTTGATTTGCACGAAAAACGTCTGCATCCGGTCACGGCCCTTATTTGCCGCTCTCTTCTGCAACAACTTCGACGTCGCGGTCCATCCCCGTCTGAACCTGGAAGGTCGACTGGTAGACCTTGGACTCGTGCCGCGCGATGACGACGTACTCGCCCTCGGCCAGCACCAGGGAGGGGAAGGCCCCCACCAGCTCCCGGATGACGTCGCCGCCGGGAGTGAGCACCGTGAAGGTGGTGTTGGCGAGCGCCTCGGCCCCCTGCTTGTTGACAAGCTTGAGCGTGAGCGTCGCGCAGCGGTGGCGAATCGTGACGTCGATCCGCTTGCCCGAGACAACCCTGATGTCGGCGTTGACCACGGAATTGGAGGGGATCGCCGCAGGCGGCGCGGGAGCCGCCGATTTCCCGGAATCGCCTGTAGCGCTCACTGCGGAAAGGGCGCCCACCGTGTCGAGATAAGTTGAAACGATATGGTAGGAGCCTTCCGGCAGTCCGACGATATCGCCGGCCTTGGCCTTGGCGTAGACGAGCTTGCCGAGCGGATTGCGGTTTTGCGGCACGTAGATCGCAAGCGACAGCTTGGACGGGTCGATCGGCGCGTCTGCAACGGTGCCTTCAATCCGAAGCGCGCCCGCCGACAACGTGAGCCGTTCGGATCGAACTTCCGCGCCGAGCGTCACGCGTTTGGCCGCGCTGGCAAGCCCGAAAGCGACATGAACGACATAGTCGCCGGGCGGTATGGTCAGAGTAGGCTGGGCCAGACCGGATTCAACGATCAGGGGATGCGAGCCATCCGGATCGGCCTTTGCGCCGAACACGCGCCAGCGCAGGCCGCCCGGAAGCGGCGCGGCGCCGCCGCTGAGGACCGCCGAAAGGTTGAGGGTCGCCTGGGCGGATTCGCTCGTCGGCGCTTGAGCGCTGGCGGGCGCGAGCAGCGCCATCAGCGCGACCAAAGCCGCCAGAACTCGCCAAGTCGCTGCCAATCTGCCTCGCGGCGCCGAAAATCGACGTCAATGGTTTCGTTCGGACCGGCTGTTGGCCTCACATTGAGGCGGATCGAAGGCGGTTTACACCCGTCGGGTTTTCGGCCAAGGAGCAGCCTCTCGCTTGAGATGAAAAGCCGATGAACGACACGATCGAGATCCTCACGCGCCGCCGGTCGGTTCCCCCGCCAATGATGACGGGGCCCGCGCCGAGCCCTGACGAGCTCGCCACGATCCTGACCGTCGCCTCGCGCGTGCCGGATCACGGCAAGCTTGCGCCTTGGCGGTTCGTCGTCTTCGCCGCGGCCGCGCGCGACCGCGCAAGCCGGCTTGCGCTCGACATTCGTCTCGCCGACAACCCCGACCTCGACGAAGCCTCTCGCGTCGAGGAGTCGCGCCGTTTCGCCCGCGCGCCGCTGGTCGTTGCGGTCGTCTCGCGCGCATCTCCGCACGCCAAGATCCCTGAGTGGGAACAAGTCCTGTCCGCGGGCGCGGTGTGCATGAACATGATCGTCGCCGCCCGCGCGCTCGGCTTCTCGGCGACCTGGCTCACCGAATGGATGGCCTATGACAGCCGCTTTCGCGCCGCGATCGGCCTTGCCGAACATGAGCGCGTCGCCGGCTTCATTCACCTCGGCCGCACGACCGCGGCGATCGAGGATCGCCCACGCCCGCCGCTCGCGGAGATAGTCACCAACTTTCCGGAGTGAGGTCTAAAAGCCGATGTTCTATGCGACGGCGGAGCGCGACCGGACGAAGCTGCCGCACGATCCCTTTAAGGCGATCGTCGCGCCGCGCCCGATCGGATGGATCTCGACGCGCGCGCTCGACGGGCGCATCAATCTTGCTCCTTACAGTTTCTTCAACGGCTTTTCGAGCGTTCCTCCGATCGTCGGCTTCTCCAGCGAAGGCTGGAAGGACTCGGTAGCTTTCGCCAAGGAGAGCGGCGAGTTCGTCGCCAATCTGGCGACGAACGACCTGCGCGATCCGATGAATAAAACCTCGGCTCCGTTCCCCCGCGGCGACAACGAATTCGTCCGCGCGGGATTGACCATGGCCGAGTGCCGTCTTGTCGCCGCCCCGAGGGTCGCCGAGAGCCCGGCCGCATTGGAATGCAAGGTGGTCGATGTCGTCGAGATCAAGTCCATGAGCGGCGTGCTGACCGGATCGGTGCTCACGCTCGGCGAGGTGGTTGGCTTTCACATCGATGAGCGGTTTCTCCACGATGGCCGCTTCGACACCGCCCGCGCTCACCCGCTCGCCCGTTGCGGCTACCAGGATTACGCGATTGTTCAGGACGTGTTCGCGATGGCGCGGCCGAAGGGCGACGGCGACGTTTGAGCGACTTGCAGGGCGCGAGAAAAGCGAGTGTTTCGCATCCTCTCGCGACCGTCGCCATCCGACGGCTGCGATGACGAGAGAAAATGAAAAGCGGGACATTGAGCCGAGGATGGGTTGCCGTTACACTTGGCTGTTCAAGGCCGGTTCGTAGGGTGCGGAGATGTCAGCGACGACCATCACTCGCGATTACAGTCTTGTCGGCCCGGAGACCGGTAAGGCCGTCGCTGCTGGACTCGCCTCGGCGAAATGGTACACGCCGCCGATCACGCGCGCCGAGCTTAAGGAGTTGATGCGCCGCGAGGACGGGCCGGCGATCCGCGATACGCTCATCTGGTTTGCAGCCCTCGTCGTATCCGGGAGCCTCGGTTATTATTTTTGGGGGACCTGGGCTGCGGTTCCGTTCTTTATCATTTACGGCGTGCTTTACGGCTCTTCGACCGACAGCCGCTGGCACGAGTGCGGCCATCGCACCGCATTCAAGACGCAATGGATGAACGACGCGGTCTATCAGATCGCCTGCTTCATGATCATGCGCGAGCCGGAGATCTGGCGCTGGAGCCATACGCGCCATCACACGGATACGGTCATCGTCGGGCGCGATCCCGAGATCATCACCCCGCGTCCTCCGGACGTTCTGTCTCTCGCGCTCAACATTTTCGCGCTTAAGAGTACAGTCGTCTTCTTTCGCAAGGTCTTTCTGCACGCATCCGGTCGGCTCACCGAGGAGGAGGCGACCTTCGTGCCTGAGACCGAGCGGTCGAAGGTTTATCGGACCGCGCGCATTTACCTTGCGATCTACGCCGTTGTGATCGCGGCGTGCGTCTATTTTCGTTCGATTCTGCCGGCGATGTATATCGGCCTGCCGACCTTGTACGGCGGATGGTTCGCGCTCTATTGCGGCATGACGCAACACTTCGGGCTTGCCGAGGACGTGCTCGACCATCGGCTGAACTCGCGCACGGTCTACATGAATCCCATCTTCCGTTTCCTCTATTGGAACATGAACTACCACGTCGAGCACCACATCTTCCCCACGGTCCCGTATCATGCGCTGCCCAAACTGCATGAGGCGATCAAGGCGGATTGCCCGGCGCCCTACCCAAGCTCCATCGCCGCCTACCGCGAGATCATTCCAACGCTCTTTCGCCAGCTGAAGGATCCGACCTATTTCGTCCGGCGCGAGCTGCCGCCGAATGCGCAGCCGGAAGTGACAGCGGCCAGGGCCGCAAAGGCGCAATGGGCCGTCTGACATGAGCGAGAGCTGGATCGACACCGGGCCTATCGACCGGATTTTGCCCGAGGACGTCGCGCCGTTCGAGCACGAAGGCAAGCAATACGCGCTCTACCGCACCGAGGATGACCGCTATTTCGCCACCGACGGCCTGTGCACGCATGAATCGGTCGAGCTCGCCGACGGTTTCGTTCAGGGCACGATCATCGAATGCCCGATGCACAACGGCCGCTTCGACTTCACCACCGGCGAAGCCAAGGGCGCGCCCGCCTGCGTCAACCTCGCGACCTATCCGGTGAAGGTCGAGGCTGGCCGGCTGCTGATCAAGCTCAACTGACGTCGCGCGTGTATCCGCTGCGCGCCGCCCGAGAGGCGCGCGCCGGCCCTTGATAGGAGATAGGCTTGGTTCAGACCGGCCAAGGGAGGAAACGCGATGAAACTCGATGGCGTTGCGGCGATCGTGACGGGCGGCGGCTCGGGGCTCGGCCGCGCCACGGCGGAGGCCCTCGCAGCCAGGGGAGCGAAGGTCGCGGTCTTCGACCTCAATTCCGCGGCGGCGCAGGACGTGGCCAAGGCGACCCACGGCCTCGCGCTCGCAGGCGACGTCGCGGACGAAGCCTCCGCGGGCGCGGCAATCGTTAAAGCCGCCGCGACGCATGGGGCCGCGCGGGTGCTCATCAATTGCGCCGGCATCGGCGTCGCGAAGCGCGTGGTCGGCCGCGAAGGCCCCCAGCCGCTCGCCGATTTCGAGAAAGTGATCCGGGTCAACCTCATCGGAACCTTCAACATGATCCGCCTCGCGGCGGCGGAGATGGCGAGGCTCGAACCGATCGGCGGGGAGCGAGGGGTGATCGTCTCGACCGCCTCGATCGCGGCCTTCGACGGCCAGATCGGGCAGGCCGCCTATTCCGCCTCCAAGGGCGGCGTGGTGGCGATGACCCTGCCGATCGCGCGCGAGCTCGCGCAGTTCGGCGTCCGGGTCAACGCGATCGCGCCCGGCGTCTTTCTGACGCCGATGATGGCCGGCCTGCCGCAGCCGGCGCAGGATTCGCTCGGCGCCTCGGTGCCGTTCCCCGCCCGCCTCGGCCAGCCGGCCGAATATGCCGCGCTCGCCGTCCACCTCATCGAGAACGGCTATATCAACGGCGAGACGATCCGCATCGACGGCGCGCTGCGCATGGCGCCCAGATAGGCCGAATGCCGGACCAGCGATCTCTAAGTGAATACAACCTAAGCGAGAGTCGCCCTCTAAACAGGCGAAAGCAAACGTCAATAAGCGAGCATAAACGCTAGTCTGCGTTCGTAAATTTGCTAGCGTTTACGAGCGTTTATTTTTCGGAATCGAATTTTTTCAATAGGTTGCGGCCGTAAAAAATAAAAAAATCTTCGCTCGCCTTCCGGTTGTATGCAAAGCCCTCTTGACGCTCCTTCCGCCCTTCGTCTTCATACGGGAAGACTTGGCGCAAGCCTGGCCGAACAGTCCGACCAGCAGAAATATGAATAGCATGAATTCTGTATTTCTGCAATGAGATGATGCAAAAATCTTTTGCAGGCGCTGGATCGCGTCCGGGCGCGGGTGATTCCGCCTAGCGCCGTCCAGCGCTAGAGCGCAAGAGAGTTTGGGCGCAGGAGGGAACGATGGACGGACAAGCTGGGCGCCTCGCGGGCAAAGTCGCGCTCATCACCGGCGCGGCCTCCGGCATCGGCCGAGCGACTGTGGCTCTTTTTCACGCCCATGGCGCCAAGGTCGCCGCGACGGACCGCAATGAAGCAGGCCTCAAGACGCTTGACGCGGACGCCGATCTCATTCTCGTGCAGGATGTGACCGACGAAGCGCGCTGGCGCGCGGTGGTCGACGCGGTTGTCGCGGCGTTCGGGCGGCTCGACATTCTCGTCAACAGCGCCGGCGTCGCCGTCCTCGGCAATATCGAGACGACGACGCTCGAGGACTGGCGCAGGGTCAATGCGATCAATGCCGATGGCACGTTTCTCGGCTGCCGCGAGGGGGTGCGGGCGATGAGGGAAACGGGCGGCGGCTCGATCGTCAATCTCTCGTCGGTCGCCGAAATCATCGGCGACGGCTCGTCGCTCGCCTATTGCGCGAGCAAAGGGGCGGTGAGGCTCCTCACCAAATCCGCCGCGCTCCATTGCGCCCGCGCGGGCTTGGGCATTCGGGTGAACTCGGTGCATCCCTCGTTCGCCGAGACGCCGATGGTGCTTGAAGGCATCGCACGGGCGAAGGACCCCGAGCGGATCCGTGCGGGCCTCATGCGCGCCGCGCCGATGGGACGCATGGGCAAAGCCGAGGAGGTCGCCAACACGATCCTCTTCCTCGCCAGCGACGAGTCGTCGTTCACCACCGGCGCGGAATTCATGGTCGACGGGGGCTTGACGGCGCAGTGACGCATCCTCGTCCTGAGGGCTCGCGAAGCGGACGTCTCGAAGGACGCTCGCTGGATGCCGGCGACGAGTTACGCCTGTAACCCGATTTTCCGGCGCTGAAGCCGGCCTGTAACTCCCCATTGCTTCAATCCCCGACGCGGCGACAACGACCGCCCAATCGGGAAAGAAATGCAATGACTCCCATGAATGCCCTGTTCCACCGGGCGACGACGCGTCCCAACGGGACTGCCTTCATCTACGATGGCGTTGTGTGGACCTATCATGATCTGCTGACGGGCGCTGAGCAGCGATCCCGCGCTTTTGTGGCCCGTGGCGTCCGGCGCGGAGATCGGGTTGTCCTCCACATGCCGAACACCTCGGAAATGGCGGTTGCCCTGTATGCGTGTTTTCGCATCGGGGCGATCGCGTGCCCGACAAACCTGCGATACAAGACCGCCGAACTTCGCGAGACCTTCCAGCGCCTGCAACCTGCTCTCTATTTTGGCGACAAGCAGCTTTATTCCTACGTCGAAGCCATCGAGCCGGAGATCCTTGCTGCAGAGAAGCGCTTCGTTATTGGCGCGAGCGGCGCCTACAAAGGCGCATTGCCCTGGCCTGCGCTGCTCACAGACAGCGTCGGCGCCATGCCTCTGCCGCCCGAGTCCGACAAGGACAGGCCGGCGGTCCTGCTGACCACGTCGGGAACGACCGGTCAGCCCAAGTTCGTCACCCATACGCCAGCGACGCTATCGGCGACGGTGAATGTGCTCCAGCATGCCGATCTCGACCCTGGGCAGACCGTGCTCAATGCGTGCCCGATGGCGCATGGCGCGGGTCTCTTCACTTTTCTGGCGTCGGTAAGGTTCGGCGCTCCCATGGTCATGGTGAAGCAATTCGATCCGGACGCAGTGCTGGACCAGATCGAATTGCATGGATGCACATGGATGCTCGGCTTGCCGTTCATGTATGACGCCCTCTTGGAGCATCAGCGGAAGCGGCCGCGCCAGGTCAGCTCGCTCCGGGGCTGCATATGCGGCGGGGATGTCTGTCCCATCCAGCTCCAGGTCGACTTCGAGGCGGCCTTCGGCGCGCCGCTGCGCAACATTTGGGGCGCGATCGAGGTGATCGGCGCGCTCCGTCCTGGCTCACGGCCTGGGGCGGTAAGTCGGGTTGCGCCGGGCGCCGAGATTCGTCTGGTGGACGACGAGGGCAGGAATGTACCGCGAGGCGAGGTCGGTGAGTTCGTTGTTCGTGGTCCCAACGTGACCGTGGGCTATTGGGTTGATTCGGATCGCATCGATGCAGCCACACGCGACGGCTGGTACTGGAGCGGCGACCTGATGCGGCAAGGCGAGGGCGACGAACTGTGGTTCGTGGGCCGCAAGAACGATATCATCATCCGCGGCGGGTCCAGCATCTCCCCGGTCGAAGTCGAGCAGGTCCTGCTCAGCCATCCTCTGGTGTGCGACGCCGCGGTCTTCGGCGTGCCGGATCCCGTGCTGGGCCAGCGGGTGGCGGCCGTCGTGCAACTGTCGAGCGGAGCGGGGGGTGGCGTCAAGCTTAGCTCCATTCTGGCGCTTGGCGCCATCATGAAGGACGCCAAGCGGCAGCTCGCGGATTACAAAGCGCCGGAGCGGCTATGGGCTGTCGACGCCGTGCCGCGCAACGCCCTCGGTAAAATCGATCGGGCGGCGGCGGCGGCGGCAGCGACGGCGATACTCGGCAGGGCCGCCTGATCCGCAGAGCGAGCGGGGCGCCATCCGAAAACGCCGCGCGCAACGCGGGGCGTTTTCTCTGACAAGCCTGAAAGCGCTTCGCGCTTCGTTGACCATAACGAGCTATGCGCTTGTTCCTTCACATCACGATCGCAAAGTCGCTTCGAGACGACGGCCGGCCCGCGCTTGCCCGCCGCGCGAGGCTGCTATAGCGTCGCTGGCGATGGTTCCCTTCGGGGATCAAAAGGGAACACGGTAAGGCCGAAAAGCCGATGCCGTGGCTGCCCCCGCAACTGTAAGCGGTGAGACGACGCCACTCATGATCACTGGGAAACCGGGAAGATCGGCGTTCGTCGTTGACCCGCGAGCCAGGAGACCTGCCATCGCTCGTGCAGCCGATCTCGGGCGAGGTGAACCGATGGTCTGTAGTCCTGGGGCGTCCCGCGATCGCGCTGTTCTCCCCAACAGCATGCGAGGGTGTCATGCCTGGAATCGTCTCGACAGTACTCAATGAGGGCGCCGCCTCTAATCTGCGCCGCCGACTGATCGCCGTCTATGCCGTGCTGATCGGCGGCAACATACTCATCTGGCTCTGGGCGCTTGCGGTCTTGGGCGGTCGGCCGCTCATGTTGGGGACCGCGTTCCTCGCCTATACGTTCGGCCTTAGACACGCGGTCGACGCCGACCATATCGCGGCGATCGACAATGTCACCCGCAAGCTCATGCAGCAGGGCCAGCGGCCGGTCGGCGTCGGCTTCTTCTTTTCGCTGGGCCATTCGGCCATCGTGGTCCTCATGTCGATCGCCGTGGCGTTCGCCGCGGCGGCGCTGACCTCGCGCTTCGACTCGATGAAGGCGGTCGGCGGAATCATCAGCACCAGCGTCTCGGCGCTGTTCCTGTTCGTTATCGCGATCTTCAACATCATCGTCTTGATGTCGATCTACCGCACCTTTCACGCGGTGAAGAGTGGCAAGCCGTTTGTCGAGGAGGATTTCGACATCCTGCTCAACAAGCGCGGATTTCTGTCGCGGATCTTTCGTCCGTTGTTCAAGCTGGTCACCAAGAGCTGGCACATGTTCGCAATCGGGTTCCTGTTCGGCCTTGGGTTCGACACGGCGACCGAAGTTGCACTCTTCGGCATATCCTCCTCGCAGGCCGCCCATGGGATGTCGTTCGCCGCGATCATGGTGTTCCCGCTTCTGTTCACAGCGGGCATGACCCTGATCGACACCACCGACGGCGTGTTGATGCTCGGCGCCTACGGCTGGGCGTTCATGAAGCCGGTCCGCAAGCTTTACTACAACATGACGATCACGGCGGTGTCCGTCGTCGTCGCACTCGTTGTCGGCGGCCTTGAGACGCTGAACCTCATTGGCGACCAGCTCGGGCTCACAGACGGAGGCGGCTTCTGGGGCGCGATCGGCGCGATCAATAACAATTTTGGCGTCCTCGGCTACATCATTATCGGAATATTCCTCGTGAGCTGGTTCGGCTCTGTCATTATTTACAAACTGATGGGCTACGACGAACTCGAGGCCCGCGCGGCCGAGCGAGCGTGACTTTTTGTGATGGCGGCCGCTCCGTTGCGGAGCCGCCGTGGTTGTAAACGGCGCCGTCGTCACAAGAAGATTCCCCTGTCCCGCGTGACCGCCTCCGCCAGATGCTCGGCGACGGCGCGGATGCGCCCGAGGCCTCGCGTATCCTCATGGGTGACGAGCCAATAAGCCCTCGTCGCGCGTCGCTCGGGTAGGACGCGTTTCAAGTCCTCGAACCGGCGGGCGATGAAATCGTGCACGACCCCTAGCCCCACGCCCGCGCGCACCGCTTCGAGCTGGGTGACCGCGTTCGCGCTTTCGAAGCTGGTCGGCGCGCCGCCATAAAGTTCGCGCACATAGTCGAGGGCGGAGGAGAACGCATGCTCCTCGACATAGCCGATCAGCCGATGGCTCTTCAGCGCGTCCACGTCAGCCGGCCCGCCGTTGCGCTTGAGATAAGACGCGCTCGCATAGATCCCGAGCGAATAATCGGTGAGCCTGCGGGCGACGAATCGTCCCGCCTCCGGCTTGTCGAGGCCGATCACCACGTCGACCTCGCGGCGGGCGAGCGGCGTCAGTTGCGGCAGCGGCATCAGTTGCAGGCGCACGCCCGGATGGCGCTCGGCGAAGTCGCGTAGCGCGCCTACGAGGTAATAGGTTGAAAATCCGTCCGGCGCGCCGATGCGAACGTCGCCCGAGAGCTCAAGATCGACGCCGGAGATTTCGCCCTGGGCGTGCAGGAACGCGCTTTCCATCTGCTCGGCGGCGCTGATGAACCGTTCGCCCGCGCCGGTGAGTTTTGCGCCTGTCGTGCGCCGGTCGAACAGTTTGGCGCCGACCGTCGCCTCGAGCGCCGCGATGCGTCGGCTGACTGTCGCATGGTCGAGCTTGAGCCGCTTCGCGGCGGCGACGAATTGCCCGCCGCGCGCGACTGCAAGGAAGACGCGGACGTTGTCCCAATCCATGATGGTCGCAACTTCCCGTTAAAGATCGCCATAGGCCTTGCGATCGGCCGCGCTATCCCATTCCGAAAACGTTGCCAAAGGATCGTCGCCGCGATTGGAAGCCTTTGTCAGAATGACCCTGCTGCCATCGATTTCGTAGGCGAGTTCATCGCCTTCCGTTAGACGGAGCGCCACGCGGACAGCTTGCGGAATCGTCGTTTGCGCTTTGCTCGTCAGCTTGCTTGTGATCATCGCACTCTTCCAAGGCCGGCTATTCAAGGAAAGCGTTTCAAATCAAGAAGGTCTCCTTCGACCGCAGCTTAGCCCATTTTCGCACAGCCGATGCGCGATCTCTGGAATTGCTGTGCGCAAAATCGTGGCGCATAAGTCCCACGACAGCGACATCAGGGAGCGGAACATGATCGAATACGGGCATTACATCGGCGGCAAGCAGGTCGCCGGCAAATCGGGACGAACCACGGACGTCTTCCAGCCGATGGACGGCACGGTGCGCGCGCATGTTGCGCTCGCGTCCAAGGCTGACGTTCGCGCGGCGGTGGAGAACGCCAAAGCCGCGCAGCCGGCCTGGGCCGCGGTCAATCCGCAGCGCCGCGCTCGCGTGCTCATGAAGTTTATCGATCTCATCGCCAAGAATAATGACGAGCTCGCCGAGACTCTGGCGCGCGAGCACGGCAAGACGATCGCCGACGCCAGGGGCGACATTCAGCGCGGCGTCGAAGTGGTCGAATTCGCGCTCGGCGTCCCGCACCTGATGAAGGGCGAATATACCGACGGCGCCGGTCCCGGGATCGACCTTTATTCCATGCGCCAGCCGCTCGGCGTGGTGGCCGGCATCACGCCGTTCAATTTTCCCGCGATGATCCCGCTCTGGAAGCTTGCGCCGGCGATCGCCTGCGGCAACGCCTTCATCCTGAAGCCATCCGAGCGCGACCCCGGCGTGCCGATGCGGCTCGGCGAATTGTTCGTCGAAGCGGGCGGGCCTCCAGGCATCCTCAACGTCGTCAACGGCGACAAGGAGGCGGTCGACGCCATCCTCGATGATCCCGACATCCAGGCGATCGGCTTCGTCGGCTCGACCCCGATCGCCGAGTATATCTATGCGCGCGGCACGGCCACGGGTAAGCGCGTGCAGTGCTTCGGCGGGGCCAAGAACCATATGGTGGTGATGCCGGACGCGGACATGGACCAGACGGTCGACGCGCTGATCGGCGCCGGCTACGGCTCGGCGGGCGAGCGCTGCATGGCGGTCTCGGTCGCGGTTCCGGTCGGGCAGAAGACCGCCGACGATCTCATGCGCCGCCTCATTCCCCGCGTGGAGTCGCTCAAGATCGGACCGTCGACCAATTCCGGCGCCGACTACGGGCCGCTGGTGACCAAGGCGGCGCTCGAGAAGGTGCGCGGCTATGTCGATCTCGGCGTGAAGGAGGGCGCGAAGCTCCTCGTCGACGGCCGCGACTTCAAGATGCAGGGCTACGAGAACGGTTTCTATCTCGGCGGATGCCTGTTCGATAACGTGACCAAGAACATGCGCATCTACAAGGAGGAGATCTTCGGTCCCGTCCTGTCGGTCGTGCGCGCGCATGACTACGGCGAGGCGCTCGGGTTGTGCAACGACCATGAATACGGCAACGGCGTCGCCATCTTCACCCGCGACGGCGACGCGGCGCGCGACTTCGCAAGCAAGGTCAATGTCGGCATGGTCGGCGTCAACGTGCCAATTCCGGTGCCCGTGGCCTACTATACGTTCGGCGGCTGGAAGCGCTCGGGCTTCGGAGACTTGAACCAGCACGGGCCGGATTCGATCCGCTTCTACACCCGCACCAAGACGGTGACCGCCCGCTGGCCTTCCGGCATCAAGGACGGAGCGCAATTCTCGATTCCGACGATGAACTGAGGGGCTTGGTTGCGGAGGGCCGGGGCCTATGCTGGCTCTCGTCCCGTCTCCGCGGGCCCGCGAAACGCCTTAATGTCCACCGCGCTCAAGCTGATGACAGTCGAGGAGTTCTTGCCCTGGGCCGAGGGCAAGGAAGGACGTTGGGAGCTGCACGACGGCGTCCCGGTGATGATGTCGCCGGAACGGTCCCTTCACGCCGAGACCAAGGCCGAGGCGTATGTCGCGCTGAGGGAGGCGATCCGGCTCAAAGGGCTGCCGTGCCGCGTTTATCCAGACGGCATGACGGTACGGGTCGACGCGCAGACGACTTACGAACCGGACGCGTTAGTTGTCTGCGGCCCTCGAGTTTCCCCCGACGCTATCGAAATTGACAATCCCATTATCGTCGTCGAAGTCCTGTCCCCAAGCACCGCGGCCATCGATCACGGCCGCAAGCTCAGCGGTTATTTCTCCCTGCCGAGCGTCGAGCACTATCTCATCCTCGATCCCGAGCGGCGCGTCGTCATTCACCACAAGCGGGGCGGCGGCGACGCGATCGAGACGCGGGTGCTGACGGACGGCGTCGCGCGGCTCGATCCGCCGGGATTCGAGGTTGCGGTCGAGGCTTTGTTCCCGCCGGCCTGACGCGCGGCGGCCGCTTGGACCGGCCGTGATCCGCGACCGCGCGCACCATCATCTCTCGACCTTTGGGCGTCAAAGGCGATTTCTCATGGGTGTCCATTCGGCCCTCTGCGAAATCCCTGACGTTTGACGACATCAGCGCTCACGGTTCAAACCGAATGGACAACCTCCTGAAAGCTCACAAGCCAGCCAGTCTGCTCGCGCGTCGCGGATGACGCCGTGCTTGCCGCTTGCGTCCGATCGACTATGATCCGATCCCATGGGCGAACAATTTGCAAAGCTTGACGCGAAGCATCGCGAATTCATTGGTCAGCAGCGCGTTTTTTTCACCGCCTCCGCTGCGCCGGGCGCGCGGGTCAACATCTCGCCGCGCGCCGCGGAGGCCTTCGCCATTCTCGACGACAAGACCGTCATCTATCTGGACAGGACGGGCAGCGGCAACGAAACGGCCGCTCATCTCAAGGCGGACGGCCGGCTCACCATCATGTTCTGCGCCTTCGAAGGTTCGGCCAATATCCTGAGGCTTTACGGCCGCGGAGAAGTCTTGCGACGCGGAAGCGCGGCATACGACGCGCTCCTGACAACCGCATTCGCCGGAGAGGAGCCTATCGGCGCGCGACAGATGATCCGCCTTCACCTCGACCTTGTGAAGACCTCATGCGGGTGGGGAATGCCGGTCTACACTTACCGCCGGGCGCGCCCCTCGCTCGACAATTGGGCGCGTTTCCAGGGCGAGGACGGGCTTGAAGCGTACCGGCGCAAGGAAAACATGGTCAGTATCGACGGCCTGCCGACCGGATGGCTCGACGAAGCGTAGGACGGCTCCGGGGCCAATCATCGTTTTCGGGTGGCGCGTTGCGTCGGAGCGAGGTATGGGCGCGAAACCGGCGCGGCTTGTGAAGCGCGCGGCTCAGCAGGACCGGTCATGCTCGACATTCCCACCGCCCCGCCCCCGACCGCGGACTACGCCACGGTCAAGCGCGCGATCGAATTCATCTCCAAGCGCTATCGCGATCAGCCGTCGGTCGAGGCCATCGCCGAGCATGTCGGCCTTTCGGCTTCGCACTTCCAGCGCGTATTCAAGCGCTGGGCGGGGCTCACGCCCAAGGCGTTCCTCCAGGCGATCACCATCGAGCGGGCGCGGGAGCTCCTGCGCGATTCAGCGAGCGTCCTCGATGCGGCCTACGACGTCGGTCTTTCCGGCCCGAGCCGGCTGCATGACCTGTTCGTCGCCCATGAGGCGCTGACGCCCGGCGACTATCGCCGCGACGATCTCAAGCTCGCTTATGGCTTCCATCCCTCGCCCTTCGGCGAGGCGATCGTGGTCGCAGCGCCCCGCGGCATGGCGGGTCTCGGTTTCGTCGACGACGGGAATCGCGAGGCCGCGCGGGCCGATATGGCGCGACGCTGGCCGCGAGCGCGCTTCATCGAGGACGAGCGCTCGACCGCCCCTTACGCCGCCCGCGCCTTCGACCCCGCCCTCTGGCGACCTGACGCGCCTTTGCGCGTCGTCCTGATCGGTACGGATTTCGAGCTTAGGGTCTGGGAGACGCTGCTCAGCGTGCCGCTAGGGCGGGCGACGACCTATTCCGATATCGCCTGCAAGATCGGCAAGCCGACGGCCGCGCGCGCCGTCGGCGCCGCTGTCGGGAAAAATCCGATCTCGTTCGTTGTCCCCTGTCATCGTGTGCTGGGACGCTCGGGAGCGCTCACCGGCTACCACTGGGGCCTCGCGCGCAAGCAGGCGATCATCGGCTGGGAGGCGGGAAGGATCGGCTCCGGCGCGTAAAGCGCTCACATCTAGCACGCGCCCCGGGAACCTCATCCGTCAGGACGAGGGGGGCTGGGATGAAATACGCAAAACTTCAGCGTCAGGACACTAGCCCAACGAGTACGCCGCCTCGACGACATAGGGTCCGCCGCCCGACCCTTCGCGGGCCGAATAGAGCACGAAGCGCTCGGCCGTGAACGAGTCCGCAAACAGCGCGCCGCGCGCCGTAAGATAGTTCGCGACCGACGCCTGACCAACGCCGCGCAGATAGGCCAATGTGACGTGGGGCGTATATTTGCGCGTCTCGGGCTCAACGCCGATCCGCCTCAAGCGGCGCTCTTGTTCGGCTTGCAGATCCATCAGCGCCGGCTCCGGCTTGACCTTAGCGACAAGCGCGCGGGGCTTATCGCCGCCGAACCAGCTCAGCCCCTCGAAGCGCACGAGGACCTTCGGCCGGCGCGTCTCGTCCAAGGTCTCGGCGATATCGCGCGCGACGCCGCCATCGACGTCGCCAATGAATCGAAGCGTGATGTGAAAATCGTCCGGCTCGAGCCAGCGCGCCCCGACGACGCCGCCGCGCAGAAGCGCGAGCTGGCCGACGACGGCTTCCGGCAGTTCAAGTCCGGTGAACAGACGGGGCATTGTGCGCCTACCCGCGCTCCTTGGAGATGAACTGGCGAAAACGGTCGGAGGTCGAGCCGGAGAAAAGCTCGTGCGGCGGCCCTTCCGCCTCGACCAGCCCCTGATGCAGGAACATCACCCGGCTCGAGACGTCGCGCGCGAAGCTCATTTCGTGGGTCACGACCAGCATCGTGCGGCCCTCCTCGGCGAGCGCGCGCATCACGCGGAGCACTTCGCCCACGAGCTCCGGATCGAGCGCCGAGGTCGGCTCGTCGAACAGCATCACCTTCGGCCGCATGGCGAGCGCGCGGGCGATCGCCGCGCGCTGCTGCTGGCCCCCTGAGAGATGCGCGGGATAGTAGTTCTCCCGGTCGGACATGCCGACTTTGGCGAGCAGCGCGCGCGCTTCCTCGATGCATTCCGCGCGCGGGCGTTTCTGCACATGGACCGGCGCCTCGATCAGGTTCTCCAGCACCGTCAGATGCGACCACAGGTTGAAGCTCTGGAACACCATGCCGAGCTCGGAGCGGATGCGGTCGACCTGGCGCCGGTCGGCGGGCTCGGCGCTCCCGTCGCGGCGCTCGCGCATTTTGATCGTCTCGCCCGCCACCGTGACCACGCCTTTGTCCGGCGTCTCGAGCAGATTGATGCAGCGCAGAAACGTGCTCTTGCCCGAGCCGGACGAGCCAAGGATCGAGATCACGTCGCCGTCATTGGCGGTCAGCGACACGCCCCTTAAGACTTCGAGCTGGCCGAAGCTCTTGTGCATGCTGTCGACCGTCAGCGCTGGGGTCGCTACGGGCATGGACGCTTCCTTCAGCTTGGCCGGGGCCTGAGATGGGGCGACATGCGCCGTTCGAGCGCGAGGAAGCCTGCGCCGATGACGTAATTGACGACGAAATAGATCGCGCCGGCAAGGATCAGCGGCAGATAGGTGACCAGCGTATCGTTGCGGATCTTGAGCGCAACGCTCATCACGTCCCACAGGGTAATGAGCGAGACGAGCGCGGTCGACTTCACCATCGAAATCATCTCGGTCGAATAGGCCGGAAGCCCGTGCCGGACCGCAATCGGAAAAATGATGCGTCGAAACCTGAGCAGCCTCGACATGCCGCAGGCGCGCGCCGCCTCGACCTGACCGTGGGGCACGGCAAGAAGCGCGCCGCGAAAGATTTCGGACTGGTAGGCCGCGGTGCAGAGCGCGAGCGCCAGCACGGCGCAATTGAACGCGTCGCGCAGGAATCCCCATGCGAAGCTCGCGCGCACCGCCGGCAGCGAAGCCAGTCCATAATAGACGACAAAGAGCTGGATCAGGAGCGGCGTGCCGCGAAAGACCATGACATAGGCGCGCGCGAACCACTCGAGCGGCTTCGAATCCGCTCACCCTCATCCAGGTCACGCCCGCGGCGATCAGCGCGCCCAGAACCACCGACAGGAACCAGACGGCGAGCGTGAGCGGCAGCGCGGCGAGGAGGCGGACGAAGGTCTTCGTGATGAAATCAAAGTCCATCGGGCCGCCTCAACTCGTCGCCCGGCGCATGCCCCGCGTGGCGCGCGTCTCGGCGACGTCGAAGAAGCGGGTCGTCGCAACCGTCATCATGAGATAAAGCGCGGCGCCGCCGAGATAAAAGGCGAAAGGCCTATGGGTCGAGCCGGCGCCGACCTGGGCGATTCGCATGAGTTCGGTGAGGCCGGTGACCGAGATCAGCGAGGAATCCTTGAGCGCCACCTGCCAGAGATTGCCGAGTCCGGGCAAGGCGAAGCGCAGCACCTGGGGCATGATGATGCGGCGGAACAACAGCGCCCGGTTCATGCCGACGCTGACCGCAGCCTCGAGCTCGCCGCGCGAGATGGCGAGATAGGCGGCGCGGAAAACCTCGGCCTGGTAGGCGCCCGAGATGACCCCGACGGCGAGCGCGCCGGCTGCGAAGGACGGCACGCCGACGAAGCCCTCGTGACCGAGAGCGTTGGCCGTTGCGGTCAGAAGCGTCGAAGTGCCGAAATAGACGAGATAGACGATCAGCAGCTCCGGCAGGCCGCGAAACAAAGCCGCGTAGGCCTGACCTACGGCGCCTGCGAACAGCTTTCCCGAGAGCCGCGCCCAGGCGACAAGGCCGCCGATCGCCGCGCCGATGACGAGGCCGCAGGCGGAGACGAGAAGCGTCATCAGCGCGCCTTCGAGGAGCGCCAGGCCCCAGCCGCCCGGGCCAAAGCCGAAGATCGCCAGATCGCCCACCTCGGCGCCCTCCGGTGGCGCGCGCCCTCAACCCAGGCGCGCGCGCATGCCTACGACTGGGGCGTCATGTCGACCTTGAACCACTGCTCGGACAGCTTCTTCACCGTCCCGTCGGCGATGGCCGCAGCAAGCGCCGCGTCGAACTTCGCGGTGAGGTCGGAATCGGACTTGCGGATGCCCATGCCCGTGCCGGCGCCGAACGCGCCGCCAATGAACTTCGGCCCGACAATGGCGAGTTCCGAGGCGTCGGGCTTGGAGGCTGTCGCCACCATGACGGGATAGTCGTCGAGCGAGGCGTCGATGCGGCCGGCCTTGAGGTCGAGGTCGCGGTCGTCGGCGGTCTTGTATTCCTTGACGGTCGCGATGTCCTTGAGATACTGGCCGGCGAAATTGGCGTGGGTGGTCGAGACTTGCACGCCAAGCGTCTTGCCCTTGAGCGCGGCCTGGACGCCCTTGATCGCCGCGTCGCCGTCCTTCGGGTCCTTGTCGAGATTGACGAGCTTGCCGGCGTCAGGCGCCTTGGCGAGCGGGCTGTCCTTCGGCGCGAGGAAGGCTCCAGGCGAAACGGCGTAGGGCTTCGAGAAGTCGATCTCCTTCTTGCGCTCGTCGGTGATCGACATGCCGTCCATGATGACATCGAACTTGCCCGCTTTCAGGCCCGGGATCATGCCGTCCCAGTCCTGGGCGATGATCTTGCACTCGAAGCCCGCGCGCTTGCAGAGATCCATCACCAGGTCCGGCTCGAAGCCGACGATCTTGCCGCTCGAGTTCGGTGAGGTTCCAGGGTTCGTAGGCCCCTTCCATGCCGATGACGACCGTCTTCCAGTCCTTGGCGAACGCGACGGGCGCGAGCGCAAGGCCCGCTGCGAGCGTCGCGCCGAGACCCAGCGCCTTCAGGAATTTCGACATAGTCCTGCTCCCTTGCTCAACGTTTCCTCGGCCGGCCTCCCGCTTGTCTCGCGCGACCCTTGCAAGAATCATACAAGATCCTTGCAGGAGTCATACAGGCGGAGCAGCGAAATGGAAAACCCAGCCTCGCGCCCAAAGGGAGGTCGCGCGCCTCTCGGCGCGCAATCCGGTCACGCGGCGATCACAACCTTGAGCGCGTGCGTCTGCGCGGCCTTGAAGAAGGCGTCAGCAGCGCCGCTGCGGGGCCGATCGGCCTCGCGCCGACGAGGTCGCTCAGCATGACAAGCGCCTCTTCGTCGGCGCCTCCGGGATATGATAGAGGCCCGTCTCGGCGCGTGGGGCGTGCGCACGTATTCGGCCTGCTCGCCGTCGATCCGGGCGGCCAGGATCGAGCCGCCGGTCGTGCAATGGGGTTAGTGCCCCGCCGGCAATATCGGCATTTGCCGCAGGAGGAGATGCAGGAAACCAGCACCCGGTCGCCGGCCTTGAACGCGGTCACGGCGGAGCCTGCTTCTTGCACGGGGCCCACGCCCTCATGCCCGAGGATTTGCCCCAGCCCGTCCGTTCCGACCTGGCTTCCAAGACAGGCCGTCTCGCGCGCCGCTTTTGACCGAGCCCACCGTGTGGCCGCGCCCTTACGCGAGATGGCGGCCATCGCGCCTTGCGAAAGCGTCCTCTCGTTTATCCTTTCCAGCGAAAGACGCATTGATGTCGATCAAGCGCCTTGTCCATGCGCTCGCCGATTGGGCGGCGATCGCCGTTGCAGCGACAATGACTGAAAGCGATCTGGGGATTGAAACGAAGCTTGGCGACGCGGTATATCCCATCCGGTGTCCATCGCTTGGGAGGATTGGGGGAATGAGAGCGCGTTCTGTTGCGAGCCAACTTTCGGGATTGATCGGCGTCGCGTTGCTTGCGGCGCCCGCTCATGCGGCCGTCGAGACCTTTTCATTCGTGAGCGGATCTTATTCCATCAACGGCGAAAGCGGCCCGCCCTATATCGACGCGGGCATTACGGGAACCTTCTCGGGCAATGTCGAAAGCGACGGCTATGTCAGACTTGCCGACCTCATTTCGTTCGCGGCGACCGTCTATTTCAACAATGTCGACTCGGTGTCCGGACCGCTCGATTTGAGCGATCTCTCGCTGTTCAGCTACAACCCCGAGGGCGGCCCGGCCACCCTATTCGTCAAGGGCAGCCATTCGAGCCCGAACATTTCAGGAATCGCCTGCATGGGCTTGCCCGCCGTGGCCGATCCGGACTGCGCCATCACCTCGCCTAACCCGATCGCCATTTTCCACTATTCCTGGACCAATGTGTCGCAGTCGCTTTCAGGCCTAGATGTCACCGCCTACACCACCGTCGCCCCGACCATCACGCTGATCCCTTCAACCGCGGCGCCGGAACCCTCGACCTGGGCCTTGATGGCGCTGGGCTTCGCAGGGCTCGGACTGGTCGGGCGCCGCCGCAGCCTTGCTTGATCCTGGCTGAAGGGCTGCCGCGCCGGCAGGCCCTTCCAGCCAGGGCGGGCCTTGGCCTTACGCCGCCGCTTTGATCGAAGCCCCCACCTTGTCCATGATCTCGCCGATCTGGTCCTCGCTCACGATCAGCGGCGGGGTGAGCTCGATCGTGTCGCCGGCCGGCCGGACCATGATTCCCGCATCAAAGAACGCGTGGTCGAGCGCGCGACGGACACGCTCGCCAGGGCTGCCGGGAACCGGCGCGAGGTCGATCGCCCCGGTGAGGCCCACGCAGCGGATGTCGAGGACGTTGGGCAGGCTCTTGAGCCCCATGATGGCGTCATACCACTTGGGCTCGAGCGCCTTGGCGCGCTCGAACAGGCGCTCGTCGCGATAAAGGTCGATCGTCGCCAGCGCCGCGGCGCAAGCGAGCGGGTGGCCCGAATAGGTGTAGCCGTGAAAGAGCTCGATCGCGCCCTCCGGCCCATTCATGAAGGCGTCGTAGATGTGCTTGCGCGCGATCACCCCGCCCATCGGCACGGTGCCGGAGGTCACCCCCTTGGCGAAGGTGATCATGTCGGGCTGGACGCCATAGCGCTCGGCGGCGAACGGCGCGCCGAGACGGCCGAACCCGGTGATCACTTCGTCGAAGATGAGCAGGATGCCGTATTTGTCGCAGATCTCGCGTAAGCGCTTGAGATAGCCCTTCGGCGCCGGCAGAACCCCGGTCGAGCCCGCCATCGGCTCGACGATCACCGCGGCGATGGTTGAGGCGTCGTGCAGCGCCACGATCCCCTCGAGCGCATCGGCGAGATGGGCGCCCCATTCGGGCTCCCCCTTGGTGAAGGCCTGATGCTCGCGATTGTAGGTCGCGGGCAGATGGTCGACGCCCGCCAGGAGCGAGCCGAAGAACTTGCGGTTGTTGACCATGCCGCCGACCGAAATGCCGCCGAACCCGACTCCGTGATAGGCGCGCTCGCGGCCCACGAGGCGCTGGCGCGAGCCGGCGCCCCGGACGTTGTGATAGGCGAGCGCGATCTTGAGCGCCGTGTCGCAGGCCTCGGAGCCGGAATTGCAATAGAACACGTGATCGAGATCGCCCGGCGCGAGGTCGGCTATGCGCGAAGCGAGCTGGAACGCCAGCGGATGGCCGAACGAGAAGCTCGGCGTGAAATCGAGTTCGGCCGCCTGGCGCTGGATCGCGGAGACGATCGAGGGCCGGTTGTGCCCGGCGTTGCAGCACCATAGGCCCGCCGTGCCGTCGAGGATCTCGCGGCCCTCGGGGGTGTAATAGTGCATGTCCTTGGCGCGCGAGATGAGCCGCGGCTTCTTCTTGAAGGCCCGATTGGGCGTGAAGGGCAACCAGAACGCGCTCAAGTCGTTGGGCAAGTCGTTGGGAACGTCCGCGCGCGGGGCGGGCTTCACGGCGGTAGCGGTGTTCATAAGGGCGGTCTCCTGGATGCGTTTATTGGCGCGGACAATGGCGGCGACGTTCCCTCTTGTCCAGTTTTCCGTGATTGGTCGCCGGCTTTTTCCTCAAAGCCAGCGCCGTTCCAGGTCCTCGACTTAAAGAAACGAGGCGGCCCCCGATTCGCGGGCGCGCCGCCAGTTCCGCTTCCTTGCTTCGTGACAAATCCTGACAAATTCGCTATTGCCAGACGCAACGTTTGGTTGTATTAACCATAACATACAACCTGAGGATACCCGACGACGATGATGGAGCGAGGGTCTTACGTGGCTCTCGGACGCAGGGGAAGCAGCGCTTTCGCCAGGTTGAGCTGCAACAAAAGTGAAGAGGGCGTGGACATGTGGACGGATGCGGCAATTGAAACTCTGAGGCAAATGGCGCTCGAAGGAAAAAGCGCGAGCAGCATTGCTGCGGCGCTCGGCGCGCCGTCGCGCAACGCCGTGATCGGCAAGGCGAACCGGATCGGCGTCAAGCTCACCGGCAACATCCATTGCTCCGCGCCCCGCGCGCCGCGATCGAACGTCGAGCGACCGCGTCGTCCCGCGATCGCGCGCACCGAATCGTTGGGCAGGCGCGCCGTCGTTCCCGCCGGTCCGCGCGAGCGCAAGCCGGCGTGGCTCTTCGCCGAAGCGCAAGTCGGCGAGATGCTGAAGGTTGGGTTTGAGGAGATCCGCGAGGACGCCTGCCGATGGCCGATTGGCGATCCGACGAGCGAAGAGTTTGTCTATTGCGGCATTCAGACGGCGAAGGGCCGCTCCTATTGCGCCGGCCATTGCCGGATGGCCTATAAGCCGCCGAATTCGCGGGTCTGGGATGGCGAGCGCTACGTCGCGCTTGAGTCCATGGCCGCCTGAAGCCGCACGCGGCTTCATTTCAACGAGCTGGATGGACGCGCGCGCGAGCGGCGAAGCTTTCGCGAGGGGCGATCTTTTGCTTGTCCGCCGCAGTCTCCAGGACGAGGCCGCCTTGTTCTAAGATCGCCACCGGGCGTTTTTGAGGAGCTCCATCATGTCGAACGCCTCCTTCAGCCGCCCGCTTGGAACGGCCATGGTCGGCGGAGCGGTCGCCATGGCGACGCTCGAGGTCCTTGTCCAAAAGAACGTCCTCAGCCTTGACGACGTGCAGGCGGTCTTGAAGACGGCTCAAAGCTCGCTCGTCAACGCCCCCACGGTCCAGGGTTCGCTGGACGGCGCGAGGATCATTGGCGAGATCAAGGACCTGTTCTTCGGCCGGGAGCGCGGCCATCGGAACGAGCGCTGGCGATAAGCGCGCCTCAAGTCCCCGGCAAAGCTTCGCCGACGGGTTTGTCTGCGACGGCGTCCGAACGCGTCCCCCTGCCCCAAACCGGGACGCGCTGCCCTCACCCTTGGTAACCCCCCGGCAACCTTAAGCGCCGATAAAGGAAATGGTTCGCATTGTTCGCTTTTCATTAAGCGGCAGCGCGGGGATGTGAAACCAACGCACGGGCGCTCGTTCGGGTATGGGTCGTTCGCGTATCGGATGGGCTGTTTCGGTCGCCGCGCCCTGGTGCGTGGCCTTCGCGGTGCTTGTCTCGATCACCGCGGAAGCGGGGCAGGAGCCGAGCGAATTCACCAGCGCCTTCGCGCGGAGCCAGTTGCCTAGCGCCTCCGCCCTTCTCGAGCGGCCAATCGCGAGCAGTCCCCTGCGCGCGGTGGACGAAAACGGCGAGCCTCAGCCGATCGTTCAGACCCGCCGCGAGACGGGCGATCGCGACGCGCTCACAGCGGATCCCGAGGGGGTCGAGCCGAACGCGACGCTGAAGGGAACCGGACGCCCGTTTCCCGCCGTCGATCGCGGCGCCAAGGGCGATCCGGTCATCGGTCCTCCGAGCCTCAACGCCAAACGCCTCAACGAAAGGCGCGCTCAAGGCGCGCCCTTCGCGCTCAATTCCTGGCCCCACGAGCTCGAGGATCCGCGCGACGATGAATTCGATCCCGGCCATACGATGAGTTCCGCCCCGGCCCGCCGATCGCGACGGGTCGGAACCGGCGGCGACCGCGTTCGAGGATGGCGCGACGCCGGGCGTGCCGCTCGAATTTGCGCTCAACTCCTCTTCGCCGACGTCCAGCGACGGCGTCGTGGTCGTCGTCGAGACCGATGGCTCGGGCTTAACGACAGTTCCGCAGCTCTCCGACGCCGACGGCAAGCCGAACTATGCGGCGCTCATCGATCCGAAGGACAACGTCCGCCAGATGCGCTGCCTCGCCGAAGCCATCTATTTCGAATCCCGCAGCGAGCCCGAAGACGGTCAGGCGGCCGTCGCCCAGGTGGTGCTCAACCGGGTGCGCAGCGGCATCTATCCCAACACCGTCTGCGGCGTCGTCTACCAGGACCGCAATAGGCCGTTCGCCTGCCAGTTTACTTTCGCCTGTGAGGGCAAGTCGCTGCGCGTCGAAGAGCCCGGCCCATGGGCGGTCGCGACCCGCATCGCCCGCGATGTGGTGAGCGGGGCGAACTACAATCCCAAGGTCGGCGTCGCCGTGAACTATCACGCCAATTATGTCTCGCCCTTCTGGGTCGGCTACCTGAAACGGGTCGACCGCATCGGCGCCCATATCTTCTACGCCATGCGCGACGGCGTGAACTGGGCGCCCGGCGCGCTCAACGGACGCGGCGATCGCCCGCCACTCGCCAACTGACCGCTGGCGCGTGGCCCGAAGGGCCCCGAAACCAGGGACGGCGGCGTTTCGGCCGCCGACCGCGATTGGGTCGCGGACGCAGTGCGGCTGATCGAAGCCCGAGCGGCTATTTCGGCTTGGCCGCGGTCTTGATGATCGTCCCGACATGCTCGCCGCGCAGCGCGGCCGTGAGCCGGCCCGGAACAAGACCGTTCACCACCTGCACCCGCTCGATATGGCGCGCGACGGCCATGATTTCGACAAGCGCGCGATCGAACGGCAGCGACCCTTTATGCTTCGCAAGGTCGGCTGCGCTCGTCTCGCGCATGAGCTTCGCCTTCTTGCCCTCGGCGCCCTTGGGATCGGAATCGTACACGCCGTCGACGTCCTCGACGATCGTAAGCCCCGCTGCGCCCAACGCGTCGGCGAGCAGAAAGGCGCCCGCGTCGGCCCGGTGAGGCGGGAGCCGTGAGCCCGGGAACTCATGATGATGGTAGGGAGGAAAGGCGCTGCCCACGACGGCGCGGGCGGCGGAAAGGTGGATCGCAAGCTGGTTCGCGATCGCGCCATGCTCGATGTAAGAGACGCCTTCTGGCGCGAGCAGAGCGGCAAGGATGTGGCCATTCTGGCCGGCTTCGTTTGCGGCCAGGGGAGCGAGCGAGCCAACGGGGAGGCCGAGGTCGAGGGCGACGCTGTAAAGGTGACGCGCGCGGACCCCGGCGCCCGTCAGGATGAGCAAGCGATGCTCCTGTAGAAGCTTGCGCAGTTCGTCGACGATGGGAAGGATGGCGTCCGCGCCACGGTCCATGATCGAGCGGCCGCCGATCTTCACCACCTGAACCCAGGGCAGGAGCCGGATGGGACGCCCGCCCGCGACCGGACGGGTCAGGTCGGAATCGAGCAGGGTCTGGCGCGCGAGCGGCGAAGCGACATGCTTGGTGGAGTTGGAGCGTTCGGGCATGGGCGTCGGCCTCACTTGGCGGTGGCGTTCACTTGGCGGTGATGATGGTGCCGACATGCTCGCCAGCGAGGGCGCGGATCAGGTTGCCGGCGACGAGGCCGTTCACGACCTGCACCTCGTGAATGTGACGCGCTTGCGCGAGGAAATCGAGCATCGGGAACTCGAGGATCGAATCGTGCAGCCCCTTGGCTTTCATCTCGCCGACCGTGATCTTGGGGATGAATTTGGCGTTCTTCGACGTTTTGGGGTTCGCCGTGTAGAGGCCATTCTCGTCCTTGACGAAGATCATCGCCTTGCAGCCGAATTGCTCCGCGACGAGGAAGCATCCGGCGTCGGTGCGATAAGGGGGGATCACCCCCTCGGCTGCGGGGCGCGTCCAGAGGCCGTAGGGCGGCATGCCGCTGAAGACGACCGCGTTCACTTCGGTGAGATAAAGCGGCACCGCCGAGAGCCCGGCGCCGCTCACGGACGAGATTCCGTGCTGCGCCATGAGCTGGCCCAACATTTCCGCGTTCTGATCGGCGACGGAGGCGCCGAGCTGCGAGAGCACGCCGGCCGGCAGGCTCAAGCCCGCCGCGATCGAGTAGAGGTGTCGCGCGCGTGTTCCGGCGCCCGTTCCGATCAGCATCTGGTGCGTCTTGCGCGCGGCAAGGATCTCGTCCACGAGTGGAAAAACCGCAGCGCGCCCACGGTCGATGACGCTCTGCCCACCGATCTTGATCACGGTCGCGTCCGGCAGGATCCGAAAGTCAGCCGCGCTTTCAGCCTTCGCCTGAAGCTCGGGGTCCGTGAGCGATCGCTCCATGAGGAGCGCTTCGAGCTCCGATGCGGGGTTCGTCATGGGATCCTCCCTCTAGCCGCGGGAAGCCATGCATCGGGCGCGCGCGGTCTGCAAGCCCGATGCAAGCCGCGAGCTTTACGCCGATTGGGTCAGAAGTGATAGTTCACGCCGGCGGTGATCACGTTGGCGCTGAGACGCGAGGCGTTCGAGATCGGCGGGGTCAGGAGATAGGTCGTCGTGCGGCTGCCCAGATCGAGATAAAGATATTCGATTTTTGCGCTCCAGCCGCCTGCGAGTTCGACTTCGACGCCTCCGCCGAGCGTCCAGCCGTCTCGCGTCTGGCTGCGATTGTCGGTGGCGACGAATGGGCCTGCCGCCGCGGTCGCGGTCGTGTCGACTTGGCCGAGGGCGCCGCCGCCGGTGGCGTAAAAGAGCCAGTTCCCGAGCGCGTAACCAACTCGCGGCCGCAGCGTTCCGAACCAGGGGAGCCTCTGCGCGTAGCTCGCCGCGAGCGCCCCGCAAAGAGGCGGGAGGCAGGGCGCCGTGCGGGCGCCGCTGAGCCCGCTCCCCTCGAAACTCGCCTCGAGCCCGAGCACCCAGGGGCCCGTCTGCCAGTTGTAGCCGGCCTCGCCGCCCCCAACGACGCCGTCAAGCGACGTGTTGAAGGTGGGAAGCCCAAATCCTGCAATATTGAAGGCGTTGCGGCTCGAGCCGATAGCGCCGCCGACATTGAGCCCGACGTAAAATCCAGTCCAGGTCGGTTGGGCTTCCAGGGGCGGCAGTTGCGGCGCCGGCGGCAAGTCGGCTGCGCCCGCGGCGTCCCCAAGCGCAAACAGCGACAAAGCGGCGATCAGTATGCGGCGCATCGGAATTCCCTCTCGCGCCCAAGCTACGGGCCGGAGGCTTAAAAGTTTGCAAACATGGCTAACGAATTGCGAAGGGCGGGGCTAAAGCCCCAGACCTCGTACCCTCAAGGAGCGGCGCCGCAGGCGGCGCGTCTCGAGGGACGGTCCAGGAAACGCGGGACCGGCGGCTGCGCCGACTGGATCATCCTTCGAGACAGGATGAGGTCACGTGGGCGCCAGGCGCGGTTCAGTACGTCAGCCTGATCGGGACCGACTGGGCGCCGCCCGCATAGTTGAAGGCGGCCGAGGCGAACGCCGGCGCGCCCATGTGCGAGGGCGGATTGCGGGAGAATCCATAGCCTTCCTTCGGCTTGCCGAACATGCCGTACTGCATCTCAGTCTCGTTGTTCTCGGCGTGGAACGCGGCGACCGCATAGGTTCCCGGCTTCAAGCCATTGAAGACGCAGATCGCCTGTCCCCCTTTGATTTTGGCGATGACCCCTCGGCTTTCCTGTCCGGCTTTGGGGAAGGCCTCCGCTCCGGCGTAAAGCCCGCAGCGAACGACCCCGTCGTCGTTCTTAAGCCCCAAAACCGGCACGGAGACCCGGTCCGCCGCTTGAGCGCTAGCCACGCCCGCGACGGCGGTCAATCCGAAAAGAAGGGAAGCGATGACGAAACTGCGCATGGAATGGCCTCGCCTAAAGTCCAACCTGCGCTTGTTCTAGTCCGCCGCCGATTTCAAAACCGTGAAGAAGGTTTCGACAAACGCGGGCGTGACTGACGTCGACGCGGGCCCCGAGGCATGGATCTATGTCGAGGCTCGCGGCACAGCTGGCGGGGCGAGCCATGGGCAGCGCCTTGCGCTCTTGAGTTTACGCAGGGATCGCCCCGCTGCGTCTCCTCCCCCTCTTGTGGGGGCCCCCACAAGAGGGGCGGGTGCGCTAACGGCATCGATTCTGCTGAAATGCACGAAGCTTTAGCTCGCCGCGGCGAGGGCTTTTGGCAAGAGAACGCTGACGATCAGTCCGCCCGAGTGGGAAGCGTTGGCGAGCGAAATCCGCCCGCCGTGCGCGAGCACAATGTCGCGAGCGATCGACAGGCCGAGGCCTGTGCCGCCGGTTTCCCGATTGCGCGAGGATTCGAGCCTCTGGAACGGCTCGAAGGCCGAATCGAACGATTCCGGGGGGATCCCGGGTCCATCGTCAGCGACGGTGACGATCCAGTCGGTCGCGTCCTCGCGAAGCGAAACCCGCGCTGCGCCGCCGTAGCGCACCGCGTTGTCGATCAGGTTCGCGATCATCCGCCGGATCGCCGTTGGCTTGCCGAAAGCCGTCACATGGTTCGGCCCATCATACTCGGCTTGAGCCCCCGCGTCGGACGCCTCGTCGCACAGGCTGATGAGGATCGACGCGAGGTCGAACGGCGCCGACGCATCGGCGCTAGCGTCGCCTTCGGCGAAGCTCAGCGTCTCCGTCAACATGTCCCGCATCGCGTCGATGTTGGCGAGCATGCCCTCGCGCAGCTCGTTATCCGCGACGTACTCCGCCTGAAGCCGAAGCCGCGTGAGCGGCGTGCGCAGATCGTGCGAGATGGAAGCGAGCATTTGCGTCCGCTCGCTCACGAAGCGCTTGAGGCGCTTCTGCATCGTTTCGAACGCGCTATGAATGGCCGCAAACTCGCGGACCGCGGGGCGCGGCGTTTCAACAATTTCGGGCGAGCGTCCAAGCGCATCCGCCGCCGTCGCCAGCTGCGACAGAGGGGCAATGAGGCTCCGCGCGGTGAGAACCGCGATCGCGGCGATGAGCAGCATGCCAGCGAATAGGAAAGCCAGCGACAGCATCAACCGTCTGCGCTGAGTCCTGAAGCTCGGCTCAATCGTGAGCCAGCCGCCGTCGTGCAGGTCGGCGGCGATGAGGAAAAACGGAGGCGTGAGCAAGTCCTCGCCGGACTGCAGAGGTCCGCTCGGCAAGGTTAAAGAGGCGTCAGCCGGCACAACGGAAATGGCCTCTTCCCCCGGACCCATTCCGACAGCCTCCACGGCGGGAGCGGCGGGTCCGCCGAGGTCGCTTCGAACGGTCGCCAGCACCCTGTTCAGCGGCCAGGGAGGATCGCTCGACGCGCGAGGCGGCGGCGCGCGGTCGAAACGAACCGTGAGCGATTCCCCGTTCGGGAGATTTCCCAAAGCGCTTGCTGGCTCTCTCGCCCCCGCCATCGCATTCCTGATGATTTCAACCGCCGCGCCGCTTAGCCAACGGGCGCTGTAAAGGGCGTGGAGGGTCGGCGGGTGCAGCACGAACACAAGAGTGACGAGGATCTGAATTGCGATGACCGCCGCCGCGATCGCGGCGCCGATCCGTGCGGCAAGGCCGAGCCGCGCAAACGCCTGTCTGATCACGCCGGCTGCCTTATCGATTGCACCTGGCTCGTGAAGACATAGCCGCCGCTGCGGATCGTCTTGATGATCGCGGGCTCGCGCGGGTCGGCCTCGATCTTTCGCCTTAAGCGGCTGATCTGCACATCGATGCTCCGGTCGAAGGCGGCGCTCGACCGCCCCTTCGCGAGATCGAGCAATTGGTCTCGGGTCAGCACGCGCTGGGGCCTCTCGACGAAGGCCATGAGCAGGTCGAACTCGCCGCTCGTGACGTCGACGACGGCGCCGGTCGGGTCGCGCAACACGCGACCGGCCAGCTCCAACCGCCATCCGTTGAACTCGTAGGCGAACGGCATGTCGTCGGCGTCCGGCGGGGCCTTCGCCGCACGACGCAGGACCGCCTTGATCCTTGCGACCAATTCGCGCGGACTGAACGGCTTCACGACATAGTCGTCGGCGCCAATCTCGAGGCCAATGACGCGGTCGACCTCCGAGCCCATCGCGGTCAGCATGATGACCGGGGGCCCCTTCTGCGCGCGCAGCTTCTGGCACAGCACGAGTCCGCTGTCTCCCGGCATCATGAGATCGAGGACGACGAGGTCGAAACGGCCGACCTCGATCGCGTTCATCATCTCGCGCCCATTGGCCGCCTGGGTGACCCGAAAGCCATGCTCGCCAAGGTACTTGCCCACAAGCGCGCGCAGCTCGTGATCGTCATCGACAACCAAAATGTGACAGGCGGCGCCTGTGCTCAAGAAAGCGGCTCCGAACCGAACAAATTCCGGCCGCAATTAATCGATGCCCAACATTGAGGCCAGAAGGAATTTGTAACCGAACATTTCAGCCGCCCGCGCGCGCACGCCCTTTGTCATCATCCGCAACACTAAGGAGATTTACCGGAAACATCGCGCGTTTAGTCCGGTCGGACCACCTTCATGCGAACCGGAGTTTCTCATGCCGTTCCTATCCGCCCGGGCGACGCGAACCGCGGTGATTGTCGTCGCCCTTTCCGGCGCCGGCATTTGGGCGCTCCACGCCATGGACGCCCGCGCCGACCCGCCGGCTCAGGACAACAGTTCGCCGTGCGCCGAGGGGCGCGCTTTGTTCGCCGCGAAACTCGCCTATCTCGAGGCGCGCATCTCGCCCGAACCCAGCCAGGAGGACGCCTGGCGACGGTTCGCGGACGCCATGCGCGCGTCCGCCGGAGAGGCCGACCGGGCTTGCGCCGCGGCCCCTCCGCGGCCCCTCCCGGTTGATGCAGGCGAACGCCTGAAGCGGATGGAGAGGCATGCGGCCGCCATGCAAGCGATGTTCGGCGCGATGGCCAACGCCTATGTGGCGATCGCGCCTAATCTAACCGCCGCTCAACGCGACATCCTGTCGCGGAACATCGTTCCCTGCCCGCCGTTCCCTTCCCCGACATGGGCGCCTCCCCTGCGGAGACATGGCGCTGACTTGCGGCCAGGGCGAGCCCGGCATCCCACAACTCGGCGCCGCCTTGGGGAGCCCCGCCGTTCTGATCTCGTCGAAATTGCCGCCTCGTTTTGTCAGATTGAAGGATCGCGCGGGTGACGCTTGTCCTCGGAAATGACGTCAGGCGGCGAACCGCGCTCATTGGCGGATTGGCTCTTTTCGCGCTGAGCCTCTTCCTCGCGGGCGCGACCATCGGCGCGTGGGCCGGCGTCGTGCGGATCTGGCCGGTGCGTTATTCGCTTCTCATCCTAGAGGGACCGCCGAAGCCATTTGTCAAAACGGCAGAGTCGCCGCCTGTCGCGGTCGAACTCCGCCGGGCGCCTCATGAAATACGCCGGCAAAATCGAGGTCCCATGCCCTAAACAGACGCAAAGGACGGCCGTGCTCCTCATCGCCGGGCAGTCCAACGCCGCGAACAGCGCCGCGCAGCGGTATGAGACTCGCCATCCCGACCGGGTCCTCAATTTCATGGGCGGTCGCTGTTACGTGGCGGCGTCTCCTCTTCTTGGCTCGACCGGCTTTGCCGGAGAGCCTTGGACCTTGATGGCGGACGAGCTCATCGACGCTCGCGCCTTCGACCGCGTGATCCTCGCGCCCGTCGCAGTCGGCGGCTCCGCCGTCGCGCAATGGGCGAAAAGTGGGGCGCTCAACACGTCGATGATCCCCCTCATCCAGGATCTCGTCACGCACTATCGGGTGACGCACGTTCTCTGGCACCAGGGCGAATCCGACTTCGCGCTGAGGACCGATCCCGTCCGATACAAGGAAGAGTTCCTGTCGTTCGCGGACACGCTGCGCGCCAATGCGGTCGACGCGAAGATTTTCGTGTCGACGGCGACCCGATGCCTGCCCGGATGGTCCGAACCCAACGCCATTCAGGCGGCCCAACACCAGCTTGCCGCGGACGGCCCTCGCTTCGAGGCCGGGGTCGACACCGACAAGCTCCTGTCGGCTCGAGGATCGCTACGATGACTGTCACATGGCGAATTCGGGCGAGGTGAAGACCGCGAGAGCCTGGACCGCACTCCTGGCGCGGCATCCTTAAGAGGTCGAAGCGAGCGGGGTCACAGCTTTCGTGCGCGTCAACGTGCCGCTCGCCTCGCCACACCGCGTGCGTCTCTGTCGACACGCGCGGCAAGCTGACCAGATTGGCTAATCCAGATTAGATTGCTTTTATCGGTCCGCGAACTGCTCCGGCCCTCCAAGCGCAGTTTCGAGCTCCTGCAACTGCTGGTAGTTGCCGCATTCTCCGAGGAGTTCTTTGAAATGATCCTGGGTCGCTTTCGAAAGCACCCAGCCGAGGGGAGCCTTCAGCGTCGGCGGCTGTCCTGGCTTCTCCGTGCACATTGCCAAATAAGCAAAATACGGACTGTCGAGGGAACTCACATCAAAGGGTTGGGTTTCGTCCAAGCTCACCTCTTCCGAAAGGTCGGGCGGGTTTCCAACCAAGTATGGCCGCGTCTCACGGATCTCGTCATTGATCTCGGTGCAAACCTCGGCGGCGAGTTCAGCGGCGGCCCAGTTTCCGTGCGCCTCGCGCACCTTTTCCAAGCCCTCAAACGGCGCGATGAATTCGTTGACCAATGCGTTCTCGACCCCCGTCGGATCGACCGAGAAATAATTCGGCGACGGTCTCGATATTTGGCGCTCCGCCACACTCACCCGGCATTGTCCAGGATGTTTTGTCGATCCATTAATTCGCACTAGCATGTGGTTCTTGTCGAGGTCCGGATCGCTGCTGATCATGAGGATGACGAGTTTGACCTTGGGCGGCTCATCAGGGAGTTCACCGTTCACCGCTCGCGCCGCAGCGTGAGCAAGCTCGAGCGCCGTGAGCGCGCCAAAATTCTCGAAATATCCGCCGTCGATTAATGCGCCGTTCCGCCGTTGGAGATCCCCCGCAGGTGACACGTAAGTGAAGCGCGCGCTATTATGCGCCGCCGTGCTCGCGCGAACGTCGTTTTGGAGCACGTTCAGCGCGTCGAGGCTGTCGACAAAGACATTGCGTTCGATCCGAACGTGACCAGTGATGATCCGGTTGCCAGTTTCCTCATGCGTGGCGTTGAGCAGAAGGATCGGACGCCAGGGCGGCCCGGCCCTCCGTTCGCGATCCGCCTTCCGTGAATGAGATGAGGTCTAAGAACGGTCGCGCCAACAGATTATTGCTTGCGTGCTCGAAACTTCTTTCAAGCGCCGTGCCGCGATCGCCCTGGCCGAAGTCCGGCAGAAAGCTAGACGGCGCGTCCTGGAAAACCAAGCTCGCGAGCGCAGGCGCCAGGAAATCCTCTTTGAGAAAATCCGTGGCGAGCGGGCACGCCTTGTCACCCGACTTCCCCGCTGTATCACCTGGCTTATCTGGCGTGCAGCGGTTCTCGTCGCGTTGCGTCAGGGCGGCCTCGAAGGCCGTAGCGCCGACGCTGCCGCCAGAGACGCCGCTGATGGCGAAGAGATACGGACGCACGCTGCCGCCCTCGATCTCAAAATCCTCCTCAAGGTGCTCGAGAACCGTCGCTGTCCAATAAGCAGCGCGGATGCCGCCGCCGGCCGTCGCTACGATCAGCTGGCACAGGCCCTTCGCCCTTGTAGGCAGCCTTCGCCTGCTCGTACCAGGCACCCGCCGCTTCCGCGACTGTCGGCCTTTCGTTCGGTGAAACCACTGCGACGCAGTCGCCGCCGTCACAGAGGCGCACCCGATGGAACGGATGCAGCCATGCATTAACGACGCCAAAGACGATGGCAAACGCCATAGCACAGCCGCTGAGGGCCCGAGGCGTCGCCCATTCCCCAAGCCATTGCTTGATGATCGCGCGCCCACTCGCAAATTCGATCGCCAACTCGATTGCATTGGCGAGCGCGAAAATCGCGCCGAAGGCGAAATAGGCGACGACCATCGAGCCCAGAGCCCCGAACCAGGTCGGAAATGTCCAAGCCAGGACCGCGACGAGAAAGGCGAGAGCGAACAGGCCGATGGTAAAGATCTTGATCTGCCTTTGCTGTCGAGCGTCATCCTCGGCTCGCTCCTGGGCGCTGGCGTCAGCCCCAAGCGGGGGCGTCCCAATTCCGCAGCCAACTGATGAACATCAGGAAGGCCACAGCCGAAAGGCTGATGGAGACGGTTCCAAACAGGAAGCCCTCGAGATGTCGAAGAGTGACGGCTGCGACCGCAGGGCCGCCAACACGCAGCGCTTCTCCGATGGTCGCGGCCCAACTGCCGAGAAGCAGCAATTCTCCGACGATCGCAGCCCGACTGACCCGGCGCGCCCACATGACCTTGCTAGCCGATGCGAACTTTTTGCCCCGGCTTGAACGCCTCGTGTCTTCCGCCCAGACGAAGGCCGTGGCGAACACGATGGCTAACGGAGCGGTCCAGGCAAGGGCGCGGAGGACATTGAAATCGGCCTGCAAGGGAAAGCTCCAGGCCGCCAAGGACAGATTGATCGCCGCAAGGAGGTGAGCGCACACGCCAAGAAGGCGAGGCGGCCAGTAGAGCCAGCGCTCATCGCCTCTGAGCACGCGGCTGTTTGCGCTTGTCTGCGGGATTTGCGCGCCACCCGAAGGAGGGGCAAGGAGGACGCCGTTTTTGAGGCCGCGGTCGATCCCGAGCCTCGCCGTATGCCACGTGTTCGCGGCCCAATAAAAAAGCGAAACGAATACGAAAATGATCGGCAGAACATAGCGCTCGCCAAGCAGGCTCAGGCCGAGTTCGCGACCTTGGTCGTTGAAGAACAGAAGATAGGCGGCCGCTGCGATGACGACGACCGGCCTCCACATGGCGGCAACGGCCTTCAGGAAGTCCCCAGCGCAACAGCGCCTTGAGCACGACCAAGCACAGGGCGCCGGCACCGACCCAGATCCCGAACCCGAGGAAGAGTCCTTTCCAACTCGTCGTATCCGGGTGCAAATGAAGCCAGCCCGTTACTTTTGGCGAGAAAAGGCGCGCGTTGAGAATCCATGAGCCGACGCCAATTAGCAGCAGGATCAGCATGAAGCTCACGAAGCGTGAGACGCGGTAGCTCAATAAGCGTGAGATCCGGGGAAAACCCACGGCCCTGGAGAACACACCCTCGGCGCTCCCCCGCAAAGGCAAAATCGCCATGACCCCTCCCGTCAAAAAACTGTTTCAGGCTATGAAATCAGGCGCGCTGGCGTCCACCCCCGGTTTCCACGGACCAAATTGCGACGCATACCAGGAAGAATGCTGGCTACAATATCTCAAAATGCGCAAGGGCGCTGTGATCCTGCTCACACGGATTTCACCAATTAAAACAGTTTCTTCGTCAGGGTACGCAAATGCGGTACGAAAGAGAACTCTCGAACACTCGACATTTGGTTGCGCAAAGCGGAAACCGCCGCTATCATCATCGGCAATGGCGAATTCGATCGCCGGTCCGCGCCGGCCCGGCAATGGTGGAAGAAAGGAGCGGAAGACCGTTGACGAGCGCACCCAAAATCCCAGAACGCAACCTCAGATAGAAGCGCCGAATTTTCTGATTTTCTCCGGTCGTAACCCATTGAAAAGGCTCGATTCGGAAAATAAACGCTAGTAAACGCTAGCTATTTTACTAGCGCTTACTAGGGTTTATGCTCATTTAGCGTGCGTTTATGCGCGTTTATTTGCGCGGACTCGCGCCACCAGGTTGCATCCGCCGCCTCCACGCGGCGTCGCGCGGCGGCGCCGGTCACGCCGCGAGCACGGTCTCGGCCGGGCGTGTAGGCGAGGCCGTGCGCAGCGGCGACCGGCTCGCAGGTCAGCTTGCCGTCGTGCACGTTGAGGCCCGCGCGCAGGTGCGGGTCGTCCTTGAGCGCCTTGCGCCAGCCCTTGTCGGCGAGCGCCAGGGCGAACGGCAGGGTCGCGTGGTTAAGCGCGAAGGTCGAGGTGCGGGCGACGGCGCCTGGCATGTTGGCGACGCAATAATGGACGATGCCGTCCACGACATAGGTCGGATGCGAATGGGTGGTCGGCTTCGACGTCTCGACGCAGCCGCCCTGGTCGATGGCGATGTCGACGATGACGGCGCCCGGACGCATGGTCTTGAGCATGTCGCGGGTGATGAGCTTGGGCGCGGCGGCGCCCGGCAACAGCACCGCGCCGATGACGAGATCGGCGTTCTTGACGAGGTCGGCGATCGAGGCGCGGGTCGAATAGACGGTGCGCAAAGCCGAGCCGAACTCGGCCGAGAGCCGCTTCAAGGCCTCGTGCGAGCGGTCGACGACCGTGACGGAGGCCCCCATGCCGACCGCGATGGTCGCCGCATGGGTGCCCGACTACGCCGCCGCCGAGCACCAGCACATCGGCCGCCGCGCACGCCCGGCACGCCGCCGAGCAGCACGCCGCGCCCGCCCTGCGCCTTTTCGAGCGCATGCGCGCCCGACCTGCGGCGCGAGGCGCCCGGCGACCTCGGACATGGGGGTCAGCAGCGGCAGGCCGCCATGCGGCGCCGGTCACCGTCTCATAGGCGATGCAGGTCGCGCCCGAGGCGATGAGGTCGCGCGTCTGCTCGAGATCCGGCGCGAGATGCAGGTAGGTGAACAGGATCTGCCCGCGTTTGAGGAGCTTGCGCTCTTGCTTGAGCGGCTCCTTGACCTTCACGACCATCTCCGCTTCAGCGAACACCTCCGGTCCAGTCGGGACGATCTTCGCTCCGGCGCGGACATATTCCTCGTCCGGAGAGCCGGAGCCGAGGCCGGCCGAGCTCTCGACGATGACGCCATGCCCGTGATGGACGAGCTCGGCGACCGCGGCCGGGGTCATGCCGACGCGGAACTCGTTGTCCTTGATCTCCTTGGGAACGCCGACGAGCATGGGAATACCTCCGGAAGCGCGCTTTGAAACCGATCGCACGAGGTTATCGCAGGAAATTCGCCGGGGGGACACTCGCTTTGGCTCGTGCCCGGTCTCTCTGTTATAAGCGGCTTTCAACTCGGCTCGCGGCGCTAATGCCCTGAATCCGCGAGCCATTCAGAGAGGGAAGCGCATGCGTTCGATCGGACGGCTCAAAGCGTTGGCCTTCGTGATCGGCGTGGCGCTGGCTTTGGGATCAGCCGACGCCGCAGCTCTCGATAAGGTGGGCCATGACAAGGCGATCCGCCTCGCCTTTCGCGACGACGCGCCGCCGTTCTCGTTCACCGACGAGGCGGGCCTGCCTGCCGGCTTCATGGTGGATCTCTGCCGTTCGGTCGCCAAGCATATCGGCGAAGAGCTCAACATCAACGATCTCAAGGTCGCTTATGTGCTGGTGACCGCCGAGAACCGCTTCGATGCGATCGTAAACGGCAAGGCCGACCTTCTCTGCGAGCCGACGTCGGAGACGCTTGCCCGCCGCAAGCAGGTCGACTTCTCGATTCCGACCTTCGTCGACGGGGCGAGCCTGCTTGTCGGCGCCGATGGGCCCGGCAACTTCGCGGCGCTCGCCGGCAAGAAGATCGGGGTTCTGGCCGGCACGACGACCGAAGAGAGCCTGCGCAACATGCTGGCGAGCGCCGGTCTCGTGGCGGAAGTCACGCCGGCGAAGACCCACCTGGAGGGGCTCGCCATGCTCGAAAAGGGTGAGATCGTCGCCTATTTCGCCGATCGGGCGATCCTCTCCTATCTCGCTTCCAAGAGCAGCGACCCGAGCAAGCTGCGTCTCGCCGACAACTATTTCTCTCTCGAACCCTATGCTCTGGCGCTGCCCCATGGCGACGAGGATTTCCGGCTCGCGGTCGATCGGGCGCTGAGCCATATCTATCGCTCGGGCGAGATCGCGATCATTTTCGCCCACACCTTCGGCAACGCAATGCAGCCAAGCGACATCTTGAAGACCCTTTATTCCGTTTCGGCGTTGCCCGATTGAAGCGGCGTTCCGTGGGTCAAAAGGAGCCGTCGTGACCGAGGGCAATCCAGACATCGCGACATTGCCGTTCGAAGCGGCGCTCGCGGAGCTCGAACAGATCGTCGATCAGCTGGAGAAAGGGGCGGTCGCGCTGGACGAGTCGATCCGGCTCTACGAACGCGGCGAAGCCTTGAAGAAGCGCTGCGACGAACTGCTCAAGAACGCCGAAATGCGCATCGAGAAGATCACGCTTGGCGCGGATGGAGCGTTCAAGGGAGTGATCCCCCTCGACGACGATTGACCGCGGGCTCATTCGCATCGCGCGGCGGAAAGACTTGGGCCCCAAAACGCCGAACGGCGCATCCTGCTAAACGGCTTGTTAACGCCTTTGGCTTCAACTTGTTGAGCATTCCTTAATTCCTGTCCCGGCTTTCATCGCAAAACCGGGGCGGTCCTCTCAGGTCTGAACGCACGAAAGCCCATGCGGACGATAGCGTTTGTAAGTCAGAAAGGCGGGTCCGGCAAAAGCACGATTGCTTCGTCCCTGGCCGTCGCGGCGCACGAAATGAAGGAGAAAGTCTGCGTCATCGATATGGACCCGCAGGGCTCGCTCATGAACTGGGCCAGGGTGCGCGCCGCCGGCGATATCGAGGTTCTCGCGTCTGGAGCGGCGCGGCTGCCAGCCTTGCTCGCCTCGCTCGAGCGCCGGGGCGTGACGCTTGCGCTCCTCGACACGCCTGGCGCGGAAGGCGCAGCGTCTTCGGCCGCGATGCAAGCCGCTGACCTGAATATCGTCCCGTCCCGCCCAAGCCTGTTCGATTTGCGGGCCAGCGCTCGAACGCGCGCGGCGCTCGAGGGGATCGGCGGCGAGTTTGTCTTTCTGCTCAACCAATGTCCGCTCGGCCAGCAAGCCGCCTGGGTTCAAGACGGCGTCGAGGCGCTCGAGGAAATGGGTAAGCTGATCTCGCCGCTGATCCTTGCGCGAGTCGAGTACCAGGAAGCCGCGCGCCGCGGCTCGGGGGTGACTGAGCTCAACCCATACAGCGCAGCCGCTGAGGAGATGCGCGGCCTTTGGCAGTCCATCGAGAGCAGGCTAGGGAGCGCCAAACTTGGACGCGCCGCGCGGAAGGCGGCGTAAGTTCGGGCAATCGAGTTCGGCTTGCGCTGGCGAAGGCATCCGAGAGGCAATCCTACCTCTCCTCGCGCATAACGCGTCGCCCACCGGCTGAAAGTCGGCTGAAAGCGCTCGCGGTTGCGAAAAATTCGGGAACAGAATAGGAAATACCCATTGGGTCTAAGTCGGCCGTCTTTCGAGATCGCCGGCTTTCATGACATTCCCCAAAGGGTTGCGTCTTCGCCTGGAGTTCGCCGCGTTGTGGCTGGCAATCGTCCTCGCGCGCGCGATGCCGGTGCAGACAGCGTCTTGGCTTTCCGGGAATATCTGGCGCCTCATCGCTCCGCGCCTCAGGCGACAAAAGCGTGCGCTTGCCAATCTTGAACTGGCGTTCCCCGAAAAGTCGCTTGGCGAGCGTAAGGCAATCGCCGCGGCGATGTGGGAAAATCTAGGGCGCACCTTCGCCGAAAGCTTTCGCATCAAAACGCTGACGGAGAGCGATCGAAATCGTCTTATTGAGCCAACGGAGGGTTTCGACGAAGCTGCGCGCGGCGCGAAGCCCTTCATCGTCTGCGGACTTCACTTGGGAAACTGGGAGATCCTGGCGCATGGGGGCCAGCGGCTCGGCGTTTCCCTCATCGGCGTCTACCAACGTTTGTCGAATCCCCATATCGAGGCCATGCTGCACAGCATTCGCGTGCCGCTCTACAAGGCGGGTCTGACGCCTAAGACTTCCAGTGGCCGCACGGGCCCTCTTGCGCGCCATCAAAGCCGGCTCCTGCCCGTGCTTCCTCGCCGACCTCCGAGACGACAACGGACCGTTTGTGCCTTTCTTCGGGCAGCCCGCGCGGTCAACAGTCTTTCCCGCGCTCCTTGCCCGCATGACAGGTGTGCCTCTTTATGCGGGCGCCGCATTCCGCCAGCCTGGCTCGCGTTTCATCATCCGCATCGCCCCCATTTCGATGCCTCGGACGAACAACAGCGCGGCGGACGCTCTCATCGCGACGCAAGCACTGCAGCGCCAGTACGAGGCCTTTATCCGCGAGGCGCCCGAACAGTGGATGTGGGCGCACCGGAAGTGGGACTAATGGCGCTAGCGTCATCACGCATCGGGGAGGCGAGGTTTCGGACCGCCGGCTGCAATCCTATCTAAGTCAGGTTGCCTCTAGCCGCCGAGTTCGGTGCGGATGGTTTCACCGCCGCGCTGGATGGTCAGATCCCACAGCCGCGCGCGTTCCGCACACGCTTTCTCCAGGTCGCGGGTCGTTGCGATCTTCTGGCCGTTGACCGCGACGACGACGTCCCCTTTTTGCACCCCGACTGCGGCCGCGGTCGAATTGTCGCGCACCTTGGCGACCACCACCCCCTCGGAAACGCCTTCGAGCGAAAGCTCCTCGGCGACCGCGGGCGACATGTTCATGACCTCCGCGCCCTCGAACGGCGAGCGGCTCTTGATGGTCAAGGCGTCGCGAGGCGGAATCTCCGGCGCGGCGGCGAGTTTGAGCGGCAAGGTCAGCGAGCGCCCATTCCGCAGGATCGACAGCCGCGCCGAGCCGCCGAGGGGCTTGACCGCGAGCCGGAAACCGACGCCCTCGGCGTCATCAACGCTTTGGTCGTCGACCGCGGTGATGAGGTCGCCGCGCTTGAGACCCGCGTCGGCTGCGGGACCAACCGGGGCGACCGTTACGACCAGCGCGCCCGTGGGCCGGTCGATGCCGAGATTGTCGGCGATATCCTTGGTCAAACTCTGCAGGGTGGCGCCGAGCCACGGGCGTTTGACGGTCGCGCCGCCATGCAGCGCCGCGGCGATGACGCTTTTGACCATGTTGACGGGGATGGCGAAGCCGATTCCGATGCTGCCGCCCGTGCGCGAGTAGATCGCGGAATTGATGCCGACCAACTTGCCGTCGAGATCGACCAGAGCGCCGCCCGAATTGCCGGGATTGATGGCGGCGTCGGTTTGAATGAAAAAGCCGTAATCGCTGATCCCGACCTGCGTGCGCGCGAGCGCCGAGACGATGCCCTGGGTCACGGTTTGCCCGACGCCGAACGGATCGCCCACGGCGATGACGAAATCGCCGACTTCGAGCGCGTCCGAGTCGCCTAGTTCGAGCACCGGGAAATCTTTGCCCCCCTTGAGCCTTAGCACTGCGAGATCCGTGCGTGGATCGCGCAGCACGATCTCGGCTTCAAATTCGCGCTTGTCCGAGAGCGCGACCTTCACCTGGGTCATGCCTTCGATGACGTGGTAGTTGGTGACGACAAGACCCGACGGGTCCACGATGACGCCCGATCCGAGCGCTTTTGACACTCTGGACTCGTCGCCGCCGCCGAAAAACCGGCGAAAGATCGGATCGTCGAACAGCGGGTTGCGCGGGGCCGTCTCGACCCGCGAAGCGTAGACGTTGACGACCGCGGGAGTGACCTTCTTCACCACCGGCGCGAAGGAGAGGCGCACCTGGCCTGGACTCTGCGGTGGCGCTTTGAGCGCTGTCTCGGCGAACGCGGCTCCCCATATGAACGTCAGGGCGAAAACGAGCGCCAGCCTGATCAACCTGAACCTCCGATCTTTCCTGCGGGCCGCTGATATAGGCGGCCGTCCCTCGCAGTGCAAAGCATCGCGACGGTCGAGGGGCGAAACCCGGCCTGACCATCTGGCGAGGTGGGCGTCGGCTCCGTTGAAGGACATCTTAACGGGCAAAGGAGGTTCCCCATGTCGGACCAACCCGCTTCTTCCGTTCTGACCGCTTTATCGACGGGGCTCGCCGCTCTCGTGCGCGACGTCGCGCCGAGCCTCGTCTCCGTCCAGTCCGGACGCTCGCGGCTTAGCGGCTTTTCCTGGCGCCCAGGGCTGATCGTCGCGGCCGAAAACGCGCTTCCCGACGACGACGAGCATTCGATCGTCGCGCATGACGGCGCGTCAACGCCGGCCCGCGTCGTCGGCCGCGATCCATCGACCGATGTCGCCCTCCTGCGGCTCGAGCGGAACGATCTGCCGAGAGCGCCGTCTGTGGCCGGAGCGCCGGCGGCCGGGGCGATCGCCATTGTGGCCGGCGCGCGCGAGGGCGCAGCGGCCGCGGCGCTCGGCATCGTGTCGTTCGTCGGTCCGCAATGGCGGAGCCTCCGCGGCGGCCTCATTGACGCGCGCGTCGAACTCGACGCTGCGCTTCAACGCTCAAGCGAAGGCGGCCTTGCGCTCGATGCGTCGGGCCAGGCCCTGGGCATGGCCGTTTTTGGCCCGCGGCGGCGCACGCTGGTCATTCCGATGGCGACGATCGACCGCGTCGCGGATGTACTGGCGACGAAGGGCAGGATCGCCCGCGGCTATCTCGGCCTTAGCCTGCAGCCGGTCAAGCTCGACGCCGGGGGGATCGGGGCGATGGCGACCAGCGTCGACCCCAAGGGACCCGGAGCCGCAGCGGGCGTCCGGCAGGGCGACATTATCGTGGCCTGGGACGGAGAGCCGATCCGCGGCGTCCACCAACTCGTGCGCAAGCTCGGACCCGACAGCGTCGGCGCGAACGTCAAGCTGACGCTGCGCCGAGGCGGCGAGCCGATCGAGACGACCCTGACGATCGGCGAACGGCCTGAGAGCCAATGACCGACCAGGCGCCGGTGGTGATCGCGATGGCGATCGGCAAGCCGGAGCTTGCCGATCGGCTGTCAGCGCTTCTGGCCGATGTTCCGGGGGTGAGGCTCGCGGCGCCCGGCGAGCCCGCCGACGCGGCGCTCGTCATCCCCGACGAGCTTGAGCCGGGGCCTGACGTCGCTTTGACGCCGCGCGAGCTCGACGTGCTGGCGCTCATCGCCGAGGGAGCGTCGAACAAGGCGATCGCGCGGCGTCTCGCGATCTCGGTTCACACGGTGAAGTTCCACATCGCCTCGCTGCTCGATAAACTCGACGCGCAGGGTCGGGCAGAAGCCGTGGCGCAAGGCGCGCGGCTCGGCGCGATTAGGCTTTAAGCGACCCGGCGGATCGGCTTGCGATTGGGGGAGGGATAGACGCGCGAAAAGCTACGCGCCCTCGCTCACGTCTCATCCAGCCAACTGGGAAAAAGGCGCGCGCCCGCCCCGGGGCGATCAGGCTTCAGGCTCGCGATCCCCGCACGCCGTTCCGGTCGCCGCGTCAAACGATTTGGACGGCTGCGCTTCGCCGTCGGCGCAAAGCGGCAACGCCAGCAATTCCGCCGAAGCCGATCAGCATCATCGCCCAAGTCGCGGGCTCCGGCGCGGCCGCTGGGTCCACCGCCGTCAAAGAGTCCGTCAACTGGACATTGCCGAAGAACCCGAATCCGTTGCCATTGGTCTGGCTCGAAAGGAGGATCTCGATTGAACCGTCAGCGTCCGCATTGGTCGCCGTATAGGAAGCCTCGAAGTCATACCAATTCCCGGTTTCCTGCATTTGTTTCTGGGTTAGACCGTAGGACGCAAGCGGGGTCGCCAGCACCACATTGCCATCAACGATAAGGTCGACCCAGGCGGCATCGGGTGCTGTTTTTTCAAATCCCAGATCGACGTCCAATGTATACGTCACGCCCGGGACGGCCGTTGTCGAGACAATCTGGGATACCGTCGCGTTGATCGCGCGGACGACGACCAGTTCCGGCGTCGTCCCACCCTCCAACGGGTCGCTGTTGAAGGTGTCCGTCAGCTGGCCGGTTTGGCCGATTTGCCACTGGCCCGAGTCGCCGCTTGCCGAACGTGTCACGGACGACGTCCAGCCGACGATGGGCAGGTCCGCGAACGCACAGCCAGTGCCGCACCCAACCTGGTAAGAAAAACCGGTGGGAAACTGGTCGAAATATTGATCTGCGACGGGTACTACCGCGGCATTGGCGTTTGCGCCTAGCTCCGCCAGTCCCGCGGCGCAAAACATCGCAGAACTCAAGGTCTTAAGATAGTTCATTCCCCTAGCCCCCTGGAAGATTAAAAGGGCCTAAGCCCATCACCAAAATATTACAATAAACGCTTGCACCTTATCGTCAAGCTAGTCAAGCTATACGGCCCCGCGATCGGATTGCAAAGCCGTGGCGCCATGGCAGCCGCCGAAAGGAGAATTGGCCTCATGTCGCAACTGGTCGCTCGGCGATCCCCGTTCGTTCCTGATGGGATCTATCTTCGTTCAGGCAGCAGCGTCAGGCGGCGAGGCTGCAAAAAGCGAGTCGTTAACGCATTAAGCACCTCGAAGAATCGTTGCCTGCCGAGCCCGACCTGTGGATCCGCGGCCTCGCCCTTCGTTCCTGCGCGCTCAGCTTTCGGCCGCTGCGCCCTGAACCGGGCCTGAATCCTTGCCCTTTGCCTCGACGTCGCGATCGACGAATTCGATCACCGCCATGGCGGCGTTGTCGCCGGGGCGGAATCCCGCCTTCATGATCCGCGTATATCCGCCGTTGCGGTCTTTGTAGCGCGGACCCAGCACATCGATCAGCTTCTTGACCAATTCCGCGTCGCGCAACCGGGAGATTGCAATCCGGCGCGCGTGCAAGTCTCCGCGCTTGCCCAGCGTCACCAGCTTCTCGACCACCGGACGGAGGTCCTTGGCCTTTGGCAAGGTGGTCGTGATCTGCTCATGCTTGATGAGCGCCTGCGCCATATTGGCGAACATCGCCTGGCGATGCTCGGCGGTGCGACTGAAGCGCCGTTTGGCGTGTCCGTGATACATTTGGCTTATCTCCTATTCGGGTCTGCGGCCGCCGCGCCACGGAACGGCCGCTCTTTGGTTTTCCCTCTCCCACCGAGAGAGGGGCCGGGGATGAGGGAAAACCCTCATCCGGCGGGCTACCGCCCGCCATCTTCTCTTAGAGGGAGAAGGGATCTCAGTAGTGCTCCTCGAAACGCTTGGCGAGATCCTCGATGTTCTCCGGCGGCCAGCCCGTCACCTCCATGCCGAGGTGAAGGCCCATCTGCGCCAGCACTTCCTTGATCTCATTGAGCGACTTGCGGCCGAAGTTCGGCGTCCGCAGCATCTCGCCTTCGGTCTTCTGGATGAGATCGCCGATGTAGGTGATGTTATCGTTCTTGAGGCAATTGGCCGAGCGGACGGAAAGCTCGAGCTCGTCGACCTTCTTGAGCAGCGCCGGGTTGAAGGCGAGCTCGGGGATCGCGTGTTGCGCCTCCTCGCGGCGCGGCTCCTCGAAGTTGACGAACACGGCGAGCTGGTCCTGCAGGATGCGGGCGGCGTAGGCGAGCGCGTCCTCGGGCGACATCGCGCCGTTGGTCTCGATCGTCATCGTCAGCTTGTCCTTGTCGAGGTCCTGACCCTCACGCGTGGCCTCGACACGGTACGAGACCTTCTTCACCGGCGAGAACATGCTGTCGATCGGCAGGAGCCCGATCGGGGCGTCTTCCGCCCGATTGCGGTCGGCCGGCACGTAGCCCTTGCCGGCCGTCACCGTGAATTCGATACGCAGGTCCGCGCCCTCGTCGAGCGTGCAAATGACCAGGTTCGGGTTCAGGATCTGGATGTCGCCGGTCGTCTGGATATCGCCTGCGGTGACCGCTCCTGGGCCGCGGCGCTTGAGGACGAGGCGCTTGACGCCATCGCCCTGCATCTTGACCGCGATGTCCTTAACGTTCAGCACGATATCGACGACGTCCTCGCGCACGCCCGGGATGGACGAGAATTCGTGCAGCACGCCATCGATATGAATCGAGGTGATCGCCGCGCCCTGCAGCGACGACAGCAGCACCCGGCGCAGCGAGTTGCCGAGCGTCTGACCGAAACCGCGCTCGAGCGGCTCGGCGACGACCGTCGCCACCTTACGCGAGGCTTCGCTCAGAACGATATCGAGCTTCTTCGGCTTGATGAGTTCTTGCCAATTCTTCTGAATCACGGCGGTTAGCCTTCTTTCTCGACCATAAGCGAACTCGTTGGAGCGCTGGTCGAAGACGCTCCCATCGGCAATACGTGCGCCTCGAACCGACTGGCGCGCAAAACGCGACTAGACCCGGCGACGCTTGCGCGGCCGGCAGCCGTTGTGGGGGATCGGCGTGACGTCACGAATCGAAGTGACGTTGAAGCCCGCAGCCTGGATCGCGCGCAGCGCGGACTCCCGGCCCGACCCCGGACCCGAAACCTCGACCTCAAGCGTCCGCATGCCGTGCTCGGAGGCTTTGCGCACCGCATCCTCGGCGGCGATCTGAGCGGCGAACGGGGTCGACTTGCGCGAACCCTTGAAGCCCATTGTGCCGGCGGAGGACCACGAGATCGTGTTGCCTTGCGCGTCGGTGATGGTGATCATCGTGTTGTTGAACGTCGAATTCACATGAGCGACGCCCGACACGATGTTCTTTCGTTCGCGACGGCGGACACGGGTCGCATCTTTTGACATTTTGAGAGTATCCTTCAATCGCGCTTCAGAGCGCGTCCTGATCCGAAATGCGTTGAAACGGCGGCGGTCACTTCTTCTTGCCGGCGATGGGCTTCGCCTTGCCCTTGCGGGTGCGGGCATTGGTGTGGGTGCGCTGACCCCGCACCGGCAATTGCTTGCGATGGCGCAAGCCCCGATAGGCGCCCAGATCCATCAACCGCTTGATGTTGATGGCGACCTCGCGGCGGAGGTCGCCCTCGACCATATAGTCGCGGTCGATCGTCTCGCGGATCTGAAGCACTTCCGCATCCGTCAGCTGAGCGACGCGCCGCTCCGGTGGGATATGCACCTTCTCGACGATCTCTTCGGCCTTCTTCGGCCCGATGCCGTGGATATACTGAAGCGCGATGACCACGCGCTTGTTGGTGGGAATATTAACGCCTGCAATGCGAGCCATTCATCCATCTCCATTTCGGCGGCCCTCGACGCACAAAGTCGATAAGCCCGCGGGAACTGCCTCGGCGTCCGGTGGAGGCCGGCCCTTGCCAAGAATCCATAAGAACGCAAAAAATCCCATGCGCTCGAAAACGGCGCCGGGACCCAGAACGACTTCAGGATGGGCGGGATGTAGAGGGTAATTTTCTCCTGTCAAGAGAAAAGTGGAGTTCGTCATGGCGCAAGCCACAGCAAACTTATCGCGGCCCGGGTTTAGCGTTCGAGCGAAACCAAATCGCCAAGGCGTCGCAAAGATCTTTCGCTGCCGGGTTTTTGCGGGGTCGCCCCCTCGTTATTCCTCGCAATATCGCCCGATTCCCTCTATAGCCGCGCCCCAAGTAGACGACAATCACGGGCGACAGCGTTTCGCTCGCCTTAAAGGAGTCCCCATGACAACCATCTTTTCCGGGCGCTCGCGCGCGACCGCCGCTGCGTTCGCGCTCGGCCTTGGCGCAGCGCTGAGCTTCGCAGGTCACGCCCAAGCCGATCCGAAGGTGCTGGCCAAAGTCGATGGCCAACCGATTACCGATGAAGACGTCGCCGACGCTATGGGCGACATCGGGCCCGGCCTGCCGCAGAAGCTTGAAGGAGCGGCGCGGGAAAAGTATGTGCTCGACTACCTTATCGACCTCAAGCTCGCGGCCAAGAAGGCCGAGGCCGACAAGCTGACCTCGACGCCCGAGTTCGATCGCAAGCTCGCCTATTATCGCGAGAAACTGGCGATGGAGCAGCTGCTCAGCTCGGTCGGCAAAGCCGCCACGACCGAGGAAGCGGAGCGGAAGGCCTACGACGAAGCCGCCAAGGCTGAGCCGCCGCAGGAGGAGATCCACGCCCGCCACATCCTGCTGCCGACCGAGGAGGAGGCCAAGAAGGCGCTCGCGCGGGTCAAAGGCGGGGAAGACTTCGCCAAGGTCGCGACCGAGCTATCGAAGGACCCGTCCGGCAATGGCGGCGATCTCGGCTGGTTCACCAAGGACCGCATGGTTCCGGAATTCTCCGACGCCGCTTTCAAGTTGAAAAAGGGCGAGATCTCCGAGCCGGTCAAGACGCAGTTCGGCTGGCACATCATCCAGGTCGAGGACACGCGCACGAAGACGTTTCCGCCTTTCGAGCAGGTGAAAGACCAAGCGGCCCGTTACGTCTCCCAGAAGGCGGAGCAGGACGCCGTCCTCCAGCTCCACAAAGCCGCCAAAATCGAGCTGTTCGACGCCGACGGCAAGCCGCTGCCGCCTGAGGCCCCCGCGATCGACCCCGGCAAGCCGGCTCCCGCGGGCGCCGGCAAGCCGAAAACGCCCTGACCTCAACAGGTCTTCGTGGGGAGCGGGCTCGCCCGCTCTCTTTCCCGCCTCGGAAACGCTCATGGCCGCCCCCGCGCCCCTTTCGCCGCTCGCGCCGAAGACCTACCCCGCCTTGGCGCCGATCGCCGGCGTTCGTTTTGCGACGATCGCGGCGGGCGTGCGCTATTCGGACCGAACGGACGTCATGATGGCGCTGTTCGACCGGCCGGCCGCGGTCGCCGGCGTCTTCACGCGCTCCAAGTGCCCCTCGGCGCCGGTCGACTGGTGCCGGGCGCATCTCAAGGAGGGAAAGGCTCGGGCGCTCATCGTCAATTCGGGCAACGCCAACGCCTTCACTGGCGGCGTCGGCGCAGCTGCGGTGGCCGAAGTCGCTGAGGCCGCCGCGAAGGCGATCGGGGCGGCGCATAACGAAATCTTCATGGCCTCGACCGGCGTCATCGGCGAGCCGCTGGACGCTCTGCGCATCACGCGGGTGATCGAGGCGCTGGTTAGGGATGCGCGCGAGGACGCGCTCCTCGCCGCCGCCAAGGCGATCATGACCACCGACACCTATCCGAAGATCGCGACCGCCCGCGTGAAAGTCGGCGACGGCGAGGTCGTGATCAACGGCATCGCCAAGGGCGCAGGCATGATCGCGCCCGACATGGCGACGATGCTCGCCTATGTGTTCACGGACGCGGCCGTAGCGCCTCAAGCCCTCCAGGCAATGCTGTCAAAATCGGTCGAGAGCTCGTTCAACGCGATCACCGTCGACAGCGACACCTCGACCTCCGACACGCTGATGATCTTCGCCACTGGCGCGGCGGAGCGCGCGCCTCGAATTGAGGACGCCGCCGATCCGCGCGCCGCTGAATTCAAGCGCGCGCTGGATAAGCTTCTGCGCAATCTCGCCCATCAGGTCGTGCGCGACGGCGAAGGCGCGCGCAAGTTCATCACAGTCAAGGTCGAAGGCGCGGCGACGCGCAAGGCGGCCAAGCGCATCGCGTTCTCGATTGCCAACTCGCCCCTGGTCAAGACGGCTTGCGCCGGCGAGGACGCCAATTGGGGCCGCGTGGTCATGGCGGTCGGCAAGGCCGGCGAGAAGGCCGAGCGCGACAAGCTCGACATCTTCTTCGGCAAGATCCGCGTCGCCCATCAAGGCATGCGCGATCCCGTCTACGACGAAGCGGCGGCGTCCGCTTACATGAAACGCGACTCGATCGAGATCACCGCCGATCTCGGCATCGGCCGCGGGCGCGCGACGGTCTGGACCTGCGACCTCACCAAGGAATATGTCGCGATCAACGGCGACTATCGCTCGTGAGGCTGGTGCTCGTCGTCGCGGCGGCGCTGATCGACGCCGACGGACGCGTGCTGCTCGCGCAAAGGCCCAAGGGCAAGGCGCTCGAGGGCCTGTGGGAGTTTCCCGGCGGCAAGATGGATGCGGGCGAAGGACCCGAGGACGCGCTCATCCGGGAGCTCAAGGAAGAACTCGGAATCACGGTCAAAGCCGATTGCCTCGCCCCGCTCACCTTCGCCAGCCATCCTTATGACGACTTCCATCTCTTGATGCCGCTTTACGTCTGCCGCCGCTGGCAGGGCTTCGTCCAGCCGCTGGACGGACAAGCGCTGAAATGGGTGCGTCCGAAGGATCTGCGCGCTTACCCGATGCCGCCGGCGGACGGGCCGCTCCTCCCGCACCTGGAAGAGCTCTTGGGGTGAACGCCTCGATCCGTTTGGGTTTTCTTGATTCGTGGCCTTTTCGTTGCAAACGCCCCGATTCCGAGGGTTGGATTTCCTTGGATTTCCTTGGATTCTCTCGTCCGAATCGATACTTTTCAATGGGTTACGCGGGATGTTTCGCGAGCGGATTTTTCACGCGCCTTTTCCGCCGGCCAAGAGGCGCGGCGCGACGGAAGCTTACGGCCGAAACCATTCGGAAGCGCGGGCTTGATCATGCGGCAAGCTTAGTCCGACTTCTGATTTTTCGCAAGAGATTGTCGTTCAAGCCATTCGCTTTCGGCCGCTTCAATCGAATGCAATCCCGCGCAACTCAAGGGGGCGCGGTCCAGGCCTTGTATTCGTCGTCGGATACGGACGGCGATTTCTTGACGAAGGCCACCACCGACCAAAGGTCCTTATCGGAGGCCCCGGCAAGGCCGAAGCTCGGCATGCCGGTGAACTTGATCCCGTTCTTGATCGCCCAGAACAGTTGCGAGGCGGTGCGCTCTTTCGCCATGACCTTGAGATCGGCGGGCGTCGGCTTCAGCCCTTCGGACCATTTGGCCCAATTGGCGTCCGGCGGTCCGCCGTGACAGTTCACACAGCCGATCGTCGCATAGATGCGAGCGCCGGCTTTGACCATCTCAGGGTCGTCGAAATTGGCCGGCGGAGTTTGGGTTCCACGCGCGACGACCGAAGCTCCCCGCACGCTCGCCAGCGCCCAATCGACGATCGCGGGATTATCGGCGGTCTCACCGACATTGTAGAAGCCGCCGAAGAAATAGATCGCCCCAGCAATGGCGGCGATGATCGCAAGCGCCCCAATCAAGGCAAGGAACCGCATCGAACCGCCTCCAGCCCCGTGATCGCCGCCGCAAGCTCACCGACGCCCGGCGTGTTCGGCAATCGCACATTCAGCATCAGCCCGGGCGCCGCCGGGCGGCGAACTTAATATTTGTGCCCGTCGTGACGGCTCGCCAGGATTTCGTCAAGCGGCGCCTTGCCGAATGTCTGCCTCAGCGCCTCAGTTCCTTGATCGCCTTGGCGATCTCGGCAGCGCGTCCGTCCGCCTCGGAAACCACCCGAGCGATCGTCTTGCCGTGCCGCGTGATGCGGACGGCGCCGCCGCGCTCGACTTCATCCAATAGCTCCGCCCAATTGGCCTTGGCCTCGGAGGCTTCATATTCGAGAATGTCGCCATCGTTTTGACCAGTCCATTTGACGGTCAATATTAGCAGCTTTCTCGCTCAGCGCCGATAGCCCCGCCAGAGCGCCGGCAACGGCCGCTTAACCTTTTCATGGCGCCATCCTCCCGTGCGAAAGCCTGCTCCCGGCACGGAACTCCCCGCCCTCCCCGCCGCGCCCGATCTCGCCGCGGCGGCGGCCGCCTGGCTCGTCCATCTCGCCCATGAGCGGCGCTTGTCGGGGCGCACGATCGAGGCATACGGCCGTGACGTCAGGCAATTTCTCGCCTTTCTCGAGACGCGTTTCGGCGCGCCGCCGGGCATCGCCGATTTCACCGATTGCGCCCCGGGCGATCTGCGCGCCTTTTTCGCCCAAAGGCGGGTGGAAGGGATCGATGCCCGCTCACTGCAGCGCGCGCTCTCCGCCTTGAAATCGCTCGCCCGCCATATCGCGCGCGAAACGGGGCAAACGGCGGCTGCGCTCGGCGCGATCCGCGCCCCCAAGGCCGGACGGCGCCTGCCCCGGCCCTTAAGCCCGCCGGACGCCAAGGCGATGACCACCACCGCGTTACGCGAAGGCGAAGCGCGCGAGCCCTGGGTCTTGGCGCGCGACGCCGCGGTGCTCGCGCTCTGCTATGGCGCGGGCCTGCGCATCTCGGAAGCCCTTTCGATCCGGCGCGCCGACGCGCCCATCGGCGAAACGGACTCCGTCACGATCGTCGGCAAGGGAGGGAAGACCCGCTCGGCGCCGATCATTCCCCCGGTCCGCACGGCGGTCGAGGACTACTTGTCGCTCTGCCCCTATGCGCTCAAGCCGGCCGGCCCCCTGTTCGTCGGCGCGAAAGGCGGCCAATTGTCGCCGCGCATCGTGCAATTCGCAATGGCGCGGATGCGCGGCGCGCTCGGCCTGCCCGACGACGCGACGCCGCACGCCCTCCGCCACTCGTTCGCCACCCATCTTCTGGCTCGCGGCGGCGACTTGAGAACCATCCAGGACCTGCTCGGCCACGCTTCGCTGTCGACGACGCAGGTCTATACGGGGGTCGACAGCGCGCGCCTGCTCGCCGCCTATCGCTCCGCCCATCCGCGCGCTTAAGAGCACGCCTCCTCCTATCGACGACCGCGGGCGCGAGCTTTATGAAGGCGCCCCAGCAATCGGAGGATCAAGTCCATGTCCGGCAAGCGCATTGTGTTCACCGGAGGAACCGGCAAGGCCGGCCGGCACGCCGTTCCCCATCTCGTCGCGCACGGCTATTCCGTCCTCAATGTCGACATGAAGCCGCTCGACCTGCCCGGCGTCCCGACACTGATCGCCGACCTCACCGACAGCGGCCAGGCGTTCAATGCGCTGACCACCCACCCGACCTTCGCCGGCTTCGACGATGGCCGGCCGCCGAGCCCGCCCGACGCGGTGGTGCATTTCGCCGCCATCCCGCGCGTCTTGATCGAGCCCGACAACGTCACCTTCGCGACCAATGTCATCAGCACCTACAATGTGATCGAGGCGGCGATGAAGCTCGGCGTGCGCAAGGTCGTGATCGCCTCGAGCGAGACCACCTACGGCGTCTGCTTCGCGGAGGGCGACAAGGACTTCAAATCGTTCCCGCTCGAAGAGGATTACGACGTCGACCCGATGGATTCCTACGGCCTCTCGAAAGTCTGCAACGAGAAGACCGCCCGCGCCTTCGCCATGCGCTATCGCGCGGACATCTATGCGCTGAGGATCGGCAACGTGATCGAGCCGCATGAATATGGGCCGTTCAAGGGCTATGCCGCCAACCCGCCGGTCCGCAAGCGCAACGCCTGGAGCTACATCGACGCGCGCGATCTCGGCGAGATCGTCCGCCTGTGCCTCGAGAAGGACGGACTCGGTTTCCAGGTGTTCAACGCGACCAACGACACGATCACGCTGAACATTCCGACCAAGGAAGCGCTGAAGCAGCTTGCGCCCAAGACGCCGGTCACGCGCGAGATGGACGAATTCGAGGCGCCTTTGTCGAACCGCAAGATCCGCGAAGTGCTCGGCTTCAAGGAGGCGCACAACTGGCGGAAGCACGTGAGCGGTTGAATCCGGCGCTCACGGGAAGCTCCCGGCTGCCTGAGAGTTTTCACTCTTCACGATCCGCTTTCCCTTAGCGAGGCCGAGGACTTTCACGATCCTCGAACCGCTGACCTAAAGGAAGATTGCGGATCCCCGGTTTGACCTTCCCGTCATGACGGCGGTACATTCGCGTGGTCGGTTGTATTCGGTGCGACCATTGCAATATCGCTTCTGGCTCAGGGGACGCCGCCGATGGCTACGGTTTGGGAGAAGCTGTTTAAGAACAACGCTGAACCCGCAAACAACTCCCGAGCGCTCGTCATTCGCCATGAGCCCGGAGAGGAAGCGCCTTCCGCCGCTCCGCCCGGCGTCGCGAATTTGGGCGCGCTCGCTCCCAACGATCAGGGCCGCAACGGCGACGCAACCCCGAAGTCGCTGAAAGTCGCCCGCACGTTCGACTCGATTGGCCGGCGCAACGAAGGTCTGCGCACGCATCTCGACGGCATTGAGCTATCGTTTCGAAATATCGAGACCATCCGTTCCCAGTTCTACGAGGCCTTGGGTCCGATTGATCAGACGCTCATCGAGATCGAGCGGACGAAGGTCGCCCACCTCGAAACGGAGCGCAAGTTCGAGGGATTGAGCGAAGCGCACAACCGTCTGCGGGCCGACCATGCGGTCCTGGCGCTCGACCGGAACGCGCTCGGCGTTCGACACCAGGAACTGTCGGAGCGCGTCAAGGATCTCGAGAAGGCCCTCGCCGTCGCCGAGGCCGGCGCCTCAGAGGCTCGGGCTGCGCTCAACGAACGGAAGGCGAAACTGGAGCGCACCGAGCGGGAGCTTGAGGACAACAAACGGCGCCTCCATACGGTGAGCGAACAACTGCCGGCGATTCGGGCGGAGTTCGGCGCCAAGGAGAAGCGCCTCCAGGAGGTCGAGCAGCAGCGTGGCGCCTTGGCTGACCAAAATGCTCTCATGGCGCGGGAGAACCGGACGCTGCGGGCGAGGAGCGAGGAGTTCGTCGCCAATAGCTCGAAGCTCAATCGGCAATTGAGCGACCTCGAGGGCCGGCGCGACGACCTGACCCGGCGCGTGGAGGAGCTCGAGGCGACGCTGGCTCAGGAGAGAGCAGCCCACGCCAAGCTCAAAACCGCTCACCTCGACGCGGCCGAAACGCACCGGTTGACCGCGTCGAACCTGCGAGAAGAGCTGAGCGCAATGACTTCGCGTTCGGAGGCGGCCGAGAAGCTTCTGACGGAGGCGCGCGGAAGCTTGCGTGAACGCGAAGCTGAAATTCGAGGGTTCGAGCAGCGGGCAGTCGAAAGCGCGCTGGCGGCAAAGTCCAAAGATGCGACAATTGCCGATATGGAGAAGGATCTCACCTCGGCGCGAGCCTCGCACGCGGAAGCCGACGCCGTCCGTGCGACGCTCGAACAGCGATCGGCCGAACTCGCGACGACATTGGAGGCGAAGGGGGCTGCGTTGCAACGCGCCGAGCAGAAGATCGTTTCGGTCGAGAGCCGCATCGCCGAGCAGGACAAGGCGATCGAGGCGGAACGGGAGGAGTTACAAGCGCGGCTCGCGAAGCTCAAGGAACAGCTCGAGGCCGAACAGGCGGCGCGCTCCTTCGCGGAAGGGGCGCTGCAAGCCGCCCGCCAGGAACGCGGCGCGCGGCGCCACGACGGCGAGGGCGCCGCCTCCGCGCCGAAGGAGCCGGCAACCCCGACTAACGAGAGCGCGCGCGACAAGATCACCCGCCTGCGCGGGTGATGGAGGGTCGAAATGGCGCCGAGTCAGCGTTGTAGGTGCGGTCGCTGATCGCGCCTACCGCGCTCATCGAGCGCGACTACAACGGCCGCGTCGACACACGCAACTTCTGCGCGTCGGCGGCGAAACGGCCAAGCTTTAAAGACAGCGTGGGCCCCGGCGCACTCAAGGCGGAAACGGGGCCCTGTTTCGCGGTCGGCGAAACTTCTGGGATGCTGCAGATGATATCTCGGCTCAGGAACCGCTTGGCCTTCGCGGTCCGGCGCCGCAAATGTTCGTCAATGATGTTCAGAACGCCTTTCCGCTCTGGCATGTCGAGCGGCGACGGCGCTTCGACCCTGGTCGCGCCAGGGTCATCCGTGATTGTCCGGCGGAGTCATGGCTACCCCGTCTTTCTGCCGCCCTTTGGGCTGGGCGACGTTTGCGTCGCCTTACGCTGCCTGTTCATGACGACGCAATGAGTTTGTGCCAGCAAGGCGCTGGCTGTCAAATCACAATTCACGCCCCGTTCGATCCGGGATGCGGAGAAACATCGCCGGCTGGCTCGCGGCTTCGGCGGCGGCGATCGCCGTCATGTTGACGATGCCGCGCGCCGTCACCGTGGGCGTCAGCACGTGCGCGGGCTTCGCAGGGCCGATCAGGATCGGTCCCACCGGCAGGGCGTCGGCGATGACACGCGTCAGCTGCAGCGCCGTGCTTCCCGCATCGAGGTTCGGAAAGATGAGCACATTGGCCTCGCCTTCAAGGCGCGAGCGGCTGATCACGCGCTGGCGCGCGACCAGGGACAGCGCGGTGTCAGCCTGCATTTCCCCATCAACGTCGAGGTCGGGCGCGCGCTCCTGCAACAGACGGAGAGCCTTCCGCATCTTCAGCGCCGATGGCGTGTCGGCGGAGCCGAAGTCGGAATGCGAGATGAGCGCGATCTTGGGCGCCAAACCGAAGCGGCGCACATGCGCCGCGCAGGCGACAGCCGTCTCGGCGATCTCTTCCGCGCTCGGGTCGTAACGAACGTGAGTATCGGCCAGAAAATAGACGCCGGCCGATGCGATGACCAGCGACAAAGCCGAGAAATCCTTCAACCCCGGCGCGAGCCCGACGATGTCGCGAATATGGTCGAGGCGCGATGTGAAGCGTCCTTCCAGTCCGCAGATCAGCGCGTCCGCTTCACCGCGTCGCAGAGCGAGCGCGCCGATGACGGTCGGCGAAGAGCGCACGACGATACGCGCCACGTCCGGGGTCACGCCTTTTCGCTCCGCTGCTTCGAGATAGGTTGCGACATAGTCGCGATAGCGCGGGTCATCGCCGGGATCGATGATCTCGAAGTCGGCGCCTGGACGAATGGTCAGGCCGAAGCGCTTGATGCGATCTCTGATCACCTCCGGCCGGCCGATCAGGATAGGTTTGGCGAGCTGCTCCTCGAGCACCACCTGGGTCGCCCGCAGAACGCGTTCGTCTTCGCCTTCAGAATAAATGACCGTCTTCATCGCCGCCCGCGCCTTGGCGAACAGCGGCTTCATGACGAAGCCGGAACGGAACACGAAGCGGTTGAGCTGATCGGCGTAGGCGTCGAAATCGGCGATCGGCCGGCCGGCTATGCCGCTCTCCATCGCCGCGCGGGCGACCGCCGGCGCGATCCGCAGCATGAGCCTCGGATCAAACGGGCTTGGAATGAGCGAAGCTTTCCCGAACAGAACCGACTGGCCGTTGTAGGCTTGCGCCGCGATCTCGGAGGGCGTCTCGCGCGCCAGCGCCGCGATCGCCGCAACCGCGGCTTTCTTCATCGCTTCATTGATCTCCCTCGCGCCGACATCGAGAGCGCCGCGAAAGATGTAGGGAAAACAGAGGACGTTGTTGACCTGGTTGGGATAGTCGGAGCGGCCGGTGCAGATCATGGCGTCCGGCCGCGTCTCCAGCGCGAGCTCGGGCATGATTTCCGGCGTCGGATTGGCGAGCGCCATCACCAGCGGGTCGCTCGCCATCTGCTTGAGCATCTCGGGCTTCAGCACGTTGCCTGCCGAAAGGCCAAGGAAGATGTCGGCGCCGGGAATGGCGTCAGCAAGCGTGCGCGCGCTCGTGTCGCGAGCGTACACCTCCTTCCAGCGGTCCATCAGCTTGTTGCGGCCCTTGTATACGACCCCCTCGATGTCGCAGACGATGATGTTGTCTCGGCTAGCCCCGAGCGAGACGAGAAGATTGAGCGAGGCGAGCGCGGCGGCGCCGGCGCCCGAGCAGACGATCTTGACCTCGCCGATCGTTCTTGCCCGTTAGTTCGAGCGCGTTGACAATTGCCGCGGAAACAATGATCGCCGTCCCGTGCTGATCGTCGTGGAAGACGGGAATGCCCATGCGGGCCTTCGCCTTCTCCTCCACCTCGAAGCATTCGGGACCCTTGATGTCCTCGAGGTTGATTCCGCCGAAGGTCGGCTCGAGCGCGACGATGATGTCAACGAGCTTGTCAACGTTCAGCTCCGCCACCTCGATGTCGAAGACGTCGATGCCGGCGAACTTCTTGAACAGAACCGCCTTGCCTTCCATGACCGGCTTGGCCGCAAGGGGGCCGATGGCGCCGAGGCCCAGGACCGCGGTGCCGTTGCTCAGCACCGCGACGAGGTTCTGGCGCGAGGTGTAGATCGCCGCGCTGTAAGGATCGGCCGCGATCGCCTCGCAGGGAAAGGCGACGCCCGGCGAATAGGCAAGCGCGAGATCGCGCTGGTTGGCGAGCGGCTTGGTGGCGACGATCTCCAGCTTCCCAGGACGAGGCATGCTGTGAAAATAAAGGGCGTCCGCCTTGAGATCGGCCTCGCCTTCCAAGGGCATCAACGCCTCCTGTCGATCTCGATGGCGGGACAGCCGCCGCGTCGCGTCGCTGAGAACAAGTGCGCGTGCAAAAGGTCGGCGCGTCTCTACTGCGCTTGATTGGACGCGGCAAGGTCCGGCTGCTGGTCGACCGCCGGTTGCACGGCGGCTTGCTGCTCAGCCGGAGGAGGCAATGGCGGCTTGTCAGGCTCCGCCAGTTGCTGGGTCACCGCCTGCACTATGGTCGGCTGGCGCGCGCCCGACGGCTGTTCGCGGAGGAAGGCGTCCCACTGCTCCTTCGTGCCGTAGAACACGTCGCGATCGACGGAGCCGTTGATCCCGGGCGTCTGGCCGTCGGACTGATATTGCCAGAACGCCCACGCGCGCGATCCGTATTTCACCGCGGGATGGTATTTCGTGGACCGGACCCAGATCGGATAGTCGGAGAAAGCGCCGTCCGACAGGATCGCCTCATAGAAGTCCACCGTCGTGTAGATGATGGGCCGCTTCCCGTAGTGGCGCTCCATTTCATCCAGCATCACCCTCATGTCGGCTGCGGCGCTTTTCGGGGTGAGATGACGATGGCAGGTCGGCGAGGTCGGCGTGGCCTCGACGTCGAGCACCGGCGGCAGGGCGTCGTCCTCGACCGGCGCGTTCTGCTCGAAAAAGGCCATTTCCTCCATCGGCGACCGGCACCAATAGACGAAATGATAGGCGCCGTGCGGCACCCCCGCGCTTTTCGCCCCGGTCCAATTGGCCTGGAAGCGCGCGTCGGCGCGATCGCCACCCTCGGTCGCCTTGATCCAGGCGAACTTGACGCCACTGCTGGCGACCGCATTCCAGTCGATGTCGCCCTGGAACTTGGAGACGTCGATCCCGTGGATGGGATAGTCGCGCGGCTTGGGAAACTTCGAATTGACCATGCCTCTGGGAAGCTCGGAGACATCAATGGGTCCAGCGCCGCCGCAACCCGAGAGCGCCGCCGCAAGCGCAAGGGCAAGAAACGGAACAGAGCGCGAAATATAAGTCTTGCCGCCCGGCATCGTCACCCTGCCCCAATCGTCCCGCAAACTGAATTTACGCCGAACGACTGAATTAGACAGATCCCCGTAACGCTTCGTTAATGCACATCGTTAACGCGGCACAATCGCCCTCATAGCCGGGCGATCCGCGCTTCCCGCAGGGAAACCCTGTATGTCTTGCGGACTGGACCTGTCAATGCGGGCGCTTAGATCGGCTCGGGCCCGCGCGAGATGGCGGCGACGCCGGTGCGCGAGACCTCAACCAGCCCGAGCGGGCGCATGAGCTCGACGAAGTCGTCGATCTTGCGCGGCGCGCCGGTCAGTTCGAAGATGAAGCTCTCCGTGGTCGCGTCGATCACCTTGGCGCGGAAGGCGTCGGCGAGCCGCATCGCCTCGACCCGGTTCTCGCCCTTGCCCCTGACCTTGATCATTGCGAGTTCGCGCTCGATCGCCCGCACGGTCAGGGTCAGGTCCTTCACCGAGTGGATCGGAACCAGACGCTCGAGCTGATGGCGGATCTGCTCGATGATCTCCGGCGTGCCGGAGGTGACGATGGTGATGCGCGAGAGATGCGCCTCGTGCGCCACCTCGGCGACCGTCAGGCTCTCGATGTTGTAACCGCGACCCGAAAACATGCCGACGACCCGCGCGAGCACGCCCGGTTCATTGTCGACCAGAACCGAGAGCGTGTGGGTCTCGATGTTGGATTTCACCGTCGGCGACGAATAGGGCGAAAGCGGTTGAAGGGTCGAGGTCTTGCTCATGGGCGTCATGTCCTTGTTCGCGCCAACTTCAGCGGCGGCGCATCGTCTTTCATTCACGCGGCGACCGCGTTCGGCGCGGCGACGATCCACCGCCGGAAGAGGTCGAAGTCGATATTTCCGCCCGACAGCACGAGCCCGACCTTGCGTCCTTTCAGACGCGACCGCTCCTTCACCGCCGCCGCGAGCGCCGCCGCGCCCGCGCCCTCTGCGAGGTTGTGCGTATCGGTCCAATAGGCGCGAACAGCGGCCGCGACCTCGTCGTCGCTGACGAGCGTGATCCCCGCTGCGCCCTTGAGGATGACTTCGAGCGCCTCTTGATCGGGAACGCGCGTCGCCAAGCCGTCAGCAAGCGTATCGGCGCTGTTGGTGGGCACGACGCGGCCGGCGGCGAACGACAGCGCGTAGGCCGGCGCTTCGGACGATTGCACGCCGACGATCTCGGTCTTGAGACCCAGAGCGTCGCGCGCCGAGATGCAGCCGCAGATACCGGAACCTTGGCCGATCGGAACGTAAAGCACGTCGAGGTCCGATCGCTCGCTCAGGAGCTCGAGCGCGTAAGTTCCGACGCCGAGCGCCAGATCGCGGTGGAAGGAGGGAACCATGTGCACGCCACGGCTCTCGGCAAGCCGCATCGCCTCCTCGCGGGCGACCTGAAAGTCGCGCCCAAACTCGATCAGTTCGGCGCCGAGCGCGCGCATGGCGGCGTTCTTCTCGCTCGAATTGCCTTGCGGCGCGAGGATCGTCACTTTGAGGCCCGCGCGCCGTCCGGCGAAGGCGAGACTCTGGCCGTGATTGCCGCGCGTCGCCGAAATGAGTCCGCGCGTCGCCGGCTCGCGCTTGATCAGCGCATCGACGTAAGCAAGGCCGCCGCGCACCTTGAAGGCGCCGGTCGGCAGATGGTTCTCATGCTTGACGACGACCTCGGCGTCGAGCCGCTGGTTGAGCAGCGGCCAATTGAGCGCGGGCGTTGGCCACAAGGCGCCAAGCACAACGTCGTGCGCCCGACGCATCTCCTGCAAACTGAACATCGTGAACAGCCCTCACCCCGACCCCTCTCCCCATAGCTCGTCGAGAGACGAGCGTTCTTCCGAACGCGCCCTATCGGGAGAGGGCCCTCAGACCAGCATCTTGCCCTTCTCGTCGATGATGTTGTCGAGCTCGACGCCAGCGTCGTCCTCGAGCTCCGCCAGGATCATTTCGTTATGCGCCTTGCCTGACGGGATCATCGGAAAGCAATTCTCCTTCTGATCGACGAGGCAGTCGAAGATGACCGGCCTCGGCGTTTCGATCATCTCCATGATCGCCGTATCGAGCTTTGCGGGATCTGCGCAGCGAATCCCATGCGCCCCATACGCTTCGGCGAGCTTGACGAAGTCGGGCAGCGAATCGGTGTAGCTCTCCGAATAGCGGCCGCCGTGCAGAAGCTCCTGCCATTGGCGCACCATGCCCATGTACTGATTGTTCAGAATGAAGATCTTGATCGGCAGCCGATACTGAACCGACGTCGACATCTCCTGCATGTTCATCAGGATCGAGGCTTCGCCCGCGATGTCGATGACCAGCGACTTCGGATGCGCGAGCTGGGCGCCGATCGCCGCCGGCAATCCATAGCCCATGGTCCCGAGGCCCCCGGAGGTCATCCACCGGTTCGGCTCCTCGAAAGCGAAATGCTGCGCGGCCCACATCTGGTGCTGGCCAACCTCGGTGGTGATGTAGACGTCGCGTCCCTTGGTCAATTCGTAAAGTCTCTTCACCGCGTGCTGCGGCTTGATGATCTTCTCGGAATTGCGGAAGCCGAACGAGTTGCGCGCCCGCCAACCGTCGATCGCATCCCACCATTTGGCGAGCGCGGCGGCCTCGGTTTGGCGCGGATCCGCCCGCCACAGCCTCACCATGTCCTCCAGCACATGCGCGCAATCGCCGACGATGGCGAGATCGACCTTGACATTCTTGTTGATCGAGGAGGGATCGATGTCGATGTGGATCTTCCTCGACTTCGGCGCGAACGCGTCAAGGCGGCCGGTAATGCGATCGTCGAAGCGCGCGCCGACGCAGATCATGAGATCGCAATCATGCATGGCGTTGTTGGCTTCGAAGGAACCGTGCATGCCGAGCATCCCCAGCCATTGCCTGTCGGACGCGGGATAGGCGCCAAGCCCCATCAGCGTGGATGTGATCGGAAACCCGGTCGCGCGGACGAGTTCGCGCAATAGCGCCGACGCGTGGGGCCCAGAGTTGATGACGCCGCCGCCCGTGTAGAAGACCGGCCTTTTGGCGGCCCCCATCATCTCGACCGCATGACGAATCCGCTCGAGGTCGCCCTTGAGCTGCGGCTGATAGGTCTTGTGCTGGACGTTCTTCTGGAACGTGTAGGCGCCGCTCGCGAATTGCACATCCTTCGGAATGTCGACGACCACCGGACCGGGACGGCCATGCGAAGCGATATAGAAGGCCTCGTGCAGGATGCGCGGCAGGTCTTCGACCCGGCGCACGAGATAATTGTGCTTGGTGCAGCTGCGGGTGATGCCGGTCGTATCGCATTCCTGGAAAGCGTCGGAGCCGATGAGATGGGTCGGCACCTGGCCGGTGATGCAGACCAGCGGAATTGAGTCCATGAGCGCGTCGGTCAAGCCGGTGATGGCGTTGGTCGCGCCGGGTCCTGAGGTGACGAGGAGAACGCCGACCTTGCCGGTCGACCGCGCGTAGCCTTCGGCGGCGTGGGCCGCGCCCTGCTCGTGGCGCACCAGGATGTGGCGAAGCTTGTTCTGGTGGAAAATGGCGTCGTAGATCGGCAGCACCGCGCCGCCCGGATAGCCGAAGACCATCTCGACGCCCTGGTCCTTCAGCGCCTCGACCACCATCTCCGCGCCGGTCATGTCCCTGGCCATAATCGCAACTCTCCGCCTTTTTCTCGTCAGTTTTGAATCCGAGGCAACAAAAAAGGCCCTCAAAGGGGCCTTCGGGTAAGCGCTAGCGGGACGGATGCAGCTCTTATGTCTGCCCGCCCTCCAGCGCCAAAGATACGATAAGCTTCGCCACGCGTCGCCTCGAAGTCAGAAACACTGCGACACTAGAGAAAGCGGGCGGCGGCGTCAAGCCCGCCAATCACGACATGTTGTCGCCGAAGGCGCCCGAGCTTTGAGTTGAGCCCCGACCACCCTGGTTTCCCGATTGTTTCTGACGCGATCCTGGCTAGATTGTCGCCCGTGACACGCCTCATGCTTGCTCAGATCCGTCGCGATTACGTCATCAAGGCCCGAAGGCTCGATGCGGAGACAGAAGCCGCGTTGAGGGCTGATCCGCGCCCGGGCGCAAAGGCGATTCTGGACGCCATCGCACGGCGGCGCGCCGGAAACCGCTCGGAGGGGCAGCGATTGCGCAAGCTGCTGCAATTCGAGAACGCGCTTTGGGCCGCCGGCGTGCTGCACGTCGCCGGCGTCGATGAAGCCGGCATGAGTCCGCTCGCGGGGCCGGTGGCCGCGGCCGCGGTCATATTCGAGCCAGGGGCGCGGATTCCAGGCGTCGACGATTTCGAAGAAGCTCGACGCGGGGACTCGGGACAAGCTCGCAGTCGAGATCAAGGGGCGCGCTGTGGCGTGGTCGGTCGCCTTCGCCGAGGTCGAGGAGATCGACCGCGTCAACATCTACTGGGCTGGTCTCTTGGCCATGCGGCGCGCCGTCGAAGCGCTTCTCCCCGCCCCGCAGCACATCCTCATCGACGCGCGCCGCCTCAAGGAACTGACGACGCCTCAGCAGGCGATCGTGAACGGTGACGGCAAAAGCCTGACCATCGCCGCCGCCTCGATCCTGGCCAAGACGGCCCGCGACGCCCTCATGTGCAAGTTGGATGCGAAATATCCCGGGTACGGCTTTTCGAAGCACAAGGGTTATCCCGTCCGCGAGCATTTGGCCGCTCTTGAACGGCTCGGCGCCTCGCCTGTTCATCGCCGCTCTTTCGCCCCGGTCCGCACCGTCCTCGGCCTGCCGCCGCTCCCGCCGTGGCCGAATGCGGAGGCCGTCTTGGAGAGGGTGCAAGAGCCCGCGCAACCCGGGCCCATTCCGGGCTTGTGAAGATTCCGCCTGGCCGTAAAACAGCGGATGCTTGAGACCGCCGAGAACCGGTTCGGCGTTTGGCTTATCCCCAGAGCTGTTGTTCGGATGCGGCGGTCCTGCCGCCCGTAAGGCTGTAAAGGATAAGCCAACATGCCGGCGACGGCGGCAGTGCTGGCCGAAGCGGGGGCGCGGATCGCCAAGGCTATGGAGCCGGCGAGCCCGTCCGAGGAGTCGGCGCTCCGGCGCCTTCGGATTGTGCGTTGACGACGCCCCAGGCCTCAAGAACGCGAATGGGCCGGCGCTGGCCGGCGACCACAGCGTAAGCAACGCCGAGCTTGAGGCAAAGCTCGCCAAACTCGCGTTGCACGGCGGTCATCGGGCTCCCAAGATTGCGCTTCAGTCCGATGAAGCCGATCGGCAACTGAGGCGCAAGCACGATCAGATCGATGACGTTTCCGTCGGCCGCGGCCACCAGCGTGTCGGGACGCCCATGGGCGCGCCAATGGTCGAGAACCATCGCCCGGATCTCCGTCTCGGAAATCGCTCGCTTCTCTCTCCGCGCCTTGCGCGCCCACGTTTTGGCGCTCCATCGAAGGATGGGAGTTCGGCGAATCATTGCGCCGCCTCGCCCACGCCCGCCAACCGATTCCCGGGGAAGGGAGGGGCGTCCTTGTAACGGGCGGCGAACGAAGCTTGGCGCCGGCGGAGCAAGCCGCGCCTAACCGGGAAGTCGAGGCGTTTGGGCGTCATAGCCCGGCAAAAAGATCATCCCGCCTGACGGAAGGATGAACGGGCCTGACGAGAGGATAAACGCCCAATTACAATTCGGTAACCACCAAAGGTGGCGCGAATTGGCCCATTAGCCGTCTTGCCCGATGAGAGTTCCTCTCTCGAAGCTGGCGAGGTTCAAAGTGAAGGCCAACCTTCCGGTCGCCGCCGGCGCTGGAATTTTTTGCCGGGCAGTGCAGGCGCAACTAACACGAACCGTGACGCACATTTGAAGGGCAGTCAGATGCGAGCTTCTTCGGGAGCCAGGATGAGTGTGGCCAAAGGCGGTAGAGTCAGGGCCACCTCACTGCCCTTGGGCGAATGGTGCGCGGCGACCCGACCGCCGTTACCGAGATTGCTTCCGCCGTAGCAGGCGGCGTCTGTGTTGAGAAGCTCCTGCCAGCCGCCGAGGTCTGGAACCGGGAGCCGATAGTCGTACCGCGGAACGGGCGTCATGTTGCTCACCACGAGGAGCACTGAGCCGTCGCGGCCTCTGCGAATGTATGCGTAAACGGAGTTAGCGCTATCGTCGGCGACTACCCATTGAAATCCGCTCGGATCGTTGTCGGCGCCATAGAGGGACTGAGACTTCCGGTACAGGGCGTTGAGATCGACGATCAAGGTTTGGACGCCCCTGTGGAGGGGATAGTCGAGCAAATTCCATTCGATCGACCCGTTGCTGTTCCATTCGTTCCACTGAGCGAGCTCTCCGCCCATGAACAAGAGCTTCTTGCCGGGGAACGTCCACATCCAGCTGAAATACGCCCTCAGGCCAGCGAATCTCTGCCACGCATCTCCGGGCATCTTTCCGATCAGCGAGCCTTTACCGTGAACAACCTCGTCATGGGAAAGCGGCAGCACGTAGCGTTCGGAATAGGCGTAGAGCATCCCGAACGTCATCGAACCGTGTTCAAATGATCGGTAGATCGGATCCTTCGACATGTAGTGGAGCGTGTCGTGCATCCAGCCCATGTTCCACTTGAGCGAGAAACCCAGACCTCCGTCCGCGAGCGGCGCGGTGACCTTAGGCCAGGCCGTCGACTCCTCCGCGATCGTCAGGACGCCTGGATTTCTTTGCGCAACGATGCTGTTCAAGTGCTTGAAGAACTCGATTGACTTCGAGATTTTCCCGCCCCCCGTAGCGGTTCGGGATCCACTCGCCGGGCTGGCGGCTGTAATCGCGGTAGAGCATGGACGCGACGGCGTCGACGCGCAACCCGTCGACGTGATAGTGCTCGATCCATTCGAGGGCGCTCGCGATGAGGAACCCTTTCACCTCGTTGCGGCCGAGATTGTAGATGTAGGTGTTCCAGTCCTTGTGAAAGCCCTCGCGCGGGTCCTCATGCTCGTAGAGCGCCGTCCCATCGAACCGCGCGAGGCCCCAAACGTCAGTGGGAAAATGGGCCGGCACCCAATCGACGATGACGCCGATGCCCGCGCTATGACAGCGATCGACCAGCGCGGCGAATTCAGCCGCGCGGCCATAGCGGCCGGTCGGAGAGAACAAGCCGAGCGGCTGATAGCCCCACGAGTTGCCGAAAGGATACTCAGCGATTGGCAGAAACTCGAGATGCGTAAATCCCATTTCGACCAGATACGGCACGAGCCGCTCGCCCATCTCCGTCCAGGTGAGGCTTCGAAAATCCTCCTCGACAATCCTGAGCCAGGATCCCGCATGAACCTCGTAAAACGACATGGGAGCGTCGAGGTTTTGCCGCTTGGCTCTATCCGCGATCCAGGCCTCATCGGCCCAAGCGAACGGTTCGTCCGAGGCGACGATCGAGCCGGTGCCCGGCGAGGCCTCGCTGTCGCGCGCCACGGGATCGGCCTTCTGGGCGAGCAGCGCTCCGTCGGGACCGAGAATCTCGTATTTGTACAGCGCTCCTGGTCCGATGCGCGGAACGAACAGCTCCCAAACGCCCGCCTCGCGTCGCAGGCGCATCGGATGTCGTCGGCCGTCCCAAGTATTGAAGTCGCCGACGACGGACACGCGGCGCGCATTGGGCGCCCAGACGGCAAAGCGGACGCCCTTGACGCCGCCGATCGTCATCACCTGGGCGCCGAGGCAGCGTCCGAGCTCGTAGTGCGTGCCCTGGGCGATCAGATGCAGATCGAGTTCGCCCAACAGAAGGCCGAAGCTGTATGGGTCTTCCGTCTCTTGAACCGCATTGGGCCACACGATGCGCAGGCGGTAGGGGCGGCCGCCAACTAACGCGCCGGCGAAAAGGCCGCCGGGATGGGCGAGCTCGAGGCGTCCGAGGAGGCTGGAGTCCTCGCGCGCGACCACGTCGATCGCTTGCGCGCCCGGCGCGAGCGCGCGCACGATCGACGTCGCGTAACGGTTGTGTGGACCGAGAATCGAAAACGGATCGCCATGCCGCCCATCGACGAGCGCCTGCACGGTCGCTGCATCGATCCCGACGAGGCAATCTTGACCGATCGTCATGCGCCTCGGGCTCCCCTCCTCAGTCGGTTGGCGGCAGCCGCGAAGCCGCGAAGCGGAATGGGGAGCCAATTCGGCCGGTTTGCGGCCTCGTAGCTGATTTCGTAAGCTGCCTTTTCCAGGATCATCAGATTGAGAAGCGGCTCTTTCGCTGGGCCCAGGCCAAGCCGTTGGGCGCCCTTGACCGAATGCCAGTAGGCCAGCAGGAACGCTGTGGTCGATTCCCTCCGAAACTGCATCAAGAGCTTCTCGCGGCGCTCGCGGACGGTTTGCGGGCTTGCATTGGTGTCCGGCAACTCGAACGAGGCCGAGGCGTAATCGAGCGAGCGCAGAAAGCCGGCGACGTCCCGCAAAGGCGTCGTCTTGCGGCGGCGTTGCTCAAGGGAACGGAGGGGCTCGCCCTCGAAGTCGATGATGTAGGCGTCCGACTGCGAGACGAGAATCTGGCCGAGATGAAAGTCTCCGTGGATACGGATCGACAGCCCGTCCCGGCCGTGCTCGGCGAGAGCCGGCAGGCTCGCCAGGAGATCGGCTTTGCGCGAGAGAACGGAATCGGCAAGCGCCTGGCGCTCGGGACCGAGCGTCTGCCTTGCGCGCTCGAGCTCGCTCATGCCGCGTTCGATCTGTTCCTCCGCATCCTTCGCCCAGCTAGAGACGACCTCGTCATCAGCGACCTCCGGCGCGAAGGCCGGGTCGTTGGTGTCGGCGGCGAGGGCGACATGCATTTCGCCCAGCCTCCGGCCGACAACCGCCACGAACTCATTGAGGAGAGTGAAAGTGTGTGGCGATTGCGCGCCCGCCTCCTTCTCGAGCGCGGCGTCTTCGAGCGCGCGCCGGAGGTTGTCCGTCATCCAAGTCCAGGCGTCGCCCTGATTTGGGATGGCGCTCTGGATGATGAAAAGCGTGTGGGGCGTGTCCTTCGGATCGATCCGGACGATCTCCCCCAGGAGCTGCGGCGCATTGGCGAATCCGCAAAAGGTGAGGCGTCGCGTCATTTCCGCCTCCGGATGCACGCCGGGCGAGACGCGCCTGATGAGTTTGATCATCGCCACATTGCCGACGATCAGCGAGCTGTTCGACTGCTCGGTCGAGAGCCAACGGATGGCCGCCTCGCCTTGATCCGGCAGGGCGTCAATCCCGGGCTCGCCCAGGCAGCGGATCTCTCCCTCATGCGGCGTCGGGATTACAGCGCGCTCGCGCAGCCACCCCATGACTGCGCGCGGCAGCGCCTCGAACGAAAAGGCGTCGGTGATGTAGCCGACTCGCCGTCCCCGCCTCACCCTCGCCATCGCGAGCTGTTGAGGCAGGAGTTGCGGCGTCGCTCCTTCCCACGCGATTCCGGCGGGCACGAGATAGCGCTCGGCGCGATCGCGAAGATGGACCTCTATCTCGGTGAGCATGATCTCGCGGTTGCCGGGAACCTGTGCTGCGTAGGCGATGCGAACGCCCGAAATGACCTCGTTTTTCGCCGCGAACCAACGCCGACGCTGGAGATAGGCAGGAAGGAGGTCGTGCAGAATCGTCGCGGAGTGGCGTTCGCCGAGAAGTTCGCGCAGGCTTTCGCGCACCACCAAGGTTTGGAATTCAGGCAATTGTTCGGGCGGCTCATCGCGCCAGCCCGGCGCTGCTTCGCCGGAGGCCTGGAGCTCGAACCAGTAGAAGGCGTAGGGGGGGAGAGTCAAAAGGTAATTCAGCTGGCCGATCGGAGGGAACGGAGACGGTCCGGTCAGCTCAATGGGGACCCGCCCGGCGAAGGCCGTGAGATCGAGCTCGACCGCCTGAGGGGTGCGGGCGAGATTGGCGACGCAGAGGACCGTTTGGTCTTCGTACTCCCTTAGATAGGCGAGTATGCGCCGGTTCCTCGGATAGAGGAACCGGAAAGCGCCCCGTCCGAAGACCCTATGGCTGCGCCGCAGGGTGAGCATGCGCCGCATCCAGTTCAACAGCGAGTGTTGGTCTCTCGTCTGCGCCTCGACGTTGACCGCGGCATAGCCGTAAACGGGGTCCATGATCGGCGGCAGCACCATGCTGCCGGGATCAGCGCGGGAAAAACCTCCGTTGCGGTCCTCTGTCCACTGCATGGGCGTGCGAACGCCGTCCCGATCGCCGAGATGCACGTTGTCACCCATGCCGATCTCGTCGCCGTAGTAGATTACCGGCGTGCCTGGCATCGACAAGAGGAGGCCGTTCATGAGCTCGATCCGGCGTCGGTCGTGCTGCAGGAGCGGCGCAAGCCTACGTCTTATCCCGAGATTGAGCCGGGCCCGGCTGTCGGACGCGTAAGTGGTCCATAGATAGTCGCGCTCGGCGTCGGTCACCATCTCGAGCGTCAGCTCATCGTGATTGCGGAGAAAGATCGCCCATTGGGCGTAGAATGGAAGATCTGGCGTCTGGCGAAGGATGTCGGTGATCGGAAAGCGGTCCTCCTTGGCGATCGCCATGTACATGCGCGGCATGAGGGGAAAATGAAACGCCATGTGGCATTCATCTCCATCGCCGAAATAGAGCTGAACATCCTCGGGCCATTGATTGGCCTCCGCGAGCAGCATCTTGTCCTCGTACCGGCGGTCCAGCTCCGCCCGTATGCCCTTGAGAATCGCGTGCGTCTCCGGGAGATTCTCGCTTGAGGTCCCCTCCCGTTCGATCAGGTAGGGAATGGCGTCGAGCCTAAGGCCGTCGACTCCCATGTCGAGCCAAAAGCGCATGACGCCGAGCACTTCCTTGAGCACCCGGGGGTTGTCAAAGTTGAGGTCTGGCTGGTGGGAGTAAAATCGATGCCAGAAATAGGCGTTCGCCACCGGATCCCATGTCCAGTTCGACTTCTCAGTGTCGATGAAGATGATGCGCGTGTCGGCGTAGCGTTTGTCGGTGTCCGACCAGACGTAGTAGTTTCTGGCGACCGAGTTCGGCGGGCTCTTGCGGGCTCTCTGGAACCAGGGATGCTGGTCAGACGTGTGATTAATAACGAGCTCAGTGATGACGCGGATGCCGCGCGCGTGCGCCGCGGCGACGAAATCCTTGAATTGGGCTAGGACCCCGTAATCCGAGCTTACGGTGTGGTATCCGGCGATGTCGTATCCGTCGTCCTTTCTGGGCGAGGGATAGAAGGGGAGAAGCCAGACCGTATTCACCCCGAGGCTCTCGATATAACCGAGCTTGGCGTTAAGGCCGGCGAAATCGCCGATGCCGTCGTCGTTGGCGTCGAAAAACGATTTGACGTGCAGCTGATAGATGACCGCGTCCTTGTACCAGAGCGGATCCTTGGGGAGCTGCGACTTTGGTCTACGCGCCATCCTTCGCCCTTCAAGCAACTCGCCAAATGGCGAAGGGAAGTTCCGGATCGAGCCGAATCCGCTGATGTTTTCCGCTCCAGACGAGTTCGCCCCCGCGCATAAGGTCCTCGGCCGTCAGCGTGTCGTAATCGGACAAGCCAAATTTCCAGAGCGGGATTTCGATATCCGCTTCCTGCGCTGCGCTGGGATCAAGACTGATCGCGACTAGGACGACATTCCGCCGGTCTAGAGTCGCCTTCTCGAAGAAAAGGATGTTCTCGTTCCAGGCGTTTTGAAACGATAGGCCAAGATGAGAATGCAGTGCGGGGTTCTCGCGTCGAATGCGATTCAGCGCGGTGATTTCTCCGATGATGTTGCCGGGGCGATCCCAGTCCCAGACACGGATTTCGTACTTTTCGCTGTTGATATATTCTTTCTTTTGCGCGTCGGGCCTGCCCTCGCAAAGTTCAAATCCGTTGTACATGCCCCATAGACCGGACAGCGTCGTGGCCAAAGCAGCGCGGATCAGGAAAGCGGAACGTGGCGCGTTCTGAAGAAAGTCGGGATTAATGTCGGGCGTGTTGACGAAAAAGTGCGGCCGGAAGAAATCCGTAAGCGGCGCGCTGGTCAATTCGGTCAAATATTCGGTTAGCTCCCGCTTCGTGTCGCGCCAGGTGAAATAAGTGTAGCTTTGAGAGAACCCGCCTTTAGCGAGTCGGTACATGACCTTCGGCCGGGTGAACGCCTCCGCCAGAAAAACAGTCTCGGGATGCTCACGCCGGATGTCGTTGATCAGCCAATCCCAGAAAGGGAAGGGTTTCGTGTGCGGGTTGTCAACTCGGAAAAGTAGGACGCCCTTGCTGATCCAAAAGAGGATCGTATCTCTCAGCGCGGTCCAGAGCGGAGAGGCTTTGCCGTCAGCGTAAAAATCGAAATTGACAATATCCTCGTATTTCTTCGGAGGATTTTCTGCGTAACGGATCGTGCCGTCAGGGCGCCAAGAGAACCATTCGGGATGCTGCTTGAGCCATGGATGATCAGGTGAAGCCTGAATGGCGAAATCGAGAGCGATCTCGAGATCGAGCTTCCGAGCTTCCGAGAGAAGCGCCTGAAAGTCCTCGAACGTCCCAAGCGAGGGATGTATGGCGTCGTGTCCGCCCTCGGCAGACCCGATGGCGTAAGGGCTGCCCGGATCGTCCGGCCCGGCCTTGAGCGCGTTATTACGCCCCTTTCGATTGGTCCTGCCGATCGGATGAATCGGCGGAAAGTAGACGACGTCGAAGCCCATGGCGCGGATTGCCGGTAGCCGTCGCACCACATCATCGAAGGTTCCGTGCCGGTGAGGGTCGCCGCTTTGGGATCGGGGAAAGAGCTCGTACCAGCTCGCAAATTCGGCGGTCCGCCGTTCTAAGTCGATCGCAATAGGTGTCTTGAGTCGGGTCTTGAACGCGCGCGTATCAGCCGCCGAGTAAATGCTCGCCGTTTCCTCCGCAAGGAGGATGTGCAAGCCTGCCAGGATCATCAGCGGCCTTTATTCGATCCGCAACGCCTTTGAGCCGGACCTTCGCCTCTCCGTCGGCGCGACCGAGCGCGCGAACGAGAATGGCCTCTCCCTCCTTCAGTTCGAGCGTAAGAGAGAGGCCTGCGTCGTGCTTCTTTTGCAGTTCGATGCGAAAGATGGCGAACTCATCGCGCCACGCCTCGATGTCAAATAAGTAGCGACCAACGCGGTCGAGAGGCAGGTCAGCCGCCCAGCGGTCGTTACCGACCGGCGTCATCCGCTTCTCGCGCCAGGCGGTTTCGTCCGCCGCGCGCCACAATACCGCGACTGCGATTGCATCATGGCCTTCGGCATACGCATCGCATTCGATATGAGCCACGTCGCCGACGATCCGCTTAACGGCGTAACGGCCGCTGTCTAAGCACGGCGCCACCGCCTCAATGATGAGACGAGGCCCAGCTTCGGTTGCCGGAAGTTCGCATGAGCGAATGACCGCGGCGCGACGGCCTTCAAGAATGCGCACTTCCCCGGCTCGCAGCGTCACAGTGTCATCTGGCGCGAGACCAGGCCCCGAGCGCAGCGCGTCTTTGAGCGGCAGGAATTCGCCAACCTCGCGCGAAACCGACGACGCCGCGAGTGAAATGTCGCGATCCATCTCTGCATTCGCTAGAACAACTCGAATCCCGCTCTTGTCGCCGGAACGCCGTATTGCGGCAAGCACCTTGCCTGCGTCCGCCGGCCAGATAGCGGTCGGCTTGAACTCTACGCTCTCGCTTCCGACGAATGCGTTCGCGGCGGCTATGTCCTCGCTAAGGTCGAACCGGCGATCGGCCGCGAGATCGAACCAGCTCTTCGCGGTGTGCGGCGAAGAAGCGAGTCTGCCGACGAGACCGTATTCGAACCCCATTGGAACGAGGATTCCGTCACCCAGTCCGGCCGCAGCCCAAAGCAGAAATTTTGATCGCTTTTCCGTGACGGCCGGATCGTAGTCTTGAAATTTTCGCTTCCCGGTGAGTGGCTCTTCCGCGGATAAAACCATTTTCCTGAAAAAGCGGGATGCCTCGGCGACGCGCGCGATGCTTCCGGTCTCAAAAAGATTACTGGCGGGCAAGAAGGCCCCCGCAAAGGTCATGCTTTCAAATTTGGGAACTTCATCAAGTGAAACTAGGCTCACCCAGAGCGGAACTCTTGTGTTGGCGGCTTCGCTTTGCCCGTCTCCTGCAAGTTCGGGAAAGATCCATTCTGGCGTGCCGGGTTTCAACCGGCAGCAAAAGCCTGCGACGCCGAGTTCTTGCAGCTCAAGCAACCTTCCTCTGAGCGTGTGAATCCAAGTGCGGGCCTTCGTTTCATCAGAGAACGGGATCGCGAGATTCTGCCGCTCGGCGGGCGCAATTCTCGGATCCCTTGCGCCCATCTCGCTCTCGGAAAGAGCCAGCATCCGAGCCGCCGTAGTCATAGCGGGCACTGATAAAATCGGAACATCAAAGATGATTTGCAGCGACCGATCGGCCGCCAGAGCTACAAGTCTTGCAATATCGAGGTCGCCGCATACGAAATCGGCAAATATGTTCTGCCCCGAGAGGGAAAGAAGCAGCGTGTCGAAGCCGAGTCCGGATGAGGTCGCGAGGGCGGCGTTCCACTCGCTCAAACTCCTCAACGCTGATGCGGGAATCGAATGTGCGCGCATCGGCGTTTCGTCGGGTCCTTAGTTAACGCGCTTCAGAAATGAAATTTGCCGACCGGCCCTTTTGTTCCTCAAAATTACCCTCTCGTCGAGCCAATAGAACTCCCGCCGTCATCGTAACACGGTTTGCCGGCGGCCTCGGTTTTTTTGGGTTTTTTTGTCGTTCAGAGGCCAAATCAGAGGCCAGACATGGGCGACCAAGGGCGGCGCGCGCCATCCTTTTCTTCCGTCGCCTAACTCAGCGTTCGCAGCGGCCTTTCGCGACGGATCGCCATTTTTCCATTTCGGTAACCATCGCTGGCGCCCGTGGGAACCTCCTGAGAACGCGGCGTAATCGTTTCCGAGGGGATGTCAATTCGCGCCGAACATTGCCCCTCGATCGGCGTCCAAGATGACCCCATTTTGGGACGGGTGCAACGGGTAGCGCTCGCCGCGGCGAAGCTGGCCTGGGTTGCGCAGCCTGGGCGAGCGCGGATCGGTGAGGGGCTGTTATTGTGAGGTCAGGCGCGGTTCTTGAAGCGCCAACTGTCATTGCCGGTCTCGACGATGTCGCAGGGGTGGGTGAGACGATCGAGGAGTGCGGTGGTCATCTTTGGGTCGCCGAACACGCTCGGCCATTCGCCGAAGGCGAGATTGGTGGTGACGACGATCGAGGTTGCGTTCGTAGAGCCGGGTGACGAGATGGAATAGCAATTGGCCGCCGGCCTGGGCGAACGGGAGATAGCCGAGTTCATCGAGGATGACGACGTCGAGGCGCGTGAGATAGCCGGCGATTCGTCCCTGTCGTCCGGCTCGACCTTCGGCCTCGAGTTGATTGACGAGATCGACGGTGGTGAAGAAGCGCCCGCGCGATCCAGCGGGATGCAGCTCGCGCGATGGCGATGGCCAGATGCGTCTTGCCTGTGCCGGTTCCGCCGACGAGGACGACGTTGCGCTGTTGGGCGATAAATCCGCCGCCGGCCAGATCGCGCACGAGCGCTTCGTTGATCGGCGTGTCCTTGAAGGCGAAGTCGTCGACGTCCTTGGCCAGCGGCAGCTTGGCGACGGTGAGCTGATATTTGATCGAGCGCGCCTGCTTCTCCGAGATCTCGGCCTTCAGGAGATCGCCGACGAAGCGCTGCGGCTCGTGCTTGCGCTTGAGCGCCGTGGCCAGCGTCTCGTCGTAGGCGCTCCTCATCCCATAGAGCTTGAGGCCGCTCATCATGTCGAGGACTTCGGTTCGTTCCATGGTTCAGGCGCTCCTGAGTTGATCGTAGCGGGCGCAGTCGGCGATCGGCGCGTGGCGGAGCCGCAAAGCGTCGGGCGTCATGATTGTCGCCGCCGGTCCCGGATCGCGCTGACGCGCGAGGATGTTGATGACGACGTCGGCCGAATGGACGCCCTCGGACAATGCCTGGAGGCAGGCCGCCTCCACTGCGGGCAATCCATCGGTGAGCACGGCTGCGAGGATTTTGACCATCTGCCGGTCGCCGTCGTCGGACCCGGTCAGCTTGCGCCTCACCCGCTCCAGCGCCGTCGGCAACACCCAGTCCTTGAACGGCGCGCCGTTGCGCAGAGCGCCTGGCTTGCGAGCCAGAACCGGCACGTAATGCCAGGGATCGTAGACCGTCTGGCCGCGCCCATAGCGGCGTGGATGTTCGCCAACAATCCGCCCGTCCTGGCGGATCACAATGCGATCGGCATAGGCGTGGATGTCGACCGGCCGACCAACGGCGCTGGCGCTCACCGAGTATTTGTTGTTGTCGAACCGGACAAGACAGGTCTTCGACACCGAGGCCGGCAGCGCATGGAACCCGTCGAAGCGGCCGCGATAGGCAATGAGCTTCGGCCGCTCTTCCTCGAACACCTCCCAGATCGTCTGGTCGGGCCGCTCGGGATGGCCGTGCGCCTTGGCCCAGGCGATGCATTTGTCCATGAGCCAGGCGTTCAGCTCGTCGTAGCTCTTGAACCGCAGCCGCGGCGTGAAGAAGCGCTCACGCACGAGCCCGACCTGGTTCTCGACTTGGCCCTTCTCCCAGCCCGACGCCGGCGTGCAAGCGACCGGCTCGACGAGATGATGCGAGCACATCTGCAGGAAGCGGCGATTGTATTGGCGATCCTTGCCGACGAAGATCGTCTCCACCGCCGTTTTCATGTTGTCATAGATTCCGCGCGCACAGGCGCCCTTGAAGAACGCGAACGCCCGCTCGTGGGCGTCGAACACCATCTCCTGCGTCTCGCGCGGGTAGGCGCGCACGAACATCATCCGGCTGTGGCAGAGGCGGACATGCGCGACCTTCACGATCGTCGTCACCCCGTCCATCACAACGATCTCGTGGCTCCAGTCGAATTGATAGGCCTCGCCCGGCGCGAACGTCAGCGGCACAAAGGCATCCGCCGTCGCGCTTGCATTCGACTTCGCCCAGCTTCGCGCATAACGGCGAATGGCGTCGTAGCCGCCGTCGTAGCCTAGAGCCCGTAACTCCTCGAAAATCCGGATCAGGGTCAGTCGCTCTCGCGCTGGCGCTTCGACGTTCGCCACCAACAGTCGATCGAGTTGCTCTTTCCATCTTCCAAGTTTCGGACGCGGCTGCACCCGACGCTCATAAGAAAACGACGGTCATACTCATCAGAGCGCAGGACCTTACGAACCGTGTTGCGGGACAGCCTTAGCTCGCGTGCGATCTCCTTGATCGACTTGCCGTGTATGAAGTGCTCACGCCGTATCCGACCGATCGTCTCCACAACCAGCATCCCCCACCGCCCGCTTCATGCCAAAGCAGGCAGCCGAACAAATCGAAAATCGGGGGGTCAATCTTGGACGCCGATCCCCCGCCTCAGGGGGTCATCTCTCCACGCCGGATCACACTTAGGTTTGCAGTTTGTTTTGAGTTTGTTTTGAGTTTGCTTTGAGCGCTGACAACTTTGTATTGTTTATGTATTGCGTTTGAGCTTTGTTTACGCGCTGTAAAAGCACCTAGTAATCACCAAATAACGCGCGTTCGCGCGATTGTCGCGGAAAAGTCGCAATTAGACCGGGCGCGCGGTCATTGCCTCTCGATTTTTGTTTGGATTTATTTGGATTTGCTTACGAGAGACTCGCGCACTGGCACCTTGCAGGCCGGGGCCGGTCCAGCCCCGTCCGGCAATCCAGTCGCAGAAGGCGCCGTACTCGAGTCAGAAGGGGTGGTACTGAAACATCCAAGTCTCTGTCAAGGTCTCACCGCCAGACTTAAGGAACGCGCGCATTTCGACCGGATCCGTCCCGTCGACAATAAGGTCGAACTGAGCGCGCCAGTGGCCGGCGACGCCGTCAGGAACGGCTTCGATGAGCTGGTAAGGCCCAAAACTTCCGCGAGAAGCCGACACAACAAGTTCTGGTTTGGCGCCAAAGGGGAGGTCTCGCAGCGGCCCGCCCAGGAACTCGACCATGAACTTCCTAACTCCCTTCGGGCGCGGCAGGCCGGGCTGTCCCCCGCGTCCGAGGCGAGTCGCCCATACCGGCGCGAGCTTGCTCGGATAGGGTTCGTTGGCGAGCCAGTGCAGGCGGTAGTTGAGATTGAGCTCAGCGCCTGAGGGAACCGGATCGGCTGGCACCCACATCGCGACCACATTGTCGTGGATTTCGTCGTCGGTAGGGATTTCGCAGAGCTGGATTGACCCTTTCCCCCAACCTTCGCCACCCGGGCCCGGCAACGGTTCGACCCACAGGCTCGGACGCTTGTCGTAAAAGACGCCATCCAAGTAGTGATCGAACACTCGGTCCCGCTGAAGGAGACCAAAGCCGCGCGGATTGTTATCGACGAACGCGGAAACCATGATGCGGGGTGGATTGTTGAGCGGCCGCCAGAGCCGCTCGCCGTTGCCCGACCACATCGCGAGACCGTCCGAATCGTGGACCTCCGGACGCCAGTCGATTGCGGTCTCCTTCTTGGTCTCGGAGTACCAATACATGGAAGTGAGCGGTGCGATGCCGAAGCGCGACACCTGTGCGCGGGTGAACATAGTTGTCTGGATGTCCATGACCACGCCCTTGCCGCGGGTCATCAGGAATTTGAACGCTCCGACAACAGAAGGACCGTCCATTAACGCATAGAGAGTGATCGTGCCTCCAACGCCAGGCTCGATATAGAAGTCGGTGAAGTCGGGAAACTCTTCCGGCCGATCGGCGACTGCGACGTCAATCGCGACGCCGCGCGAAGACAGGCCGTATTGCGCGAGCTCGCCGATCGACCGGAAATATGCCGCTCCGAGGAAGGCGACCCAGTCGTTCTTGCGCCAGTCGAGGTCTCCGTCCCGCGCTTCTTGGACGCGCAAACCTGCAAAACCCGCGCCCTTTGGCAGCTCGCGGGCTGGGGAATCCGCCGGCATGTCGAAATAGGACTGGTCGTAAACGATCTGGCGAGAGTTGCCAGCGTCGATGACATGCATCCTGACTGCCTTCTGGAAAAACAGGCCAAGATGGAAAAATGTGACCGGAAATCGGCCAGGTCCTTTGGCGAACAACGCATAGTCGTCGCGGTAGTGAATCTTCCCCCACTCCTCGTAGTTGATCTTTTGCAGCACCTCTTGCGCGGGACGAGGCGGCGGAACGTAACGCGCATGGGCGCGGTCGCGCGCCTGCGACTTGAAGAGCTCATACGAGAACGGGACCGGCGCATCGAACTGGAGTCCATCCGCCTCAGCGCCCAATGCTTCCGCGAGTGGATTTAGCGCGGCAGCGGACGCGGCCGCAGCCTTAAGCAGCGTGCGGCGGTCAAGGCGTTCGGACATCAAGAACCTCTTCGATCGGCGGTCTGCTTACGTGATTCTCCTTGAAGAGAGGATCTGCCTTCTTCTCACAGACGCACGAAAGTAAGGTAAACGGGCCTCCGGCCATCGAAACGCGCTTTAGCCTCATAGCGCGTTGGACGCCATCCGGGCCAAGGTTGGCGCCAATCGTCGGCTCGAGCGGCAGTCCAGCGGAAGTGCGGGGAAGTGAGAAAGCGAGAAAGCGTCCAGCCGGCATAATCGTCGATGTCCGTGGCGAAACGCAACTCGGCGCCGCTGCGCATGACGCGCGCCAGCGCCCCGATGAAGCCAACGGAGACGACGCGCCGCTTGCGGTGGCGCCGTTTTGGCCAGGGGTCCGGATAAAGCATGAATATGCGTGAAAAGAAGGCGTCCGGAACAGCCTTGATCACGGCTTGAGCGTCGCCGCGGCGCAGGAGTACATTGGAAATCTCGTCGCGCTTGAGTCCTGCGAGCGCCGCGACCACCCCATTCAGAAAAGGCTCGCAACCGACAAGCCCGACATCCGGATTGGCTTTCGCCTGCTCAATGAGGTGTTCGCCGGCGCCAAACCCGATTTCCAGCCACACCTCCCGGGGCGCCGGGACGAACGCCCGCCCCTCGGCCAAGCTCTCTGGCGCAATCGAGAACTGCGGCAACGCCTCGGCGAGCAGACGTTTCTGGCCCGCGCGAAGCCCCTTGCCGCGGCTGCGTCCGTAGAAGTTCCCAGCCAACGGGAAGCCCTCGCGCCCGTCGAGGCCTGTCATCGGACACGACTGAGGACCCCCAATTAGGCAAGAGCGCGGAGCGTATCTGCGAGATCAGTCTTTTCCCACGAGAAGCCGCCATCGGCCTCCGGCGCGCGGCCGAAGTGGCCATAGGACGATGTCCGCGCGAAGATTGGGCGGTTCAAATTGAGTTGCTCGCGAATGCCTCTCGGACTCAGGTTCATGACGTCCATCAGCGCAGTCTCGAGCTTGCCCTCGTCGATGCGACCCGTCTCATGCAGATTGGCGTAGATCGATAGCGGACGCGCCACCCCAATGGCGTATGAAAGCTGGAGGGTGCAACGATCGGCCAAGCCGGCCGCGACCACGTTCTTGGCCAGATATCGCGCCGCATAAGCCGCCGAGCGATCGACCTTGGTGGGATCCTTGCCGGAAAACGCGCCGCCGCCATGCGGGGCCGCGCCGCCGTAAGTATCCACGATGATCTTTCGGCCGGTTAGGCCGCAATCGCCATCGGGGCCGCCGATGAAGAATTTACCGGTCGGATTGACGTGCCAAACCGTCTTCGGGGTGATCCACCCCTCAGGGAGCGCCGCCTTCACGTAGGGACGCACGAGGTCGGCGACGTCCTCGGATGTGAGCGACTCGACCAAATGCTGATGGGACACGACGATCTGAGTCGCCTCGACCGGTTTGCCGTTTTGATAACGGACCGTCACTTGGCTCTTGGCATCCGGTCCTAAGGTCTTCTCGGTGCCCGAGTGCCGGGCCTTTGAGATCCCCTTCAGGATCTCGTGGGAATAATACAGCGGCGCTGGCATAAGTTCCGGCGTCTCACGGCAGGCGTAACCGAACATAATTCCCTGATCGCCTGCCCCCTCGTCCTTATTTCCACCGGCGTCCACGCCTTGCGCAATATCCGCTGACTGGGCGTGCAATAGCACCTCGACCTTGGCGTTCTGCCAATGAAAGCCGTCCTGCTCGTATCCGATGTCCTTGATCGCATTGCGGACCGTTGCTTCCAGCTGTTGGTCAGAGATCTTCGGTCCGCGAACCTCGCCGGCGATTATAACCCGATTAGTTGTCGCGAGAGTTTCGCAGGCGACACGAATTTGATAAGGATCGAGGCCGGCTTTTGTGCCTTCACGAAAGAACAGATCAACAATCTCATCAGAAATTCTATCGCAAACCTTGTCTGGATGCCCTTCAGACACAGATTCACTTGTGAACTCGTAATTTTGACGAGCCATATGGACCATCTCCTGCGGGCGCTTGTCGCTACAAACTTTGCGGCCTACAGGTCACCCCAGCCGCGCGACGCTGCTTTTGACAGCGGCCGTTCGGTCCGTCAAGCCGTTTTGGCCAGTTTGTTCGATTTATCGAACGGACGAGTCCTCGACGCTCTCGTCTTGTGGCGGCGCCAACGCAACAACGAGGTCAACAATGCGGCGTCGCACTTTGGGGTCGCGAACCCGCAGAAACGCGCGATTGAGCTGAAGACCTTCGGTCGAGGCGAGGAAATCGACGACGTAGGATTGCGATGACTCCTCAGCGAAACCGGGTTCCGCCGAATCCGCCGGCGCCCCTTCGAAGAAATAGCCCGGCGAGACTTCGAGCACCCGCGCGGTATGCTGAAGACGGCTTGCGCTGATGCGGTTGGAGCCTTTTTCATATTTCTGGATTTGCTGAAACGTCACGCCGAGAAGCTCGCCCAGTCGGCTCTGACTCATGCCGAGCATCGTCCGCCGCATTCGCAATCGCGCGCCGACATAGACGTCGACGATGTTGGACACTTTGGACATCATTTCGAGCTCATGCCCCATAGCCGTCGCAGCGCCTGCGCGAGGAATCATTGACCTAAGGGAAATGAGATAGCTGACACTCGGATAACGCGCAAGGGCGTAGTTTTGCAATCGGCGGTCTTCGTTTACACCCGACTCTTTCCCCTGAGCGCCGTCGCCAGAAAGGCCAATCCGATCAGCATCGCGCCAATCGATCCCAAGCGTGACTGCAACGTGGGCGCGAGCGCAACGGGCAATTCGGCGTCAACGACGCCCTCCGCGCCGAGCGGAGCGACCGCGATTTCGCGGCCAAGGCCGTCCAAAACCGCCGAGATTCCGGTGTTCGCGTCGCGAACCAATGGGAGCCCAAGTTCGATCGCCCGCAAACGGGCCTGCGCAAAATGTTGATAGGGCCCCGGCGTCAGGCCGAACCACGCGTCATCAGTGACATTGAGGAGCCATCCTGGCCGCTTCGCGCGGGACACGAGATCGCCAAACTCGATCGGAAAGATCGCCTCGTAGCAGATGAGCGGCATGGCGTCCGGCAAGCCCGTAATATGAAGGATGCGACGGCCCGAGCCGGGTTCGAACCCGCCGGGAATGTCGACCATTTGCGTGATATGCGCCTGCTCCAACAGGCTCCCAAAGGGCACATATTCACCGAACGGCACCAGATGCTGTTTGTCGTAGCGCTGCCCCGACAGTCCGTTCCGGTCGACAACTTCGATGGAGTTGAAGTAGCGCGGCGGCCCGTCTCCGTCCTCGCGTCGCGCCGCGCCGGTAATCAGCGTTGCGCCGTCCTTGAGAAAGTCGACGATCTCGGAAAGCGCCAGCGGGTCGCGCGATAGAATGAATGGGAACGCCAACTCGGGCCAGATCAAATGCGTGACGTTCCGAATCCCGGATCGATCGGGCGAGGTCGCGCGCTCCGACAAGTCAAAATAGCGGCGCAGGATCGCCTGCTTGTTCTCCGGGTCCAAAAGAGGCGTCGTCCTGGGCGACGTTAGGCTGGATGAGGCGCAGTTTCACACCCGGCACGGTCGCGCTGGCGGGCGCCATGAGCCGGAACTCGCCGAAGGCGGCCAGGAGAACCAGCGCAAGAGCGGCGACAATCGTTGGCGTCGGATCGAACCGGCTGTCGCTCGTCCGCCACAGCGTCGCGGGGGCGGCGAAGATTGCGATTGAAAGGAAGGCGAGTCCGTGCAAGCCGACGAGCGAGGCGGTCTGGGCGAGCGTGAGATTGACGCCGAGCGCCATGCCGAGGTCGTTCCAGGGAAAACCGGTGAAGAGGAGGCCGCGCGCCCATTCGGCTGCGCCGAGCCCAAACGCGAGGGCGAAAATCCGCAAAGGCCCCGGCGACCACAGGAGGCGTGCCAGCGCGAATCCGGCGCCCGGAAAGACTGCTAGCGCCGCGGGCAGCGCCACGACCGCAAGCGGCAGCGCCCAGGCGAATTTGTCGGCGTCGACCAGAAGCGCCGAGCCGATCCACCAGAGGCCGGCGAGAAAATAGCCGAAGCCCATCCACCAGCCGGCCCCGAATGCGGCGCTGAGCGAAGCGACACGCGGCCGACCGGACGCACGATCCTGCGCGCCGTCGATCAGCCAGACGCCGATGGTCAGCGGAACCGCGATCAGCGCAAATATCGAAAAGGGCGGCAGCGCCAATGCCCCCATCGCCCCGGAGATGAAGGCGATGGCGCGTCGGCGCCAGCCCCAGGACAGAATGACTCCATCGATGAGCGAGGCCAGGCCATTGGCACGGGGCAGCATCGTGGAATTGGCAACGCTCAAGGGATCGCCTTTTCTCATAGGTCGAATCGCCATTTCCGACCATAGCCCGAACACTGCCCGCATTCGACTCGGGGCGCTTGGTCGACTCGGCTCGCGCGCGACTCTCGAGCGCGAGCCTTGAGCGTGGCCGGTCATGAGTTCAGCCTCGCCCTCGATCCTACTGTCTCCGATGCAACCCGGGGGCGAGTTGGGTGGAAGGAAAAGCAAATAAAACCAACCAAAAATCCTTGGATTTGCTTGGTTTGATTTGGCCGAATCCGTGCTTTTCAAAGGGTCGCGACTGAAAAAAATAAAAAAATCGGGATTTTTTAACTCACCTCTCGGGTTGTGCGCGAATTCTCAAACGGACATCCAGTTGGCCGCCTCGCTCTGGCCCTCCGGCGGCTCCTCGTCCGGGCTGGCCGGCCTTCGATCGCCCTGGCCTCATTCGGTTCGTCGGGCGGGATCTCGCCGATCTTTATCAAGTGCGACCCGCGCCGCCGCCGCCATGACCTCGTCGACGCCCAGGCTGGCGGCGATGCGGTTGATCTTCTCCATAAGTTTCTTGCGCGCCTCGTCGTCATAGATCTGATGGGCGCTCGCCGCCACCGAATGGTAGCGGTCGAGCCGGTCGAGCGCCTTGAGATAAGGGGTGATCGCCGAAATATCGCCGGCCGCGAGGGCGTCGGCCGCGAGTTGCACCGCGGGCCGCCAGGCGGTCCAATTGCGGCTTGACGTGGTCGGCGCCGCCGCTGTCGACCGCTCGTTTCTGCAACACCTCGGAAACAATCTGTCGGATCCGGGTGACAGTCACGTCCTCTTCGGCCGCTATTTCGTCATAGGCCAAGCTTTCGCGCAGCCGGGCGAAAATGCGGCGCCGCCTCAACAGTATCCCGTGAGCGTTTGGCCGCCGGCGACGAAGGGGCGCTGCTTCCTGATCCATGCTTACTCTTCTTACGCGACCGCGCCGCCTTCATTTAGAGTAAAGCTTCACAGAATATCACCATATTCTGAAAATCGTCAAATAAAAATCCTCTTATAGCGTTGTCTGTTGATATGGCCCGTTTCCGATGGCGCTGAGGATCCATTTTGGCGGGTCGACGGGTTGGCCCCAAGCTTCGAGGGCTCTGCGCCAGCCGAGGTAGCTTGGCAGGTTTGTGGTGGCGACGCCGTTGAAGCGGGCGAGCCATTGCTTGAGGCGGCTGTGGTAGGCGTTGACGTTGTTGATGTGGAGGTGGGGCGCCTCGGGAGCCGGCTTGCCCGGCGAGGGCGCGGCGTGGAAGGGAATGCCGGCCCGGCGGGCGAAGCCGGCGATCGGCAGGCCGCCGTCGCCGACGAGGTGATTGGCCGGGGTGACGGGTCCGGCCAGCGCCGCGCCAATGGCGGCGCTCGTGACCTGCGGCAGAACGGCGTCGAAGGTCGCGCCCTTCCGGTCGCGGGCGACGAGGACGGGAATATTGTCCTGATAGGGGCCGGGATGGCGGGCCGTCCCGCCCCGTTTGCGCGCCGCGCGCGCCAGATCGGACCAGCGGCCCTTGCAGGATTTAAGGATAAAGGTCTCATCGGCCTCGACGATTCCGCTCAACGTTCGAGGCTTGTCGTCGGCCGGCGCGCGCAGAAAGCGATGCCGCCACCGGAACGCCGTCGTCGGATGCACGCCGCACAGCTCGGCAGTCTTGGCCAGGCTCCTGCCCTCGATCATCGCGCGCGCGTGATCGAGCCACTTCTCCTTCTTGCGCAGATGCGCCATCGGCGTCTTGGTCAGAGCGTTGAAGGTGCGCCGGCAAGCCTTGCAGCGATACCGCAAAAGGCCCTCCGAACGGCCCCAGCCGACGATCTCGCGGCTCGCGCAATGCGGACAGCCCTGACGCTCGACCCGCTCGACCCCGGTCGTTCCGAGCGCATCCTCGCGCCGCTTGCCTTTGGTCTTCGAAGCCGAAGGCTCGGCGGCGGCCTTCTTAAGCGCCGCCAACGCCTCCGTCCGTTGCGCCGCGCTCATCCCCGAAATCGCCGACAGCCAAACCGAAAAATCCTCAGACTTCATCGAATCGCTCCTCAATCCAAACCAGTCTGAACCAAATCAATAGATAACGCTATAAGAGCCGACAATCTCTTGCAGGAAATCCGAAAAGGACTTAAGCTTTCCCCATGACAATCCTGCCCTTCCACATACCAAGGCCGCAAGCTCCGCGTCCGGCGCCCCGAACGCTACGGAAAAGCCGTGAGAAATGTTGCGCCCGCTTAAAAGCCGCGTAACCCATTGAAAAGTCTCGATTCGGACGAGAGAATCCAAGGAAATCCAAGGAAATACAACCCCCCTAGCAGGGGCTTTCGCAGCGAAACGGCCACCCGACAAGAAAACCCAAACGGATCGACCGGACCAGCGGCCCGCCGCCGCGAGGGAGCAAACCGACCATCAAAATACAAAATACCATAGTATTTGACATCCGCGCCATGCGCCCCTACTAAGCCCGCCTTCGTCAGGTTTTGGCCTCGTCGATCAGCCGACTGTCCCTCGAGGCCAGCGGTCCCCGTCCGGCAGCGCGTCGCGCCCCCGGGCGCGATTGGCGTTGGCCGCGAATGCCGAAATGGCGGGTTGGGAGGGCGGGCGTCCGGTCCTATCTATCCGCTCATCGCATTCGCCGCCTGACCAGGAAGGAGCAACGCATGTTCGAGAGCCTGTCCGAAAAGCTCTCCGGCATATTGGATAAACTCACCGGCCGCGGCGCCCTCTCCGAGGAGGACGTTAACGCCGCCATGCGCGAGGTGCGCCGGGCTTTGCTCGAGGCGGACGTCGCGCTCGAGGTCGTGCGCTCGTTCGTCGACCGGACGCGCACCAAGGCGGTCGGCGCTTCTGTCATCAAGTCGGTCAAGCCCGGCCAGATGGTGGTCAAGATCGTCCACGATTCGCTGGTCGAAACGCTCGGCGGCGATAGCCAGGCGATCAACCTCAACGCCCCGGCGCCCGTGGCGATCATGCTGGTCGGCCTGCAGGGCGCCGGCAAGACGACCACCGCCGCCAAGATCGCCAAACGCCTGACCGAGCGCGACAAGCGCAAAGTGCTGATGGCTTCGCTCGACGTGAAGCGTCCGGCGGCGCAGGAGCAGCTCGCCGTGCTGGGTGAACAGGTCGGCGTCGCGACGCTGCCGATCGTTTTCGGCGAGGATCCGGTCGCCATCGCCAAACGCGCCGAATCCGCCGCGCGGCTTGAGGGTTATGACGTCGTGCTGCTCGACACCGCCGGGCGCACCCACATCGACGAGCCGCTCATGGCCGAGATGGCGGATATACGGGACGCCGCGCTCCCGCATGAGATCCTGCTCGTCGCCGATGCGCTCACCGGCCAGGACGCCGTTAATCTCGCCAAGAATTTCAACGACCAGGTCGGCCTCACCGGCATCGTGCTGACGCGGATGGACGGCGACAGCCGCGGCGGCGCGGCGCTGTCGATGCGCTCGGTGACCGGCAAGCCGATCAAGCTCCTCGGCGTTGGCGAGAAGATGGACGCGATCGAGGATTTCCATCCCGCGCGTCTCGCCGATCGCATCCTCGGCATGGGCGACATCGTCAGCCTGGTCGAGAAAGCGGCGCAAAACATCGACGCGGCGCAGGCCGCCAAGATGGCCGAGAAGATGCGCAAAGGCATATTCGATCTCAACGACCTTTCGGAGCAATTGGGACAGATCGAGAAACTCGGCGGCATGGGCGGCATCGTGGGCATGCTGCCCGGCGTCGCCAAGATGAAGGATCAGCTCAATTCCGCCAATCTCGACGACAAGTTCGTCAAGCGCCAGCGGGCGATCATCTCATCGATGACGCCGCAGGAGCGGCGCAATCCCGATCTTCTCAAGGCCTCGCGCAAGAAGCGCATTGCGGCGGGCTCGGGCGTCACCGTTGAATATGTCAACCGGTTGCTCAAGCAGCATCGGCAGATGGCCGACATGATGAAGGCGATGGGCGGCGCGGGCGGCAAACGCGGCGGCGTGATGGGCAAGCTCGGCCAGATGATGGGCTTGGGCGGCGGCATGCCGATGCCGAGCCCCGAACAGATCGAAGCCATGCAGAAGCAGTTGGGCGGGGCCGGACTTCCGGGAGCGCCTGCGGGCCCGCCAGGTATTCCCGTCGCGCCTCCCCCCGGCGCCTTCAATCTCCCACCGCAATTCCCCGGTCTCGGCGGCGGCGGGAAACTGCCTGGCCTCGGCGGCGGCTTCAATCCGTTTGGCGGCAAGAAGAAATGACGCCCTCATCCGGCCGCGCGTCCTGCGCGTCCACCTTCTCCCAGAGGGAGAAGGGAACACCCCATCTGATCTGAAAGGAAAACACCGATGTCCCTCAAAATCCGTTTGTCGCGCGGCGGCACAAAGAAGCGCGCCTTCTATCGCGTTGTGGTGGCCGACGCGCGCATGCCGCGCGACGGCCGTTTTGTCGAAAAGATCGGCACGTTCGATCCCTTGAAAGCCAAGGACGACGCGCGCCGCCTCGTGCTCGATCAGGAGAAGGCGAAGGCCTGGCTCGCCAAGGGCGCGCAGCCGACCGACCGCGTGCTGCGCCTGCTCGACGGCCTCGGCCTCGCCAAGCGCCCGGCGCGCAACAATCCGCAGAAGGCGCAGCCGAAGAAGAAAGCCCAGGAGCGCGCGGCCGCAGCGGCTGCCGCCGCCGCCAAGGCCGAAGCTCCTGCGGCCTGACCTCTGACTTGAATTGCGCGCGCCCGACCGCCTGATTCTCATGGGCGTTTTCGGCGCGCCGCAGGGAGTGCGCGGGGAGGTTCGAGTCAAATCGTTGACCGCGGAGCCGAGCGCCATCGGCGCCTACGGGCCGCTTACCGACAAGAGGCGGGCCCGGGCGTTCGTGTTTGACTCGCTGCGCCCGCTCAAGGACGACATGCTGGTCGCCCGCGTCGCCGGCGTTGCGACCCGCGACGCGGCTGAGGCGCTAAAGGGCGTGGAGATCTTCGCCCGCCGCGGCCAATTGCCGCCGCCGGCGCATGACGAATTCTACTATGATGATCTGGTCGGGCTGGAAGCCGTCGACGCGGCTGGCGCGCCCATCGGGCGGATCACATCGCTCGTGAACTATGGCGCGGGCGACGTTCTCGAGATCGCCCCTGCCCTAGGCGGCAAGACCTTGCTTCTGCCATTCACCAAAAGCGTCGCGCGGCGCGTCGATTTCGACGCAGGCCAAATCGTGATCGAACCGCCGCGCGAGGTCGAAGCCGAAGACTAGCGTTACAGGCGAGTGGGTGGTTGCGAAGGGCGCAGGGGGCGGATAGACAGGAGATATTGCGGCGCACGCTTCATCCGGCGCCCGTGGATGGGATCCCAAGCCCGCTTGTTCGTTTGGAGACGCGCTGCATGACGATGAGTTCCGAGACGGCTTCAGTAGCCCATGGGGGCCCCTCGGTAACGAAGCGGGATTTCCTTTTTCTGGCCACCGGATCGCTGGCCACAGTCGGCGTCGTGACAACCCTCTGGCCGTTCATCGATCAGATGAATCCGGACGCCGCCACAATCGCCGCCGCCGGCCCGGTCGATATCGACATCGGCCAGCTCCAGCCCGGCCAACGCGTGGTCGCGCTGTGGGCGTCGCGGCCGGTGTTCGTCGTCAAACGAGCCCAGCCGGCGCTCGACGAATTGAAGAACCCGAAGCTTCTCTCTCAATTGCGCGACCCGAACTCCCAGAATTTGCAACAGCCCACTTATGCCGCCAACTGGAGCCGGTCTATCAAGCCTGAGATCCTGGTGCTGGTCGGCGTCTGCACTCACCTCGGCTGCATTCCGCTGTTCGACCCGCAGCCGAGCGCCACCGATCCGGCGCCCGACTGGCCAGGCGGTTTCTTCTGCCCGTGCCATGGCTCGAAATACGATCTGGCCGGCCGTGTCTTCCAGGGCGTGCCCGCGCCCTATAACCTCCCGGTGCCGCCCTATCATTTCCCCAACGACAAGACAGTGCGCGTCGGCCAGAACCCGCCTGGCGCGAATTTCGACTTCAACTCGATTCTGCAGGTCTAGCGCCGAGGATCGACCAGTGACAGCGGTCGGGCGAGCGCGCTAAGCCTCGCCCGATGTTCGCCTGCGCAGTCCTCACCCTCTTTCCCGGCATGTTCCCCGGCCCGCTCGGCCAATCTCTGGCCGGCGAAGCGCTGGCGCAGGGCTTGTGGTCGCTCGAGCCGCGCGACATTCGCGGCCACGGGCTTGGCCGCCATCGCGCCGTCGATGACACGCCGGCAGGCGGCGGCCCGGGCATGGTGATGCGCGCCGACGTTCTTGCCGCGAGCCTCGATGCGGCGGTCAGCGCGGACGATCCGCGTCCGCGCCTCATCATGAGCCCACGCGGGCGCCCGTTCGGCCAAGCTCAAGCGCGGCAATGGGCCTTAGGCCCTGGCCTCGTCATCCTCTGCCCGCGCTTCGAGGGGGTCGATGAGCGGGTGATCGAGGCGCGCGGTCTCATCGAGGTCTCGATCGGCGATTACGTGCTGTCGGGCGGCGAGATCGCCGCGCTCGCGGTGCTCGACGCCTGCGTGCGGCTCATTCCCGGCGTGATGGGCAAGGAGGAGTCCGGCGCTGAGGAGAGCTTCGAAAAACGCCTGCTCGAATATCCGCACTACACCCGCCCCCGCGAATGGGAAGGCCAGGCAATTCCCGACGTACTGCTCTCGGGCGACCACGCCAAGATCGCCGCCTGGCGCCGCGCTCAAGCCGAGCGCATCACGCGCGAGAGACGGCCGGACTTGACGGAGCGTTAGCGGCGGCCCAATTCGCCGAGGTTTTTGTGTTCTCGCCGATCATCCCGATCCCTAACGGACGACCAGCCGCGATCAGAAAATAAAGGCGAGGAAGGTCCGACCGAAGCCCTTTGTCACCGGCTCCTGCAGAACGGCTAGAAAGCCGCTCCGAGCGCGACAATCGTGTCGAGGCTCCCGCTCGTCAGCGCGTCGGCACGGGGTGCTCGCCGCGGTAATCGTAGAAGCCCCGCTGCGTCTTCCTGCCAAGCCAGCCGGCCTCGACATATTTCACCAGCAGCGGACACGGGCGATACTTGGAATCGGCCAGCCCCTCGTGCAGCACCTGCATGACGGCGAGACAGGTGTCGAGGCCGATGAAGTCGGCGAGCTGCAGCGGACCCATCGGATGATTGGCGCCGAGCCGCATCGCGGTGTCGATCGCCTCGACCGAGCCCACGCCTTCGTAGAGCGTGTAGACGGCCTCGTTGATCATCGGCAACAGGATGCGGTTGACGATGAAGGCGGGGAAATCCTCGGACATCGTCGCCGTCTTGCCGAGACGGGTGACGAACGCTTTGGCGGCCTCGAACGTCTCATCCTTGGTGGCGATGCCGCGGATCAGTTCGACCAGCTGCATGCGCGGCACCGGATTCATGAAATGGATGCCGATGAAACGCTCGGGATTGGCCGTGACCGACGCGAGGCGGGTGATCGAGATCGAGGACGTATTGGACGCGACGATCGCGTCCGGCTTGAGAAAGGAGCGGAGCGCGGCGAAGACCTTGCGCTTGACCTCTTCGTTCTCGGAGGCGGCCTCGACCACAAGATCGCACTCGCCAAGCTTATCGAGGGTCGACGCTACCCGAATGCGATCGAGGATCGCGCGGCGCTCCGCTTCGTCGATCTGCCCTTTGGAGACTTGACGCGACAGGTGTCCGTTGATGGTCGCGAGAGCCCCGTTGATGCGCTCCTCGGCGACGTCGTTGAGGAAGACGGTGAAACCCGCCTGAGCCGCGACCTCGGCGATGCCGGCGCCCATCTGGCCGGCGCCAATGACGCCGACCGTCTCGATGTTGAAAGTCATATTTTTGTCCATGAGACAACGTGCGCCGCGCCACAATCATAGACGAGCGACGCCAAGCGTCCAGTCGGACGGCGGGATTTTCTCATCGGTTCGGGCGGACCTTAGCGGCCGATCTTGGCGAGCTCTGCGGCAAGCTCGGGCAGCGCCGTGTACAGATCGGCGACAAGGCCGTAGTCGGCGACCTGGAAGATCGGCGCCTCCTCGTCCTTGTTGATCGCGACGATGATCTTCGAATCCTTCATCCCCGCGAGATGCTGGATCGCGCCCGAGATCCCGACCGCGATATAGAGCTCAGGCGCGACGACCTTGCCGGTCTGCCCGACCTGCCAATCGTTCGGCGCGTAGCCCGCATCGACCGCGGCGCGGGAGGCGCCCATCGCCGCGCCGAGCTTGTCCGCCACCGGCTCGATATAGGTCTTGAAGTTCTCCGCCTTCTGCATCGCCCGGCCGCCGGAGATGATGATCCTGGCCGACGCCAGCTCCGGCCGGTCGGACTTGGCCAGGGCCTCGCCGACAAACGACGACACGGCCGGATCAGGGGCGGCCGCGACTGTCTCGATCGGCGCCGAGCCGCCCTGGCCCGTCGCGGCGAAAGAGGCGGTGCGCACAGTCACGACGATCTTCGGATCTGTCGATTTAACGATCTGGATCGCATTGCCGGCGTAGATCGGCCGCTCGAAGGTCTTGGGGCCAACGACCTTGGTGATGTCGGAGACCTGCATGAGGTCGAGAAGCGCCGCCGCCCGCGGCGCGACATTCTTGGCGCTCGCGGTCGAGGCCGCGACAATGGCGTCATAACCGGAAGCGAGCGTGACGATCAGCGCCGCCAACGGCTCCGCCAGGTTATGCTCGTAGAGAGGATCGTCGGCGACGAGCACCTTTGCCACGCCTTGAAGCTTTGCGGCCGCCTCGGCGGCTGCGCCGACGCTTTTGCCCGCGACCAGAATATCGACGGGCTGACCCAGCTCGAGCGCGGCGGTCAGCGCCCGCGCCGTCGCATCGTTCAATTGTCCGCCGGCGACTTCCGCCAGAAGAAGGGTGGCCATCGTCAGATCACCCCCGCTTCGTCGTGCAGCTTAGCGACCAGCTCAGCCACTGATTTGACCTTGACTTCGGACTTACGACCCGGGGGCTCGACGGTCTTCAGCACTTTGAGCCTCGGCGAAACGTCGACCCCATAGTCGGGCGGGGTCTTCTCCTCGATCGGCTTCTTCTTCGCCTTCATGATATTCGGCAGCGAGGCGTAGCGCGGCTCGTTCAAGCGCAGATCGGTGGTGATGATCGCCGGCAGCTTCAACGACACGGTCTGCAGGCCGCCGTCGACCTCGCGGGTGACTTCGACCGAGCCGTCGCCGATGACAACCTTGGAGGCGAACGTCCCTTGACCCCAGCCGGTCAGCGCCGCCAGCATCTGCCCGGTCTGGTTCGAGTCGTCGTCGATCGCCTGCTTGCCCATGATGACGAGGCCCGGCTGCTCGGCGGCGATGACGCCCTTGATGAGCTTGGCGACCGCCAGCGGCTCGACGAGCGCGTCGGTCTTGATCAGAATGCCGCGATCGGCGCCCATGGCGAGCGCGGTGCGAATGGTCTCGCTGGCCTGCGCCGGGCCGATCGATACGATGACAATTTCGGTCGCCTTGCCAGCCTCCTTCTGCCGCAGCGCTTCCTCGACCGCGATCTCGTCGAACGGATTCATCGACATCTTGACGTTGGCGAGTTCGACTCCCGAGCCGTCGGCCTTGATCCGGATCTTGATGTTGTAGTCGACCACCCGTTTGACGGGCACGAGGATCTTCATCTGTCGCAGAACTCCTGCCGAATTGGGCGTTCGCGTGAGGCAATTCGAGGCGGGAACCCCTAATCTTGGCTGGAACGCGAGTCAACGCGAGGGAGCCGCTCTTTCGAGGCCGCCGCTCGGAGGCCCAAAATCGTCGAGCCGGGTACGCTCCGGGCCCTGCTCAAAAGACGTGCAGATCGTAACATGCAGATCGTAAGAAGAGGCGCCCGAAGCGGATCCGTAGACGGTCAGGCATGGAGCGTTCACGAGCGGTCCCGCACAATTGACAGAATGGAAATTCTGACGCCAAGTCGAACAACGAGACCGACAGAACACAGCCGATCGCAATATGGGGAAGGGCGCCGTCAGAGAGGATCCAAGTCAATGAGCGAGCTTGATTATTGGAACGGGCGCCTGATCAAGGGAGCCATTTCGCGCCGCGAGTTCATCGGCCGCGCCGCAGCGCTCGGCGCTTCAAGTTTCGCGATTTCAACTCTGCTCGCGAGCGCCGACGCGATCGCTGCGGACGCGCCCAAGAGCGGCGGCGTGCTGAAGCTCGGCCTCGCCGGCGGCAGCACCACCGACAGCCTCGACTTCCGCACCACGACCAACTCGGTGATGATCGACTTCAACCACGGCATCTGGAACTGCCTCGCCGAATGGGGCCAAGACGGAAAACCCCATCCGGAGCTGGCGGAGAGTTGGGAGGCGACCAACGGCGCCAAGGACTGGATCCTGAACCTGCGCAAGGGCGTGACCTTCTCGAACGGCAAGGCGTTCAGCGCCGACGACGCGATCTATTCGCTCAACCTCCACCGCGGCGACACGAAATCGGGCGGCGCCACTTCGGTGAAGGGCGTCACCGGCATCAAGAAGCTCAACGACCACCAGATCCAGGTCTCGCTCTCATATCCCGACGCCGATTTCCCCTATGGCCTCACCGATTACCATCTCATGATGGTTCCGGACGGCTTCAAGGATTGGGCGAAGCCCGTCGGGACGGGGGCGTTCGTGCTTGAGAGCTACGACCCCGGCGTGCGGATCCGCGTCAAGAAGGTCCGGCCGTACTGGAAGAACGGCAAGGGCCTTCTCGATGGGGTTGACGTGACCGTCATCAACGACGGTTCGGCGCGCCTCAACGCCCTGATCTCGGGCCAGATGGACGCGATCAACCGGGTCGATCACAAGGCTGTGGCGCTTCTGTCCAAAACGCCGAGGATCGCAGTTGTGCGCGCACCGGGCGGCTGGTTCTCGGTGCTGGCGATGGAGGTCGACAAGGCCCCTTACGACAATCCCGACATCCGCATGGCGCTGATGCTCGCCGCCGATCGCGAGCAGATGCTCAAAGCCTTGTTCAGCGGCTACGGCACGGCGGGCAACGACCATCCGATTCCCCCGACCGACCCCTATTTCAACAAGGAGCTGCCGCAGCGCAAATACGATCCCGACAAGGCCGCCTTCCATTTCAAGAAGGCGGGCATCGCCAATCCGAAGATCCTCCTGCAGACCTCGGACGCCGCCTTCAACGGCGCGGTCGACCAGGGCGAGCTGTTGCAGGCGAGCGCGGCCAAGGCCGGAATCAGGATCGACGTGAAGAAGGAGCCCGCCGACGGCTTCTTTGACAATGTCTGGCTGAAGGCGCCCTTCGTTGGCAGCTATTGGGGCGGACGGCCCGCGGCGACGCAAATGCTCGCCGTCGCCTTCCAGGCCGGAGCGCCGTGGAACGAGACGCATTGGAACGACCCGCAATTCGAGAAGCTGCTCGCGGACGCGCGGGCCGAGACCGACGAGGCGAAGCGCAAGCCCTACATCTGGGAGATGCAGGCCATTCTCAACGAGCGCGGCGGGGCGCTCATCCCCGTGTTCCGCGACTGGCTCGACGCGCATAACCAGAAGGTCGGCGGCCACACGCCCCATGGCGGCTATGACATGAACAACGGCTGGATCATGGAGGACGCCTGGCTGAAGTCTTGATCGATAGCGCGATGACGGACGGGGCGAACGCTCTCGCGCCGCTTCGCGCCGCGCGCTTGCGGGCGTAATCCGGATCGGGTCGAGAGGGGCGCCCATGCTGAAGCTTGTCCTCAACCGCCTCGGCCTCGGCGTCCTCACCCTATTCGCCGCGTCGGTGCTAATTTTCATCGGGACCGAGATCCTGCCTGGCGACCTCGCTTCCGCCATTCTGCAGAACACCGCCACTCCCGAGACGCTCGCCAAGATGCGGCTCGATCTCGGACTCGATCAGCCGGCTTATGTCCGTTTCTTCCAGTGGCTGTTCGGCGCGCTGCACGGCGACTTCGGCAAGTCGCTCGCCAATGGGCGCGATGTCTTGCAAGAGATCGCGCCGCGCTTCGCCAACACGATGTTCCTGGCGGCCTATGCGGCGATCGTCGCCGTGCCGTTGGCGATTGGGCTTGGCCTTTTGGCGGCGATCTGGCAGGGCGGAATCTTCGACCGGCTCGTCAACGTCGTGACGCTGATGACGATCTCCGTGCCGGAATATTTCCTGGCCTATATCCTCATCAAATACGTGGCGGTTGATCTCGGCTGGTTCCCTTCGTTGGCGAGCGTCTCGTCCGACACGCCGTTCCTCGATCGGCTCTATATCGCCTTCCTGCCGATGGTGACGCTCGTTCTCGTCATTGTTGCGCATATGATGAGGATGACGCGGGCCTCCGTGCTGTCGGTCATGGCGAGCCCCTATATCGAGATGGCGATCCTGAAGGGCCTGACCAAGTCGCGCATCGTCATGCGTCACGCTTTGCCGAACGCGCTTGCTCCGATCATTTCCGTCGTCGCGCTCAATCTCGCCTATCTCATCGTCGGCGTCGTCGTGGTCGAGACCGTGTTCGTCTATCCCGGCCTCGGCCAATTGATGGTGGATGAGGTCTCCAAGCATGACGTGCCTGTCGTCCAGGCCTGCGGGCTCATCTTCGCCGCGACCTTCATCCTCCTCAACATGATCGCCGACATCCTCGCCATTCTGTCCAATCCCCGGCTTCGCCGGCCGCGCTGATCAGCGGCAAAGAAAGGCCTCTATGCGCATCCGCGGCTACAAGGTGAGCGTCACCGCGCAGATCGGCATCGCAATTGTCGTGATCAATCTGCTCGTCGCTTTGCTGGCGCCGCTGATTGCGCCCTTCGACCAGGCGACGCCGCTCGGAGACGCCTGGGCGGACCCCAACTCGCAGCATTGGCTTGGCCTCGACAACCTAGGCCGCGATATCGTGAGCCGTCTGATCTATGGCGCGCGCATGTCGATCGGCCTTTCGCTCATCATAACCGCCCTTTCCTTCCTCATTGGCGTCATTACCGGCTTCGCCGCTGCGGTTGCGGGCGGATGGGTCGATCAGGCGCTGTCGCGCATCGTCGACCTGATCTTGTCCATGCCGACGCTCATCTTCGCCTTCGTCATCCTCTCGGTGCTTGGCACGGCGCTCCCAGTGCTCATCATCACGATCGCCATCCTCGATTCGACCAAGGTGTTTCGGCTGGCGAGGTCGGTGGGCGTGAATATTGTCAGCCTGGAGTTCGTCGAGGCGGCTCGCCTGCGCGGCGAAGGGTGGTGGTGGATTGTCCGACGCGAGGTCTTGCCCAACGCCATTCCGCCGCTGACGGCTGAGTTCGGCTTGCGTTTTTGTTTCACGTTTCTGTTCATCGCGGCCTTGAGTTTTCTCGGGACTCGGCGTGCAGCCCCCCGACGCCGACTGGGGCAGCATGGTGAGGGACTACCGCGACATGATCAATTTCGGCTCCGCGGCGCCGCTCTATCCTGCGGCCGCGATCGCTATTCTGACCATCGGCGTCAATTTCGTCGTCGACTGGATGCTCGCGATTCATTCTCGAGGCCAGGGAGAAGGCGCATGAACGATCAAACTCGGGACGCGCTCAGGTCAAAGGATAATCCCATCGTCCTGGACATCCGCGACATGCGCGTTGCGGTGCGCACGGATGCTGGCGAAGGGCCAGTACTGGTCGATGACGTGTCGCTGCAATTGCGGCGTGGCGAGGTAATCGGTCTCATCGGCGAATCGGGCGCCGGCAAGTCGACCATCGGACTAGCCTCGATGGGCTATACCCGCCGCGACTGCCACATCGTCGGCGGCGCCATTATCTTCGGCGACACGGACATCCGCGCGGTCAGCCCGAACGAACGCCGCGAGCTGCGCGGTCCGAAGATCGCCTATATCGCCCAGAGCGCGGCGGCCTCATTCAACCCTGCTCATACGCTGATGGAGCAGGTCTGCGAAGCTGCGGTGCGGCATGGCGTCTTGTCGCCGGGGCAAGCCCGCGCGGAGGCGGTCAGCCTGTTCAAGCAGCTCGATCTGCCGAGCCCCGAGACGATCGGGTCCCGCTATCCGCATCAGGTTTCCGGCGGCCAGCTCCAGCGCGTGATGGCGGCGATGGCGATGGTCGCCAAGCCCGACATTCTCATCTTCGATGAGCCGACCACCGCGCTTGACGTGACGACTCAGGTCGAATGCCTCGCCGCTTTCCGCAAGCTCATCCGCGAGCATGGCACAGCGGCGCTTTACATCACCCACGACCTCGCCGTCGTCGCCCAGATCGCCGACCGCATCATGGTGCTCAGGCGCGGCAAAATGGTCGAATTCGGCGATTTACGGCAAATCCTGCTTGAGCCGAGAGAGGACTATACGCGCCGGCTGGTGACCGAACGCGTCGCTGGCCACAATTTCGTAGACGCCCGCGTCGCCGCCGAAGTCCCGATCCTCGCCATCGACCACGTTAGCGCCGATTATCCGGGCAAGCCCAAAGTGATCGACGACGTCAGCCTCGAAGTGCGCGAGGGCGACACGGTGGCGGTGGTCGGGGAGTCGGGTTCGGGTAAATCGACTTTGGCGCGAAGTCATCACCGGCCTCTTGCCGCGGGTCGCCGGCGACGTGCGATTCGACGGGACAAGCCTGTCGCCGCGCCTCAAGGACCGCGCCAAGGATCAATTGCGCCGTGTGCAAATGATCTACCAGATGCCCGACGTCGCGCTCAATCCACAGCACACCTTGCTCGAGACGATCGGCAGGCCAGTGGCCTTCTACTTCAATCGATCGCGGCAGGAAGTGCGCGCGCGGGTGGCGGAGCTGTTAGGGCAAATGGATCTGCCGGCATCCTTCATCACCCGCAAGACCAGCGAATTGTCCGGCGGGCAGAAGCAGCGCGTGTCGATCGCCCGGGCGCTTGCGGCCGAACCTGATCTCATCATCTGCGACGAGGTCACCTCCGCGCTCGATCAGCTGGTGGGTGAGGAGATTCTCCGTTTGCTGAAGAAGCTCCAAGACGATCTGGGCGTCGCCTATATTTTCATTTCCCACGATCTCGGGACGGTGAAACGAATAGCCAACAAGGTTGCGGTGATGCTGAAGGGCAAGATTGTGGCTAGCGGCGATACGGCCACAGTATTCTCGCCGCCCTATCATCCATATACTGAATTGCTTCTCTCCTCGGTGCCCGAGATGCGGCCGGATTGGCTCGATGAGGTTCTTGCCGCGCGGGCGACTGGAGCTGCGAGGACTTCGGCGCTGCTCAGGGCGCCCTGAAGGCCGGGTCGGCGGGTCCCCATAAAGGGCGCCGAGTCCGGCCTTGCCGCGCCCGCATTTCGTTTCTATACCGCCACAAAGCTCATTGAGGACACGGGAGGGAAGCGCATTCCGGGGAGCGGCTTCCCTTCGGCGTGATCATTGCATGGTTCAGCCGGCCGACCCATCGGCCGGCGACGGATAGGATGTTTTTGATGCGCGCGCCGGGCGGACCGCGTTTGTTGTTGCGGCGGCTCCGCGAGGTGATGGCGGAGCCTGTCACTGCCCAGGCGCGCCTGGACCGCATCGTCGTCCTCATCGCCTCCAACATGGTGGCCGAGGTGTGCTCGCTTTATGTCGTGCGCGCTGACGGAGCGATGGAGTTGTTCGCCACCGAGGGCCTCAACCGCGAAGCGGTCCATCTGACCACGATGCGGCCAGGCGAGGGCCTCGTCGGCCTCATCGTCTCCAGCGCCGAACCGCTGGCGCTGTCGGACGCGCAGCACCATCCCGCCTTTTCCTACAGACCCGAGACGGGCGAAGAAATCTACCAGTCGTTCCTCGGCGTGCCGGTGTTGCGCGGCGGCGCTACGATCGGGGTGCTGGTGGTGCAAAACCGCGCGCGGCGCGCCTATTCGGAGGAGGAGATCGAGGCGCTGCAAACGACCGCCATGCTGCTCGCCGAGATGATCGCCTCTGGTGAATTGCAGGGGATAGCCGCCCAGGGCGCGCCGATCGCGGTGCGGCGGCAAATGTCGCTCAAAGGCGTCGGCATCGCCGATGGGCTCGGGCTCGGGCATGTGGTGATGCACCAGCCGCGCGTCACGGTGTCCACGATCGTCGCCGACGACGTGGAATCCGAGCTCCTTCGGCTCGAGACGGCGATCAGCGCCATGCGCGCCTCGGTCGACGATCTGATCGACCGCAGCGACGACGGCGTCGGCGGCGAGCACCGCGACGTGCTCGAAGCCTTCCGCATGATCGCGCACGATCGCGGCTGGCTGCGCCGGCTGCGTGAGGCTGTCAGCTCCGGCCTGACCGCCGAGGCCGCGGTTGAGCGGGTGCATAACGACGCCCGCGCCAAGCTGCAGCGCCAGACTGATCCATACTTACGCGATCGGCTCCACGACCTGACCGACATCGCCAATCGCCTGCTGCATCAACTCGCCGGCCAAAGCCTGGTTTTGCTGCCGGACGAATTGCCGGAAAACGCCATCCTTGTCGCCCGTTCGATGAGCCCAGCGGCGCTGCTCGATTATGATCGCGTCCGGCTGCGCGGTCTGGTTGTCGAGGAGGCGGGCGCCTCAAGCCATATCGCCATCGTCGCCCGCGCGCTCGCCATTCCGGCCGTCAGCGATATCGCGAACATCTCCGAGATCGTCGAGCATGGCGACGCCATAATCGTCGATGGCGACGCGGGCGAAATCCATCTGCGCCCGCCGGCGGACGTCGAAGCGGCCTATGCCGAAAAAGCGCGCATGCGCGCCCGGCGCCAGGCGCAATATCGGGCCCTCCGCGACACGCCGACAGTCAGCGTCGACGGGGTCTCGATCGGCCTCAACATGAACGCCGGGCTCCTCGTCGACATGCCGCACCTGGCGGAGACCGGGGCAAAGTCGATCGGCCTCTTCCGCACCGAATTGCAGTTCATGCTCGCCGCGCGCTTTCCCCGGCCAGGCGCGCAGAAGCAGCTTTACCGCGCCATCCTCGACGGCGCCGGCGACCGGCCCGTCACCTTTCGCACGCTCGATATCGGCGGCGACAAGCTCTTGCCTTATATGAAGGGCCTCGAGGAGGAGAACCCCGCGCTTGGCTGGCGCGCGCTGCGCATCGGGCTCGATCGTCCGGCGCTGCTCAAGATGCAGTTCCGTGCGTTTATCCGCGCCGCTGCGGGGCGCGACCTCAGGGTCATGGCGCCCATGGTTTCGACCGTCGACGAGTTCCGGGCCGCGCGGGCGATGTTCGACCGCGAGCTCTCTTGGAGCGTCGGCCACGGCTATGAGCCGCCGAGCGCCGTCAGCCTCGGGGTCATGGTCGAAGTGCCGTCGCTCTTGTGGCAGCTCGACGAGATCGCCGCCGCCGCCGACTTCCTCTCGGTCGGCTCGAACGACCTTATGCAATATCTGTACGCGGCCGATCGCGACAACCGCCGGGTCTCCAGCCGCTTTGATCCGCTCAGCGTCGGCTTCTTGCGCGCTCTGCGCTCGATCGCCGAGGCCGGCGCCCGACATGGAACGCCGGTGACCTTGTGTGGGGAAATGGGCGGAGAACCCCTTGAAGCCATGGCGCTGATGGCGATCGGCTACCGCGAATTGTCGATGTCGGCGACCTCGATCGGGCCGGTCAAGGCGATGACGCTCACGCTCAATATCGGCGAGGCGGAGCGCGAGGTCGAGGCGATGCTGGCCAAAGGGCGCGAGGACGCATCCCTGCGCGGACCGCTCCAGCGGCTGGCGGAACGGCTCCAAGTGCGCCTCTAGCGACGCGAGCGTCCTTAACTCTCGCCGCTTCCGCTTCCCCGAGCTCACGTAATGGCCGCCAACGACAATCTCGATCTCATCCTCCGCCGCCATCAGGAGATTTCCGCTCGGCTCGCCGAGGGCGCGTCCGGAGCCCAATATTCCGCATTGTCGCGCGAGCTCAGCGAGCTTGAGCCGGTGGTCGCGGCGATCCAGGCGTTCATGGCAAAGCAAAAGGAGCGCGCCGACCTGGCCGCGATGCTACGGGAGCCTGATCTCGACCCAGACATGCGCGCGATGGCGAGCGATGAACTCGCCGCCGCCGAAGCGGAAGCGGACGCGATGTCCAAGGCGATCCAGATTGCGCTTCTGCCCAAGGACGCGGCGGACGAAGGGAGCGCTATCGTCGAGGTCAGGGCCGGCACGGGCGGAGACGAGGCGGCTTTGTTCGCCGGCGATCTGTTCCGCATGTACGTCAAATACGCCGAGCGGAAGCGCTGGAAGGTCGAAGTCCTGTCGTCGAGCGAGGGAACGGCGGGCGGGTTCAAGGAGATCGTCGCCGAAATTTCCGGCCGTGGCGTTTTCGCCCGGCTCAAATTCGAGAGCGGCGTCCATCGGGTGCAGCGCGTGCCGGCGACCGAGACCCAGGGGCGCATCCACACCTCGGCCGCAACCGTCGCGGTGCTGCCGATCGCGGAGGAGGCGGATTTCGTCATCAACGAAGGCCGATCTCAAGATCGACACCTATCGCTCCTCTGGCGCCGGCGGCCAACACGTCAACAAAACCGAATCGGCGATCCGCATCACCCACCTGCCGACCGGCGTGGTCGTCGCGATGCAGGAGGAGCGGTCCCAACATCGCAACCGCACCAAGGCGATGGCGCTTCTGCGCTCACGCATCCTCGACGCCCAGAATCAGAAGCTCGACGCCGACCGCGCCGAGGCCCGGCGCTCCCAGGTCGGCTCCGGCGACCGGTCGCAGCGCATCCGCACCTACAATTTCCCGCAAGGGCGGGTCACCGACCATCGCATCAATCTGACCCTCTATTCGCTCGACCGGATCATGGAGGGCGAGGGGCTGGACGAAATCATCGATGCGCTCACGGCCGAGCGTCAGGCGGAGCTCTTGGCCGCGCAGGCCGCGTCGTGACGCCCATTCCTCGTCTTCCGCCCTTCGGCCCACGAATGCGCATCGGGCTCCTTGGCGGGTCGTTCAATCCGCCGCACGAAGGGCATGCGCTCATCACGCGGCTTGCGCTGCGCAGCCTTAAGCTCGACCGCGTCTGGTGGCTGGTGACGCCCGGAAATCCGCTGAAGTCGCTGACCGGACTCGCGGCGCTCAAAGCGCGCATGGAGGCGGCGCGCCGGCTCGACGTTGGGCCCAGGGTCGTTGTTAGCGACATCGAAGCGCAGATCGGGTCGCGCTTCACATACGACACCCTTCGGTGGCTTACGCGCCGAGCGCCTGGCGCCCATTTCGTCTGGATCATGGGCGCTGACAATCTCCGCCAGTTCCATCTGTGGCGTCATTGGCGCGCGATTGCCGACCTCGCGCCGATCGCGGTCATCGATCGGCCCGGGTCGACCTTGAAGGCGATCTCAAGCCCCGCCGGCGCGGCGCTGGCGCGCTGGAGAGTCCCCGAACGGGACGCGCCGCGCTTGGCGACAATGCGGCCTCCAGCCTTGCTCTTCTTGCACGGGCCGCGCTCCAGCCTATCCTCCACCGCGCTCCGACACGTGGGCGAAGACACCGAGGCGACGCCGGCCGAAATTTCCTGTTGAGCAGCCTCCAAGAAATAACCGCCTGTGCGCCTCATCAGTCGCCAAGAAGCGCCAGCTCACGCTTTCGGCTGATCGACGAGGCTCACCGGCGGCCCCAGGAATTCCACCTGCCACTTGACGCCGAACCTGTTAATCGCGGCATTGTCGGGGACGCCGTCCCGCATCACGCCGGCGAGCTCCGTGAAGAAGGCCGCCGCATCGAGCGCCGGAACAATGAGGATAAACTGGCGCGCCGGCTTGTCCGTGACGTTCACAAATCCGTGTTCGGCGCCGCCGGGAATGCTGACCACATCGCCCACTTCCGCATAGAAGCGGCGGCCGTCCATTTCGTACAGGTATCGTCCTTCGAGGACGCGAAAGATCTCCGCTTCGGGATGCCGGTGTCGCGGCGGGCCTTTTCCGGGCGCGTTGATGGTTTCGATGATCGAGAACGCGCCAGTGCTCGCCGCGGGCGCCATGCGGACAAAGAGGTCAAGCCCGATCGCCGGAATCGCGATCGGCGCGTCTGCGCCTTTCGAATGAACGAAGGATATGCTCATTGTCCGCCTTCGGCGCTGTTCTGCCCGGAGCCGGCATAGCAGCGGGCCAATCTGCGGACAACGCGTCCTCTCATGGGCTGCCCCGACACAATTCCAACGTGGGAAGCGAAAATGGTGAAGATTGCGATCCTCGATGATTGGCAAGACGTTGCGCGAAAGAGCGCTGACTGGTCGAGACTAGCCGCTCGAGCGGAGCTTGTGTTTTTTGCCGATGCTTTCGGTTCGGAGGACGACGCCGCCCGCGCGCTCAAAGATTTCGACATTCTCCTGACCATGCGCGAGCGCACGGCCTTTCCTGAGACTCTGATCCGCCGGCTTCCCAAACTGCGCATGATCAGCGTCACGGGTCCTGCGAACCCTTTGCTGGACCTCGAGGCTTGCGCGCGCCAGGGGGTGACGATCTGCAACACGCCGCCCAGCCAGGCGCTTTACGCAACGGCCGAACTCGCGCTTGGTTTGATGATCGCCGCCGCCCGCGCAATTCCTGTCGCCGACAAGACGATGCGAGCCGGAGGCTTCCAGCGCGGCGTTCCTGTCGGCATGAACCTCGCCGGCAAAACGCTTGGCGTCATAGGCCTCGGCCGCCTCGGCGCGCGTCTCGCCCGCTATGCGCTCGCGCTCGACATGAAGGTCGTGGCCTGGAGTCCGAACCTGACGCCTCAGAAAGCTCAGGAAGCCGGCGCCGTCCTCGCCAGCAAATCGGATCTCATGAGCGGCTCCGACGTCATCTCCTTGCACATGGTCTTGTCGCAACGCACGCGTGGCCTCATCGGCGCCGACGACATCGTCCACATGAAAAAGGGCGCCATTCTGGTCAACACGTCGCGCGGGCCGCTCATCGACGAAGCCGCTCTCCTCGCCGCCGTCCAAGCCGGCAAAATCACCGCGGCGCTCGACGTCTATGACAAGGAGCCGCTGCCGCCGGACCATCCGCTCCGAGCTTCCGACCATACCGTGCTGGCGCCTCATCTCGGCTATGGAGTGGCCGAGACATGGCGCCAGTTCTATTCTCAGAGCATTGAGAACGCGGAAGCGTTTTTGGACGGCAAGCCCATTCGGGTCGTGAACCCGCCATAGCGCCTTGCGCGCCCCCTTGAGCGCCGGCGCTATCACCCTAGTCGGCGTGCTCCAAAGGCCAGACTTCCACCACGCCATGTGCGACTGCGCATGGCGTTTGCGAAACGATTGCGATCGCCTCGGAGAGATCAGCGGCCTCGATCACGGCAAAACCCGCGACCGGCAGAGCCGACGACATGAACGCGGAAGTCTCCGTCTGGACCCCAGCCGACAACGGATTGCGAACTTGCACCGGCGCCCCCGCAACGCCCATCAACGCTCCGCCTTTTTTCAACTCGGCGTCGTGCGCATGGGCTGCGTCGCGAATGTCTTTCGGGGTGCGGTCATATCCCGAGCGGTCGCCATATCCAATGGTCACGAACTTCGGCATGTCGAGTTTCCTTCGTCCGGACACTTATCGTGCGACAAACAACTCTCGAGCCCCAATGGCGATCCGCACACGGCGCAGTTAGCAAGCCTTGAGCAAGGTTGGGAGCGGACCCTCGTTAACGCCGTTCCGTCCCTGGGGCCCCGATGCCGCGCTTGTCCTCCCGCCCCGCCTCCCTGCGCGCGCTGTTCGTCGCCGCGCTTGCGACTCTCGCAGCGCCGCTCGCCGGCTGTCACGACTTCGGCGACGTCACGGGCTCGATCCCGACATCGGGGAGCCAGCCGACGGACGAGGCGAGGCTCAGAGCCTACGCCGATGAATTGGGCAGGCGTTACGACCGCAACCCGGGCGAAAAGACGGCTTCGATCGAATATGCGCGCGCTTTGCGGGCGCTGACCCGCTACAACGAGGCCGTCGCCGTCATCCAGACGGCGGCGATCAAGGCGCCAAAAGATTTCGACGTGCTCGGCGAATATGGCAAGGCGCTCGCCGACGCCGGCCAACTTACGCAAGCCAGGGATGTTCTGAGCCACGCCTATACGCCCGATGATCCGCGCTGGGACGTCATGTCGGTGCAAGGGGCGGTCGCCGACCGGCTCGGCGATCACATGACGGCGATGCAATTCTACCATGACGCGCTCAAGATCGCGCCTGGGGAGCCCAGCGTGCTCACCAACATGGGGCTCTCGCTCGCTCTGGCCAAAAAATTGCCCGAGGCCGAGGATGCCCTGAGACAAGCCGTCGCAAGTCCGAAGGCGGACGCGCGCATGCGCGGCGACCTCGCTTTGGTGCTGGCGCTCGAAGGTAAATTCAGCGACGCCGAGACTGTTGGCCGGGCTGACCTCTCGCCCGACGCGGCGCGCGCCAATGTCGAGGCGATCCGCCAGATGATCGCGCAGAACGATTCCTTGCGCGACCTGCGCAAGCCTGCGAAGGGCGCGAAGCCGAAAGCGCCTAAGGCCGAAGACGCCAGCTGAGGCAAGCTCAGCGAGCGATCGGCGCACGAGCGTTCGCGGAAGACCGAAAGCCGCCGTCCGCCGCATGATGAGACCGCTGGCTTGGGCCGACGATTCCGTCTAGTCTTGAGCGCTCGCCTAAACGCGGATCGAGGAGGAACGCACGATGTCGGAAATGATCCTCTGGGGCTTTGACGGCTCCACCTACGTCCGCACCGTCAAGATGGTCCTCGCCGAAAAGGGCGAGACCCAATTCAAGCAAGTGCCGCTCAACGTGCTCAAGGGCGAACCGAAAACGCCCGAGCATCGGCATCGCCATCCCTTCGGCAAGGTCCCCGTCCTCGACCACGACGGCATGCGCATTCTCGAAACGACCGCGATTGCGCGCTATCTCAACGATGTCCTGCCCGGCAAGTCGCTGATCCCGTCGACGCCCGAGGATCGCGCGCGGATGGACATGATCATCGGCCTCATCGAACTCGTACGGCTACGGCGCGCTTGTCGGTGGTGTGGCGGCCTATCACCTGTTCCCGGACTTTGTCGGCGGCAAGAACGACGCGATGCGGAAGGGCGGCCTCGAGAATGGCCGCAAGCTGATCGAGCTCGCCATGCAGACGAAGGGCTCGTCGCCCTTCATCGCGGGCGACCTGAGCCTCGCCGACCTCTATCTCGCGCCCATCATCTTCTACGTCTCGCTCACGCCGGACAAGGACGCGCTTTTCGACGTTCCCGGCTTTGCCGACTGGTGGGCGACGATGCAAGCCTTGCCAAGCTACAAGGCGACCCAACCCAATCTTGGCTGACGACGCGGTGGCTACATCAGCTTGTCGAGCGTGATCGGCAGATCGCGCACGCGTTTTCCGGTGGCGTTGAACACGGCGTTGGCGACCGCGGCGCCCACGCCGGTAATGCCAATCTCGCCAATGCCGCGGGCGCCGGCGGGGGCGTGAGGATCGGGCTCGTCGGTCCAGATCACGTCGATCTCCGGCACATCCAGATGCACCGGCACATGGTACTCGGCGAGCGAGGGGTTCATGATCCGCCCAGTCCGCTCGTCGAACATCACATCCTCCATGAGCGCGAGGCCGAGCCCCATGATGATGCCGCCGCGAAACTGGCTCGCCGCCGTTTTGGCGTTGAGGATGCGGCCGCAATCGAACGAGCCAAGGAAACGGCTTACGCGCACTTCGCCCGTCACAACATTCACCCGAACCTCGCAGAACAGGGCGCTGTGGCTGTGCATCGACCAATGTCCGAGCTCGAGCGGCATTGGCGCCTCCGCCTCGACTGTCGCCTGATCGCGCTGGGCGCGGCCGAGAATCGAGGCGTAGCTTTCTCGGCGGCCCTCGTCCTCGAGAGCGCACAAGCCGCCGTCCAAACCGCCCACCTCGTCGGGACCAAGGCCGGCCAAGGGCGAATCGTTGCCGGCGAGCTTCAAGAGCTCCTTCACGAGCGCGCGGTGAGCGGCGATGACCGACGCGCCGATCGCCGCCGTCTGCTGCGATCCTCCCGCCAATACGGCGCCCGGGTGAAGGTTGTCGCCGTAGAGCACCTCCACCTGCTCCATCGGCAGGCCCAGCCGTTCGGCTGCGATCTGCGCCTGGACTGTGGCGGTGCCCATGCCCATCTCGTGCGCCGCGATGGCGATCGTTCCGCGGCCATCGCGGGTGACGGTCATGCGCGCCGCTCCTCCGGGCATCCGATAGTAAGGATAGGTGCCGGTCGCGCAGCCCATGCCGATGAGCCAGTCGCCCTCTCGGCGCGCGGCAGGCGTCGCGTTGCGCTTCAGCCAACCGAACCGCGTCGCGCCGTCCCGCCAGGCCTGGACGATGCCGCGCTGCGAGAAGGGCAGGCCGGTCAGCGGGTCCTTCTTGGGCTCGTTCCGGATGCGCAGATCGACCGGATCCATGGCGAGTTCGACGGCGAGTTCGTCCATTGCGGATTCGAGGCCGAACGTGCCGACCGCCTCGCCCGGCGCGCGCATGAAGGTGTTGGCGATCATGTTCATCCGCACCGTCTCGACGTCCAGCAAGAAGGTCTTCGATGCGTAGACGCTCCTCGTCGGCAGGATGAAGGGTTCGGGCATATTGTTGTGCGGCGTCATCGCGACGACGCCCGTATGGATCACGGCCTCGAGCGTCCCATCGGCTCTCGCGCCAAGCGCCACGCGCTGCTCGGTCAAGGTGCGGCCGCCGACGATCCGGAATACCCCCTCGCGGGAGAGCATGATCCGCACCGGCCGGCTTGCGAGCTTCGCCGCGGCCGCCGCAAGGATCTGGTGCTGCCAGAGAAGCTTGCTGCCGAAACCGCCGCCCACGAAGGGCGAAGTGAGGCGCACCTGGCTCTCTTTCAGCCCGAACACTTCCGCAATGGTCCAGGCTTCGTGCGCCACGGCCTGCGAGGCGTCGTGAATGGTGAGCGTGTCGCCCTCCCAGGCGAGCGTGCAGGCGTGCAGCTCGATCGGAGCGTGGTGGTGGCGGGGCGTCGTGTAGACGACGTCCACCTTGTGTGGCGCAGAGGCAAGCGCGGCCTCGGCGTCGCCCACCTTCTGCTTCAGCGGCTCACCCATGAAAACGCCAGATTCAGTTCCCCGCGCCTTGGCCGCGGCCAGTGCGATGACCGGGTTCTGCTCCTCATAGGTAACCCGGATCAGGCTCTGGGCATGGTCGGCCTGCTCTTGCGTCTCGGCGAGCACGACGGCGACCGGCTGGCCGTTCCAGTGGATGCGGTCATCCTGCATGATCGGCAGATCGTCGGGACCCGCGGCCTTGGGCTTGCTCATGAATGGCGGCGCCGGATTGAGCTTGGGCGCGTTGCGGTGGGTCATCACCAGGACGACGCCTGGAGCGGCCGCCGCCGACGCTGTGTCGATCTCGACGATGCGGCCGCGCGCGATCGTCGAATATTTGAGCGCCGCGTAGGTCAGCCCTTCAAGCGGGAACTCGGCGCAGAACGGCGCCTTGCCAGACACCTTGAGCGGCCCGTCGATACGCGAAACCGGCGCGCCGATCAGGCCATGCTTATGGTGGATGAGCGGGTCGGGCTTGCCGCCGGGGATCCAGCTGTCGGGCGCAAGAGCGATCGCCTTCTTCACCACCGCCTGCACGGCTTCCTGCACACGGCTCATCGCGCGGCTCCATCGGCTGTCGCGAGCTTCATGAGGGTGTCCGCAATCACCCGTTTGGCGAGCTCGATCTTGAAGGAATTGTCGCGCAAGGCTTGAGCCGGGGCGAGTTCGGCCTCAGCGGCTTCGAGGAAGGCGGCCTTCGTCGCCGGGCGCCTTCTCAACGCGGCTTCAGCGCGTTCTGCGCGCCACGGCTTGTGAGCGACGCCGCCCAAAGCGAGACGCACGTCCTTGATCGTCCCGCCTTCCATCTCGAGGCCCGCGGCCACCGAGACCAGGGCGAAGGCGTAAGAGGCGCGATCGCGCACCTTGCGATAGTGCGATCGGGCGGCGACGCCGTTCGGCGACAGGGTCACCGCCGTGATGAGCTCGCCGGGCTCCAGCACGGTGTCGACTTCAGGCGTGTCGCCGGGGAGGCGATGAAATGCAATGAGCGGGATGTCGCGCGATCCGTTCCTCCCCGTCACCGTCACCACCGCGTCCAAAGCCGCGAGAGCAACGCACATGTCCGAGGGGTGAGTGGCCACACAGGCCGGAGAGGCGCCGAGCACCGCGTGGTTGCGGTTGAAGCCGTCTCGCGCGTCACATCCCTCGCCCGGCATGCGCTTATTGCAGCGCGCGGCATCGTCGTAGAAATAGATGCAGCGAGTGCGCTGCATCAGATTGCCGCCGACCGTCGCCATGTTGCGGATCTGGGCGGAGGCGCCGGCCAGGATCGCCTGGGCGAGCAACGGGAAACGCTGGCGCACACGACGGTCGGCCGCGACGGCCGTGTTCTTCACGCCGGCGCCGATCCTCAAGCCTCCGCCTTCGGTCTCCTCGATTTCGCGGGAGAGTCCGGTCACGTCGACCAGAACCTCAGGTTGCTCGATCGTCTCGCGCATGAGGTCGACGAGATTGGTGCCGCCGCCAAGATATTGGGCGCCGGCGCGCGCTCGGGCCGCCAATGCGGCGCTCACGTCGGACGCGCGCTCGTAATGAAATGGCGTCATCAGGCGGCCTCCCGCTTAGGAACCGGCGCAGCCATGTCGCCGAAGGTCTCGTGGATCGCATCGACGATGCCGTTATAGGCGCCGCAGCGGCAGAGATTGCCGCTCATCCGCTCACGCAGCTCGTCGTGGCTGAGCGGGATCGCCTCCGCCTCGAGGTCTTCGGTGACGTAGCTCGGCACGCCCTTGCGAAGCTCCGCCGCCATGCCGACCGCCGAGCAGATCTGCCCAGGCGTGCAATAGCCGCACTGGAATCCATCGTGTTCGATGAACGCCTGCTGCAGAGGATGGAGCGAGCCGGGCTGCCAAGGCCCTCGACCGTCGTGATTTCGCGGCCTTCGTATTGCACGGCCAGAGCGAGGCAAGAATTGATGCGCTCGCCGTCGACGAGGACGGTGCAGGCGCCGCAGGCTCCCTGATTGCATCCCTTCTTCGCGCCGAAAAGATGCAGGTGCTCGCGCAAGAGATCGAGAAGGGATGTCCGAACATCCACGTCCCGCTCCACTTCGCGGCGATTGACAATCCAGCGCATGAGAATTCCCCTGAGCCAAGCGAGCGGTCTAAACGCGCAGATGGGGAGCTTGCTCCATCCTTCAATGCCGAAGCGCGACGAAGTTCGCGCGCGAAATATTTGCTGGAATAGCGCGGCGTTGCGGCCGCGGACCATTGAGCGTGGCCCTGCGTGTCGCGCGCCGCGATCAGGGCGCGGAGCATAATCACGGCGATCTAAACGGCCTATCGCCGACTCGCATGCCGTGCTGTTGTCACACTCTTGGACTTGAGATTTTTGGTGCAACCCTTAGGGGTTTCCATGACGGCTTTCAGCAAAGCGCGTGCGTGGGTCGTGTCGGCCTGCGCAGCGATCGGCCTCATCACGCTCTTAACCTCGGCGCGGGCCGAGGTCTTGTTCGACAGCCTCGATAGCCCGAACTCGGGGATTGTCGGAACGAGCTTGTTCTTCCCGCCTAGCTTCGATGCCAGTTTCCAGCGAATCGCGCGTGCACGGCGATCTGAACGGCCTGTCGCCGATTGAGGCGCCGTGCTGGCGTCATATCTCTGGGTTAAGTCTTCTTGTGCAATCTTTAGGGGGTTTCCATGGCGGCATTCAGCAAAGCGCGTGCGTGCGTCGTATCGGCGTCCGCCGCGATCGGCCTCATCACGCTCTCAACCTCGGCGCGCGCCGAGGTGTTGTTCGATAGCCTCGATAGCCAGAACTCAGGGTTCGTCGAAGATAGTTATTTCGAGACCTCGGCGTTCGCTGCGAGCTTCAACACTGGCGCCTCGGGCTTTCGCCTGGCCGACGTTTCCCTCCTGCTGAACTCAACTTTCTCCCTCCCGGGCGACACTTTCACCGTGTCGCTTGCGGGCGGCGTCCCGCTTACCGATGTCACGTTCGAGGACGGCCTAGGGTTGGTCTTCGGATCCCAGCCGTCGCTTCTCGGTTCCGTCACGCTGCCCATCTCCGACTTGTCGGACGACTTGACCGTCGAGCACTTCAGCCAATTCGCGAATATCGCCCTTCAGCCCGACGCGTTCTACGCAATCTCCGTCACCGTTTCCGGGCAAAGCGCGGAAGACGGCGCGACACTGGGTTGGGGCACGACCGCCGATGACTCAGGGCCAGGCGTCGCCGACGGGTATAACGCGAGCTACATTACGGACAACGGCTTCTTCCCGAACAAACCGACGCCTCCGCCGAATAACGGCGGCCCGATCTTCCAGATGGAGGTCAGCGGCGTCGCAACCCCCGAGCCGTCGACCTGGGCGCTCATGCTCGTAGGCCTCGCGGGTCTTGGGCTCCTCGCCCATCGCCGTCGGATCGCGATCGTCTCAACACTCGGCTGACTTCACTCGTCGGCTTTGCCAGCTGGCGCGCTCTGCGCTCGAGGCGGACCTGACCTCAAGCGACCTCGTGCGCTTTATCCTTCTTTCGCAATGACGAGCACATGTTCGAGCGCTTCCGGGGATATGTGCACGGGACCGCTGAACGGGTGGTCCAGGGAGATGATGACGACAAGGCCGGACGTAAGAACGATCGACAGAATTGCGGTCATTGCGAAGTGCGCGACGGCGTTGGGGCTGCCGAAGAAGAGCGCGAAAAAGACGGTAAGACCGGCGCCCGCAAAGAGCGTGATCCAAATGACCTCAGGCACGAGCCCGGTCGACAGATGAAGGCGCACGCGCCGAGCCAAAGTCAGGTTGTCGATTTGGGTGAAGACCTCGGACATGTCGGCAGTGCTTCTCGTGCCCGTGCGGTTGAGCGCCATGGCCGCGCGGTAGAGGGCGCCCAACGCGTGGGCCGTCTGGCTGTCCTCGGCGTTGGTCGCCATTGCAGGCCAGTCGGTTTCGATAACGAGTTGGAGATAATGAATAAGGCTGTCGTGGAGCTTGGCGGCTTCCGGCTCCGCGCCCTCCGGAGTAGTATAACAACGCCGCGGCGGCGGCGGACTCTCTTGCGACCGAGGTTTGCCCCTCGCTGAATTTGTCCCAAACCGCAATGACGACAAAGGCGAGCAGCACCGCGTAAACCACGCCGATGATCGCGAAAATGAAACCGGCGACCTCGTTGTTGAGGGCGAGCCGATCGACGCCGACTGAGCGCCGGACGAGGACCTGGACTCCAATCGCGATGGATGTCGGGATGACGACCACCGCAAGAACGAGCTGCCAAAGAGGCATCTCCGACAAAAAATAAGACATTGCGATTTGACCCCCCAAGCGACGCCACGCTCCGCCGAGGCGATGGCGCAGCCGCCATATTCCATCAAGGCCATGGGCGAGCGCAATCGTGACCGTGTTTGGGTCGACGGCGCCAGATGTAGCCGCGCTCGATGAGCGCGGCCGGCGCGATCCAAAGGCGTCCGAAGACGCCCCCGCCCTTCGATGGGCTATGGTCCGCGCCTACAGCGCCCGATTCGACGGAAGTGCAATCTGTTCGAGGGTGTGAGGGCGCATTCCGGTCGGCCTGCTGTAAAGCGTGAAGCGCGACAATTGGTTGCGGAATTTCTAAATTGATGTTACATGTTTTCTAGTCGCCGGATCAGGCGCCGACCTGGGCGTTGCGCGATGGAGGACAGGGATGCGGAAAAACGCCTGGAGCATTCTACATGGAGCTTCAGAGCTAATCTGAGTTCGAAAGACCGGAATTTTTTTATTTGAATCGCCCCGTAACCCATTGAAAAGTCCCGATCCGAAAAAATAAACGTTAGTAAACGCTAGTAAATTTACTAACGTTTACTAACGTTTACTAGCGTATAAGCGCGGTTATTGACGTTTATTTGGCTCTCCGGCCCGTCGCTGCGGGGATGGCTTTCGGTCGCCCTCAGGCCGGCGCTCGAGGCGTCGCGGCTAATTGTCGTGGTCGCGGATCGACGAGGTCGGCTTCATGTCCACCGCAGGTTCGACTCCATCCGGCAGGATCGGCGGGGCGGGGTCGCTTTCGCCGATCGGCGCCGGGGGCAAGGCGCCGTCGGGTCCGTCGCTCGCTCCAGGCGAAGCGTCAGCCGGGGGTGGCGCGGGGGCGGCCGGCGCGCTCAAATGCGCGATGTCGAGCGGCTCGTCGATTTCGGGCGCGGGCGGCAGGCCGTCGCGAGGTCCAGGCGCCGGCAAGAGATTCGGCGCCGGCGTCGGCTTGCAGATGCGCCTGGGGCCGGTGTCGGTCGAGCCGTGATTGGCGAGATCGAGATGGATATGGTTGTAGTGGAAGACATCCGCGCCCGGGCCTAAGACGGTGGTGAAATACTGGCAGGCGCCCGCGTGCGCCTCGTGCAGGAAGGCGCCTTCCTGGCTGTCGGCCGTCTTCCAGTCGTGGACGAAATCGATCCGCCGGCCGTCGGCGAGGGTGAAGCCGGCCACGTCGACGGCGTTGCCGAAGGCATGCTCGGAAAGGCGAGCGCCCGGTATGTTGTCGATGCCCCGGCAGCTATAGGCGCCGAATACATTAACGGTCGCGACCCTCTGCCCGAAGCGGGCCTGCGCGTCAGGCTCGACAATGGCGTTGAGCCAGGCCTCGAGCGCGGGAATCATCGGACAGTCGATCGTGAGCGTCTTGTCGACCGCAATCGAACCATTGGCCAGCGCCGAGACTTTCAAGGGACGCGTCATGCCGCAGATGCTCGGGCCGTCGATCTCGGGGGCGGAGACGATATAGGCAGACAGGGCGACCTGCTTGCGGGCGAAGCAGGCGTCCTCGGCCTGAGCGCGCCAGACCGGCCTTTCGGGACGACCCGGAAATCCGCAGCTCGTCAGGCACAGAGCCGCGGTCAATGCAAGCAAGACAGGCGGAACGCAACGCGCCATGGCGCGCGAAACTTGAACCGATCGCCTTAAGAATCATTGAACCATGGCGCGTTAAGATTGGCTCAACCATGATTGAGCCCGCGCGCCATCTCGTCGCCGCACTTTGCCAGCAAGGAAGCTTCGCTATGGGCGGCTGGCAGCGGGATTGGCGAGCAGCATCGGTGGGATTGGCGTTCGCGCTCGCGACGGCGGCGCCGGCCAGCGCGCACCCGCATGTGTGGATCACCGTCAAGAGCCAAATTGCCTTTGCGCCCGACGGGAAGGTCTCAGCGGTGACTCATGACTGGGTTTTCGACGAGATGTATTCGTCTTTCGCCACTCAGGGCCTCGCGCCGGCCGGCCAACTCGTCACAAAGGCGGAGTTTGCCCCGCTGGCCAAGGAGAACGCCGGCAGCCTCGCCCAGGTCGGCTATTTCACCACGCTCAAGATCGGGGGCAAGTCCATGGATTTCGACATGGTCACCGACTATTGGATGCAGGAGCGGGCCGACCATCTGGTCGAATTCCATGTGACCCTGCCGCTGAAGACGCCGACCCGCATCACCAAGTTTCTCACGCTTCGGGTGGCCGATCCTGAGTTTTTCATCGATTTCGAATTCGACGACAAGGAGCCCGTGAAACTGGTTTCCGCGCCATCGGGTTGCATAGCCAACGTGGCGAAGCCCAAGCCGCTCGAGGCAAGCGACAAGCAGAAACTGACGGAGTCGTTCTTCACCAACCTCGCGCCCGGAACCAATTTCGGCTTCAAAATGGCGAGCGCCGCCATCGTCGCGTGCCCATGACGAAACGCGCGATCTTACGGTTCGCTTTCGGCTGCGCGGCCTGGGGGGGATCGACCGCTGGCGCGCTGGCGCAGTTTGCGCGGCGGCCGTTCGCCGTCGCCGGGGGCGAAGGCGGTGGCGGCGGGCAAGGCGGCGTCACCGGCTGGCTGATGGCCGAGCAGTCGTCGCTCACCCATCTCATGGCGGCCAAGGTGCACGCGCTGCACGGACAATCGAGCGCCGCCTGGGGCCTCGTCGGCCTAGGCCTCGCCTATGGCGTCGTGCACGCGGCAGGCCCTGGACACGGCAAGGCGGTCCTCGCCTCTTATATGCTGGCCAATGAGACGTCGCTCAAACGCGGCGCGACAATGGCGCTGATGGCGGCGCTGCTTCAGGCGCTGATCGCAATCGCGCTCGTCGGCGCGGCCGGGTTCATCTTTCAGGCGACCGCCTTGCAGATGAGTAACGCCGCCGACTGGATCAATCTCGCGAGCTATTGCAGCATCGCCGTCATTGGCGCGTGGCTCGTCTGGCGAAAGGGCTCAGCGCTCTTCGCTGCGTTGAGCGAACGTGTGGAGCGCCGCCGCGCGGTGGCCTCCACTCCGGCTTACTTCGGCGCCCGATGGCGCCGGCCCGCCTTCAGCCTTTCGGCCGCGGCCTACCGCGCCGGACCGCCCGAGGGGGCGGGCGTGCTTACCGACGGATGTGGGCACGCGCACGCTCCCGATCCAGCCGAGCTCGATGGACGGTTCTCGTGGAGGGCTGCAGCTGGAACGGTGATCGCCGCAGGCGCGCGCCCCTGCTCAGGCGCGATCCTGGTCCTGGTGTTCGCGATGGCGCAGGGGCTGTTCGCGGCCGGAGTTATGAGCGCTTTCGCGATGGCGCTCGGCACGGCTGTGACGACGGCGGCGCTCGCCTGGGTGGCCGTCTTCGCCAAGTCGACGGCGATGCGTCTTGCGGCGGGTGAAAATTCACGCCTTGCGCTCGTCGCGAGGGGATTCGAATTCGCCTCTGCGCTCGCGGTGTTGGCGTTCGGCGTCGCGCTCCTGCTCGGCGTGCGCGGGGTCGCGTGACGGCGGCGAGCGCCAAGAAACGCAAAAAGGCCGCCGGCGAGGGCGGCCTTTTCTAACTTCAAGCGCTCAGCGCTATGCGGCGGCCGTGGCCGTCTTCCGCGAGGCGCGATAGCCGGCGAAACCGAGGCTCGCGAAGCCAAGGACCATCATCGCCCATGTCGAGGGCTCGGGCGTCGACGCCGCCACGCCGGCCGAAACATAGTCCAACGCCGCAGAGGATGTGACGACCGCCACGCCATAGCCGCCGTAATCGATGCCACTGAAGGCGCCTACGCCATTGTCGAACAAATCGACGAATTCGTCATTGCCGATGCCGAACATCAGTCCGTAGATATCCAGAAACCCGCCCGCCCCATCGAAGTCCCATGCGGTTGGCGGCGCCCGCCAGGCCAGAAGAGATTGTCGTAAGTCACGACGCCATTGCTCACCGGAGGCAGGCCCGACGCCACCGCGAACATGCTGAAGTCATTCGGCGCCACGCCCACGTTCTGGGGGTCACCCGGTGTGGCGTGGTTGATTGGCACGAGCGATGTCACCGGCGCATCGACGATGTTGAGGCCATTGTTCGTATCGGAAAACATTCCGCTTACGCCCGTGATCTCAAAGGCGTTGGGATATGTCGCATCCGTCGTCGTGCCGATGGTCACGACAAGCGACCCGCTGACACCGGCGCCGCTGAAGTAAATCGGCAACGTCGTGGCTTCCGCTCGACCGACCAGCGCCATTCCCGCGACCGCGGCCATGATCCAATGCGTCTTTTTCATCTGAACGTTGTCCCTTTGCACACGACAGAGTCGCGCAAAAGGGAACATCCCTCCCGCGTCCTCCCGTTGTCCAACAAGTGGTATCCCCCGCGGCCGCTCCGAGCGCGGCCAGCTCACCTTCGAGCGCCGTAGAACCTGACCGAAAGGTCTTCCCCTGTCAACTTGCGTTTATTTGATTCGCCGTTGGGTCATGCCCGAGCGGAAGCCCATGGAAATGTCCGCTACGCCGCTGAAACAGTTTTCGGCTCGTCTTCCGCGAACTCCGGCTCTCTCACGGGGTGATTGAGATAGGCCGCAATGCGAGTTGCGAACGCGTTCGGGGTTTCGGCGAACAACCGCTCGAACTCGACATTGGCGCGCCTCTTGAGCTTTTTCTGTTTCGCCTCCATGCGGAGGCCGAGCTCTTCCAGCGCCTGCGGCGGCAACTCGCCGTGCTCCGCCGCAAAAGTCCCGAGCACATGCAGATCGTTGAAGTCGCCAAGCGCTTCGCGAAGATCGTTCAACGCTTCGGCCTGCGCGTTCAGCGCGTCCGGCCACGCGCAGGAGAGGAGCGCGAGCTGGTAGCGCAGATCGACGACGCGGGCGCGAAACGCATGCAGCGCGACCGGGTCGTCGCCATCGAAGGCGCGGCGCCCGCGCTTGCGCGCCTGCCCATAGGTGCGCGCGACCGCGGCGACGATCTCCCCGGTTCCAACAGCGCTCAAGTCCCATCCCTCAACGCGCCTGACGATCGCATTGAGCCGCGGCCGCGGCGCGGTGGCGGAAAGGCCGCGACGAGCGCGCTGAGCCGCCTCTCGCTCGCGCGCGATTGCGGCCATCAGCGGTTCGGAGACCTCGGGCGGCGGCTCGAGGCGCTGGACGCGAATCGCCATCACGTCGAGGTCGCGCGCCCGGCCAATTTGGCGGCGCGTCGCGGCCAGCGTCGTGATCGTCACCCGAGCCGGCTCGCCAACGCAGTCAAGAAAAAGCCGAGCGATCGCGCGCGCTTCTTTCAGCGTCTTGCGCACCTCATGGACCCGCTTCGGCGCCTCTTCGCCAGGGTCAGGAAACTGCGCCGCCGCCGCGCCGACGGCCCGAACCAGCGCAGCGCGGCAATGTTGTGGCCAGGCGTCGGAACGCATCACCCTAAGCGGGCCTCACGTCGAGGGTCTTCGCCCGCTCGCGCAGCGCGAATTTCTGCACCTTGCCGGTCGACGTCTTGGGGATCTCGGCGAAGATGATATGGCGCGGGCACTTGTAGCGCGCGAGCCGCGCGCGGCACCATTCGATGAGTTCCTCGGACGTCGCGCTGTGGCCGGGCTTCATCTCGATGAACGCGCACGGCGTCTCGCCCCATTTCTCGTCGGGCCGCGCCACCACCGCCGCAAGCTGGACGGCCGGATGCTCGAACAATGCGTCCTCGACCTCGATTGAGGAAATGTTTTCGCCGCCGGAAATGATGATGTCCTTCGACCGGTCCCTGAGCTGCACATACCCGTCCTTATGCTTGACGCCAAGGTCTCCCGAATGGAACCAGCCGCCAGCCAGCGCCTTCTCCGTCGCAGCCTTGTTCTTGAGGTAGCCCTTCATCACCACATTGCCGCGGAACATCACTTCACCCATGGTCTCTCCGTCAGCGGGCACAGGCCTCATCGTCTCGGGATTTATGACGTCGAGCGCCTCGAGCGCGTGATAGCGAACGCCCTGGCGCGCCTTGAGATGCGCCTGGGCGTCGTGGTCGAGCGCGTTCCACTCCTCCTTCCAGTCGTTGACCACCGCCGGCCCATAGACCTCCGTCAGCCCATAGAGATGCGTCACCTCGAAACCGGCTTCGCCCATCGCCTTGAGCACGGCGGCCGGCGGGGGCGCAGCGGCGGTGAAGAAGCGCACAACGTGCGGCAGCGGCCGCTTCTCGTCGTCGCCCGCGTTGAGCAGGATCGACATGACGATCGGCGCGCCGCACATATGGGTCACCTTGTGCTCGGCGATGAGGTCGAAGATCGGCTTCGCGCGCACCTGCCGCAAGCAGACATGCACGCCCGCTTTGACGCTGACGGACCACGGAAAGCACCAGCCGTTGCAATGGAACATCGGCAGCGTCCACAGATAGACGGGGTGGCGGCCGATGTCGGCGGTGAGAATGTTGCCCGCGGAGAGCAGATTGGCGCCGCGATGATGGTAGACGACGCCCTTCGGGTCGCCGGTCGTGCCCGAGGTGTAGTTGAGCGCAATCGCGTCCCATTCGTCGCCCGGCGCCGTGCGCTCGTAAGCCTCGTCGCCTTCGGCGATAAGCGCCTCGTAGTCGAGGCCCCCCAGCCGCTCGCCGGGGCCGTCGTATTCGGGATCGTCGTAATCGATGACCAGCGGCCGGACCTTGGCGCGCTTGAGCGCCGCCCCGATGACCCCAGAGAATTCGCGGTCGACGATGAGCGCCTTGGCCTCGCCGTGATCGAGCATGAAGGCGATCGAGGCCGCATCGAGGCGCGTATTGAGCGCGTTGAGCACGGCGGCGCACATCGGGACGCCATAGTGGCATTCGAGCATCGCCGGCGTGTTGGCGAGCATCACTGCGATCGTGTCGCCGCGCGCGAAGCCTCGTTTGGCGAGCGCCGAGGCAAGTTTCTTGGTTCGCGCGTGGAACTCGCGATAGCTGCGGCGCAGGGCCCCGTGGGCGATCGCCAGCCGGTCCGGAAAAACCGTGGCCGACCGTTCAAGGAAGGTCAGCGGCGTCAGCGGCTGAAAGTTGGCCGGATTGCGATCGAGGTCGCGGTCATAGGGCGAAATGGACATCAAGCGGGCCTCCCACAGCGCTTCGCGTCGATCATAGCGCGCCGGAGCAAGCTTTGGGCCAGAGAAAATGACGATCTCTACGGCCGAAAGGCGAAAAATCGAAAACCGATAAAGGTCAGAACCATCGCGGCGGCGCTCCCGGCGGCGACGAACAGCGGCAGGATCGCCGGCGTCACGGCGATTCCGACGCGGGGCGCAAGAAAGACGCAAGCAGAATAAACGGCATAGTTGACCGCGAGTCCGACGGAGGCGACGCCGCAATAGCGAAGAAAGGCGCGGACGAGCGGCGTGCGCGAGTGACGGAAGGTGATCGACCGGTTGAGGGCGAAATTGACGATTGTTGCGATCATGAAGCCCGGCGGCCGGGCGAGCTCCGGCGACAGGCCGCCATATTTGGCCGCCATGAAGGTGATTCCGGCGTCAACGAAATAGCCGAAGAGACCGATCGCGGCGAAGGCGGGAACTTGCTCGGCGATGCGCCCGTGGGCGAGGGCGGCCGGCTTAACCACGCTCATTGGCGCTCCGTTCGCAGCGGATTTTTGACCCAATAGGCGCGTTGGCGCAAAACCCCTTCTCCTTCAAGCCAGCGCCCGAATGGCGTCATAGGTCAATTTGACTCCGATAAGGAAGGTAAGCGCGAGAATGACGGCATAGAACCGGTCAGCGGACACCCGCCGGACCAGCCAGACGCCGGCGAAAGTCGATAAAACCGCAACCGGCAGCAGCCAGGCGGACATCAAGAGGTTGTCGGGGCTCAGCTGACCGAGCAGAAAGTAGCCGGGAAGTTTTAATAGGTTGACTGCGGCAAAGAAAATCGTTGCGGTGCCGGCAAACATTCGCGGCTCCAGATATTGAGGCATCACATAGACCTGGAACGGCGGCGCCCCCGCGTGGCTGACGAAACTCGTAAATCCGGACAGCGAGCCCCATAGCACCCCGCTCGGAACGCCAGGCTTCGCGACCGGGGAGCGCCCGAGGCGGTCCCGGATCAGCATGTAGACGACGAAAGCGATCGAAATCACGCCGATCGCAAGACGCACCACGTCGTCGCTGACGCGCGCCGCAAGCAGCCAGCCAGCCGTTACGCCGATCACCGCGGATGGGGTAAGAATGATGAGGTTCCTGAGCGAATAATCGCGCCGAAACGCCCAGACGCTCACCCAGTCCTGGACGATGAGAATTGGCAGAACGATGGCCGCCGCCCTCACCGGCGGTGAGACCAGCGACATGATTGGCATCGCCAGCGAACTCAAGCCCGAAAACCCGCCTTTGGACAGGCCAAGAAGGATCACCGCCGGGATCGCCACAAGGTAGAATTGCATCTCGCCCGACATGCGGCCTTTCCTAGCGGCGGCGGAGCCTGCCATCGACCGCGTCCCCCGTTGCGTTGACGTTGCGTTCCGACGCGCCGGGCGCGACAACGACATGGCCGGAGTTCGGCGGCGGAGGGAGCGAAACAATGACCAGCCGCTATCATGAGACCTATGATCGCTGGCGCGCCGATCCGCAAGGCTTCTGGGCGGAAGCCGCGCGCGAGATCGCGTGGACTCGCGCGCCCAAGCGCATTTTCGATGCCCAGGCGGGCGTCTACGGCCGCTGGTTCCCCGACGCGCGCTTGAACGCCTGCTTCAACGCGCTCGACCGGCATGTCGAGGCCGGCCGCGGCGACCAAGTCGCGCTCTACTACGACAGCCCCGTCACCGGGGCCAAGCGCGCCATCACCTACCGGGAACTGCTCGACGAGACGGCCACGCTCGGCTCTGTCCTCAATGATCTAGGGGTCTCGGCGGGCGACCGGGTGTTGATCTATATGCCGATGATTCCGGAGGCGATCGTCGCCATGCTCGCTTGCGCCCGCATCGGCGCCGTGCATTCGGTGGTGTTCGGCGGCTTCGCCGCCAAGGAGCTCGCGACCCGCATCGACGACGCCGAGCCGAAGGTCGTCCTGACCGCGAGCTGCGGCGTCGAGCCGGGCCGGATCGTCGAATATAAGCCCTTGCTCGATCTCGCGATCGCTCTCGCCCGGCACAAGCCGGCGACCTCAGTCGTCTATCAGCGCCCGCAGATCAAGGCGGACATGAACGGACCCCATGACCGCGACTGGACCGCGCTCGTCGAAGCCGCCAGGACGGCGGGCAAGCGCGCGCCCTGCGCTGACCTCGCCGCGACCGATCCGCTCTATATTCTCTACACATCCGGCACGACCGGAACGCCCAAAGGCGTGGTCCGCGACATCGGCGGATATCTCGTCGCGCTCAGATGGTCGATGTCGGCGATCTACGACGTCAAGCCAGGCGAAACCTTTTGGACCGGCTCCGACATTGGTTGGGTCGTGGGCCATTCCTACATTGTCTACGGGCCGCTGCTGCAAGGTTGCTCAAGCGTCCTCTACGAGGGCAAACCGATTGGCACGCCGGACGCCGGAGCCTATTGGCGGATGATCCAGGACTACAAGGTCGCGGCGTTTTTCACCGCCCCGACCGGCTTGCGCGCTGTGCGCAAAGAAGACCCGCAGGCGAAGCTCCTCAAAAACTATGACATCAGCTCCTTGCGCACCTTGTTCCTTGCGGGCGAGCGCGCCGACCCGGACACGGTCGCCTGGGCTGAGACAATTTTGGGCGTTCCGGTGGTCGATCACTGGTGGCAGACCGAGACCGGCTGGCCGATCGCCGCCAATCCGGTAGGCCTGGGGATTCTGCCGATCAAGCTCGGCTCCCCGAGCGTGCCGATGCCCGGTTACGACGTTCGCGTCGTCGACGAGGGGGCGAAGCCGCTGCCCGCCGGGACGATGGGTTCGCTCGTCATCAAGCTGCCGCTGCCGCCTGGGTGCCTGCCGACGCTCTACCGCCAGGAGGAGCGCATGCGCGAGAGCTATCTCAATGAGTTCCTCGGCTATTACAAAACCGCCGATGCCGGCCTCATCGACGAGGACGGGTATCTCACCATCCTCGGGCGGACCGACGACATTATCAATGTCGCGGGACATCGTTTGTCGACCGGCGGCATGGAGGAAGTCGTCGCCGCGCACCCGGACGTCGCGGAATGCGCCGTGCTCGGGGTCAAGGACGAGGTCAAAGGCGAGACCCCTTGCGGTTTCCTGGTCTTGAAAGCGGGCGTCGATCGGCCGCACGAGGCGATCGAGAAGGAGGTTGTCCAGCTGGTCCGCGACAAAATCGGCCCGGTGGCCGCCTTCAAAATGGCTTTCGTCGTGCCCCGCCTGCCGAAAACCCGCTCGGGCAAGATCCTGCGCGGCACGATGAAGAAGATCGCCGATCATGATCCATGGGTAACGCCTGCGACTATCGAGGATCCCAAGGCCCTGGACGAGATCGAGCAAGCGCTCGAGGCGCGGGCGCGTTAGCTGTTCCCGGCGCCGAAAGCGATCGGCAAGCCCAGCATTTTTAACCGGATGCGGTCGAGAAGCCGGTCCGGCAGCAGCCGGGCATAGTCGACAGCGCGCGCGCATCCTTGCCGACCACGTAGCGGGTGCGCGGCGTCCTCGCGGTCAGCGCGTGGAGGATCGCCTCCGCAACGACCTCGAGCGGGCTGCCCGCTTCCTCGCGGGCCGCCGCGCGCGCGGTGAAGCGGCGGAACATCGCCCCGTACCGGGCGCGCGCCGCCTCAGGCCAGCGCGCGATGGCCTCCTCGACGCCGCCGAGGGTCTTGGCGAGGGCCGGCGTGCTGATCGAGCCGGGCTCAATGATGCAGACACGCAGCCCGAGCGGATGAAGTTCGAGCCGGAGCGCATCGCTGAAGGATTCGAACGCCGCCTTCGAGCCGCACAGCACGCCGCCGAAGGGGATGGCGATGCGCGCCCCGACGGAGCCGAGATTGACGATGCGGCCGCGGCGGGGAAGCCCCAACCTTAAGGGCGACGCGCGTCCGAATGGCTTCCCGTCCTGCCAGAGCGAGCACTAAGATGACGACCACGCCTTGCACCATGTCCTGCGAGCCGGGCGGCAGTTGCATGATTTGCATCAACGTCACCAGCAGGATCAAAAGCACGCTGGCGAAGAACACGCCGATTGCTGAGGCCGAGCCGCCGAAAATGAGTGTGCCGCCGATCACCACCGCCGCTACCGATTGCAGAAGGTACGGCTGGCCCATCTCGAGAAACGCGCCACCCACATAGGCGCCAAGGGTCAATCCCATCAATGAGGCCAGGACGCTGGAGATCACGAAGGCGATCGCAACAACACGATCCACCGGAATTCCGGCTAAACGCGCTGCGACGCGGTTCTGTTCGACCGCGCTCAAAGTGCGCCCATAGACGGTGCGTCGCAAGACGAATTCCGCCAGCGCGATCAGCCCGATGCAGACAAGGAGCATGATCGGCGCCCCGAGAACCCGGCCGGCGGCGACGGTTTTGAGCACGGGGCTGACGGCGAACCCGTGGATCGAGCGGTTGCAGAGCAGCGTAGCGGTCGCCAGCACGTAGCCGGTGGCCAGCGTCGCGATGATGGCGGGCACCCTGAGGCGCACCACCAGCGCGGCGTTGACCAAGCCGACGACGAGACCGAGACCCAACGCGACAGGAATGCCCCAGGTAAGATTTACGTCGCGTCCGCTGACTGTCAGTAGGGCCACGTAGGCGCTGAGCGTGACGACGGAGGCGATCGACAGGTCGATGTTGCCCCGCCCGGTCGTCACCACAAACATCTGTCCGACGCCGACAATCGACAGGTACGAGGCCGACAGAAGAATCCCCGACAAGCTCGCCACGCTGAACCGGTCGGTCACGGCGGAGAGCGCGGCCCAAAAGATCAACACCGCCAGCGCCGACCAGATCCAGCGCTGCGAATGCGCGAGCTCAAGGAATTTCTGCAACGGGATCATTCCTCGCCGCTCCGGTCCGCCAGATAACGCATCCCCAGAAGCCCGATCAGGACCGCGCCCTGGGCGGCGGCGTTGAAATCGCTGCTGACGCCGAGAGCGCAGAGTAGCGCGCCGATCAGCGCCAGCGTCACTGCGCCGGGCACCGCGCCTATGGGCGCAACAATTCCACCGGTCAGCGCGCATCCTCCCTCACCACCGCGGCGACGCTGAGCAACGTGTAGGAATTGCCGGAGTTGATGTCGCTGGAGAATTGATCGCCGTCAGCGACAACCCGGCCGCGCCGGAAAACAATCCGGCGACGAGATACCGAACGACGCCGTAGCAGATCGGCGGCCAGCCCGAGGCGATCATGCCACGGGATTCGCACCGAAGCCGCGCAGCACGACCCCGAGGGGCGCCCAATCGAGGAGCGCGCCGATCGCCGCCACGGCGCCGATCAAGATAATGGAGGTCGGCACATAAGGGCTGATCGACCAGTTCGTCAGCGCGCCCAGCCAGTCGGGGCTCGCGCCCCCGGGAGTCGGCTGGATCGAATAGCCGATGCCCGACCAGATGAACCAGGCGCCGAGCGTCACGACGATGGCCGGGATCTTGCGGCTCTGAATGACCGCGCCGAGCAGCGCATAAGCGCCGACAACGGCGGCGATCGCCAGCACCCCCAGAGGCGGCCGATCGAAAAGCAGGGTCGCGCTCAGGACGCTAACGAGTCCGGCGAACGCGCCGACCCCGAGATCGATCTCAGCGCCGCCGACAACGAACATTTGCGCTTCCGTCACCAGGACGAGGGAGAGCGCGGGCATCCGCAGAAGGTCGAGGCCGAAAACGGAGGCCACCGCAGGGTCGGCGGCAATCATCACCGCCATAACCAAAGCGAGGCCCAAGAGAGGCGCCGCATCGACCAGCCAGTCAACCAACAGGAGTCTCTGTTGGCACTCCTCCCGTTTCGATCCGGCTCAGTTGTGGGGAGATGCGAGAAGGAGGCCGCGACGATCGCCTCCTCGGTGAGCGCCGGGCCGATCAGCTCGCGCACGATCCAGCCATTGGCGAAGACGAGCACCCGGTCGCAGGCGATGAGCTCAGCGTCCTCCGTGGTGTGCCAGATCAAGGTGTGACCTTCGTGGGCGTGCGCGCTGCACAGGCGATAAAAATCCTGTTTCGTGGCGATGTCCACGCCGCGGGTCGGATTGTCGAGCAGCACGATCGAAGTCATCGCCGCCACGGCCCGCGACACCAACGCCTTTTGCTGATTGCCGCTGAGTTCGACGATGCGCGAAATCCAAACGGTCGAGGTCGAGCCGAATCCGCGCGGCGGCGGGCTTGGCGGTCGCGCGCTCGAACTCGGTCCGAAACGAGCGCGAGGGCGGGACGGGGCCCAACTCGGCCGATCGAAACGTTGGCGAGCGCGAGCGGAGCGGATTGCGCCAAATCCTCAAGCGCCTAATCGCCGCGCTGGCTGAAGGACCCCCGGCCCCGTTCTATGACGTCAACACCGAGTTCCACGAACTGCTGTACGACGCCGCGCTCGCCCAGTTCATTGCCGGACAGACGCGGAGCCTAAGACGACGCGTCGTCGCCTATCGCCCTATCAGCCCGGACGCATGACGACGATTTCCGAGCCTGGGCGGATTCTCGGGGCGATCGAACGGGCGGACGTAGACGGCGCCTTCCGCGGGCGCGCGGGCACGTCAACCGGCCGAGCGACGACATGGCCGACTTCATCGCGGCTGTGCCGATGGCAATGTTTGACGAGGGCGGCGCTTGACCGGCATCGCAGCCCGCAATTCCATAGGCCTCGCCAAGACAAGTTGTCGAACCCATTTCGGCAGGGCAAGGGACGGCAATGACCGTGTGCTAGAGATGTTGCGGAGGCAGTACCCTGTTTCCAGCGCAGGACGTCGTCGTCACAACACGAAGTTACGACAGCCGCGCGATGCTTGTCGCCGGTAACACGTTTTTATCACGGAGCCTAAAGTGCGCGGCTCTGTGGAATGCAACAACTGAAAAGTAAGGAATATCGCCAGCCGCGTGACCGAGGTATTGCCTTGCCTTGAGGATTGCTTTTACGGCAATGCGACGAGCGGGACGGACCGCCAATGAGACTTCGTGGGCTATGGAAGGTGTCCTCGAGCCGCTGAATGGCGGCCGGATCGCCGCCAATATCGTGATCGATTGCGAGGAGGGCTCAGAGTCCTCATTTCTGGATGGCGACGCGGCGAGCGAAACGGGACTGACCGACGACAGACGTGGAGGCTTCGATGGACCCGTCAACGCAGCCGAAACAATGTTCGAAAACGGAGTGGCGTTCGGCTCTTAGCAAATCATTCGTCTTCTTTCGAGCGAAATATGGCCGACACCGTATTCGGTTGCGCGATCGCGTTGGAGGGGAAACCTGAAGTTCCGCAGGCGATCCGCGACCTTCACTACGATGTGTGCTGCCTGGCTATCGCTGGGAGCGTCATCAGCTGCTGTCTCGCGGCGAGCAACAAGCCCGGATCGCGGTAGCGGTCACAGCGTCGCCCCCACCGTAAGCGAACGCTCCGAGGGCTGATATTGCCGCTACGGACCAGCGTCAACGCTCGAAGCCTGATTGCGGAGGAGAGCGGCTTCACCTACGACCCGAACGTATACAATCATGATTGCCGTATTGGATGCTTGTTAGGGGGCGCGCGCATCTCGTCGTCCCCGCCTGCTAGCAGGTCGTCGGGAGCGCAGTATCATCGACCACACAGATGTGCGACCGAGGCACCCGCTCTACTTCCCGCAGGGTCGGCATCAGCGGAAGGTCGTCCGCCCGGAATGCGACTACTCGAAACGATTGCGTGGTGGGAAGCGGCCGACAGTGTCGGCGCGCTGTTGCTTACGCCTTTGCGCGGCACATCCATCTTTGCGTCTACTATCGCCTTTCGGATCACCGAAATGAATGACTGGCCGGCTAATGATTTCGAGCAACTCGCCTTCAACAAAATGCCAGCCGTACGCGAAGGCGTCGGACTTTCGAGCGGAATGAACCGCACCCGGTCAAACCCAGAAGCCACGTGTTTTGACACGATCGCGCCGATATTGACCTCTTGCACCAAGCTGATCATGGGGCCTGCTGCGTTCATCTCCGCGGCGACGACCGGCTCGACGTCGACCGACCTGAAACAGCTATCAAGGATCTGTCGGGTGTCGGAACCCTTCGTCTGGAGGACGAGCGCGTGGCGATGGAGTTCAGCGAGGCGGATCCGCTTTCGCGATGCAAAGGGATGCTTCGCTCCGACCGCCAAAACCATCTCGTCGATATAGAGCGGCTCAAAGATGAAACCCGGACGCAGCGCCGGACGATACGCAATGCCTATCTCGATCTCTTCTTGTTCGAGCTGCTCCTCGACGTCGTCGGCGGAAAGCTCGAGCACCGTCACGCTATTCGTCGGATAGCGCTTGAGGAACGTCGCAACGCAGACCGGCACAAATTTGATGTTGAACGTGTAGGTCGAGCCGATCCTCAGTTCGCCAAGCGTGGGCGCGGCGCCGCCCCTTAAGGAGCGTACGCCGTCGTCAATCTCTCTCAGCGCCCGGGTTACCCCGGATAGCAGCATCTCGCCCGCTTCGGTAATGACGATGCGCTTGCCGATACGAGAGAACAGCTCCTGGCCAAGCTCTGCCTCGAGCTGCTTGATCTGATGCGACAGCGTGGATTGTGTGATGTGCACCTTTTCCGCCGCTCGGGTGAAGCTCAGTTCCTCGGCAAGCGCGGTGAAATACCGAAGATGACGCAACTCCATTTGTTCTTCCCTTTCAGCGCCTGAGAAGCTTCAGCTGCTGCTCTGCGAGCGCGCTCGCTTTCGTGCGGCCCGGAGGCGGCCGCGGCTCATTTCTGGAACTCGGACATCAACTCGCTCGGCCGCGACGGCTGCCAGCCAAGCGGCACCCAGTGCTGACCGATCACCACGATCATTCGCAGCGTATTGTTGCCGATGTGCTCATGGGTCGTGAAGGTGCGCGGCGTGGCGACGCCGCTGATCCGATAGTCCTTCATCGCTTCGAGCGCGTCGACAAATTTTTCGCGCGTGAAATCACGTCCCGCGCGCTTGAGCGCTTCTGCAATGACATAGGTGTCGCCATAGGCGTAGACGTCGAAGAGGTTCGGGCGTCCTTTCGGCGCGTTCGGATTGAGCTTCGACCAGGCCTCGCGGAATTTCACCATGTCCGGCTCATCCGAGTCAGGGAAGAGCGGCAGCGGCCATGGGCCGACGATCCCTTCGGCGGCATAGCCGTCATTGGCGATCACCGCGTTGTCGACCGCCGCCGCGCCGATGAAGATCGGCTGATGCAGGCCAAGCTCGCGCGCCTGACGCACGATGATCGAGACTTCCGGGGTCTGCCCTGCGACCATGATGAGCTCGGGATTGGATGCTTTGACCTGGAGGAGCTGTGGCGTGAAGTCCTTGTCGCCGACTTTAAACTCGGCGCGCATCAGCGGTTTCACCCCATACCACTTGTCGAGGAGACGCACGGTGTTGTCCGCCTCGTTCTTGGCGTTCTCATCCTCGCCGCTCAGGATCGCGATCTTCTTCACCTTGAGAAACTGCGTCATGAACTCGGAATAGACCTCGCCGTAGCGCCCGGATTCCGCGGTCGCGCCGCGGAACAGGTAGCGGTTGTACGGGTGCGTGATCGGCGGCGCGGAAGCGACGGTGAAGTAATTCGGAACCTTAAGGCTCTTGACGTAGTCAAGCGTCCCGATGGTCGGATTGCTTCCGGAGAGGCCGAAGATCATGAACACATGATCTTGCTCGATCAGCTTCTTGACGGCCGCGAGCGCCTTGGCCGGCGAGAAGCCGTCGTCCTCGAAAATGACGTCGAGCTTGCGTCCGTTGACGCCGCCCGCGTCATTGATCTGCTTGACGGCGAGCTCGAGCCCGGCGCGGGACCCGAGGCCCAAAAAAGACGCGGGCCCCGTCACCGGGCCATAAGCGCCGATCTTGATCGTGTCGGCGGTAACGCCCTCTTCCGCCCGTACCGCGCCGCTCACCCCGATCAACGCCGCTGCGCAGAGGGCAATCACAATTCCTCGAAAACTCACCTGATGCTCCTCCCTTCTTCGTTTGGCTGACGCTTCCGCACGCATCAAGCCGATGAACGTCGGCGCGACTGTCATACGATCGTGATGCCGCTATCGACGCGAATGATCTGACCCGTTACCACACGCGATTCGTCGCAAGCCAAATAGAGCGCGGCGTTGGCGACGTCGATCGGCTCGGCGAGCCCAACGAGATGCGCCTCAGCCATTCGTTGAACGGAAGGGTCGTGTTCTAGCCGTTTTTTAAGCCTTTCCGTCAAGGTCACCGACGGCGCAATGGCGTTCACACGAACGTGTGGAGCGAAGTCGGCGGCCATGGCGCGGGTCAAAGACGCCACTGCGCCCTTGGCCGCAGTGTACGCGCTCATGCGCTTGATGCCCATGAGTGCGACATTGGACACCATATTGACGACGCACCCGCCCTGCTTCTGCAGCTCGGGAATGGCGAAGCGACAGCAAAGCCATGTTCCGTAAAGATCCAGATTGATAGCTCGCCAAAACTCGTCGAACGAGGCGTCGACAACCGTGCCGTCTCTTGGCGTAGAGCCTCCAGCGTTGTTGTAGAGAACGTTAAGTTGGCCGAACTGCTCGACGACTTTGCCGACAGTGGAGGCGACATCCTGCGGATTCGTGACATCAGTTGGCAAAAAGATGGCGTTTCCCCCCTCGTGCTCGATCGCCTCCCTCGCCAACTCGCCCGCTTCACGATCGATCTCGGCGATTGCAACCTTCGCGCCCTCGCGTGCGAAGAGCCGGGCGGCCTCCCTGCCAATGCCTTTGCCCGCGCCCGTAATCAGCGCGACCTTGTCGTTAAGCCTGCCCATCGAAACCACTTCTTCCTGAAGAACGCGTCGCGACCCGAATTCCCACCGTGGACGCCCTCGCGGGAACCTAATTAGCGAACGCGTGCCTCAACAATGGTAATTTTCAATAGGATTGAGCGACCCCATCAATAGTTGGCGCAAGCCTCCGCTGGAAGCGCGACGCGAACGGGCGCCGTGCTGCGCAGGCTCAAACTGAGGCGCAGGTCTCCATCCGCTTTTGAGTCTGGCGCGAGCCCGGTCGCTCGACCTCGCGAACTATTGATGGCGTCGATGATCTCGATGGAAAACTATCACTGTCCGCAGGCAACCCCGCTTCTTACAGTGAAGGGGCGACGAGGCGCGTTGCCCAGCAACCGGCGCTACGTCCGCTGGCCCGCAAACCAAGAAGGGAAGAAACGCATGGGGCGCCAACTCCGCTTCGTGAGGCTGACCACGACAGCGACGCGGGAAGGCGCGGCCGATGAGCATCGCGGCGTCCGAGGCCCCGGATGCCGCTAGGCGTTTATGTTCAGCTTCTGGCGAGCGGCCTGTCCACAGGCAGTATCTATGCGCTGGTCGGCCTCGGACTGATGCTCGCCTACAAGGGCACGGGTGTTCTGAACTTCGCGCAAGGCGAGTTCGTTACGCTCGGGGCTTATGTCGCGCTGTTCTTCTCTCTCTATTTTGCATTGCCCTATTGGGCGTTCTTCGGGCTTACCCTCGCGATCGTCGCTATCTTCGGCATGCTCTTCGAACGCCTACTAATCCGCCCGCTGATCAAGGCGCCGGAATTCACCATCGTGGTGGCAACACTTGCGGTAAGCCTAATGATAAAGGACGTACTCAGAAATCTCTGGCCGGAGACGGTTTCGACCATCCCGTCGCCTTTCGCGGACGTCTCGTTGCAGTTCGGCGACATCGAGATCAACGCGCAATATCTTTGGGTCATTGCCTGCACTCTCGTCCTGATGGGCGTCCTGGTGGTCTTTTTCACCAACAGTCGTGCCGGCAAGGCGATGCGAGCGGTCGCCCAGAATCAAACCGCCGCACGGCTCATGGGCATCCGGGTGAACCGGGTTTTTCCGGCGACCTTTGCGCTAAGCGCTGCCATCGCCGCCCTCGCAGGCGTATTGATCGCACCGATCAACGGCATCGAGCCAGACATGGGCGACGTGCTGATGAAGGGATTCGTCGCTGCAGTTATCGGCGGCTTCGACAGCCTCATTGGCTGCGTGATCGCTGGTTTCCTTCTGGGCGCGCTCAAGTCCTTTGCCGGCGCGTTTGTCGGCGGCCTATTCAAGGACGTGACCGCCTTTGCGCTGCTCATCGTCGTCCTCTTAGTGCGTCCGCATGGATTGTTCGGGCGGGCGGAGGCACGTCGTGTCTGAACGGTCACCTGGCCGCGGGCCGATCATGGTCATCGTTGCAGCAGCCATCGCGGCGGCCATTGCCGTCCCTCCATTCCTCGGTTCGTACTTCCACTATATCGGCATGCTGGCCCTCATTAACGTGATCGCGGCGATCGGGCTCAATATCCTTACAGGCAACGCCGGGCAGATCTCGCTCTGCAATTCCTCCTTCATGGCGATCGGCGCCTACGCAACGACCTACCTCTACACGAAAACCGGCGTATCATATTGGCTCGCGCTGCCGCTCGGGGCGTTCGTCTCGGTCGCTTTTGGCTTTGCGCTAGGCTTTCCGGCGCTTCGACTGCGCGGGTTCTATCTTGCCGTGGTGACGCTCGGTTTTCTCGAACTGACGCAAGTTCTTGTCGAGCAATTGCCGGAGTTCACGGGCGGCGTCAGAGGCGTGAGTTCGCCCCGACCTTTCCTGTTCGGTTACAAACTGTCAAACGACCTCGCCTTTTATTACGTCGTTCTGGCGATCACGCTTTTGGTCATCTGGACCGCGATCTCGCTCCTCAAATCGCCGACCGGCCGCGCGTTCAACGCGATTCGCAATAACGAGTCGGTGGCCCAGACCCTGTCGGTGCCGCTTGCCCGCATGAAGCTTATCGCATTCACCCTTTCCGCCTTCTACGCGGGGCTGGCGGGCGGGCTTTACGCGACGGCTGTCGGCTTTATTGATCCGCTTGAATTCGGCGTCAGCACGTCCATTCGCCACATCATCTACATCGTCGTTGGCGGCGCGGGCTCGGTCGGGGGCTCGATCATTGGCGCTGTCCTGCTGACCTTCCTTCCCGAGTTCCTGCGCGGATTCCAGGAGTACAACGACCTTGTATTTGGAGCGATCCTGCTTGCTTCCCTGTTGATAATGCCGAAGGGAATCGCCGGACTGTTTCCGGCGATCGCGACGCGCCTAGCCCGGCTGTCCGGCTCACAACACTCGAGCACTCCTGTGAGGACGGCGCTATGAGCTTCTTCGAGCTTGACGGCGCAACCGTGATCTATGGAGGCCTACGAGCGGTCTCCAACGTCTCCTTCAAACTTGAGCAAGGTCGCATTCACGGCCTCATCGATCCGAACGGAGCCGGTAAGACAACACTCATCAATGCGATCTCGGGACTCGCGCCTCTCTCCGCGGGCCGGGCAACGCTTGACGGTGTGTCGCTCGAAAAATTGTCCGCCAATCAGATCGCAGCGACGGGCGTCGCCCGCACGTTCCAACACGCAGAGATCTTTGGCGACGAGACCGTGCTCGAAAATGTGATGACTGGTAGCTTTGGCCGCCATCGTTCGCGCTTCCTGCAGGACTTCCTGGGAACTCCCGGAAAATGGGCGAGCGAGCGCGAGGCTGCGGTGGAAGCGATGGCCGTGCTCGAACGGTTCGGCCTTGCTCATCTCAGCCCACTCTACGCGGCCGACCTGCCGTTTGGAATCTTGAAGAAGATTGATCTTGCCCGGGCGCTCATCAATCGGCCGAAGCTCTTGATGCTCGATGAGCCGGTATCGGGAATGAATGAGACCGAAGCCCAGGAGGCCATCGTCACCTGCAAACGAATCGCCGACGAACTTGGCGTCACCTTGCTGATTGTCGAGCACAACATGCGGGTGATCATGGAGCTTTCGCAGGTCATCTTCGTGCTCGATCATGGAGAGAAGATTGCCGAGGGCCCGCCTGCCGAGGTGCAGCGCAACCCCGCGGTGATCGAGGCCTATCTTGGGCGGAGCGCGGCCGCTCATGCTTGAGATCAGCAAACTCACGGCGGGATATTCACGATCGGACGTGATCTTCGACATCAATGTCGAAGTCGCGGAAGGCGCGATGGTCGGCGTTCTCGGCCCTAACGGGGCTGGCAAGAGCACCTTGCTGCGGTCGATCTCCGGGCTCACGAGACTCCGGAGCGGCGAGATCAAATTCGCGGGAGCGCCGGTTCGCGGCCTCAGCGTTGAAGCGATCGTGGGCTCAGGCGTAATTCACGTGCCGCAGGGCCGGATGCTGTTTCCCGATCTTACGGTCTCGGAAAATCTCGAGCTTGGCGCTTTCCGCGCAGGCGCGCGCGCGAGTTACGACGCGAATCTCGAACGGGCTGAGAGCTACTTCCCGATCCTCAAGGAACGCCGCCGCCAGCGCGCCGGCGTGCTGTCCGGCGGCGAGCAGCAAATGCTCGCCATCGGCCGAGCTCTGATGGCTTCGCCACGGCTTCTGATTCTCGACGAACCGTCGCTCGGTCTTGCGCCGCGGATCATCGACAACATCTTCGACGTGCTGACGCAGATCAATCGCGAGGGCGTCGCTGTTCTAGTCGCCGAGCAAAACGCGATGAAGGTGCTGGAACACGCCAGCTACGTCTACGTGCTCGAGAACGGACGCATCGCGCATTCCGGAACGAGTGCAGCTCTTTCCCAGAGCGAAGTGATTCAGAGGAGCTATCTCGGCGTTGCCTAAAGGTCGCACGGCTTAGGCAGCGCCCGTCGAACTGACCATCATCCAGGAGACCGACACATGGCTGGAAAGAAACTCATCATTCTCGTCGCGCCGACGGGCAACCAGATCGACCGCGAGGGGTCGCACATGCCGACCTCGCCTCAGGAGATCGCTGAGGAGACTTATCGCTGCCATCAGGCGGGCGCCTCGGTGGTCCATATCCATGCGCGCGATCCCCAGACCAAACGCGCAACCGGCGATCTCAAGATCTTCGGCGATATCGTTCGGCGCATAAAAGAGCGTTGCGACATCCTTGTCCAAACGACGACCAGTCTCGGCCTCAAGCAGGATCCCGTCACCAAGCAGTGGATTTGGCATTCGGCGGAAGAGCGGATGGGGCTGCTCTCAATCGAACCCCAACAGGATCTTCTGAGCTGTCCGCTCGGCTCTTGGGAGTTCATCCACCCAGAGGGGGGTCAGGCCAACGCCACAACCTCGGTCAATGGCAACGATTTCCTCCGCAAGAACATCGCCGCGATCGTCAAGTCCGGTTTGCCATGGGAGCTTGAGATCGCCGAGGTCGGCTTCCTACACAACGCGATTCGGCTATCCGACGAAGGCGTTTTCGACCGCAGCAAGAAAAACTTCTGGTTCGATTTCATCATGGGCTTCGGCGGCATGCCGGCGACCCCGCGCCAGCTCATCTACATGGTCGACGAGATGCAGAGGCTGCTTCCTGGCGCGCGTTGGGAGACCAACGCCACCGGCCGCGACCAATTTCCGATGAACACGATTGGCGCCGCGATGGGTTGCGATATCGTCCGCGTCGGCTTCGAGGACAGCATTTGGCTGCCAAACGGCAAACAGGCGAAACGCAATTCTGAGGTGGTCGAAGCCATGGCTCGGATTGCTACGGACGTCGGCCGCGAGATCGCGACCGTCGAAGAGGCCCGCCAGATCCTCGGCGTCGGCAGCAATTCAGCGGGCGCCCGGGCGGATTCGCGCGCAACGACGAGCGTGAAATGACGCAGGCCGACCTTAGCGGGAAAGTTGCGCTCGTCACCGGGGGCGCCGGCGGATTTGGCCGGGCGATCGTCAAAGCGTTCGTTGCGCATGGGGCGCATGTCGCTGTCGCCGATATCGCGAAGGACTCGGTGGCCTCCTTCACAGCCGAATGTGGCGATCGCACCCTCGGCCTATCCGTCGATATCGGCGACCCAAAGTCCTGCGCGCAGGCGGTCCACCAAACCGTCGATCATTTTGGCGGCCTGCATATCCTCATCAACAACGCGGGGCTCGGCATGGGCGCCGTGCGACCGGACCATTTCACCCGCTGCGTGCAGATCGAAGACATCGACGTTCGCACTTGGCAGAGCTTCATGGCGGTGAACGCCAGCGGAGCGTTTTATCTCGCCAAGGTCGCGGTCCCGATTTTCCGGCGTCAGCGATGGGGCCGCATTATCAACGTGACCACGAGTTTCTTCACCATGCTACGGGCGGGCTGGTCGCCGTACGGGCCCGCGAAGGCCGCTCTCGAGGCGTGGTCATCGGGCTTGGCGGGCGAACTCAAAGGCACTGGCATCACTGTCAATGTGGTCGTCCCGGGCGGCCCGGCGGACACGCCGATGGTGCCGCAAGAAGCGGGCTTCGACCGCTCAAAGCTCGTCGCGCCGGAGCAAATGGCACCGCCGATGCTGTGGCTCTGCACCGACCAAGCGCACGATGTGACCGGCGCCCGCTTCATCGCCGCCGAGTGGAACTCAGACGCGCCGCCAAAGAATCCCGTGCCCGTCGCGTGGCCCAGTCTCGGCATGGCGCCAGTCTGGCCCGATTCCGGGGCAAAGCCCACTCGTGAAGCGGTCTGAGACCGACGATCTTCAACAGACGGCGACATTCCACGGGAGGTCCCTGCATGTTCAGCTTTCGCAACATTCTGGCCGCGGCCGCGGTAGTGACGGCGCTCACGCCGACGGTCGCGGCCCAGGCTGAAGACGGCGTCACCAACGACACAGTCCTCATTGGCGCCTATGGCCCGCTCAGCGGGCCCGCGTCGGCGCTCGGACTGGGCGCGCGCTCAGGCATGGAGCTCGCCGTCCATCAGATCAACGATGCGGGCGGGATCGACGGCCGCAAATTGCAGGTCATCTTCGAGGATGACGGGTTCTCGCCGGCGAAGGCGCTCGCGGCCGTGAAGAAGCTCATCGAGCAGGATCATGTGTTCATGATCTTCGGCCTCTCGGGCAGCAACCCAACCGTCGGCACGCTCGACTACCTTAAGGACCTCAAGATCCCGGCCTACTTCTCGATCGCCTCAGCGCCGCAGATCACGCACCCCTTCAACCGCTATTTCTTTCGCGGGACAGCCAACGAATTGTCGCGCTATGGCGAACTCTATTCGGAGTTCTTCACCCAGTTCCTGCAGCTTAAACGCGTGGCGATCTTGAGCGGCGTCGACGAGAACGGCAAGAACGAAGGCGATAACCTCGTCAAGTATCTTAAAAAATGGTATGGAATCGACCCGGTGATGCGCGCCGAGCTCAAGATCGGCGACAAGGATTTTACGCCGCAGATCCTTCAAGCGAAGGCGGCCAATCCGGACATCATCGCGCTGACAACCGCCGCTCCGGAAGCTTCGATCATCATCCGGCAAGCCCGAGAACTCGGCGTCAAGCAGCCCTTCTTCGGGGGCGGCTCAACAACGGACAATGTTGTGATCGCCAACGACGGATATCTGGCGGAAGGCTTTATGGCCCCCTGGTCGGTGCCGCTCTTCCCCGACTCCCAACATCCCGATATGGTGAAGTTCCGCCAAGCCTGGTCCAAGCTCAACCCGAACGCGCCGAAGGGGCGTCCGAATCTGTTCGACCTTTGGGCGTATGGCGACACCTACTGCATCGCCGAAGGCCTCAAGCGCGCTGGTCGCGATTTGACGCGGGAGAAATTCATCGACGCGCTCGAGACCTTGAAGAACTATCAGGTGAGCGAGGTCGCAAGCCCGCGCACGTTCACCAACTGGAATCACATCGGCAGCTCAAAGGCGCGCATTCTTGCGGTGCTTGGTCAGCACTGGGTACCGCTTGCATGGGAGCCGCAGCGCGAGAGCGAGATCTTCGACGATCTGAAGCCGCACTGATGTTGGCCAGGGGTCAGAGCGACGACATGAACGAGCCGCTCGACCCCTTTGAGATTCGTCACCATGTTCCCCGGTTCGAGGAACATGTCGCCGACTACGACGCCGCGAGCGAAGCGACCCGGCGACGACTGCCGAGCAAGCTCGACATCGCGTATGGCGAAGGGCCGGACGAACGGCTTGACCTGTTCTTTCCGCATGATTCTGGAAATGCTCCGCGCCCTATTCATATGTTCGTGCATGGGGGATACTGGCGCGCGCAATCGAAGGAACGTTACGCCTTCGTCGCCGACGCGGTGACGGAGGTGGGCGCGATCGCCGCTCTCATCGACTACACGCTGATGCCGAAAGCGCGCGTGGCGTTACTCGTCGACCAGACGCGCCGAGCGGCGCACTGGCTCGCGGCGAATGCCGCGAGCTTCGGCGGCGACGCCGGCGCGCTAAGCGCGAGCGGCCATTCGGCTGGCGGTCATCTCGCGAGCTACCTGGCCGCGCGTAGCCCTCAAGAAAGCCAGGCGCCTTCGCTCGTGCGCTCGGCGCTTCTTGTCAGCGGACTCTACGACCTCACGCCGATTGCGCGGAGCTTTCTCCAGCCTGAACTGAATCTGACGCAAGAGGAGGTCGCGACGTGGTCGCCCGTATCGGGCCGGCCTGCGGCAAATATCCGGATCACGCTCGTCGCGGGCGGCTCCGAGACGCCGCCGTTTCACGAACAGATGAACGCCTATGCCAAAATTCTCGCGAGTTCGGGGACGCATGTCGAGAAATCGACCGTCCCGAGCGAGGATCATATGACAATCGTCCGCCGACTTGGTCAGAGCGGAAGCGTCTGCGCGGACCTGCTGCGAGCGACGATCGAGGCGTCCCGGGAGTGAATTCCAGCGTCAGTGCGCCGGCTCGCCCGGCCACAATACGGCGCCACAGCTGCAATTCTCAAGGATTCACTACCCAAGGGGTGTTCGCGCCGCTCGTGCCTTGGTCAGCTGCGGTATACGGCGGCTCCTCCCCCTATTTCCGCTCGTAAGCCTTGACGAAGGCTTCCGCTTCCAGGCCGGCCTCCCGGGAACGAAGCTTAGCGGTTGATAAACGCCCAGCACCGGATCGCCGCGCGGAACGCGACCCAGGCAGCCCGCCGACCAGGGATGTGACAACGCCGATCTGTTCCGCCCGACGGTCTCCTTCTCTATGGAACCATCACCCTCGCGATCATCGGCCGTATCCTTGCAAAAGAGACCGGCGTCGAAGGAGCTGCAGGCGTCGCCAGCGGTTGGGCCATTATCCTCGTGACGGGAGCCGCAGGGATTGTGCTCGGATTTTGGCGCCGCTGGGGGTTTCCTCAATTCAGCCTGTCGCGATTGCGGTGATTGCCGTTGGCGCAGCCTTACTCATCAGCAGCAACGCAAGCATGCGGCTACGGGTTCTTGTGGGCGCGCCACCAAACATTGATCCGACCATTGGGCGGCTCGTACACGATACAGCCGCGGACACCGCCGGGCTCCAAACGATGACCGGACTGGCGGCCATAGTTCTTGGAATCCTCGCCCTATCGGGGTTCGCTCCAATAACCCTTGTTCTCGTAGCGCTACTGGGGCTCGGATGCTTCGCGACCCTGACGAGCGCTTTTATCTCCGGCGCGTTTGCACGCGCTTTTCGAGTGGCGCCGCGCATCTAATCGCGACGCACGAGCCACGGAAGGCGTTCGCGTTTCCTATTGGCGGTGGGCGTCTCCGGCCGCCGCCTGTTGCTAGCTTAGACGTCATGTTCGCGGGGTGAGCCGGTGGGCCGCCCTTTCGTGCAGGTAGAACGAGGGTTGCTCGGGCGGACCGAGCCGAGCCTCATGCACGGAGGGCGAACCATGGAAAAGCATAGCGAAGTTTTTGTTGGTTTCGACGTCGCCAAGAAGAAGCACGCCGTGGCGATCGCGGAAGGAGGGCGGCAGGGAGAAGTGCGGTTTCTCGGCGATGTCGAGAACTGCTTGTTGCCGATCGAGAAGACGATCAAGAGACTGGCGGGCCGATACGATCGGCTGCATGTTTGTTTTTGAAGCGGGGCCGACGGGATACGGGCTTTATCGGCAGATTCAGGCTCTCGGCCACGATTGCATGGTGGTCGCTCCGGCGCTGATCCCGAAACGAGCGGGCGAGCGGATCAAGACGAACCGGCGCGACGCTGTCACGTTAGCGCGGCTGCACCGCGCCGGCGAACTGACCGGAGTGTGGACGCCCGATCCGGCGCATGAGGCGGTGCGCGACCTTGTGCGGGCCCGCGAGGCGGCGGCGGACGACGTTCGCCGCAAACGCCAGCAGCTTCTCTCCTTCCTGCTGCGGCACAGCCGGATTTACAGCGGCGGCGGCCATTGGACGCTGGCGCATCGGCGCTGGCTGGCCGATCAAAAGTTCGATCATGTTGCGCAGCAGATCGTCTTCAGGAGGGCATTGACGCGATCGAAGATGCGCTCCAGCGCCTGCGCCGCCTCGAGAAACAGCTTGCTCTCATCGTGCCGGATTGGTCCATGGCGCCCATGGTGGAAGCCTATCAAGCGATGCGCGGCGCGTCGTTTCTGGTCGCCGTGACCTTTTTGCCGCTGAGATCGGCGACGTGCGCCGGTTCGATACGCCAAGACAGCTGATGTCTTTCCTCGGTCTCGTCCCAGCGGAAAGCTCGACCGGCGATACCATCCGACGGAAGGGCCTCACTCTGGCGGGCAACCGGCGCGCGCGGCGGGCGCTGGTCGAGGCGGCCTGGTCCTATCGTTATCCGGCGAGGGTCAGCGATGCCTTGAGGGCGCGGCTCGAAGGGCTGCCCAAGCCCGTGCGCGACATTGCCTGGAAGGCGCAGATCCGTCTGTGCGCCCGCTATCGCCGCCTCAGCGCCACGGGCAAGAAGCCGCCTGTCGTCGTGGCTGCGATCGCCCGCGAGATGGCCGCTTTTCCTGTGGGCCATCGGACGGGAGGTCGCGCCCGCGTAAAACACGATGCTCTCCCGCTGCGCAGACCCGGGAGCGGAGCACGAAAGGTGGGGAACTCCCGTCGCTAGTTATGTGGCCGAGCCTTGCGCCCGACGCCCGTCCTCTAGACCGAGGAAAGCCCCGAGACGTAGACACGGAAGGCGGTAACCAACCCGCGGATAAGAGTTTGATCGACCGTCGTCTCTCGCTCCGCTCCCAGCTCTGCGCAGCCCCCGCTCATCCTTGCCGACGGCAATCCCGCCGCACGGAACGATCGACCACGTCCGCGCCCTTGACTGCGAACA
>CAVOLE010000006.1:0-16940 GCA_963696665.1 uncultured Alphaproteobacteria bacterium
CTAAAAATGTGACTCTTATAGCGATGGCTGTTGGTTGACGCTTCCAACTCGCCTCGGAGCCTCTGCCGTCCTGGCCGGGCCACGCCGCGCTGCCTCAGAGACGACCCCGGCATAGTCGCAGGGCCTCAGAAACAATGCTTGGTGACCTCGCCGCCCCCTTGCGGTCGTTCTCTGCGCCGAAATGCGGGGATGGCCGGGACAAGCCCGGCCACGACGCTTCGGGCCCGTCTCCCGCCGCCACAACTGCGAAATTTCTGTTGCCAATAGCTGGCGCTATAAGAAACAAAAATGTCGAAAAGCGACCCTTCGGAAAGTCGCAGAATCTCGTGAGGTGCTTGGCGTCCGTTTGTTGCGCGGCTGATTCGAAAGGCGCGCAATGCCGCTCAGTCGAACCAAGGGGACCGAATTCAACTCGTTATGGCTAGCGCCGAACGTGCTTGTCCAGCCAGGCCGGGTAGCTCAACAGATCCCCTGGCGCAAATGGGGGCGGGCGGCGAGCCGTCATCACGGAAAGCGCGGCGCGCAGGTTTCGTTCGATTGAAGACAATTCGCCAAACGCCTCGAATCCTAACGTCCGCCAGACTTGTTTCTGCTCAAGTTCAATTCGCGTCAGTTCGACGTTGCAGCCCTGCTGAAAAAGGGGCCGATGGCCGGTTGGCGCCTCGTCTTTGGCCATGGGGATCTCCACCGGCCGTGCACCCGTCATGTCAAATTTTCTCAGCCAACGCTGTTTTTTGGTTTGACGGTGGGCAGATCGCGAAGCGTCAACGCGGACGATGGCCATTTGCACCAGATCTGGGCTGCGCCGACAAACGGCGCCGGAACGCGGAATTCAGGTAGAGCGGCGACGAGGCCCTTTATTTCGACACGCGGCTTTTCGCCTCGTCGCTTGATTCCGAGTTCCGTTTGGCCCCGCTTATGCACATACTCGTCCTCGCGACAGCCTACGCCGGGTGATGGTGAGCCTGATCGAAATCATGCATCGAACTGGTCAGGGCATGCGGTTGCCCAAAGCCATCGCATTTCCGCAGATACGATCATGCGAGCGCCCTCTCAAGCGGGGGCCTGCGCCCTCCCAGCGCGATGTTCTATGGACCCTGCTTAGGGCGGACTTCGGCTTTCTTAGCCCAAAACTGGCAGGTCTGGTCTCCGCCCGAAAATGGAACCGCACTCGTAACAAAACCCGCGCCGCCGCCGTACTCGCCGGCAACTGAATAGCAGTCACCGTAACTTTGCCTGGTTGTGGGGACATAAAGTCGTCGCCTCGCCGGTTGTCGCCGCTTGCGTGTCCGAAGCTTAGCTACCTCAGACCCTTGGATCAGCGGCGCGGAATAACATGCGCGTTTATCGATTCCGCGGAGGATGCTCGTGTCTGAAACCGAACACGTCGAGGTTCTCATTCTCGGCAGCGGAGGCGGCGGCAAGTTGACCGCCTGGAATATGGCGAGCTCAGGACGCCGGACCGCGGTCGTCGAGCGCAAATGGATCGGCGGCTCCTGCCCGAACATCGCATGCCTGCCAAGCAAGAATGAAATTCACAGCGCCGAGGCCGCGCATTTCGCGCGCAACGGCGCTGAGTTCGGCGTGATGACCGGCCCCGTCAAGGTCGACATGGCGAAAGTTGTTCGACGCAAGCGCGACATGGTCGAAGCGCTCGTCGCCGCGCATTTGAAGAACTACAAGGAAAGCGGCGCCGAATTGATCATGGGGAGCGGGCGCTTCGTCGCGCCGAAGACGCTCGAGGTGAGCCTGAATGACGGGGGGACGCGCACGCTGACCGGCGCGCAGGTCTTCCTGAATGTGGGAACGCACGCAGCCATTCCGAGCGTTCCAGGCCTCGACGCCGCCAGACCGATGACTCACATCGAGGCGCTGGAGCTCGACATCTTGCCGGCGCATCTGATCGTGATCGGCGGCGGGTACGCCGGCCTTGAATTGGCGCAGGCTTATCGCCGCTTTGGCAGCGAGGTGACAATCGTTGAGGTCGGGACCCAGCTGATGAGCAGAGAGGACGCCGACGCCTCGCACGAAATTCGGCGGATTCTCACCGACGAAGGCATTCAAATCCATGTTCCCGCCGAGCTCCTCAAGGTGAGCGGCCTTTCGGGAGACGAGCTCAGCATTGCGCTTCGCACAAGCTCCGGCGAACAGACCATCAAAGGCAGCCACATCCTCGTAGCCGCCGGGCGCATTCCGAACACCACCGGGATCGGGCTCGACAAGGCTGGCGTCGAGTTGAACGACCGCGGCTTCGTTCGCGTCAACGAGCGGCTAGAGACGAGCGCGCCGGACGTATGGGCTCTTGGCGAATGCGCCGGCAGCCCGATGTTCACCCACATATCGGAGGACGACTTTCGCATCGTTCGCGACAATCTGGCCGGCGGAAAGCGCAGCACGCATGATCGGCTCATTCCCTATTGCATGTTCACCGACCCGCCGCTCGCGCATGTCGGATTGAGCGAGCGCGATGCGGAGCGTCAAGGCGTCAAGACGCGCGTCGCCAAGCTGCCCATGAAGGCGGTCCTCCGGGCGCAGGCGACCGGCCAGACGGAAGGCTTTATGAAGGCGCTCGTCGCAGAGAGCGACGACCGCATTCTTGGCTTCACCATGATTGGGGCTGACGCCGGCGAAGTGATGGCCGTTGTGCAGACGACGATGATGGCGGACTTGCCCTATACGAAGCTCCGCGACGCCGATTTCGCCCATCCGACTTTTTCCGAGGGGTTGAACTTCCTGTTCTCGGCCGTACCGGCCCGGCGGGCATGAGCGACGCGCGTCAGCCCTCAGCCTTGAGACGGTGGCGATGAGCCGCCTGCTTGGCGCGATTGCCGCACATCGCCATGCTGCACCAGCGTCTCAAGCGCCTCCTTGTGTGGTCGGCGAAGATCAGGGTGCAGCGGGGTCCCTCGCACGCCTTGATGTTGGCGAAGTCCTCGTCGCAGACGCATCGCGCCAATGCCTCGGCGATCGGCAGCAAGAGGGACTCGGGCGATCGCCAGCGCCGCATCGTTTCGAGCTCCAGGCGAGCGCCGTCGCTGGCGCGACGCTCCGCTATTCGGCTGAATGTTTCGTCACGAGCGAGAATAGCATTCAGGGACGCGAATTCGTCGATCGCCTCCGGAGTGAGCGGCCGCTCTATATGTTTGCGCACGAAAACCCTGAACCATTCGCGCAATGCGCGCGCCTGTTCGGCGACCTTGTCCAGTTCGCCTGGCGGTGCCTGTACGGTCAGCGCTCGCAGCGCGCTCGCCGGGACGAGTTCGGCTTGAGCGAGCCAGGCGACGAGGCCGTCGCCGCTGTCGAGCCAGTCAATCGGCGTATCGACTGGCGTCGCGACCGAGTTCAGGAAGTCGAGGCCGAGGGAGTTGGCGATGAAAAAGGCTGGCTGTCTCTTTGGCGTCACGGATTTTCGAATCAAGAGAATGCCTCGACAATATAACCTCTAATCTCGCCATTGACAGGTTATCTAGATCGTAGTAACCCCTTCGGCGGTTATTTCATAGGTTACCCGCGCGTGTAGCTTCGGAGGCCAGCATGGCGATGAAAGAGGCGGCGGTCGTGCTTGTCCATGGCGCCTGGGCCGACGGATCGAGCTGGGCGAAGGTCATTGCCCCGCTCGGGGGGAGCGGCGTCAAAACGATCGCCGCGCCATTGCCGCTGACGTCGTTCCAGGACGACGTCGCTGCGCTCGACCGGACGCTCGAAAGAGTTGACGGGCCAGTCGTGCTGGCCGCCCACGCCTATGCCGGCGCAGTCATTGGGGCGATCCGCAGCGACAAGGTGAAGGCGCTCATCTATGTGGCTGCGCTCGCGCCGGACGAAGGCGAGACGGTGGCGGACGTATTCTATCGTGGCACGCCGCATCCGCAGGCGCCCAAACTCGCGCCGGACGCGCATGGGCTCGATCTATCTGCCGGAAGCGGCTTTCGCCGCCGCCTTCGCGCAAAACGCCTCGAAAGACGAGCTGGCGGTGCTGGCGGCGGTCCAGCGGCCGATCTCGCCCGCCTGCATCACCGTCAAGGTCGAACGGCCTTTATGGAAGGATTGTCCGGCGTGGTTCCTGGCCGCCGAGCAGGACCGCATGATCGTTCATGACAATCAACGCTTCATGGCCGAGCGGATGAAGGCTCGAGTTCAGTCGCATCCCGTCGATCACGCGCCGCTGGTGACCGCGCCTTCTACCGTTATCGACATCATCCGCGAGGCGATCGGCGAGGTCGTCAAGTCCTGAGCCTCCTTGTAACCGCGGCGCGAACCCCAGCCTCAGATCATCGCTGCGGACCTGCCTGGCATTGCCGCCGCGGCCTATTCAGCGGTGGGCGTAAGAAAGAGAAGGAACGATGGTGTGAACTCGCTTATCCTTTATCTCTCGAAGGTCCCTCCGTTCCGAGGCGATCTTGACTATCACTTGATTCGTACAGTGATGGCTTTCACTTTCTACATATTTAGCTACCAGAAGTGGTTTAGTTTCGAAGCCCAGCAGATTACCCCGTTTATCAGCCACAGCCCGCTGGTCTTCTGGCTGATCCCAGCCTTTGGGGTTCGAGGCGCAGCTTTCTTCCTCGGCGCGACGGAATCGCTGTTTGGCACGCTGATCTTCCTGGGCTTCTGGTCCCGAAGGCTGGGCATCGTTGGGGCGCTTGGCTCGATCGTCACTTTTCTTGGCACCGTCACGATCATCCCATTGCTTCCCAACGCATGGGCGGCGGAGGCAGGCGGATTTCCCGCCATGTATCTGCCGGCCGCCTTCCTAATGAAGGATTTCCTTTTCCTGGCGGCCTCGTTCTACCTCCTCAAGCAGGATCTGACGCGTGAGGCGCGGGAGATAGCGCTGCATTTAGGTCGGTGACTGACACGAGGAGCAAGACAGAATCCGCGTAGCCGCGCCGGGCGTCCTCGTTGGCCGCGCTTATGCTGGCGCCGTCATCGAGGCGACGCGCAGCGACAAGCTCATTGCCGAAGCGAAAGGAGAAAGTATCATGACCGCCATCCACTATCGCACCGCCAAGGTCGACGGCCGCAACGTGTTCTACCGTGAGGCGGGCGCGCAGGGTGCCCCGAAGCTGCTCTTGCTGCACGGCTTCCCGACCGCGGGCCACATGTTCCGCGATCTGATCCCGCTGCTCGCTGACCGGATCCATATCGTCGCGCCCGATCTGCCAGGCTTTGGCAATTCCGACATGCCGCATAAGGCGAACACGTTTGACCAGATCGCCGAGACGATCGACCGATTCACCGAGACGATCGGCTTCGATCGTTACGCCGTTTACGTGTTCGACTACGGCGCGCCGACCGGGTTCCGCCTTGCGGTCAAACATCCCGATCGCATCACCGCGATCATCTCGCAGAACGGCAACGCCTATGAAGAAGGCTTGAGCGACGGCTGGAATCCGATCCGCGCTTATTGGCAGGACGCTTCGCCCGCGAACCGTGAGACGCTCCGCAGCTTCCTCAAGCCGGAGACGACCGTCTGGCAATATACGCATGGCGTGTCCGATCCGACGAGGGTGTCGCCGGACGGGTATACGCTCGACAATTTTTATCTCTCCCGGCCCGGCGTGGCCGACGTGCAGCTCGACCTGTTCGGCGACTACAAGAGCAACGTCGCGCTCTATCCGACCTTCCAGCAATATTTCCGCACGCACAAGCCGCCCTTGCTCGCGGTGTGGGGCAAGAACGATCCGTTCTTCTTGCCCCCCGGCGCCGAGGCGTTCAAGCGCGACATCCCGAACGCGACCGTGCGCTTCCTCGACACCGGTCATTTCGCGCTGGAGACGCATGCGACGGAGATTGGGGCGGCCATTCGCGAGTTTCTTCCCCGCTAACCTCGTTTCGAGGAGAAGTCGGAATGGAGACACCAGTCGCCATCGTCACCGGCGCGAGCCAAGGCATTGGCCGGGCGACGGCCATTCGCTTAGCGCGTGATTTCTCCGCGCTCGTTCTCGTCGCGCGGGACCACGCGAACCTAGAGAGCACGGCCGAGGCGGTGAAGTCCGTGGGCGCAAAAACACTGCTCATCGATCTTGATCTGTCTCAGCCAGCGGCCGCTCAAAGTGTAGTCGATCAGGCTTTGGCTGCCTTCGGTCGGATCGACGCCCTTCTCAATATTGCCGGCGCCGTGCCGCAGGTCGATCTGTTCGAGATGACCGATGCGCAGTGGGAGGCGGGCCTGGCGCTCAAGCTGCACGGCGCGCGACGGCTGACGATCGCCGCATGGCCGGCGCTGAAGGCGGCCAAGGGCGCCGTGGTTCTGATGTCGGGCAACTCGGCTTTGTTTCCGAAAGCCCCTTACGCGGCCGTGGGCACGATCAACGCGGCCATTGTCGCGCTGGCCAAGGCGTTCTCGGATCGAGGAATCGCCGATGGCGTGCAGGTCAACAGCGTGCTGCCCGGACCGGTGATGACGGGTCGCCGTCGATCCTATCTCGAGCATTGGGCGCCGCTGCACAATATGACGGTCGAGGAAGCGACAGCGAACTTTCCCAAGGAAGCCGGCATCGCCCGTTACGGCGAGCCGGAGGAGATTGCTGAGTTGATGGCCTTCCTGGTGTCGCCCGGCGCTCGCTGGATGACGGGCTCCACTCTCCGCATGGACGGAGGCGAAGTGAAGTCGATCTGAAAGACTCGACTGGTTCCCCCCTACTCCGACTCGCCTGGCTTTGCCTCAGGGGCCGGCACCGACAGAGGCGGCTTTGCCGCCTGCGCGGCGAGGGGTCGGATCTTCACTCGCTTGATGCGGCGCGGGTCGGCGTCGAGAACCTCATATTCGAAATCCCCGGGTCCCTGCAGAATTTCTCCGCGCGTAGGGACGCGGCCCGCCGCGGCCGTGATGAGCCCGCCGATCGTGTCGACCTCCTCTGCTTCGGGAAGCGAAGCAAAATCGAAGCCCGTCGCTTCGGAGACGGCGTCGAGCGGCGCGCGCGCCTCAGCGATCCATGCTCCGTCCGGCGACGCCTGCAGCTCGGGCGCCTCGTCCTCGTCATGCTCGTCTTCGATGTCGCCGACGATCAATTCCATCACGTCCTCGATCGACACCAGCCCATCGGTCCCGCCGTACTCGTCGATGACCAGCGCCATATGCGTGCGGGAGGCCTGCATCTTGAGCAACAGGTCGAGCGCCGGCATCGACGGCGGCGCATAGAGAACGGGCCTCAGGATTTTCGCCGCCGAAAGCGGCATGTCGAGCCCCGGCTGGCCGTCGCCGTTGGAAGGCTCCTCATGCCGCGCCTTCATGAGCCCGAAGCGCGGATCGGAGGCGAGGAAGACGACGAAGTCGCGGATGTGGATCATGCCGCGCGGATCGTCGAGCGTCTCGTCATAGACCGGCAGGCGCGAGTGGCCGGCGGCGCGGAAGCAATCGAGCACTTCGCTCAGCGGCGTGTCGAGTGAAAGCGCGATGACGTCTGCGCGCGGCACCATTACGTCCTCGACTCGCACGTCGTGCAGCGCGAGCACGTTTTTGAGGATCGCGCGCTCTTGGGGCGTGAACTCCTCGCTCGCGCTCTCCTCGATCGCGTCCTCAATGTCGTCGCGCGCCGACGCGGGCGCCAACCCGAATAGCGCCCGCACCCGCTCAAACAGGCCCGGAGGCTGCTCCCGCGAAACGCTTACAGACGGCGTTTCTGACGCCGGTCCGACCTCGTTTGTCACGGTCATCCGCCAATAAACTCGCGTGCGTAAGGGTCGGCTGCCCCGAGCCGCGCCAGAATCCTTGTTTCGAGCGCCTCCATGCGCTCAGCCTCCGCATCCGTCTCGTGATCGTACCCGATCAGGTGCAGAAATCCATGGGCGATGAGGTGGCGATAGTGGTCCGCGAGCGGGACGCCGAGGTCCTCGGCCTCGCGGGCAAGCGTTTCATAGGCGAGCGCGATATCGCCGAGAGACACAACGGGGACGGATCCCGGGGCGACGGCGGGTTGTAGCCGCGGTCGATGCCCGCGGTCGACGCGGTCATCGACCGCGTCGACAAGGGTGTCTGACGCCGCAGGAAAAGAGAGCACGTTTGTCGGTTTATCGATGCCCCGCCAGCGCAAATTGAGGGCGCGCAAGGCGGCGTCGTTGGCGAGGCACAGGCTCACAGCCGCGCCCTCAGGGGCAATCCCGCCGGTTTCCAAAGCCGCGGCGGCGATTGTCTCGCGTGCAATCGCGCGCGCCCGGGGCAAGCCGCGCCACAGCGACGAGGGAACGCTGATATCGAGCGAAACCTTCATCTGGCCGCGTTTGGCTGTCCCTGTCCGCCCGCCCGTTCGTAGGCCTCGACAATCTGGCGCACAAGATCATGGCGGACCACGTCGACATGAGTGAAGCGGACGTGACCGATGCGTTGGAGCGACTTGAGGAGCCCGATCGCGTCGCCAAGTCCCGATTTCTGTCCGGGCGCGAGATCGGTCTGGCTCGGATCGCCGTTGACCATCATTCGCGAACCTTCGCCAAGGCGGGTCAGGAACATCTTCATCTGCATGGCGGTCGCGTTCTGCGCTTCGTCCAACAGGATCGCCGCCTTGGACAAAGTCCGCCCGCGCATGAAGGCGAGCGGCGCGATCTCGATCATCCCGGTCTGGATGCCTCGTTCGACCATGCGCCCGTCCATGAAATCGTAAAGCGCATCATAGATAGGACGCAGATAGGGATCGACCTTGTCGCGCATGTCGCCGGGCAGGAAGCCAAGTCTCTCGCCTGCTTCCACCGCGGGACGCGACAACACCAGCCGTTCAACGAGACCCTGCTCGAGCAGCGACACCGCGTGTCCAACCGCAAGCCACGTCTTGCCGGTGCCGGCGGGGCCTTCGGCGAACACCAGCTCATGCTTGCGGAGCGCCGCCAAATATTGGTCCTGCGCCGCGCTGCGGGCCCGCACGAGGCCGCGTTTGCGCGTCTTGATGACGCCGAAAGTGTCCTTGGAGCCCTCCTCGCCGGGGAACAGAAGGCCCTGATAGGCGCTTTCCGCGATCACGCCCTCAACGTCGCCTTCGCTTGCGGGCTGTCCCTGCTTGACGCGTTCGTACAGCATCTCGAACACGCGGCGCGCCTGCTCGCTCGCCTCGCGTGGGCCTTTGATGACGACCTGGTTTCCGTTGGCGTAAGCCGACACGCCGAGGGAGCGCTCGATGCGCGCAATGTTCTGATCGTAATGGCCGAAGACGACAGAGGCGGCGGCGTTATCGGGGAAAGCGATGGCGATTTCCGCAGGTTTGGATTCGCGAAGCGTCGGATGGATGACCGGGGGAGCGGCGGCGATGCGCGACGGCGAAGTGTCCTGTGGCTTCAAATTCGCTCTCTCCGTTGGTTCCTGTCTAGGTTCAGAATCATCCCTCACACCACTAAAGTCCCAATTTACGACGCTGGCGAGACAACGCGCCCGCGCAACGAATGTGGCTCGGCCGCGACAATTTCGACCTCGGCGAGCGACCCGATCAGCGACTCCGGCCCTTCGGCGAACACAGACTGCATGTGGGGCGACCGTCCGATGACTTGGCCCTCGCGCCGGCCCGGCTTCTCGAACAGAACCTCGAGGCGCAGTCCTACGGCTTGCCGGTTGAACGCCTGTCGCTGATCTTCGATGAGCTCCTGAAGCGTGCCGAGCCGTCGGGCTTTGGTTGGCTCGTCAATCTGGTCCGACATTTCGGCGGCGGGAGTGCCGGGACGCGGCGAGTATTTGAAGGCATAAGCCGAGGCGAATCCCACCGCGCGAACGAGCGCGAGCGTTTGATCGAAGTCCGCGTCGGTTTCGCCAGGGTAGCCAACGATGAAGTCCGAGGAGAAGGCGATGTCCGGGCGCGCGGCGCGCACGCGCGCGACAAGGTCGAGGTAGTCGGCGGCGCGGTGGCGGCGGTTCATCGACTTCAGCACAGCGTCCGAGCCGGACTGGACCGGCAGATGGAGGTAAGGCGCGAGCGCGGAGACGTCGCGATGAGCCTGGATGAGGTCCTCGCTCATGTCATTGGGGTGCGAGGTCGTATAGCGCACGCGGGCAATCCCAGGCGCCGCGGCGGCGGCGCGGATCAATCCGGCAAGCCCGATCGCTTGGCCCTGGCGGTCGACCCCATGATAGGCGTTAACGTTCTGGCCGAGCAGGGCGACCTCTCGCACGCCAGCGCTGGCGAGGCGCGCGATCTCAGCGAGAACGTCGGCGATCGGCCGCGAGGCCTCGGCGCCGCGGGTGTAGGGCACGACGCAGAACGAGCAGAACTTGTCGCAGCCCTCCTGTACGGTCACGAAGGCGGCGACGCCGCGACGGCGAATCGCATCCGGTGCCGCATCCGGAAGCCGCGAGAATTTGTCTTCCGCCGGAAATTCAGTGTCCACGACGCTGGGGCGGACGCGCGCCTCGCTGAGGAGCTCAGGCAGGCGATGATAGCTCTGCGGGCCGACAACAATATCGACCGCGGGTTGGCGGCGCAGGATCTCGCCTCCCTCGGCCTGAGCGACGCAGCCGGCGACCACCAACATCGTCCGCCGGCCGGAGCGCGCACGCTCCTCCTTAAGCTCGCGCAGCTTGCCGAGTTCGGAATAGATTTTCTCCGAGGCGCGTTCGCGGATATGACAGGTGTTGAGCACAATAAGGTCGGCGTCTTCGACGCGCATGGCCTCGCGGTACCCGGCCTCGGCAGCGAGATCGCCCATCCGCTCGGAGTCATAGACGTTCATCTGGCATCCGAACGACTTGATGAACGCCCGTGGGTGCAATTCCCGTGTGGGACTTGCGATCCCATCCGCGTCTTCAAGCGCAATCAATTCGGACAATTAGGGGGCTCCAGAGGAATCCAAGCTCTAATGTAGGGGCTTTCGGGCCGCAGGGAAATAGCCGGCAGGCGAGATCGCCCGGTTGGGCGCCGGAAATCAACATACAGTTACGAACGAAGTTAGAGTCGCCAGCAGTGGCCGGCTCTACGACGCCCGCAAGCGCTCGCGCCACGGCGCGGCCACAGTTGCGCACACCCGCTCCACCGTCCCCGCCAAAACGCTGAACTCGACCGGCTTGACGAGAAACGCGTCAAATCCGGCCGCCGAGGGGGAGCCTCTCCGCTCATCAAACGCGTTGGCGGTCAGGGCAACGATCGGCGTCGGCGACCAGCCGCACGCCGCTTCGAGCCGCCGCAATCGGCGCGTCGCCTCGTAGCCGTCGAGGCGCGGCATCTTGAGATCCATCAGGATGACGTCAAACGGGCGCGACTCGAGCGGCGCGATCGGCGAGGCGAGATGCAGCGCCTCCTCCCCATCGCGCGCGCGAACGACCTCGAAGCCCAGGCGCCGCAAGGCTTTTTCAGTGATGAGGGCGTTGATGTCGTTGTCCTCGGCGACGAGGGCGCGGCGGATCGACGGGGACGGTGAGAGGCGGGACAAAGGGCTGGGAGCGGGTTCAGAATCCCATGCCGCGCGCTCGAAGAGCGAGCGCGCACGGACCGGCTTGACCAGCCAGCCGTCGAAATCCTTGAGCGCCATCTGCCCAAAGGCCCGCCGTTCGAACGGCGAAAACAGCACAAGGCTGCGCCGGACGCCCGCTTCGCGCGCGGCCTGGGCGAGCTCGTTGGTCGCCTCGGGGCCAAGCGCGCAATCGACAATGACGACGTCGGGTGTCTCGGGGCCGCTCAGCGCCTCGAGGCCGGAGTCGAGGCCGCAGGCGCGCTCGACGCTGACGCCAACTTCGGCAAGTCGCGCCTCCATGGCCGGCGCCTCGAACGGCGAATCGGCGATGATGAGGGCGCGCGTCCCCTCGGGGGCGCGCCGCCTCGTCTCGCTGGCGGCTGCGAGCGTCTCGACCGGGGCGCATTCAGACAACCGGACGGCGAAGGCGAAGATCGACCCCCCGCCGGGGTTGTCGGCAAGCGTCAGGTCGCCGCCCATCAGGCGGACAAGTTCGCGCGAGATCGCCAATCCCAGCCCCGCGCCCTCGAAGCGCTGGGCCTCGGAGCCATCGCCGTGCTCAAAAGCTTCGAAAATGGCCGCACGGCGAACCTCCGGCACGCCGAGCCCGGTGTCGATGACCGAGAACCGCGTCGCGCCCGTCTCGCTGCGTTCGACCGCCACGCAGACCCCGCCCTGATCGGTGAATTTGACCGCGTTTCCGCCGAGGTTGGTAAGGATCTGCCGCAGGCGGCGGCCGTCCGCGCGGACGAAGCGCGGAGCGCCGGCGCTGAACGAGCAGGCGATCTCGATGCCTTTGCTCTGCGCGCGGGGGGCAAGAAGCTCGACGACGCTCTCGGCAAGCCGACGCAGATCGACGGTCTCGACGACGAGATCGAAACGTCCCGCCTCGATCTTGGCCAGATCGAGAATTTCGTCGACCAGCCCGACGAGGGCGCTCCCCGAGCTGCGGATCGCATCGACGTAGCTTGCGTTTTCGGGATCGAGCGAGGCCTCCCGCAGGAGGTCGGCCAGGCCGAGTATTCCGCTGATCGGGGTGCGGATCTCGTGGCTCACCGTGGTCAGAAAACGCGATTTGGCCTCGCTCGCGGCCTCGGCCCGGTCGAGCGCGCTCGCCGCTTGCCTGAGCCGCCGGACTTCGTCACGCAACCCATCGTTCTGAGCGGCGATCTCAGCCTCACGCGCCTCCATCTGGCGCCTGGAGCGGGCAATGGCTGCGAGGCTCGCGACGGCCAGCGCGGTGATCGCGCCGGCCTGAAGCCACAGCACGTGGCCCGCAACGTCCGTCAGGTTTCCGCCGAAATCCATTCGCAATCCCGCGTCGCCCGGCCCCGCGCCGTCCCGCTGTGCGATCCATAGTTTCAGGCGGCTGTTGCCAATCCTTTCTCCAATTCTGCCGAATTGTACGCGTTTGCCCCAAGTTCCCAGTCACGCCGCTGCAACGGAGCGGTCCGGCGCGCCGCGATAGGAGAGGGCTTCAGCGAGATGCGCGCGACGGGTCGAGGCCGCGCCGTCAAGGTCGGCGAGCGTGCGGGCGAGCTTCAGCACCCGATGATAGCCTCGCGCCGAGAGACGCAGCCGCTCGGCGGCGTCGCGCAACAGCGCCATGCCGGCGGCGTCGGCGTTGGCGATCTCCTCGACGAGGCTCGCCGGCGCGCCGGCGTTGCACACGACGCCGTCGAGGCCGCGTTCGGCATAGCGCTTGAGCTGGATCCGGCGCGCCGCGGCGACCCGCGCGGACGCCTCCGCCGAACCCTCTTGCGCCGGCGGCGCCATCAGGTCCGCGGCCGAAACCGAGGGCACGTCGACCACCAGGTCGAAACGGTCGAGCAGCGGACCGGAAAGGCGGCCGAGATATTGCGCGACGCACCGGTCGTTCGGGGCGCGCTTGCAGGCATAGCCCGGCTCGTTCGCCTGACCGCAGCGGCAAGGGTTCATCGCCGCGACCAACTGAAACCGCGCCGGATAGACGACGCGGTGATTGGCGCGGGCGATCGCGACTTCGCCCGTCTCGAGCGGCTGGCGCAGGCTGTCGAGAACCTGGGGCTGGAACTCCGGCAATTCGTCGAGGAACAGGACCCCGTTGTGGGCGAGCGAGATCTCGCCCGGTTTCGCGTGCACGCCGCCGCCGACCAGGGCCGGCATCGAGGCGGAATGATGGGGCGCGCGGAACGGACGCCGGTCGGTCAAGGCCCCGCCCGCGAGCGCGCCGGCGACCGAATGGATCATCGAGACCTCAAGCAGCTCGCGAGGCGTCATGGGCGGCAGGATCGAGGGCAGGCGCTGGGCGAGCATCGACTTTCCCGCGCCCGGCGCGCCGTTCATCAAAAGGTTGTGACCGCCGGCGGCGGCGACTTCGAGCGCCCGCTTGGCGCTCTCCTGGCCCCTTATGTCGCGCAGGTCGGGCTGCGGCCCGCCTGTGGCGCGCAAAGCGGGTTCGGGCCGCGACAGCACCTGCGAGCCCTTGAAATGGTTGGCGAGCTGGATCAGCGAGCGGGGCGCGAGGATGTCGAGATCCGCCGAAGCCCACGCCGCCTCGGGGCCGCAGGACGCGGGACAGATCAGGCCTTTGCCGGCGGCGTTGGCGGCGATCGCCGCAGGCAGCACGCCGGCGACGGCGCTGATTGCGCCGTCAAGCGCGAGTTCCCCGATCACCGCAAAGCTGTCGAGCGCGTCGGGCGGAATGGCGCCGATCGCCGCCATCACCGCAAGCGCGATGGGCAAGTCGTAATGGCTCCCCTCCTTCGGCATGTCGGCTGGCGCGAGGTTGACCGTGATGCGCTTGGCGGGAAGGGCGAGGCCCGACGCGATGAGCGCGGAGCGCACCCGCTCGCGCAACTCGGCCACCGCCTTGTCGCCGAGGCCAACGATGGTGAAGGCGACCGTGCCTGAGGCGATCTGCACCTGGACGTCGACCGGCCGAGCCTCGACGCCCTCGAAGGCCACCGTCGATACGCGCGCCACCATATCCGCCCCCCGCCCGGGCTCGCTGTCGTCAGAACGTTTGCAGAACAATGGCCTGAAGCGCAAGGGGCAAAAAGGACTATGCGCCAGCGACTCGTCAACAGCGCGCAAGCCGTCCTTGGCTGCGCTCGCCCGTCTCGCGGCGCCGCGGCGTCAGATGTTAGCCCCGATTTGGGTTTTCTTGGCGCGTAGTCGTTTGGCCGCGAAAACCCCGTTGAAGCCTATTGGATTTCCTTGGATTTCCTTATTTTTCGTCCGAATCTAGACTTATCAATGGGTTATACGGGATAAACCGACCACGATATTTTCTCAACGCTTCTGCCATAGCGCTGGCGCGAGGGGCTGCGATCGAGGTTATGCGGAAGCGTCGGATTGTTCATCGAGAAGAGCTTAACATGGTTTCTGATTTTTGCAATAAATCGTTGTCGTATATCTGTTTTTCCGATTCTACGGCGTGGCGGTTTCCTTTCCGATAGGCCGCGATCAAGAGTAGACAAGCGAGGCGGAACAGCCGCCGGGAACGCTTGAGTTCCAGACCGGCGCGCTTAGGGCAGGGGATCACGCATGAACGACAAGCTGTTTCCCACCCGTCCGATTCTCGCGGTGTCGGCGGCTTTGTTCAGGCAGGGCAGGGTGCTGATCATACGCCGGGCGCAGGCGCCGCTGATCGGCCATTTCAGTTTGCCTGGCGGCAGGGTCGAGGTCGGCGAGACGCTCGCCGCCGCCCTCGCCCGGGAGCTCATGGAAGAAGTCGGAATCGAAGCCGAAATCGTCGGCTTCAACCGTCATGTCGAGGCGATTTATCGTGAAGGGGACCGAATACGCACGCATTTCGTCATCGCTTCATTCGTCGCCCGATGGATAAGCGGCGAGCCGCGCCTGAGCGACGAAGTCGACGCCGTCGACTGGATCGATCCCGCCGGCCCCTTGCCCTCGCCGTCGACCCCGGAGCTTGGCGAAGTCCTGGCGAGCGCGGCGCGGATCGAAGGTCAGACGGCGTGATAATGCAGGCGGGAGAGCGCGCCCCCTTCTCCCCCGGGAGAAGGCTCGGGGATGAGGGAACCGCGACCGTCGTCGCCTTATCGTCTGACTCGTCCGGCGCCGGGTCCCCTCATCCGGCCGGGTTCGCCGGCCACCTTCTCCCCGAGGGAGAAGGCGCCCCTGACCTGCGCTCTCGCCTACTTCTTCCCCGCCGACAGGAAAGCCTGGAACGCGGCGTGCGCCTCGGGGGACTTGAGGGCGGCGCTGAAGGCGTGCCTTTCCGCGGCCATCTGCGCTTTCAAGGCCTCGGGATCGCCGCGCATGAGGCGCCGCGTCGCGATGAGGGCCGCGCGCGGCTTGGCCGCGAGCGCGGCCGCTTTGCTCATGGCGTGTGGCAGAAGCTCGCTCTGCGGCAGGATGGCGTTGACAAGGCCAAGCTTAAGCGCCTCGTCGGCGCCGAAGGGCTCGGCGAGCAGAAGAAATTCGGACGCCTTGGCGCGGCCGAAACGCTGCGGCGCAAGCAGCGACGAGCCGGCCTCAGGCACCAGGCCCAGATTGACGAAGGGCGTCTGAAAACGAGCGGTAGGAGCAGCGTAGACGAGATCGCAGTGCAGGCAGAGGGTGGTTCCGACGCCGATCGCGAGGCCATCGACCGCCGCGATCAACGGCTTTTCGAACTCGGCGACCGTGGTGACGAATCGCCATGCGGGAAAATCGCCCGTCTCGCGCAACCCGACGGCGAGAAAATCGCCGATGTCGTTGCCGGCCGTGAACACTCCGCCCTTGCCGCTTATGACGAGCGCGCCGATCTCGGGATCTCGCGCCGCCTTTCGAACGCCTCGATCAGCGTTTCATACATCAAGCCGGTGATCGCGTTCTTCTTCTGCGGACGGGCGAAGGCCGCCGATAGAACCGCGCCCTCGCGGGCGACCTCGATGTCTCGTGTCATAGTGTCTTGGCTCATGCGCTCTCCGCCAGGATAGAATCGTAGGGCTCGAGCGCCGCGCCGCCCGAAGCGATGGCGCGCGCCAGCCCCGGCGCGGCGACTGCGACTTTCTCAGCGAAGAAGCGGGCGAGGCCGACGCGCCCAAGTTCATTTCGGTCGCCGTTCGCCGCAAGCGCCTCCGCCGCGAGCCCGGCCTTCGCCAGGCAGGCGCCGCCAAGGGTGAGCCCAAACAAGCGCAGATATTGCGACGCGCCCGACAGAGCCGACTTCTGATCGCCGCTTTGCCACTTGAGCATCATGCGCGTCGTCTCCTCGAGCGCGTCGGCGGCCTCGTTCAGGCGCGCGGCGGTTAAGCCAAAGCCCGCGCCTCCGCGCGCGGCGACGTCGCTCGCGACGGCGCGGATGCCGGCGATCTCGTTGTTGACGGTCTCGCCGCCGGCCAATGGCAGCTTGCGCTGCACGAGATCGATCGCATGGATGCCGTTCGCGCCTTCGTAGATCGCCGCGATGCGCGAATCGCGCATGTGCTGCGCCGCGCCGGTCTCCTCGATGAAGCCCATGCCCCCATGGACCTGGACTCCTATCGATGTCGTCTCGTCGCCGATGTCGGTCGAGAACGCCTTGGCGATGGGAGTGAGCAAGGCGGCGCGATTGGCGGCGGCCGTTCGCTCATCTTGCGTGAGGG
>CAVOLE010000007.1:0-20498 GCA_963696665.1 uncultured Alphaproteobacteria bacterium
GGCCGGTCAGCGATCATCGCCTCGGTCGTGATCATGAGGCCAGCGATCGAAGCCGCGTCCTGGAGCGCGACCCGCACGACCTTGGCCGGATCGACGATGCCGGCGTTCAGCATGTCGAAGATATCCATCGGTCTGAGCGTCGAAGCCGAAGGCTTCTGCGTACTTGTTCTCGAAGAATCCTGCCAACGACGATTGAACCCTCGACGCCCGAATTCTCGGCGATCTGCCGGATCGGGGCTTCGAGCGCCCGGAGCACGATGTTGATGCCGGACTGGACGTCTTCGTTTTCGTTGGTGAAGCTCGCCGATCGTCGCCTTGGCGCGCAACAGCGCGACGCCGCCGCCGGAAACGATGCCTTCCTCTACGGCAGCCTTGGTCGCATGCATGGCGTCGTCAACGCGATCCTTCTTCTCCTTCACTTCGACCTCGGTCGAGCCGCCGACACGGATGATAGCCACCCCGCCCGCGAGCTTGGCCAGCCGCCTCCTGCAGCTTCTCCTTGTCGTAGTCGGAGGTCGTGCCCTCCATCTGCGCCTTGATCTGCGAGATCCGGCCTTCGATGTCGGCTTTCTTGCCGCCGCCGTCGATGATGGTGGTGTTTTCCTTCTCGATCCGGACGCGCTTGGCCCTGGCCGAGCATCTGCAGCGTGACGTTCTCGAGCTTGATGCCGAGATCCTCGGCGATCATCGTGCCAGCCGTGAGGATCGCGATGTCCTCGAGCATCGCCTTCCGGCGATCGCCGAAGCCGGGCGCCTTCACCGCAGCCACCTTCAAGCCGCCGCGCAGCTTGTTGACGACCAGGGTCGCGAGCGCTTCGCCTTCGATGTCCTCGGCAATGATGAGCAGCGGCTTGCCAGCTTGCACGACCGCCTCGAGGACAGGCAGGATGGGCCGCAGCCAGGAGAGCTTCTTCTCGTGGATCAGAATGTAGGGGTCCTCGAGTTCGGCCAGCATCTTCTCGGTGTTGGTGACGAAATAGGGCGAGAGATAGCCGCGGTCGAACTGCATGCCCTCGACGACGTCGAGCTCGGTCTCGGCGGTCTTCGCCTCTTCGACCGTGATCACGCCCTCGTTGCCGACCTTCTTCATCGCGTCAGCGATCATCTTGCCGATCGTCTTGTCGCCATTCGATGCGATGGTGCCGATCTGTGCGATCTCTTCCCACCACTGCACCTTCTTGGCGCGCTTTTCGATGTCCTTGACGACCGCGGTCACCGCGATGTCGATGCCGCGCTTGAGATCCATCGGGTTCATGCCGGCGGCGACGAGCTTGAGGCCTTCCTTCATGATCGAGGCGGCGAGCACGGTCGCGGTGGTGGTGCCGTCGCCGGCAAGATCATTGGTCTTGGAGGCGACCTCGCGCACCATCTGCGCGCCCATGTTCTCGAACTTGTCGGAAAGCTCGATTTCCTTGGCGACGGTCACGCCATCCTTGGTGATGCGCGGCGCGCCGTAGGACTTGTCGAGGATGACGTTGCGGCCCTTGGGGCCCAGCGTCACCTTGACCGCGTTGTTGAGGATATCGACGCCGCGCAGCAATCGGTCGCGCGCGTCGGAAGAGAAACGTACATCTTTGGCTGCCATTGGTTTGGATCCTTCAATTCTTGTCGACGATGCCGGCGTTCAAGCATGTCGACATCTTGCTCGGTCTGGGCGTCGAAGCCGAAGGTTTGCGACTTGTTCTCTAGACCTTGCCAACGACGATCGAACCTTCCACGCCAGAATTCTCGGCGATCTGCCGGATCGGGGCTTCGAGCGCCCGGAGCACGATGTTGATGCCGGACTGGACGTCTTCGTTCTCGTGGTGAGCTTGCCGATCGCCGCCTTGGCGCGCAGGAGCGCGACGCCGCCGCCGGAAACGATGCCTTCCTCGACCGCGGCCTTGGTCGCATGCATGGCGTCGTCAACGCGATCCTTCTTCTCCTTGACCTCGACCTCGGTCGAGCCGCCGACGCGGATGATCGCAACGCCACCGGCGAGCTTGGCCAAACGCTCCTGCAGCTTCTCCTTGTCGTAGTCGGAGGTCGTCTCCTCGATCTGCGCCTTGATCTGGGCGATGCGGCCTTCGATGTCGGATTTCTTGCCGCCGCCGTCGATGATGGTGGTGTTCTCCTTCTCGATGCGGACACGCTTAGCCTTGCCAAGCATCTGCAGCGTCACGTTCTCAAGCTTGATGCCAAGATCTTCGGCAATCATCGTGCCCGCGGTGAGGATGGCGATATCCTCCAGCATCGCCTTGCGGCGATCGCCAAAGCCTGGCGCCTTAACCGCGGCCACCTTGAGGCCGCCACGCAGCTTGTTGACGACCAGCGTCGCGAGCGCCTCGCCCTCGATATCCTCGGCGATGATGAGCAGCGGCTTGCCGGCTTGTACGACCGCCTCGAGGACGGGCAGCATCGGCTGGAGCGAGGAGAGCTTCTTCTCGTGGATGAGGATGTATGGATCCTCGAGCTCGGCCAGCATCTTCTCCGCATTGGTGACGAAATAGGGCGAGAGATAGCCGCGGTCGAACTGCATGCCCTCGACGACGTCGAGCTCGGTTCAAGGCTCTTGGCCTCTTCGACCGTGATGACGCCCTCATTGCCGACCTTCTTCATCGCATCGGAAATCATCTTGCCGATCGTCTTGTCGCCGTTCGCGGCGATGGTCCCGATCTGCGCGATCTCGTCGGACGACTGCACCTTCTTGGCGCGCTTTTCGATGTCCTTGACGACTGCGGTCACCGCGATGTCGATGCCGCGCTTAAGATCCATCGGGTTCATGCCGGCCGCGACGAGCTTGAGGCCCTCCTTCATGATCGAGGCGGCGAGCACCGTGGCGGTGGTGGTGCCGTCGCCGGCAAGATCGTTGGTCTTAGATGCGACCTCGCGCACCATCTGCGCGCCCATGTTCTCGAACTTGTCGGAAAGCTCGATTTCCTTGGCGACGGTGACGCCATCCTTGGTGATGCGCGGCGCGCCGTAGGACTTGTCCAGAATGACATTGCGGCCCTTGGGGCCCAGCGTCACCTTGACGGCGTTATTGAGGATATCGACGCCGCGCAGCATTCGGTCGCGCGCGTCGGAAGAGAAACGTACATCTTTGGCTGACATGAGTTGGATCCTTCAATTCTTGATAAAAGGAATTGTGTTTAAGCGGCCTTCTTGACAGCGGTTGCGCCTTCAATCACGCCCATGACGTCGGTCTCCTTCATGATCAGGAGTTCCTCGCCGTCGATCTTGACCTCCGTGCCCGACCACTTGCCGAACAGGACCCGCTCGCCGGGTTTGAGCTCAGTGGGCGTGACCTTTCCGTTCTCGTCGCGGCCGCCGGGCCCGACAGCGACAACTTCGCCCTCCTGCGGTTTTTCCTTGACGGTGTCGGGGATAATGATGCCGCCCTTCGTCTTATCCTCGCCCTCGATGCGGCGGACGACAACGCGGTCGTGTAGCGGACGAAATTTCATGGAGCAGTCGCTTTCAGTCGAGCTGTTCTGCCGGCCTGGGATCATGCCCTAACTCTCGACAGCAGTCTGACGACCTCCTTTAGGTGGCTATCGTTGGCACTCATTACAAGAGAGTGCTAACGACCCATTCCCGGTCGCATCGATGATTCCAACTAGCTCCGCCCGGCTCCCGCAAAATCTCTACATGAGAGGCCACTCGCGATTTGCGGTTTGAATTAGAAACGCGGCTTGGATTTGACATAAACGGAATTCTTTGCTATACAGTATCTCCTGAGCTGGCTAGAAACCGGACTCACCGGACCTCGCGCCCGGAACGCGGTAGATGTTTTGCAGGAGTTCAGATGCGGCGGAGTTTCCTTATTTGAATCGGCCGTAACCCATTGAAAAGTCTCGATTCTGAAAAATAAACGCTAGTAAACGCTAGCTAATTTACTAGCGTTTACTCTCATTTATGGGGCGTTTACGAGCGTTTACGGACGTTTATTTGCGGTCGTCTCACCGGCGGCGGAGGCGGCGACGGGCCCGCTACCCCTTCGGAAACTCGAGCCCCATCGCCCGGTAGCGCTCGGGGTCGTCGAGCCAGCGCTCGCGCACTTTCACGTGCAGGAAGAGATGCACGGGCGCGCCATGGGCTTCGCTGATGTCCTTGCGGGCGGCGGTGCCGATCGCCTTGATCGTGCGCCCGCCCTCGCCGAGCACGATCTTGCGGTGGCCCTCGCGGGTGACGAAGATCGTCTGCTCAATGCGGGCCGAGCCGTCGGGCTGGTCCTTCCACTCGTCGGTCTCGACCGTCGCCTGATAGGGCAGTTCGTCGTGCAGCCGCTCGATCAGCTTCTCGCGGGTGATCTCGGCGGCGAGCGAACGGATCGGCGCTTCCGCAATCTGGTCCTCGGGATAGAGCCACGGACCGGCGGGGATCATCGCGGCGAGGCGCTCCAGCAGCCGGTCGAGTCCGTCGCGGCCCAAGGCGCTGACCATGAACGTCTCGTCGAAGGCGAGCGCCGCGTTGAGCCGGGCCGCAAGCTCGAGCAGCTTCGGCCGCTCGACGAGGTCGATCTTGTTGAGGACGGCGAGCCGCGGCTTCCGCGCCTCGCCGAGCGTGGAGAGGATCGCTTGCGTCTCCTCGGTGAGGCTCGATTCCCCGGCCTCCTTGCGGGCGTCGATGAGGAGCATGAGCGCGTCGGCGTCGGCCGCGGCGCTCCAGGCGGAGGCGACCATCGCCCGGTCCAGGCGGCGCTTGGGCGCGAACAGGCCGGGCGTGTCGACGAACACGATCTGCGCCTGGCCCTCTGTGAGCACGCCGCGCACCGTCGACCGGGTGGTCTGCGCCTTGCGGGTGACGATCGAGACTTTCTCGCCGACGAGCGCGTTGATAAGGGTCGACTTGCCGGCGTTGGGCGCGCCGATGATCGCGACGAAGCCGCAACGGGTGTCGCTCATGTCGTGGCCCAGCGGTCGAGAAAGGCCTGCGCCGCGGCCTGTTCCGCGGCCCGCTTCGAGGTCGCGGCGCCGACTTCCGGCTCGAAGCCGTCGAGCGTGACCCGCATGACGAAATGAGGCGCGTGCGCCGGGCCGCTGCGCTCGACCTCCTCATAGCGGGGCGGAGGAAGCGCGCGCGACTGGGCCCATTCCTGCACCGCCGTCTTGGCGTCGCGGGCGGGCTCGGCGTCGGCGGTGATGCGCTCGCCCCAGGCGCTGACGACAACCGCCTCGGCCGCGGCGAAGCCGCCGTCGACGAACACCGCCCCGATCAGGGACTCGCACACATCCGCGAGGATCGCGGCCTTCTTGCGCCCGCCCCCGCGCGCTTCGCCCAGGCCCAGCGCGACATGCGGCCCCACGTCCCATTGCGCAGCGATCTCGGCGCAGGTCTCGCGCCGCACGAGCTTGGCGAACCGCATCGACAGTTCGCCCTCGCTCGCCTTCGGAAAGGCCCGATAGAGCTCGCTCGCGATCACGACGCCCAGCACCCGGTCGCCGAGAAACTCGAGCCGCTGATAGGATTGCGCCCTGCCCTGCCCGCTCGAATTCTGCGCCGAAAGGTGGGTGAGCGCGAGGACGGCGAGGCTGGAATTGCGGAAGCGGTGACCGAGCCGGGATTCCAAAGCGGACAATTCGGCGCGCGGCTGTTTGTTCATCGTCCAATCGATCGAGGAGCCGTCGCGCCTTGGCGCCGCCGCTTGACTGGCGGGAAGGAAGGAGTGACGCGCCGCCGCGACTATACCGCCTTCGGGTTGCGCGCGGGAGCCCGCTTGCTTAGCGTCTAGCGCACGCGCTGGAAGATGCGCTCCCAGCGCACGTCCCACGGCCAGCGCCAAACCTCCCACGCCGGCGTCCCCTCGTCGATCGAGAAGAAGATGACTTCGGCCCTGCCGATCAGGTTCTCGAACGGCACGTAGCCGACGCCGCCCTGATCCCCGGAGAGCCTCGAATCGCTCGAATTGTCCCGATTGTCGCCCATCATGAAATAGTGGCCCGGGGGCACTTCGTAGACCTTCGTATTGTCGAAGGTCCCGTCGTCGCCGTCGATCTGGATGATCCGGTGCTGAACGCCGCCCGGCAGCGTTTCCAGATATTGCGGCGCCTCCTCCGGTTTGCCGAAGTGATTGACGGTCAGAAAAGGTTTGATCGGCTCGCGCGGGACCATCTGGCCGTTGATGATGAGACGCCCGTGGACAACCTGGATCTTGTCGCCGGGCAGACCAATCAGCCGCTTGATATAGTCGGTCTGACCATCGCTCGGCAGCTTGAACACGATGACGTCGCCGCGCTTGGGCTGGGAGGCGAAGATGCGGCCCGGCATGGCCTGGGGGTCGAGGTCGAGAAAGCTCGGCAGCGAGAAATGGGAATAGCCGTAGGCGTATTTGGACACGAACAGGTAGTCGCCCACCAGGAGCGTCGGCACCAGCGAACCCGAGGGAATGTTGAACGGCTGAAACAAGACCGTGCGCACCACGAGCGCGATCAAGAGCGCCTCGATGATGACCTTGACAGTTTCCCACCAGCCCTCCTCCTTCTTGGCGGGCGTGACGGCGACGTCGGCGGATTTCACGGTCGGTTCGATCATTCGGGTCAACACACCCTTCGTAAGTCACATCCACACGGGCGCCAGGCGACCCACCTATACAAAGGCGGGCAGCTTGCGCCAAGCTCCGGCTGGTGGCGCCCAAACTTGGCGCAAGCAAGGCCGCGGGCGACTTTACGGCGCGAGAAGCAGGGAGCCCGTCGTCTCGCGCTTCTCGAGCGCGACGTGGGCCTCAGCCGCCTCCGCCAGAGGCCACTTCCTGCCAATCTGGATCTTGACCTCGCCGCGGCCGACCACGCGGAAAAGATCGCGCGCCATTTTCTCGGCCCGCGCGCGATCCGCCATGAAGGTGATCAGCGTCGGCCGGGTCGCGAACAGCGAGCCCTTTTGCGCCAGAAGGCCGATGTTGAACGCTTCCACGGCTCCGGAGGCGGAGCCGAAACTGGCGAACATGCCAAACGGCCTCAAGCAGTCGAGCGACGCCGGGAAGGTCGCCTTGCCGACCCCGTCATAAACCACATGACATTTCGCCCCCTTGGTGATTTCGCTCACCCGCTTGGCGAAATCCTCGTCGCGATAGAGAATCGTGTGCTTGGCGCCCGCCTTCTTGGCGATCGCCGCCTTTTCCGCTGTGCCGACGCAGCCGATCACTGTCGCGCCAAGCGCTTTTCCCCATTGGCACAGGATCTGGCCCACCCCGCCGGCGGCGGCATGGACCAGGATCGTATCGCCCTCTTTGACGCGGTAGGTCTGGCGCACCAAATATTGCGCCGTGAGGCCCTTGAGCATCATCGCCGCGGCCGTGTCGTAGGAAATCGATCGCGGCAGCTTGAACAGGAACCGGGCTTCGATATTGCGCTCCTGCGCGTAGGCGCCCGGCGAGCCGGCGTAAGCCACGCGATCGCCTACCTTCAGTCCCTCGACCGACGGACCAACCTCGATCACCTCGCCCGCGCCTTCAGACCCCGGCGTGAATGGCGTCTTTGCGGGCGGATAAAAGCCTGAGCGATGATAGATGTCGATGAAGTTGATCCCGATCGCATGCTGGCGCAGCCTGACCTCGCCCTTCCCCGGCGGGGTCAACTCGACCTCCTCGAGGCGCATCACTTCCGGACCGCCGGGCTGATCTATGCGGATGGCGCGCATTCTTTTCCTCTGGGTTCCTTGCTGTCGTCTCGGACGCGCCGGAGGCTTGCCAGCGCGAACGGCCGACCTTATAGCATCCCGCGAGTTCGGCAGAACCGGATTCCTCCACGAGCCCGCGCCCATCGTCTAGCGGTCCAGGACGCCGCCCTTTCACGGCGGAAACACGGGTTCGATTCCCGTTGGGCGCGCCAACTACTCAATCGGTTAGCGAGTGGTTCTGAGAGCGCAATTGAAGCGCACGGACGTCATGCGGAAAAGACCATCGCGACCTGAAGAGCGGTCATGGCGTCACGTTGAGAGACGCTTAGAGGCGATGTGGAAGCCTAGCGGCTCCAGAACCTGGTCGGGCATCCCATCGCGGAAGCCGTCTTGCGACGGCTCCCGCTCTAAGCAGCCTGGCTTGGGCCCCGGCTTAATTCCCCATCAGGGACTTGGCGTTGTCCGGCGTGATCGCCGTCGTCGGCACGGTGACCGTGGTCGGCACGCTCTCGGCGCAATCGAGCAGGATCTTTTTTGCCATCTCGATCGCCTCGGGGCCGCCGGTCGGATAGGTGAACGTCGCCGCCCACTCGCCTTCCGCGACCGCGCGGATGCCGCCCGCCGGTCCCGGCAGGCCGTCGGTGCCGATGATCTTGATGTCGCCGTCCTTCTTGCCCGCTCCCTTGGCCGCCAAACGGGCGCCGGCCGCCATCATGTCGTTGCTCGCATAGACGGCCTTGATGTCTGGATGGGCCTGCAGCATCGCGGCGAACGCGGTCTGCGCCTTGTCCGGCAGCCAGTCGGCGGCCTGCTCGGCGACCACCTTGATTTTCGGGTTGTCCTTCACACCAGCCTTGAAACCGTCAAGACGTTCGACGGCGGGAGTCGAACTCGGCAGTCCTTCGAGCACGGCGACGTCGCCGCCATCGGGCAGAAGCTTCGTCGCCATGTACTTGCCCGCCTCGTCCGCGATCTTGAAATTGTCGCCGCCGATGAAGGCCGTGTAGTCCTTGCCAGGCTGGCCGACGGTCTTGCGGTCGAGCTCGATGACCGGAATGCCGGCCTTCATCGCCCGCGCCACCACCGGGGTCAGCGGGGCGGCCTCGAACGGCGAGATGAGGATGAGATCGACCTTCTGGGTGATGAAATTATCCATCTGCGAGGTCTGCGTGTTCACGTTGCCGGCGCCGTCGGCGATCTGCAGCGTGAATTGCGGGACCTTTTTGGCCGCCGCGGTCAGTTCGTCATTGACGTGCTGGCGATAGGGCTCGGCGTTGTTGGCTTGCGAGAAGCCGATGACGAAATTGCCGTTCTTGCCGCATTCCTTGACGAGCGGCGCCGCGCTCGCCGCCCCGGCGGCAAGCGCCAGCGCGCCTGCGCCGAGCATCAGCGCCGCAGTTCTCTTCGCGAATACAAAAGCCATGATTTTCACTCCCTTCCTTGACGTGTCCTGATCGAATCCTTTAACCGGCCGGGCGGCGAACACGGCGTTGCCTGTTGCACACCTCGTTGTTGCGCCGCCTCGCATTCATCGACCCAGTCCCTCGCGGCGACGGACGAGAGACTGAAGAACCGCGGCGAGCACGATGATCGCGCCGGTCGCGAGCAATTGCAGAGCCGCATTGATGTTGTTGAGTTGCAGCACGTTGGCGAGAGCGCCGAGCATGATCGCGCCGGCGACCGTCCCGACCATGGAGCCGGCGCCGCCGAACAGGCTCGTGCCGCCGATGACGACGGCGGCGATGGCGACGAGTTCGTAGCCGGTGCCGTCGTTGGCGCTGCCGAAATTGAACTGCCCGGCGTGAACGATGCCGGCGATCGCCGACACGAGGCCGGTGATGGCATAGACCGAGACTTTGACCGCCGTGACCGGCACACCCGAGAGGCGCGCCGCCCGCTCGTTGCCGCCGACGGCGAAGACATAGCGCCCGAACCGGGTGAAGTTGAGCACGAAGGTGGCGATCGCCGCCACGACGACGAACACCAGCGTCGCCACCGGCACAATGTTGTTGAACAAGCGATCGCCCAGGATCGAGAACACCGGCGGCGCGAGGCCCGGCCCATTGCCGTAGGAAATGTTGATGTACTGGTTGTTGGAGATGACGAGCGCGAGACCTCGCGCGACCTGCAGTCCGGCGAGAGTCACGATGAACGGCTCGAGCCGGAAGCGGGTGGAGATGAGACCCTGAGCCGCGCCGAAGGCGGCGCCGCAGGCGACGACGAACAGGACCGTCGGGATCAATCCCCAACCGGCGGTGGTCATGATGGTTGCGGTCAGCACGCTCGACAGGCTTAAGAGCGCGCCCACGGAGAGGTCGATTCCGGCGGTTATGATGACGAATGTCATGCCGACCGCGATGATCCCGGTCTCCGACACCGCGCGCACGATATTGGCGATGTTGTCGAGCCCCAGAAACAGAATGTGGCCATGCCGCCGGGGCGAGAAGATGATCCCACCGATCACCACCACGATGAGGCCGATGACGCTCTGAAAGCGGACGGCGACGGCGAGAAGATCGATGCGCCGCCAGGAGGCGGGCATGGAGGCCGAGGCGTCGCGCGCGGGCGCTGCGTCATTCATGCGCGGCATCCTCGCTCGTTTCGGCTACGGCCAGGACTTCATGCTCATCGGCGCCGCCGGGAAACTCGGCGACCGTGCGGCCGCGGCTCAGCACCACGACCCGATCGCATAAGCCCAGCAGTTCCGGCATTTCGCTCGAGGCGATGAGAACGCCGAGCCCCTGTCCCGCGAGTTCGCGAATGCGGGCGTAAATCTCTCCCTTTGCGCCGACGTCGACGCCGCGCGTCGGCTCGTCCAACAGCAAAAGCCGCGGGTTCCCGAGCACCTCCTTGGCCAGCACGACCTTCTGCTGGTTGCCGCCTGACAGCGCGCCGACTGGAACCTCCGGCAAGGGCGGACGCACGTCGAAGGAGCGGATGGCCTTGCGCGCGAGCTCGTCTTCCCGCGGCTTGGACATGAGGAACAGCGGCGAGACTTTGCGTAAGACCGACATCACCAGATTGCGCCCGACGCTGTCGCGCAACATGAGGCCGCTGCCGCGGCGATCGTCGGTCACGAAACCCAGACCCTCAGCGCGCGCATTCCGGATCGAGGCGAGGCGCGCGGGCGCGCCATCGATTTCGACCACGCCCGACCAGCGCCCGGGTCCGGCGGCGCCGTAGAGCGCGGTCAACAGTTCCGTGCGCCCTGCCCCCATGATCCCGGCCAGGCCGACGATCTCGCCGGCGCGCACCTCGAGCGAGACGCCGTCGGGCGCCTGCCAGCCAGCGCGCGCGCGCTTGGGCCGGTAGCGCGCGCCCTGCAAATGCAGCACGCGCCGCCCGAACGCGCCGCTGCGGCGCGGATAGAGTTCGTTGAGCGGCCTGCCGACCAGAAGGCGAACGAGCTCCGATTGCGGCGCGCGCGCTGAAGCGATTCCAGCCACCTGGCCGTCGCGCAATACCGTGACCCGATCGGCGACGCGCGGGACCTCCTCGAGCCGATGGGAGATGTAGACGATGCCGACGCCGCGCGCGGCGATGTCCCGCATCACCGCAAACAGCCGCTCGACTTCGGCCGCAGTGAGCGCGGCGGTCGGCTCGTCCATCACCAGGATGCGCGAGGCGTAGGTCAGCGCCTTCACGATAGCGACAATCTGCCGCCGCCCGACCGAGAGCTCAGCCACCGGCTGATCAACATCGATCTCAACGCCGACGGCTTCAAGGCGGGAGCGGGCCGCACGCCGCATCGCCGCCCTGTCGAGCACGCCCGCTCGCGTGAGCTCTCGGCCCAAGAACAGGTTGGCGGTGACGTCGAGGCTCGGCACGAGGTCGAGCTCCTGGAAGATGGTGGCGACGCCCGCGGCTTGCGAGGCGCGAGGGTCGGCGAAGCGCACGGGCGCGCCATCGATCCTCATTTCGCCAGAGTCGGGTTCGACGACCCCGGACAGAATGTTCATCAACGTCGATTTGCCGGCGCCGTTCTCACCGAGCAGCGCGTGAATCTCGCCGCGGCGCAGATCAAAGTCCACGCCACGGAGCGCCTGGACGCCGCCGAAGCGCTTGACGACGCCCTCCATCACCAGCAGCGGGACCACGGTTTCGGCCGTCGCGCTCATCGTGGCCTCGCACAAGAGTTGCGCAATCTGAGCGTGGCGTCGAGGCGCACGGTGCGGCGCACTCCGTCGGGCGCTGCGATTCGCTCCATTAACAAGAACGCTGCCCTCCGGCCGATTTCCTCACAGGGCTGAGCGACGAGCGTGAGTCGCGGCTCGAAATAATCGGCCCACTCGAAATCATCGAAGCCGGCGATCGAAATGTCGGCGGGAACGCTCAAACCCATCGCCCGCACCGCCCCCATCGCGCCGATCGTCGCCATATTGTTGCCAGTCACAATCGCCGTGGGTGAATCGGGCAGCGAGAGCAGCGCATGCGTCGCCTCGGCGGCGCTCGCGGTCGACGCGTTGCCGGTGACGAGATAGCGCTCGTCGAAATCAATCCCGAAACGCTCAAGGCTGTTGCGGTAGCCGACGATACGCTCGAGCGTGGTCTCAAAATCCGGATGGCCGCCGATATAACCGATGCGGCGATGCCCGAGGCCGGCGACATAGTTCACCAGCTCGCGCATCGCCGTGCGATTGTTGACGCCAACCTGATCGAACGAAGAAGTCAGGCGTGCGGTCGACCAGAACGCAAGGGAGCTGCGCCGCTCGCAGATAAGCAAGTGCGCGTCGTTCGGGGTCGGCGCTCGGCGCCAGGATGACCCCGTCAACCCGCCGCTGATGCAGCGCGGTCAAGACCGCAAGTTCGCGATCCGGGTCATCTTGGGTGTCGGAGAGGAAAATCATCATGCCGAGCCGGGCGCACTCGGTCTCGATCGCGCAAATGATGTCAGTGAAGTAGGGATTGGCGATCGCTGAAATGGCGATCCCAACCGATCGGGTCGTGGCCATCTTCAGCGAGCGAGCGATGTCATTCGGGCGATAGTCGATCGCGTCGATGACCGCTTTCACCGCGCTTGCGGTCGTCGGCGAAACGCGCCTCGTGCCGTTGATGACGTGTGAAACGGTCGAGACCGAGACGCCCGCCTCCCGCGCCACGTCGGCAATCGTCGACACGTCGCCTCCCGCGTTCCTCGCCGTCGCGCGCCTCGCAGCGCGGCTTTATTCCCGCCAACGCTAGCACATCGAAACGTTTGCGCAACCGTTTCGACACCGCCCGAATGCGCCCCCATGGCGGCCGTTCCTGGCCAATTCGACGCCGACACCCAGATGGAGTTTCTAGACTTCCCGTTTCACCTCAGAGGTCGATACCAGCTTCTCCGACAGCGACGATCTGTTCGCCTAGCGCCGTGAAGCGGATCAGGAAAAAGGCGAGGGCGGCGACCGCGATGGCCATGATGACTGGCGTGGGAACGCCGAGCAGACTGGCCACCGAAGGCCGCGCGGAATCCTTCCGGCAGTCCGTAGATTGGCCGCCCGTTGGTGTAGATGAGCGCTGCGCCGCGAAAGACGCTCAGCGTGCCGAGCGTCACGATGAAGTCAAGCAGCTTGAGCTTGGCGATCAGCACTCCGTTGACGAGGCCGCAGATCACTCCCACCACGAGGCCGGCGAAAATGCCGAGCACGATGTTGTGGCTCATGAGGTCAGAAGCGACCATGCTCGACAGGCCAACAATGGAGCCGACCGAAAGATCAATGCCGCGAGCCATGATCACCAGCGTCATGCCCACGGCGATGACCGCATTGATCGACGATTGCTGCATGATGTCGATCAGGTTGGACGGCTGATAGAAGCTGCTCGCGAGCACGGAGAAGATCGCAAAAAGAGCAACGCAGCCGATCAGGACGCTCGCCTTTCGGAAGAGGTCCCGGTTCAGCGGAGGGGTCGTTGATGCGAAAGCGGTGAGGCTCGGCGTCTTGGCGCCGCTTTGGATCACAACAGACTCCCTGCGGTTGCGTGACGCATCAGCACGTCCTCGTTGAGATGGCTGTTGTTTTCCAGGATTTGTGTGAGCCGGCCTCGGTTGACGACGCCGAAACTATCCGGTGAGACAGCAGCAAAAGTTCCGGTAGTTCCGACGAAATGACCAAAACGGCCGCGCCTGCGGCGGCAAGCTGACGTAGCAGGGCGTAAATCTCCGCCTTCGCCGCGACGTCGACGCCGCGGGTGGGCTCATCGAACATGAGCACGCGGGCGCGGTCGCCAGCCAGCGCGCAATGACGACCTTTTGCTGGTTGTCTCCCGACAAATTGGCCATGGGAGTGAGGATGTTCGGCAGTCGGATCTGAAGATCCGAAGCATATTTCCGGGCCTCCGCGCGACCGGCGCCGCTGCGCAACACACCGAACCACGCGAAGCGCTGCTGGTTGGCGAGGCCAAAATTTGTTCGACGGACATTTCGCCTCCACTCAGGTCGGTTCGACCGGGAATCACGAAGCCGTCACTTCCAGTAGGTTCTTACCGTTTCCTCCCCGAGTCGGAAAAACTTTCCCGTCTTCACAAAGACGCCCCTCGCGCCGCGGATGATCACGTCGCCAAAGCTCTCGCCCCGGAGGCGCGGCGCCGGCCTCCGCTTGTAAAGCCCAGAGTGCCGATTTCGAGCGGGTAGGAAACTTCGTTAGGGTCGTCACCGCGATCGGAAAGGGCGGGAGGGTTGAGACAGAAGATCAGCCCACCGCACGGACGCTGATTGTTCGCTCGGGGCCAAGCCGACGGCGACAAGATCGGTTTCCTTGGCGGCGCGGGCGAAAGGCTCGGCCTTGCTCTTGACGCGATAGGTGGGAGAATCAGCGCCGTCGACGGGCAGCACGCTCACCACCTCATAAGGACCCCCGGACATCCATCGGAGTTTCCTGTTGAAGTCAACCGCTTGGCCGATGACGAACTTATGGAGGGTCATGATTTGACCGCCTCTCTGGCTTTCTGGTCAGAGGTCGCCTCGCCTCGCCGCGCCAACGCCTCCGCGGCTTGCGTCCTCCTCACCCCAGCCTGCTGCGAACAGACCTCACCGTCGATTATGCGCTCGGCGCGAAGCAAAACCAGCAACAAAAACCCCGCGCACGGCGCGCCGCACGCGGGGTTTCGAACCATGCAAGCCTTACCAGTACATCCGTGGTCAAGGCGATATGGCTAGCGGCGCAGGTCAGGCGGCCTTCAGATTATCAGCCGAAGACTTTCCAGTCCTTCGATCGGCGACAATGTCGTAAGAGACCTTCTGTCCCTCGCTCAGGCTGCGCATCCCGGCCCGCTCGACGGCGCTGATGTGAACGAACACATCCTTGCTGCCGTCATCCGGCTGGATAAAGCCAAAGCCTTTTTGGTCGTTGAACCACTTTACGGTTCCTTGCGTCATGGACACTTCTTTCAGGTACGTGTTTAGCCAGCCGCGCACTCGCGCGCAGCCAGCTCATAGGGATCGAGATTTTGGAAGAAGGTCGTCAGTCGCGACGCTATCGCGCGGCGAGGCCAAGTCGTCCGGCCGAAACTCGATATCAGACCTATAGCGCATATCGGCTCGTTTCACAAGGGCCGCAGAAATGGGTCATTTCGGTCGGTTTGATTGGGCCGCAGAAGTTCCCTTGCTCGACGCGCACTGTCATGCGGTTGGACCGGCGTTTTGCCCACCTCCATATCGACGCAACACGCTCTCAAAAAGGCCGATCTGCTCGGTAGCGATATTGATCGCCTGCTCTCTGGTTAGCGGCTTGGCGATCGGTGGGCCGGCTTCAATCGCTGCGAGCTGTCGGATGGCGTCGGCGAGAGATCTTCGCGTGTCCGCCAATAAGTTGGCTCCATGCGTGGTATCCCGTGCTTTGCATCCGGCGTAGCATCGATTTGAGCACCGGTTGCTCGGATAAGCTAAGGAATTTCGTTCTGGTATTCTGGTGCAACGCGTCGCATAATATCATGATGCCGGTTTCCACGTCGAAAGCTAGGTTTGACCCGGTCCGAGTGAAAAGCGGAAAGGGTTGGTATGTGCGCGTCACCCCGCCACACGGGCGTGAGACGCAGATTGAGGGATTTACCAGGAAGGCCGAGGCTCTCGCTTGGGTGGAGCATGAGTTGGCCGAATGGCTAAAAACATACGAAGGCGGTAAGTATGCGTGAGCCAGTCCGGATTCCGCGCCCGGCTTCAATGCTCCCTGATCAGCGGGCCGGTGAATATCCGTAATCGGACATTTTCAATCCCTCTATCGCCGCTAAAGGCCTCCGCCAAGTGCAGACAGCAACAAAAAGAGCGGCTCGGAAGCCGCCCCGTCGTATCTGTGAACGGATCGCCAAACGCAGCGCCCGGTTTCATCAGGCGGATTTCAAAACTAATGAAATATCCAGCCAAACAGGGACGAGCGCTTAGCCATTTTGCGTGTGATCACGAGCGCAACTTCACTCCAATCTCTCGCGAGCAGATCACTGCTTGCCTCTTCGGCGCGCCGGCGAGCGACAGCGTACGCCTCAGAGCCAAGGTCGGAAATTAGCGCATCGGCTGCGGAGGAAACCGCAAGCCGCAGTTCATGTGGACGGTGTTGTTGCGACATCTCGGAAACTCCGGGCCCCAGCCCGTTGAGCCCAGGAATTAGCCGCAACGACTTCACGGCGCTGTGACGTCGATCACAGTGCAGGAAACGAAAAGGGCGGCCGAAGCCGCCCGCTCGCTTGAAGTTTATCGCAGCGCCTACCCCGCGCCCCCGGCATGCTCGCCGCCGGCTGCCTGATGCAACCGGTCGCTTGCCGCGATCAATCTGAGCGCGGCGGCGGCGGCGCCATACCCATTGTCGATGTTGCAGACGAGCAGTCCCGGCGCGCAACTCGTGAGCATCGCATTGAGCGCCGTGCGGCCTCCTTCCGCGGCGCCATAACCGACCGATGTCGGCACGCATATGATCGCGCCGCCGACGAGGCCGCCGAGAACGCTTGCAATCGCTGCATCCATGCCCGCCACAACGATCAGTATCGGGTGACGTTTGATCTCGTCGAGCCGCTTCGTCAGGCGCCAGAGTCCGGCGACGCCAACATCCACGATCAACTCCGCCTCGTGGCCACGATATCGCAAGGTGCGGAGCGCCTCGCGCGCGACCGCCGCATCGGACGTTCCCGCGGCGACGACCGCAACATCGCCCTTGCGCTCGATCGCGTGCGGTTCGCCAAAGAAGGCGGTCTTCGAAATCGCGCAATGGTCCAAGGCTTCTCGGTAGATGCCGGGGAGTGCGGCAAGCTTTTCATTCGAAAGTCGGGTCAGGAGCAATGGCGCGCGAGCGCCAGCGGCTTTTTCGAGGATCACTTCTATCTGCGCGACCGATTTGCCGTCGCAAAAGATGGCTTCATCGAGGCCGATGCGCTGGCGTCGATCAAAGTCGAGCTGAACGTCCGAACTCATCAAACGCGCGCGCCAACGAAAGCGCTGCCCATTCGGTAGGGCGCGAAGGCGATGGAGGAGGGCCGGTTCGCGGCCTTGAGCAATCCCTCGACCTCATTCGCTAGATCGGACTTAGTCTCCCGAAACCTCTTGAAAGAAGCGTCGTCGAGCTCGATGACCAGTCCCGTGCTTCGCACGCGGCATCGGACGGTTTGCGGTCGGAGCCGATCGGAAACAAGCTGCTCTACCTGATGAACCAAGCGAAGCGCTTCGGGATCGATCGGAATAGCCGTTTCGATCCGGCTTGAGAGGCAAGGCGATGCAGGCAATTCAGCAAGGCCGCCAAGTCCCAGCTCACGCGCCAATGCGCGCACGCAGGCTTTTTCGATCTCCGCTTCGACATAGGGGTGACGGACGTTGAACGTTCGCGCGGCGTCCAGGCCGGGCCGATAGTCGCCAAGATCGTCCTTGTTCGTTCCCGACGCGATCGCGCCGCCGATTCTGGAGGCGATCGCAGAATAAAGGCTGCGCTTGCAAAAGAAACAACGGTTGACCGGATTGCGGCGATAGTCGGGATCGTCGAATTCGCCTGCGTCGAGCGCCGTGAGCCGCCAGCCTTCGCGCGCCGCCCAATCCCTTACGCGCTCCGTCGCCTCGGGCGGGACCGCTGGAGAAATGGCATGCACTATCGCGAAATTGCCGGGGTCGATCCGATGAGCCAGGACCGCGAGCGTCATGCTGTCGACGCCGCCACTGACCGCGATCGAAGCCGGGCCGAGATCGCTCAAAATTGCTTCCAACCGTTGGCGTTTTTCGTCCATCAGCCTTCCTTGTCGCGCTCGGCCTTGCGGCGCAGGGCTTCACGAGCGAGGCGGCCCGGCGTTGCGGCAAGGTCGTCCGCTTCCACCTTGACGCTCAGGCTGCTCGGCCGCTTGACGACCTTGAGCCTGACCTCGCGCTCGTCGACCCTTGTAACGCGGCTCTCGCGCGGCAGGATAATCCGGCTTTCGACGCGATGACGCAAACCAATCGTCGCCGTCTCTTCGAAACATTGGGCGGCGATATCGTCCAGCCCGGCGGGGTCGCCGAGCAGACGTATCGAGACCGCGAGGCGGCCCTTCTTGCCGAAGACCGGCGTCTGGACGATGTCGTAGACATCAGGCCTCGCCCGTAGCCGGTCGAGCGCCAAAGCGAGATCTTCCGCAGACTGGTCGTCGACTTCGAACTCAATGACGAGAACGTCATTTGTGATTGGCTTCTCTCCAACTTTCTCGAATTTCAGAAAACGGACGCAATTGCTGAGACCCGGCAGTATGCGCGCGCCAAAGCCGACGCCGGATCCCGTAAGGCGGCGCGGCGCATTCGTGCTGCCCGTATTTTGGACCAGGTTCCGCACAATCGCAGCGCCTGTCGGCGTCACGCGCTCGCCGCTGACGCCATCATCAACAAAGGGAAAGCCTTCGAGGAGGAGGGCGGTCGCCGGCGCAGGTATGGGCAAGAGGCCATGCGCTGTGCGAACGCGCCCGCGCCCAGCGGAATCGCGCCGACCGTCCAATTCGTAGCGGCGCTCTCTTCAATCAGAAACGCGGCGCTGACGACATCTGCAATCGAATCCCAGGCGCCGACTTCATGAAATTGGACATCCTCGACCTCGCATCCATGGATTTTCGCCTCCGCCTTCGCCAGCAATGAAAAGATCGCGAGCGCGCGGTGTCTGACGGCCGGATAGAGCGCCGAGGCCTCAAGCTCACGCCGGATGAGGCGCCAGTCGACATGCGCGTGGCTGTGGGTCTCCCCGTGCTCCACTTCGTGATCTCGAGCCATGCGAGCTTCGCTTCGTTCGACGTGAAACCGCCGGCCAACGAAAGTCCCATCGCCGACGCTTTCTATTCTGCAGGAGACGCCCTCAAGCAAGGGGCCGCAAAGGCGCAAGTTCTCCTCGACGCGAGGCTCGAGGTGAGGCGCCAAGTCGACGAGCCCAGCGACGAACATATCGCCTGAGAGGCCGCCGATGAGATCAAGATGGATGTCCAAGTCCCTGTTCATCGAAAAGTCCACCAGCATAGACCTCTATCAGTCCAGCCGCCCGATGCGTTATAAGAATTGCCTCGGAGGTTTGAATGAGCGAGAGCAAAGACCGGACGATTGAGATCGCCTTTGGCCGGGGGCCCTGCCCGTATCGCTGCCAGCCGCGGCCGACCCCACGATCATCCGCAAGTCGGCGCTGTCAAAACTGCCGAATGCGTCCGCGGCGCTTCACCAAGTCTTCGAGGCCCCGATCGGCGCAATGCCGCTCCGAGAGCTCGCCCGCGGCCGGAAGAGCGCCTGCATACTGATCTGCGACATCACCCGCCCCGTCCCCAATCGATTGTTCCTGCGTCCGATGATCGAAACTCTGACAGCGAACGGCATTCCCGCCGATCGGATCACAGTGCTGGTGGCAACAGGGCTGCACCGACCCAACGAGGGCGAGGAGCTTGCCGAACTCGTGGGCGATCCGTGGGTGCTCGAACATGTGCACGTCGTCAACCATTTCGCCCGCAATGACGCCGAGCACGTTGGCCTCGGACGAACCGCGACGCGCGGCACTCCGGTTTCTATCGACCGCCGCTTCATGGAGGCCGATCTGAAAATCGCGACAGGGCTCGTCGAGCCGCACTTCATGGCCGGCTGGTCGGGAGGCCGCAAAGTCGTCGCGCCGGGCGTCGCCGGTCAAGCAACCATTCGGACCTTTCACTCCGCGCGATTCATGGAGGATCCGTTAGCTATCCAGTGCAATCTGGCCGGCAACCCGTTGCATGAGGAGCAGCTCGAGATTGTCCGCATGATCGGCGAAATTTACGCTCTTAACGTCGTCATCGACGACGACCGCGACCTGGTTTTCGCGTCGTTCGGCGAAATCATCGCGAGCCACTTGGCGGCCGTCGACTTTGTCACGAAATCGACGCGGATCCGCGTTCCTCGTCGGTTCAAAACAATTGTCACCTCGTCGGCCGGCTACCCGCTCGATAAGACCTATTATCAGACGATCAAGGCCATGGTGACGCCAATCGACATCCTGGAGCCCGGCGGGACGATCATTGTCGCCTCAGCTTTATTATGAAGGATCGGGCTGCGCGCGAATTCCGGGACGCGCAGACGCGTCTGGTCGAGTTGGGCGGCGACCGCTTTCTCGCCACGCTCAACGCCAAGTCGCTCGCGGACATCGACGAATGGCAAACCGAGATGCAGATTGAAGACCATGCGCGTCGGACAGATCCAGCTTTACACGCCGGGCCTAGACCAGGAGGAAAAGCGCATCACCGCCGTCCAGATGGTCAATTCGGTGGAGGGGGCGATCGCCGACAGCCTGTCGCGCCACCGGCGACAACGCGGTCGCGATCATCCCGGAGGGCCCATACGTGATCCCCGTCTATCACCCGGCCTCGTCGAACCAAGTCATTTTATGATCGGAAGCTTGCTGCGGTCGATTGTCACGAAGACAGCAAAGATCAGCGCGGCGCCGAAAACGATTTGTTGCGCAAAGATGTTGACGCCGACGTAAGTC